>DASZZS010000001.1:0-2333 GCA_035543295.1 Novosphingobium sp.
CTTGTTGTCGCTGGTGCTGGACAGGGTAACGCGGCCGAAGCTCATGGTGCGCCCGAGCCGGACCACCCGCGCATCGGCGAGTACGTCCGACGACTTCACTGCCCGCATGAAATGCGTGGTTTGATCGACCGTCGTCATCGGCCGGTAGCCGCGGTTCGCCGCGAGATTCGCGATCACCATCGACGTGTCGGCGAATGCCATCAACGCCTGGCCGCAAACGATGCCGCCATTGCGGCACAGCCGCTCGGAGAAGGGCAGGCGCAAGATCGCCCCCGGCTGCCAGTCGGCGCCAGGATTCGGCGGCGGGTCGTAATCGATGCCCTCGATCGACAGGTTGAGATCCTGCACCCATGGCGCAAACACGTCAGCCAGGACGCGCCGGGCTTCCTCAATACCGAATGCCACGGCTTGTTGCTCGTCTTGCATGAAGGCTGGTTCCCCCCTTTGGTCATAATGCCGGGATGCATACTAGTACCTCGCCACAGTGATTATGACTCTTTGGATGTGACGGGATATGCGCGGCCCATTTTGGCGCGAGCTTTGTCGGTTGTGAACATCCAATTGATGCGGGCTCCGGCGGCGTTTCGTTGTCGTTCCCAGGCGTCGATTTCGCGGCGGAGCCATTCTGGGTCGTGGATTCTGCGGTCGAGGCACTGGCCGCGCAGGACGCCGATCTCGATCTCGACCATGTTGAGCCAACTGGCATGCTTGGGGGTGTAGTGGAACTCGAGGCGGCGCAGAATCCGCCGGGCTTCGGCGGGCGCGAACGCTTCATAGAGGGCACCGGCCGAGTGGGTCGACAGGTTGTCCTGCACGACGCGGATGCACGCGGCTTCGGGATAATGGACATCGACGAGTTCGCGCATGCAGTGAGCGTAATCTTCTGCCGCCCGCCGCTTTGTGACCTTGACCTTGCGCCAGGGTCGATGCACGTCGATGCAGACGAAGAGATTGACGGTGCCATTGCGGCGATACTCGCAATCGTAACGTTCGAGCTGGCCCGGCATGGCCGGGATCGGCTGGCGAACCTCGCCGATGAGCTGGACCGGGCTCTCGTCGAAGCAGACCACCGGCCGGTCGGGATCTGGCGCCTCGGCATAAAGGTCGAGCACGTCTTCCATGCGGGCGACGTATTCGCCATCGACCTTTGGAATGCACCACATATCCTTGCGCCACGGCTTGAGGCCGTTTTCGGCCAGCCGCCGGCGCACCGTTTCGGGCGACAGACTCTCGTGATCGGTAAGCTTGACCATCACCCCGGCCAAAAGCTCCAGCGTCCAGCGGGCGCGACCCTCGGGAGGGCTGGCGCAAGCGGTTGCCACCAGCAAGGCTTCCTCCTTGCCGGTGAGCTTGCGCTCAGCGCCAGGACGCGGCTCCTCGCTCAGCGCCCGCTCCAGATTGCCTTCCACGAAGCGCCGCTTGGTCCGATACACGGTGGAACCGCTCACCGCTACCGTGCAGGCAATTTCCTCGTCGCTGCAGCCGGCATCGGCCGCCAGCAATATCTGGGCGCGCTTGAGCTTGCGGGCGGCCCGTTTGCCCTTGCTCAACATCGCGGTGAGTTCACAGCGTTCGGTTTGGCTCAATTCGACCCGATAACGTACATTCATCTCGACCTCCTTGTCGGAGGACTGGACGAATCGACAAATGAATCAAAAATCAGGCGCCGCGCGCTGCCCCAGCGCTCAAGGTTTCACCGAAAAGCAGGGCCAATACCTCGCTTTCATTTACACCTACGCGCGCATGTTCCGACGCCCGCCCGCCGAGGCCGACATGCAACGCCACTTTCAGGTCAGCCCGCCCTCGGTCCACCAGATGATCGTGACGCTCGAACGAAACGGCCTCATTCGCCGTCAACCCGGCGTCGCCCGAAGCATCCAAATCCTCGTCGCTCCGGAAGACCTGCCCATCCTAAATTGGCTCGGAATCAACCAGTCAGAACCACTGTGACGAGCTACTAGCGTGCATCCGGCGGAAATGGACACCTGGAGCCCTTTGGAGCCCCTCGAGCCCTGTGAGCCCGTTGGCGCCCCCGGCTTGAAAATGCCTGACTTGAGGCCGTATGATCGTCCCAGCGGGGACGGGTGTCATGTTCAGGCGTTTGGTATTGGTTTTCAGCGTGGTAGCGATGGGTCTCGCCCTCAATGGCTGCACCAAATGCGGTCCGATCTGGGACGATTGGGTGCAATCGCCAAAATCCTGCAAGTCGGACCGGTCTTAGGCCGCCAGGCAGGCGCGCTTGGCGTCGCGGCTGGCGCGGTGGTATATTGCGGGAAATGCAGGGAGCTTCCCCGATGAGAATTCTTGGCGCTGTGGCTGTCATTGCGTTGCTG
>DASZZS010000002.1:0-2065 GCA_035543295.1 Novosphingobium sp.
TAAGCTGACGAAGCGGGGGAGGATTGACGCGATCCGGAATCTAGCTGATGTCGGAGCGGGCACTGATCGCGATGAATTCCGCCGAGCGAATGAGCTGGTCCTCGATAATCCGATGAAGGATTGGCTGGGATAAATGGGTGATAGTCTTATCCTCTATCACGAGCCGGCCCGAAAGGTTGGCCCAACAATTACGATAGCTATATTTTTTCGGGTCCTGTCCGTAACAGGGGCAAAAGGCCGGGCAGCGGCAATTGACGGCGGCGCGGTGCGCGGTCGGGTGATCGCGGTCTTGGGGTGGCTGCGACAAATTGAATCGGGGTGATTGCGGGACTTCCCAGGAAGAGAGGATCACGATTCAGTGGTGTCCATGACCGGGGCGCCACCAGATGTTGATAGGATTGGTACTGACGAGTTGCGGCGCCTGCTGATCGAGGCGCTCGGCAAGGTGGCGGGTCTGGCGGCAGAGAATGCGGCGCTGCGCGAGGAGATCGCGCGGCTGAAGGGCCTGAAGGGTCGGCCTTCGATCAAGCCCTCCGGCATGGAGCAGGCGAGCGAGCCGAAGCCACCGACCGGCGGAGGCAAGCGCCGTGGCCGCGGTAGCAAGCAGATTCGCCGCGTTGCGATCGAGGATCGGGTGCTGACGGCCGAAGTGCCGGCGGGCTCGCGCTTCAAGGGCCACGAGAGTTTCCTCATCCAGGATCTGGTTCTGCGGCCGGTCGCCATTCGGTACCGGCGCGAGCGCTGGGTGACGCCCGACGGTCGCACGGTAGTGGCGCCGCTTCCCCCCGGGATCGACGGCCACTTTGGGCCGGAGCTGCGCCGGTTCGTCCTGGCGCAGTATCACCAGGGCCAAGTCACCGTGCCACGGCTGGTGGCACTGCTCGAGGCCATCGGGATCGAGGTTTCCAAGCGGCAGGTCGTGCGGCTGCTGATCGGACGCCAAGGGCGTTTCCTCGACGAAGCGCGCGAGGTGTTGCGCGCCGGGCTGGAAACGGCGGCCTGGGTCACGGTCGACGACACCGGCGCGCGCCACAAGGCAGCGAACGGGTTCTGTACGCAAATCGGCAACGAGCACTTCACCTGGTTCGGCACCACCGGCTCGAAGAGCCGGCTCAACTTCCTCGAATTGCTGCGCGCCGGCCACGCCGACTACGTGGTCAACACCGAGGCGCTCGCCTATATGCGCGGCCGATCGCTCTCCGGGTGGGTCATCCGGCTGCTGGCCGAACATGACGACAAGCGCTTCGCCGATCCGGCGGCATGGCGGGCGCATCTGCGTCGGCTCGGCATCGCCGGACACGACGTGACGCCCGATCCGGTCAAGATCGCTACCGAGGGCGCGCTGTGGGGCAGCATCAAAGCCCATGGCTTCCTCAAGGATACCGTGATCCTCAGCGACGATGCCGGCCAGTTCGATGTCGGTCGCCACGCCTTATGCTGGGTCCATGCCGAGCGGCTGGTGCATAAGCTTGATACCTTCACCGACCTCCACTACGCGGCGCAGCAGCAGGCGCGCTCCTTGATCTGGTGGTTCTACCGGGATCTCAAAGCCTACCGCTGTGACCCGACATGCCGTGACACGGCTGCCTTGCGGGCCAGGTTTGATTGGATCTTCCAGCGCCGCACCGGCTTCGACATCCTCGACCGGTTGCTGGCCAGGCTCCACGCCAACAAACCCGAATTGCTGATGGTGCTCGAACGACCTGAAATCCCGCTCCACACCAACGGCTCCGAGAACGACATCCGCTGCCAGGTCACCCGGCGCAAGATCAGCAGCGGCACCCGCAGCGACCCCGGCCGCGACTGCCGAGACGCCTTCCTCGGCCTCGCCAAGACCTGCGCCAAGCTCGGCATCTCGTTCTGGGATTATCTCGGCGCAAGGCTCAGCGCCGACACCAACGTGCCCTTCCTACCCGACCTCGTCAGACTGCGCTGCGCACAAGCTTGACCGCCCGGGGTTATGCCCCTGTTACGTTCGGCCACACGTTGATAAAACAATTAAAATGAGCCATAAAACGACAGATTTTCACGTCTTAAGCACGTTAAAAACATATTCAAAATGACA
>DASZZS010000003.1:0-1523 GCA_035543295.1 Novosphingobium sp.
CGCGCTGCTGGCGTGGGTGGCGCTGCGCCAAGCCCGCCGTTTGGCCTAAAGGAACTGGGGTTTAGCTGGGGCTTCCTCGGCATTTAGAGCGGATTCCGGTCATGTTCGAACGTAGCCCGCATGGCGAAAGAAGTTTCTGCATTCTTGCGCGCTGAAATCGGTAACAATGCGACCGATCTGGCGCAAGAGGCGCGGGATTGTATGCTCGGCGGCCTTGCGCAGATGCGCCTTGAGTTTGCTGAAGGCGAGCTCGATCGGGTTGAGGTCCGGCGAATACTTCGGAAGATAAATGAGCGTCGCGCCTGCTGCTTCGATCGCCTCCGCGACGCCGGCGACCTTGTGCACCGGCAGATTGTCCATGAGCACGGTCTCGCCGCGCTTGAGGGTCGGGACCAAGCATTGCTTCACATAAGCAAGAAATATCGGCCCGTTCATGGCGCCCTCGATCACAAAGGGGGCGGTCATTCCGCGTTGTCGCAGGCCGCCCACGAAGGTAACCGTTTTCCAAGCTCCATGCGGCGCGTAGTCGACCAGCCGCTCGCCACGCGGAGCACGGCCGCGCAGCCGCACCATCGCGGTGTTGGTGGAGGTCTCGTCGATGAACACCAGCCGCGCCGGGTCAAACATGCCTTGGTCGCGCTTCCAGCGGCGGCGGGCGCGGGCCACGTCCGCCCGCTTCTGCTCCACCGCGTACAGAGTTTTTTTTGAAGCTGATGTTGCGCCGGGCGAACAACCGCCACACCGCGCTGCGGCTGCCGGCGATCCTGCGTTTGCGCATCGCCACCACGATCTCGTCCAGCGTCAGGTCGGGCTTGTCGGCAATCAGCGCCAGCAGAAATTCCGCGTGCTTCTCCAGCGGCGAGGTGCTGCCGCCGCTCGGCTTTGCCGCTACGCTTCCGGTCTCCTCGAACCGTTGCACCCAAATCACCACCACGCTGGGGCTGAGCCCATAGCGTTCGGCCGCCTCACGCCGCGAGGCACCGGTCTCCACGTCTTCAATCACTCGGCCACGCAAGTCGATCGAATAGGGCTTCGGCATCGCTCGCTCCCAAAAACGAATCAATGCCGAGAGACTCGCTCATTGACAAAGCGTCGGGAATCCCCCCGATTCAAGCAGAACGAAATTTGCTCTAAGATGCCGTCCCGGCGAAAATGATTCGCCCAAGCAACACCGTCACCCCCGGGCTTGACCCGCCTGCGGGCCGAAGCCCTTCGGCGGGCGAAGGCCCGGGCATCCATGAAGCGGGGCATCGAATAACAGCGTTACGTAAGGCTGCGTCTGTGCAACAGCCTCATGGACCGCCGGGTCAAGCCCGACGATGACTCTGTGCGGGTAGCGCGACCTTGCGCACCTTCAGCGATCTCAGTGAATCTCCGGCTCGGGCATCGCGGCCTTGCCCTGCAGGAAATCGAAGTCGCAGCCCTGGTCGGCCTGGCCGATGTGCTCGGAGAACATCGCGCCGTAGCCGCGCGGATATTTCGGCGGCGGCTGCTTCCAGGCGGCCTTGCGGCGGGCCATCTCA
>DASZZS010000004.1:0-211823 GCA_035543295.1 Novosphingobium sp.
CGCGCTGCGCAGCCTCAAGGATATCGAGCATCGCGCCAATCTCGATGCAGAAGCGCTCGGCCTGCCGCGTGGCTTCCCGCGCGTCGGCCCGGAATGCGTGCTGGGGATCGAGCTCAACCCCTATGCGGCGGAACTGGCGCGAGTCTCGGTGTGGATCGGTGAAATCCAGTGGATGCGGCGCAATGGCTTCGATGCCGCAAGGAACCCGATCCTGCGCCCGTTGGAGACGATCGAATGCCGCGACGCGGTGCTAAGCGACGATGGCACGCGGGCTGAATGGCCGAGCGCGGACGTGGTGATCGGCAACCCGCCGTTCCTCGGAAACAAGAAGATGATCGGCGAACTGGGCGAGGACTACACGCGCACGCTGCGCAAGGCTTGGCCGGAAGTGCCCGGCGGAGTCGATCTGGTCTGCTACTGGTTCGCCAAGGCCTGGGTGATGATCGTGGCGGGCAAGCTGACCCGCGCCGGACTGGTCGCCACCAACTCCATCCGCGGCGGGGTCAACCGCGAAGTGCTCAAGCCGATTGTCGAGCATGGCCGGATTTTCGAGGCGTGGAGCGACGAAGGCTGGACAGTCGATGGCGCGGCCGTGCGGGTCTCGTTGGTATGCTTTGACTGTGATCGTGTGGGAAAAGCGACACTAGACGGTAGTTCAATCGATCTTATATTTTCTGATCTATCTGAAGAACGAGGTGGTTCTGATCTCACATCGGCGTCTCCGCTACCCCAGAACCGCAATGTTGCGTTTCAAGGACCAGTGAAGGTCGGACCGTTCGATGTTGAAGGCGGACTCGCCCGCCAGTGGCTGCTGATGCCGCTAAACCCTAATGGCCGCTCGAATAAGGATGTCGTTAGACCGTTATTGAACGGCATGGATGTAACGCAGCGGACGTCTGATCGGTGGATCGTAGATTTTGGCACGGCCGAAGAAAGTGAAGCGGCGATCTATGAAGCGCCGTTCGAGCATATTCGCCGTACAGTGAAACCGGTGCGAGATCAGAATCGAAGGGAGCGTCGGCGCCTGATTTGGTGGCAGCATGGTGAGACCGTCCCGGGAATAAAACGGTCAGTTGCCGGTATAGGCCGCGTGGTCTTCACACCGAGAGTAGCCAAGCATCGCTTGTTTGTATGGGCGCCAGCACGCACACTACCAGACTCGGCAGTAGTGGCCATCGCCCGCGACGACGACACCAGCTTCGGCATCCTCCATTCGCGCTTTCACGAACTCTGGTCGTTGCGGATGGGGACGTCGCTCGAGGACCGCCCGCGCTATACTCCCTCGACCACATTCGAGACTTTCCCCTTCCCCGAAGGCCTGACCCCCGACATCCCCGCCGCCGACTATGCCGCCGATCCGCGCGCGCAAGCCATCGCCGCTGCCGCCGCGCGGCTCAACGAATTGCGCGAGAACTGGCTCAATCCAGCCGATCTGGTGGTGCGCGAGCCCGAGGTGGTGCCTGGCTATCCCGACCGAATTCTTCCGCGTGACGAGACGGCGGCGGCGGAGCTGAAGAAGCGCACGCTGACCAATCTCTACAATGCGCGGCCCCAATGGCTGGCCAACGCTCACGCCGCGCTCGATGAAGCGGTGGCGGAGGCTTACGGTTGGGGCGACGACTTCCGCGCAGGGGCGCTGACCGACGATGAAGTGCTCGCGCGCCTGTTCGCGCTCAACCAGGCTCGACATTCGCGCTGACCGAAAAGAGGCGGCCGGGCACCGATAAAACCCGACCGCCTCCGCGTGCGCCTCATGCCGGAAAAGGATAAACGGCAGAGGCCGGGGCGGATGAAGAAGGATTCACCCGCCCGCGACTTGTCAGCGCAATTGGTGCGTAGGTAGAATTCGGATCGGAAGCGCCGCACACTTGCCTTTCAAATGACTAAGCGCGCCGTCCACAGCAGGCGGCGCGGACCGATCCTGCCGCAGCGCCAGACGGCCTTCGAAGAGGCTCCCCAATACGACCTTCAAAGCGTCTCGTTGATGCTCCCCGGCGTGCGCTGTGAAACTGAGCGCGCACAAGGTAGTGTAGGCCTCTAATAGAACCTCTGCCGCCTCTCGCGTTTGCCTATCGAGAGCGGCGATGAGCGGCTTGGTCGCCTCCTGCACCCGAGCGAACGCGGCCTGCTCGACCAGCCTGAGCTTCTGGCTGGCGGCGAACTTGCGATCGCTCAATTCGCGCAAAGCTTCGCGAAGTTTATCGCGCTCATCTCGCAGTTCGCCTTCGTTATTCACGGTGTCCACCGCGACCGCGGCATCTACCCCAGAGACTAACGCGTCTGCCAGTGCCCTCGCTTGCAGTTCGGGTTGACGACGCTCCGCGAGCTCGGCGTTGATGTCGTTCCATCTCGCCCGCGCCGATTCTACTGCCCGGTCCAGTCGATCCATCTCAACACGGATCGCGGCAATCGCGTCGTTCTGCGGCGTGAAATCGAGCGCGTCGAATGCCACGGCCGTCGCAGCGAGGATTTTGGGATCTATCATCTCCTATACCCCTTCCTGCGCCATGCTCGGCTGGGCGTAAGCGCGGGCCCAGACATCATCGACGCTCCGCTGCGACGCATCCGCTTTCGGTGCTGACTTTGCCTGCGTTGGCTTATCCGATGTGTTGAGTCCGTACGCTCGCCCCCAAGCGGCATCGGTGGCCGCACGATCAGCGGGCGGTCCTGCGGCCCGCTCACGGTCGGTCGGCAGCGTGGGCAGTTCGGCGACAATGTGCGCAGCGCTAAAGCCCTTCGGCGAGCTCAACAGGGTCGCGCACATCTGCCAAATCTCGGCATCGTCCGCATCGCCGGGTCCCTTGTCTTCGTAGAGCAGGCTCGCCCCCGTCAGCGATCCGCTGCCAATGCGATCATCGCCCGCAAGGCAAAAATCGGGGTCGCTGATGATGCAGCCAGCCGCGCTCGCCCCCCGGTTCGCGGCGGACTGCATGCGCGGGGGAAGGTGGTCGTCCTCGCACCCCTCCGCGTCGGTTTCATCGCCCGCGAGTTCGTCGTCTTCCTCGCCCAAGCATTCGTTGTGCTGGCGCCCCGCGTCGCGGCGCATCGAGGTCCATTCGACCCAAGCCTGATCGCCGCGTTCGTCGCCGTCGCTGTCCTGATCGTCCCCATCCGGCTCGAGGTCCGAATCCGGCTCCATCGCGTCGGCCAAGTCGATCGCCACGGCAATGAAGCCGTGTAACTGATCGCGATCGAAGCGCGCGAGAATGCGCGCGACGGCGGGGATAGGGGGCATGCTGCCGGGAAGCGTGACGGGGGCGGCATCGTTGCCTATTGGTCTGGTAGCCATGATTCAGCACTCCGTTTGCTGTTGGTGGTCAGGGCCAGCATCGGGGTGGAATCCCTTTGCTGGCCCGCTTCATCGGGGCTCTTCCCCGGTGAACTCATTGCGCGACGGTCGCGCGGATCGGTGTAACTTTGCCTTTCACGGCGGGGCTGGTGCAGTACGTTGCCCATGCCTCCATTAGCTTGCGGCGCTTCTCGAACAGGTCGCCGCGGCGATAGGCTGCTTCGGCGGCGCTCCTGATCGTGTGAGCAAGCGCCATTTCGCAGACCTCGTGTGCGAAGCCGGTGCGCTCGGCCGCCCAATCGCGAAAGGCCGATCTGAAGCCGTGCACGGTCACCTGAGCGCGCATCCGGCGCATGAGCATCATCATGGCCATGTTGGACATTTTCCCGCCCCTCTGCGCGGGGAATACGGCGGCGGCGGCTGAATCGTTTGTGTTGAGGGGCTGGACCTCTTTCAGGATCGCCACGGCGCGCGGTGACAGCGGAACCCGATGTTCGCGGCCCGCCTTCATGCGCGCGGCTGGTACGGTCCAGACGGCCGCAGCAAGGTCAATCTCGCCCCATGTCGCGCCGATCACTTCGCCCGTGCGCGCGGCGGTGAGGAGAGTAAATTCGAGCGCGCGCGCCGCAACGGCTTCACGCTTGGCCAGCGCCGCGGCGAACGCCGGGACTTCGGCATAGGGCAGGGCCGCGTGGTGGCCCCGGGTATGCAGCGCGCGCTTGGGCAGCACCTGATCGAGATGGCCGCGCCAGCGCGCCGGGTTCTCGCCTGTGCGGAGTCCGCGCACCTTCGCGGCGTCCAGCACGGTTTCGATCCGGCCTCTCACTCGCCGGGCTGTCTCCGGCTTCTCGCGCCAGATAGGTTGCAGTGCCGCAATCACGTGCTCGGTTGCTACGTCAGAGACGGGCATGTCCCCAAAATGGGGATAGGCAAATGCCTCGAGTGAGGCACCCCACTGCCACCGATGCTTGTCATTGCGCCAGCCGTCCTCATGCAATGCAATATGTGCCGCTGCGGCTTCCCTGAATGTCGTCTGCGCCACCTTCGCGGCTTGCGCTTCGGCCGATGCCAGCGCTCGCTTGCGCCGATCGGAGACGGGGACGGATCCGGCCTTCGCCTCGGCCGCCTTCCCGCGGGCCAGCTCGCGAGCCTGGGCAAGTGGCACAGCTTCCGAGCCAGCCGCCGCGCCTAATCCTATGTCGCGCACCTTGCCAGCAATCGTCGCCCGGTAGAGCCAGGATCGCGCGCCACTCTCTTTCACGAGCAGATATAGCCCGCCGCCATCAGCATGCCGTCCCGGTTTGGCGCTTTTCACCGCCAGGGGGGTAAGAGCATTCGTGACCCTGCGAGGCATTCGGGTGTCTCCGCAGATGGGGCGTTCCCTCAACTGTTCCCCTAATCATAGCGCGGCTTTGAGGGAACGCAAGCGAACACATCCGCACTAATGCGAATTACTGGTTGTGTTAAAGCCTAGGAAAGCGGGGGTTTTCAGGTCGTCACCGAACTACAAAGAACGGCAGTTCGACGGAAGCCCTGTCCACCACCATCTTTGTAAGGTTGCGACAGCCCTGCCGTGGCACCTTTCTGGTCGGAACCAGCGAGTCTTTGTCAGGTCGGATCGCCGAGGCGATCCTCCAGGGGTTCGCATCCAGCCCGGCTGCTGCACATCCGAAGCCTTGTCGGCATTGCGACACCGGATTAAGCCGTGCCCATGACCAACCCTACCCCCGTCATCTCGTCCACCGGGCTGTTCACCCCGCCGGAATCGATCAGCAACGACGAGCTGGTCGCCAGCTTCAATGCCTATGTCGCGAACCACAATGCGGCCAACGCCGCGGCAATCGCGGGGGGCGAGCTGGCGGAACTGCAGCCGAGTTCGGTCGAATTCATCGAGAAGGCGAGCGGGATCAAAGCGCGGCATGTGATGTCCAAGGCACCGCTGCTCGATCCGGCGATCATGGCCCCGCGCTGGGCCGACCGGCCCGACGAGGAAATCTCGGTGCTGGCGGAGATCGGCGTCGCGGCAGCGAAAGATGCACTTGCGCGGGCCGGGCGCGATCCCGCCGACGTCGATGCGGTGCTGTGTGCCGCTTCGAACATGCAGCGGGCCTATCCGGCGATGGCGATCGAAATCCAGGACGCGCTGGGGATCGAGGGGTTCGGCTTCGACATCAATGTCGCCTGTTCCTCCGCCACTTTCGGGATCCAGACCGCCGCCGATTATATCCGCGCGGGCAATGCGCGCTCGGTGCTGGTGGTCAGCCCGGAGATTTGCTCGGGCCACCTCAACTGGCGCGACCGCGACAGCCATTTCATCTTCGGCGATGTCGCCACCGCGGTGCTGGTCGAAGCGCAGGACATCGCCCCGCCGCGCCACTGGGAAATCCTTGGGACGCGGCTCAAGACCGTGTTCTCCAACAATATCCGCAACAATTTCGGCTTCCTCAACCGCGCGCATCCCGAAAGCCGCGACGATGCGGACAAGCTGTTCGTCCAGGAAGGCCGCAAGGTGTTCAAGGAAGTGGTGCCGATGGTTGCGGGGATGATCCTCGCCGAGGCCGAGCGGCTCGGGATCGATGCTGCGAATTTGCGCCGGATGTGGCTCCACCAGGCCAACACGGGGATGAACCGGCTGATCGCGCACCGCGTGCTGGGGCACGAGGCGAGCGAGGACGAAAGCCCGACAGTGCTCGATAGCTATGGCAATACCTCGAGCGCGGGCTCGATCATCGCGTTCCATTTGCACAGCGACGATCTGGCCCGCGGCGACACCGGCCTGATCTGCTCGTTCGGCGCGGGATATTCGGCGGGAACGGTATTCGTCCGCAGGACTTGAATCAGGCAAAGCCGGGTTGTCCTAGCCCGACCGAGCGCCTAGGGGCGAGCCATGCCCGGAGAAATATTAGACAACAGGGGTCGCGGCGAAGCGAGCTGGAACTGGCCGCGCGTCCACCCCGAAGGCCGCAAATTTGCCTTGATCGCCGCTGCCGCCACCCTCGCCACCGCGTTCTTCGCCTGGGAAACGATTGCCTGGCCGCTGGCCGGGCTCGTGCTGGGCATCCTTGCCTTCTTCCGCGATCCGCAGCGCGTCACGCCGCAGGGCGGCCGGCTGATCGTCTCGCCCGCCGATGGCCTCATCACGCTGATCCAGAAAGTCCCGCCGCCGCGCGAACTCTCGCTCGACGATGGCAGCGGGATCGTCGCGCTGGGGACCGCGCCGGTCACCCGCATCTCGATTTTCATGAGCGTGTTCGATGTCCACATCAATCGCGCGCCGGTCGGCGGGACGGTGCGGCGGGTGGTCTATATCCCCGGCCGCTTTATGAGCGCCGACCTCGACAAGGCGAGCGAAGAGAACGAGCGCCAGCATATCTTGATCGAACGCAGCGACGGTATCGCGATCGGCTTCACCCAGATTGCCGGGCTGGTTGCGCGGCGGATCGTGCCGTTCGTCAAACCGGGCGATATCCTCGCCTGCGGGCAGCGCGTCGGCTTGATCCGCTTCGGCAGCCGGGTCGACGTCTATCTGCCCGAGGGGACCGAGCCATGCGTGCTGAAGGGCCAGAAAGTGGTCGCCGGTGAGACCGTGCTGGCCGAACTGGGGCAGCAGTTGCTGATCGAGGGCGTCAGCCAGTGAACGAAGCGGACACGGTAATGCCGCGCGGGCGCTTGCCCGGCGGGCTGACGCTGCGCGCGCTGGTGCCCAATGCGATTACCGCCGCGGCGCTGTGTGCCGGGCTTACCGGCATCCGCTTCGCGATCTCGGGCGACTGGGACAGGGCGGTGATGGCGATCATCCTCGCGGCGCTGCTCGACGGGATCGACGGCCGGATCGCGCGGCTGCTCAAAGCGGAGTCGCGGTTCGGTGCCGAGCTCGACAGCCTCGCCGACAACGTCTCGTTCGGAGTGGCGCCGGCGCTGGTTCTGTACCTGTGGTCGCTCAAGGAACTGCCGCGGCTGGGCTGGTTCGCCAGCCTCGCCTTCGCGATCTGCTGCGCGCTGCGCCTCGCGCGGTTCAACGCGCGGATCGACATGGATGACCAACCGCACAAATCGGCCGGCTTCCTCACCGGGGTTCCTGCGCCGGCCGGGGCCGGGCTGGCTTTTCTGCCGCTCTATCTGTGGATTGTGACCGGCAGACCCGAGTTCCGCGAGCCGCTGCTGGTCGGCGGCTGGTTGGTGGTGATCGCCTTCCTGCTGATTTCGAATGCGGCGACGCTGAGCTGGGCCTCGCTGCGGCCGCGCCGCAGCATCCGGCTTGAGCTGCTGGCACTGGTCGGGCTGGTCGGGGCTGCGGCTCTGACCGAGCCGTGGATCACGCTGGTCGGGATCTGCGTGGTCTATCTGGCGCTGCTCCCGGTGGGGTGGATCGCCTACGCCCGCGTCAAGCGGCGGCGCGCAGCCCAGGCTGCAGCACCGGTCGCGGTGCCCTGAGCGGCAGCTGGCGGATAGTCGCCGGCCTGCGGCGCGCGGTGAGTTCGCGCGAAGTCCAGTCGAACGCCCGAAGCTGGTCCGCGCGGCGCAGCTGATCGCCCAGCGCCAGCGCCGCTGTGCCATATTGCCGCCAGGTCGTGACCAGTGCGCCGCCTGCGAACAGGGCAATCCCGGCGAGCAGTAGCGTGGTGAGAACGGTAAGCATTGGCGGACCCCTTGGTTGGACTGTTCACAACGCTGTTGCCAGGCCTGTGGACAGTGTGTGGATAACTGCAATCGTGGTTAAGCGTTCCGGCCGGAATGGCTCAATTGCGCCTATGTTCCCTATATGTTCTTTGCTGTCAAATGGAATCGCGATAACCCGCGCAGGACCCGCGATGAATTGAGGGTGGATTTTGCGCAGGAACGCCGCTAAGGGCCGCGCCTGCCCAAGCGGGAAGTGCCCATTCGGACACTCCTGACGCTTTGCGGCAAATCCACATGGGAAACACCCATACCGGTGCCGCAGAGGGATCTCCTCACGGTTCCAGTTTCCCAGAGGCTTGAACCGGAAGGAAATATCTATGGCGGCTCCTGTCGTCTCCATGCACCAATTGATCGAGGCCGGCGCACACTTCGGCCACCAGACCCACCGCTGGAACCCGCGGATGAAGCCGTATATCTTCGGCGCGCGCAACGGGGTTCACATCCTCGATCTGTCGCAGACCGTGCCGCTGATGGCGCGCGCGCTCGATTTCGTCGCGTCGACCGTCCAGGCGGGTGGCAAGGTCCTGTTCGTCGGCACCAAGCGCCAGGCCCAGCAGCCGATCGCCGAAGCCGCGCGCCAGTGCGGCCAGCACTTCGTCAACCACCGCTGGCTGGGCGGGATGCTCACCAACTGGAAGACCATCTCCAATTCGATCAAGCGCCTCAAGACGCTCGACGAGCAGCTTTCCGGCGACATCGTCGGCCTGACCAAGAAGGAAGTCCTCCAGCTGACGCGCGAGCGCGGCAAGCTCGAGCTGTCGCTCGGCGGCATCCGCGACATGGGCGGCATCCCCGACGTGATGTTCGTCATCGACGCCAACAAGGAAGAGCTGGCGATCAAGGAAGCCAATGTGCTGGGTATCCCGGTCGTGGCGATCCTCGATTCGAACGTCTCGCCCGATGGCATCGCTTTCCCGGTTCCGGCCAACGATGACGCCAGCCGCGCGATCCGGCTCTACTGCGACGCGGTGAGCCAGGCCGCGACCAAGGGCCACCGCGAAGGCGTGGTCGATTCGGGTGCAGATATAGGTGCAATGGCCGAGCCGCTGCCCGAGGAAGTCGCCGAAGTGGTGAGCGCGGAAACCCCGGCCGAAGCGCCTGTTGAAGAAGTTGCGGCTCCTGAAGCCGCCGCTCCTGAAGCCGCTGCCGCCGAAGCTGTTGCCGAAGTCGCTGCGACTCCTGAAGCTGTTGCCGCCGAAGACGCTGCGCCCGAGGCAGTCGCTGCGGAGGAAGCCCCGGCTCCCGAAGCTGCCGCCGTTGAGGAAGTTGCTCCTGAAGCCGCTGCCGCCGAAGCAGCCGTGCCTGAAGCAGCCGCCGCTGCCGAGGAAGCCGCACCTGAAGCCCCTGCCGCTGAAGAAGCTTCGACCGAGGCCTGAGCCTCACCGGCATCACCCCATGATGCGCCGGGTCCATGGACCCGGCGCGCGTATTCAATTTCAAGAGGATAGGCGCAATGGCTTACACCGCCACTGACGTGAAAAACCTGCGCGAGCGGACCGGCGCGGGCATGATGGATTGCAAGAAGGCGCTCGACGAGAGTGGCGGCGATATCGAAGCCGCGGTCGATGGGTTGCGCGCCAAGGGGCTGGCTGCGGCCGCCAAAAAGTCGAGCCGCACCGCGGCCGAGGGCCTCGTCGGGGTCGCGGTCAACGGCACCAAGGGCGTCGCCGTCGAAGTCAATTCGGAAACCGATTTCGTCGCCAAGAACGACCAGTTCCAGGACTTCGTGCGCAAGACCACCCAAGCCGCGCTGGCGCAGAGTTCGGACGATGTCGAAGCGCTCAAGGGCGCGGCCTATCCCGGCGGCGGGACCGTGGTCGACAAGCTCACCAGCAACGTCGTCACGATCGGCGAGAACCAGCAGGTCCGCCGGATGAAGACCGTCTCGGTCACGCAGGGCGTGGTCGTGCCCTATATGCACAACGCCGCCGCACCGAATCTCGGCAAGATCGGTGTGCTGGTCGCGCTCGAGAGCGAAGCGCCGGGTGACGTGCTCGAGCCGCTCGGCAAGCAGATCGCGATGCACATCGCCGCGGCTTTCCCGCAGGCGCTCAATGCCGAGGGTCTCGACGCCGACCTCATCGCGCGCGAACGCAAGATCGCCGGCGAAAAGGCGGCGGAAAGCGGCAAGCCCACCGAAGTCCAGGCCAAGATGGTCGACGGCGCGATCGCCAAATTCGCCAAGGACAACGCGCTGCTCAGCCAGGTGTTCGTGATGGATAACAAGACCCCGATCGCGCAGGTCGTCGAAGCCGCCGGCAAGGCCGCGGGCACCAAGATCGTGCTCAAGGACTATGTCCGCTTCCAGCTTGGCGAAGGCATCGAAAAGGCCACAACCGATTTCGCCGCCGAAGTCGCAGCGGCTGCGGGGTTGAAGTAAGCCAAGCCAAATGAAAACGGGGCGCTCCTGCCATTGTGGGGGCGCCCTTTTTTACATCTGCCGCCCATGCTTCCCGCCCTTGGCAGCGCGCCGCTTGGCGGTATAAGAGCGGCGCTCTCCCGCCCAGCCGAGTTCAGCCCGCCCATGACCATGCCTCCGATCAAGCGCATCCTGCTCAAGCTGTCCGGCGAAGTGTTGATGGGCGAGCAGCAGTTCGGGATCGACACCGAGTTTGTCGCGCGCATCGCCGAGGAGGTGAAGGCCGCGAAGGATACCGGGCTCGAGCTGTGCCTGGTGATCGGCGGCGGCAATATCTTCCGCGGGATGGCGGGCGCAGCCAAGGGCATGGACCGCGCGCAGGCCGATTACATGGGCATGCTCGCCACGGTGATGAACGCGCTGGCGATGCAGAACGCGCTCGAGCAGATCGGCGTGCATACGCGGGTCCAGTCGGCGATCCAGATGGATGCGGTGTGCGAACCGGTGATCCGCCGTCGGGCGGAAAGGCATCTCGAAAAGGGCCGCGTGGTGATCTTCGCCGCCGGGGTGGGCAGTCCCTATTTCACCACCGACAGCGGCGCGGCCTTGCGCGCGGCTGAGATGAAGTGCGACGCGCTGTTCAAGGGCACCAGCGTCGACGGCGTCTACGACGCCGATCCCAAGAAGGTGAAGAGCGCAAAGCGTTACGATACATTGAGTTACGACACAGTGTTGGCAAATAATCTGCAGGTGATGGACGCCAGTGCCGTGGCGCTGTGCCGTGACAACAAGATCCCGATCGTGGTGTTCTCGATCCGTGAGCGCGGCAATCTGGCCAAGGTGCTGGCCGGGCAGGGCATCCAGACAATCGTGCAACAGGAGGCTTGAGCATGGCCAAATATGACAAGCCCGATCTCGAACGGCGGATGAAAGGCGCGGTCGAAGCGCTCAGGCACGATCTCGCGGGCCTGCGCACCGGGCGCGCCAACACCGGGCTGCTCGATCCGGTCATGGTCGAAGCCTATGGCAGCCAGATGCCGCTCAACCAGTGTGCGACCGTCTCCGCGCCCGAGCCGCGGATGCTGACGGTGCAGGTGTGGGACAAGAGCAACATCGGCCCCGTCGAAAAGGCGATCCGCTCGGCCGGGCTGGGGCTCAACCCGATCAACGACGGCAATACGCTGCGCCTGCCGATCCCCGATCTGACCGAGGAACGCCGCAAGGAGCTGGTCAAGCTCGCGCATTCCTACGCCGAAAAGGCGCGCATCGCGATCCGCAACGTGCGGCGCGACGGGATGGACAATCTCAAGGCCGACGAGGCCAGGAAGGAACTCTCCGAAGACGATCGCAAGCGTTCGGAGACCGAAGTCCAGAAGCTGACCGACGAGCAGATCAAGGCTGCGGATGAAGTGATGAACCACAAGGAACAGGAAATCATGGGCCGGTGAAGCGCCTCGATTTCCCGGGGTTAGGGTGCGATCATGGGCGATAAGCCCACCCAGGCCCGCCACGTTGCGATCATCATGGACGGCAATGGCCGCTGGGCCAAGCAGCGCCATTTGCCGCGCGCGGTCGGGCACCAGCGCGGGGTCGAAGCGGTGCGCAACCTGACTCGCGCGGCGCGGACCATGGGGCTCGAAGCGCTGACGCTCTACGCCTTTTCCTCGGAAAACTGGAAGCGGCCCGAGGACGAGATCTCCGACCTGATGGGGCTGTTGCGGCGCTTCATCCAAAGCGATCTCGACGAGTTCGTCGCGAACAATGTCCGGCTAAAAATCATCGGCGAATACAAGGTGCTGGCCCCCGATCTTGTCGCGCTGATCGATGATGCAATTCTGCGGACCGCCGCCAATCACGGCACCACTTTGGTGATCGCGCTCAACTACGGTTCGCAGCAGGAAATCGCCCGCGCGGCGGCCAAGGCGGCGGCCAAGGGCGCGGTGACGGCCGAGGCAATCGAGGCCGAACTCGACACCGCCGATCTGCCCCCGCTCGACCTGCTGATCCGCACCTCGGGCGAGGTCCGCCTGTCGAACTTCCTGCTGTGGCAAGCCGCCTATGCCGAAATGTGGTTCACCGACGTGCTGTGGCCCGATTTCAAGCCGGAGCATTTGCAAGCGGCGCTGGATGCGTTTGCGGGCAGGGAGCGGCGCTATGGCGGGCGGTAGCGGCGTGGCGATTGGTCACGCAACCAGCCAGTACCGTCACCCTGAACTTGTTTCAGGGCCCATCGCGCCGCACGTCCGAAGCAAGCGGTGGCAACCCCAACCCCACCGCCAAATCCGCCCAATGCGGGTTGCTCGCGTTAATCAGGTTGATCTTCCACTGCCGGTGCCAACGCTTGAGCTGCTTCTCGCGCAGGATCGCCGGTTCCATTTCGCCGAACAACTCGCAGTGGACGAGCCGGTGGACGGCATGGCGCGACGTATGCCCGGGCAGCACATTGTTACGGTGTTGCCACAGGCGCGCAACGAGGTCGGAGGTGACCCCGATGCAGAGCGTGCCGTAAAGCTTGCTCGCAAGAATATAGACGCAGGGTTGGCGCTCTTGCCGCATGGACCGGAGCCTGAGACACGATGGGCCCTGAAACAAGTTCAGGGTGACGATGAAGAATGTATGGTCGCGTGATCGAGGCGCCAGCAAAAAAATCCGACCTCTCCATCCGCGCCGCATCTGCGGTGGTGATGGTGGCGGTGGCGGGCACGGCGCTGTGGCTGGGGGATTATGCGTGGGCTGCCCTTGTTGCAGTGGTGGCCCTAGCGGTCCTTTACGAGTGGCTGATGCTTGCAAGAGCAATTGTAGCAACAAGCTTAGGCCTGATTGTCTTCATGCTCATCGGTATCGGCTACATCGGCCTGGCGGCGCTCACGCTCGCTCAACTGCGCTGGGCGCGTGAGTTCGGTCTTGCCGATGCCGGACTGTTCTATGTGCTCCTCGTGGTGGGAGCCGTAATCGCCATCGATGTAGGTGCCTATTTCACAGGACGAACCTTCGGTGGGCCGAAAATCGCGCCAAAAATAAGCCCAAGCAAAACATGGTCCGGACTTGCTGGTGGTGCCGTCTCGGCGACCACCTATGTGACAGCGTGGTACTGGTGGTATGGCGACGATTGGCAAGCGGTCTTGAAAATCGCTTGGATAGTTGCACCGCTTGTCGCGGTAATTGCCCAGGCAGGAGACTTTCTTGAAAGCCGGATGAAGCGGTTGGCTGGTGTTAAAGACTCCGGCAACCTCATTCCTGGTCACGGCGGCCTATTCGACCGGGTGGACGGATTGCTGGCGGTTTGCTTCGTCTATGGCCTTCTAATTGCGCTTATCAGTTGGACTGGGACGTGACCCGCACCATCTCCATCCTCGGCGCAACCGGTTCTGTCGGCGCTTCCACGCTCGACCTGATCCGGCGTGAGCGGGACAGGTGGCGGGTGGTGGCGCTGACCGCCAATTGCCAGGCTGTCGAACTGGCGAAGCTGGCGCGGGAGTTTTTGGCCGAGCTGGCGGTGGTGGCCGATGAGAGCTGCCTGCCCGATTTGCGCACGGCGCTGGCGGGGTCCGGCATCGAAGCGGCTGGCGGAGCCGCTGCGCTGATCGAAGCCGCGGCTCGTCCCGCCGATCTCACCATCGCCGCGATCGTCGGCTGCGCGGGGCTGGCGCCGACCATGGCGGCGATCGAACAGGGCCGCATTGTCGCGCTCGCCAACAAGGAAGCGCTGGTTTCGGCGGGCGAGGTCATGACGGCAGCGGTCGCCAAGCATGGCACCACGTTGCTCCCGGTCGATTCGGAACATAATGCTATATTCCAGTGTCTTGCAGGCAATAGCTTGGACGATGTACGAAGTATCACCCTCACCGCCAGCGGCGGGCCGTTCCGCGACTGGACACTCGATCAGCTCGATGCCGCGACCCCGGCGCAGGCGATCAAGCACCCCAACTGGGACATGGGCGCGAAGATCAGCGTCGATTCGGCGACGATGTTCAACAAGGGCCTCGAACTGATCGAGGCGCATCATCTGTTCCCGGTCGGGCTCGAACGCTTGCGGATCGTGGTCCACCCGCAATCGGTGGTGCATTCGATGGTCGAATATCGCGACGGCTCGACTTTGGCGCAGCTCGGCCCCTCCGACATGCGCGTGCCGATTGCCTCGGCGCTGGCCTGGCCCAGCCGGATGGATACACCGCTGCCCCCGCTCGATCTTGCTGGAATCGGCGAACTCACCTTCCGCGCGCTGGATGAAACACGCTTTCCCGCCACGCGTATCTGCCGTGAAGCCGCGCAGGCGGGCGGAGCAGCGCCCGCAGTGCTCAATGCCGCCAATGAGGTGGCGGTCGCCGCCTTCCTGTCTGGTCACATCGCATTCACCCGGATTGCGGCAATGGTCGAGCAAGTGCTTTCCCGCTATAGCCCGCCCGCGCCGCAGTCGCTGGCGGACGTCATGGCGGTCGATGCCGCAGCCCGGGTTCATGCCCGCGCCCTGATGGAGCTTGCCTGAATTGATCCAGTCCCCCTCGATCCTGCTGACAATCGCCGCCTTTTTGCTGGTGCTCGGCCCGCTGGTGGTGGTGCATGAGCTGGGCCACTACCTGGTCGGGCGCTGGTTCGGGGTGCGCGCCGATGTCTTCTCGGTCGGCTTCGGCAAGGAGCTGTGGGGCCGGACCGACAAGCGCGGCACCCGCTGGCGCATCGCGGCGCTGCCGCTGGGCGGCTTCGTCCAGTTCGCGGGCGACATGAACGCGGCGAGCATGCCCGACACCACGCTGTCCGCGGCGGAACTAAAAGGAACCTTCCAGGCCGCCCCGCTGTGGCAGCGCGCGCTGATCGTGCTCGCCGGGCCGGTGACCAATTTGCTGCTCGCGGTGGCGATCTTTGCCGGGTTCAATTTGATTTACGGCAAGGCGGTGGTGATCCCCCAGATCGCTGCGTTCGAGGCGGGCGCCCCGGCGCAGGCGGCGGGCCTCAAGGTCGGCGACCGCATCCTCTCGGTCGAGGGAGAGGCGATTGCAGGGTTCGACGATATTCGCGAACGCATCCTGCCATTCCCCGGCCGCACGGTGACGATCATCGCGCAGCGCGGCACGCAAATGCTGACTTTCCCGGTCAAGATCGCCAGCCGCACCGACCGCGACCAGTTCGGCAACGAGGCGCGCATCGGGCGGATCGGTGTCGCCGCAGGTGCGACCCAGATCATCCCCGTCGGCCCCATCGAAGCGGTGACTTTGGCGAGCGAGCAATGCGTCGGCATTGTACGCATGATGGTCACCGGCATCGGCCAGATTGTCAGCGGCGAACGCTCGATCAAGGAGCTGGGCGGGCCGATCAAGATCGCCAAATATTCGGGCGAACAGCTGACGCTGGGCTGGCCGCAGTTCGTGTGGTTCGTCGCGCTGATCTCGATTAACTTGGGGTTCATTAACCTGCTGCCAATTCCGACGCTGGACGGCGGGCATCTGGCTTTCTACGCGGCTGAGGCAGTCCGCCGGAAACCGGTTGGTCTTCGCAGCCAGGAATGGGCGTTCCGCACCGGTCTGGCCTTCGTGCTGGCGCTGATGCTGTTCGTCACGATCAACGATCTCATGTCGCTCAATCTGTTCGGGCGATAGCGAGGCAAAACTTAGTCTTGCAGACTACCGGCTGGCCCAATGGTTGCTTGATTGGCGACACGGCATCGGGCAGAGGGCCACGGTTGTTTGCTGCACCAGGATGGTCCCACCCGGGGAGGATCGTCCGCTCAGCGTTAATTACGGGAAATGCCGTGTCGATATTGGACGTCAAAATGGTTCGCAGCGCTACGACCCGCCGCATGGCGCTCTTTGCCGCGGCGCTGCTGGGAACCTCCGTCCTCGGCGGATTGCCGGTTGCGGCGCAGGAAGCGGCATCCGCCCCGGCGGCGGCCCCGGCAGCAGCAGTGCCTGCTCCGGCTCCCGAAGTGCCGACCACGATCCAGTCGATCACCGTGGTCGGCTCGCAGCGGCTCGAGTCCGATACCATCCGCTCTTACGTCAAGCTGCGCGTCGGCCAGCCCTATACCCAGGTCGCGGCGGACGAGGCGCTCAAGGATTTGTTCGCGACCGAGCTGTTCGCCGATGTCCAGATCCGCAACAACGCGGGTGCCGTGGTGATCGAGGTCAAGGAAAACCCGGTCATCAACCGCATCGTGCTCGAAGGCAACAAGCGGCTCAAGGAGGAGAAAATCCTCCCCGAGATCAAGCTCTCCCCGCGCCAGATCTTCACCCGTTCCAAGGTCCGCGCCGACGTCAACCGGATCATCGAGCTGTACAAGCGCCAGGGCCGGTTCGCCGCTTCGGTCGAGCCCAAGATGGTCATGCTCGACCAGAACCGCGTCGATATCGTGTTCGAGATTTCCGAAGGGCCCAAATCCAAGGTCCGCCAGATCAACATCATCGGCAACGACAAGTTTTCCGACGGCGAACTGCGCGGCGAGATGGTGACCAAGCAGGCGCGTGCATTCCGCCTGTTCAGCTCGGGCACCAGCTACGATCCCGACCGGATGGCGTTCGACCAGCAAAAGCTGCGCCAGTTCTACCTCACGCAAGGCTACGCCGATTTCCGCGTGGTTTCGGCGGTGGCCGAACTGACCCCGGACAAGGAAGACTTCATCATCACTTACGTGGTGGAAGAGGGCGAGCGCTACAAGTTCGGCGACGTCAAGGTCGACAGCCAGCTGCGCGATTTCGACGGCGAGCGGCTTGCCGCCACCCTGCCGATGAAGGCGGGCGATTGGTACAACGCCAAGCTGGTCGAGGATACGATCGAGCGGCTCAACGAGACCGCCGGGACGTTCGGCTATGCTTTCGCCGACGTCCGGCCGAACTACGCTCGCAACAAGGAAGACCTCACCATGGGTCTGACTTTCCAGATTGCTGATGCGCCGCGCGTCTATGTCGAAAAGATCGACGTCAACGGCAATACGCTGACGCAGGACAAGGTGATCCGCCGCGAATTCCGCTTGGCCGAGGGCGACGCGTTCAACTCGATCCAGGTCAAGCGTTCGACCAACCGCATCAACTCGCTCGGCTATTTCCAGGAAAAGTTCGAGATCGAGCAGAAGCCGGGCAGTTCGCCCGACAGGATCGTGCTGGAGGCCAATGTCGAGGAAAAGCCGACCGGCTCGCTCCAGCTTTCGGCCGGGTTTTCGAGCATCGAGAGCTTCATCTTCCAGGGCTCGATCGAACAGCGCAACTTCCGCGGTCGGGGCCAGACCGTTGGCGCGCAGCTCAGCTATTCGCGCTACGCCAAGAGCGCCGAGCTGAGCTTTACCGAACCTTATGTATTCGACAAGAACATCTCGGCGGGGGTCAGCGCCTATCGCCGCGATTACAACAGCCCGACCTACCAGAACAGCAACCGCAACACGCTGTACCAGCAGACCACCACCGGCTTGCAGGGTCGGCTCGGCGTACCGCTGACCGAGTATCTCTCGGCGGTTGGTTCCTACACCTTCAATGTCGATAATGTGACCGTGGACGAAACGCAGTATTATTCCACCCGGCAGAACCCGCCCTTGTCCGAATGCGACCCGCTGATTGCCGGACGCTATCTGTGCGAAGCGATCGGCGGCCGCACCAGTTCGATACTTGGCCTGTCGCTCATTTTTGATACGCTCGACAGTCGCATTCGGCCGAGCCGGGGCCGCAGCGCATCCGTTACAGCCGAGTTTGCCGGGCTTGGCGGATCGGTGAAATACGCCCGCTATCGCGCCAATGCGAAGCAGTTCTGGCCAGTGGGCAAGGGCTTCATCTTCTCGCTGTCGGCGGAAAGCGGCGCGATTCACTCGTTCGAAAATCGCGGTGCCGGGGTCGAAGGCGTGCGCCTGACCGACCGGTTCTATCTCGGCGAGCCGCAAATCCGCGGCTTCGACATTCGCGGCGTCGGGCCGCGGGTGATCCGCAAATTTCTGACCGTCGATACCAACGGCGACAAAATTCCCGACGCCTTCTCCGACGATCCCAACAGCGTCCAAGATGACGCCTTGGGCGGCAAGTACTACTATCTGGCCCATGCCGAGCTCGAAATTCCGCTCGGCTCGGGTGCCAAGGAACTCGGCCTGCGGCCGTCGGTGTTCATCGATGCCGGTTCGGTGTTCGGGCTCAAGCAGCCGACGCTCCAGCCGCTTACCACGCCCTACTCCACCGTCTGCAACGGGGTCGCGACCACCGGCTACGCCGTCACTCCCGCGACGGTGCCCGCGCTGCCAGCGACCTGCACCGCGACCGGGGATTCCGTCACGGCGGGAACCGCATTCAAGGAATTCTACTTCGGCAACTCCCCCAAGCCGCGCGTTTCGATCGGCATCGGGGTCAACTGGAACTCGCCGTTCGGGCCGTTCCGGATCGATTTCGCCAAGGCGCTGCTGACCCAGCCCGGGGATGACACCAAGAGCTTCACTTTCAACGTAGGAACCCAATTCTGATGAAAACCCTGTTCAAAGCGGCGGCACTGGCCGGCCTGCTCATCACCGCCTCAGCCCAACCCGCGCTTGCCGCCAACGGCCCGCTCGTCGCCGGGATCGGCTGGATCAATGTCGACGCGGTCAAAGTCAACGCCAACGCGTGGAAAGTGGCCGAGCAGCAGCGCCCGGTGACCTACAAAGCGACGATCGACGCGGCCAACACCCGGGCCCAGGCGATCCAGGCGCAGCTCGTCCCGCTCGCCCAGAAGTTCGAGCGCGACCGCGCCGCACCCACCCCCAACCAGGCCGCGTTGCAGACGCAGTACGGCCAGATCCAGCAGCTCCAGCAGGCGGGCGAGGAAGAGATCAATCGCCTCCTCGCGCCGGTCCAGCTGTCGCGCGCCTATGTTGAGGAGCAGATCAATGATCAGCTGCAAAAGGCGGTCGACCAGGCCGTGGTGAAGCGCAAGCTGACCATGCTGGTCCGCGCCGACGCGGTCGTTTATGCCGATCCGGCCTACAACATGAACCAGGCCGTGCTCGACGAAATCAACGTCCTGCTCCCCGCCGCACAGCTGGTCCCGCCGACCGGGTGGGAACCGCGCCAGATGCGCGAACAGCGCGCCGCCGCCGCAGCTGCGCAGGGTGGAGCTCCCGCCGCTACCCCGGCACCCGCTGGCACTCCGGCACCGCGTCCGGCCGGTCCGCAGCCCGACGGCCGCTAATTGGCCGCGATGAGCGATACGCCAACCCCGGGCGCGGCGGCACCAGCCGCGCCCGCTTATGACATTGTCAAGGTGCTGGCCGCGCTGCCGCACCGCTATCCGCTGCTGCTGGTCGACCGGGTGATCTCGCTCGAAATCGGCGAGACGATCCATGCGGTAAAGGCGGTGACCTTCAACGAGCAGTTCTTCCAGGGCCACTTCCCGGGTCGCCCGATCATGCCCGGCGTGCTCCAGATCGAGGCTTTGGCGCAGGCCGCCGCGATCCTCGCGATCGAGACGCTCGAACTCGCCGGTTCGGGCAAGCTGGTCTATTTCATGGCGATCGAGGAAGCCAAGTTCCGCGCGCCCGTCGAGCCCGGCTGCCTGCTCGATCTCCACGTCGGCTTCGTCCAAAAGCGCGCGCGGGTCTGCAAGTTCTGGGGCAAGGCGATGCTGGGCGACAAGATCGCTTGCGAAGTCCTGTTCACCGCGATGGTGGCCGATCGGCCGACTGAGTAGGGCCGTCATCCCGGCGAAGGCCGGGGCCCAGCACTACTCCACAAAACTTCGCGTAGCGCCTCAAGACTCTTTGTTTGGACTGGGTCCCGGCCTACGCCGGGATGACGAATAGGGTTTGCCGCTGCCTCCTTGCAGCGGGGTGGGTTGCGTTCCGTGCCGCATCCCGCTATGCGCGCGCTTCGATTTTCCAGGCCGGTCGGAAACCGGTCGCCAGCGAAAGACCAGTCCGATGAAAGCCGATATCCACCCTGATTACCACGCGATCACGGTCCAGATGACCGATGGTTCCACCTTCCAGACGCGCTCCACCTGGGGCAAGGAAGGCGCCACGCTGGTGCTCGATATCGATCCCACCTCGCATCCGGCGTGGACCGGGGGGACCCGCCAGCTCGATCAGGGCGGCCGCGTTGCCCAGTTCAACAAGCGCTTCGGTGGTCTCAGCCTCAAGAAGGGCTGAACTGCGGCTTCACGATTTTCGGGAAAGGGCGGCCGAGGGTCGTCCTTTTTCGTTCAGAACTGACCGGTCGCGACCTGCTGTGCTTCGGCGCTGGTGATAGGGCGGAGGAACTCCACCCCAGTCGAGCCATCGCGAGCCCACCGGACAATCGCCTGGACCGAGCGTTCGCGGTTGAATCGGATTGTGACGAACCGCCCGAGGCGCAGCCAAGGCTCCTCCGATTGCAAGTTGCAGCCGTGGATCGAAACGTTCTGGATCGCGGCGTCGGTTTGTTCGCCGCTCGACAAGGTCACCGTGACCATCGCATCGGCCCTCTCGTGGGCGATCCGCGGCGTGCGCCGGCGGTCCGCGCCCAATTCGACCCCGCGGCCAGTTTCGTGCAGTGGTAATGCGGTCACGGTGGATCACCCCTTCGGTCCGGAAACAGGTAACCTGCTAGCAAATCGGGGTTAATTTTGTTGAACCGTCGCGTCGGAAATCTTCATCCCCACATGCGCTCGCGATACCATCGCGTGATCACGTATTTGACGCCCTTGCGCACTTTCATGCCGTGGTGGAGCGTGGCGGGATTGGGGCTGCCGTCGGCACGGCGGTTGTTCCATGCCAGCAGCTTGCCGCGCTCGGGCTGGACCAGCTTGGCGATCAGCTTGAAGCGCGTCGCGCCGCCCGCTTCGACGTCGTTGAGGTAGATCATGAAGGTCCAGCTGCGTTGCCCGGAGACGCTGCAAAACCGCTCAAAATCGGCGCCGTCTTCGTCGAAATAATCGGTGTGCGGTTTGAATTCCTGTCCCTCGGCGTAACGCTGGCCCTGAAGTGGTTCGGCATAAGCGGGATCGATCCCGGACAGCGCCGCCAGCTTGGCATCGAGCGCGGCAACCACCGGATCGGCAGGATCAAGATCGCAAGTCTCGCTGGTACGGAAATAGTGATCGCCATTGTGGTCGGCTAGCGTTGAGGGACGGCGCGTTTCGTCGATCCGTTCGATCAGCGCCGCGCAGTGTTCGGGCGACAGGAACTCGCGCAAGATGAACAGCTCGAGCCTAGGCGAAGGCACGCGCTGTATCCCGGGCACCCCGAGCAAGCGGCTGGCAGAAGATTCGCCGGACATATTCATGCAGCGACGATAGCAAAATGCCCACGAAAGAAAATTGCGCGCGGGCCGCCTCAGCGCAGTTTTTCGCTTCCAAACGCAGGCCCCTTGTGCAACAGGCCGCAACCGCGCCAATCGCCGCTTGCGGCGGGGATTGACGCTCCCTAACAGCGCGGTCCTCGTACACGCGCGTGACTATGGCGACCGTAGCTCAGTTGGTTAGAGCGCCGGTTTGTGGTACCGGAGGTCGGGGGTTCAAGACCCCTCGGTCGCCCCAGTCACACTATTTTTGCAGCGCGTGGCAATGACGGAGAATTGGCCCGTGCCAGCGTTCTGGGAAGAACCCGATTTCGACGATCACGAGCTGGTCCACGTGGTGCGCGACCGCGCCAGCGGGCTGACCGCGATTATCGCGCTGCACTCGACGCACCTCGGCCCCGGCGCGGGCGGCACAAGGTTTTGGCATTACGACGATGGTCGCGGCGCGATCCACGATGCGCTGCGCTTGTCGCGCGGAATGAGCTACAAGAACGCGATGGCCGACCTCCCGATGGGCGGCGGCAAGGCGGTAATCCTGGCCGATGCAAATGGCACCAAGACCCCCGCCATGCTCGCTGCTTTCGGCGATGCGATCGAAGCGCTCGGCGGGCGTTACGTGACCGCCGAGGATGTCGGGATTGCCGAAGCGGACATGGTCGCGGTGGCGAAGCGCACCCGCTATGTCAGCGGCCTGCCCAGTGCGGGCGGCAGCGCGGGTGGCGATCCCGGACCGTTCACCGCGCAGGGGATCTATTACGGGGTGAAGGCGGCGGTGGCGCACCGGCTGGGCAGAGATACGCTCGCGGGTGTCCACGTTGCGGTGCAGGGCACCGGCAGTGTCGGCGGCGGCTTGGCGCGGCTGCTCGCGGCAGACGGCGCGAAGCTGACGCTGGCCGATGTCAACGCCCACCGAGCCAAGGCGCTGGCGGCGGAACTCGGCGGCGAAGCGGTAGCCGCCGACACGATCATGGACGTCGAATGCGATGTGTTCAGCCCCAATGCGCTGGGCGCAATCCTGGGTGACGAGGGCGTGGCACGGCTGCGCGCGCCGGTGGTTGCGGGCGGCGCGAACAACCAGCTCGCCCGGCCCGAGCATGGCCCGGCGCTGGCCGCGCGCGGTATCCTCTACGCGCCGGATTATGTGATCAATGCGGGCGGGATCATCAGCGTGACGCTGGAATATCTCGCGCGCGAAGCGGGGCAGCACTGCGATGTGGCCGAGGTTCACGCCCGGCTCAAGCAGATCCCCCAACGGCTCGCCGCGATCTGGCAGGACAGCGATGCCTCGCGCCGCTCGCCCGACCAGGTCGCCGATGCGATGGCGCAGCGGTTGATCGGGCGCTGACGATACCCCCCTCCTGCTTGCGGGAGGGGTAAAGGGCGTGGGTCGATGCCCGGGTCGCACCAGTTTGCACCGGCCCACCCCTGACTGTTTCGATCCCAGTTCACGCTTGCTCCGGCTCGCGCCAACTGCCAAAGCGGCGGCCTATTTTTCGGACTTCCGCCAATCCGCCCGATCGACCCCACATAGATGCACGGCTTTGCCAATCCTGCCCGTTTCCTGCGCCTCGCGCGCTGGTTGACGCCGCTGTTGCTGCTGGGCGGCGGTATCGTGGCGGCGGGCGCGTTGGCGTGGGGATTGTGGCGCGTCCCGCCCGACCGGCTGATGGGCGATACCGTGCGCATCATGTTTATCCATGTCCCCTCGGCCTGGCTGGGGATGGGCGGTTGGACCACGATTGCGCTGGCCAGCATTGCCGAGCTGGTCTGGCGCCACCCGCTGGCAACGATTGCGGCGCGCGCGGCAGCGGTCCCCGGCGCGGTCTTCACCGCCATCTGCCTCGCTACCGGTTCGATCTGGGCGCGGCCGACCTGGGGTGCGTGGTGGGTCTGGGACGGGCGGCTGACTAGCTTCCTGGTGCTGCTGTTCCTCTATTTCGGCTACATCGCGCTGGCCGATGCGGGCGAGAAACAGGGCAATTCGCGCGTCGCGGCGATCTTCGGATTGGTCGGCGCGATAAATGTGCCCGTAATCAACCGTTCGGTGGTGTGGTGGAACAGCCTGCACCAGCCCGCCAGCATCGGCATCGGCAAGTCGGCGATCGATAGTGCGTTCCTGTGGCCGCTCATGGCCGCGACGCTGGGCTTCTCGCTGCTGTTCGGGGGGGTGGTGCTGGCGCGGATGCGGACGATCCTGGCCGATGCGCAGACCGAAGCCCGGCTGCGGCGCAAGGCTGCCAATTTCGAAGATGGCGGTTGATGCGCGAAGCGCTCGACCAGTGGCAGTTCGTGGTGGCCGCCTACGCAATCGGCGTGGCGGGCACCACGCTCATGGCCGGATGGAGCTGGCTCGCGATGCGCCGCGCCGAAGCGCGGCGTGAGCGGAGCCGGGGCAAGTGACCATCAAACCCAAACACCAGCGGCTGGTGCTGCTGGGAATCGCACTGGTCGCGCTGATCGGGGCGGGGCTGCTCGCCGCCTGGGCGCTGCGCAACCAGGCGTCCTATTTCTACGTGCCGAGCGAGATACTCGCCAAACCGCCCGAACCCAGCCGTGCGGTGCGGCTGGGCGGGATGGTCGAACGCGGTTCGATTCGGACCGCCGCCGATGGCGTGACGCTCAATTTCGTGGTCGGGGACGGCACGGCGCGGGTCCCGGTGCGCTTTTCGGGGATTGCGCCGTCGTTGTTCGTCGAAGGATCGGGGGTGGTCGCCGAGGGCCGGCTGGGCGCCGACGGGACCTTCGTTGCCGATAATTTGCTTGCCAAGCACGACGAGAAATACGTGCCGCGCGAGATGCAGGAAATGACCGCCGAACAGGCCATGCGGACGGTGGCGGAAACCCGATGATCGCCGAATTCGGCCTTGCGGCTCTGTGGCTAGCGGCGGCGCTGGCGGGGCTGCAATTGCTTGCCGGATCGCTGGCGCTGACGCCGCGCGGCACCGCGCTGGCGGGGATCGTGCGGCCGGTGGCAGCGATGCAGGGGGTGCTTGCCGCGCTGGCCTTCGCGGTGCTGATTACGGTGTTCGTGCAGACCGATCTGTCGGTGAAGCTGGTGGCGATGAATTCGCATTCAGCCAAACCGCTGCTCTACAAATTCGCTGGGACATGGGGGAACCACGAAGGTTCGATGCTGCTGTGGGTGACCGTGATGGGGCTCGCCGGAAGCGCGGTCGCGCTGCTTGAATGGCGGCTGCCCGAGCGCACGATGCTCGCCACTTTGGCGGGGCAAGCCTTTGTTTCACTGGGCTTCTATACCTTCCTGCTGCTCGCTTCCAATCCGTTCGAGCGGCTCCCTACACCCGCGCTGGAAGGGCAGGGCCTCAACCCGCTGCTGCAGGACCCGGGCCTCGCGTTCCATCCGCCGACGCTTTACCTCGGCTATGTCGGGCTGTCCGTCGCGTTCAGCTTTGCGATCGGCGCGCTGGTGACGCGCGAGGTCGGCCCCGCCTTTGCCCGCGCGATGCGGCCGTGGGTGCTGGGGGCGTGGATTTTCCTGACGCTGGGGATCACCGCCGGCTCGTTCTGGGCCTATTACGAGCTCGGCTGGGGCGGCTGGTGGTTCTGGGACCCGGTCGAAAATGCGTCGCTGATGCCGTGGCTGGCAGCAACCGCGCTGCTCCATTCGGTCAGCGTGCTGGCGGCGCGCAATGCGCTGCGCGCCTGGACCATCATGCTCGGCGTGGTCGCTTTTTCGATGTCGATGGTCGGCACGTTCCTGGTCCGCTCGGGAATCCTCACCAGCGTCCACGCCTTTGCGGTCGATCCGACGCGCGGGACCTTCATCCTTGGCCTGCTCGCGCTTTATATCGGCGGGGCGCTGCTGCTTTTCGCATTGCGTGCGGGAAGCGTGACCGAGGGCGAGCGCTTTGCTGTCACCAGCCGCGAGGCGGCGCTGGTGTTCAACAATGTCATGCTCACCGCGACGCTGGGGATCGTGCTGATCGGCACGCTCTACCCGCTGTTCGCCGAAGCGCTGGGGGCCAAAGTCTCGGTCGGGCCGCCCTATTTCAATCCGATGACCGCGATTTTCGTGCTGCCGATGCTGCTGGTCATGGCGGTCGGCCCGCTGCTGCGCTGGCGGCGCGACCGCTTCGGGCGCATCGGCAGGACGGCGGCGCTCCCCGCGCTGGTGGTGCTGGCGATGGTGGTTGTGTTGCTGACGATCGGTGGTCTCAACATACTACCGTTCCTTGGTCTGGCGCTCGGCGTCGGACTGGCGGTGGCGAGCCTGCTGCCGCTGCGTGGTCGGGCGCTGCTGCGCACTCCTCTGCCGGTGTTCGGCATGGTTATGGCGCATCTAGGTGCCGCTGTGAGCCTGTGTGGCATGGCTGCCGACAGCGCCTTTTCGACCGAGAAGCTGGTGGCGGCGAGACTTGGCGAAACCGTCGTCGTCGGTCCTTGGAAAATCACCCTCGCGACGATCGAGCCGGTCGCGGGACCCAACTGGACCGCATTGGAAGCCGAGCTGCGGGCGTCCTACAAAGGCGGCGAGCCGACGCTGCTCCACCCGCAATCGCGCAGCTTCTGGATCCCGCCGCAGCAAACCAGCGAGAGCGCGCTGCTGACCCGCTGGAACGGCCAGCTCTATACCGTGCTGGGTGAGCAAGCTGACGGCGAGCGCTGGCAACTGCGGCTGTGGTGGAAGCCGTTCGTGTCGCTGATCTGGCTGGGCGGAGTGATGATCGGGCTGGGCGGGCTGCTCGCGCTGCTCGGCCGGGTGATCAGCGACCTGCGCCGCCGCAGCGCGCGCGAAAAGATTGCTTACCGCCGCGAAAGGCAAGGCCGATGAGGGCGCGCTGGGCCTTGTGGCTGCCGCTGGCGCTGTTCGCGCTGTTCGTCGCCGTGGTCGTGGCCGGGCTCTATTGGCCCAAGGACCGCGAAGTGGCGAGCGCGATGGTCGGCAAGCCGCTGCCCGCGTTCGCGCTGCGGCCCGCGATTGCCGAGCGGCCGGGGCTGGCCAAGGCCGATTTCACGACGGGCAAGCCGCGGCTGCTCAATGTCTTTGCCAGCTGGTGCGTGCCGTGCATCGTCGAGGCTCCGCAGCTGGCGCAGTTGGCAGCAGATGGCGTGGAAATCGACGGTATCGCGATCCGCGACCGGCGCGAGGATGTGACCGCTTTCCTCGCGCGCAACGGCAATCCGTTTACCAGGATCGGCGCGGACGACGTCAGCGCGATCCAGCTGGCGATCGGCTCGTCCGGCGTGCCCGAGACCTTCGTGATCGATGGCACGGGCGTGATCCGTTACCAGCATATCGGCGAAATCCGGCCCGAGCACGTCCCGCTGCTGCTCGACAAGCTGAAGGAGGCGGGGGCATGAGAGCACTGCTGATCCTTCTGCTGGCGTTGTTCGGCGTGCTGGTCACTGGGCCTCTCGCCGCGCAGGATACGCTGCCGCCGGCACCCTATGCCTATCGCCAGCTCGACAATCCCGCGCAGGAGGCCAAGGCGCAGGCGCTGATGGAAACGCTGCGCTGCCTCAAGTGCCAGAGCCAGTCGATTGCCGACTCCGATGCGCCGATGGCGGGCGACATGCGCAGCCAGGTCCGCCAGCGGATCGCCGCGGGTGAGGATCCCGAGGCGATCCGCGCCTGGCTGGTCGAGCGCTATGGCGACTATGTGTCCTATGCTCCGCGCGTCACCGCGCTGACCTGGCCGCTGTTCGCCGCGCCGCTGCTCCTGCTCGCGCTCGCCGCGCTGCTGCTGCGCCGCCGGTTTGTCGGGGGAACCAAGTCATGAGCTGGCTTCCGGTCCTCGCGCTCGCGCTTCTGGCGTTCCTTGCCATCGCTTTGGTCCTCAAGGCGGCGCGATCGGGCTGGGAAGCGATCGGCGCGGCGCTGTTGCTGGGGATCGCGGGCTATGCGCTGCAAGGCAGCCCGGGCCTGCCCGGCGCGCCCAAGACCCCAGTCGAGCAGATGAAGGGCGATGGCAGTCTGCAGGTCGCGGCGCGGCAGCAGCTCGGCAAAGGGCAAGGCGGGGCGCAAAGCAATTGGCAAATCATCGGCGATGCCATGGCGCGCAATGGGCAGTATGGCGATGCCGCAAGCGTGCTGCTCGGCGCGGTCGAGCAAGACCCGAACAACGCCGACGCCTGGCTCGCGCTGGGCAATGCGCTGACCGGGCACGCGGAAGGCAACCTCTCGCCCGCCGCGCTCTATGCCTATCGCCGCGCGGAGCAGGCCGCGCCCGACCATCCCGGCCCGCCATTCTTCCTCGGCCTCGCGCTGGCACAGAGCGGTCAGCTGGTCGAGGCGCGCAAGCTGTGGGCCGATCTGCTCGCGCGTTCTCCCAAGGACTCGCCATGGCGCGCCGACCTTGAGCAGCGTCTGGCTGAGCTCGATGCGTTCATCGCGGCACAAACCGGCGCTCCGGTGCGTTGAGCACCCATGTTGCGGCCATCCTGCCATGCTGCTAATCGCGCGACTCATGTCGCCTGCCCCGGTTCGGGGTTTTGGCGCGTCCGCGTGGGGCAATGCGTTCAATGAGTGAAGCAGTGAGCCCGGACGCGGAGGTGCATGATCGCAGCGCGCGAGGCGGGCCCAACGGCTTTGTCAGCGACGGTCACGGCCATCATGGCGGGTTGATGAAACTTACCGTTGGGGCTGTTGGTGTGGTATTTGGCGATATCGGCACCAGCCCGATCTACGCCTTTCGCGAAACCTTTGCCGGGCACCACAAGATCAACGTCGATCCAGCGCATATCTATGGTGTGCTGAGTCTGGTCTTCTGGTCAATGATGATCGTGGTGACGATCAAATATGCGCTGACGATTATGCGCGCCGATAACAAGGGAGAGGGCGGAAGCTTGGCCTTGCTGGCGCTGATCAACAAGGAATCAGCGGGCAAGCGCTGGTCAGCCGGGATTATCGCCCTGGGGGTCTTTGCCACTGCATTGTTCTATGGCGACAGCATGATTACGCCCGCAATGTCGGTACTTTCGGCGACTGAGGGACTGAGCTACGTCCACCCAGGCTTCGGACGCTGGATTGTTCCCATCGCGGTGTTCATCCTGTTCGGCCTGTTCGCGATCCAGTCACGCGGGACGGCCAAGGTCGGCGCGCTATTCGGCCCGATCATGGTGGTTTATTTCATCACCCTCGCGGCGCTGGGCATAATGTATCTGGTCAGAATGCCGATGATCATCCTAGAGGTGATCAATCCGCTGAATTTCGTGCGTTTCTTCATGGTCGATGGGCTGCGCGCCTTTGTGGCCATGGGATCGGTAGTGCTGGCGGTTACCGGGGCGGAGGCGCTTTATGCCGATATGGGCCATTTCGGGCGCCGCCCGATCACGATTGGCTGGATCTGGTTCGTCCTGCCCGCGCTGATGCTCAATTACATGGGGCAGGGCGCGATGATCCTGACGATGCCGCCAGCAGAAGCTGCGATGGCAATCAAGGATCCGTTCTTCATCATGCTGCCCGATGCGGTGCGAGTGCCAGTGGTGTTTCTGGTGATCATGGCCACGATCATCGCCAGCCAAGCGGTGATCTCTGGCGCATTCTCGCTCACCCAGCAGGCGATCCAGCTGGGCTTCATCCCGCGGATGACGATCAAGCACACCAGCGCCTCGGCCGCCGGACAAATCTATATTCCAGTGATCAACTGGGCGCTACTGATCATGGTGCTGGCCCTAGTGCTGTTCTTCCGTTCGTCCAGCAATCTTGCCGCCGCCTATGGCATTGCGGTGACCGGGGCGATGGCGATCGATACGGTCCTGCTCACGGTTGTGCTGTTCAGCCTGTGGAAGTGGCCGGCGTGGAAATCGGTGCCGATGCTGGCGATCTTCTTCCTGGTCGATTTTACCTATCTCGGTGCTAATCTGCTCAAGGTGCCCGATGGCGGCTATTTCCCGCTGTTGATCGGCCTGGGAATTTTTACGCTGCTCACCAGCTGGTCGCGCGGGCGCGCGCTGATGCGCCAGAACATGGCGGAGGATTCGATCCCGATCGAAGTCTTCGCCAAGAGCGCGCATTCCAGCGCCGCGCGCGTGGCGGGAACGGCGGTGTTCATGGCTTCGGCGGCGGCAGGCGTCCCCTCGGCGCTGCTCCACAATATAAAGCACAACAAGGTGCTCCACGAGCGCGTGGTGATCCTCACTGTCGCGATCCAGGACGTGCCCTATGTCGACGAGGGCGAGCGCTATACGGTCAAGCAGTTGGGGCAAGGCTTCTACCGCGTGGTGCTGCGCTTCGGCTTCCTCGAGGAGACCGACGTGCCCACCGCGCTCAAGGGCGTGACGATGTGCGGCGAACCGTTCGAGATGATGAAGACCAGCTTCTTCCTCTCGCGCCAGACGCTGATCGCCTCGTCCAAGCCGGGGATGGCGATATGGCGTGAAAAGCTGTTCGCCTGGATGCTCCGCAACGCCGCCAGCGCGATGGAGTTCTTCCGCCTGCCCACCAACCGCGTGGTGGAATTGGGCAGCCAGGTCGAGATCTGAGTAGGCATGGCGCGCGCCGATCGCCTCGAACGTGCCGACACGCTACGCGCCGCGCTGGAGGCGGAATACCGCGAGTTCCTGATCGTCGCGCTGCAAAATACGGCGGCGGGCCACTGGGGGCTGTTCGACCACCAGCAGGACCGCCACATCCGCGCCGCGATCGCGCCGACGATCGAACGACTGACCGACATCGCCGAACAGATCGACGCGCTGCGCGACAAGCTGGCGATGGACCCCTTCGCGCTGCACAGCGAGTTCTTGGCCGATCGCGGCCCGGTGAAGTCCAGTGCGGTGGGCGAACCCAAGCAGGCCAGGGCGTGGCTCGAGCGATTGGGCGAAGCCGTCTGGCCGAAGGCAGAGTAGCCCATAATGCAAAGGCGCGGCACCCTTGGGTACCGCGCCTCGCAAAAATCCAATCGATATTGCGGGGGTGCTACCCCAGATTGGCGCTGACCATGCAGTAGAGCATCGGCAGCGACAGCAGCAGATTGGTGCGGCTGGCGGCCAGCGCGAGCGGCGCGGCAGCGGCTTTTTGCTCAGGCGTCGCTTCGACGATGCCGAGGATCTTCTTCTGCGCGGGCCAGATCAGGAACCACACGTTGAACGCCATGATCAGCGCAAGCCACATGCCCAAGCCGATCATGTTGATCCCGTCCGCGCCTTGCCCGCCGAAGCTCAGCGCTTGCACGACGTAGCCGGCATGGAACGCGATGATGAGGCCGACCACCACCGTCAGCAATGCCGACCAGCGGAAGTAGAAGAACACCTTGGGGGCAATGTGCCCGGTCACGGCGGGCTTCAGCTCGGCCGGGATCGAGGGCATGGTCGGCACCTGGACGAAGTTCAGATAATAGAGCAGCCCGATCCACAGAATGCCGAAGAACGCGTGCAGCCAGTGCAGCACGTCGTTGGTGACTTCCCTGGCACCTTCGCCGGTCCACCCGGCAAAGCACACGATCACCCAGATCGCGGCGAGCAGCCCGACCACGAGCACCAGATGCAGGTTTCCAAAAAACTTCGCCATTGCGTCCCCCTGTTTTTCTGAAGCGATTGTCGCCCTGTTTATTGCGCCATTGGCGCGGCTTGTCACATGGTTTTACTCATGCGGCGGGTCGGTCAGCACTTCCTCGGTCGCATCCTCCGCCATCCCGTGTTTGAGCAGCATCGGCAGCTGGAGGAAAGTGAACAGGAACGACAGCGGCAGGAACACATAGAGCTTGGCCGCCAGCCAGTCGCCGAAGCTGAGATAATGGCGCAGCACTTCGTTGAGCACGGCGAGGACCAGGAAAAACCAGCCCCAATTGCGCGAAAGTTTGAGCCAGCCCGCGTCGCTCAGGCCCTCGAAGGCGGCTTCGAGCAGATATTTGAGCAAGGCCTTGCCGCGCGAGACCGCGATCAGCAGGGCGATGCCGAAGAGCAAATAGATCGCGGTTGGTTTGCGCTGGATCCACACCGGATCGCGCAGGAAAATCGTCAGCGCCCCGAACCCGACGATCAGCCCGGTGGAGAGCCACAACATCGGCGAGATCCGCCCGAGCCGCCATTTCGACACGATCAGCGCGGTCACTGCGGCGACCATGAAGCTGGCGGTGCCCTTGATCACCGCCAGCACTTCGGCAATCGCGTCCTCGCGGTCGGCGGGAGAGAAATATTTATAGACCGCGAAAAACACTACCACCGGGCCGTAATCGACCAAGAGATTCAGCCAGCCGGACTTCTTCTTGGGGGCAGCCTGGCTCATCGCGCCACCCCCGCGATTACGCGCGCGACCAGATCGGGGTCGAACGGGCGCAGATCGTCGATCTTTTCGCCCACCCCGATCGCGTGGATCGGCAGGCCGTATTGCTCGGCCGCGGCGACCAGCACCCCGCCGCGCGCGGTGCCGTCGAGCTTGGTCATGATCAGGCCGGTGACCCCGGCGAGTTCCTTGAAAGTGTCGATCTGCTGCAAGGCGTTCTGTCCATTGGTGGCATCGAGCACCAGCACGACATCGTGCGGGGCCTCGGGATTGATCCGGCCGAGGACGCGGCGGATCTTGGCCAGTTCGTCCATCAGCTCGCGCTTGTTGTGAAGCCGCCCGGCGGTGTCGACGATCAGCGCGTCGATTCCGGTGTCGGTGGCAAGCTTGACCGCGTCGAACACCACGCTCGCGGGATCGCCGCCTTCGGGCCCCTTGACCAGCGGCACCCCGACCCGCTCCGCCCAGACCGCGAGCTGGCCGATTGCGGCGGCGCGGAAGGTGTCGCCCGCCGCGAGCATCACGCCGTAGTCTTGTTCAAGAAACACATGCGCCAGCTTCGCGATGGTGGTGGTCTTGCCCGAGCCGTTGACCCCGATCACCAGGATCACCTGAGGTCTGGGAAAAGCTATTATTTCCAAAGGCTTGGCTACTGGGCGCAGGATCGCGGCGATTTCCCCGGCGACGGCTTCGCGGATCGAAGCTTCGTCCGCGCCGCGCTCGAACCGCTCATCGGCCAAGCGTGCGCGGATCCGCGCGGCGGCGCGCGGGCCGAGGTCGGAGAGGATCAGCGCGTCTTCGAGCGCGTCGAGCTGCGCATCGTCGAGCTTGGCCTTGGTGACGATCCCCGCGAGGTTTTCGGAGAGGCGCTCCGAGGTCTTGCGGAACCCCCCCAAGACGCGATCGGACCAGCTATTGGCCTCCCATGTCTCCGCGCTCATGCCAGCAGGCCTTCGACAATGCGCGTGGGGGTGACGGTCACGATGCTTCCAACCGGGGTGCCGGGTGCAAGCTGCACCCGCGCGAAGTTCTCCGCATGGCCGGTCCCATCGCGCTCGGCAAGCACCCGCAACGGGGTGCCTAGCAGCGTGGCGAGCCACTGCGCGCGTTGCTGTGCCACCGTGTCGCGCAATTCGGCGGCGCGGGCCTTGATGGTTCCGGATGCGACTTGCGGCATCCGGGCTGCCGGCGTGCGCGGGCGGGGCGAATAGGGAAAGATGTGGCCATGGACCACGCCCAGCTCGGCGATAATCGAGGCATTGGCGGTGTGCATTTCGGCGGTCTCGGTGGGGAAACCGGCGATCAAATCCGCCCCGACCGCGAGATCGCTCCGCCGCGCGCGCAGCCGCTCGACCAAACTCACCGCATCCCGGCGCAAATGGCGGCGCTTCATGCGCTTGAGGATCAAATCATGGCCCGATTGCAGCGAAAGGTGGAGATGCGGCATCACCCGGCGCTCGCTGGCCAACAATTCGAACAATGCGGCGTCGATCTCGATCCCGTCGAGCGAGGACAGCCGCAGCCGGTCGAGCGCCGGGCAGGCCGCCAGTACCGCCTCGACCAGTGCACCGAGCCGAGGCGCACCGGGCAAGTCATGCCCCCAGCTGGTAACATCGACGCCGGTCAGGACGACTTCGCGCGCGCCTCCGTCAATATGCCGCTCGATCTCGCCGATCACCTCGACGACGGCCCGCGAACGGCTCGACCCGCGGCCTTGCGGGATGACGCAGAAGGTGCAGGCGTGATCGCACCCGTTCTGCACCGCGATGAAGGCGCGGGTGTGGGTCGGGGCCAGCGCGGCGCGCGGCGCGACGTTCCACTGGCGCGGGTCGAGCTTGGCGGTGTTGGCGACCAATCCATCGACTTCGGGCATCGCGGCGAGCGCCTCGCGCTCGACCTCGGCGGCGCATCCGGTGACCAGGAGCCGCGCATCGGGCCGCGCCTTGCGTGCCCGCCGGATCGCCTGCCGGGTCTGGCGCACCGCCTCGGCGGTGACCGCGCAGCTGTTGACCACCACCAAATCCTCGGCCCCGGCCAGCAGCCCGCGCAGTTGCTCGCTTTCCGAAAGATTCAGGCGGCATCCCAGCGAAATGACCTCAAGGCTCACGCATTTGCTCCGAGCGGGGCGGCTCCGTAGGTCGCCGGATCGAACTCGCCGCGGAAGGATTCGACCGCGGGGCCGGTCATCATGATGCGGCCTTCGCTGGTCCATTCGATCTGCAGCGGACCGCCGGGCAGCGTCACGGTCACTTTGCGTTCGACCAATCCGCGCCGCATCGCGGCCACCGCGGTGGCGCAGGCCCCGGTGCCGCAGGCGCGGGTCAGGCCCACCCCACGCTCCCACACGCGCAGGCGAACGTGGGTGCGGTCCACCACGGTCGCGACGTTGACGTTGACCCGATCGGGGAACAGCGAATCGTGCTCGATTTCGGGGCCGAGCCGGTCAAGCTCCACCGCATCGCAATCGGGCACGAAGAACACCGCGTGGGGATTGCCGACATTGACCGCGACCGGGTTTTCGAGAGTCTCCCAGCCAACCGGCAGCGCCAAAGTATCGAGTGGATAGGCGAGCGGGATCTGGTCCCACTCGAGCTTCGGCACCCCCATGTCGACCGCGATGCCAGAGTCGGTCGGCGATGCGGTCAGTATCCCGCCAGCAGTCTCGATCCGTGCCGCCGCCCCGTGCAACAACCCGACCGCGCGCGTCGCATTGCCGCAGGCTTCGACCTCACCGCCATCGGCGTTGTAGATGCGCATGCGGAAATCGGCCTGGGTCGAAGTTTCGAGCACAATCAGCTGGTCGCAGCCAATCCCTGTTCGGCGATCCGCCAGCGCGGCGGCGAAAGCGATATCGATCGGCGGCAACGCGCACGATCGCCCGTCCAGCACGACGAAGTCGTTGCCCAGGCCATGCATCTTGATGAAGGGGACGCGCATAACTCGCGCGCTCTATGCGCTGGGCCGCGCGGCGTCCAGTATTGAGCCGTTAGGCCCGGAGATAGGTCTGAAAATCTGGCCACACGATCCACCCCCATTTGGGGAGGTGGCCCACCGCAGATGGGTCGGAGGGGGAATGAAGCCAAGCCAATCGGTGTGACCGGCCCCTCCGCCTCGCTGAGCTCGGCACCTCCCCCAGAGGGGGAGGATCGAGAGAGATTCAGCTTTCAGGTACTTTGCGCTACCCGCTGCTAGTGCGCGATTCCGCTTCGCTGTCGTCAATCCCGTCGGGTTCGGCACCCGGTTGCGGTTCGCTTAGCCGGTCGAGCTTGGCCAATCGTTCGTGCGTCAGCGCGGCGGTCTCGGGATGGCCGTAAAGATAGCCCTGGCCTTGGTATTGGCCCAGTTGCTTCAATTCCTTGAGGACCTCGGCAGTTTCTATCCCCTCGGCGGTGATTGGCATGCCCAGACCATCGGCCAGTGCGGTAATCGTCTCGACGATGGTCGCGCTGTCCTTGTTGCCGGGCAAATTGGTGATGAAACTGCGATCGATCTTGATTCGGTCGAACGGCAGCGAGCGCAGTTGCGCCAGCGAACTGTAGCCGGTCCCGAAATCGTCGAGGCTGATGCCGATGCCTTGATTCTTGAGGCTGGTGATCAGCGTGCGGACCACGCCGAGGTTGTCGATAAGACTGCTCTCGGTAATCTCGATATCGAGTCGGCTGGGCGGGAAATTGGCCTCGACCAGCAGCTTGAGCAGCTTTTGCGCGAACCACGGATCGCGCAGCTGGACCGGCGAGATATTGACCGACAGTGTCAGTTTGGGATCCCACGCCTTGGCGTCCTGCAGCGCCTGCGCAATCAGGCCTTCCGACAGTTCGGCGATAATTCCGATTTCTTCGGCAACCGGGATGAACACGTCGGGATTGACGATGCCCAGCTTGGGCGAATTCCAGCGCGCCAGCATTTCGAAGCCGACCACTTCGCCGGTCTGGATATCGATCTGCTGTTCGTAGAAGGGGACGAATTCGCCCAACCCGATCCCGGCGCGGATGCCCGCTTCGAGTTCGCTGCGAAAGCGCAGCTCGTTTTCCATCGAGGGTTCGAACCAGTAATAGCGGTTCCGGCCGTGCTTCTTGGCCTGGTACATCGCGATATCGGCCATGTGGAGCAGCATCTGCGCATCCACCGGACCGACATTGGCGATATCGCGCAGATCGCTGCGCGTGACACCGACCGAAACAGTCACCTCGATCACATGACCGCCTGCCGGCGTCGGGCGCGCGACCTGTTCGATGATCGCCACGGCAAGCTGGTCGATCCGTTCGGGATAACGCGGATTGAACGGCACAACGCAAGCGAACTCATCGCCGCCCAGCCTTGCCAGCAGCGAATGTTCGGGCAGCAGCGCCAGCATGCGCAGCGCGCTTTCCTTGAGGATCGCATCGCCTGCCGAGTGACCATTGAGATCGTTGACCTGTTTGAAATTGTCGAGGTCGAGCATGAGGAATGCCACCGCCTCACCGCGGCCGTGCGTCTCGGCAATCAGGCGGTCGGTCGCAGGGCCGATGCTGCGACGGTTGAGGCAGCCGGTAAGCGGATCGGTTTCGGCGAGCAGCCGGGCCTGTGTTTCCGCCTTGCGCCGTTCGTGAATTTCGTCCGCCAGTTCGCGGTAGCGCCGCCAGCCGAAAATCACGAGCGCGATGTTGAGCAGCACCGCATTGATCAGCAGCATGTCGGGTCCGCTGCCGTGACCGGCCCATGCCCGGGCGATCTGCGGCATCAACGATCCGCCGGTGCCCACGAACATGATGATCGCCGCCACCGCGATACCCAGCGCGACGATGTCGCGTTCGGCGCGGCCAAGCCGTCGGTCGCCCGTCGGTCCCGACTGCGTCGTGATGAGGTCATTCAGCTCCAAGGCGAACACATCCCCCGTTGGTTAGGGAGATATGCACACGCGGTCTGAAATTTGGGTTAATTGACCACCACGGACCTTGCCGCGCAGTCGCTACATCTTGAGGCCGATTTCGCGCAGACGCTCCTGCAAATAATCGTCTGCGGTAATCGACACCGGATAGCGGTCCGGGTTTTCCGCCGTGACGCATTGCGGCAGCGTCACGAACGGGAAATCGCTGCGCAGATGGAGGAAGAACGGCATCGAATAACGGCTGAAGCTGGCGCGCTCGCCTTCGGGATTGAGCACGCGGTGCGTGGTCGATGGCAGGACATGGTTGGTCAGGCGTTGCAGCATGTCACCGATATTGACCACCAGCGCGCCATCGGGCGGGTGGATGCCCAGCCAGTCGCCCTGCTTGGTCAGCAGTTGCAGCCCGGCCTCTTCCGCGCCGAGCAGCAGCGTGATGAGGTTGATATCCTCATGCGCGCCCGCGCGGATTGCACCTGGTTCGGCGTCGGCCAGTGGCGGATAGTGGAGCAGGCGCAATATCGAATTGCCGTCGGCGATCGCGGGATCGAACCAGTGCTCGTCAAGCTCCAAATAGGTCGCGATCCGCGACAGGATGATCGAACCGACGCGGTCGAGTTCGGCATAGAGTTCCTCGAAGGTCTCGCGGAAATGCTCCGGACGCGCGGGCCAGATATTGGGCGGCATCGAGGCATCGGCGAGCGGATGCCCGGCGGGCAAGTCGCGCCCGACATGCCAGAATTCCTTGAGATCGTGCGCCTTGGCACCCTTGGCGATCTCGGTCCCGAACGCGGTATAGCCGCGTGCTCCGCTCTGGCCGGGGACCAGATAACTGCGCTTCTCAGCCTCGGGCAACGCAAAGAACTCGGCGGTCAGCCGCCACGCCCGCGCGACCAGTTCGGGGTCGAGGCCGTGATCCTTGACCAGCGCGAAACCGAAGGTCTTGAAGCTGTCGCCGATCTCGGCGGAGAAGCGCGCCGGGTCATCGGCGAGCGAAAGGACGGGGAGAGTATCGAGCATGGGGTGTCGGTTCCGTGAATCTGTGCTTATGGCCGCGTCATAGGACCAGATGCGGAGCGCTGCCATGACCAAAATCACACCGCCCAAACAGTTCTGGCTGCTGAAGTCGGAGCCCGACGCCTATGGCTGGGACGATCTGATCGCCGAGGGAGAGGGAACCTGGGACGGGGTGCGCAACTATCGCGCGCGCAACAACCTTGCGGCGATGCGGGTGGGCGACGAGGCATTTTTCTATCATTCGAATATCGGGCTGGAGATCGTCGGGATCGTCAAGGTCAGCAAGGCCGGCTTCCCGGACCCGAGCGATGAGACGGGCAAGTGGGTTTCGGTCAAGGTCAAGCCGGTCCGGAAGCTCAGCCGCGCGATCACGCTCAAGGAAATGAAAGCCGATCCCGAGCTCGCCGAGCTCGAGCTGGTCAAGCTCTCGCGGCTGTCGGTCGCGGCCATTCGCCCGGAAGAGTGGGACTACATCGTCGCGCTGTCGCAGCGCAAAGCGTGAGGCGCTGGTAACCCACCGCATGGTTACCGTCCCGCAACGGGATGCCCGCCGTTAACCGCGATTTTCCGGCTGGTCGGGTGGTGAATCCTTTCCTAACACCCGGCCCATGAGAAGGTCGCTAGTTCTGGTCGATGAGACCGCCCGTCATCCATTCCTTGCCAGCCTCGCGCCGCATGTCCGGCGCGGCACCAAGCCGTTGGCGGTCCCGCGCAAACGCGGCATCAGCGCGGGCGATGTGCGCGATTTCCTGATGGCCTATTGCGCCTGCTTTATCGCGGCGAGCGCGTTTATCGCGTGATTGTCCGCTACCGCGGAAGCGGCTCCTGGGCCGGTGCCGCAAGTCAATCGCGGATGCGATTGGCGCACCCAACAATTACGCGGCGCATTCGGCGTTGACCAGCAGCCGTCCGAGCCATGCCGAAACCAGGCACATCGCCGCGCTGAGCAGCAATTGCTGGACGATCGGCACCCCGCCGAAGCTCAATCCGCTGGCAATCAGCGAACCCACCACCATCGCGCCCGAATTGACGATATTATTCGCCGCAATCGTCCGCGCCGTCTGCGATTTGTCAACGAAAGTGGTCAGGAACGCGTAGAGCGGGACAACGAACATTCCGCCCGAGAACGAGATGCCCAGCAGCGTGAGCAGCAGCGGGATCGCCAGCGGCTCGGCGAGGAAGCGGCCGACATCCATCAATCCGCCGCCCGGATGCGGGGTCCAGGCGCGGCAGATCAGGTGGAAGGCGATCACGAACAGCCCCATCACCAGCACCGATGCGGGTGAATAGCGCGCCGATACGGTGCCCTTGAGTAGTGCATTGACCGATATCGAGCCCAGCGCGACCCCGACCGAGAAGATCACCAGGAACAGGCTGGCGACTTCCTTGCTGGCGGTGAGCACATTCTTGGCGAGCGGCGGAAACTGGATGAACAGCACCGCGCCGATCGTCCAGAAGAAGCTGATCGCCAGGATCGCGAGAAACACCCGGCGGTCGTGCATCGTGTTGCGCACCAGCGCGATCGATGAGCGGACGAGGTGGAAATCGAGCGGTTCGGCTTCGGTCATCGGCGGGGCGGGGGGCACCTGCCGACTGGTGAAATAACCGATCACGGCGGTCAGCACCACGCCCAGCGCCGCCCATTCGACCGGGATCCAGCCGGCCAGGATCGTGCCCGCGAGGATCGCGATATAGGTCCCCGCCTCGACCAGCCCGGTGCCCGCGAGCACCTCGTCGGCGTGCAAATGCTGCGGCAGGATGGCATATTTGATCGGGCCGAAGAAGGTCGAATGGACCCCCATCGCGAACAGCGCGAGCAGCATCAGCGGAATCGCCACCGCACTGGTCGCCAGCCCTTGCCAGGCCAGCACCAAACCCGCGCCGCCAACCAGCATGATCGCGATCTCGCAGGCTTTGACGATGCGGATGATCCGCGCCTTGTCGCGCATGTCGGCGAGCTGGCCCGACAGCGCCGAGAGGATGAAGAACGGCAGAATGAACAGCCCCGAGGCGATCGCGCTGAACTGCGCTTCGGCGGTTTCGGAATTATAAACGCTGTAGACGACGAACAGCACCATCGCGTTCTTGAACAGATTGTCGTTGAAGGCGCCGAGCAGCTGGGTGACGAACAGCGGCAGGAAACGCCGACTGTGGATCAGATGGGTGGAAGTTGTCATGCGCTCGCTTGTGGCAGCCTGTGGTCGCGCGGACCCTAGCGGCACTTGGGTGTGGGACAAGCCCAAAGCGCCCCTTTTGCACGGGTCCCAATATGGTTATGCGGGAGCGGATGCTGACTCTGCCCAACCTCCTTACGCTGTCGCGGATCGTCACGGTGCCGCTGCTCGTCACGCTGCTGTGGTGGCCGGGGTGGGAACTGGGCTATGGGCTGGGCTTCGTGGTTTACTGCCTGATGGGGCTGACCGACTATTTCGACGGCTATGTTGCGCGCTCCTACGGCGCGGTGAGCAAGCTGGGCGCTTTCCTCGATCCGATTGCCGACAAGATCATGGTCGCGGCGGTGATCCTCGTGCTGGCCGCGCAAGGCATCCTCACCGGCCCCTATGTCGGCGACATGCATGTGATCGCCGGCCTCGTCATCCTGATCCGCGAGATCGCGGTGTCGGGCTTGCGCGAATTCCTCGGCGGGCTGCAAGTCTCGATGCCGGTGTCGAAGCTGGCGAAATGGAAGACGACCTTCCAGCTGGTCTCGCTCGGCGCGCTGATCCTCGGCGCCGCGCTGCCGGGGTGGACGGTTGTGGTGAGCGATCTGGCCGTCAATATTCCCCACACCGTCGGACTGACGACGCTATGGGCGGCAGCTGCACTCACCGTGATCACCGGATGGGATTATTTGCGGGTTGGTTTGAAGCACATGGATTGAAGGATCAGAGGATTCTCATCCCGCCCGCAGTTCCTCCGCCAACAACCTGAACTCCTCCGAGCGCGGGGAATTCTTGCGCCAGACCAGCGTGATCACGCGGTTGGCGTTGGCGGACATCAAGGGGCGGGCGACCACATCCGTCCCGTTCAATATCCCCGCGTCGAGCGCCATTTCGGGCAGCATCGTCACCCCCAGGCCGTTGTCGACCATCTGCACCAGCGTGTGCAGGCTGGTGCCGATCATCGTCGCGCTCGCGCGCAATTCCGGCCGATTGCAGGCGGCGAGCGCGTGGTCTTTGAGGCAATGGCCGTCTTCGAGCAGCAGCAGCCGGTTCTGGTCGATCAGCGCGGGCTCGATCTCGTCGGGCGGGTCGCGCGGGTCGCCCTTGGGGAAGGCGACGAACAGCGCGTCGAGCTCGATGGTTTCGCTCTCGACCTCGCCAGTGGGAAAGGGCAGCGCGAGCAGCACGCAATCGGCACGGCCATGGTGCAGCGATTCGATTGCCGCCGCGCTGGGCTCTTCGCGCAGGAACAGCTTGAGCGCGGGGCGCTCGCGGCGCAGGCGCGGGAGCATCCGGGGCAGCAGGAATGGCGCGATGGTCGGGATCACGCTCATCCGCACTTCGCCGGTCAGCGGCTGGCTGCCCGCCTGAACCAGGTCGCTGAGTTCCTCCGCCTCGCGCAGGATGCGGTGCGCCTTGGCGACCACGGCATTGCCCAGCGGGGTAAACCGCAGCGCGCGCTTGGTCCGCTCGACCAGCACCACACCGAGCAAATTCTCCAGATCGCGCAAGCCTGCCGACAGCGTCGATTGCGATACGAAACAAGCATCCGCCGCGCGGCCGAAATGGCCATGCTCGTGCAGCGCGACGAGATATTGAAGCTGTTTGAGCGTGGGGTGATAGACGCTCATGCGCAGATCAGTCCGTGGTTGTTTCCGGCGCGGTGAGTTCTTCGACTGCGGCCACCTCGTCCTCAACCACATCATCGACGTGGGTCATCTTGAGCTTACCATTCAGCACCGCGAAGGCCATCTTGCCTTCGACCAGGTCGAGCGCATCCTTGCCGAACTGCTCGAAGCGCCAGCCCTCGAGCATCGGCAGGTTCTTGCGTACGCCGGCAGCGAGCAGTTCGAGCTCTTCGGTGCGCGCGAGCAGGCGCGCGGCGACATCGATCTCGCGGCTGCGGATCTTGAGCAGCAGCTTGAGCAGATCGGCGACCAGCGCGCCTTCCTTGCCCAGCGGGGCGCCGCGCGGGGTGCGTGCGGGCAGTTCGTCGTCGCCCAGCGGCTGCGCGGCGGCGAGCGCGGCGATCATTCGGCGGCCGATCTCATTGTCCTTCCATCCGGCGGAAAGCCCGCGGACCTTGGCGAGGTCGGCCTGCACCTTGGGCGGGTGGCTGGCGATGTCTGCCAGCGTCTCGTCGCGGACAATCCGCCCGCGCGGGATATTCTTGTCCTGCGCTTCGAGTTCGCGCCAGTGCGCCAGCGCCTTGAGGCGACCGAGCATTGCCGGGTTGCGCCCCGCCGCCTTGATCCGTTGCCACGAAAGGTTGGGATCGTTGCGGTAGTTCGCGGGGTCGGCGAGCTTTTCCATCTCGATGTCGAGCCACGCGCCGCGCCCGGTCTTTTTGAGCCGACCCAGGATCTTGGGGAAGATCTGGGCGAGAAAGGTCACGTCGCCGATCGCATAATCGATCTGCCGTTCGGTCAGCGGACGGCGCGACCAGTCGGTAAACCGCGCGCCCTTGTCGACCACGGTGCCCAGCCAGCTTTCAACCAGGTTGGAATAGCCGATCTGTTCGGACTGGCTGATCGCCATCGAAGCGATCTGCGTGTCGAAGATCGGATGGGGGGTCCTGCCGGTGAGATTATAGATGATTTCGACGTCCTGCCCGCCGGCGTGGAAGATCTTGAGCACGTCCTCGTTGTTGACCAGCAGCTCGAGCAGCGGCGCCATGTCGAGCCCCGGCGCGAGCGGATCGACCGCAGCGGCTTCCTCGCTATCGGCGATCTGGATCAGGCACAGCTCGGGCCAATAGGTGTTCTCGCGCATGAACTCGGTATCGACGCAGATGAAATCTGCTTGCGCAAGGCGCGCGCACAGATCGGTGAGCGCAGCGGTGGTGGTGATCAGAGGATGTATCTTCATGGGACTTTTCTGTAGGTGAGCCCATGCGGGCTCGCGGCTTGACAAACCTACGGGCTTCGCCTGTTAGCCCGCGCTTGCCCCCTGCCCGATTGGCAGCCGAATGGAAAGAGTTTCGATGCATCCCTATCGTTCCCACACTTGCGGCGCGCTGAGCGCTGCGCACACCGGCGAGACCGTGCGTCTGTCGGGCTGGGTGCATCGCAAGCGCGATCATGGCGGCGTGCTGTTCGTCGATCTGCGCGATCACTACGGGCTGACCCAGATTGTCGCGGATAGCGACAGCCCCGCGCTCGCGGTGCTCGAAGCGCTCCGCGCCGAAAGCGTGGTGACGATCGAGGGCAATGTGAAGGCGCGCGCGGCGGGGACCGCCAACGCCAATTTGCCGACCGGCGAGATCGAGGTTTATGCCCGCAATGCGACCGTGCTGAGCCGCGCCGAAGAGCTGCCGCTGCCGGTGGCGGGCGAGCAGGAATACCCCGAGGAAATCCGCCTGCGCTATCGCTTCCTCGATCTGCGCCGTGAAACGCTGCACGCCAACATCATGAAGCGCACCAAGGTCATTTCGGACATGCGCCGCCGCATGGAAGGCGCGGGCTTCACCGAATTCTCGACCCCGATCCTGACCGCTTCCAGCCCCGAAGGCGCGCGCGATTTCCTCGTTCCGAGCCGGATTCACCCTGGCAAGTTCTACGCGCTGCCGCAGGCCCCGCAGCAGTACAAGCAGCTGCTGATGGTCGCGGGGTTTGATCGCTATTTCCAGATCGCGCCGTGCTTCCGCGACGAAGACCCGCGTGCCGATCGGCTGCCGGGCGAATTCTACCAGCTCGACCTCGAAATGAGCTTCGTCACCCAGGAAGAAGTCTGGGACACGATGGAGCCGGTGATGGCGGGGGTGTTTGAAGCCTTCGCCGAGGGAAAAAGCGTGACCCCGGCCGGCAGCTTCCCGCGCATCCCGCATGCGCAGGCGATGCTCGACTACGGCAGCGACAAGCCCGATCTGCGCAACCCGCTGATCGTGAAAGACGTGACCGGGGAATTCCGCCAGTCGGGCTTCGGGCTGTTCGAGAAGATCGTCGGCTCGGGCGGCGTCGTTCGGGTGGTTCCTGCACCGGACACTGCGGAGAAGAGCCGCAAGTTCTTCGACGAGATGAACGACTGGGCGCGCTCCGAAGGTCATGCGGGCTTGGGCTATGTCACGCGCAAGCAAGGCGTGTTCGGCGGTCCGATCGCCAAGAACCATGGCGAGGAGCGGATGGCGGCGCTTTACGATGCGCTGGGCCTCGGTTCCGACGACGGGCTGTTCTTTGCCGCGGGCACGGAAGCGCAGGCCGCCAAGCTCGCCGGGGCGGCGCGAACCCGCGTGGGCGAGCAGCTCGGTCTGATCGATCAGGACAGCTTCAAGCTGTGCTGGATCGTCGATTTCCCATTCTACGAATGGGACGACGATACCAAAAGCGTCGATTTCGCGCACAACCCGTTCTCGATGCCGCAGGGCGGGATGGAAGCACTGAAGGGCCCCGATCCGCAGTCGATCCTGGCCTATCAGTATGATCTGGTCTGCAACGGCTATGAAATCGCCTCGGGCTCGATCCGCAACCAGCACCCCGACTTGATGGTCAAGGCGTTCGAGCTGGTCGGCCTGTCCAAAGCCGATGTCGAAGAGCGCTTTGGCGGGCTTTACCGCGCGTTCCAATACGGCGCGCCGCCGCACGGCGGGATGGCCGCGGGGGTCGACCGGGTGGTGATGCTGCTGTGCGGCGCGCAGAATTTGCGCGAAATCACGCTGTTCCCGATGAACCAGCGCGCCGAAGACCTGCTAATGGGTGCCCCCTCGTTACCCGAAGCCAGGGCGCTGCGCGATTTGAGCATCCGCATTATCGAGCCGCCCAAGGAGTGAGCATCGTGGTTCGGAACTGATGCGCGCAGTGCAAGAAAGCGGTTTCGGCATAGTCCGAATTAAACCCCGACATCTCGCCCTGCTCGAGGAACTGGTCCCCAGTCCCGGCCATAAGGATCCGTTCGGCCACATGGTCCTCGTCCATGCCATGGCGGAAGAAGCGATCCTGGTGACATCGGATCGGGAACTGCGCAGCTATGGTGTGCGCTGCCTGTAAGGCGCGCAGAAGGCTCCGTATCACGCCACCACTTGCCAGCGCCCGCGCTGCGCTCTAGGGCGAAATCCTGTTATTTCATCTGCCGTTCACGAAGGGGTTTATCCATGAGCGACACCGCCGACCGGGTTAAGAAGATTGTCGTCGAGCACCTCGGCGCCGAAGCCGACAAGGTGACCGAAGATGCGAGCTTCATCGACGATCTGGGTGCCGACAGCCTCGACATCGTCGAGCTGGTCATGGCGTTCGAAGAAGAGTTCGGTGTCGAGATCCCCGACGATGCCGCCGAGAAAATCGGCACCGTCTCGGACGCGATCAAATACATCGACGAAAACAAGGGTTAAGCGCCAGCTTTCCTGAATGCTCCGGGCCTGTCCGGGGCGTGAATTCGGAATTTTGCCAACGAACTATGACAGGCCCAGCCCGCCCACGGGTCTGGGCCTGTTGCACATCCGGAGAACTCAATGCGCCGTGTCGTCGTAACCGGACTTGGCCTCGTCACCCCGCTTGGCGCGGATGTCGAGACCGTGTGGAAGAACCTGCTGGCGAGCAAATCCGGCGCGGGGCGGATCACCAAGTTCGATGCCTCGGACCAGAAATGCCTGATCGCCTGCGAGGTGAAGCCGGCCGATCATGAGTATGGCTTCGACCCCAACAAGCGGGTCGATCACAAGGTCCAACGCCAAGTCGATCCCTTCATCATCTATGGCATCGACGCTGCTGGACAGGCGCTCGAAGACGCCGGCCTGACCGAGATGGACGAAGCGACACGGCTGCGCACGGGCTGCTCGATCGGCTCGGGCATCGGCGGCTTGCCGGGCATCGAAAGCGAATCGCTGGTGCTGGCCGAGAAGGGTCCGGGCCGCGTTTCGCCGCATTTCGTGCACGGCCGCCTGATCAACCTCATCTCGGGACAGGTCTCGATCAAATATGGGTTGATGGGGCCGAACCATGCGGTAGTGACCGCCTGTTCCACCGGCGCGCACTCGATTGGTGACGCCGCGCGGATGATCCGCGACGACGATGCCGACATCATGCTGGCGGGCGGCGCCGAGGGGACCATCTGCCCGATCGGGATTGCCGGGTTCGCCCAGGCCCGCGCGCTCAACTGCAGCTACAACGACAATCCCGAAGGCGCGAGCCGCCCCTATGACAAGGGCCGCGACGGCTTTGTGATGGGCGAAGGCGCGGGCGTGGTGGTGCTCGAGGAATACGAGCACGCCAAGGCGCGCGGCGCGAAGATCTATGCCGAAGTGGTCGGCTATGGCCTGTCGGGCGATGCGCACCACGTCACCGCTCCGCATCCCGAGGGCTCGGGCGCATTCCGCTCGATGGAAATGGCGCTCAAGAAGGCGGGGATGCAGCCTTCGGATATCGACTACATCAACGCCCACGGCACCTCGACGATGGCCGATACGATCGAGCTGGGCGCGGTCAAGCGGTTGTTCGGCGATGCCATCGGCACCGTCTCGATGAGCTCGACCAAGTCGGCGATTGGCCACCTCCTGGGCGGTGCGGGCGCGGTCGAAACGATCTTCTGCATTCTCGCGATCCGCGACCAAATCGTTCCGCCGACACTCAACCTCGATAACCCGGACGAGGGTACCGAAGGCGTCGATCTGGTTCCGCATGTCGCCAAGCAGCGCAAGGTCAAGGCGGCGCTCAACAACAGCTTCGGGTTCGGCGGGACCAACGCCAGCCTGATCGTCAAGGCGGTCGAATAGTGCCACGCCGCGGCTGCCTGCTGGCGGCGATTGTTGCAGTTCTGCTGGTGGTCGGTGGGTGGAGTCTGCTGGGCGGTTGGTACGGCGCGGGGCCGCTAGCCCGTGAGGCCGCGTTCGTCGTTCCCGACGGCTCCAGCCTCGCCTCGATCGCCACCAAGCTGGAAAAGGAAGGCGCGGTTGCCTCGGCCGACAGGTTCCGCATGCGCGCGCGGCTGTTTGGGGGCGGGGCACCGATCAAGGCGGGTGAGTTCCTGCTGCCCAAACACGCCAGCCCTTCGAAAATACTTTCAGTGTTGCAGGGCGATGAAGTGCTGCGCCGGTTCGTGACCGTGCCCGAGGGGATGCCCTCGATCATGGTCTATGACCGGCTGATGGCGCAGCCACAGCTGACCGGCGCAATCGCGGTTCCGCCCGACGGGTCGATCTTGCCCGACACCTATGAGATCGAGCGCGGCGAGACGCGCCAGGCGGTGCTGCTGCGGATGCAGGCGGCGATGCAGCGCAGCTTGCAGGAACTGTGGGCCAAGCGTGCGCCGGGCATCGCGGTCAAAACCCCGCAAGAGGCGCTCGCATTGGCAGCCATCGTCGAGAAGGAGACCGGCAAGCCGTCCGAACGCCGGATCGTTGCCGGGCTTTATTCGAACCGGCTGCGGCAGGGGATCATGCTCCAGGCCGATCCGACGATCATCTACCCGATCACCCGGGGCAAGCCGCTTGGCCGCCGCATCCGCCAGTCGGAAATCTCGGCGATCAACGACTACAACACCTATTCGATGCTCGGGCTGCCCAAGGCGCCGATCACCAATCCCGGCAAGGCGTCGATCGAGGCGGTGCTCAACCCGGCCAACACGCAAGCGCTCTACATGGTCGCGGACGGCACCGGCGGCCACCAGTTCGCCGCCACACTGGAACAGCACAACGCCAATGTCGCTCGGTGGTTCGCGATCCGCAAAGCGCGCGGCGAACTTTAAGGCTCGGCGATATTGAAGCTGCCCGGGATCGGGTCGAGCGCGCCGCTCAGCGCCTCGACCGCCGAACGGTCGCCTTCGACTTTCATCCCCGCCATTTCGAGCTGCGCCAGCGGCAACCGCAAGAACAGCAGGCCGAGCAGCAACCGCCGCGGTGCGATGATCGTCGCGTCGGGGCTGGCGGCGGGGGTCATCCGCCCGATCAGCGTGGTTTCGCTCGCGGTTAGCGCCGCGCTTTCCTTGCGGTCGGCAATAACCAAATTCAACGCCAGCTTGCGCCCGCCGAGCTTTGCCGGATCGAACCGGGTCGCGACCGAATCGAGCAGCAGCTGCGTCGGGATCGCGGCGATCAGGTCGGCGCTCTGGGTCGAGGCAGGGCGGACCGGGCTGCCCTGGCGCAGATCGCGCGCGGCGGAGAGGAACTGGTTGCGCCAGATCGCGCTCTCGGCCTGATAGGCCTGCTGCTCGTAGCTGTCGGCCAGCATCGCGCGTGCCGAGGCATTGGCCGGCTGCGCGAATACCAGCTGGTTGAGCAAATCCGACGACCAGCGATAATCGCCGCCGCCCATCGCGATTTTGGCGAGGGCCAGCACCTTCTTCGCCCCGCCCATCGCCGCGACATAGCGCGTGGCGCGCTGGGTCGGCGGGTGGGGATTGAGGTTGGCGGGCACGGCATCGTACCACCCAAGATAGAACTGGTAGATCGCCTTGGCGTTGTGATTGTAGGTCCCGTAATAGCCGTGATCGTACCAGCGTGCGGCGAGGGCAGGGGGTTGCTGCACTTCCTCGGCGATTTCCACTGCAGTCTCGCCGCGGTTCATTCGGCGCACGGTCTGGTCGTGGAGGTAGCGGTAGTTATCGCGCTGTGCGGTGAGCGTCTCGGCCACTTCGCCGCTGCCGAAGCGCGGCCAGCAATGGCTCGAAATCATCGCATCGCTGCGCGCCGCATAGCGCCCCAGCGCCTCGTCGAGATAGCCCGCCCAGGCCCGTGCGTCGCGCACCTTGGCCCCGCGCGGGGTGAGGATGTTGTGGAACGAGCAGGTCGACATCTCGGCCGACAGGAGCGTCCGGGCCGGGGCGATATAGACGTTGAGTTCGGACGGGGCCTCGCTGCCCGAAACCATCTGGAACTCGAGGCTGACACCATCGACCATGCGCTTTTCGCCGGTGCGTGTGATCGTATCGGTCGGCGCGATCAGCGTGATCTCGCCCGCCGCGACGCCTGCGCCGATTCCGCTGCCCATCTGGCCTTGCACGCCCGGAGTCAGGCCGGAGCCGAACTGATAGCCCGAGCGCCGCCCCATCGCCGCGCCCGCCATGACGTTTTCGGAAGCCGATTCCTCGATAAATTTGTCTGGCGCGATGATTGTCACCCTGCCCGCGGTCACATCGGCCTCGCTGACCACGCCGCGCACGCCGCCGAAGTGATCGGCATGGCTGTGGCTGTAGATGACTGCCGTAACCGGGCGTGCGCCCAGCTGCGCGTTGACCAGCTCAAGCGCCGCCGCCGCAGTCTCGCGCGTGGTCAGCGGATCGATCAGGATCCACCCCGTCCTGCCGCGCACCACGGTCATGTTGGAGACATCGAAGCCGCGCACCTGCCACACGCCTTCGGTCACTGCGAACAGCCCATTACGACGCAACAGCCCCATGTGGCGCCACAGCGACGGATTGACCGTATCGGGGGCCGCGCCCGCGACGAATTTGTAGGCATCGAGGTTCCACACCACATGACCATCGCTGGCCTTGATGAGCGGATCGGCGCGCGTTGCGAGAAAGCCCTTGGCGGCAAATTCTCCGTCGCGCCCGTCATCGGTCGGCAAAGTCGCCGCAACCACGCGCTGCGCGGCGACAGTCGCGGCTGAGGCAGGCTTGGGGGTGACATCCGGCGCGGATGCGTTGCCGAGCAATAGCGGGACCGAAGCGAGCAGGATTGCCCGGATTGCGGGTGCGTTATCATGGGTCATTGCCCGTTCCCCTCCACTTTTGTGGAATTGTGCGGCGGGGCGTAGGGTTTGGCAAGCGCAGCGCAAAAACAGCCGGTTGACCGCGCGAGGCAGCTTTCCTAAGAGCGCCGCCTGCCCGCGGGTGCCAGTCGTTGTGGCACGCTTGCGCAGGCCCGATTGGGGCGGAGTAGCTCAGCTGGTTAGAGCAGCGGAATCATAATCCGCGTGTCGGGGGTTCAAGTCCCTCCTCCGCTACCATATCTCGTGTCCACCGGCGCGGCTTAATGTGATGGACAAAGGGTGTCAGGGGTGGAACATATAGCGAACAAAATGAGCGATTCGGATATGGTCGATAGTGTCATCAGGCTGAGAGAAGGCGAGGCAAGAGCGTTTGCGCCCGAGGCCCGTGCAACGCCTCCCCCGCTGGGGCGGGGGCAATTGCATGAAATCCATGCGCGACAAGAGGACGGGGCGGCGGCGCTCGCCTTTGCCCTGTGCGCGAGCGCGAGCGGTGGAGCATCGGGGATGGCCATTCTTGTCCGAATGGCGCGGGGTGGAAGATCGCGGGTGGTTCTCAATGGCGATGGACTGGCTCTGCTGGGGTTTGATCCTACCCGTCTGATAATCGTGGAAGCAGACACCGAACTGGATCTTTTGCGCGCCGGGCTGGAGGCGGCGCGCTGCCCGGGCGTGGAACTGGTCCTGCTGGAGATGCAGGGAGGTTTTGCCAAATATGACCTGACCGCCAGCAGGAGGCTGGCGCTGGCGGCGGAACGGTCGCGCGCTTGCGTGATCGTGTTGTATTATGATGCCAATCCGCGCGCCACTGCGGCCCGGACCCGCTGGTCCGTCGCCAGTGCGCCATCGGTTCCGATCGAGGCGGACGGACCGGGGAAACCGGCCATCGAGGCAGAACTCCTGCGCTGGCGCGATGGTCCTGCGGATCGACGCTGGCGACTGGAATGGGATGCGGATCATGAAACCTTCCGGGAAGAGGGCAACCGCGCGCCGATGCCTTGCGCTGTGGTTCCCCTATCTTTCGTGCGAGAGGGCGCGAGCGGCGGCGGGGGCGGCTACTCCCGCACCGCCTGAACCGTTCGCACTGGTGGCGCGGGTGGGCAATGCCTTGCGCTTGATGGCGGTCGATGGAGCGGCGCATGCACTGGGACTGGCACCGGGCATGGCGCTGGCCGATGCCCGCGCGCGCTGTCCTGCGCTGATGACGCTGCCCGTCGATCCCGAAGCAGACGCGCGCGAACTGGCTCGCCTGATATCCGCGATGGCGCGTTTCACTCCGATGGTTTCTGCCGATCCGCCCAACGGGATTATTCTCGACATCACCGGCTGCGCGCATTTGTTCGGCGGAGAGGCCGGACTGGTGCGGCAGGCGGTGGCGCTGGCGGCTTACACTTGCCGTCCGGCACTGGCGGACAACGCTGCGGCAGCCCGGGCGTTGGCCCGCCACGGCGGCAGGAACACCAATGTCCGCGTGCTGCCTGTGGCGGCGCTGGACCTGCCCGACGAGGCGCTGGCCGCGCTGCGCCGCGCCGGGCTGCACACGATTGGCGATCTTGCCCGGCGACCGATGCAGCCACTGGCCGCTCGCTTCGGCGCAGAGACGGTTCTGAAACTGCGGCATATCCTTGGCGAGGTGGCCAGTCCGATCGCCCCGCATCGCACTTTGCCCCCGAACCGTTTGGAGGCCCGCCTGACCGAACCCGTGATCCGCACCGAGGACGCGCTCGAAGTGATCGAAGACCTGCTGGTGCAGGCCGCGCGTGAAATGGAAGCCCGCAAGCTGGGCGGTCGCCGGTTTGTGGCGACGTTTTGCCGCAGCGATAACGCCCGGCGACGCCTGATGGTGGAAACCGGGCATCCGGTGCGCGATCCGGCCATCGTGTTGCGCCTGTTGCGCGAACGGATCGAGACGTTGGCCGACCCGCTCGATCCCGGATTCGGTTTCGATACGATCGGGTTGACAATTCCGCGTGCCGAGCCGTTGCCGTCACGCCAGATCGGGCTGGGAGACGAGCAAGAGGAAGGGGCGGACAGCCTTGCCGCACTGATCGACCGGCTTGGCGTGCGGCTGGGGACGGATCGGGTCCGCCGCATCGTCCCTTGCGACCGGCACTTGCCGGAAAGGGCACAGGCGCTGGAACCTGCCATGTCGACTCAGACCGGCATCTGGCCTGTAGCGGAACATCCTCCGCGCCCGCCGATGATGTTCGATCCGCCACAGCCCATCGAGGTGATCGCCGAGGTTCCGGACGGTCCGCCCCATCGCTTCCGATGGCGCTGCAAGCTGCATGAGGTTCGGCTTTACGAGGGACCGGAACGGATCGCTGCCGAATGGTGGCGACGCAAAGGGGGTGAGGGAGCCAGGAAAGCAGGCCTTACCCGTGACTATTATCGCATCGAGGATGCGTGCGGCCGCCGCTATTGGATCTTCCGCCACGGCCTCTATGATGAAACGCCGCAGCCACGTTGGTACCTGCACGGGCTGTTCGCATGAGCAGCGCGACTGTCTTTGCCGAGCTGGTAGCGGCAAGCAATTACAGCTTCCTGCGCGGCGCATCGCATCCGGGCGAGATGGTTGCGCAAGCGGCCGCGCTCGGGATGACGGGAATCGGGATTGCCGATCGCAACACCGTGGCCGGCGTGGTGCGCGCGCATGTCGCGTTGCGTGATTTGCGGTGCGAACCGGGCGGTGCGACCAGCGGCTTCCGGCTGGTCGTGGGCGCGCGGCTGGTTTTTATCGACGGCACGCCGGACATCGTCGTCTATCCTGCGACACGCCATGGCTGGGGACGGCTCACTCGCCTGCTGACGCTAGGCAACCGGCGCGCGGTGAAGGGCGATTGCATCCTGGGCCTGCCCGACCTTCTCGATCACGTCGACGACCTGTTGCTGATTGCGATGGGTGGCGACGCAAAGCTGCTGCGCGTGCTGAACGAGGCGAGTCCCGGTGCGACCTGGCTGGGCGTGACGATGCCGCGCAGCGGCAAGGATGCGCGGCACCTGGCCGGATCGCAAGCGCTGGCGGCTGAAGCGCGCGTCCCGCTACTCGCCACCAACGATGCGCTCTATGCCCGCCCGGATGCGCACGCGCTGCACGACATTGTCACCTGCATCCGCGAGGGCGTGACGATCCAGAGCGCGGGAAAGCGCCTTGCCGCCAATGCCGAACGTCACCTGAAAGCACCCGGTGAAATGGCGCGCCTGTTTCGCTCCTGCCCCGAAGCCATCCCTGCGACGCAGGACCTGTTGTCGCGCATCGCCTTCACGCTCGACGATCTGCGCTACGAATACCCGCACGAGCCGGTGCCGGAAGGATGGGAACCGCAGGGCTGGCTGGAACATCTGGTCACCTCGGCGGCGCAGGCCAAATTCCCCGATGGCCTCCCCCCGCGCTATCGCGAGACCCTTGCCGAGGAATTCGGCCTGATCCGTTCGCGGAACTATGCCTGCTACTTCCTCACCGTTCACGACATTGTCCGTCACGCCCGCAGCCTCGATCCGCCGATCCTGTGCCAGGGCCGAGGCAGCGCGGCCAATTCGCTGGTCTGCTACCTGCTCGGGGTTACCCCCATCGACCCGGTCGAGGAAAAGCTGCTGTTCTCGCGCTTTCTCTCCGAGGAGCGCGACGAACCGCCAGATATCGATGTCGATTTCGAGCACGAGCGCCGCGAAGAAATCATGCAGTACGTCTATGCCCGCTATGGCCGCGAGCGGGCCGGTATTGCCGCCACGGTCATCCATTATCGTCCGCGCAGCACGATCCGCGAAGTCGGCAAGGCGCTGGGACTGACCGAGGATATCACCGCACGGCTGGCAGGCACAATCTGGGGTCACTGGGGCGACGATGTGCCCGATACCAGGCTGACCGAAGCCGGATTCGATCCCGCCAACCCGGAAATCGCGCGCCTGCGAACCCTGGCTGAACGATTGCTCACCTTCCCGCGCCACCTCTCGCAACATGTCGGCGGGTTCGTGCTCACCGAGGGGCGGCTCGACGAGCTGGTGCCGATCCACAACGCCGCAATGCCCGATCGCACCTTCATCGAATGGGACAAGGACGATATCGACGCGCTGGGATTGATGAAGGTGGATGTGCTGGCGCTGGGGATGCTCACCGCTATCCGCAAGAGCTTCGACCTGATGCGCCAGCACGGACTTGGCGATTTTGTGCTCGCCACGGTCCCGCGCGAGGATCCGGCGACCTATGCAATGCTGCAGAAGGGCGACAGTATCGGCGCTTTCCAGGTCGAAAGCCGCGCGCAGATCGCGATGCTGCCGCGGATGAAGCCCGCTTGCCTCTACGATCTGGTCATCCAGGTTGCGATCGTCCGGCCGGGGCCGATCCAGGGCGGGATGGTTCACCCCTATCTGCGCCGCCGAAATGGCGAAGAAGCCGTCGACCTGCCCGGTTCGCGCGACAACCCCGATGAACTGCGCGAAGTTCTGCAAAAGACACTGGGCGTGCCGCTGTTTCAGGAGCAGGCGATGAAGCTGGCGATTGTCGCTGCCGGCTTCACCCCTGCCGAGGCCGATGGCCTCAGGCGGGCGATGGCGACATTTCGCAATCCCGGCACCATTCACCGCTATCGGCAGCAGCTGATCGATGGGATGGTCATGCGCGGCTATCAACCTGCCTTCGCTGAACGCTGCTTCGAGCAAATCAAGGGCTTTGGCGAATATGGCTTTCCCGAAAGCCATGCCCAGGCCTTCGCCTGGCTCGCCTATGTTTCATCATGGCTGAAATGCCATTATCCGGCGGTGTTCACCTGCGCGCTCCTCAACAGTCAGCCGATGGGGTTCTACGCCCCAGCGCAACTGGTGCGCGATGCGCGCGAACACGGCGTGGAAGCGCGCCCAATCGACGTGAATGCCAGCAACTGGGATAACACGCTGGAAGGGAAGCAGGCGCTGCGTCTCGGCCTGCGCCAGATCGGCGGTTTCCGCGAGGAGTGGGCGAAAGCACTGGGCGCGGCCCGCAAGCAAGCCCCGATCGCCACTATGGAGGACGCCGCCCGGCGCGCCGGGTTGCCCGCGCGCGCGCTGCACCTTTTGGCCGATGCGGATGCGCTGGGTTCGCTTGGCCAGAACCGGCGCGAGGCGGGGTGGGAGGCACGACGCGTTCCTCCCGCGCAGTTGCCGCTGTTCGCATATGCGTTGGCCCCTGAACTGGGCAAGGAGCCTGACGCCGCGCTGCCGCGCATTACGCCGTCGGAAGACGTCGTGGCCGATTACCAGACGCAACGGCTTTCGCTCAGGGGTCATCCAATGCAGTTCCTGCGCGATTCCTTTGCCGTGCAGGGCGTTGTCGATTGTGCTTCGGCCAATGCGGCACGGGATGGTGCGCAAGTTCGCGTGGCGGGTATCGTGCTGATCCGCCAGCGTCCGGGCAAGGGCAATGCGATCTTCATCACGATCGAGGACGAAACGGGAATCGTCAACGCGCTGCTCTGGACCCGCGATCTGGAGCGGCAGCGCCGTGTGGTCATGGCGGCGCGCCTTATGGTAATCCAGGGCGAGATCCAGCGCAGCAAGGAGGGTGTAATCCACCTGATCGTCGTATCCGTCGCCGATGCCAGCGACATGCTCACCCGATTGACCGACACCTCGCATATGCCCCTCGATCCGCTGCCCATGAAGGGCGATGAAGTCCGGCATGCGGTCCATCCCCGCTCCAGCCAGTCCGCCCACCGACACCCGCGCAACCTGCGCATCCTCCCGCGATCGCGGGACTTCCATTAGGCAGCCAAATCCACGAATGTCCGCTTGCCGCAAGAAAATGGCGAGGACACCTGCGACCGGTCGCGGTAGGCCAAGCGGATGACCGACCTCACTCACCGTCTTGCCACGACCGGCGACCTCGAATCGCTCCGCGCCTTGATGCAGCGTTCGATTGCGCAGCTGCAGCACGGCTTTTTGAGCGAAGCGCAGGTCCGGGTGAGCCATGCGGTGATGGGGCTCGATACCCAACTGATGCGCGATGGAACCTATTTCCTTGTCCTGCATGACGAGCAGCTGGCAGGCTGCGGGGGGTGGAGCTTTCGCCGCACGCTGTATGGCGGCGATGACAGCGCAGTTTCGCGCGAGGACGCCCACCTCGATCCGCGCTGCGATGCCGCGAAGATCCGGGCGATGTATACCGACCCCGGTTTCGCGCGCCGGGGCGTGGGGCGCTACCTCTTGGCACTATGTGAAGCGGAGGCTTACGCGAACGGCTTCCGCCGCGCCGAAATGATGGCGACGCTGGCCGGCGAGCCGCTGTATCGCAGTTGCGGTTATGCCGCGGTCGAACAGATCCAGTCGTCGCCGATTGACGGTGTGACCGTGCCGCTGGTGCGGATGGCCAAAGTGCTTGATCATGCCCCCGCCGGAGACGAATCCGCTAAATTCGCTCGATAATCACCGCTGGCGCCATCCCGCCCGCCGCGCACATCGTGATCAGGCCATAGCGGCCGCCCGACCGTTCGAGCTCGTCGAGCGCGGTGCCGATCAGGATCGAGCCGGTCGCGCCGATCGGGTGGCCCAGCGCCATCGAGCCGCCGTTGATGTTGACCTTCTCGCGGTCGAGATCGAGGTCGCGAATGAACTTTTCGGCGACCACCGCGAAGGCTTCGTTGATTTCCCACACATCGATGTCGTCGGTGGAAAGGCCCGCCTTGGCCAGCACCTTGCGCGCCGCCGGGACCGGGGCGTTGAGCATCAGCGTGGGATCGTCGCCCTGGTTGGCATAGGCGACGATCCGCGCGCGCGGCTTGAGGCCGTGCTTCTCGGCATATTCGGGCGAGGTAATCAGCAGCGCCGCCGCACCATCGACCACGCCCGAGCTATTGCCCGCGTGGTGGAAATGCTGGATCTCGACGTCGGGATAGCGGCGGTTGATCTGCTTGCGGAAAGTCGTGCCGCCGATCTCGAAATCGGCAATTCCGGTGAAGCTGGGCTTCAACGCCGCCAGCCCTTCGGCGGTGGTTTCGGGTCGCGGGAATTCCTCGCGGTCGAGCGCGATGCTTCCGTCGGGATTTAGCACCGGAACTACCGATTTGGCGAAGCGGCCTTCCTTGATCGCGCGATCGGCGCGCTGCTGGCTGACCAGCGCGAGCGCGTCGAGCGCCTCGCGGTCGATCCCCTCGATCGTCGCAATGGCATCGCCGCACACGCCCTGGTGCGATTGTGGGTGCAGTTCGTTGAGCGCTTCGTGGCCCGAACCCATCAGCCGTGGCGGCAGCCCGGCGTTGGCCTGCTCGGCGGCGAAAGCAGCGGTGTAGCTCATCATCTCGGTCCCGCCGGCGATCACGCAGTCTTCCATCCCCGACATCACCGAGGCCGCAGCGAGATTGACCGAAGTGATACCGCCGCCGCAGAACCGGTCGAGCGTGGTGCCGCTGGTGGTCACGTCGAAGCCGGCCGAGAGCGCGGCCATGCGGCCCAGATCGCCGCCCTGCTTGCCGTTCTGCGACGAGGTCGACCAGATGATGTCGTCGACGGTCTTGGTGTCGAGGTGGTTGCGCTCCTTGAGCGCTTTGAGGACGGTCGCGGCGAGATGCTGCGGGTGGAGGTGCGAGAGCGCGCCCTTGCCGGGCTTGCCGATCCCGCGCGGGGTGCGAACGGCGTCGATGATATAGGCTTCGGACATGGTCTGCTCCTGAACGGCTCAATTTAATCGTTCGGTTAAACGCCTCGCCGCATGACCGCAAGCCAAATTCGTTGCGCCGCCTGCGCCATGCTGCCAAGCGACCGCGATGAATGAGAACCGCGTCCTGCCGCTCGAAAGCGTTCACAACTTCCGCGACTACGGCGGCTACACCACAGCCGCGGGCGGGCGGGTAAAAAGCGGTCTGCTGTGGCGCTCGGGCGAGCATGGCGGGGCAACCGATGCCGATCTTGCGCGGATCGGGCAGCTAGGCCTGACCACCGTGATCGATTTGCGCGGCAACAGCGAGCGGGCGAACAATCCGTGTCGTCGCCCCGACGACTTCGCCGCCGAAGTCGTGTTCCACGATGGCGAAACCGCGGGTCTGGCGCTCCATGTCGAAGCCGCCGAGGGAGTGCTGACCCAGGCTGATGCGCGGCGCGCAATGCAGCGGCTGTACGAGGGGCTGCCCTACCGCGAGAATTTGCTGCCGGTACTGCGCCGCTATTTTGCGGTGCTGGCGGCGCGCGAGGGACCCAGCGTGGTGCATTGCCTCGCGGGCAAGGACCGGACCGGGTTTGCCGTCGCCATGCTCCACCACGCGCTTGGCGTGAGCCGCGACGATATCATGGCGGACTATTTGCTGACCAATGTCGCGGGCAACATCGACCGCCGTATCGCTGCTGGGGGGCAAGCGATTCGGGTCCGGCATGGCGGCATCGACGAAGCGACTATCCGCACTCTGATGGGCGTCGAGCCGGAATATCTCGAGGCGTCGTTTGCCGCGATCGACCAGCGCTATCCATCGTTGGATGCGTATTTGACCGCGGTGCTGGGCGTGGATGAAGCGCTGCGCGATCGGCTCCGGGCGCGTTACATCGAGACTTAAAGGAACCCGCGCAGCTCGCCCATGAAGCGGTCGAACTGGTCGTGGTGAACCCAGTGTCCGGCGTTCTCGAACTCGACCACCCGCGCGGTGGGCAGATTGGCCAGCCGACCGTCCTTCTCGGGATTCGAAGCCCAGCTGTCCGCGCCGTAAAGCAGCAGCATCGGGCAGGTAATCGCGCGCCACAGCTCCTCGGTGCGGTCTTCGGGCACGTCGTCGAACGGCCAGACGTTGAGATAGGGGTCGAACTTCCAGCTCCAGCTGCCGTCCTCGTTGCGGCTGGCGCCGTGCACGGTGAGATGGCGGGCCTGCTCGTCGGTCAGGAAGCCGTTTTCCTCCTTCATCCGCGCATAGGCCGCCTCGATGCTCGGGTAGCGGCGCGGGATGCGCCCGGCGGCCTTGCGCCGATCCTCGATCCATTTGCGAAAGCGGTTGGCATAGCCCGCCGCTTCGCGTGTCGCGCGGACTTTGGGCGATGGGCCAAGCCCTTCGATATTGACGAATTTGCGCACCTTCTCCGGGTAAAGTCCGGCAAAGCGCGAGGCAATGTTGCCGCCCAGCGAATGCGCGACGATCGTCACCTCGTCATGCCCGAGCGAATGGACCAGCTGGGCGAAGTCATAGACGAATGCGTTCATCTCGTAATTGCCGTCGGGGGTCCAGGCGCTGTCGCCGTGCCCGCGCAAATCGGGCGCGATCACATGCCAGTCCTGGCTGAGCTGCTCGGCCACCCAGTCCCAGCTGCGGCCGTGATCGCGCCCGCCGTGCTGGAGGATCAGCGGCGGGGCCGAGGGGTTGCCCCAATCGACATAGTGGAGCCGCAGCCGCTGCGAGATGAAGCTGTTAGAGGTGGGACCGGCGTGGATCATGGCAGCGGGCATTGCCGTTTGCGGAGTGCGCCGTCAATCCGGCGTGCAAAACCACGGGGGGTGGTTTGCGCAAGCGTGCAGCGCTCCCTACATGAGCCGCGAATTCTGGATTTTCGGGGACGGTCATGACTACCCACACCACGCGCATGCTGATTATCGGCTCGGGACCGGCGGGATTGTCCGCTGCGATTTATGGCGCGCGCGCGGGGATGAAGCCGATCGTGGTGCAGGGGCTCCAGCCCGGCGGGCAGCTGACCATCACCACCGACGTCGAGAACTACCCCGGCTTCCGCGACGTGATCCAAGGGCCGTGGCTGATGGAGGAAATGCAGGCGCAGGCCGAGCATGTCGGAACAAGGATGCTGTGGGACACGATAACCTCGGTCGATCTCTTGAGTTCGCCGTTCCGCGCGATCGGCGATGGCGGCGATATCTACGAAGGCGATACGCTGGTGATCGCCACCGGGGCGCAGGCCAAATGGCTCGGCGTGCCGGGCGAGCTGGAGCTGAGCGGCAAGGGCGTATCGGCCTGCGCGACCTGCGACGGGTTCTTCTTTCGCGGCAAGAAAGTGGTGGTGATTGGCGGCGGCAACACCGCGGTGGAGGAGGCGCTGTACCTCACCAACCATTCGCCCGACGTCACGGTGATCCACCGCCGCGACAGCTTCCGCGCGGAGAAGATCCTGCAAGACCGGCTGTTCGCGCATCCCAAGATCAAGGTGCTGTGGAACAAGGCGGTCGAGCGCTTCGTCGGCGATCTTCCCGGCGGGCTGACCGGCGTGGCGCTGCGCGATACGGTGACCGGCGAGCTCTCCGAAGAGCCGACCGAAGGCGCTTTCGTCGCAATCGGCCATGCCCCTGCGACCGAGCTGTTCAAGGGCCAGCTGGCGATGGATGCGAGCGGCTATCTGCAGGTCGAACCGGGCACCCCCAAGACCGCGATCCCGGGGGTCTTCGCCTGCGGCGATGTGATGGATCACATCTATCGCCAGGCAGTCACCGCGGCGGGAACCGGCTGCATGGCCGCGCTCGACGCCGAGCGGTTCCTGGCCGAGCGCGAGTTTGCCGCGCAGAAAGTCTTGGCAAGCGCTTCGGTCGGCGCGGCCTGATCAGTCGCGGAGCACAGTCAGCAACTGCTCGCGCAGCCAATCACGCGCCGTAGCCTCAACATAGCTGTGCGACGCGCCGGGGCAGGTCCTTAGCCGCGCGTCCTGCTTATCCCACGCGGCAAGGAAGGCCTGCGCGGTGCGATCGCGCTCGGCGAGGAGGATGGTGACGGGGCCGGCAAAGCGCTCGAGCCCGGCCGCCATGTCCTGCGCCAGCGAACTGGGCGGGGGTGGTGGCCCCATGGCGTCGCGTAGCGAAGCGATGAGCTTGCCGGGTGAGACCTTGCCGGTGAGCAAGCGGATCAGCGCGCGAGGGTCCGACAGCCGCTGGCGGTAATGCGCGCGGACTACCTCGGGAGGCGGGGCTTGGTCGCCGTCGTCGCTCTCGATGGTCCAGGGATTGGACAGGGTCAGCGCGTCGCAGCCGGTGCCGCCACCCAGCATCAGCGCGCTGGCGGCATCGCAATTGCCGAATGCGACGATCCGGGTGAGGTTGGGCGATACTTCGCGGAATGCGCACAGCGCGGCGGCGATGTCGGGACCGCTGGTGCGAAAGCCGCCGTTGGGACCATCGCTGTCTCCCACCCCGCGGCGGTCGAAACGCAGCACCGGGAAGCCCGCAGCGGCAATCTCGGCGGCGAGCAAGGCCTGTCCCGCCCAGGCACCCGAGCGCACTTCGTTGCCGCCCGAGACGATCACCAGCCCGGTGGTGCCGGGTGCCGCGTCCAGCGTGGCGGCTAGCATCGCTCCTTCGCAAGCAAAGCCGAGATGGCGGCGGGTCATGCCTTGATCCCCACCGCGACGATCGCGGCCAGCGTGTCGGCCTGCGCGCGGTCTTCGTCGGGCTCGGCGCGCAGCCACAAGCCGCTGCCTCCCAGCATCTCTTGGTCGATATCGGTGGTGCCAACCGCGACTGCGGGCACCAGCGACTGGAATTCGCGCAGGAATTCGGTGCCGAGCTGGTAGCCCGCCAGTTCGATCCCTTCCTGCAGCCCGCGCTTGAGCAAGCCGTCCTGCGTCTCGGCCAGCCCGGCTTCGCGCGACGCAACGATCCGCGCGCGCAGCATCTGGCGCAGGATGGTCGCGCCCTTTACCGGGGCGTAGCGCCAGCCGGGCAGTCCTGACGGCATCAGCAGCGCGCCGCCGCGAATGCCCAGCACATGCGTGGCGCGAAAATGTGTGACCGCAGCAGCCATCGCGGCTTGCCAGCTGGTCGGTGTTCGGGCGGATAGCGGTTGGCTGCTCTCATTGGTGCCGGGCAGGTCGGGCAGGAAGCAATCGATCCCCGCACCATCGAGCCGCCGAATGACTTCGACGGTGAGCCGCCGTAGCTTGTTGGCCTCATCGAACAGTGCGGGAATTATCAACAGGCGATGCACGCGGTCGGAATCGAAGCACAGCGCGAGTTCATCGGCGGTGCCGCCGTCGGGCAGCGGGCAGGGCCAGCCAACGAGTTTCACGCCGCTCGCTTGACCTCGGCGAAATCGAGCAGCGCACCGTAAGTCTCCAGCAACTCGCCATCGACCTCGTCGTCCTCGATCATGATATCGAGGCGGTCCTCCATTTCGGTGAGCAAGCCCGCCACCGCCATCGAATCGAGCTCGGGCAGATGTCCGAACAACCCGCTATCGCGATCAAAATGCTCGGCTTGACCCGGCTTGAGGCCCAGCACATCGGTCAGGATACGGCGCAGCAGCCGGTCGGTATCGGTACGCATATCCCCCTCAAGGCTTGCGGCGAGGCAATTGTCGGGCGCTCTAGCCATGCGATCGTCCGGGGGCAAGGCGGCGCAGCGCGGCTTTGGCCAGATGCGACCAGGAGCGGGGGTTGCGGGGGTTGAACATGTCGAGCCGGTAGCGCGGGCGCACCGTTTCCATCCAGTCGCGCTTGTAGCCATCGTCGCCCGTGCCGAAGTCAACCAACGCGACCCGGTCGTGGTCGATGACATGCGCGAACAGTGCTGCGCTGAGCGTGGTGCCGGGTGAGAGCGGCTTGGACTCCTCGATGTGAGCGAGCTTGTGGATATAGGCGATGCCATGCTCGACGGTCCACAGTTGGGCCGCGACCGGCGCGCCTTCATGGCGGGCGATGCCGAGCCGCAACCGACCCGCCGCGCCTTCGGCTTCGGCGAAGCGGCGCAGGAAGGCGGGTGAGCCTTCAGAGGGCTTCCAGCTGGAGCGATAGACAGCTTCGTAGTCTTGCCAGCTTGGTTCATCAAACTGCTGATAGATCAATGTTTCTACCTTACCGCCTTTGCGCTTGAGCGTGGTGCGGAGCGGGCCGGGGCGGCTCGCCAGATAATCGGCATAGCTGCGTCCGCCGACCGGCAGGATGTGGTTCACGTCGCATTGCTGGCGCAGCACGGTCCAGCCGGCAGCTTTGAATGCAGTGGCCTGCATCGACGCGCTGCCATCCTCGTCGGGCATCGGGGCCAGCGTTATGCGCCACGCCTTGCGCCGGAGATCGCGCGCCAATGCTGCCAGCAACGGCTCGGAACCGGCGGTGAGCAAGGGCCTGACGATGAAATTATACCAATTGCCCAGCGCCTGGAGATGTCCCGAGCCGCCTTGCAGCGGGAGCACCGCCATGGCGTCACCCTCGCGCGCCACGGCCAGCAACGGGCGCAGGCCGCATTCGGCCTCAAGCCCCTCCCACCACGCCAGCCGGTCGAACGGCGCGCGGGCATGCTCGCCCAGCAACCGGGCCAACGCGCCGTCGCCTTGCACTTCCTTAAGATCGGCGTGATATTCGATGCCAATCAACGAAATTGTTTCCCCAGCTGGAGCCTGCCCCAATTCCTGTCGCGCATCCCCAGCAGCCGGTCCGGCCGCTCGATCATCTGGCCGAATGCGGGACAGCGGATGCCCCCGCGCTCGTCCTGCGCGAGGGCACGCTTAGCTATCAGGACTTAAGAACGCGTGTCTCGCGGCTGGCGGCATGGTTGCAGCAGGTGGTTACCGCACCCGGCGCGCGCGTGGCGAGCTGGGCGGCAAAGAGTGAATTGACTTGCCTGATGCCGCTGGCGGCGGCGCGGGCGGGGCTGGTGCATGTCCCAATCAACCCGCTGCTCAAGCGTGCGCAAGTGGCGCATATCCTTGCCGATAGCAGCGCGGTGCTGCTGATCGGCACCCCGGCGCGGCTGGCAACGCTTGAGGATGGCGATTTGACCGAGGGTTGTGCCAGCATGGCGGAAGGCGACGCGCTGGCGGCTGCTGCGGGCTTACAAGGCATCGGCCCGTCACACGCCGATCCCGACGATCTGGCAGCGATCCTCTATACCAGCGGTTCGACCGGGCTGCCCAAGGGCGTGATGCTCAGCCACGCCAATATGTGGCTTGGCGCGGAGAGTGTCGCGGCGTATCTCGGGCTGGAACCGGACGATCGGACCTTGGCGGTGCTGCCGCTGTCGTTCGACTATGGCCAGAACCAATTGCTTTCGACCTGGTATGCGGGGGGCTGCGCGATCCCGCTCGACTACCTCACCGCGCGCGATGTGGTGAAAGCGATCGGGCGGCATGGCGTCACCTCGCTGGCTGCGGTCCCGCCGCTATGGGTCCAGCTGGCGGAACTCGACTGGCCCTCTGAAATTGCCGGAAAATTGCGGCGTCTGACCAATAGCGGCGGGGCTTTGACCAGCGATCTCGTCCGGCGGTTGCGCGCGCTGTTCCCGCAAGCCCGGCTGTTCCCGATGTACGGGCTGACCGAGGCGTTCCGGTCCACCTATCTCGATCCCGCGCTGGTCGATACGCATCCCACTTCGATGGGCAAGGCGATCCCGCATGCGGAAATTCTGGTGATCGGGGACGACGGAGACGTTGCAGCGGACGGGATCGAGGGCGAGCTGGTCCATTGCGGCCCGCTGGTCGCACAGGGCTATTGGCAGGACGCGGCGCGCACCGCCGAGCGCTTCAAACCGGCCCCGGCCGCGTCGCGCCATGGCGGGATTGCGGTATGGTCGGGCGACCGGGTCAAACGCGATGCGAATGGCTTGCTCTATTTCGTCGGCCGCCGCGATGCGATGATCAAAAGCGCGGGCAACCGGATCAGCCCGCAGGAGATCGAAGAGGTGGCGCTGGCCACCGGACTGGTGTCCGAAGCGGTCGCGCTGGGCGTGCCCGATCCGCGGCTCGGCCATGCGGTCCATTTGATCGTTCGTGCGGCACCGGGAAGTTCCGATGCTATAGAAGAATTACCGCGTAAGCTTTTACAAGAACTACCAAACTTTATGCAGCCAAAAGTCATTCATTGGCGCTCGGCGATGCCAATCGGTCCCAACGGCAAGATCGATCGCACCGGGCTTTATGCGGAACTGGCGGCATGAAGCCGCTCGGTTCAATCCCGGTCGGCTATGGAACGATCGACGGCGAACTCGCGATCGGCGGGAATAAGGCCAGCATATTGGTCGAACAGGCCGGGGGAACGCCGCTGTTCGTCTATTCTTCGGCGCTGATCGAACAACGCGTTGCCGCGCTGCGGGCGGCGCTCCCGCCACGCGTAACATTGCATTATGCGGTCAAAGCAAACCCTTACGCGCCGTTGCTCAAAGTAATGATCCCGCTGGTCGATGGCTTCGACATCGCCTCAGGCGGGGAACTCAAGATTGTCCAAGCCGCCGGGATCGATCCGGCGCTGGTCAGCTTCGCCGGACCCGGCAAGCGCGATGACGAACTGGCCGACGCGATCTCGGCAGGCGTGACGCTCAATCTCGAATCCGAAGGCGAAGCAGACCGCGCGCTGGCGATTGCCGCTCGGCTGGGGAATACCCCGCAGCTGGCAGTCCGGGTCAATCCCGATTTCGACCTCAAAGGCTCGGGGATGAAGATGGGCGGCGGAGCCAAGCCGTTCGGGGTCGATGCCGAGCGTGTTCCCGCCTTGGTAAAGCTGCTCCTTGCCGCCGGGGCCGACTGGCGCGGCTTCCATATCTTCGCGGGCAGTCAGGCGCTTGACGCCGCCGCCATTGCCGAGACGCAAGCCCAGACCTTGGCGCTCGCGGCGCGGCTCAGCGAGGAGATTGGCACGCCGCTGCCCAAGTGCAATCTTGGTGGGGGATTCGGTATCCCATACTTCCCCGGCGACGTGCCGCTGGACCTGGAACGCGTCGGCAACGAGCTTGCAAAACAGCTACAACAGCTACCGCATAGCCTTGCTGAAACCCAGTTCTGCATCGAACTGGGCCGCTACCTCGTCGGTGAGGCCGGGGTCTATTTGACGCGGATCGTCGATCGCAAAATCAGCCACGGCGAAACCTACCTCGTTACCGATGGCGGGTTGCACCACCAGTTGGCCGCCTCGGGCAATTTCGGCACGGTCGTTCGCCGCAATTACCCGGTGGCCATCGCCTCCAAGTTCGGCACCCCGGTGAGTGAGGAAGCCTCGGTGGTCGGCTGCCTGTGCACCCCGCTCGATCGCTTGGCCGACAAGGCCGGTTTCCCGCGCGCGGAGGTGGGCGACCTCGTCGCGGTGTTCTGCGCCGGGGCCTATGGCGCAACCGCCAGCCCCGCGCAGTTTTTGGGGCAAGGTCCGGCCCGCGAAATGCTGGTTTAACGCGCCCTGTGCCGACTGTCCCGCAGTGGGACCACTCCCCAGAAAGCGCCCGTAAATCAAACATGGCCAGTCAAGGCTAACGCAATATTCACCCTTTTTGCCGATAGCGGAGCCCGAATAGCCGGGCTTGCGTGCGGGACGACCATCCTCGCCGCGCCAGTCCGGTGCTGACGAGGACCAACCAATGCCCAGCAATCGCCTTGCCCGCCTGTTTGCCGGAACCGCTGTCGCCAGTCTTGCGCTGACCGGCTGCGCGGGCAGTTCGAGCGGGCCGCAGCTGCCGCCCGCCTCGTTCGTGGCGATGCAGGAAGGCCCGGGCGAGGAATATGTGATCGGCCCGCTCGACGAGCTGACCGTGTTCGTCTGGCGCAATCCCGAACTGGGCGCGAATGTCCAGGTCCGTCCCGACGGGCGGATCACCACGCCGCTGATCACCGACATGCCCGCGGTGGGCAAGACTCCCTCGATGCTGGCCGAAGACATCAAGCTCCAGCTTTCGCAGTACATCCAGGAGCCGCTGGTCTCGGTCATCGTCAACAAGTTTGCCGGGACATTCAGCCAGCAGGTCCGCGTCGTGGGCGCGACCGAGAAGCCGGCCTCGCTTCCCTACCGCGCCAACATGACCCTGCTCGATGCAATGATCGCGGTCGGCGGGCTCAGCGAATTCGCCGCCGGCAACCGCGCCAAGCTGATCCGCTTTGACAAGGAACTGGGCCATCAGCGCGAGTTCGCACTGCGGCTGGGCGATTTGCTCAAGAAGGGCGAAAGCCGCGCCAATGTGATGCTGATGCCGGGCGACGTGATCATCATCCCCGAAAGCACGTTCTGAGCGTGCGGGGGGCAGGGCACCGGGCATGAACACCATCTACGACGAGTTGCGCGCCGCGCTCCATTCGGTCTGGCACCGCCGCTGGCTGGCGCTGGGCGTCGCTTGGGGGGTTTGCCTGCTAGGCTGGCTGGTGGTGGCGATGGTCCCCAACAGCTATGAATCCAAAGCGCGGATCTTCGTCCAGCTCGACGATGCGCTGGCCGAACAGATCGGCATCGGCCGCGGCGATCGCCAGCGCGATATCGAACGTGTGCGCCAGACGCTGACCAGCGCGGTCAACCTCGAGAAGGTCGTCCGCTCGACCCGGCTCAACGACGATGTCCACAATCCCAAGCAGATGGAATCCATGGTGCTGGCGCTGGGCAAGCTGATCAAGGTCAAGAGCGAGCAGGACAATCTGTTCGAAATCGCCGCATCGTCGAACGACGGCAACTGGTCCGATGCCGAAAACGCCAAGATGGCGCAGGACATCGTCCAGAAGATGATCGACATCTTCCGCGAGGAAAACCTCAAGGGCGGGCGCGGCGAGATGACCGGCACGCTCGACTTCATGAACCAGCAGTTGGCCGACCGGCAGCGCGAGCTCGAAGCCGCCGAAGCCAAGCGGATGGACTTCGAGGCGCGCAACCCCAGCCTCGCGGGCGGCAGCATTTCGATCGCCCAGCGGCTCGAAACCAGCCGCAACCAGCTGCGCGATATAGATGCCGATCTTGCCGCTGCGCAAAGTGCGCTGGCGGCGATCAACGGCCAGCTCGCGGGCACCCCCGCGATGATTGCCGGAGCAGGCCCAATGGGCGGCGCGCGCGGGGCCTATGCCCAAGCGCTGTCCGATCTTGCTTCGATGCGTGCGCGCGGCATGACCGACAACCATCCCGATGTGATCGCGCAGAAAAACCAGGTCGCCGCGCTCCGCGCCGCGGCGCAGGCCGAAGGCGGCGGTTCGACCGGGACGCCCAATCCGGCCTACAGCTCGCTGCAGTCGATCAAGGCGGAGCGCCAGGCCAATGTCCAGGCGCTCATGGCGCGCCGCGGTGCGGTGCAGGCCGACTTTGCCAGCAATGGTGCGGCGGCCTCGGGCGGTCCCGAAGCGCAGGCCGAAGCCCAGCGCATCAACCGCGATTACGACGTGCTCAAGACCCAATACGACAAGCTGCTCGCCGACCGCGAGGAACTGCGGTTGCGTGGCCAGGTCGAAACCGAGCACAGCGCGGTCAAGTTCGAGGTGATCGATCCACCGATTACGCCGCGCGCGCCCACTGCGCCCAACCGGCCGCTGCTTTTGGTGCTGGTGCTGGTGCTCGGCATCGGCGGCGGCGTGGGCGCGGCGTTCGGAATGAGCCAGCTGCGCTCGACTTTCGCGACCACCGCCAAGCTCGAGCGCGCGCTCGGGCTGCCGGTGCTGGGAGCGATCTCGGCCACGCTGACCCAAGCGGCACGCGAATTGCGCGCCAAGCGGCTCAGGCATTTTGTAGCCGGAAGCGCGGCGCTCGCCGGGGTGTTCGTGCTGCTGCTGGCGGTCGAATTCGTCCAGCGCGGCATGGTGGCGTGAGGCGATGACATGACCGAACAGAGCAAAATTCCCGTTCCACCGACAGATGACAGCGCCGACAAGGGCACGCTGATCGAGCGCGTCGTGCGCAATTACGATCTGGTCCGGCTCGGCCCGCCGCCGATTCCCGAAGAGCTGCTTGCGCCCAAGGCGCGGCACGCCAACCGCTATCGCCGCCAGGCCGATGTCGATGCCGAAGCCGCAGTCGAACCTCTGGTCGAAGCAGCGCCCGAAGTCGTCACCCCTGAGGTGATGGCCGCGGTTCCTGCAGCGCCGCGTGCGGCTGCCACGCCGGTCATTGCCCCTGTCGAGTTTTCCGGCCCGCGCCACAAGGTCGACCGCCAGCATTTGCGCGACCAGGGCCTGATCGTACCCGAAGGCAGCGTCACCGCGCTGCTCGAGGAATTCCGCATCGTCAAACGCCAGCTGATGCTGACCGCGACCGAATTGCGCCAGCAGGGCGCGGGTCCCTCGGCGCAACGCGTGCTGATCTGCTCGCCGCATCCGGGCGAGGGCAAGACCTACACCGCGCTCAATCTCGCGCTGTCGATCGCGGCCGAGAAGGAAAGCGAAGTGCTGCTGGTCGACGCCGACTTTGCCAAGCCATCGGTGCTCTCGGCGCTGGGACTGCCCGGCGGTCCCGGTTTCATGGACGCGTTGGCCGATCCCGAACTCGACCCGGTCGATTGCGTGCTCGGCACCGATATTCCCGGATTGTGGGTCCTTCCGGCGGGCAATGCCACCAATTCGGACAGCGAATTCCTCTCCACTTCGCGCACCGCGAGCGTCATCGACCGGCTGACCCAAGGCGCGCCGCATCGCTTCGTCATTTTCGATTCGCCGCCCGCGCTCGCGGCCTCACCTGCGGCCGAACTCGCCAAATTCGTCGGCCAGGCGCTGGTCGTCGCGCGCGCCGACCGGACCGGGCAAGGCGCGCTCGAAGACGCGATCTCGCTGCTGTCGGGCTGCCCCAACATCCAGCTGCTGCTCAATGCGGTGCACTTCAATCCGACGGGCCGCCGCTTCGGCTCCTACTACGGATACGGGGGATAATCATGACCATCCACCATCACAGTCGTGTCGCCGCGCTGGCCGCCGTGCTGGCGCTCGGCGCGGCATATCCAGCGATGGCGCAGACCATTCCGTATGGCGGGGGCTACGGTTCGTCGTCGTCGAAGGACAGCGCCGAGAGCGGCGATGACCAAGGCGATGATGGCGATAACGGCAAGCCTGCGCGTTCGTCGCGCGGCAAGCGGGTCGAGGTCACCCCGTATATCGAAGCCGCCCAGATCGCGGTCGCGCGGCTTTCGCCAGGCAGCGATACGGTGACCTATTCGATGGTCGCCGCCGGGGTCGATGCCTCGGTCAATGGCCGCAACAACCAGGCTTCGGTCTCGCTGCGCTACGAACGCAGCTTCGGCTGGGGAAGCGCCCGCGACAGCGACAGCGTGAGCGGCATCGCCCGCGTTTCCGCCGCCGTCGTCCCGCAGACGCTGAGCATCGAGGCGGGCGGGCTTGCCGCGCGCAGCCAGGTCGAAGCCAATGGCGCGTCGGTGCTGACCCCGCTCGGCGCGCGCGATACCGCGACGCAGGTCTATTCGGTCTATGCCGGGCCTTCGCTGCACGTCCAGACCGGCGATATCGCGATCAATGCCAACTACCGCGCCGGTTACACGCGCGTCGATTCGCCCAATGTGGTCGCGCTGCCGGGCCAGCCCGCGGTCGACGTGTTCGACGAAAGCGTGGTCCATAGCGCGCAGATCCACGCCGCGACCAAGGCGGGGGACGTTCTGCCGGTCGGGCTCGGCGTCGGCGCGGGCTACAACCGCGAAGATGTCTCCAATCTCGACCAACGTATTTCCGACGCGCATGTCCGCGCCGATGTATCGGTTCCGGTGAGCAGCGACGTCGCGCTGGTCGCGGGGGTCGGCTATGAGAAAGTCCGGGTTTCGAACCGCGATGCGGTGCGCGATGTGAACGGTGTGCCCGTGCTGGGCAGCGATGGCCGACTGGTCACCGACAAGAGCGGACCGCGCATCCTGTCCTACGATTTCGAAGGGCTGATCTGGGATGCCGGCGTGATGTGGCGGCCCAGCCGCCGCACCGCGCTCGAAGCGCATGTCGGCAAGCGTTATGGCTCGACCACCTATTACGGCAGCTTCGCCTATGCGCCCAACTCGACCACCAGCTTCAACGTCTCGGTCTATGACGGAATCACCGGGTTTGGCGGGCAAATCAACAATGCGCTGGCCAATCTGCCGACCTCGTTCCAGGCCGCGCGCAACCCGCTGACCGGCGAGATTACCGGCTGTGTGATCGCGCAGGACGCGGGCAGCTGCCTCGGCGGTGCGCTCGGCTCGGTGCGCTCCTCGGTATTCCGTTCGCGCGGGGTGATGGCGAGTTTCGGCAAGGACCTTGGCCGCCTCCAGACCGGCTTCGGCGTCGGTTACGATCGCCGCAAGTTCATCGGCGCGCCGGGCACGATCCTCGCGCTGGCCAATGGCGTGACCGATGAGAACATCTGGCTAGCCGCCTATCTTAACGGCCGGATCGACCAGAATTCGAACTTTGCGACCAATTTCTACTCGACTTGGTACCAAAGCGGAGATGCCTTGGCTGGCGACTTCTCGGCCATCGGCGCTACCGCCGCTTACAATCGCAACCTGACCAGCAAGCTGTCGGCAACGGCAGCGCTGGGCGTGGACAGCATCCATCGCGACGTGGTGGACGATAGCGTCACCGCCTCCGCGCTGGTCGGCGTCCGCTATTCCTTCTGAGCCGGCATGGAGGCCGATGATGTTCGATGATTTCTACGGACTGCAGGGACGCCCGTTCCAGCTGACCCCCGATCCGGCGTTCTTTTTCGAAAGCCTGACCCACCGCAAGGCGCTGTCCTACCTCGGCTATGGCCTGGCGCAGGGCGAGGGCTTCGTGGTGATCACCGGCGAGGTCGGCGCGGGCAAGTCCACGCTGGTCGCGCATTTGATGGCCACCATCGACCCGGCGCGGCTGACCGCGGCGCAAGTCGTGACCAGCAAGCTCGACGGCGAGGAACTGGTCCATGTCGTCGCGCAAGCCTTCGGGCTGGTGATCGATGGCCATGACAAGGCTTCGGCGCTCGGCGCGATCGAAGCGTTCCTTCATGACGAGGCGCGCAGCGGCCGCCGCTGCCTGCTGATCGTCGACGAATCGCAGAATTTGACGATCGAGGCGCTCGAAGAGCTGCGCATGCTGTCGAACTTCCAGCTCGGTGCGCATCCGCTGCTCCAGACTTTGCTGCTTGGCCAGCCCGAATTCCGCAGCATGATCCAGGATCATGAGGCGCTCGAGCAATTGCGCCAGCGCGTGATCGCGGCGCATCACCTCGACGCGATGGATGCCGGCGAGGTCGAGCCCTATGTCGAGCATCGGCTGAAATGCGTCGGCTGGGACGGCAATCCGGCGTTCGACCAGCGCGTGTTTGCCGACCTCTATGCCGCCTCGGGCGGGGTGCCGCGCCGCATCAACCAGATCTGCAACCGACTGATCATGCTCGGCTCGGTCGAAAAGCGCACGCGGATCGACGGCGCGATGCTGAGCCAGGTGCTCGACGAGCTGGCGCATGACGGCACTCTGCCGCTCAGCCGTCCGGCCCCGCAACCCAAACCCGAACCGGCCGCGGCGCAAGGCTTTGCCGCCGCGCCGGTCGACAGCCTACCGCTGGCGCAGTTCGAAGCGGCGATGGCCGAACGCGACAACCAGATTGCCGAGCTGCAGCAGGCGATCATCGAGATCGCCAACGAGCGCGACGCGCGCCCCGACGCCGACGATGTCACCGAGGCGGTCGAAGCAAGGCTCGCGGCGATGGAAAGCCAGCTGCTCGAGCAGGAGCGCACCATCCGCCACACGCTGACCATGCTGATCGAGATGATCGAGGCCGACAGCGCCCAGCGCGTCGCGGCGTGACCCTGACCGCCGAGGCATCTGTCCGGCCGGTCAATGGCCTCTCGGTCGATGTCGAGGACTGGTTCCAGGTCGGCGCGTTCGAGGGTGTAATCGACCGGGCAGACTGGGAAGGCCTGAGCGACCGGGTCGAGCGCAATTGCGACGCGATCCTGCAGATGTTCGCCGATGCCGATGTGAAGGCGACGTTCTTCACGCTCGGCTGGGTGGCGCAGCGCCATCCGGGCCTGCTGCGCCGGATTGCCGAGCAGGGCCATGAACTGGCTAGCCACGGCTGGGACCATGCCCGGGTGTTCACCTTCGACAAGGCCGGATTCACCGCCGATCTGGCGAAGAGCCGCAAGGCGATCGAGGACGCGGCGAGCGTTAAGGTCACCGGCTATCGCGCGCCAAGCTTCTCGATCGATCAGCGCACGCCCTGGGCCTATATGGCGCTGGCCGAAGCAGGCTATGCCTATAGCTCGAGCGTCGCGCCGATCGCCCACGACCACTACGGCTGGCGCGAGGCGCCGCGCTTTGCCTTCAAACCCCTGCCATGGTCGGAGCTGGTCGAACTGCCGGTGACCACCGCCGAATTCGCCGGACGACGCCTGCCGGCAGGAGGCGGGGGTTTCTTCCGCGTGCTGCCCTACGCCTTCTCGCGCTGGGCGATCCGCCAGGTCAACGAGCGCGATTGCCGCCCGGCGGTGTTCTATTTCCATCCGTGGGAAATCGACCCGGAGCAGCCGCGCGTTACGGGCGCTTCGCTGCGCTCAAAGCTGCGCCATTACACCAACCTCGATGCGATGGCGGACAAGCTGCGCCAGCTGATCGGCGAATTCGAATGGGGGCGGATGGATGTGCTGGCGCTGCGCGAGGCGCTGGTCGCGACCGAGCTGGCCGCTTGAACGCCCCGTTTCTTGACGCGTCGGTGCAGCACCGGTTGGTCGATCTTGCCGAGCCGGGCGAAGCCCTCCGGCTCGAAGCCTTTGTTGCACAGCACCCCGAGGGCACACCGTTCCATCGTCCTGCGTGGCTGGATGCGGTAGCGGCGGGCACCGGAAACCGGGCGCTGGCGCTGGTCGCCGAGAAGCGCGGTGAGCTTTGCGCCTATCTCCCGCTCAGCGAGATCCATTCGCCGATCTTTGGCCGGATGCTGGCCTCGAGCGGGTTCGCGGTCGGCGGGGGACTGCTGGCAACCGATGGATTCAAGACGGGCCGTTTGTTCGCGGTGCTCGAGGAACTGGCGCTGCGTCGCTCGTGCCCGGCGATCGAGCTGCGCGGCGGCATGCTGCCTGCGAAGCGCGCCGGGTGGAAAGTGCGGCACGATTCGCACTCTGGTTTCAGTGGGCCGCTGGCGGCCGACGAAGAGGCGCAACTGCTCGCCATCCCGCGCAAGCAGCGCGCCGAGGTGCGCAAGGGGCGGGCGAACGAGCTGACTATTGAGGTCGGCAACTCAGATCGCGACCGTGCGGCGCATTACGCAGTCTATTCGGAAAGCGTCCGCAATCTCGGCACCCCGGTATTCCCGCGCAGCCTGTTCGACGCGGTGTTCGACGCCTTCGGCAGCGCCGCCGATATCCTGACCGTGCGCCACAACAGCGCACCTGTCGCCAGCGTGCTGTCGCTCTACCACGGCGACGCGGTCATGCCCTATTGGGGCGGCGGCACCCGCGCCGCGCGGCAGCTGCGCGCCAACGATGTGATGTATTATTCGCTGATGCTCCACGCCCGCCAGCGCGGCTGCAGAAGCTTCGATTTCGGGCGCTCCAAGACCGGGAGCGGGGCGTATGATTTCAAGCGCAACTGGGGTTTCGAACCGCAGCCGCTCGGCTATGCGCAATGGACCGCGCCCGGGGCGGAGCCGCGCGACGCGGACCCGAGCAGCGACAAGCATTCGTCCAGCATTGCGCTGTGGCGGCACCTGCCGCTTGTCGTGGCCAACCGCCTTGGCCCGATGATCGCGCGGGGGCTGGGCTGATGCCCGAGACGCTGTTCCTCTCGCACCGGATCCCGTTTCCACCCGATCGCGGCGACAAGATCCGCTCGCACCATATCCTGAAGCGGCTCGCCGCGCGCGGGTCCGTCCATGTCGCCACGTTCGCCGATGACGATGCCGATTTCGACGAGGAGGCGGAACTCGCCATCGCGGCGCACAGCTACCGGTTGGTGCGGCGCTCGACCCGGCTGTTTGTGGCCGGGATCAAGAGCCTGTTGCGCGGTGAGCCGGTCAGCCTGCCCGCGTTCTACAGCGAGGAGCTGGCCCGCTATGTGCTCGATACGCTGGCGGGGCACCCGATCGGGACGATCTACGTCTTTTCCGGCCAGATGGGGCAATATGTTCCCGAGGATTTTGCGGGCCGGGTGATCGTCGATTTTGTCGATGTCGATTCGGTCAAATTCGAAGCTTATGCGTGGCAAAATCGCGGGATCGAACGCTGGATCCATGCGCGCGAAGCACGGTTGCTGCGGCGCGAGGAAGCGCGGTTGGCGGCGCGGGCCCACACCAGCCTGCTGATTTCCGCGCAGGAAGCCGCGCTGTTCGCCGCGCGCCTCCCCGCGGTGCAGCGCATGGTGAGCGATATCCGCGTGGTTGGTAACGGCATCGATTGCCAGTTTTTCGATCCGGCCGAGGTCACCCCCGAAGCATCTCTGGCGGGGCTACCGGGTCCGCGCCTGATTTTCACCGGGCAGATGGACTATTCGCCCAACATTGCCGCCGCGCTGCGTCTGGCGACACGGATTCTGCCGCTGGTGCAGCGCGAACTGCCCGAAGCCAGTTGCCATATCGTCGGACGCAATCCCGATGCGGATTTGCTCGCGCTGGACGGCAAGCACGGCTGTCGTGTGTGGGGCCGGGTCGAGGACATCCGCAGCTGGCTGGCCGCTGCGACGCAGGCGGTCGTCCCGCTCGAGATTGCGCGCGGGGTGCAGAACAAGGTGCTCGAGGCGATGGCGATGGGCTTGCCGGTGGTCCTGACCAGCGGCGCGGCCAACGGGATTGCCGCAAGCGACGGGCGCGATTTCGCCATCGCCGACAGCGATGAAGACATCGCCGCGCGGATTGTCGCGCTGCACCGCGATCCTGTTGTCGCCGCCGCAATGCGCGCGGCGGCGCGCAAATTCGTGGTCGAACAGCAAAGCTGGCCAGCCGCGCTCGCTCCGCTCGATACGCTGCTCGGTGCGCCGGGAGCATCGGTGCGCCATGCCGCGTGAAGCACTCGGTGCGCCGCTTGCCGATGCGCTGAGCCCCGAATGGCGCGCCGCGCTGGTTCGGCTTGGCGGGGCATGGATATTCCTGCTGCTGCTGTTCAATGCCGATTGGCTGGCGATGGCGGACCAGTGGTGGAACAGTTCGACCTACAACCACATCTTGCTCATTCCCGCGATTATCGGCTGGCTGGTCTGGCTGCGCGTGCCGCAACTGCTGCAACTCACCCCGCGCCCGTGGCTGCCCGGCGTTGCTGCGCTGGCCGGGGTGGCGCTGGTGTGGGTCTTGGGGGCGTTTTCCGGGCTGTCCCTGGCCCAGCAGGCGGGCGCGGCCGCACTGCTTCCGGCGAGCGCGCTCTTGGTACTAGGCCCGCGCGTCTGCGCCGGTCTGGCGTTTCCGCTGGGCTACATGGCGTTCCTGGTGCCGTTCGGCGACGAGCTGGTCCCGCCGCTGCAGATGTTCACTGCCAAGCTGACGATCGCGCTGACGCACCTCAGCGCCATCCCCGCCTCGATCGACGGAGTGTTTATCGACACTCCGGCGGGGCTGTTCGAGGTCGCCGAGGCGTGCTCGGGAGTGAAGTTCCTGATCGCGATGATCGCCTTCGGGGTGCTGGTTGCCAATGTTTGTTTCCGCAGCTGGCGCCGCCGCGCGGTGTTCCTCGCCTTCGCAGTGATCGTCCCGATCCTCGCTAACGGGGTGCGGGCGTGGGGGACGATCTATGTCGCGCAGTTCAAGGGCGCGGCCTATGCGGGCGGGTTCGATCATATCGTCTATGGCTGGCTGTTCTTTGCGCTGGTGATAGCGCTGGTAATTGCTGGGGCGTGGCGGTTTTTCGACCGTTCGCCCGACGATCCGATGCTCGATCCCGTCGCGCTCAATGGCTCGTTGCTGTTTAACCGGCTTGAACGCTTTGCGATTGCTCCGGTTGCCGCGCTGGCGGCTGTCGCGCTGATCGGGTTTACAGCCCAGGGCTGGGCCGCTGCGGCGGATCGCCTCTCCGCCCCGATCCCGGCGCAGCTGTTCCTGCCCGATGTTCCCGGCTGGCAGCGGATCGACTACGCGCCCGCCGTCTGGTGGGAACCGCGCGCCGCAGGTGCCGATCATCGGCTGCTTGGCAGCTATCGGAATTCTGCAGGGGGCCGGGTCGAGGTGTTCTTTGCGCTCTATTCTGCGCAGGGCGAGGGGCGTGAGGCGGGGGGCTTCGGCGAAGGCGCTTTACGGCCAGGCGGTGCCTGGTCGTGGCTGTCGCCAGGTGTGCGGGTAGCTGGCGCACACACCGACCGGTTGATGACCAAGGGGCGAGTCACCCGGCTCGCCGAAACCTATTATCGCACCGGCTCTCTGCTTACCGGCAGCAACGCGCGGCTCAAGCTCGCCAATATGCGCGACCGGCTACTGCTGCGTGAACATCCGACCATGCTGCTGATCCTCTCGGCCGAACAGCAGCCGGGACAGCGCACCGACGCCACTCTCGACGCGTTTCGCAAGTCGGCCGGGCCGCTTGATCGGTGGATGGACCGCATCGCGGGCGTGAGCTAGGGCAGCGGCGAAATGTGCGGGATCGCGGGGCTTTTTCATCTTACCACGCCGAAGCCGGTCGATCCGGCGCGGGTCGAGCGGATGTGCGATGCGATTGAGCATCGCGGGCCCGACGGTTCGGGGGTATGGACCGCGCCGGGCGTCGGTCTCGGCTTTCGCCGCCTGGCGATCATCGATCTGGCTGGGTCGCCGCAGCCGATGGCCTCCACAGATGGCCGCGCCATGCTGGTGTTCAACGGCGAGATCTACAACTACCGCGAACTGCGCGAAGAACTGCGCGCCGCCGGAGCCCAGTTCCACACCGACGGCGATGGCGAGGTTATCCTCGCCGCGTGGCAGCGCTGGGGGGTCGATTGCCTGCCGCGCCTCCACGGCATGTTCGCCTTCGCGATCTACGATCTGGCCGAGCGCACGCTGTTCCTCGCGCGCGACCGGCTGGGGGTGAAGCCGCTGTTCACCGCGCGGCTGAGCGACGGCAGCCTGGCGTTCGGGTCGGAGCTGAAAGCACTGCTCGCGCATCCGCTGCTGCGGCGCGAGATCGATCCGCTGGCGGTCGAGGATTACCTCACATGGGGCTATGTCCCCGATCATCGTTCGATCCTCAAGGGGGTCGAGAAGCTCGCCGCCGGGCATTATTTGCTGCTGCGCCACGATGGTCCCGAGCCAGCCGCCGTGCAGTGGTGGGACATCTCCTTCGCCGAGCGCGCCACGGGCAGCGCCGCCGATCTCGAGGCCGAGCTGCTGCATTTGCTGCGCCAGGCAGTGACCTCGCGGATGGTCGCCGACGTGCCGCTCGGCGCGTTCCTCTCGGGCGGGGTCGACAGCTCGAGCGTGGTCGCGCTGATGGCGGAGAACAGCACTTCGCCGGTCAAAACCTGCAGCATCGGCTTCGACGTCGCCGCGCTCGACGAGACGAGCTACGCCGAGCAGATCGCCCAGCGCTTCGCCACCGACCATCGCAGCCGCCGCGTCTCGCCCGACGATTTCGGCGAAGTCGATACACTCGCGGCGATGTTCGACGAGCCCTTCGCCGATGCCTCGGCATTGCCGACTTGGCGGGTCTGCCAGCTGGCGCGCGAGGCCGTGACCGTCGCGCTCTCGGGCGACGGCGCGGATGAGGCGTTCGCCGGCTACCGCCGCCACGCCTTCCAGCATGGCGAGGACCGGCTGCGCGGAATCCTGCCGCAATCTGTGCGCGGGCCGCTGTTCGGCGCGCTCGGAGCTATTTATCCCAAGGCCGATTGGGCCCCGCGTCCGTTCCGCGCCAAGACCACACTGCTCTCACTCGCAGCGAGCAGCGAGCAAGGTTATTCGCGCGCGTTGTCGGTGATCCCGCCCGAGCTGCGGCAAACGCTCTATTCGCCCGAATATCTGCGCCTGCGCGGCGATTACCGCGCCGAGCAGCCGTTCGAAGCGATGATGCGCGCCGCGCCCGCGCGTTCGGGGCTCGACCGCGCCCAATATGCCGATCTCAAATTTTGGCTGCCCGGCGATATCCTGACCAAGGTCGACCGGACCAGTATGGCGGTCAGTCTCGAAGCGCGCGAGCCGCTGCTCGACCACCGGCTGCTCGAATTCGCCGCGACCCTGCCCGAAGGTCTGCGCTTGCGGCGCGGGCAAGGCAAGTGGCTGCTCAAGAAGACGATGGAACGCTACCTGCCGGCCGACATCCTCTACCGCCAGAAACAGGGCTTCGTCACCCCGATTGCCCAATGGTTTCGCGGCCCGCTGGCCGAAACCGCGCGCGGGATGGGCGCAAGCGCGGCGCTGGCGCGCACCGGCTGGTTCGACGCCAAGCGGCTTGGCGCGCTGGCCGAGGCGCATATTGCGGGCCGCACGGACCACTCGCGGCTACTGTGGCAGCTACTGATGCTCGACCGTTCGCTGGCAGGGCTGGGGATCGTGCGCTGACACTGCCTTGACCACCGCGCGGCTTAGGATAGCTTGGCCGCAAGGGAACGCGCTTGCTTCGAACCGGGCGGCGCAGGGGAGAGGTCGATGGGGTCGCAGCCTGAAACTGCCAAGCCGAACAACCGGTTGCGTCTGGGGCTGGCGATGCTCGTTGTCGCCGCCGCGCTTTATTTCGCCGGCCGCGCGCTGGGCTGGTGGGGCGGGGCCGACGATGAGGGCGGACTGAAGCTCTACGGCAATGTCGAGATCCGCGAAGTCGAACTCGGCTTCCGGGTGGGCGGGCGGATCGAAAGGCTGCTGGTCGACGAGGGCGAGCGGGTTTCGGCCGGGCAGTCGCTCGCGCGGCTCGATACCCGTCCGCTGCGCGATCGCCTCGCCACTGCCGATGCCCGGCTCGAAGCCGCGGCGGCGGGTGCCGCGCGCGATGTTAACGGCAATCGCCCGCAGCAAATCCGCGAAGCCGAAGCCGCGCTGGCCGATGCCCAGGCGACACTCGGCGAAAGCCGCCGCCTGCACGAACGCCGCGCCGCGCTGCTCGCCAAGGGCTTCATCAGCCGCGCGGATTACCAGTCGAGCGAGGCCGGGGTGGCCGCCGCGACAGCCCGCGTATCCGCCGCACGCGCCGGGCTTTCGCTTGCCCAGGAAGGCGCGCGGGTAGAGGACAGAGCGGTCAGCGCTGCCAATCGCGACGCGGTCTCGGCCGAGCGCCGCGCGGTGCAAACGGATCTGTCCGATGCCGAATTGCGCGCGCCCGAAGGCGGGCAAGTGCTGACCCGCGCGCGCGAGGCCGGAGCGATCGTCCAGCCGGGCGAAACCGTGCTCACCGTAGCGCTGACCCAGCCGGTCCGCGTCCGCGCCTATGTCGCCGAGCCCGACCTGCCCAAGGTTCGCCCGGGCATGAAAGTCTCGGTGCGGGTCGATGGCAGCGACAAGCGCTGGCCCGCAACCATCGGCTATATCGCCCCGGTCGCCGAGTTCACCCCCAAGACGGTGCAGACCGAGCAATTGCGCGCCGATCTGGTCTATCGACTGCGCCTGACGGTCGAAGACCCCAAAGGCGAGCTGCGGCAGGGCCAGCCGGTGACCGTGCTGGTCACGTCACCCGCCGAACCCCGCTGAGCGCGCCGCGCATGGCCGCCGATCCGCTGATCCGGCTGGCGGGCGTCACCAAGCGCTTCAAGGCGGGCCGCAAGGCACCCGATATCGTGGCGCTCGACAATATCTCGTTCGAATTGCCGCGCGGTCGGCTGTTGGGGCTGGTCGGGCCGGATGCGGCGGGCAAGACGACGCTGCTGCGCATCCTCGCGGGTCTGGTGCACGCCGACGCGGGCGAGGTCGAGGTGATGGGCGCGCCCATCGCCAGCCTCGATCGCGCGCAGATCGGCTACATGCCGCAAGGCGGCGCGCTCTACGGCGAGCTGTCGGTTCGGCAGAACCTCGAACTCTACGCCCGGCTGCGCGGGGTGGAGCCGGCGGAGAATCCCGAGCGGCTCGAACAACTCTACCGCCTGACCGGCCTGTCCGATTTTCGCGAGCGGCTGGCGGGCCGACTGTCGGGCGGGATGCGGCAGAAGCTGGCGATGGCCTGCGCGGTGGTTGCCGCGCCGCCGCTGATGCTGCTCGATGAGCCCTCGGTAGGGGTCGATCCGGTCTCGCGCCGCGAAATCTGGCAATTGGCGCGCGAATTGGCGGGACCCGACAGCTGCGTGGTCTGGGCGACCAGCATCCTTGACGATGCCGCGCAATGCGATGAAATCCTGCTGCTGCACGAAGGACACATCCGCTTCAGCGGCGCGGCCTCGGGGTTGGCGAATGTCGCGAAGGGCCGCAGCTTTGTGCGCCCGCTGGCCGCGGCCAATCGTCGCTCGGCGCTGCGCGAGGCGCTTGAGGATCCCGGGGTGCTTACAGGTGGGATCGAAGGCGAGCAGTTGCGGGTCGTTGCGCGCTCGAAGCAGCCTCCGTCGGGGGCGGGCTGGTCGCCTGTCCCCGCCAAGCCCGACGACGGCTTCGCCGCGCTGCTCGATGATGGTGTCCCCTTGGGCGAAAGCGCGGTGGCGGCGGCCTTCCCGATGCGCGAGCACACCGGCGCGGCCAGCGCCGCGATTGCGGCGGTCGGCCTGACCAAGCGCTACGGCGATTTCACCGCCGCGCACGACATCAGCTTTACCATTCGGCCCGGCGAGATCTTCGGCCTGCTCGGGCCCAACGGCGCGGGCAAATCGACCACTTTCGGGATGCTCTGCGGGTTGCTCACGCCCAGCGGCGGGCGCGGTACGGTGGGCGGACGCGATTTGCAATCGGCACGGACCAGCGCGCGCCAGGCGATGGGCTATATGCCGCAGAAGTTCGCGCTCTATGGCGATTTGACCGTCGCGGCCAATCTGCGGTTTGTCGCTGGGGCCTACGGGCTGGGCCGGGCCGATGCCCAGCTGGCGATCGACCGGGCGCTCGCCGCGCTTTCGCTCGAACCCTACTGGACCGCCGAAACCGGCACGCTGCCGCTGGGCATCAAGCAGCGCCTCTCGCTCGCCGCCGCGGTGCTGCACACCCCGCCGGTGCTGTTTCTCGACGAGCCGACCTCGGGGGTGGACCCGCTGGTGCGGCGCGAGTTCTGGCATCATATCAACGCGATCGCCGAGCGCGGGGTGGCGGTGCTGGTCACCACCCATTTCATGGACGAGGCCGAGAACTGCGATCGGCTCCTCCTCATCAACCAGGCCGAAGCCATCGCGCAGGGCACCCCCGAGGAACTGCGTCGCGGCATCGCCCGGGGCGGGCCGATGCCCACCCTCGAGGAAGCTTTCATCGCGCTGATCGAAGCGCAGCGCGCCAATGTGATGGCAGCGGCATGAGCTTCATGCGCTCGCCAGGCTGGCACCGCGCCGCCGCGATCCGCGCCAAGGAATGGGGGCAAGTGTGGCGCGATCCTTCGACCTTCGGGCTGGTGGTGGTGATGCCGCTGCTGCTGATCTTCCTGTTCGGCAGCGCGGTCTCGCTCGACACCAATGGCAGCCGCACCGGGCTGGTCGATCACGATCGCTCGCGGGCCTCGCGCAGTCTCGCGGCGGCATTTGCCGACAACCGTTACTTTGCGGTCAAAGAGGGAAGCGCGATTGCGCCGCTGGAAGCGGAACTCGAAGCCGGGAAATTGCGCGGGATTCTCGTTATTCCCGACGGGTTCGAGCGGGGTCTGGCGACCCGCCGCCCTGCCGACTTGCAGCTTATCACGGACGGCTCCCAGCCCAACACCGCCGCGTTCCTCACCGGGCATGCGCGCGGCGCGCTGGCGGCGTGGCAGGAAGCGCAGGCGCGCGAGCGCGGGATCGCGGTCGAGCCTGCGCTCGCCCTGCTCCCGCGCTACCAGTATAACCCCGGGCTGGAGAGCCGTTTCATGCTGGTCCCGGGCGCGATTGCAATCGTCATGGCGATGATCGGCAGCCTGCTCACCGCGCTGATCATGGCGCGCGAATACGAGCGCGGGACGATGGAGGGGCTACTCTCGACCCCGATTTCGATTCCCGCGCTCGTGCTCAACAAGCTGGTGCCCTATTTCGTGCTGGGTCTCGCCTCGACCGGGATTTGCGTCGCTTTCGCGGTATTCTTTTACGGCCTGCCGTTCCGCGGCTCGATCTTCGGACTGTTCGCCATCTCGGCGTCGTTTCTCACCGCGGTATTGGGGCAGGGCCTGCTGATCTCGGCGGCGACCAAGAACCAATTCGTCTCCACGCAGTTCGCGCTGCTCTCGGGCTTCCTGCCCTCGCTGCTGCTATCGGGTTTCCTGTTCGAAATCGATTCGATGCCCCGGCCGATCCAGTGGCTGACCTACATTGTCCCCGCGCGCTATTTGATCCCCTCGCTGCAAAGCGTGTTCCTGGTCGGAGACGTCTGGACGCTGTTTCTGCCCAATATCGCGATCCTGCTGGCGTTCGGCGGGTTCTTCTTCTTTCGCGTGATGCGCGCGATTACCCGGACGATTGCGTGATGAGTTGGCTCACCCGGATGGCGGCGATTGCGCTCAAGGAGCTCAAGGTCGTGCTGCTCGACAAGCGCGCGCGGACCACGCTGATCCTCTCGCCGATCCTCCAGCTGGCGCTGTTCGGGCTGGCCACCACGCTGGAGGTCAAGAACATCGACGTGGGCGTGGTCAATCGCGATGCCGGGATCGCCTCGGAGCGATTCATCGCCACGCTTGGCGGCAGCCGCAATATTCGTAGCCTCGAATATTATCCGACCACCGCAGCGCTGGCCGAGGCGATCGAGCATCGCCGGGTGATCGCCGGGGTGGTGCTGCCGCCCGACTTGTCCAACCGCGTCGCGCGCGGACGGACGGGCGAGATCGGGGTGCTGCTCGACGGGCGGCGGATCAACGCGGCGCAGATCGTCAGCGGCTATCTGGGCGAAATGGCGGCGCGAACCGGGGCCGAGCTCCGGCCCTTGCCGCAGGCGACGGGTCCGCAGATTGTCGCCGCCAACTGGTACAACCCGAACCTCGATTATCGCTGGTTCACCATGCCCGCGATGATCACCGTGATTACCGCGGTGCTGATGGTCTCGGTCTCGGCCCAGTCGGTGGCCCGCGAACGCGAACTGGGCACCTATGACGAGCTGATGGCACTGCCGCTGCGCCCGGTAGAGATTCTCGTCGGCAAGACCGCGCCCGCGTTCCTGGTCGGGCTGGTCAACGCGGTGCTCTATACGGTGTTGATCCCGCTGCTCTATGGTGTGCCGCTGGTCGGATCGGTTGGGCTGTTGTTGCTCAGTATTTTCTGCTTTTCGCTCGCGGTGACGGGGATCGGTCTGTCGATCTCGACCTTGGCGCAAACCCAGCAACAGGCGTTCCTGGGTGGCTTTCTGGTCACAGTGCCGCTGATCCTGCTGTCGGGATACGCTAGCCCGATCGACAACATGCCGGACTGGTTGCAATGGCTCGCCCGGGCCAATCCGCTCAGCCATATGCTGGCAATCTGCCATGGAACGTTTCTCAAGAACTGGTCCGCAGCCCTAGTTTTCAGCCATATCTGGCCGATGTTGATGGTGGCGGTAGTAACGCTGAGTACAGCAACTGTGCTGTTTCGCGCGCGGAGCGAATGACCCCATTTTGGACTCTCTTTGTCGCATTGGTAAAAATTTCCTTTGCCAAAGGAGTCGTGGCTGGCTTAGATTCCTCAAATACCGCGATAATATCAATACGGGCGCGCGGGGTTCGGGACGTTGGTTGAGGGGCAGTATGGATCGGTTGTCGCGCGATCTGGATACAAGTCACGGGGGCTCCGGTCATCCCGATACACAAGCTGTTGGGTTCGCCTCGAACGAGGAGTTCCTGATCGATCGGGCGATCCGCCGCCTTGCGGTGCCCGACGAACTCTATCAAATGGCCGAGCTCGATGTTCTCTACGACGAGGAGGATGAGGCGCTGTGGACCTATATGCGCCCGGCCGGACGGCCCAGCTTCACTCCGCCGATGCTCGGGGATTTCGACAATTGGCAGCGGCTGATTTCTGCCAATTTCGGACCTGGCAAAGTGCCGCTCAAGTTTCTGGTTCTGGGTAGCCGCGCGCCGGGCGTATTCTGCTTCGGCGGCGATCTCGAATTGTTCGAACAGCTGATCCGGGCGGGCGATCGCGAAGCGCTGGCCGCTTACGGCTATCGCTGCGTCGAAATCCTCCACCGCAATGTCAATGCGCTCGACCTGCCGATCATCACGATCGGGCTGGTCCAGGGCCAGGCGCTGGGCGGCGGTTTCGAGGCTCTGCTGTCGTTCGATTTCATCGTGGCCGAGCGCGGTGCAACGTTCGGCCTCCCCGAAGTGATGTTCGGGCTGTTCCCGGGCATGGGCGCGCACGCGATCCTCACGCGCAAGCTGGGCGGCGCGATGGCGGACCGGCTGATCCTGTCGAACGAGACTTATAGTGCCGAGCAGATGTACGATTTGGGAATCGTCCACCAGCTCGCCGAGCCGGGCGACGGCCAGGCCGCGGTGCGCGAATTCATTGGCAAGTCCGCTCGCCGCCATGCCGGGCTGGTCGGCGCGCGCCGCGCAAGCCGTCTCGCGGCTCCGCTCGAGCTTGCCGAATTGCGCGCCATCGTCGACCAATGGGCCAATTCCGCGCTCAATTTGCGCGAGCACGATCTGCGCCTGATGCACCGGCTTGCCGCCGTGCAGGCGCGCCTTCCCAAGGTTGCCGCGGCGGCTTAGCGCGCAGTTCGTTCTGCCGCATGGCTGCCCGCTGGTTGCGGCAGCAGTGCGATCAGCGCGACGATTGCCGCCGCCAGCACCGCCGAGGCTACGGGGCGGCTAAAGTCCAGCCCGCCGTGGCTGAGCGGCTTGTCGAGGAAATCCCCGACCGTCGCACCAAGCGGCCGGGTCAGGATAAACGCCGCCCAAAACAGCGCCACGTGATTGATCCTGCTGCGATAATAAAGCGCGGCAATCACCGCCAATGCCCCGCCGAACAGCGCCGCTCCGCCGAGGTAGCCTAGCCCGCCATCGTCGGCCGCCCAGTCGCCCAACGCAGTGCCCAGGGTCTGTGAAAAAGTGATCGTGGTCCAGTAGAACCACTCCGCCGGGGCGCTGGTGATGCTGCTGACCGAAACCGTGCCGAGACGGCGGTGCCACAGCGCCAGCGTGATCAGCACGCAGCCCAGCAGCAGCAGCGAACCGCCGGGATAACCCATCCCGATCGATCGGGTGGCAAAGTCGGCCAGGGTCGTGCCCGCAGTGGTCGAGGCGATGATGGTTGCCCAATAGAGCCAGGGGTTGAACCGCGGCGCGCGAATCTGAGTCCAGACCAGCACGATCAGGATCGCGCCGAAGATCGCGGTGCCGACCAGATAGCCGTTCAGCCCGGCCGCACCTGCGCCGGGCGTCGTTTCGCCGAGCCAGGTCATGGATACGCTATCGCCGCCAGTCTCGCCCAAAGTCGTCGCCAGGATCTTGATGATCCAGAAGCCCAGCGTGACCGCCGGTACTTTGGACAGGGTCGAACGGGTCTGCGCATCCATGCCTTCGCTCCATTTTTCGGCAATCGAGGACCTAACGGCGATCAGTCGCGATCGTGTCGTCCTTCGGACCTGTTTTCGACAACGCGGCCAGTCATCGCATCGATTCCGATCTCCTGCACGTTGCCACGCTGCTGGATATCGAACGAATAGCGCCAGATGCCGCCTTCGTTCTCGTATTCGGCAGAGATGACCCTCCCCGGTGCCAGGCGCAGTGCTTGGGCGCGGGCGTGCGCCATCGAGATGCGCGGCGTCGGCGGATGCGAGGCAAAGGCCGGCTGGGCCAGTCCGAGCACCGCAGCCGCCGCGGCGAGGGGAGCAAGCAATTTGGATTTCATCATCATCGTGTTCCTTGAAACCCCTGCAACGAAGCGTCACGAACGCAGCAAACCTGGAAACTCTTGCGCAGCCCCACAAAGAAGCCGCGCCGCGGGCTGTATTCGGGCTGGCCCGCGCCGACACCCGAACCATTGCTGATCCGGGACCGATTGTCGAACACCCGGTCGTATCCAGCGCCTCATACAATGATATGAGATATTGTCACATCAAAAAAAATACGCTATCCGGCCATCCAAGCCGCCGATGTTTTTGGCGGTAGCCCAGTCGCAATTTCCGGAATCCTGATGTCCATCAAATACCTTGCTGCCACCGCCGGCACCGCTGGCTTGATATTGGCCGCCGTTCCGGCTCTGGGGCAGACAGTGCCGTTGCCCGACGATGCTCCGCAGCAGGACGGCGCACACCATGATGCGCCTGACAAGGACATTGTCGTCACCGGGGTGCTGCAATCATCCCGGCTTGACGCTTTGTCGGGCGTCGCGGTGGTGCAGGGTGCCGATCTGGTCGCTGCGACCCGCCCGTCGATCGGCGAAACGCTGGCGCACACCCCTGGTGTTTCGGCCACTTCCTTCGGCCCCAGCGCCTCGCGGCCGGTCTTGCGCGGGTTGCAAGGGGAGCGCGTAAGAGTGCTGACCGACGGGATCGGCGCGGTCGATGTGTCCAACACTTCGGCCGATCACGCGACTATCGTCAATCCGCTGCTCGCCGAACGGATCGAGGTGCTGCGCGGGCCGCAGTCGCTGCTCTATGGTTCCTCGGCAATCGGCGGGGTCGTCAATGTGATCGATCGCCGCATTCCCAATGCCGTCCCCGAATCGCCGTTTCACCTCGGCGCGATCGCCAGCTATGGCTCCGCGGCGAACGAGCGGGCAGCCGCTGCTGCCATGGATGTGCCACTTGGCGGAGGCTGGGTCGGTCATCTCGACGGCAGCTACCTCAAGACCGATGACTTGCGGATTGGGGGCTTTGCGCTCTCGCCCAAACTGCGCCGCGAGGCGCTGGCAAGCGCGCTGCTCCCGGCCGGTCCCGACGATGCAGACTTTGCCGCAAATGCCGCAGTCTCCGGCAAGCTGCCCAACACCGCCAGCGAAACCTGGAACGCTGCGGTTGGTCTCGCCTATATTGGCGAGAAGGGCCAGATCGGCGTCGCTTACAGCCACTATGACAGCCTCTATGGCATCCCGATCCGCTTCGCAACCAAGCCGGGGCAAGGGCAGGAAGCGCCGCGCCTCGATGTTGCGCAGGACCGGGTCGATGCGCGGGTCCAGCTCGATCTGGGCGGCAGCCTCATCGACAGCGCGACTTTCCGCTATGCGTTCGGTGACTACCGGCACTTCGAACTGGAAGAGACCGGCGCAATCGGCACCGCGTTCTACGACCAGGGCATGGAAGGGCGATTGGAGCTGAAACAAGCCAAACGCGGCGCATGGAGCGGCGCGATCGGCGGGCAATTCCTGCTGCGCGATTTCAATGTGATCGGTGCCGAGGCGTTTCTGCCCAAGAACTCCACGGCGCAGCTTGGTGTGTTCACGCTCCAGCAGCTCGAACTCGATCGGGTGAAACTGGAAGGCGGGGTGCGGTTCGAACACGGCACTGTGCGTTCGCAGCCGCGGCCCGAGCAGGTCGATTTTGTCGTGGCCAGCCGCAGCTTCGACACGCTGTCGTTCTCGGGCGGCGCGGCCCTCAAGCTCAGCGATGGCTGGCGGATCGGCGCAAATGTCTCGCGCACCGCCCGCGCTCCGGCAGCCGAAGAATTGTTTTCCAACGGTCCGCACGCCGGTACCGAGGCGTTCGAGATCGGCAATCCCGACTTCAAGGTCGAGAAGAGCTGGGGCGGCGAACTGATCCTGCGCGGCAGAGGCGACGACTACCGGTTCGAGGCCTCCGCCTATCACACCTGGTTCAGCGATTTCATCTACCAGGACCTGACTGGCGCAAGCCAGGACGGGCTGCCGGTGTTCCAGTTCCGTCAGGCCGATGCCAAATATTACGGCTTCGAGGTCGAGGGTTCGGTGACGCTGGCGCGCTTCGGCGAAACCGAACTCGCAGTCGATGGGCTGGTCGATTACGTTCACGCGACGATCGACGGCAGCGGTCCCGCGCCGCGCATACCGCCTTTGCGGATGCTTGGCGGCATCGGCGTGAAATCGAAGATGTTCGATGTCCGTGGCGAAGTCGAACGCGTGACCGGGCAGAACCGCGTTTCCAACCAGGAAACCGCCACGCCGGGCTTCACGCTGGTCAATGCCGAGCTCAATGTCCGCCCCTGGGGCACGGAGCGCCCGCTCAGCTTCACGCTTTCGGCCAACAACATCTTCGATGTCGACGCCCGCCGCCACGCTTCAGTGCTCAAGGATTACGCGCCGCTGGCGGGGCGGGATTTCCGCATCGCCGCGAAGTTCGATTTTTAGGCGCGCGTGCCGCCCGCGGGTAGAGGTCGGTTTACCGGTCGGGGGCCGGAAGCCGTTCGAGCGCGTCCTCGGCCTCGTTGACGAGTACTTCCGTCGTGGTCACGGCCTGCGCAGCGCCGGCGCGAGAAACGCCACCGATCCCCCCGACTGCATACGATTGGGCAATCCCTTGCGCCGCCCGCTGCGAATCGATTTGGCCGGCAAGGAACAGCCTGTCGAAGTCCTTGCTCGCGTCGCCGAGCAGCGCCAGCATGGTGTTTTGCGCCGCGGTCAGAGTTGCGGGTTCGCCGGTCGGCGTCGGGGGGATGTTGTGCAGCGTCGCATAGCCATTGGCGTAAGCGTCCAGCAGGTGAGCGGCATACGCGCGCGTTTCCGGCGAGCGCGCTTTGCGCATCGCCAACCGGCTGACCGCAATTTGGTAGCTCTTGTTCTTGCCCGCCCACAGACGGAAAGCCTCAAGCGACAAGGCGTAGGCGGATGGCGCGTCCGCCGAGGCCCTCGAGCCCGGTTCAACTGCGGCGGAGGCGGGCAGCGGCTTGAGCGGCTGTTCCATCGACGGAGCGGAACTTGGGGGCTGTTGGGCGAAGGCAGTGCTATCGGCAAGAAAGATCGCCGCCAAACCGCAGAGGATCGATCTGGTTCTCATGAGCGCTCTCCTACTCTCGCAATGTCGTGCTCGACGACACTACCGGGAAACGCATGGCAAGTGTATAGGTTTCCGCGCGCTGTCAGCCCTCCTCCCCGTGCCCCAGCACCATGTATTCGGCGCTTTGCATCTCGACCAGACGGCTGATCGTGCGCTCGAATTCGAACCTGCCCCCATCATTTCCTTTGGCGCCGCAATCGTAGAGCTGCGCGGGTTCGGATTCGGCGGTGGCGAACAGCTTGACCTTGTGTTCGTAAAGCGCGTCGATCAGCGTCACGAACCGCGCCGCCTCGTTGCGGTTTTCCGGGCCCATGCGCGGGACGCCGACCACGATCACCGTATGGTAAGCCTGCGCCACGCATAGATAATCCGCCGCGCCGCGCGCTTCGCCGCACAGCCGCTTGAAGCTGAACACCGCGACGCCCTTGAGGCTTTTGGGGACATGCAGCCTGCGTCCGCCACCGACTTCCAATTCGGCCGAGGGGACATGCGCGCTGTCCTCGGGCGGGTAATCGGTCAGCCGAAAGAACGCCTCGCGGACCTGCGCGGTCGCCGCGTCGCCCAGCGGGGTGTGCCAGATATCCATCCCGCCGAGCCGCTCGAGCCGGTAATCGACCGGGCCGTTGAGTGCCAAAACATCCAGCTCGCGTTCGATCAGCGCGATGAACGGCAGGAAGTGTTCGCGGTTGAGCCCGTCCTTGTAGAGTTCGGACGGCGCGCGGTTGGAAGCGGTGACCACCGCCACGCCGTGAGTCTCGATCAGCGCGGTAAACAACCGGCTCATGATCATCGCGTCGGCCGAATTGCCCACCACCATCTCGTCGAAGGCGAGGCAACGCAGGCCTTCGGCAATCGCTGCAGCGACCGGCGGGATGGGGTCGCCGGCCTCCTTCTTGCGCTCCTCGCGCAGCAGCGCGTGCACTTCGAGCATGAAAGCGTGGAAATGGGCGCGGCGCTTCGCGGGGATCGCCAGGCAATTGTGGAACAAATCCATCAGCATCGATTTGCCGCGCCCCACGCCGCCCCACAGATAGACCCCGCGCGGCGAGGCGGGTTTGCGCCCCGCCAGCCGCCACAACAGGCTGCCGCGTGCGGGCACGGCTTCGAGCTCGGCCTGCAGCGTTGCAAGCCGCACTGCCGCTGCGCGCTGTTCGGGGTCGGGCTTGAGCTCGCCCGCCGCCACGAGCGCTTCGTATCGCTCGAGGACTGCGCTCATTTGCGCGAAGGCTTGCGCACGATGCCCGAAAATGCGGCGACCAGCGTATCGTGCTCGCCCTGCACGATCGAACCGCGCAGGAACACCATTCGCCCGGTCTCGCGCAGCACCTCGACCACCGCATCGAGCGGCTGCCCGGGCAATCCCGCGCCGATGAACTGGCTCGACAGCTCCAGCGTCACCGAGCCGGCAGCATCGCCGCTCAGCAGCGTCCGCATCGCCGCAAACAGCGAAACATCCATCAGCGCCAGCGTGACCGCGCCATGGACGATATCGAGCAGATTGGTGTGACGCCGTTCGGGAAACATGCGGACGCGGCAGGCCTTGTCACTCTCGCGGCGCACCAGCATGTGGCCCATCGTTTGGGCGTTGAATCTTGTATCGTCGGCGAGGTTCCAGCTGTGCCAGCCCGGGTGATCGGGGTCGGGCGCGTAGAGGAAGTCCTTTGGCTCACTCACCTCAGATATGCCGTTCGACCTGCAGCTTCTTGATTTCGGCGATCGCGCGCGCCGGGGAGAGGCCCTTGGGGCAGGCGTTGGCGCAATTCATGATGGTGTGGCAGCGATAGAGCCGGAAAGGGTCTTCCAGCTCGTCGAGCCGCTCGCCGGTCATCTCGTCGCGGCTGTCGGCCAGCCAGCGATAGGCCTGGAGCAGGATCGCGGGGCCGAGGAACTTGTCCGAATTCCACCAATAGCTGGGGCACGCGGTGGAGCAGCAGGCGCACAGGATACATTCGTACAAGCCGTCGAGCTTTTCGCGCTGCGCGGGAGACTGGAGCCGTTCCTTGCCCGAAGGGGTGGGCGAAACCGTTTGCAGCCACGGTTTGATCGAGGCGTATTGCGCATAGAAATGGGTAAAATCGGGAACGAGGTCCTTGATCACATCCATGCTCGGCAGCGGGGTGATGCGGATATCGCCCTTGAGGTCGTCGATCGCGGTGGTGCAGGCAAGCCCGTTGCGGCCGTTGATGTTCATCGAACACGAGCCGCAGATCCCCTCGCGGCACGAACGGCGGAACGTCAGCGTCGGGTCCTGGTCCGACTTCATCTTGATCAGCGCGTCGAGCACCATCGGGCCACATTGGTCGAGATCGATCTCGAAGCTGTCATAACGCGGGTTTTCGCCGCTATCGGGATCGTAACGATAGACGGTGAAGCGCTTAACCCGGCCAGAACCGGCTTGGGCACCCTTGGCCTTGTGGACGCGGCCCTGTTTGCTGATCTTGCTGTTGGCTGGAAGAGTGAAAGTGGCCATTTCGGATCCCGAGTCCATGCGGCGCAAGCCGTGTCGCGGCCCTATCTAACGATTCGAAGCGGCGGGGCAAGCGGGGTTCGGCTTCGCGCGTTTCCGCTTGCCCGGCATCGACCTTGCCTTAAGCTGGCTGCCGGGCGCGGGTTGGGGGACAATCTATGGCAACTATGGCGGGGGCACCGGCGCGCGGCACCGGGCTGGTATTCCTGATCGGCATGGCCGTGCTGCTGACCTATGTCGACCGCGGCGCGATCGGCATCGCCGCGCCGTTGATGAAGGACGAGCTGCAGCTCTCCGCGACCGGCTTCGGTCTCGCGGTTTCGGCGTTCTTCTGGGTCTATGCGCCGCTGTGCCTGGTGACCGGATGGCTGTGCGATCGCTTCTGTGTCTATCGGCTGTTCGCCGCCGGATTGTTCCTGTGGGCGGTGAGCACGCTGCTCACTGGCTTTGTCGGCGGGCTGGCGATGCTGGTGGTCTACCGGTTGCTGCTGGGGCTGGGGGAAAGCATCGTCTTCCCCGGAGCATCGAAAATGATCGCTGCCGAAGTGCCGGACGAGCGCCGTGGCACGGCCAATTCGGCGCTGGCGGCGGGGATCGCCTTTGGTCCGGCGGTCGGCACCTTGACCGGCGGGCTGATCATGGCCGGCTATGGCTGGCGGGCGATTTTCCTGGTCTTCGGGCTGGTCACCCTGCTGTGGCTGTGGCCTTGGAGCCGGGTGTCGCGTCCGCTGCGCAGCGAAAGGCTGACCTCGCCGGTGGCGGAACCCTATCCACTCGGCAAGCTGGTTCGCCTGCCTGCGCTGTGGGCGATGGGGCTGGGCCATTTCACCTCGAACTATTCGTTCTATTTCATGATCTCTTGGCTGCCGCTCTATTTGGTCAAGGAGCGCGGCTACTCGATTATCGAGATGACCGAACTGACTACGCTGGGCTTCCTCGTGCAGGGGCTTACGGCGCTCGCTGTGGGGTGGTTGTCGGACCGGATGGTGCGGGGCGGCGCGGATGAAGGCAGGCTGCGCAAGGCGCTCCTCGCGGGTGCCCAACTGGTCGTAGCCGCTGCCGCGATCGGGGTCTATCTGTCGGATTCGACACTGTCGCTGGCGCTGTGGCTGATGGTCTCGGGGATGGCCAGCTCGATGATCAGCGGCAATCTCTTTGCAGTAGCGCAGATGTTCGCCGGGCCGCGGGCCACTGGCAGCTGGGTCGGGATGCAGAACGCGATTGGCAATCTTGCCGGAATAATCGGACCGATCATCACCGGGCTGATTATCGACCGGCTGGGCGATTATGGCTGGGCCTTCGCCATCGCCGCTGGCGTATCGTTGTTCGGCGCGGTCTGGTGGCTGGCGGGTGTGCCCAAGGTTCGGCCCATCGAAGTGGCCGAGGCTTAGGCGCTGGCTGCGGGCTTGACGGTCCGCCCGCTTGGGCCAAGGATGCAGGCGATGAGTTCCCCGCCGCCCTCCGATCCCTTCGCGCTGTTCCGCAACTGGGTCAGCGAGTGGGAAAAGCTGGTCAACCAGCATGGCGCCGAGCTGCTCGCCAAACCCGAAGTCGCGCAGGCGATGCAGCAGGTCAGCTCGGCCAAGCTGCAGGTCCAGGCCGCGAGCGACGCGCAGATGGCCAAGCTGCTGGGCGCGGCCAATTTGCCGAGCAAGGCCGATATCGAGGCGCTGGGAACCCGGCTGGCGGGGATCGAGGCGACGCTCGCGCGGATCGAAGTGCAGTTGCGCGGGTCCGCGGGCGCGCAACCCAGAAAACCCAAGCCCGCGCGCACGCGCAAGCCCGGCGACTGATGGCCTCCAGTCCCCTCGCACTCGCCGCCGCCGAGTTCGAGCGGATGATCCAGCGCAACCTCAAGGGGCTGGACTATTTCGCCTCCCCCGCGCCGGTGCTGGGGGCCAGCCCCAAGGACGTGCTGATCGCGCAGGGGCCGTGGCGGCTCTACCACTACCACCCGCGCGTCGATGAGGTTTACCGCGCGCCGGTAATCCTGGTCATGGCGACCACCAATCGCGGCTACATCTTCGACATGGTCCCGGGGCAGAGCCTGGTCGAGTTCCTGCTGGACCGGGGCTACGACGTCTACATGGTCGATTGGGAAGCGCCGCGGCGCGAAGACAGCAACCTGACGATGCGCAATTATGTCGAGGATTTCGTCGGCGGATCGGTCGCGCGGGTGCGCGAGGAGAGTGACGAGCCCGACGTTTCGATCCTCGGCTATTGCATGGGCGGGGTGCTCTCGGTGCTGTGGGCGGGCCTCGCACCGAGGCCCGAGCTCAAGAACCTCGCGGTGTTCACCACGCCCATCGATTTCAAGGCGATGAAGCAGTTTCAGGCCTGGTCGGACCAACGCTATTTCGATGTCGACCGGCTGGTCGACACACTCGGGCAGGCCCCCGCCGACATGCTGTTCTCCGCCTTCGACATGCTGCGCCCGGGCGCGCGCGTCGCGGCCAATGTGCGATTGTTCGACAATCTGTGGAACGACGAATTCGTCAAGGGCCACCGGATGTTCGATCGCTGGAGCAGCGATGTCCTGCCCTTGGCGGGCGAGTATTTTCGCGAGACGACCAAGCAGCTGGTGTGGGACAACGCGCTTATGAAAGGGACGATGACCGTGGGTGGCCGCGCGGTCGATCTCGCCAACATTACCTGCCCGTTCCTGCATGCCACCGCCGAGCACGATCATATCGTCACCACCGAGGCCTCCGCGCCGCTGATCGAGATGGTCGGCTCGGCCGACAAGGAGCAGGTGGTGCTTAAGGGCGGACACGTCAGCTTGGTTGCCGGACCCAACGCGGTCAAACGATTGTGGCCCAAACTCGATGATTGGCTGGGGGAGAAAAGCGTGTGATGCAAGCGGTGGAACTGGCCGGAACGACAATAACGGTCCGCGCGTTCGAACCGGGCGACCGCGCCGCGCTCGAACGCTTCGCGCGCGCTTTGCCGAGCCACGATCTGCTGTTCCTCAGCCGCGATTTGCGCCAGCCCAAGGTGATCGAGGCCTGGCTCGCCGCGACTGCCGGGGGCGAGATCGACAGTCTGGTGGCGTGGGAGGGCGCGGATATCGTCGCGACCACCGCCAGCATCCGCGATCCGCTCGGCTGGTCGCCGCAGGTCTGCGAAATTCGCCTGCTGGTGCTGCCGGTACTGCGCGGCAAGGGCCTGGGCCAGATGCTGCTCGAGCGCTGCGTCGAGGCGGCGATCGCGGGCGGCGCGACCAAGCTGGTCGCGCGGATGACCCCCGATCAGGTGGGCGCGATCACGCTGTTCGAGGAGAGCGGCTTCCGCGCCGAGGCGCTATTGCGCGACCAAGTGCGCGACGAGGCGGGGACGCTGCACGATCTGGCGATACTGTCGCTCGATCCGGGGCGCTCTGCGGCGCGGCAGGCGGCGTTCAGCTAGAAGTTTAGGAAAACCAAACCCTCCTGCCGAACGTGCCGACGGGAGGGTTCGGTTAATCACCCAAAGGTGCGCTGCCACCAGCCGCTGCGCGGCGGACCGGCATCGGCGGCATGCTTGCCCGTCGCATCCTCGCTCGGCACTTCGGCTTCCGTCGTCGCTGCCGGTTCGGCCTTCGCCTTGGCGCGGCTGGCGCGCTTGGGCTTGGCCGGGGCTTCCTCGGACGGCGGCGTTTCGACCATCGGCGTTTCGGCCACCGGAGTAGCTTCGACAGCCTTTTTCCGGCTCGCCCGCTTGGGCTTGGCCGGAGCTTCTTCGGTTTCGACCGCTTCGGGTGCGGCGACCACTTCTGGCTCGGCTTCGGCTTCGACGTCGGCCTTCTTGCGGCGCGAGCGCTTGGGCTTGGCGGGTGCTTCCTCGGCTTCGGCTACGACTTCGACCGGAGCGGTTTCACCGGCCTCATCGCCCTCGGCCTGGCCGTTCTCATCACCATTCTCGCCAGCACCTTCACCGCGATTGCGGCCACCGCGCCGACGACGACCACGACGGCGACGCTTGCGCGGCCCCTCGTCACCCTCGGCAGCTTCGTCGCTGCTTTCGTCAGACCGGGAAGCGGCTTCGCCGTCCTCCTCGTCCTGCTCTTCGTTTTCGGATTCGGCGCGGGGCGCGGGCTGATCATCCGCCTCGTCGCGGCGACCGCCACGACGGCGACGGCTGCGACTGCGGCGGGGGCCACGATCTTCGCGGTCCGCACTTTCGTCGCGCTCTTCGATCTCATCCTCGTCGTCCTCGACCGGGAGATCGTCGTCATCGTCGTCGAGCGCAATCGGCTCGAACTTGGGGACGAATTCCGGACGCGGCCCAGACGAAGCGACGCGCATCTTGGCACCCTCGTTCTCGCCTTCGGGCATCACATCGACATGGACGCCGTAGTGGAGCTCGATATCGGCGAGATCGGCGCGCTTGGCGTTGAGCAGATAGATCGCCGCTTCGGTCGAGGCATAGAGCGTGATGACGCTGCCCCGGCCCTTGGCGGCTTCGTCCTCGATCAGGCGAAGCGCGGAGAGACCGGCAGAGCTGGCGGTCCGGACGAGGCCCGTGCCGTCGCAGTGCGGGCAGCCGCGGGTGGTGGCTTCGAGCACGCCGGTGCGCAGGCGCTGGCGGCTCATTTCCATCAGCCCGAAGCTGGAGATGCGGCCAACCTGGATACGCGCGCGATCGTTCTTGAGCGCGTCCTTCATGGTCTTCTCGACCTTGCGGACGTTCGCGCCATATTCCATGTCGATGAAATCGATCACGACGAGGCCAGCCATGTCGCGCAGGCGCAGCTGGCGGGCGATTTCGCGCGCGGCTTCAAGGTTGGTGTTGAGCGCGGTCGCTTCGATCCCATGCTCCTTGGTCGAGCGGCCCGAGTTGATGTCGATCGAAACCAGCGCTTCGGTCGGGTTGATCACGAGGTAGCCGCCCGATTTGAGCTGTACCATCGGATCGTACATCGCCGAAAGCTGGTCCTCGGCGCCATAGCGCTGGAACAGCGGGACCGGATCGGCATATTGCTTCACCCGGCGGGTGTGGCTCGGCATCAGCAGCTTCATGAAGTCGCGCGCGGCCCGATAACCGCCTTCACCCTCGACCACGACTTCCTCGATATCCTTGTTGTAGATATCGCGGATCGCCCGCTTGATCAGGTCGCTGTCCGAATGGATTCCTGCCGGCGCGCTCGACTTCATCGTGCGCTCGCGGATACCGTCCCACAGCCGCGCGAGATAGTCGAAGTCGCGCTTGATCTCGACCTTGGTGCGGCTGAGCCCGGCGGTGCGGACGATGCAGCCCATCGACTTGGGCAAGTCCAGTTCGGAAATGATGGTCTTGAGCCGTTTGCGATCGCCCGCGCTCGAAATCTTGCGCGAAATCCCGCCGCCGTGGCTCGAATTGGGCATCAGCACGCAATAGCGGCCCGCGAGGCTGAGATAGGTGGTCAGCGCCGCTCCTTTGTTGCCGCGCTCTTCCTTGACGACCTGGACCAGCAGCACCTGGCGGCGCTGGATGACGTCCTGGATCTTGTAGCGGCGGCGCAGTGCCATGCGCTTGTCGCGCAAATCGTCGGCAGCCTTGGCCTTGCCCCGGCCAGAGCGGCCTTGGCGACGGCCCCGGCGCGGGCGTTCCTCGCCGTTTTCGTCACCCCCATCGTCGGCATTGTCGTTGTCGCCGCGTTCGTCGGCGTCGTCGGACTCGCCATCGTCGTCGACAGCCTGGTCGAAACCGTTCTCGACGTGACCGTCCTCGATCGTCGCAATCTCGTCCTTTTCGGAGGTGTCGATCTCGGTGACGCCGCCGTCATCGTCGCCGTTATCGTCGGCATCCTCGCCATCGTAGATGTTATCGGCGTAATCGTCGTCGTCCTCGGCGGCGCGCAGTGCGGCCTCTTCCTCAAGATGCGCGGCTTCTTCGGCGAGCAGCCGGTCGCGATCCTCCTTGGGGATCTGGTAATAGTCGGGATGGATTTCGCTGAACGCCAGGAAGCCGTGGCGATTGCCGCCGAAATCGACGAACGCCGCCTGCAGCGACGGTTCGACCCGGGTTACCTTGGCGAGGTAGATGTTGCCTTTGAGCTGCTTGTGGTCGGCAGATTCAAAGTCGAATTCTTCAATCCGGTTGCCTTTTAGCACCGCCACCCGGGTTTCTTCCGTGTGGCGCGCATCGATCAGCATGCGCGTGGTCATTGTCTATTCTCCGTGCGCGCCGCGGCGGTCCGGGAACCCGAAGGCCCCGGTCCCGAAGGGTTGCGCATATCTGTGCGGAACGGCCGCGCGCCTCGGCGAATGCCGAAGAAGGGCGAGCGGCTGTAGCGGTGGAGCCGGGGCGAAAGGTCGCTCCGGCGTGCGGGTTCGTGTCTGCAGCAAGGACAAGGCGCGGCGCGTATCGGCGCGCACGAATCAACGTTCCCGCAGCCGTCCACACCGCCTGCGTCCCGAAGGACGGCAGCGGACAGAACGGCGTAAGGCTTGTCATTATTGCATCAACCTGTGTGAATCCGGACCGTGCGGCCCGGACATATCCCCGGGGGTGCAGCTTGTTCCGATCCTGCTTGGGTTGGCGGGCGGCCATTTATGGGGCCTTTCGCCGGAAGGATCGGGGCTCGCTTGCCCCGGTGCGGGTGGACTAGCACTGCTTTGTTCCGGCGGCAAGTTTGTTGCGCGATTCCGCCTGTCACCAAACGGAAATTCCTCGGGCCATTGCGGAAGTCGCTTGCTGGCTTTAGTTCCATGTCCGATGCCCCGCAGCCTGCAGCTCCTGCTTATCGCGCTTGCCCCGGTCGCGGTGTTTGCGCTGATGATCTGGACCGATCGCACCTATGGCACTGCCGGGCGCGGGCGCGACTACATCGTCCGGCTCGATCTGCCACCCGCGGGCGGCGAGATCGGCTTGCCGCAAATCCAGGGGCCGCTCGATGCGAGTCGGCCGCTGGTGGTGATCGACGCGGGCCATGGCGGCTATGATCCAGGGGCCGGGGCCGGGCCGATCAAGGAAAAGGACCTCACGCTGCGCCTTGCGCTGGCGCTGCGTGATGTGCTGCTTGAACAGGGCGGCATCCGCGTGGCGCTGACCCGCGATAACGATAGTTTCCTCGTGCTGGGCGAGCGCGCGGGGATCGCGCGGCGGCTGCAGGCCGATCTGTTCCTCTCGATCCACGCCGACAGCACCGAGGGGGCCGAGGCCAGCGGCGCGACGATCTACACGCTCTCGGGCCGGGGAACGAGCGAGGTCGCGGAAAGGCTCGCCCAACGGGAGAACCGGGCGGATTCGATCAACGGCGTGCAGGTCCGGGGGCAAAGCGATGCCGTCAGCGCGATCCTCGTCGATCTGTCGCAGCGCGAAACGCAGGCCAAATCCGAACAATTTGCGCGGCTGCTGTTGCGCGAAGGGGCTGGGCGCCTTTCATTCCACGACAAGGCCGTCCAGTCGGCCGCCTTTGCGGTGCTCAAATCGCCCGATCTGCCATCGGTCCTGTTGGAGAGCGGCTATATCAACAATCCCGATGATCTGGGCCGACTGGCGTCGCCCGAGGGCCGTGCCATTTTTGCCGAGGCAACTGCGCGCGCAATCCGCGTCTATTTCGCCCGGCGGACAAGCATATAGGATGCGGCTGGCATCCTCGGCAATCGCCGTGCTAGAGGCGCGCGACGATGCCCGACGCTGCCGCGCCCGAATCCATCCGCTACCGTATCCGCCGCGACGCCGGCGGGGCGCTTGAATGGGCGCGCGGGATGGTTGCCAAGGCGCGAGCGCATCCCTCGGGCGAGTGGTTCCGCGAAAATTGGCGGACCAGCCGCTGGTTCAGGCTGACCGGCTATGCGCTGGGTGTGCTGCTGGCGCTGTGGCTGCTGGTCTGGGTGCTGATCGCGCGCAATTTGCCTTCGGCGGAATCGCTGCTGACCTACCAGCCGCCGCTGCCGACGATGGTGCGCGGGGTGGATGGCGAGATCGTCTATAGTTACGCGCGCGAACGGCGCGTCCAGCTGCGCTTCGTCGATTTCCCCAAGCCGCTGATCAACGCTTACCTCGCGGCGGAGGACAAGACCTTCTGGTCGCATGGCGGGGTCGATTACCCTGGCCTGGTGGGGGCGGTGGTCGACTATGTCAGCAAGGTGGGTTCGGGCGAGCGCGCGCGCGGCGGTTCGACCATCACCCAGCAAGTCGCCAAGAACATCCTGATTGGCAACGAATATTCGATCACCCGCAAGCTCAAGGAAATGATCGTCGCGCGGCGCATCGAAAGCGTGCTGAGCAAGCAGCAGATCCTCGAGCTCTATCTCAACGAAATTCCGCTGGGACGGCAGAGCTTCGGCGTGCAGGCTGCGGCGCGCGCCTATTTCGGCAAGGATGTGAGCGATTTGCAGCTGCAGGAAGCCGCGTTCCTCGCGATCCTGCCCAAGGCACCGGAGACTTACGGCCGCGCCAAGAACGCCGCCGCGGCGATCGTGCGGCGCAATTACGTGCTCGACCAGATGTACAAGAATGGCTGGGCCACCGCCGACCAGGCCGCGCAGGCCAAGGCGCAGCCGCTGGGCATCATCCCCCGCCGCAGCGAATCCTACGTGACCGAGGCCGGTTATTTCCTCGAGGAAGTGCGCCGCCGCCTGATCGAAAAATACGGCGAGAAGGCCGAGGACGGCCCGCACAGCGTCTATGCTGGCGGGCTGTGGGTGCGGACCTCGCTCGATCCGCAGCTCCAGAAAGCCGCGCGCGATTCGCTGCGCGCCGGGCTGCTGCGCTATCACGCGGGCCGGGCGTGGACCAAGCCGATCGATCACATCGCGATCACGCCGGACCGATGGCAGGGCGAGCTGGTCGCGCTCAACCGTTCGATCTCCTACCAGAATTGGCGGATCGGGGTGGTGACGCAGCGCGATGGCGCGCGCGCGATGATCGGCTTTGCCGATGGCGACAGCGCGCCCTTGGGTGGGCTGCCCGATGCCTTGCGAGCCGGGGACGTGATCGCGGCGGCACCCAATGGCAGTGTCTGGGCGGTGCGGACCATTCCCGAGGTTTCGGGCGGGTTTGCCGCCGAAGACCCCAACACCGGCCGCGTGCTGGCGATGCAGGGCGGGTTCGACGCCGGGCTCGGCTCGTTCAACCGCGCCACGCAGGCCCTGCGCCAGCCGGGCTCGACGATCAAGCCGTTCGTCTATGCCACCGCGCTCGATTACGGGATGACCCCGGCGAGCATGGTGCTCGACGGGACCTTCTGCGTCTATCAGGGCGCGCGGCTGGGGCAGAAATGCTTCCGCAACTTCGACATGCGCGGGGCGGGGGGCACGCATACGTTGCGCTGGGGGCTCGAGCAATCGCGCAATTTGATGACGGTGCATATCGCCAACGATACCGGGATGGACCGGGTGGTCGCCACGATCGACCGCGTCGGCATCGGCAAATACCAGCCCTATCTGTCCTATGCGCTGGGCGCGGGCGACACGACCGTGCTGCAGATGGTCAACGCCTACACCGCGCTCGCCAATAATGGCGTGCAGCACGCCGCGACACTGATCGATTTCGTCCAGGACCGCACCGGCAAGGTCATCTGGCGCGCCGATACGCGCCGCTGCATGGGCTGCAATATGGCGCAGTGGGATGGCAAGGCGATGCCGCGGCTGATTCCGGGCGGCAAGCAAGTGCTCGATCCGCGCACCGCCTATCAGACCGTCCACATGCTCGAAGGCGTGGTCCAGCGCGGCACCGCGGTGACCTTGCGCGACCTTGGCCTGCCGCTGTTCGGCAAGACCGGGACGACCTCGGGCCCGACCAACGTCTGGTTCGTCGGCGGTTCGCGCAATATCGTCGGCGGGGTCTATATTGGCTTCGACCAGCCGCGCTCGCTCGGCGGCTATGCGCAGGGCGGAACTTTCGCCGCGCCGATCTTCAAGCAGTTCGTCACCGAGACCCGGGGCCGCTGGTCGCATTTGCCGTTCGTCGCGCCAGCCGACGTGCGGATGGTCAAGATCGACCGGATCACCGGCAAGCGCGTGTTCGAAGGCAGTCCGGGCAGCGATCCCAAGTCCGCGCTGATCTGGGAAGCGTTCAAGGCCGATACCGAGCCCAAGCGCGCAACCCGCCAGGAGGACATCGCCGCCGCGCGCAATGCGCTGCTTGGCGCCATCCGCAAGGGCGCGCGGGCCGTGCCGCCCAAAGCCGCGACGAGCGATGTGGCAGCACCCGACGCGACCGCCACTCCGAGCGTGCAAGCCGATCCCTCGGTCGGACTATAGACCGCTGCGCTGGACTTGGCGGCCGTAGCGGAGCAGGATGCGCGCATGACCAAACGCTCGCTCCTGTTCGTCGCCGCGCTTGCCGCGCTGCTCGTGCCCACCGCCTCGCAGGCCGAACTGCCCAATGGTGCGCGCGCTCCCAATTTCTCGACCCAAGGCGCGCTGGCGGGCCAGCCCTTCGCGTTCAATTTGCGCGCCGCGCTGCGCCGCGGGCCGGTGGTGCTCTATTTCTATCCCAAAGCCTTCACGCAGGGCTGCACGCTCGAAGCCCATGCCTTTGCCGAAGCGACCGACCAGTTCCGCGCGGCTGGGGCCACCGTGATCGGCATGTCGGCCGACGATGTGCCGACGCTGCAGCGCTTCTCGACCGAGGCCTGCCGCGACAAATTCGCGGTCGCTTCCGCCACCCCCGCGATCATCCGCGCCTACGATGTCGATCTCAAGCGCGAGGGCGTCTCGACCGGGCTGACCAGCCGCACCAGCTATGTTATCGGCCGCGACGGGCGGATCCGGCTGGTCCATTCGGACATGAATTACGCCGACCATGTGCGGCTGACGCTGGCAGCGGTGCAAGCGATGCAGGCGGCGCGCAGGCGTTAGCGCCACAGCTTTACAATCGAAGGCCATTCGCTAAGCGGGGCGGCGCGCGGGCGTTCGCCGGGGCAAGCTACGGAGTTTCAAGGCCATGCGTGCCGAAGGGCAGGCTCATATCGACCGGATCGAAGCCGCGCTCGCGCTCGTTCGCAAGTTCCTCGACTGGGATCGCGCGCTGCGGCGTCTCGACGAGCTCAACGCGCGCGTCGAGGACCCGAAGCTGTGGGACAATCCCAAGGACGCCGAAGGCGTGATGCGCGAGCGGCGGCGGCTCGAGGCGGCGGTCGGCACGGTCAGGCAGATCGGCCAGGAGATGGCCGATGCGGTCGAATTCGTCGAACTGGGCGAGGCCGAGGGCGATGAGCCGACCGTCGACGAAGGGCTCGCCAGCCTCAAGGCGTTGGCCGAACGCGCCGACCAGGACAAGGTTCAGGCGCTGCTCGCGGGCGAGGCCGATGCCAACGATGCCTATCTCGAAGTCCACGCCGGGGCGGGCGGGACCGAGAGCCAGGACTGGGCCGAGATGCTCCAGCGGATGTATTCGCGCTGGGCCGAGCGCCACGGCTACAAGGTCGAGCTGGTCGATTACCACGCCGGCGAGCAGGCCGGGATCAAGAGCGCGACGCTGCTGATCAGGGGCGAGAATGCCTATGGCTATGCCAAGACCGAAAGCGGGGTGCACCGGCTGGTGCGGATCAGTCCGTACGACAGCTCGGCGCGGCGCCACACCAGCTTCAGCTCGGTGTGGGTTTATCCGGTGATCGACGACGATATCGATATCGAGATCAAGGACAGCGACCTCAAGATCGATACCTACCGCGCGAGCGGGGCGGGCGGCCAGCACGTCAACACCACCGATTCCGCGGTGCGCATCACGCATATCCCCACCGGAATCATCGTAGCCAGCCAGAACGACCGCTCGCAGCACAAGAACCGCGCGACCGCGATGGGGATGCTCAAGGCACGAATGTACGAAGCCGAACTGGCCAAGCGCGAGGCCGAAGCCTCGGGCGAATACCAGGCCAAGACCGAGATTGGTTGGGGTCACCAGATTCGCAGCTACGTGCTGCAGCCCTACCAGCTGGTCAAGGATTTGCGCACCGGCGCGACCTCGCCGTCGCCCGACGATGTGCTCGATGGCGCGCTCGACCCGTTCATGGCCGCCGCGCTGTCGCAAAAGGTGACGGGCGAAAAGGTCACGGTTGAGGACGTCGATTGAAGCTGCGCGTCGCCATCCTGATCGCCGCTGCGCTGCTCGCCGGCTGCAAGCCGGGCACCGACCAGTCCGATCGGCCCGAAACCGCGCGCGGGTTTCCGCGCCCCGATCGGCCGGTCTCATCGCCGGGCGGCAATTCCTTCTCGACCGAAGCACAACGCGACAACCAGGGCGAGGCGCAGACCGTGATGAATCTCGCCTCGATCCGCCCCGGCACCACGGTGGCGGACATCGGCGCGGGCGAGGGCTATTACACCGTCCGCCTCGCCGAACGCGTCGGCGCCAAGGGCCGCGTGCTGGCGCAGGATATCGATGCCGATGCGCTGCGCCGCCTTGGTGCGCGCGTGGAACGCGAGCGGCTCGACAACGTTTCGATCAAGCCCGGTGCGCCCGACGATCCGCGGCTGCCCGACACCAGCTTCGATCGGATATTCCTGGTGCACATGTATCACGAGGTGAGCGAGCCTTACGCGTTCCTGTGGCGACTGCGCCCGGCGCTGCGGGCCGGGGGGCAAGTGATCGTGGTCGACGTCGACCGGGCGACCGACCGGCACGGAATTCCGCCCGCGCTGCTGTTCTGCGAAATGAACGCGGTCGGTTTCCGTCTTGTGAAATTTGTTCGAAAGGCCGAAGTCTCGGGTTATTATGCGCAGTTCGAGGCGGTGGGGGAGCGACCGGCGGCGATGGCGATCAAGCCGTGCCGCGCGGATAATGGAAAGTCAGGGGCGTAATGAGTCTGTCCAGTTTCAAAGGCTTGAAGCCTATTCTTTACGGCGGACGTGAAGTTTGGCCATTGGTTGAAGGCGGCAAGGGCGTATCGGCAACCAACCACATGAGCTCGGGCGCATGGGCTGCGGCGGGCGGGATCGGCACGGTCAGCGCGGTCAATGCCGACAGCTACGATGCCGAGGGCAAGATCGTCCCCCAGGTTTACGAAGCGCTGACCCGCAGGGAGCGGCACGAGCAGCTGATCCGCTACGGGATCGACGGCGCGGTGGCGCAGGTGACGCGCGCGTTCGAGCTTTCGGGCGGCAAGGGCGCGATCAATATCAACGTGCTGTGGGAAATGGGCGGCGCGCAGCAAATCCTCGAAGGCGTGCTGGCCGAAACCCGGGGCATGGTCACCGGGGTCACCTGCGGCGCGGGGATGCCCTACAAGCTCAGCGAAATCGCCGAGCGCTACAACGTGTACTATCTGCCCATCATCAGCTCTGCGCGCGCGTTCCGGGCGCTGTGGAAGCGCGCCTATCACAAGGTCCCGCATCTGCTCGGCGCGGTGGTCTATGAGGACCCGTGGCTGGCGGGCGGGCACAATGGCTTGTCCAACGCCGAAGACCCGCTGCGGCCCGAAGACCCCTATCCCCGCGTCAAGGCGCTGCGCGACACGATGCGCGCCGAGGGCGTGCCCGACGATGTGCCGATTGTCATGGCCGGCGGCGTGTGGTTCCTGCGCGAGTGGGATCACTGGGTCGACAATCCCGAGCTTGGCAGCATCGCCTTTCAGTTCGGCACGCGGCCCTTGCTGACCGAGGAAAGCCCGATCCCGCAGGGCTGGAAGGACGCGCTGCGCGAGATCGAAGAGGGCGACGTGTTGCTCCACCGCTTTTCGCCCACGGGGTTCTATTCCTCGGCGGTGCGCAACCCGTTTCTGCGCAGCCTCGAGGCGCGCAGCGAGCGGCAGATTCCCTACTCCAAGGTCGAAGCCGGCGACCATACCGTGCGGCTCGACGTCGGGGTCAAGGGCAAGAATTTCTGGGTGACGCCGCGCGATCTCCAGCGCGCGCGGGGCTGGGTGCTCGATGGCCATACCGACGGGCTGCGCACTCCTGACGATACCATCGTCTTCGTCGCGCCCGACGAGCGCGCAGGCATCCAGCAGGACCAGAAAGACTGCATGGGCTGCCTCTCGCACTGCGGCTTCTCGTCGTGGAAGGACCATGACGACTACACCACCGGGCGGCTGGTGGATCCGCGCAGCTTCTGCATCCAGAAGACCCTGCAAGACATCGCCCACGGCGGGCCCTTGGATGAAAATTTGATGTTCGCGGGGCATGCGGCGTATCGGTTCAAGCAGGACCCGTTCTATTCGAACAATTTCACGCCTACGGTGAAGCAGCTGGTGGACCGGATTCTGACGGGGGATTGAGGTCGGTTTACGACTCCATTGCGGACATTGGACTGTCGCCCGCCAAGCAACCGCTTTGCGCCCGAAGCCGGTCGTTAAATACGTCTGTTTCATATTCAGAAAGCGGTCGCTTCCTGGAGGCGGCTTCCAACGTCTCAGCGGACCGAGTGCACCCCAAGCAGGGGGGGTGGTTCGACAGCTATGCTTTCCGCAGCCTCTCGCATTGCCGACCGGAAGTCGTAGTCCAGGCCGCTTTCGTCCGCACAATCAGGCCAGACATCGCGGTCCGTCCAAAACTGCGCCAACCCAAGTCGAGCACAAAGATTTGGGAAACGGCGATCCCGACGGACATCCGGCCAATCAGGCAACAACAGGTAAATCGTGTTCGTCGAAACAAAATCTGACGCATCTTCGCCGGTTGGTCCGAACGGAAGGCTACTGATGAGATCGTGACATTCCGCAGGGGTACTGTAGCGCGCTATATGCTCCGCGCTTAGCGCGTCGAAACATCCGCGCGCGAGCACCTTCTGCCTCAACGCGGTCGCCATGGAAGATGCAAGCGAGGCGTCCCCGTTGAGCTCGATGTGAGCGATCGGTACCAGTTTTTCCATATCTCTGAGCGGGTAACGCGCAAGCCGCTCCGGATCCAGCAATTGATCGACCAAAGCACGGTCGCCCAAAAGAGCTGCACAAAGGAGAAGGGTTATAGCCGTATAGTGGTTGTCAGGTGCGAGATTGTGATCCTCGAGCAAAACCTCGCGAGCTTCGGCCAGACGCCCTCCGTTATAGAGGCTGACACCATAGAAATCCAGGACCGAGCGGCGCATGGGGTCGAGTTCACGTGAAAGTTTGGCTTCGCATATCGCATCCTTAAGACGCCCAACGCTGCCTAGACACCAAGCCTGCAGGAAGTGATAGGCCGAAGTATTTCCCATTACCTGCTGCATTTTTGCAAGTAAAGCCTCGCGAACTTCGTAATCTCCATAGGGGCTGAGGAGCCTGACCTCTGCGATCAAGGCCGAAGGTTCTAGCGGGTCGATGCTTCTTGCCCGAGAAATCGCTTGGCGGGCTTGATCGGTCAGTGCTGGCCATTCAACGAACGGTCGCGTCAGACGCAAGTGGGCTAGAGTGCTCGCCATCAACCCCCATGCTGGGGCAAAGTCGGGGGCGTCGCGAGTTACTCGCTCCAGCATGCCCAACGCGGCTGACTGCTGCGCGTAAGCAAACTCCGAGCTCTTTGCTTTCAAATAAAGGTCGTACGATTCCGGGGAAATTGCCTGGCTTGGCCTGGAGGTAAATCGCTGCCTCAGTTTGCCAGCAATAGCTTCCGCAATCGTCATTTGCGTATCAATGAGTTCGCGCAAAGCCCCTTCGAAGCTTTCGCTCCACAAGGCTTCTCCGCTTTGCGTGTCGTAGAGATGCGCGGTAATGCGCACACGGTCGCCTTCGCGACGGACCGAGCCGTCGAGAACGTGTGTGGCAGCAAGCTCCCGACCGGCGCGAGCCTTGTCCGATCCCCGGAACTGAAAGCTCGAAAGCTTACCAATTGTGCGGATGTCCGATCCGCGGGACAAGGTCGCGAGAATCTCCTCGCTCACTCCGTCGGAGAAATACCCGACGTTGCTGTCGGGTGACAGATCATCGAACGGTAATACCGCAACCTTTGGGAGGTCATTTGGGGCAGGCGACCCTGTGCCTACGGTGACAAATGAACGTTTGCCATGCAGCCTCCCAAATGGCGCGGCAGTGGCCACAGCCGGGGCTGAGGGGATGATTACAGGCGCTACCGGGCCGCCTTTTGCGATAAATCTGTTGACGTCCGAAAGAAACGCCAGCCACGAATCATCCTCCGCATCGCCCGTCCAGTGCGAAAGCTCCGCCGTCTGGGTCAGTTCGAACATGATTGGGCGTTCGCACGGCTCAATCGTCACGGGCACCAGAGTCTTGCGGCGGTCGGCAATCGTCGCCTCGGCGCGTACCCAGCGCGAAACCACCGAGCGCGGCGACCACAGCACAACAACTGCCTTCGCTTCGCGCAGGGCCGCCTCGGTCACCTCGTCATAAGCTTCGCCCGAGTGCAGCGTCGCATCCCACCAGACACTAAGCCCCTCGCGCGCAAAGCCATCGGCATAGAGCCGCGCCACAGCGGCGTCTTCGCGGTTGTAGGATAGGAAGATGTCGGTCAATCGGAACTCCCGCCCGCGCGCTGCCCTGTCTTGTCGGTCCGCACCAATATCGTCTTACCTACCAGCAGGACAGCACGAACGGCGTTCAGGTGGCGCCGAGCGGCGGGTGACTGCCTAAACCCGCCAAATGGTCCCTTTTAACTACGGCGATCGTCGCAGTCTAGGTTTCTCCCACCACTGCTGATTTCCCCGGGTCATGCACGGAAACGGAACTTCCGCTCCCCGCCCCCTTGTGGTCCATGCGGCTCACCTGCCGCCTAGGTCCGTTTTCCACCCCATTGCGGACATTGGTTATGGCTTGGAGACTATCACCTTCAAGAAGGTCGCGGGGATCTCGGTCCTATCCGCACCGGCGCGGTTATGTTCTTCAAACAGTTGGGTCAGTTCGGCCTCTAGCTGCTCCGCCCTGCCATCATGGGAAGCCGCTTCGAACGCGTTCATCGTCGGTCCGTAATACTGCTTGAAGGTTTGGAGCAGCTCGGACGGCGGGCCGGGATAACGAAAGACATAGGTCTCGCGCTCGCAGACGATATTCTCCGCCGTCACGCCAGCTGCACCGAAACGTTCGCGGACGTTGTCTTCGACGCCCCACGACACCGGGCTGATGAACCCCTCCGGCGGGGGAGGAGTATAAGCGGCGCTAGTCTTTAGGATCTGGGCAATCAACGTCGGATCGCCGGGGATCCAATTTCCCATTACGATGCGCCCGCCATTGCGAGTGACCCGCACCATCTCGCGCGCTACGTCAAATGGACGCGGCGCGAACATCGCGCCAAAGATGCTGACCACGAGGTCGAAGCTCTCGTTGGCGAGATCGCGGAGGTCAGAAGCGTCGCCTTCCTGGAACCGCAGGTTATGAAGGCCCTCCGCCGCCGCGCGCGCGTTGCCCGCAGCGACGAGATTTTCAGCGATGTCCACTCCGACCACGTTGGCGCCGAGCTGCGCTGCCGGAAGGGCGGTTGTGCCATCGCCACAGCCCAAATCGAGCACTTCCATTCCGGACGCCACGCCGAGGCTCTCGACCAGTTCCTCGCCGCTGTCGCGCATCGCTGCGGCAATCTTCGTAAAATCGCCTTTCTCCCACAGCGCCTTGTTCGGATTCATTGTTCTGGCTCCCGCGCCCCGCCGCCCTCTTGCGCAGCGTTTCAATGTTACTGTGATAGCTTAACGACCAAGGCACAAGATCAATGGCCGCTTTCCACCCCAAACCTGACATTCTGATGCCCCGTCAATCCATCTCCCAAGCCCGTTCGCCATGGCTGGTGATATCCAGCCCTTCGCGCTCGGCATCTTCGCCCACGCGCATTGGCAGCACAAGGCTGACCAGCACCGCGATCACCGCGCTGGCGATGGCGGACCATAGCGCGACGACGCCGACGCCCACGGCTTGCGCGGCGAGTTGGCTGGCCATGGTGACGCCCTCGGCATAGCCGGTCCCGCCTAGCGACGGCGAGAGGAACACCGCGAGCAGCAGCGAGCCGGTGATCCCGCCCACGCCGTGCACCGCGAAAACATCGAGCGAATCGTCGATCTGCAGGCGTTTTTTTACCAGCTGGATCATCGGATAACATAGCCCCGCCGCGATCACCCCCAGCAGGATCGCCGCGCCCGGCGAGATGTAGCCCGCCGCCGGGGTGACGGTTGCCAGCCCCGCAATCGCGCCGGTGGCAAAACCCACGCTGGTCGGCTTGCCGACGGTGAACTTCTCGATCGTCAGCCACGCCAGCGCGGCGGCGCTGGCGGCAGCGTGGGTGTTGAGGATCGCGCTGGCCGCATCGTCGTTCGCGCCGAGCGCCGAGCCGCCGTTGAACCCGAACCAGCCGACCCACAGCAGCGCCGCCCCCGCCATGGTCAGCGAGGGACTATGCGGCAGCATCAGCGTCTTGGGAAAGCCCTGCCGCTTGCCCAGCAGCACCGCCGCGACCAGCGCCGAGACGCCCGCGGTGGTGTGGACCACGATCCCGCCCGCGAAATCGAGCGTGCCGAGCCGCGCGGCGAGCCAGCCGCCGCCCCACACCCAATGCGCGACGGGCGCATAGACGATCAGGCTCCACAATGCGGTGAAGCCGACCACCCAGCCGAACCGGGCGCGATCGACCCAGGCACCGACCATCAGCGCCGGGGTGATCGCAGCAAAAGTCAGCTGGAACAGCGCGAAGCTGCGTTCGGACACGTTGTAGTCGCCGTGGAGCAGGTCTTTGGTGCCGTTGAGCATCCAGTATGCGCCGCTACCCAGCCAACCACTGGTCACTTCGCCGAACGCCAGCCGGTACCCGGCGACAATCCACAGCAGCGAGGCAATCGCGGCAATCGCGCCGACTTGTACCAGCACCGAGAGGAAGTTCTTGGCCCGCACCAGCCCGCCATAGAACAACGTCAGCCCCGGCATGGTCATCAGCAGCACCAGCGCGGCGGCGGTCAGCAGCCAAGCGGTATCGCCGGTGTCGATCACATCCTCGGCAACATCCTGCGCCAGCGCGGCGACGGGGATCAGGGCAGCAAAGCCCGCGATGCAGCAGGCCGCGATTTTACGCATTGTCCGAAAACTCCCCTCAATCCTCACGCGCGGCTCTAGGGCAACGATAGGCGCATCGGCAAGGCAGGGATTGAACGGATGTTGCGCGTCTCGAAGGACGCGCGATACGCTCGCCTCAAACCCAACCCTCGAGCACCTGGTCGGGCGGGCGGTGGCCATCCGCCCAGAAGCGGATATTGGCGATCACGCGTTCGCCAGCCGCCTCGCGGCCTTCGATCGTCGCGCTGCCAAGGTGGGGGAGGGCGATGACGTTGCGCAAATCGAACAGCCGTGGATCGACTTGCGGTTCGCGCGCATAGACGTCGAGCCCCGCGCCGCCCAGCCGGCCTTCCTGCAGAGCGGCGATCAGCGCATCCTCGTCGATCAGATCGCCGCGCGCGGTGTTGATCACGAAGGCGTCGGGTTTCATCGCAGCGATCCGCCGCGCGTCGAGGATGTGATGCGTTTCCGCGCCCGCCGGGCAATGCAGCGTCAGGATATCGGCTTCGGCGATCAGCCGGTCGAGATCGGGCTCGTAGCGCACGCCCAGCATGTTTTCATGCGCCGACGGCAGCCGATGACGGTTGTGATAGGCGACATCCATCCCGAAGCTGCGCGCGCGGTGCGCCACCGCCTGGCCGATCCGGCCCATCCCGAGGATTGCCAGCCGCCGCCCGCCGATCCGGTGGCCGAGCATCGCCAGCGGGGCCCAGCCGGTCCATGCGCCGTCGCGCACCAGCCGGCTGCCTTCGCCCGCGCGGCGCGGGATCGCGAGGATCAGCATCATTGTCAAATCCGCGGTGTCGTCGGTGAAAACGCCCGGGGTGTTGGTGACCACGATCTTGCGTGCCCGTGCCGCGGCAAGGTCGATATGCTCGGTCCCCGCGCCGAAGTTGGCGATCAGCCCCAAGCGATCGCCCGCTTCCTCGATCATCGTGCTATCGATCCGGTCGGTCACGGTCGGCACCAGCACATCGGCACCCTGCATCGCCGCGACCAGCGCGGCGCGGTCGAGCGGCAGGTCGTCCCGGTTGAGCACGACTTCGAACAGCTCGGCCATTCGCGCTTCGACCGAGGGCATCAGGTGGCGCGTCACCACGACGCGCGGTTTGCCGGCGACGCGGCGGGCGAGGGGCGTATCGGTCACGACGGTCATGTGCCTGCGCTAAGCCGGTGCGGCCTTGCGGGTCAAGTGGGCGAGGCGCTATGACAGCGCCATGTCATTTCGTGCTGCGTCTGCTTTCATCTTCCTCGCCCTGACCACTCCCGCCATGGCCGCCGACAACGAGGTGCCCTATTGGGTCTCGCTGCGCAGCACCGAGGTCAACATGCGGGTTGGCCCGGGCGAGGATTACAAGATCAGCTGGGTCTATCACCGCCAGCAGCTGCCGCTTAAAGTGCTCCGGCTCAAGGAAAGCTGGCGGCTGGTGCAGGACCACGAAGGCACGCAAGGATGGATGATGAGCCGGTTCCTGACGCGCGAGCGCCACGCGGTTGTGGTGGGTAACGGCCCCGCTGAGATGCGCCAGAAGAGCGCCCCCGACGCGCAGCTGCTGTGGCGCGTTGCGCCCGGCGTGGTCGGCAAATTGGGCGATTGCAGCGGCGGCTGGTGCGGCTTCGAGATTACCGGACGGTTCGGCTTCGTTCCGCAGGACCGGCTGTGGGGCGCGGGCGAACCTTAGGCTGGCGCCTGCCCGCAGCGACTCAGGTGACGGCGCGAAACGCGACCTTGAAGCACGAGCCGCCGTGGGGACGGCTCCCGGTGGTCAATACGCCGCCGAGTTGTTGTGCAAGCGAGTTGACCACGCGCATGCCGAGGCTCTTGCTTGCCGCGGCCGGGTCAAAACCCGCGGGAAGATTGCGGCCTTCATCGGCGACAATCAGCGCATGCCCGTTGTCCTGAAACTCATACAGCACCTCGATCAACCCCTCGCCGTGTTTGGCGGCGTTTGTCACGAGTTCGTTGATAAAAAGGCCGATCGGCTGGATCCACCGCGTGGGCACGTTGCCTTCGTCCCCGCTCACTTCGATTGTTCGATCGAGGATCGACTCGAGGTCCGCGCACAGCCTTCGCAGAAAGGTAATGCACGAGGTTACGTCTGCGCCTTCGGCCAAAAAATGACGATGCACTTGTGCCACCGCTGCGACGCGGTTTGCGGCCAGCTGGAGCTGGTCGGCTGCGTCGCCAGCGCCCGGCAATCGACTCTGCATTGCGAGCAAGCTGGACACGTGCTGGAGGCTGTTCATCATCCGATGGTCGATCTCCTTGGCCATCAGATCGGCTTGCGCGATTGCGCGCCGCGCCGCGAGCCGCAGCTCCATCTGGTCCATAACGACTGCTGCGAGGTCCTGTAAATCCTCGATCTGTGCCTGATCGATCGGACGGGCTTGCTTGTCGATAACGCACAGCGTCCCAAGATTATAGCCGTCGTGTGTGGTGAGCGGCACTCCGGCATAGAAGCGAAGCCCAAAGTCGCCCGCGACGAGCGGGTTGGCGAGCGAGCGGGGATCGGCGCTCGCATCGGTGAGTATGTGGGGGTCGTTGGTCAGGATCGCCGAAGCGCACAGGCCCGGATCGCGCCCGACCTGCTCAACCGGCACCCCATGATGCGACTTGAACCATATGCGATCCTCATCGACGATGCTGATGATAGCTATCGGAACCCCGAACAGGCGCGCAGCCAGCGCGGTGATGCGGTCGAACGCGCCGTCGGGCGGGCTATCGAGAATATCGTAGCGCCGGACTGCCGTCAGACGTTTTCGCTCGGTATCAGGATCGATCGAAAGGTCGGACATTCAAGCGCTTTCTCGAGACATGCTACGGCAGATGGCGTCATTGCCACACACATCATTGGTTCAGGCGTCAAGGCTTCATGTAAATTGTAACAGGCAGATATTCCAGAAAAACCCAAGGCAACCGCCGTCACAATTGTCTCGTTGCCGCAGTGGAGGTCAGGGTGAACCCTGACCTCAAACCCGGCGCAGCCTATTTAACGTGGGCCTTCACTTGGGTTGCAACACCCTTGGCGTCGGTCGCAGTAAAGCTGCCATCGACAGCGCGTGCGCTTTAGGGGCGGCAAACTTCCTTGCCGCCCTCGGGGGTTTCGCAGATCTTGCCGTCCCTGACCGTAGCTTTGCCGTGGGCGGTGACTTTGCCCGCAGCATCGCGTTCGACATACGTGCCGACGAAGTCCGCCGACTCGGACGCGGTGGAATCGGCCGCCGCGTCGTTCTTGGCGGTGCATGATGCGAGCAAGGCGACGCTTGCGACGAGTACGAACTTGTTCATCCCGGATCCCCCCCGTTTACGCGACCGAGCGGACGTAACATGGAGTCGGGGCCAAGACGATTCCGCTGTGCAGCCCGCCTCACCACCAGTTCGCCCGCCACCGCGGTCGCCTCCTCGGCGCAGCCTATTTCGCCCGCGGTTTGATCTGAGCCGAGACTCCCTTGGCGTCGGTAGCGGTAAAGCTCCCGTCGGCCGCCGGCGCGCTTTCGGTGTAGCACTCTTCCGCCGCGCCTTCGCCGGTGAAGCAGGTCTTGCCATCCTTGACCGCCCAGGTGCCCTTGCCGACGACCTTGCCGCCGGTGTCGCGGGACACGAACGTGCCATCGGCCATCAGGGTGTCGACGGTTTTGGTGCCATCCGAATTGGTCACGTCATAGCTGCCCGGGGTTGCATTGACGACCGGTGCCGCCGCAACGCTGGCCGGTGCCGCCTCGGTCGCAGTGGCGTCCGTTGTGGCTTCATCCTTGGAACCGCATGATGCAAGCAAAGCGAAGCTCGCAACGATCACAAACTTGTTCATACTGGAACTCCCATATCTAGCAGAGATGCGGGAGGTAACACGCAGTCCGGCGTATGGCGACTCCGCTTTGCAGGTAGTCAGACCAGCTCCACCGCGACCGCCGTTGCCTCACCGCCGCCGATGCACAGGCTGGCGACGCCGCGCTTCTTGCCGTGGCGTTTGAGCGCGGCGACCAGCGTGGTGATGATCCGCGCGCCGCTCGCGCCGATCGGGTGGCCCAGCGCGGTTGCGCCGCCGTGGACGTTGATCTTGTCGTGCGGGATGCCAAGGTCGTGCATCGCGAACATCGCGACGCAGGCAAACGCCTCGTTGACTTCGAACAGATCGACCTCGCCCACCGTCCAACCAGCCTTGGTCAGCACCTGGTTGATCGCGCCGACCGGGGCTGTGGTGAAATCCTTGGGTTCCTGCGCGTGCGCGGCGACCGCGACGACCCGCGCCACCGGGGTCATCCCCTTGGCCTTGGCAACGCTTGCGCGCGTCAGCACCAGCGCCGCCGCTCCGTCCGAGATCGAGCTCGAGGTGGCGGCGGTGATCGTGCCGTCCTTGGCGAACGCGGGCTTGAGCGAAGGGATCTTGTCGGGCTTGCCTTTGCCGGGGGCTTCGTCGGTATCGACAATGCTCTCGCCCGCGCGGCTGACCACGGTGACCGGCGCGATCTCGGCGATAAACGCGCCCTCGGCGATCGCGGCCTGCGCGCGGCGCAGCGATTCGATCGCGTAGCCGTCCTGCGCCTCGCGAGTCAGCTGGTATTCGTTGGCGGTGTCCTGCGCGAAAGTGCCCATCGCGCGGCCCGCCTCATAGGCGTCTTCCAGCCCGTCGAGGAACATGTGATCATAGGCGGTATCATGCCCGATCCGCGCGCCCGAGCGGTGCTTCTTGAGCAAATAGGGCGCATTGGTCATGCTTTCCATCCCGCCCGCGATCACCAGATCGATGCTCCCGCAGGCCAGCGCTTCGGCCCCCATGATCACCGTCTGCATCCCCGATCCGCAGACCTTGTTGACCGTGGTGGCCTGGACCGACTTGGGCAGGCCCGCCTTGATCGTCGCCTGGCGGGCCGGTGCCTGACCCAGCCCGGCGGGGAGCACGCAGCCCATATAGACCCGCTCGACATCCGCGCCGTCGATCCCGGCGCGCTCGACCGCGGCGCGGATCGCGGTAGCACCCAGGTCGGTCGCCGAAACGTCGGACAATGCGCCTTGCATCGCGCCCATCGGGGTGCGCGCATAGGAGAGGATGACGATCGGATCGTTTGCGGAAAGCTGGGTCATCGAACGGGCCTTTGACGGAGGGGATGGGTATGGCCCCGCGCATAGTGCTGCGCTGCAACGAAGGCAATTGCGCAGAGGCTTCCAACGCGGCAGTAAGGTGGCAAATCAAAACGGAGCGGGATCATGCCTTCAACCACAGCCGAGCAAATGCAGGCGATTCTTGAGAAGCAGCGCGCCGCGTTCACCGCCGCGCTGCCTGAGGCGCTGGCGGTTCGGCGCGACCGGATCGATCGCGCGGTGGCACTGCTGGTGGATCACAAGGACGACTTCGCCAAAGCGGTCTCGGCCGATTTCGGGCACCGCAGCACCGAACAGACGCTGATGACCGACATCATGCCCTCGGTCGGCGCGCTCAAGCATGCCAGAAAGCATCTCGAAAGCTGGTCGCGCAATGAGCGGCGCAAGGCGATGTTCCCGCTCGGGTTGCTGGGTGCCAAGGCGGAAGTGGTGTGGCAGCCCAAAGGCGTGGTCGGGGTGATCGCGCCTTGGAACTTCCCGGTGGGCATGGTGATGGTGCCGATGGCGGGGATCCTCGCGGCGGGCAACCGCGCGGTGATCAAGCCGAGCGAATATACCGAGCGGGTCTGCGAAGTGTTCGCCGAAGCAGTGCCCAAATATTTCGCCGAGGAGGAAATTGCGGTGGTCACCGGCGGGGTCGAGGCCGGCGCCGCCTTCTCCAGGCTGGCGTTCGATCATTTGATCTTCACCGGCGCGACCAGCGTCGGCAAGCACATCATGCGCGCGGCGGCGGACAACCTCGTGCCGGTCACGCTCGAGCTCGGCGGCAAATCGCCGACGATCATCGGGCGCAGCGCGGACAAGGCCAAGGCTGGCAGCCGCATCGCGCTGGGCAAGATGATGAACGCGGGACAAATCTGCCTCGCGCCCGATTACCTGATGGTCGCCGCCGATCAGGAAAGCGAGATGATCGAAAGCGTCAAAGCGGGCGTCGCGGCGATGTATCCCACGCTGCTGGCCAACGACGACTACACCTCGGTGGTCAACGGCCGGAACTTCGAGCGGCTGCAGGGCTATCTTGCCGATGCGAAGGATAAGGGCGCCCAGCTGATCGAGGTCAACCCGGGGCAAGAGGATTTCGCCGCGTCCAACGGCAACAAGATGCCGCTGACCATCCTGCGCAATGTGACCGATGACATGAAGGTCATGCAGGAGGAAATCTTCGGCCCGATCCTGCCGGTCAAGACCTACACCGGGATCGACGAGGCGATCGATTATGTGAACGCGCACGACCGGCCGCTGGGGCTCTATTATTTCGGCACCGACAAGGCCGAGGAAGCGAAGGTCCTCTCGCGCACCATCTCGGGCGGGGTCACTGTCAACGACGTGCTGTTCCACAACGCGATGGAAGATTTGCCGTTCGGCGGGGTGGGGCCATCGGGCATGGGCAATTACCATGGGCTCGACGGGTTCAGGACCTTCAGCCACCAGCGCGCGGTCTACCGCCAGTCGGGGATGGACGTCGCCGGGCTGGGCGGGTTCAAGCCGCCTTACGGCAAGTCGACCCAGGCGACTTTGAAGCGCGAACTGCGCAAGTGAGCGCTATTTGCGGTAACCGATCCGTTTCTCGAATTCCCCCACCTGGGTTGTCCAGAATTCGATGTTGTCGATAAACAGCAGCCGGGACATCCCTCCGTCGTCGAGGTCTACATCCATCTCGAGGATCGGATCGTTTTCCCTGTCGAGATAAGCGCGAGCGAAGCGCTGAGTCCGGTTCCATGTGTTGATAAGTTCGAGGGCGACCTGACTTTCGAGATCGTAGCCCGAATGGAACTGCGCCGTCGCGCAGGCTCTGTGCTCGACGCAGTTGTAGAAGAAGATTTGAAAAGTCGTGCCGCCGACGCTGCTGGTGATCATCGGGTCGCCGACCGCGTCAGTGCCCAGCTTCGCCGAATAGCCGCCGTCCAGAAGCGCGCTGACGATGCTGTTCGGTTCTTGCGCACGCACCATTTGCGCTTGCGCCGGCATGGCCCAGGCGCTGGCGAGCGCGGCGACGGCAAGGCTCTTGAATTTCATCCCCGATCCCCCTCTGTAGCCGGGCGAAAGTGCTGCATGCGCCGAGCGCTGTCAATCGGCCGGGCGCGTGCCTCTCCCCTTGCACGCTGCGATGCAGCGGACTAGGGCGCGAGACACCGTTTACAATGCCGAGTCAGCGCTTTGGTCGACCTGTCGCAATACCTGCCGATCCTGATCTTTCTCGGCATAGCGCTGGGGCTGTCATCGGCTTTCGTGTTCCTGCCGATGGGCGTCGCCCGGCTCACCGGCGCGCATAATCCCAGTGCCGAAAAGCTCAGCGAGTATGAGTGCGGGTTCCCCGCGTTCGAGGATCCGCGCAGCCAGTTCGACGTGCGGTTCTACCTCGTCGCGATCCTGTTCATCATCTTCGATCTCGAAGCCGCGTTCCTGTTTCCCTGGGCGGTCAGCCTCAAGGAGACCGGCTGGGCGGGCTGGATCACTATGATGGTGTTCCTGTTCGAACTGCTGATCGGCCTGATTTACGCGTGGAAAAAGGGAGCGCTCGATTGGGAGTAGATCACACCCCGGCGCTGGTTAAGGCTGACGGCACCCCGCTCAAGGCTCCCGACGCCGCCTTTTTCAGCGATCTCAACAGCCAGGTTCAGGACAAGGGCTTCCTCGTCGCCAGTACCGAAGACCTGTTCCAGTGGGCCCGCACCGGCAGCCTGTGGTGGATGACTTTCGGGCTCGCCTGCTGCGCGGTCGAGATGATCCACGTCAACATGCCGCGCTACGATATGGAGCGCTTCGGCGTCGCCCCGCGCGCCTCGCCGCGCCAGTCCGACGTGATGATCGTCGCGGGCACGCTGTGCAACAAGATGGCCCCGGCGCTGCGCAAGGTCTACGACCAGATGTCGGACCCCAAATACGTCATCTCGATGGGCAGCTGCGCCAACGGCGGCGGCTATTACCACTACAGCTACAGCGTCGTGCGCGGCTGCGACCGGATCGTGCCCGTGGACATCTACGTCCCCGGCTGCCCGCCAACCGCCGAGGCATTGCTCTATGGGGTTATGCAATTGCAGCGCAAAATCCGCCGGGTCGGGACACTCGAGCGGTGAGCGTGCTCCACTCCGCCCCCAAGATTGCCTCCAGCGAAGGCGTGCTCGTCGCGCTGACGGCAGCTTTGGGCGATCAAGTACTGGCTTCTCGCGAAGAATATGGCGAGATCGTGCTGACCGTGGCGCGAGACAGCATCGAGGCGGTGCTGCGCAGCTTGCGCGACGAACACGAATACCAGCAGCTGATGGAAATCGCCGGGGTCGACTTCCCCGAGCGGGCCGAGCGGTTCGAGGTGGTCTATTGCCTGCTCTCGCTCACCAAGAACCACCGCGTGATCGTCAAGCTCAACGCCGCCGAGAACACCCCGGTGCCCACCGTCACCACGCTGTGGCCGGTGGCGGGCTGGCTCGAGCGCGAAGTCTTCGACATGTACGGGGTGATCTTCGCGGGCAACCCCGATTTGCGCCGCATCCTTACCGATTACGGGTTCGAGGGCCATCCGCAGCGCAAGGACTTCCCGCTGACCGGCTACGTCGAGCTGCGCTATTCGGAGGAAGACCAGCGCGTGGTCTATGAGCCGGTCGAGCTGGCGCAGGATTTGCGAACGTTCGACTTCATGAGCCCGTGGGAAGGCGCCGATTACGTGCTGCCGGGCGACGAGAAGGCTGCGGAAGCGCCCGCTACGCCGCCGGTTACGATCCCCAAGGTCACCGAGAAACCCGCCGACACCGGCGCGGGGAAGGCCGCGAACAATGCCGCGGCGAAGAAGCGCTCGCCGGGTTCGCCCGCGCAGAAGCGCACGAAAAAGGCCGAACCCGGCGCGCCCGATCCGACCGAGAGCCGCCCGGCGCGTAAACCGCGTGCGAAGCCCAAGGGAGGCAGGCAATGAGCGTCACTCTCGACCAGTCCCCCACCACCGGCGACGAGGTCATCACCAACTATACGATCAATTTCGGGCCGCAGCACCCCGCCGCGCACGGCGTGCTGCGCATGGTGATGGAGCTCGACGGCGAGATTATCCAGCGGATCGATCCGCACGTCGGGTTGCTCCATCGCGGCACCGAAAAGCTGATCGAGCACAAGACCTATCTGCAGGCGCTGCCCTATTTCGACCGGCTCGATTACTGCTCGCCGCTGGCGATGGAGCACACATATGTGCTGGCGATCGAGAAGCTGCTCAATCTCGAAGTGCCGCTGCGCGGGCAATATCTGCGCGTGCTGTTCGCAGAACTGACCCGCATCTGCAACCACATGCTCAACCTCGGCAGCCACGTGATGGACGTCGGCGCGATGACGCCGAATTTGTGGATGTTCGAAGTGCGCGAGGATTGCCTCAACTTCTTCGAACGCGCGAGCGGCGCGCGGATGCACGCGGCGTGGTTCCGCCCCGGCGGAGTGCATCAGGACGTGCCCGAAAAGCTGCTGGTCGACATCGGCCAGTGGCTCGACACCAGATTGCCGCGCCTGTTCGAGGACGCGATGAGCCTGGTGGTCGACAACCGCATCTTCAAGCAGCGCAATGTCGATATCGCGGTGGTCAGCAAGGACGATGCGGTGCGCTGGGGCTTCTCCGGCCCGATGATCCGCGGCAGCGGCGTGGCGTGGGATCTGCGCAAGAGCCAGCCCTACGACGTCTACGACCGGATGGACTTCGAGATTCCGGTCGGCACGCGCGGCGATTGCTATGACCGGTTCATGGTCCGGGTCGAGGAAGTCCGCCAGTCGGCCAAAATCATGAAGCAGTGCCTCGCCGAGATGCCTTCCGGCCCGGTCGCCTCGGACGACCGCAAGGTGGTCCCGCCCAAACGCGCCGAGATGAAGCAGTCGATGGAAGCGCTGATCCACCACTTCAAGCTTTACACCGAAGGGTTCCACGTTCCGGCGGGCGAAGTCTATGTCGCCACCGAAAGCCCCAAGGGCGAATTCGGGGTCTATCTGGTCAGCGACGGCAGCAACAAACCCTACCGCTGCAAGATCCGCCCGACCGCGTTCAGCCACCTCCAGGCGATGGACTTCATGAGCGTGGGCCACATGCTGCCCGACGTCACCGCCATCATCGGCGCGATCGACGTGGTGTTCGGGGAGTGCGACCGGTGATCAATCTGGTGTTCCTGATAGCGTTCTTTGGCAGCCTGTTTGGCGCATTCATTGTGGCGCTTTTTGCGACCTGGATTTCGAGCTTGTTCCTGCCGGAGCGCGAGTCAAGAATCGCGGGATTTGCCTTCCTCCTTGGTGCCGGTTCTTTCCCTTCGTCCAGCTATATTGTCGACCAATACATCGTCGCCGATATTGTCGGCAGGCTAGTGGGAGCAACGGTCGTTTGGTGGTTTGTATTCAAACGGGAAAAGCAAATTGGCTGACCGTCATCCCGAACCCGACAGCCCCGAACTGCGCGCGCGTTGGAGCGGGTTTGCGGGGTCGGCGGACAACGCCGTCGAGGCACCTCGGATCATCGGCGCGCTCGACGAGGTATTTGGGGAGTGTGACCGGTGACGTTGCGCGAGCACTTTGTCTCTTGGGTGGACGACCAAATTTCGGTCAGAGGATCGTTTTGGTTGGACATCAAAAATCTCGCATTCTTGCCAATGTCGCCTGCGATAGTGGTCGCATGGATTTGGTTCGATGATGAGGTGACTAGACAAAGTGCGATCGCGTTTGGACTTGGCGTTTGCGTGATTTGGACAGGCTTTGTGTTTCATCGACGTAAGTTGAAGAAGTTGAACTGGGTAGAGCCAACCAAATTTTCCGAAGAAAATGGTGGCTATTGATGGCTGACCGTCATCCCGAACCCGACAGCCCAGAACTGCGCGCGCGGTGGGGCGGCTTTGCGTGGTCGGCGGAGAACGCCGCCGAGGTGCCGAAGATCATCGCGCGCTATCCTCCGGGGCGGCAGCGCTCGGCGGTGATGCCGCTGCTCGATCTCGCCCAGCGGCAGGTCGGGGGGGAGACCAATACGCAAGGCTGGTTGCCGCTGCCGGTGATCGAATTCGTCGCGCGGCAGCTCGATATGCCTGCGATCCGCGTGCTCGAAGTCGCCAGCTTCTACATGATGTACAATCTGGTCCCGGTGGGCAAATTCCACGTCCAGGTCTGCGGGACCACGCCGTGCATGCTGCGCGGCTCGGACGAGATCATGGCGGCGTGCAAGGCGCGCGGGATGGCCAAGGGGCACACTACCGACGACGGGCTGTGGACGCTCAATGAAGTCGAATGCATGGGCAATTGCGCCAACGCGCCGATGGTCCAGATCAATGACGACAATTACGAAGATTTGACTGCGGCGGACATGGACCGCGTCCTCGATGCGCTGGCTGCGGGCAAGCAGCCCAAGACCGGGACACAGCTCAAGCGGCGACACACCGTCGAACCGCTCGGCGGACCGACCACACTCAAACAGATGGTCAAGGCCAACCACGATTACCGGGGGGAGTGGTGATGAGCCCCGAAGTCATGAAGTTCATCCCCGTAGCGACCATGCTTGCTGCGCTTGTGGTCGGTTTTGCACTTGATCCTACCAAAGCCCGCCCGGTCTGGTGGGCCATTCCAGTTGGCCTCGTAGTGGGCTTTGCGATCCAGTTCGGTGTGCGGAGATACTATGATGCTCGCCGATAAAGACCGCATCTTCACCAATCTCTACGGCTACCAGCCGTGGACCCTCGCCGCTGCGCAGGCGCGGGGCGATTGGGACAATACCAAGGCGCTGATGGCCAAGGGCCAGGACGGGATCATCGACGAGATCAAGGCCAGCGGCCTGCGCGGGCGCGGCGGGGCGGGGTTCCCGACCGGGCTTAAATGGTCGTTCATGCCCAAGGAAAGCAAGGACGGCCGCCCCAGCTTCCTCGTCATCAACGCCGACGAGAGCGAGCCGGGCAGTTGCAAGGACCGCGAGATCATCCGTCACGATCCGCACAAACTGATCGAAGGCGCGCTACTCGCCGGCTACGCGATGCGCGCGCGCGCCGCCTATATCTACATCCGCGGCGAATATATCCGCGAGGCCGAGGTGTTGTTCGCCGCGGTGCAGGAGGCCTATGACGCCACGCTGATCGGCAAAAACGCTTGCGGCTCGGGCTACGATTTCGACGTCTTCGTCCATCGCGGCGCGGGCGCCTACATCTGCGGCGAAGAAACCGCGATGATCGAAAGCCTTGAGGGCAAGAAGGGCCAGCCGCGCCTCAAGCCGCCATTCCCGGCGGGGGCCGGGCTCTATGGCTGCCCGACCACGGTCAACAACGTCGAGAGCATCGCCGTCGCGCCGACGATCCTGCGGCGCGGCGCCCCGTGGTTCTGCGGCATCGGCCGCAAGGGCAACGAAGGCACCAAGCTTTACCAGATCTCGGGCCACGTCGAGAAACCCTGCGTGGTCGAAGAAGCGATGGGCATCCCCTTCCGCGAGTTGATCGACAAGCACTGCGGCGGAATTCGCGGCGGGTGGGACAATCTGCTCGCGGTGATCCCCGGCGGTTCGTCGGTCCCGCTGGTCCCGGCCTCGGCCTGCCTCGACATGCCGATGGATTTCGATGGCTGCAAGGACGCCGGATCGGGGCTCGGCACCGCCGCGGTGATCGTGATGGACAAGTCGACCGACATCGTCCGCGCGATCAGCAGGTTGAGCTATTTCTACAAGCACGAAAGCTGCGGCCAGTGCACCCCCTGCCGCGAAGGCACCGGGTGGATGTGGCGGATGATGGAGCGCCTGCGCACCGGCGACGCCGCGCTCGAGGAAATCGACATGCTCCAGCAAGTCACCAAGCAGGTCGAAGGCCACACCATCTGCGCGCTGGGCGACGCGGCGGCCTGGCCGATCCAGGGGCTGATCAGACATTTCAGGCCTGAGCTGGAACGGCGAATTGTGGAAAGGCGCAATCCGATGATGGAGGCAGCAGAATGAAGGTTCCTCCGCTTCTTGCGCTTTTCGCGTTGTCGTTTGCCACAGCGGTGTTGGCCCAGTCGGGCCGATCCGGGATGTCAACTTCCTCGCCTCTGACCAACGTACGGGCCTTCAGCGAACTGCGTGCGTTCGGAGCATGTATCGCGCGAACCCGGCGGGGCCATGCACTCGCCGTGATCGCAGCCGTTCCTGGATCGCCCGAGGAAGATAAGGCCTTGCGCGAGGGGGTTTACGGTGAGCACGTCACCTGTTTGTTCGGCGGCACTCGAATGTCGATGCCTGCCGTCTTTGCGCGCGGGGCCATCGCGGAAGGCCTGCTCCGGTCGGACGGCGTTCCGGAGGACTACCGGCTTTCAGCTCCAACCCCAGCCGAGGCCAAGGACCTGCATGGCGTCGCACGCTGCTACACGCAGGGCCACCGGACCGAGGTTCAGACGCTGCTGCAAACGCAGGCGGGCAGCCCCGAGGAATTGAAGGCTGTCGCAGCACTCTGGGAAGACTTTAGGGTGTGCATGCCGGGTTTCAATGTGCGGTTGAACGCTCCGTGGATCCGGTTTCTGCTGGCCGAGGCGTTGCTTCGTCTCGGGCCGGTCACGCCCGGGTCAGGAGATTAGCGTTGCCTAAAGTCACCGTCGATGGCCAGGAACTCGAAGTCCCGCAGGGCGCGACCGTGCTCCAGGCGTGCGAGCTGGCGGGGAAGGAAATCCCGCGGTTCTGCTACCATGAACGCCTCAGCATTGCGGGCAATTGCCGGATGTGCCTGGTCGAAGTCTCGCCGGGGCCGCCCAAGCCGCAGGCGTCTTGCGCGCTGCCCGCTGCGGAAGGTCAAATCATTCGCACCGACAGCCCGATGGTCAAGACCGCGCGCGAGGGGGTGATGGAATTCCTGCTCATCAACCACCCGCTCGATTGCCCGATCTGCGATCAGGGTGGCGAGTGCGATTTGCAGGACCAGAGCATCGCCTATGGCCGCGGCGCGTCGCGTTATGACGAGAACAAGCGCGCGGTGACCGAGAAATACATGGGTCCGCTGATCAAGACGGTGATGACCCGCTGCATCCACTGCACCCGCTGCATCCGTTTCTCCGAGGAGATTGCCGGGGTCGACGAAATCGGCGCGCTCTATCGCGGCGAGGATATGCAGATCACCACCTACCTCGAGCACGCGGCGAAGCACGAGCTTTCAGCCAATGTGATCGATCTGTGCCCGGTCGGCGCGCTGACCTCCAAGCCCTATGCCTTCGAAGCGCGGCCGTGGGAGCTCAAGAAGACGCTCAGCATCGACGTGTCCGACGCGGTCGGCGCGAATATCCGGATCGACAGCCGCGGGCGCGAAGTGCTGCGCGCGCTGCCGCGCAACAACGACGACGTCAATGAGGAGTGGCTGAGCGACAAGGGCCGCTATCAGGTCGATGGCCTGACGAGCCGCCGCCTCGACAAGCCGTGGCTGCGCAAGAATGGCAAGCTCGTCGCGGCGAGCTGGGACGAGGCGTTTGCCGCGATGGCCAAGGTCAAGCCGGGCAAGAGCATTGCCGTGATCGCCGGCGACATGGTCGATTGCGAGACGATGTTCGCGGCCAAGGCGCTGGTTGGCGCGCTCGGCTCAAAGCTGCTCGAAGGTCGCCAGACCGGGCTGGATTACGATTGCTCGAACCTTGCTGCGGTGAACTTTAACTCGACCTTCGCGGGGATCGAAACCGCCGACGCGATCCTGATCGTCGGTAGCCACATCCGCTGGGAAGCCTCGCTGGTCAACGTCCGGCTGCGCAAGGCGGTCAAGCGCGGGGCCAAGGTGTTCGTGGTCGGGCCCGAGTGGGAAACTACCTTCAAGGCCGAGTTCCTCGGCAACGATGTCGCGGTGCTGGACCAGCTGCCCAAGGTGGTGACCGACGCATTCGCCGCTGCGCAGCGTCCTGCGGTGATTGTGGGCGGCGCAGGCCTCGCGAAGGGTGCGCTAGCTGCTGTTGTGCGCCTTTGTGCACCGCTTGGCCTCGTGAAGGAAAACTGGAACGGTTTCAATGTCTTGCACATGGCGGCGAGCCGGATGGGCGGACTGATGCTCGGCTACGCGCAGCCGGGCGGCATTGCCGATGTGGTCGCCGCCAAGCCGAAACTGCTGCTATCGCTTAGCGCGGATGAGGTGGACTATGCAAAGTTCGCCGGTTCTACAGTGGTTTACATCGGCCATCACGGCGACAAGGGCGCACATGCGGCGAATATCGTATTGCCTTCAGCCGCTTACACCGAGAAGCCGGGAACTTACGTCAATACTGAGGGCCGGGTGCAATTTGCCGAAAAGGCGGTCTTCGCCCCCGGCGATGCGCGCGAGGACTGGACGATCCTGCGGGCCTTGGCGGATGCGCTGGGGGTTTCGGTCGGGTTTGACAGCTTCGTCGAACTGCGCGGCGCAATGGTCAAGGCGGTTCCGGCGCTGGGGGTCGAGGGGCTGGCCAGCTATGGCGCGCTGCCCAAGCCCGGCAAGACCACGGCCTCGGGAACGATAGAAGCCTACCCGATCAAGGACTTCTACCTCACCAACGCCATCAGCCGCGCCAGCGTGACGATGCAGCGCTGCTCGGCCGAACTGCTCCACGGTGAAGAGTTTGCGGAGGCGGCGGAATGACCCAGACCCTACAAAACTGGGGCCTGACCCACGACTGGGCCTGGGGCCTCGCGACCGTCACGGGCATCCTCCTCATCGCGCTCCCCCTCATGCTCGGGGTGGCGATGATCATCTATGCCGACCGCAAGATCTGGGCGGCGATGGCGCTGCGGCGGGGGCCCAATGTGGTGGGGCCGTGGGGCTTGCTCCAGTCGTTCGCCGACGGGCTCAAAGTGTTCCTGCAGGAAACCATCATTCCCTCGGCGGCCAACAAAGGCCTGTTCCTGATCGCGCCGATTATCACTTTCACCGTGGCGCTGATGGCTTGGGCGGTGATCCCGTTCAATTCGGGCGCGGTGCTGGCGGATATCAATGTCGGGCTGCTCTATGTCCTCGCGATAAGCTCGCTGGGGGTTTACGGGGTGGTGATCGCGGGCTGGGCGTCGAACTCGAAATACCCGTTTTTCAGCGCGATGCGCGCCGCTGCCCAGATGATTTCCTATGAAGTCTCGATCGGTTTCATCCTGATCTGCGTGGTGCTGTGGGCGGGCAGCTTCAATCTCAATGCGATCGTCCATGCACAACAGGGGCATGTCTTCGGACTGCTCAACGGCTTCGTGTTCAACCCGCTACTGTTCCCGCTGTGGGTGATGTTCCTGATCAGCGGCATGGCCGAAACCGCGCGCGCGCCGTTCGATCTGACCGAAGCGGAGAGCGAGCTTGTCGCCGGTTACCAGACCGAATATTCCTCGATGAGCTTCGCGCTCTACTGGCTCGGCGAATATGCCAACGTCCTGCTGATGTGCGCGCTCAACGCCACGTTGTTCTTCGGCGGGTGGCTGCCCCCGGTCGAATGGGCACCGCTCTACTGGATCCCCGGCTTCGTCTGGCTGCTGCTCAAGATCCTGTTCTTCTTCTTCATCTTCAGCTGGGTGAAGGCGACCGTCCCGCGCTACCGCTACGACCAGCTGATGCGGCTGGGCTGGAAAGTGTTCCTGCCGCTGAGTCTGCTGTTCGTGGTGCTGGTGAGCGGGTGGCTGATGCTGACGAGGTATGGGGCCACAGCCGGGGCGTCTGATTCCTGCAATCTGGAGCGGGTATCAGAGCTTCCGTCAGCTAAGCGAGAGCACAAGACGATTTTTCTATCGATTCCAGACGGCTACATGTCGAAGGGTGACAAGATTACCGTGCTTACCGATTCTGATTGGAAGGCGAGCTACAGAGTTACGAAGATCGATGCAGGTGAGAATTCGCTTGGGCACACTCTAACATCCATCTCCGATCAGCGTTCTCTTTACTATGTCACAAGCGATATCGTTGGCCTCGGAACGCTTTGGGTGACCGACCATAGCGGCGCTTGGTGGGCGGGCGGCTGTGGTCCAACTTCCTCCGTGAGGTCTCCTAAATGACCCTCTCCCATCTCATCAAGAGCTTCACCCTTTGGGAGTTCCTCAAGGCGCACTGGCTGACCTTGCAGTATTTTTTCAAGCCCAAGGCGACGATCAACTATCCGTTCGAAAAGAACCCGCTGAGCCCGCGGTTCCGCGGCGAGCATGCGCTGCGGCGCTATGCCAATGGCGAGGAGCGCTGCATCGCCTGCAAGCTGTGCGAGGCGGTCTGCCCGGCCCAGGCGATCACCATCGAGGCCGAGCCGCGCGACGACGGCAGCCGCCGCACCACGCGCTACGACATCGACATGACCAAGTGCATCTACTGCGGCTTCTGCCAGGAGGCCTGCCCGGTCGATGCGATCGTCGAGGGGCCGAACTTCGAATATGCCACCGAAACGCGCGAGGAACTGCTCTACGACAAGGCCAAGCTGCTGGCGAACGGGGACAAGTGGGAGCGGGCACTGGCCGCGAACCTTGAAGCCGATGCGCCGTATCGTTAGGGGCCGCGCGCAATGATCCAGACCTTCGCTTTTTATCTGTTCGCCACGCTGGTGATCGCTTCGGCGGTGTTCACCATCCTGTCGCGCAATCCGGTGCATTCGGTGCTGTGGCTGATCGTCGCGTTTTTCAACGGGGCGGGGCTAATGGTGCTGGTTGGGGCGGAGTTCATCGCGATGCTGCTGGTGATCGTTTACGTCGGCGCGGTGGCGGTGCTGTTCCTGTTCGTGGTGATGATGCTCGACATCGATTTCGCCGAATTGCGTGCGGGGTTTATCAAGAACTTTCCGCTGGGAATACTGGTCGCACTGGTGCTGCTTGCGGAGATCGTGCTGGGGCTGGGTGCTTACCGTGCGGGCGCGCTGGAGCTCGGCACCCCCGACGGCAGCGCCGCGAGTGCTGCGGGCGCGAGCAATACCGAAGCCATCGGCGCGCTGATGTATGGCCGCTACCTGTTCCTGTTCGAAGCGGCGGGGATCATCCTGCTGGTGGCGATGATCGGCGCGATCGTGCTGACCCACCGCGAGCGCAAGGGCGTGCGCAGGCAGGATGTCTCGCGCCAGAACCAGCGGCGGCCGCAGGATGCGACGCGCAATGTGAAGCCCGAAGTTGGCAAGGGGGTAGTGCTGTGATTTGCTCCGGCCTCACCCACACCACACCCGTCACCCTGAACTCGTTTCAGGGTCCATTTCGCACCACTCTCAGGTCCGAGTGGAAGGCACAATGGGTCCTGAAACAAGTTCAGGATGACGGCATTTTTGAGGGATGCGCGACATCATGATCGGGATCGAACACTACGTCGTGGTCAGCTCGATCCTGTTCGTGCTCGGCGTGCTCGGCATCTTCCTCAATCGCAAGAACGTGATTGTCATCCTGATGGCGATCGAGCTGATCCTGCTCGCGGTGAACATCAATCTGGTGGCGTTCAGCGCCTTCCTGCACGATTTGACCGGGCAGATTTTTGCGATGTTCGTGCTGACCGTGGCGGCCAGCGAGGCCGCAATCGGCCTGGCGATCCTGGTCATCTATTTCCGCGGGCGCGGGACCATCGCGGTCGATGACGTCAACCGGATGAAGGGGTGATTGGAGCGTGACCCCGATCCTCCTCATCGTCTTCCTGCCGCTGCTCGCCGCGATCGTCGGCGGGCTGGGCAACCGGATGCTCGGCAATACCGTGGTCAAGGCGCTGACCACCGGCGCGCTGTTCGTCTCGTTCGGGTTGAGCTGGCCGATTTTCCTAAGCTTCCTAGCGGGCACCGCTGAAACCAGTGTCACCCCGGTGCTGCATTGGGTCCAATCGGGCAGCCTTAGCTTTGACTGGGCCTTGCGCGTCGATGCGCTGACCGCGGTGATGCTGGTGGTGATCACCACCGTCTCCGCCTTCGTCCACCTCTACAGCTGGGGCTATATGGAGGAGGACCCGGACCAGCCGCGGTTCTTCGCCTACCTCAGCCTGTTCACCTTCGCGATGCTGATGCTGGTGACCGCCGATAACCTCGTCCAGATGTTCTTCGGCTGGGAAGGGGTCGGGCTCGCTTCGTATTTGCTGATCGGCTTCTGGTTCCGCAAACCCAGCGCCAGCGCCGCCGCGATCAAGGCTTTCGTGGTCAACCGGGTGGGTGACCTGGGCTTCATGCTCGGCATCTTCGGGACCTATCTGGTATTCAATACCGTCTCGATCCCCGAAATCCTCGCCGCCGCGCCGGGCATGGCCGGATCGACCATCGGCTTCCTCGGCCACCGCTTCGACACGATGACGGTGCTGTGCGTGCTGCTGTTCATCGGCGCGATGGGCAAGTCGGCGCAGCTGGGGCTGCACACCTGGTTGCCCGACGCGATGGAAGGCCCGACCCCGGTTTCGGCGCTGATCCACGCCGCGACCATGGTGACGGCGGGGGTGTTCATGGTCTGCCGCCTGTCGCCGATGTTCGAGACCAGCCCGGTGGCGCTGGGCTTCGTCACCTTCATCGGCGCGGCGACCTGCTTCTTCGCTGCCACGGTCGGCACCACGCAGTGGGATATCAAGCGCGTCATCGCCTATTCCACCTGCTCGCAGCTGGGCTACATGTTCTTCGCGGCGGGCGTCGGCGCCTATGGCGCGGCGATGTTCCATCTGTTCACCCACGCCTTCTTCAAGGCGCTGCTGTTCCTTGGCGCGGGCAGTGTGATCCACGCGATGCACCACGAGCAAGACATGCGGTTCTACGGCAATCTGCGCAAGGAAATCCCCTTCACCTTCTGGGCGATGATGGCCGGCACGCTGGCGATCACCGGGGTCGGCATCGCCGGAGCGTTCGGTTTTGCGGGGTTCTATTCGAAGGATTCAATCATCGAGGCCGCTTTCGCCAGCGGGACCGGGATCGGCCGCTTTGCCTCGCTGATCGGCATTTTCGCCGCGCTGCTGACCAGCTTCTACAGCTGGCGGCTGATGTTCCTGACCTTCTGGGGCGCGCCGCGCTGGGCGGGTTCGGAGCATATCCAGCACGCCGTGCATCACGAACACGAGGACCCTTCGGAAGAAGCCGGGCATGGCGAAAAGGTCCACAATCCGGTTGGCACCGCAGGCTACCATCCGCACGAAAGCCCGCTGTCTATGCTGATCCCGCTCGGTGGGCTGAGCCTGGGCGCGGTGCTGGCGGGCTTCTTTTTCCACGAAGCCTTCATCAGCGCGGGCGACGGCGAATTCTGGAAAGGCAGCATCGCCTTTTCGGAGCATCTGATCCACGCGATGCATGAAGTGCCGTTCATGGTGAAGTGGGCCCCGTTCGCGGTGATGCTCACCGGCCTCGCGATCGCCTGGTATGCCTATCTGCGCAACCCGCGCTTCCCCGCCATTTTCGTCGAGCAGTTTACGGTGCTGCACCGCTTCGTGTTCAACAAATGGTATTTCGACGAGCTTTACGACCTCATCTTCGTGCGTCCGGCGTTCTGGATCGGGCGGCAATTCTGGAAGCTCGGCGATGTGGGGATCATCGACCGCTTCGGCCCCAACGGCGCGGCCTGGGTGGTGGCGCAGGGATCGACTTACGCGCGCAAACTCCAGTCGGGCTATCTCTACAGCTATGCGCTGGTGATGCTGCTGGGACTTGTCGGCGCGGTTAGCTGGGCGATTGCACGATGAGCGGGCTGCCCATCCTCTCGCTGATGCTGCTGGTGCCGTTGGTCGGCGGACTCGCTTGCCTATTTGCCGGGGCCAAGGCCGCGCGGTGGATCGCGCTCGCTGCCACGCTGGTCGATCTCGCGCTCGGCGTGGTGCTGTGGGTCAATTACGACGTCGGCGGCGCGCAGTGGCAGTTTACCGAGCGGCTCCCGCTGTTCGCGGGTTTCAGCTACGCGCTGGGGATCGACGGCATCGCGCTGATGCTGATCATGCTTTCGGTGTTCCTGATGCCGATCTGCATCGGCGCGAGCTGGACCTCGATCCAAAGCCGCGTCGGCGAATATATGGCGGCGTTCCTGCTGATGGAAACGCTGATGATCGGGGTGTTCACCGCGCAGGATTTGTTCCTGTTCTACATCTTTTTCGAGGCCGGCCTCATCCCGATGTACCTGATCATCGGCATCTGGGGCGGGGCGGACCGGATCTACGCCAGCTACAAATTCTTCCTCTACACGCTGCTCGGCTCGGTGCTGATGCTGATCGCGATGCTGTGGATGGTGAACAATGCTGGCACGACCGACATCCCGACGCTGATGGCCTATGACTTCGATCCGGCCGCGCAGAAATGGCTATGGCTGGCGTTCTTCGCCAGCTTCGCGGTCAAGATGCCGATGTGGCCGGTGCACACGTGGCTGCCCGATGCGCACGTCCAGGCACCGACCGCGGGCTCGGTGATCCTTGCGGGCGTGCTGCTCAAGATGGGCGGCTACGGCTTCATCCGTTTCTCGCTGCCGATGTTCCCCGAAGCTTCGGCCCAGTTCGCGCCGCTGATCTTCGGCCTGTCGATGGTCGCGGTGGTTTACACCTCGCTGGTCGCGCTGGTGCAGCACGACATGAAGAAGCTGATCGCCTATTCGTCCGTGGCGCATATGGCGATCGTCACCGTCGGGCTGTTCGCGTTCAACGTTCAGGGCCTCGAAGGCGCGATGATCGTGATGCTCAGCCACGGGCTCGTCTCGGGGGCGTTGTTCCTCTCGGTCGGGGTCATCTACGACAGGTTGCACACCCGCGAGATCGATCGCTACGGCGGACTGTCGATCAACATGCCGTACTATGCGCTGTTTTTCATGGTCTTCACGATGGCTAGCGTGGGCCTGCCCGGAACCAGCGGATTCGTCGGCGAATTCCTTGCGCTCGCAGGTATTTACCAGGTGTCGAGCTGGGTCACGCTGGTCTGCACCACGGGTATCATCCTCGGCGCGGCCTATATGCTCTACCTCTATCGCCGTGTCGCATTCGGGGTGCAGAAAAACGCCGACGCAGCGGCAATGCCCGATTTGAGCGCACGCGAATGGGCGATGATGGCGCCGATTGCCGCGGTCGTTTTGTGGATGGGGGTCTATCCCGAGAGCTTCCTGCGCCCGATGCGCGCCGATATCGCCGCGCTCGATGCACGACTGTCGCGCGCCCGGCCGGAAGGCGACGCGCAACTAAAGTTGGGCGCTGCTAAACCGGCCAAGACGCATGAGGAGTCGCACTGATGGACTGGCAACAGTCGCTGCGCCTCGTCGCGCCCGAGGAACTGCTGAGCACCGCAGGGCTGGTCTTGCTGCTGGTCGCAGCCTGGGCAGGCGACAAGGCCAGCCGCGCGCTCAGCATCGCGGCGGTGGCAGTGCTGGTGGCTTGTGCCGTCATGGTCGCGCCCGCGCTGTGCAGTGGTGCAATGGGGGTCGAAACCTCGGCGTTCTACGGCCAGTACCGCGCCGACGCCTTCGCCAGCTTCGCCAAGCTGCTGATCTATGCCGCGGCGGGTGCCGCGCTGATCGTCGCCCCGGCGTTCTTCGAGCGGGTACGGGCGATGCGCGCGGAATATCCGGTGCTGATCCTGTTCGCGGTGCTCGGCATGGGGCTGATGGTCTCGGCAACCGATTTGATGACGCTCTACATCGGGCTCGAGATGAACTCGCTCGCCGCCTATATCCTCGCCGCATTCCTGCGCAGCGACGAACGCTCGGCCGAGGCTGGGCTCAAATATTTCGTGCTCGGCGCGCTGGCCAGCGGCATCCTGCTGTTCGGCGTGAGCCTGATCTACGGCTTCACCGGCGGGACCAGCTTTGCCGGGATCAGTGCGGCCTTGGCGGGCGATCTCTCGGTCGGTGCGACCTTCGGGATCGTCTTCGTGCTCGCGGGGCTGGCCTTCAAGATCGCCGCGGTGCCGTTCCACATGTGGACGCCCGACGTCTACGAAGGCGCGCCCACCCCGGTGACGATGTTCTTCGCCAGCGCCCCCAATGTGGCGGCGATGGCGCTGACGATGCGCGTCACGCTGGGTGCGTTCGGCACGCAGGTCGACGCGTGGCAGCAGATCGTGATCTTCGCCGCGCTCGCCTCGATCGTGTTCGGCGCGCTGGGCGCGATCGGGCAGACCAATATCAAGCGGTTGCTGGCCTATTCGGGGATCAACAACGTCGGCTTCATCCTGATCGGGCTGGCCTGCGCGACGCCGCAGGGCGCTTCGGCGATGCTGGTTTACCTGACGATCTATGTCGCGATGACCGTTGGCGGGTTCGTCGCGGTGCTGATGCTCAAGGATGCGGATGGCGCGCCGGTTGAGGCAATCGCCGATCTCGCGGGCCTCTCGCGCCACCGCAAGGTGCTGAGCCTGTGCCTCGCGATGGTGATGTTCAGCCTGGCGGGCATCCCGCCATTGTTCGGGTTCTGGGGCAAGTTGGTGGTATTTAAGGCGGCAGTGCAGGCCGGGCTCGTCCCGCTCGCCGCAATCGGCATTGCCGCCTCGGTGATCGGCGCGTTCTACTACATCAAGATCGTCAAGATCATGTATTTCGACGAACCGGCGGGAACCATCACCGGCAAGAGCGATTGGGCGCACCAAGCACTGCTGGCGTTGTCGGCGCTGGCGCTTTCCCCGCTTGGCTATCTGGCGACGAAATGGCTTGGCGTGCTGGCCAATAGTGCGGCCGCTGCCTTGTTCGACGCCGCTTGATCCAGTTCGTCCCCGCAACCGGATCGACCAATGCCGATCTCGCGGCTCGGCTCGGCGCAGGCGAAATGGTGGCCGAGGGACACTGGCTGGTTGCCGACCGCCAGACCGCGGGACGCGGGCGGCAGGGCCGCGAATGGTTCGATGGTGCGGGCAATTTCATGGGATCGACCGTGGTGCGGCTCGGACCGCAGGACGCGCCCGCCGGATCGCTGGCGCTGTTGACCGGGCTGGCGCTGCACGAAGTCATTTCCACTCGTCTGGTGCCGCCGCAACAGGCGCAACTGAAATGGCCCAATGATTTGCTGGTGGGCGGGGCAAAGCTGGCCGGAATCCTGCTCGAACGGGTGAGCGATTGCGTGATCGTCGGGATCGGGGTCAACCTCGCCGCCGCGCCCGATCTGCCCGATCGCAGCACGGTCGCGCTTTCCGCGTTCGGCCCCGCGCCCGATCGCGACGTCTTTGCCGCCGAGCTCGCCCGCCAGTTCGCAATCGAGCTGGAGCGGTGGCGCAATTTCGGGCTTGAGGCGGTAATCCGTCGCTGGCTGCTCGCGGCCCACCCTACAGGTACGCCATTGCATGTCGGCGAGTCTGGTGAGGAGCCGCTTTCAGGCACATTTGCCGGATTGACCGCCGATGGCGCCTTGCAACTGCGCTTGGCGGACGGCACGTGCCGTGTCATCCACGCGGGCGAGGTTCGCCTCGCCGATCCGGACTGAAACAGGATATTTGCGATGCTGCTCGCCATCGACGTCGGCAATACCAATGTCGTTTTCGCTTTATTTGAAGGCCGCGCGATCAAGGCGCGTTGGCGGATTGCCACCGATCCGCGCCGCACCGGCGATGAATATGCGGTGTGGCTGATGCAGCTGCTGACGATCGAAGGCTTCGATCGTAAGGTGATCGACCAGGTCATCGTCTCGACCGTGGTGCCGCGCGCCTTGCACAATTTGCAGGTGCTGGCGGAGAAATACATCGGCAAGCCCGCGCTGATCGCGGGCGAGCCTCCGGCCGATTACGGCATGGAGATCGACGTCGACGAGCCGCGCTCGCTCGGGGCGGACCGTGCGGTCAATACCATTGCCGCCCATGCCAAATATCCCGGCGATTTGATCATTGTCGATTTCGGCACCGCTACCACCTTCGATGCGGTGGATTTCAACGGCGCTTACAAGGGCGGGATCATCGCGCCGGGGATCAATTTGTCGCTCGATGCGCTGGTCGGCAACACCGCCAAGCTGCCGCGCATCGCCATCGAGAGCCCGCGCACCAACAGCGTGATCGGCCGCAACACCGAGGACCAGATGCTGATCGGCGTGTTCTGGGGCTATGTCGCGATGATGGAGGGGTTGATCGCCCGGATGCGCGCTGAAATCGGGCGGCCGGCCAAAGTGGTCGCCACCGGCGGGCTTGCCGTGCTATTCCACGAACACACACAGATTTTCGACGCGGTCGATGCCGACCTGACGCTCGACGGCCTGGCCCTGCTGGCAGAAAGAGCATCAACCAAGTGAGAATTTACAAGTGAAGCCCGGTAAGGAGCTGCTGTTCTGCGCGCTCGGCGGATCGGGCGAGATTGGCATGAACGTCAATCTTTATGGCTGCGACGGCAAATGGCTGATGGTCGATCTGGGCATGACCTTCGGTGCCAACGAATACCCCGGCACCGAGCTGGTGTTCGCCGATCTCGACTTCATCGAGGAGCGCGCCAAGGACTTGATCGGCATCGTGCTGACCCACGCGCATGAGGATCACATCGGCGCGGTGCCCTATTTCGCGCAAGAACTGGGCGTGCCGCTCTATGCGACGCCCTTCACCGCGCGCCTCGTGGCCGAGAAGCTGCAAGAGGCGGGGATTGCGCGCGAGATCGAGCTCAATGTCATTTCGCACCTCGACCGGTTCGAACTGGGGCCGTTCGGCATCCGCTATGTGCCCTTGGCGCACTCGATTGCCGAGGGCAACGCGCTGCTGATCGACACGCCCTATGGCAAGATTTTTCACACCGGCGACTGGAAGCTCGACGATGAGCCGCTGGTCGGCGTGCCTGCAACCACGCAGGAACTGACCGCGATTGGCGACGAGGGCGTGCTCGCGCTGGTCTGCGATTCGACCAATGTGTTCAATCCCGAAGGATCGGGCTCCGAAGGCGAAGTGTTGCGCGGGTTGCAGGCGGAAATCGAGCGCCACAAGGGCAAGCGCGTGGTGGTCACGACCTTCGCCTCGAATGTGGCGCGGCTGCAGACGCTGGGCGAGGTCGCGCGCGCATCGGGACGGCGGCTGTGCGTGGCGGGGCGCTCGCTCGACCGGATTATCCGAGTCGCCAAGGCCAGCGGCTATCTCAAAAACCTGCCCGAAACGGTCGATTTCGACACCGCGATGAACCTGCCGCGCGGTCAGGTGATGATCCTGGCGACCGGCGGGCAGGGCGAGCCGCGCGCGGCGCTGGGCCGGATTACCGAGGGCAACCACCAGATCGCGCTCGAAGCGGGCGATGTCGTGTTGTTTTCGAGCCGCCAGATTCCCGGCAACGAAGTCGCGATCGGGCGCATCCAGAACCGTTTGGCTGAGCGCAACATCACCATCGTCACCGACCGGCAGGCCTATATTCATGTCTCCGGCCATCCCGGTCGGCCCGAACTTGAGGCGCTCTACGGCTGGATCCGCCCCGAAGTCCTCGTTCCGGTCCACGGCGAGATGCGCCACATGGCCGAGCAGGCGCGGCTGGGCAAAGCTTGCGGCATTCCCAAGTCCGTGTTGCAGAAAAATGGCGACCTCGTGCGGCTCGCTCCGGGCAAGCCGGGCAAGATTAGCGAAGTGCGCAATGGTCGGCTGATTCTCGACGGGGACATCTTGTCTCCCGCCGACGGTGAAGCGATCGTGATGCGCCGCCGTCTGGCTCACAATGGGCTGGTGATGGTGGTGATTGAACCGGCGGGCGGGGTGCAGGTGGCCGGGCTCGGGCTCCCGCTCGACGATGACTACGATGCCTTCGTCACCGAAGCGCAGGAAGATGTGGCCACTGCGCTCAAGAAGCTCAAGGGTCCGTCGCGGCGCGACATCGACGCTGTGACTGAAGCCGCCCGGCTCGCCGCACGCCGTGCCGCGCAGCGCTGGTCTGGCAAGAAGCCGCAGGTCAAAGTTATGCTGGTCGGCGGTTAGAGCCCATGCGCTGGACCTCGATTGTCGCGATCTACGCGCTGTTCTGGGTGATGAGCGCGTTCTTCGTGCTGCCCTTCGGGGTGCGCACCCATGACGAAGCCGGCATCGCCAAAATTCCGGGGCAGGCCGACAGCGCGCCCGCGGAGTTCAACCCCAAGCGGATCGCCAAGCGCGCGACCTTGCTGTCGGTGCTGCTGTTCGGGCTGTTCTACGTAAACTACGTCGAAGGCTGGATTACACTCGATACGATCAATTTGTTCGGCCAGGCTCCGATCTACGGCGAGGGCAATCCGGACTAATTGGCCCGGCTAGTTACGCAGCCGTTCGATCGCCTGTGCCAGCGCGACATAGAGCTTGCCCATATCCGACGAGAGCAGCGTGACGCCGAGCGAATGTCCGTCCCGCGTGGACAGCAACTGCCGCAGCATTGCTTCGAAATCATGGATATAGTGGCTGACGTGCTCGCGGAAGTCGCGGTCGCTTTCGTAGATTTGTGCGACCGATTTGGCCTCGGTCGGTTCGAGCAGCCGCACCGCGCGACGTGTGAACACGCCGCGATCGCCGCGCAGATATGAAGCCCAGGCGGTGTCGGACACATCGGTGTCGATCGCCTTGGCGATGTCGATTGCATTCGAATTGAGCGCTTCGGTGATCAGCGCGACGCGCCGTGCGAAATCGTTGTCGACTTGCTCTTCGGCGCGTTCGCGCGCCTGCGCGACGCGGCGTTCGAGATTTCCGGCCAGCTCATTGACCTTCGCGAGCTGGTCGCGCAACTGGACCGCGGCCTCGCGGCTGACCCCCGACGCATGCGCGGCGGCTTGTTCAAGCATGCCGACCGCTTCGGCGGCGCGTGCCCGCATCGCCTTGTCGATTGCCGCGCCGCTTTCTTCGCCCAGCCGACTGGCGAGCGCGGTTACCTGCGTCGCGCTCATCTGCTCGATCCCCGCGACCGCCGCTTGCGCGGATTCTGTCAAGGCCCCGATCGCGCTGCGCAATTCATCTTGGGCATGCTGGGCGATGGCCTCGCTATCGTTGCGGATCGTGCCGAGCGCGGCCTGCAGCCCGCCCAGCGTCTCGCCATGCGTCGCAGCGTGCTGGCCGAGCGAAACATGCATCTGATCGAGCCCAGCAAGGGTTTCCGAAAGGCCTTGCTGCGATGCGACCACATAGTCGGAGAGCATCTCACCTCGCCCGCTCGCTTCGCCAACCACATCGCGCAGCGCAATGGCGCGTGCTTCAAGCAGTCCGAGCCGTTCCTCGCTCACCGCAATCGCCGTCGGGAGATCTACCTGGCTGTGCGTCGCGCTGGCCTGGATGAGTTCGAGCAGCCGCACGCTGCTGTCAGTCAGTTCGGAAATCGCGCGGTCGGTGCCGCCCAAGGCTTCGCGGCTCGACGCAAGATTGGTTGCGAGCGCCTGCAAGCTGGCGGCGAGTGCCGCCTCGGCTTGACCGCCGTGTTCGGACACTTCGATCATGCGGTGCGAAAATGCTCCCAGCTGGGTGGCGATTTCGGCGCTATGTGCGGCAAGGCGGCGCGATTGCTCTTCCTGCTCGGTGCGGCGCGCCGCGATCTCATTATCGAGCAGCGCCATTTGCTGCTGCAGGCGGGCGAGGAACGCAGCGTCGCGCTCTTCCGTTTCAACCTGCCGGCGCGCGGTTTCGTCGGCGAAATGGCGCTCGCGTTCGGCCAGCTGGGTATCGACCTCCGCGGCCTCATGCGCCAGTTCGGCGACCCGGTTGCGAGCCGACTGGACGGCGGCGGAATCGACCGCATCGACGCGGGTAATCGCCGTGCGCAGTTCCTCCTCGAGCCGCTCGATCGACGTTTTCCACGCGGCGAGGGCCGAACTCTCTCCCTCGCGCAGTGAACGGGTTACCGTCCCGCTTTCGTCGCGGACCGCGGCGAGCCGGGTGCGCAGCGAGGCAAGGCTTTCCGCTTCGTTGGCGTCGAGGACCTCGCGTGCCGTGGCCAGCTCTTCTCCCAGAGCAGAGGCGCGGCTGCGAATCGCGGCGAGCGCTTCGACTTCGTGGCCATCGAGTTGGGTGCGGAATTCTTCGCTGCTTTCATGCAGTGCCGCGAAGCGCGCGGTAGTGTGCTCGTCCAGTTGCGCGGTGCGATTGTCGAACTCTCCGATTGCTTCGTCGATCCGGGTGCGGAGCGCCATGACCTGGCGTTCGCTGGCCTGGCCGAAATCGTTGAGCCGGCCGAACCCATTGATCATGTCCTGCAACTGCGCCTGCGCGGTGCGTCCGGCGTTGGCAATGTGGTTGGTGACATCCTTAGCCGAGCTGGCGATGACTGGCAGTTGCCCGCGCAGCCGTTCCATATTCTCGAGTGCGGTGGCGCTGACGCTGCCAATCGTATCGATCCGCGCGCCATTGTCGTGGATCAGCCCGGCCAGACGCTCCGAATGCTGCGACAGGCGTTCGGTCGCGACCCGGCCCAGCGAGTCGATGTCGCGCGATTGTGCGGCAATGAATTCGCGCGCGAGGCTGAGTTCGCGGTTGATCGAGGTCAGGCGTTCTTCAAGCCGGGCCGATTCTTCGCCGAGCGATCGGGCTGCGTTGCCGAAGCGCGCGGCCTCACGCGCGCTGTTGCGCATCGCGATCAGCCACAGCACACAGACCAGCAGGACCGGGCCCGACCAGTCGCCAATCCAGCCCAACCATTGATCGATCGTTGCCGGGGCGAGCATCGCGGCGCGATGCGCCCAGCCGAATGCGCCGGTCCACGCGGCGATTGCCAGCAATGCAAAGAGCGGGGCGGCGAAACCGCGCCATGGTGTGCGCCGGGCAGGGGGCTCTTCTGCCTCCCAGTTTTCTTCCCACGCCTCTTCCAGCGTCAGCGCGGTATCGTCCGCGGAAGTTTCAATGACGGCTTCAGGCGTGGCTTCTTGCCCGCCCGTGCCGATGGCGACGATGCGTGATCCCCCAGTCATGCATCGAGGATACCACGTTACCGCGTTGGATAAACCCCGATTTAACCTTATCGCGGTAGGCCGTTCTCCATGGTCTATGAAGCTGGAGCCCTCGACGCCACGCTCGCCGCTGCCGCGGGCGAGGATTTGGCGCTGTTTGCCGAGTTGCGGCTCGCCTTTACCGAGAGTCTTGCCCGGCAGGTCGACTTGCTCCGCCGCGCGCGATGCGACGGTAACTGGCAGGTCGCGGCGATGCGTCTCAAGGGGCTTGCTGCCAGTTTCCATGCCGAACAGCTGATCCTGCTGGCCGAAGAGGCGCTTGACAGCGCGCCGGGCGAACCGGGCATTGTTCGCCGCTTGCAGGCCTTCCTGGACGATTTTGCCGCCGCCTGACTGGCGCACGCTTGGCACTTGCCCAACGCTCGCCTAAGCTCCGCGCCTTTCCCTAGCTGCGCGGAGACAGACGCTGCGGGTCGCCTTGTTATCGATGATGGAGCCCGCCGCAGCGGATAGCACCAATCCACGTGCATTCCTGCATGTCGGCGGGCTGACGCTGGCGCGACAGCAACTTGGCTTGGTGCTCGCGTTGGGTTGTGAACGGATCGCCTGCATCGCGCGCGGCCTGACGCCCGATATGCTGGCGCTGCAGCATGCGGCCGAAAAGACGGGGGCGCAATTTCATGTCATCACCGGGCCTCACGCGCTGTCCGGGCTGGTTACCGCCACCGACGAGGTAATCGCGCTCGCGGAAGGCTTGCTGGTCGAACCCGGTGAGGCGATGCGGCTGCTCGATCTTGGGGCCGCAGTGCTGGTCCAGCCGATCGAGCCGGGGTTGGCGGCGGGGTTCGAGCGGATCGATCTCAATCATGCGAGCGCCGGGGCGCTGCGCGTGCCGGGAAGGCTGGTCGAGCGATTGACCGAGTTGCCCGCCGATTGCGACGCGATCTCCGCGCTGCAACGTATCGCGCTGCAGGCCGGAGTCCCGCAGCGGCCGATCGGGATAAGTCCCGGCGGTGGGCCAACGCGCTGGCTGCTCGTCCGCAACGAGGGCGAGGCGCATGGAATAGAAGCGGGCTGGATCGCCGAGCGGATGGGCGCGCCAACCGCGATGACGCCCGGGCGCTGGCTTGCCCGCTTGGCCGCCAGGCGTTTCGGCCCGACATTGCTCCATTCCGGCAGTGGCGGACGCCCGCTGGCGTGGGCGGCGGCAGCGATGGGACTGTTGGGGCTGGGCAGTGCGTGGTTTGGCCAGACCTATGTTGGGCTGGCCTGCTGCGGGATCGGCTGGATCTTGCGGCAGACCGCCGAACAGCTTGGCCTCGTCGAGCAACAGGCGCTGCTGCTGCCCCCGCCGCGCCTGCCCGACTCGGCGATTTACGGCTGGATGCTCGATCTGGTCCTCGTCATTCTGCTTGGTTGGGCGGCAAGAGCGCCGGAACTGGCGTTTCCCGCCGAGCAGTTTTTTGCGCCCGCGATGCTGGTGGCCCTGCTCCGCCTGGTGCCGCGTGCCACCGGTGGGCGGTGGACCGCGTGGCTCGAAGACCGCGCGGTCGTCGTCATGGCAATTGCGCTCGCGTTCGCGAGTGGATTTGCCGCGCAGGCCATTCCACTCGCCGCAGTAACCCTCGCATTGGCCGGAATCCTGGTGTCGCGCCGCCAACGCGGCTAACGTCAGTTTAACCAAACTGCGCTATCGCGCCTGCATGAGCGAGCGAGCATCCACCGCAATGACCGACGGATCGGTTGAAACCGTGCTGCGCCACGAACTGGCGCACGGCGACGCGTTGATCGGTACGATCGCGCCGATCTTGCGCCACCTGCTCGCCAACGACGATCATTCGGTGTTCAGCGACGAAATCATCGCCCGCGTGCGCGGCATGATGAGCCATCTGGCGCACCAGCTGCTCGATAAGGTGGCTGGCGACGCCGAGGAATGTATCGAACGGACCTACGAAGAAGCGGCTGTCGCCTCGCTGATCTCCAGCTTCGTGGCCCAACCGGCGTTTCTCGCCCATGTTCACGCCCTCGCGCTCGAATGGCAGCTGACCGAGCGGATGCAAGCGCGGCTCGGGCTCGATCCGGTACTCGCGCCCTTGCTGCAGGCGCTCGTCGCCTCGCCCAGTGCCGAGACTTCCAGCCAGGCGATGAGTCTGCTCGCAGCGCAGGCGCGGTTCGGCCAGTCGCAGCGCCGGATGCAACTGCCGCTGGGCGAGTTGCCGGGAGACTTGCTTCACGGTGCGCTTGTCGCGCTGCGGACTTTCGCTGGAACCGAAACGGAGGCCGATGACGCGGCAGCAGCTGCCGAAGCCGCAATCCGCGCTCAGTATGACGAGAGCCGCAGCCGGCTTGGCCTGATTTCGCGGCTCGTAACCGGCATGGGCGGCGGGGCAACCGCCGCGCTGTCGTTGGCGCACGCCGGGACCGCGATGTTCCTGTCGGCGCTCGCGCTGGCCTCGGGGCAAGACCGCGACATGGCCGTACTCGCGACCAACGAAGGACAGCTCGCGCGCCTCGCACTCGCGCTTCGCGCCGCCGGCTTGAAGCCCGCCGCGGTCGAGGAACAATTCGTGTCGCTCCATCCCGAAGTTTCCCTGCCCGACGGTTTCGACAGTCTGGGCGCCGACAGGGCCGCGTCGCTGCTCGCCCGGTCCGGCAGTTTCCCGGGAATCTGAGCCATGCCACTGGGCGGGACCGTTCTGGCCCGGGCCGCTAGCGACGGCGCTGACCGGATGACCTCCGCCGACGAGCCGCTGGCCGGTTTGCAACTGCGCTGCGGCGGCGAGTTGCCCGGGACAATCGCCATCCCGGCATTGCTCGAAATGGTCAGCAAGGCGCGCCGCTTCGGACTGCGGCTGGCCCGCCCGCTCAGCGCCAGCACCGACGACGAGACGATCTCGGCGTGGGTCGAGATAGTCCCGCGGCAGGATGGCGATGGATGCGAGATCGTCCTGCGCAACTGGCAGTCATCGCCGCTTCCCGCCGAGGACGTTGCCGAAGTTGCCAAACGCCGCGCTGGCATCGACCGGCATATTGCGGAACTGGTTGCGCATCTCGACGCCGAGCAGCGCTTGCTGGCGGTCGAGGGCGATGCGATCGACTTGGTCGAGCTGGTCGAGGCGATGCGAGCCGGGCTTGGTCGGCACTGGACCGATTTCATGACCATCGAGGGGGGCAGTCATCGTCAGCCGCTGCACTGGCGACTGCTCGACGGTGCCAAGCTGACGGTTCCGGGTTCGGACCGGCACTGGCGCGCGACGTTGTTGCCTCACGATGCACCGGGCGGTGAGCCATCCGGCTTTGAATTGTGCCTGACCGCCGAGGTGCCGCTGGCCCGGCCGGTTGCGGCCGCGATGCCGGTCGGACGCAATACCGCGAGCGAACCCGGCCAGCGGATCGTCGGGCGCGAGCTCGCGCCGGTGCTGCGTCAGCCGATTGCGCGGATCATCGCCAACGCCGAAACGATCCGCACGCGGCTCGCCGGTCCTCTCGCCGAAGAATACAGCAACTATGCCGCAGATATCGCTGCTGCGGGCCAGCATCTGCTCGCGCTGGTCGACGATTTGGCGGATCTCGAAGTGGTCGAATCCGATGACTTTTCGACCGCTCCGGACCAGATCGACCTCGCCGATGTGGCGCGCCGTGCCGCGGGTATACTGGGGGTCCGCGCGCGCGATCGCGGTATCCTGATCGACGCCCCCCGCGCCGGCGAGACACTGCCCGCTACGGCCGAATTCCGCCGCGTGTTGCAGGTCTTGCTCAACCTCGTGGGCAATGCGATCCGCTACTCGCCGCCCAGTTCACAAGTCTGGCTGCGACTTGAGGCGGTCGAAGATCGGGCACGGATTATCGTCGCCGACCAGGGTCCGGGGCTCAGCCCCGAGCAGCAGGCGCGCGTATTCGAGAAGTTCGAGCGGCTGGGCCGCAGCGACGAAGGCGGGTCTGGCCTGGGCCTCTACATCTCACGCCGCTTGGCGCGCTCGATGGGCGGCGATCTGACCGTCGAAAGCGCGCCGGGGCAGGGCGCCCGGTTCATCCTCGACCTGCCCGGCGGGCAGGTCGCAGCTTAGGCGGAGCGCCGCCGCGCGAACCAGATCGCGCCGAGGCCGATCACCGCAAGGATCGCGCCGTTCACCGCCCACTGCTTGTCCGCCAGCATGAAGCTCGATGCGGGCCACCTGATGATATCCAGCCCCTGACCGATCCACAGCCCGCCCATCAGCACCGCCAGCACGCCGACGATCAGCAGGATTGCGCGTATGATTGCCATTCGAATTCTCCCCCGTTCCGCGGCGCTTGCCAATGCTCCGTTCGGCGGATTATCGGCCACGCATCAGCGCTTGTCGAGCGCAACGTAAGACCGCTCGGTCGGTCCGGTGTAGAGCTGGCGCGGACGGCCGATCTTCTGGCCGGGATCGGAGATCATCTCGTTCCACTGCGCGACCCAGCCAACGGTGCGGGCGAGCGCGAACAATGCGGTGAACATCGTGGTCGGGAAGCCGATCGCCGAGAGGATCACGCCCGAATAGAAATCGACGTTGGGGAACAGCTTCTTCTCGATGAAATAGGGATCGTTGAGCGCCATTTCCTCAAGCTGCAGCGCCACCTCGAATACCGGGTCGGTGACCTTGAGCGCGGCGAACACCTCGCGCACGGTCTTTTGCATCACGATCGCGCGGGGATCGTAGTTCTTGTAGACGCGGTGACCGAAGCCCATCAGGCGGAACGGGTCGTTCTTGTCCTTGGCGCGCTCGATATAGTGCGGGATGCGGTCGGGCGTGCCGATTTCGTGGAGCATGTTGAGCGCGGCCTCGTTGGCGCCGCCATGCGCCGGGCCCCACAGGCAGGCGATTCCCGCCGCGATGCAGGCAAAGGGGTTGGCACCCGACGAGCCGGCAAGCCGGACGGTCGAGGTTGAGGCATTCTGCTCGTGATCGGCATGAAGGATGAAGATGCGGTCGAGCGCCTTTTCAACCACCGGATTGACCACATAGGGCTCAGCCGGGACGCCGAAGGTCATGCGCAGGAAATTGCCGGTATAGCTCAGCGAATTGTCGGGATAGACGAATGGCTGTCCGACCGAATATTTGAACGCCGCAGCGGCAATCGTCGGCATCTTCGCGATCAGCCGGTGCGAGCTGATCTTGCGGTGGACCGGGTCCGAAATGTCGGTCGAATCGTGGTAGAACGCGCTCAGCGCGCCGACCACGCCGCACATGATCGCCATCGGGTGTGCATCGCGCCGGAATCCGCGATAGAACTGCATGAGCTGTTCGTGCAGCATCGTGTGGCGGCTGATGGTGGTGGAAAATGTCTTGAGTTCGGCAGGCGAGGGCAATTCGCCGTTGAGCAATAAATAGCTGGTTTCCATGAAGCTCGAATGTTCGGCGAGTTCGCCGATCGGGTAGCCGCGATGCAGCAGCACGCCGTCGTCGCCATCGATATAGGTCAGCGCGCTTTCGCAACTCGCGGTGGAAGTGAACCCCGGATCATAGGTGAACATGCCCGTTTCCGCATAGAGTTTGCGGATGTCGATGACATCGGGCCCGACACTTCCGCTCAGCACCGCAAAATCGTGGTTCGAGCCATCCATGCCCAGCTTCACCGAGTTGCCCACCTATCTTCACTCCTCGCTTTGACCCGCTTGGGGCTCGCAACATGCGACTGCTCCCGCACCCTGCGGTTGTCCAGTCGTTTTCCGCCTGAAAGCGGGTTTTGAACCGTTGCGGCAGCCATGCAAACGCTTGCTATCGCCGAACCATTCCTGTCCAATGTAGGCATGGCCAGCGACGCTGCGCTCACCGCACCATTGGGCAGCGCTGCGCCTGCCGACGCTGCACTGCAACATGGGATGTGGCGCATCCGCCGTGGCTTGTCCAGCGTGGTTGCACGCGGGGAGAGGCTGCTCGAATCGACGGGTTTCGATCGGGCACCGTGGCTCGCGGTGGGATTCGCTTGCGGCATCGCGCTGTGGTTCGATCTGGCAAACCGGTGGCAATGGCTGGCGCTGATTGCGCTGTGCATCGGCGGAGCGCTGGCGGTGGTGACGCTGCTGCGTGCAGATGGCAGTTTTCCGTTCGTTCGCCAGTCGCTTGCAGTGCTCGCGCTGGTGATTGCGGCGGGATGCATGACCGTCTGGGCCAAGTCGTCATTGGTGGGTGCTGTGCCAGTTGCCCGCCCGATGGTTGAGCGACTGACCGGCACCGTGCTCTCGCGTGAGGAGCAGCCCGCCGACGCCCGGGTGCGACTGGTGCTGGCAACGCGCGAGCCGGGCAGCGACCGGGCGATCCGGGTGCGGGTCAATTTGCCGATCGACAAGGCCCGCACCGAGATTGCCGAGGGCGCGGTTGTGCGCTTGCGGGCGAGGCTGATGCCGCCCGCTCCGCCGATGCTGCCGGGAGGCTACGATTTTGCCCGGGCGGCGTGGTTCTCCGGGCTTGCCGCGACGGGCAGCGTGCTCGGCGATGTCGAAGTGCTGCGGCCGGGGCAGTCGGGCGGGTTGATTCGCGCCGCCCAGCGTTCGCTCTCGGCGCATGTCCGTGCGCGGCTTGCCGGCTCCCCCGGGACGATTGCCGCCGCCTTCGCGAGTGGCGACCGCGGGGCAATCGCCGAAGCCGACGATACTGCGATGCGCGATGCGGGGCTGACGCATTTGCTGTCGGTCAGCGGGTTGCACGTCAGCGCGGTGGTCGCGGCGGCATATTTGCTGGCGATCCGGTTACTGGCACTGTGGCCATGGCTGGCGCTGCGGGTGCGCCTGCCACTGGTCGCGGCCGGAGCGGGGGCGTTGGCCGGGGTCGGTTATACGCTGCTGACCGGGGCCGAAGTGCCGACCGTGCGTTCATGCATCGGCGCGGTGCTGGTGCTGATCGCGCTGGCGCTGGGGCGCGAGCCGCTGAGCCTGCGGATGCTCGCGGTCGGCGCGCTGTTCGTCATGCTGGTATGGCCCGAAGCGGTGGTCGGACCGAGCTTTCAGATGAGCTTCGGCGCGGTGCTGGCGATCGTCGCACTCCACGGCAGCGCGCCCGTGCGCGCGTTTCTCGCCCCGCGCGAAGAGTCGTGGTGGCAGCGCGGGGGCAGACGGTTGGCGATGCTGCTGCTGACCGGCGTGGTGATCGAACTGGCGCTGATGCCGATCGGCCTGTTCCACTTCCACCGGGCAGGGGTCTACGGCGCGCTAGCCAATGTCATCGCGATTCCCCTGACGACGTTTGTGTCGATGCCGCTCATCGCGTTGGCGCTGCTGCTGGACACGGTTGGAGCGGGCGCGCCGGCGTGGTGGCTGGCCGGCAAGTCACTCGAGCTGCTGCTGGCGCTGGCGCACTGGACCGCCGCCCGGCCCGGCGCGGTGACACTGATGCCCGCGATGGGCGAGGGGGCGTTCGTGCTGTTCATCGCAGGTGGGCTGTGGCTCGCGCTGTGGCGGGGGAGGATGCGGCTGCTGGGCGTTGCCCCGGCGTTGCTGGGCGTGGTGTCGCTGGCCATGGTCCACCCGCCCGACGTGCTGGTATCGAGCGACGGTCGCCACGTAGGGATTACGGGCCTGGCCGAGGGAACCTTGCTGGTGCTGCGCGAGGGACGCAGCGACTTCGCGCGCGAGAATTTGCTCGAGCTGGCCGGGATGGACGGGACCACCAAGGCGTTCGAGGACTGGTCCGGCGCGAACTGCAATCGCGACTTCTGCGCGCTGACCATCGAACGCGGCGGGCGCGACTGGCATGTGCTGGCGGCGCGCGGCAAGGATCTGGTCGAGGAACGCGCGCTGGCGGCGGCGTGCGACCGGGTCGATATCGTGGTTTCGGAACGCTGGCTGCCGCGCTCGTGCCATCCGCGCTGGCTCAAGGTCGATCGCGGGTTGCTGGCGCGAACCGGGGGGCTAAGCTTCGATCTGGGAGCCGGCCATATCCGCACGGTCGCGCAAGACCAGGGCGAACACGGCTGGTGGCGTATCCCCGAACCGCGACCCAAGCGAAAACGCGAGTTTAACCCGGTCGCTACGCCCGAGCCAAAGCCGCCTCAGTGATAGCGGCGCAGCAGTCCGGCGAGCTTGCCCTGGACCTGCACATCGCCCGGACGATAAATCTGCGCGTCGTAGGCCGCATTGGCCGGATCGAGACGGATCATCCCGTTCTCGCGGTGGAGGTATTTGAGCGTGGCTTCCTCGCCGTGGAGCAGCGCAACGACAATCTCTCCGTCGCGCGCCGTGTCGGTGCGGCGGATCAGCGCATAGTCGCCATCGAGGATCCCGGCTTCGACCATCGAATCGCCCGAGACTTCGAGCGCATAGTGCTCGCCCGCGCCAAGCAGCGCGGCGGGGACCGGCAGCATCGCCTGACCTTCGATCGCCTCGATCGGCATACCGGCGGCAATCCGGCCGTGCAGCGGAATTTCGATCACGTCGTTCGCCGCGCGCGCCGTCGGCGCGGGGCTGCGCAGCGAGGTCAGCGCGCTATTGCTGTTGGCGGCAGCGCGGACCGTACCGCGAGTTACATCCTCGGGCTGCTTCAAGACTTCGAGCGCGCGCGCCCGGTTGGGCAGGCGGCGAATGAACCCGCGCTCTTCCAGCGCTGAAATCAGCCGGTGCACGCCCGATTTGGACTTGAGGTCCAGCGCTTCCTTCATTTCCTCGAACGAGGGGGAAATGCCGGTCTCTTCAAGCCGGGCCTGGATGAAGCGGATCAGCTCGTGCTGCTTGCGGGTCAGCATGGTCCTGGCACTCCCATAACGGCATCAAATCAGCGCCGTTCAGTGAACGAATACGGAACAAGTAAGCAACGATTCGGGGTGTGTCAAGCATTGGCGTCATGCAATTCCGCCGTTCTCGAATGGAAACACCAGAACATCGCTGCCGTGGTCGGCTGCGGGGGCACCGGCGGGCCGGTCGATCAGCGCATTGCTGGCCGCGAGCGAGCTGAGCGCGCCGCTGTCCTGTGTGGTTTGCGGCGTAACTGCCACGCCGTCCCAATAGGCCCGGATAAACTCCCGCCGCTTGCCTCCGGCATCGCAATTGCCGTCAAGTCGAGCCGGAAGCGAACGCGGCAGCGGCGTTGCCGCGCCCGACAAGGCCCGCAGCAGCGGCAGCACGAAGAAGAATGCGGTGACGTAGCTCGACACCGGGTTGCCCGGCAGCCCGACAACCAGTTGCTGGCCGCATGTCGCCACCAACAAGGGCTTGCCCGGCTTGATCGCCACTTTCCAGAAATCGATCTGCGCCCCCCAAGCGGCGAGCGCGGGCTGGAGCAAGTCATGGTCGCCAACCGATGCGCCGCCGCTGGTGACGATCACGTCGGCGTCGCGTGCATGCGCCAGCGCGGCGAGCAAGGCATTGCGCCGATCCGGCACGGGCCCGATCCGCTGGACTTCGCACGGCACAGCGCGCAGCATTGCCGCGAGCATCGCGCCATTGCTGGCGGGCACTTGGTGCGGCGCGCAGTCTTCGGGATCGGCGGCGAGCTCGTCGCCGGTATCGATCACCGCGACCCGGGGGAGGCGATGCACCGCCACGTGGCTGTGTCCGCCCGCCAGCGCCAGCGCGAGTTGTGCCGGGCCGAAGCGGGTGCTGGTGGCGAGCAGGACATCGCCGTCCGAGAAGTCGAGGCCTGTGCGCCGGATATGGCGGCCTGCCGTCGCCGGATCACCGGTGAGCGTGAGCCGATCGTCATCACGCGCGCAGTCTTCCTGGATGACCACCGCGCCAGCGTCCTCGGGTAGCAAGGCACCCGTCGCGATTCGCACCGCTTCACCCGGCTGGAGCCCCCCCGCGTAAGGATGGCCCGCCGCACTCTCGCCAATCACCTGCCACGGCCCGGTCAGATCGTCGGCGCGCAGCGCGTAGCCGTCCATCGCCGAAAGGTCCGCCGCGGGCTGGGTGCGGCGGGCAAGCAGAGGTTTGGCGAGCCAGCGGCCGAGTGCGCTGTCCAGATCGACGCGCTCGACCGGCAGCGGCACCGCCAGCGCGAGCAGCCGCGCCTGCGCTTCTTCCAGCGGCAGCGGCGCAGTCATCAGGCGGGGGCCTTCCAGTCGCCCGATTTGCCGCCGCGCTTCTCGATCAGGCGCAAATCCCCGATCACCATCGCCTTGTCGAGCGCCTTGGCCATGTCGTAGACTGTCAGAAGTGCGATGGAAGTGGCTGTCAACGCTTCCATTTCTACACCAGTTTTGCCCACCAACGCAACGCTGGCGGTGGCGCGCAAGGCATCGTCATCGAAGGCGAAGTCGAGCGTCACGCTGGTCAGCGCGAGCGGATGGCACAGCGGGATCAGCTCGGCGGTCTTCTTCGCCGCCATGATTCCGGCGATCCGCGCCGCGGCAAGGACATCACCCTTGGGGGCATTGCCATCGCGGATCGCGGCGAGTGCCTGCGCCGACATGCGGATGCGGCCCGAGGCGACTGCGATGCGGGTGGTCTCCGCCTTGCCGCCGACATCAACCATGCGGGCGTTTCCGGCGGCGTCGAGATGAGTCAAATTGTTCATCTTCAGCAAGGCTTCCTGACCAATTGGGTGACATTTGGTTGACAAAGGCGACACTGTGTCACCCACTTTTTGCGGATATTTATATTGTAAATCAATAATTTGAAGCAAATAATGACAGATTTGCGATGGGCGCAGCGCCGGATTTTCAGTCAAACCGGCGAATAAATGGTGACAGATCGAAGCAAGGTAGGAAAATGGTTTGTCGTCGCCGGAACTGCCACGGCTGGCGGAAGCGGTATGCCGTGTCAACGCAGGGCGCGCGACTGGTTTAGCGCGATCGCGGCGCACACCAGCGCCTTGAATGGTTGCTCATCGACCTTAGAGTTCTCATGGAAATCGATCGCGCGGCGGGTGTTACCGTCGAGGCTGGAATTGAACAGCCCGGCCGGATCCTCCAGCGCGGCACCCCTGGCAAAAGTCAGCTTGACCTTGTCCTTGTAGGTCTCACCGGTGCAGATGATCCCGTCATGCTCCCACCCCGGCACGCCGGCGGGATTGGACGGCTTGGCCCATTTGCGCGTCTCGACCGCGTCGGGATCGGCCTGCTCAATCAGCGCGCGGAGCCGGACGAGCATGGTGCCGCGCCACATGTCAGAATCGCTCATGGTTATCGGCCTTTTCTCGCACCATCTCATCCTTGAGCCCGGCTCAACCAACCGCGCTCCCGGGCCAACGGCGCGCACTTCGCGCTCACCGGGATGGCGGTTCCATCAGGCAAGAGCAACCGCCACGAACGGCCGTTCCGCTCGGCCCGGGCAACGCCGATATTGGCGATCCATGCGCTGCGGTGGACTTGAGCGCCGTCGGTAGTCGCCATCTCGTTTACCGCGTCCGAAAAGCGGTGGTGAATCAGCACACTCCGCCCGTCAGCGAGGAACGCGCGGCAATAGTGATCCTCGGCCCGGATCGCGAGCAGCTGATCGGGCGAAGCTGCCCCGGCTTTGGCCAGCAAGCCGCCCGGCTTGATCGCCGAAGCTGGCCGCGCAGTCGATTGGCGCGCGCGCAGAGTCAGAGCCAGAACGATTATTACCGCGCTGATGGCCAGCGCCCTGGTCCAACCCGAGGTGAGATCGGGATCTTGCTCGATGCCGAACAGCTTGAGGATGAGCGAGATTTCCAGCGGCAGCGGGGCGTTGATTAATACTGCCCCAAGCAGAGCCGACCTGGTCCAATCGCGCGGCCTGCGCACGGTCAAAGCGAACCACGCCTGCCATATCACGGCATTTGTTCCGATCAGCGCAGTCCAGAACAGCACCCTCACACCGATTGGCATTGCGCCGGTGCCGAACGCGCCAACCACGGTGGTCAGAACGATCGCCCCCAACGAGCACACCGGAATTGCCGGAAAACCCGGGAGCGCCATCGCGCGATTCGCGAAGTCCGCGACGCGCTTCGCGAAAATCGGCTTGTGGCTGGGCAGGGAAGAACGAAGCCGTTGCATTGGACGCAGAGACTGTCAGTGATTTTTGCTCCGTGCAATTGTCCGGGAGGAACCACGCATGAAATATTTGTTCGCATTGGGGCTGCTCGCTGCGGTTTTGCCTGTGTCTGCCGGGTCCGCGCAGGAGGTGGACCGCCAGATGATCGTGGCGGAGCGGACCGCGATGGCCAAGCTGGACTGGATGAACGGCACATGGCGCGGCGAAGCCGTCACGCAGGGCCGCAACGGCGAGCACCGGGTAACCCAGACCGAACGCATCGGCAGCTTGCTCGACGGGACCGTCAAGGTAATCGAGGGAAAGGCGTACAATGCCGACGGCTCGGTCGGCTTCAACGCGTTGGGGATCGTATCGTTCGATCCGGCTGCCAATGCCTATGCCCTGCATTCCTACGCACAAGGCCGGGCAGGCACTTTCTCGTTCACGCCGACGCCAAGCGGCTATGTCTGGGAAATTCCGGTAGGTCCGATGACGATTCGCTATACCATGACGCTCAAGGATGGCACCTGGAACGAGGTCGGCGATCGCATCGCTGCGGGCAAGCCGTCCGTCCGGTTCTTCGAAATGAACCTCAAGCGAGTGGGCGATACCGACTGGCCCGCGGCGGGCGGACCGCAGCCCAGATAAGTCAGGCGTGACCCAGAAGCTGCCGCGTCGCCGCCTCCACATCCGACTGCCGCATCAGACTCTCGCCCACCAGGAACGACCGCACACCGCTTTGCTCGAGCCGGAGCAAATCGGCGCGGGAATTGATCCCGCTTTCGCTGACCAGCAGCGTGCCTTCGGGTGCCAGCGCCGCCAGCCGCTCGGTGGTCGCGAGGTCAGTGACGAAGCGCTTGAGGTCGCGGTTGTTGACCCCGATCAGGCGCGAGCGGAGGCGCGCGGCGCGGGCCATTTCGGCCTCATCATGGACCTCGACCAGCACGTCCATCCCGCGCTCGAACGCGGCGCTTTCGATCTCGGCCATCTCGGAATCTTCGAGCGCGGCGACGATGATCAGGATCGCATCGGCACCGATCGCGCGGGCTTCGGCGACTTGCCACGGATCGACCATAAAGTCCTTGCGCAGCACGGGCAGCGCGCCGGCGGCGCGGGCGGCGATGAGGTAATCCTCGTGTCCCTGGAAGTACGGCGCGTCGGTCAGCACCGAAAGACACGCCGCGCCGCCAAGCTCGTAAGCGCGGGCGTGGTCGGCGGGGTGGAAATCGGCTCGGATCAGGCCCTTGGAGGGCGAGGCCTGCTTGATCTCGGCAATCAGCGCGAAGCCGTTCGCCGCCTTGGCTTCCAGAGCAGCCCGAAACCCGCGTGGTGCGCTCTGCGCGGCAGCGCGGGTGTCGAGTTCGCCGAGAGAAGCCAACCGTTTGCGTACGGCCACTTCCTCGCGTTTGGTGGCGCAGATTTCGGCGAGCTTGTCGGTCATTTCGTAGACGCAATCCAGCAATCGAGCAGCGTATTGGCGAGGCCCTTGTCGATCGCTTCGGCGGCTTCCTCGACCCCGGCGAACCAGTCATCGACTTCGCCAGCGACGATCAGCGCGGCGGCGGAGTTGAGCAACACGGCATCGCGGTAGGCGCCGGTTTCGCCCCGCAGCAGGCGGCGCAGCGTGGCGGCGTTGTAGGCGGCGTCGCCGCCGCGCAGTGCCTCGATCGGGCGGGGCAACAGGCCCGCGCTGTCGGGCGATACTTCGGTCCCGATGCCGGGCAGGCCGATCGATGCCATATAACTGGTCCCGGCAATCGATAGTTCGTCGAGCCCCTCCGCGCCCGACACCACCAACGCCGCCTCGGTGCCGAGCAGCTGCATCGCGTCGCGGTAAAGCGCGATAAGCGCGGGGCTGGGAACGCCGACCAGCTGGCGCGTGACCCCGGCGGGACTGGCAAGCGGGCCGCACAGATTGAAGATGGTGCGCCGACCCAAGGCTTTGCGGATCGGTGCGATCCGGGCCAGCGCCGGGTGATGCGCCTGAGCGAACAGGAAAGCGATGCCCAGATCGGGCAAAGTCGCTTCGGCCAGTTCGCTTGCCCGGGCGAGATCCAGACCCAGCGCTTCCAGTGTGTCCGCCCCGCCGGCCTTGCTCGATGCGGCGCGGTTGCCGTGCTTGGCGACCGGGACCCCGCAGGCCGCGACCACCAGCGCCACCGCGGTTGAGACATTGAGGCTGTGCTGCCCGTCACCCCCGGTGCCGCAGACATCGATTGCTCCCTCGGGTGCTGTGATCCACTTCATCCGCGCGCGCATTGCGCAAACTGCACCGGCGATTTCGGCGGCGGTTTCGCCGCGATCCGCCAGCTCGACCAGCGTCGAGGCGATCGCGGTATCCTCCATCGCGCCGTCGAGCATCCGCCCGAACAGCGCTTCGGCGTCGGCCAGCGAGTAGGTCATGCCAACGCGCGCACCGGGATCCCGCAGATCTCGAGGAAGTTGCCCAGCAACGCGTGGCCATGCTCGGTAGCGATGCTCTCGGGGTGGAACTGCACCCCGTGGATCGGCAGACTGGCATGGCGGAAGCCCATCGCGTGGGCATCGTCCGAGGTGGCGTTGACCGCGAGAGTGTCCGGTACATTCTCGACCACCAGGCTGTGATAGCGGGTCGCGGTGAAGGGCGAGGGCAGGCCTTTGAACAGCCCGCTACCGTCGTGCGTCACCGGCGAAGTCTTGCCGTGCATCAGCCCGCCGCGCACCACGCGCCCACCAAAATGCTGACCGATAGCCTGGTGGCCGAGGCACACCCCGAGCAGCGGCTTGCCCGCGTCGGCACAGGCGGCGACGAGATCGAGACTGATCCCCGCTTCATTGGGGGTGCAGGGGCCGGGCGAAATCAGGAAGCCCTGCGCGCCGCTCGAGATCGCCTGCCCGGCCGAGATCGCATCGTTGCGCACGACTTCCACCTCGGCACCCAGCTCCATCAAATAATGGACCAGGTTCCAGGTGAAGCTGTCGTAGTTGTCGATAACGAGGATCATCGGGTGGCGCTTTGGACCGGATAGACCTGTCGATCAAGCCGTGGCCTTGCCCGCAAAGCGATCACTGGCCCGCACCAATCCGTCGGTAATCCCCGGCTCGGTGAACAAATGACCGCCATCCGGAACGATCTGCAGCTCGACTTCGGGCCAGGCCTGCTTGAGCGCCCAGGCCGCCGCAGGCGGGGTGCAGCAGTCGTGCCGCCCCTGGACGATGACGCCGGGAATACCGCGCAACTTGTGTGCACCGCGCAGCAGTTGACCTTCGTCGAGCCAGCAATTGTGGCGGAAATAGTGGTTTTCGATCCGCGCGACGGCAACCGCGTGATTGTCGGCGGTGAAGTCGGCCATCATTTCCGGATCGGGCAACAGGGTGACCGTCAGTCCCTCCCAGGTGCTCCACGCCTTGGCGGCGGCGAGGCAGACAGCAGGGTCGTCGCTGGTCAGGCGGTGGTGGTAGGCTTCGACCAGATCGCCGCATTCGGCTTCGGGGATGTGACCACTGAAATCGTCCCAGCCCTCGGGGTAGAGCTCGCTCGCGCCATATTTGTAGAGCCAATCGCCTTCTTTCTGACCGGCCAGGAAGATGCCGCGCAGCACCAGTTCGCTGACCCGTTCGGGATGGCTCTGCGCATAGGCGAGCGACAGTGTCGAGCCCCACGATCCCCCGAACACCAGCCAGCTGTCATGCCCGGCCAGCTCCCGCAGCCGCTCGATATCGGCGACGAGGTGCCAGGTGGTGTTGTCCTCAAGGCTCGCGAATGGCGTCGAACGCCCGCAACCGCGCTGGTCGAACAGCAGCACGTCGTAAAGCGCCGGATCGAACTGGCGGCGCTGGTCGGGGCTGCATCCGCCGCCGGGGCCGCCGTGGAGGAATACCGCGGGCTTGCCGCCCGGGGTGCCGCAGCGTTCCCAATAGATGGTGTGGCCATCGCCGACACCGAGCATCCCGCTCGCAAAGGGTTCGATCGGTGGATAAAGGGTGCGGCGCCCATCAGTCAGTTTGGCGCTCATTTCGCTTCCATCAGCATGATCAGATCGTCTTTCCAGAATTTCGCCCAGGTATGCGTGCCGTGCCCCTTGGTCTCGGGGCTCGCCGGAATAAGGATGAAGCGCGCATTGGGCATCTCGGCAACCTGCCGCTCGGCCTGCGCGAGTTCGGGCGGGTTGATGAAATCGTCGGCCGAATTGATCCACAGCACCGGCACGGTGATTTGCCCGAGCAGCGGCGAGGGATCGTAATTGCGCGAGGCATCGAGCAGATAGATCTGGTCGTTGGCGTCCATCGGCGGCGTGAGCGAAGCGGCATAGGCCTGGTCGAGATAGCGCTCTGCCCCTTCGGGGGTGGGATATTCGTCCTGCAGCGCCAGCGGGTTGGCCCCGGCGATCATGCTCAGATAACGTCGCGTGCGCAGGCCGCTTTCTGGCTGCTGCACATAATTGCCGCCGTTCCACAGCGGATCGGCCCGAATCGCGTCGATCGCCATCTTGCGCCACATCCGGTTGCGCCCGGCAATCGGCATCGCGTTGCAGGCAAACGGCGCGAGGCGTTCGGCGAAGCCGGGCCGGGTCGTGCCCCACACGAAAGCATGCATGCAGCCCATCGAAGTGCCCAGGATCAGCTTGAGCCGGTTGACGCCAAGCCCCTCGGTCAGCAGTCGGTACTGCGCGCTGACCATGTCGTCGTAGTCGTAGTGCGGGAAACCCATGCGCAGCCCGTCGCTCGGCTTGGCCGAACCGCCGTGACCGAGATTGTCGGGCAGGATCACATAATATTTGGCGATGTCGAGCGGCTGGCCGGGCCCGTAAAGCTCGTCGGCGAATTGCGGGCGAAAGAACTGCTGGCCGGTGCCGCCGGTGCCGTGGAGCACCATTACCGCATTATCGATCTCGCCGGCGGCGCTGCGGTGCGGCTGACCCAGCGTGGTGACGTGCATTTTGAGTTCGAGGAATACCTCGCCGCTGCCGAAGCGGAAATCCTTGAGGATCACGTCGCGCTGGGTCGATCGCGCAGCCCAGTCCTCGGCATGTAGCGGGGCGGCGATCAGGGCGAGGAGGAGTAAAAGGAGCTTTCGCATGAAGTCAGGCTAATCGCTGCTCGCCAAGCGTCAAGTCGGGTGTCAGCGCTGCGGAATTCCCGCTGCAATGATGGCGGTGCGAAACTGGTCCACTGCCGATGTGAAAATTTGGGGCTTGGGCACGGCGACGAATGTCATGTCGCCCATCACCAGCAGGATCAGTCGATCGTTTTCTATCCACGATTGGAATCGGTTCCAAGCGTAGTTGGTGGTCACGTCTCTGTTGGCGGTGCGCAGTCCGGTTGCATCGTATTCAAATCGGGTTTCCCGATCATCGATGCGCAGCTGGGTGAACAATCTGCCTACCCTGCGCGGCAAGTTCACCATCGATATTCCGATGATAACTACAGCAATGACCAGAGAATACAGAGCCCCATCGCGCAAATGGACTGGTAGTCGGGTGGGATAAAAGCCCCAATCCCAGCTTTCCAATGCTACGAGCAAGCCCGCATAAACCAGCACCAGAGCTGAGTAACTCAAGATCATGCGCCGCCAGAGCCAGCGTTTACGCAAATAGAACCAGTACGCGGCAACATATTCGGATCGATTCAGAGTGATTGTGAACTCGCCGCTCATTGCCCGAACCCCACCTCGCCAGCAACCCGCACCGCTTCTCGCGCCGCCGCGATCAGCGCTCCCGCCTTGGCTTCGCACTCGCGTTGTTCATAGGCCGGATCGCTATCCGCGACGATGCCCGCGCCCGCCTGGACGTGCAGCACCCCGTCCTTGACGATCCCGGTGCGCAGCACGATGCAGCTGTCGACCGACCCGTCGGGGGCGAAATAGCCGACGCCGCCGGCATAGGCCCCGCGGGTTTCGGGTTCGAGTTCGGCGATGATTTGGCAGGCGCGGACCTTGGGGGCACCGCTGACTGTCCCGGCCGGGAAGCCCGCGAGCAGTGCGTCGATCGCATCGTGTTTGGCAGTGTCGAGCGCGCCGACCACGTTCGAGACGATGTGCATGACATGGCTGTAGCGCTCGACCGAATAGCTCTCGGTCACCCGCACGCTGCCCGCGGTGGCGACGCGGCCGACGTCGTTGCGGCCCAGATCGAGTAGCATCAGATGCTCGGCGCGTTCCTTGGGATCGGCGAGCAGGCTGGCCTCGTTGGCGCGATCTTCCTCCACCGATAGGCCGCGTGGTCTTGTGCCCGCGATCGGCCGGATCGTCACCTCGCCATTGCGCACGCGGACGAGGATTTCGGGGCTTGAGCCGATCAGCGCGAAGCCGGGCAGGTCGAGAAAATAGAGGAACGGCGAGGGGTTCACCCGCCGCAGCGCACGATAGAGCGCGAGCGGGGGCAGGGTGAACGGGCAGGTGAAGCGCTGCGCCAGCACCACCTGGAAGATGTCGCCCGCCTCGATATAGTCCTTTGCGCGACCGACCATCGCCGCGTATTGTCTGGGTGCCATGGTCGGGGTCAGCTGCGGCTCGGGCAGCGTCGCGTCGCTGGGCAGCTCCGGCGCGGGTTGCGCGAGGCGGCGCAGCGCTTCGTCGATCCGCTCCTGCGCGGTCGTCAGGATGCGCTCTGGCGCAGCATCGCCCGGCCACACCGGGGCAACGCAGAACAGCGCGTCGCTGAGCCGGTCGAACACCAGGATGAGCGTCGGGCGAACGAACAGCATATCGGGCAGTTCGAGGTCGCTCTGCGCCGGGCGCGGCAGCGTTTCGACCAGACCGATGGTCTCATATCCGAAATAGCCGACCAGGCAGGCCAGCGTGGGCGGTAGCGCGGCAGGCACGTCGATCCGGCAGGCCGCGACCAGCGCGCGCAGCTCGGCCAGGCTGTCACCGGACAGCGGCGCGAAGGCATCGGGCGAATTGCGCCATGTCCGGTTGATCTCGCATGCCGCACCCGTAGCGCGAAACACCAGATCGGGGTCGAGCCCGAGCAGGCTGTAGCGCCCACGCACTTCGCCGCCCGCGACCGATTCGAGCAGGAAGTCGCCGCGGCCCGGTTCGATCAGCTTGATCGCCGCTCCCACCGGGGTTTCGGTATCGGCGATCAGCTTGCGCCAGATCAGCGCGGGGCGGCCAGCGGCGAGTGCGTCGCGCGCTGCCGTCAGGTTTTCCGCTTGCGCCCCTTGTGCCAGCGCCCCGGCCTCAGTTGCCGCCGGTCAGCTGGCGCGAGACCGCGCCGATCGCGGTTTCGTTGCGGCTGACACCCACTTCGGCGCGGATCGCACGGCGCAGCGCTTCGGCATATTCGCGGGCGGTGAGCTGGCCGAGCTCGCGCTGGGCAGCGGCGATCACCGGATCGTTTGCCGCAACCGTGCCGGGGACGATGTCCTTGAGTGAAACAACATAGTAGCCGCGATTGCGCGGTCCGGGGAGCAGCTTGACGGTGCCTTCGGCCATGCTGAACAGCAGCGCGAGCGGGGCGGGGACTTGCTGGCCGTTGGCGGCGAGCTCCTGTCGGCCCATGTCGACCCTGTCTACCGGAGGCATCGCTACTCCGATCGCCGTCATCGCCGCGCCCAGATCGGTGCCCTTGCGCGCGGCGGCGAGCACCTTGTCCGCTGCGGCGCGCGCCGCGACCGAGCCTTTCTGCAGCGCGAGGTCGCCCGCAACCCCAGCCTTGATCTCGGCCAGCGGGGCGGGGGCGGACACCGCGATCGAACCGACATCGAACACGAGGAAAGTCTTGCCCGCCACAATTTCGGCCAGCTGGGCCTGACCTTCGCTGTCCATCGCGAAAGCGGTCTGGATGATCAGCTTGAGCACCTCGGGGGCTTGCTCGCCCGGCTTGCCATAGACCGCGCCGTCGGCGGTCAGCGGCTGGGTTTGCGAGATGGTCAGGCCAAGTTCCTTGGCGACGTCTGCCAGCGTCCCGCCGTTGTCGAATTCTTCCTCGATCCGCGCCGAAAAATCGGTCAGCGCGGTGCGACGCTTTTCGGCGGCGAGCGCGGTGGTCAGCTCGCCGCGCACCTCGTCGAGCGTCCGGGCAGGCTTGGCCTCGATTCCGTCGATCCGCATCAGATGCCAGCCCAGGCTGCTCTTGAGCGGTCCGGCGATCTTACCCTTGGCAGTTGCAAAGGTGGCATCGGCCACGGCCTGCGAAGACTGGGTCAACAACGCGGGTTTGGCGAGCTTGTCGAGTTTGGCGGTGCTCAGCCCCTTGGCCGTCGCCGCCGCCTCGAGCGACTTGCCCCCGGCCACTTCGGCCAGCACCGCACGCGCGCCAGCCTCGGTCGGCAGGATCAGCTGGGTGATTTGACGCGTTTCGGAGGCGGCATATTGCGCGCGATTGGCGCTATAGCGCGCCGCGATCTCGGCATCGGTCGGCGCCGCCACGTTTTTGAGCGCGCTCTCGTCGAAGCTGGCGAAGCGGATGACCCGGCGCTCGGGCCGCAGATAGGCGTTGCGGTGGTTGTCGTAATAGGTCTTGATCTCGGCGTCGCTGGGCGGGGTTTTTGGTGCGAACGCGGCCGAGGGCAGCAGCGCGATCGCGCCGATCCGGTGTTCGCGGAGCAGCGCAGCATAGCGCAGTGCCATGTCGCGCGGGAACTTCGCGCCGAATGCGGCGGGCACCAGGATTTGCCGGGCGATCAGGCCCGAGCCGATATCCTCGCGCACTTGTCCATCGTTCAACCCGCGCTGCTGGAGCACTTGCCGATAGGCGTCTTCGCTGAAATTGCCGTCGACCCCGCGAAACGCGCCGATCTTGGCGATTTCGCTATCGACCAGCCGCGATCCGGCGACAATCCCGTGACTCTCGCCAAACGCTGCGATTGCCGCTCGATCGATCAGCTGTTCGAGCACGTCGCTCAGGCCCCCCTGCGCGATCAGCGCCTGCATCGTGGCACGGGGATCCTTCTGCCGGGCGTCGTCCAGCGCAGCGGTCGCGGCCTGGCTGAGCGCGGCTGTGCCGATCCGCTTGCCGCCGACCAGCGCCGCCCGGTCACCGCCCGATACACCCCCGAAGCTCCCGCTGCTCGAGACATCGCCCAATGCGAACGACAGGCCGATGATGCCGACGATCGCCAGGGTCACGCCGACGCCGACCTTGGAACTGAAGAAACTGCGGAAGAACTGGAGCATCTGGACAGCCGTTAGTTAGGGGTGCGCCCGGCAAAGGGGCTTCGGGGCGGGCTTTACGGAGCAAACGCAGTTCCTGCAATGGTCGCGCTTCGCGACGGGGCGTCCAGCCGTCGCCTAGCTCACCTGACCGCGCCGCTTTTGACAATCGGGTCCGCTCACGCGTAGCAGCGCCCGAACCACGATGCCGATCTATCTGGAGATTCGGCTCGCCCACAGGAACTATCGAATGTCGCACCGCCCATTCATCGTTGGCAACTGGAAAATGAACGGCGCGCGCGCGATGCTGTCCGAGGCGCGCTCGATCGATCGCGCTGCGGCGCGCTATGCCGGGGTCCAAGTGGGAATCGCCCCGCCATTTACGCTGGTCAATGCGATGGCGGAAGCAGTCCAGTCGATTTCGGTTGGCGGGCAGGACTGCCACGCGGAGGTAGCGGGCGCCTTTACCGGGGATATCTCCGCCGCGCTGCTGGCGGACGCCGGGGCGAGCTTCGCGATCGTCGGCCATAGCGAGCGCCGCGCCGGACACGGAGAGACGGACGCCGTGGTCAAGGCCAAAGCCGAAGCCGCCCACGCCGCAGGGCTGAGCGTGATCCTGTGCGTCGGCGAGACGCTCGAGCAGCGCGATTCGGGCAAGGCGGAGGCGGTCGTCGCAGGTCAGCTCGGTGGGTCGCTGCCGCAGGGTGAGGATGCCGTTACCCGACTTGCGGTAGCCTATGAGCCGGTCTGGGCGATCGGTACCGGCCGGGTCGCCGCGGTGAGCGATGTCGAAGCGATGCACCGCTCGATCCGTGCCAAGCTCAATGCAGTCTACGGTGAAGACGGCGCGGCGGTGCGCATCCTTTACGGCGGCTCGGTCAATGCCGGCAACGCCGCCGAGCTGCTCGCCGCCGACGAGGTTCGCGGCGCGCTGGTCGGCGGGGCGAGCCTGACGGCCGAGAGCTTCCTCGCGATTGTCGCGGCGGCCGGCGACCCTCTCGACGGCTGACTGGTTGCAGAACTGCCGTCGCGCGCCTAGATGCGCGGCGAACCGAGAGAGTTTTCACACCCCATGTCACTTTTCCTTTTCCTTACCGTGGTGCAGGCGCTGGTCGGCGCGGCGTTGGTCGGCGTTATCCTGATGCAGCGTTCCGAAGGCGGCGGGCTTGGGGTCGGCGGTAATCCCTCGGGGCTGATGTCCGCACGCGGCGCGGCCGATTTCCTGACCCGCGCCACAGCGATCCTCGCGACCTTGTTTGTCGTGCTGAGCATCATCCTCGCCGCGCTGGCGGTGGGGGCGAGTTCGGGCCGCAAGATCGATACCACGCTCGATCGCACCGTTCCGGCCAGCACCCCGCTGACCGCCGATCCGCTCGCCCCGGCAGCGGGCGCGGCGGCTCCGGCCCCGGTGCCGGTCGCTACTTCGGCCGATCCCCTGGCTCCCGCCGCCAAGCAGTAATCCGCGCTTTTGCGAGGCAGGCCGCCGCGATCCTTGTGGATTGCGGCGCAAGGTGCTTGCGTTAGGCCCCTTGTGACCGTTAAGGCCCGACTCCCATGGCGCGGTATATTTTCATCACCGGCGGCGTGGTCTCCTCGCTTGGCAAAGGACTCATGGCGGCAAGCCTTGCGGCGTTGCTCCAGGCGCGCGGTTACGCCGTGCGGATTCGCAAGTTCGACCCCTATCTGAACGTCGATCCGGGGACGATGAGTCCCTACCAGCACGGCGAAGTCTATGTCACCGACGACGGAGCCGAGACCGATCTCGACCTCGGACACTATGAGCGGTTTACCGGCGTTTCGGCGCGCCAGTCGGACAATGTGACTTCGGGCCGGATCTACCAGACGATCATCACCAAGGAACGCCGCGGCGATTACCTCGGTGCCACCGTCCAGGTGATCCCGCACGTCACCGACGCGATCAAGGAATTCGCCCAGGCCGAGGTCGACGACCTCGATTTCGTGCTGTGCGAGATTGGCGGCACCGTCGGCGATATCGAGAGCCTGCCGTTCATCGAAGCGCTGCGTCAGCTCCGCAACGAGCTAGGCCGCGAACAGACCTGCTCGATCCATGTCACGCTGGTGCCCTATATTGCGGCGGCGGGCGAGCTCAAGACCAAACCGACCCAGCATTCGGTGCGCGAACTCACCGCGCTGGGGGTCCAGCCCGATGTGTTGCTATGCCGCTGCGAGCATCCGCTGCCCGAAACCGAGCGCGCCAAAATCGCGCAGTTCTGTAACGTCCGCAAGGAAGCGGTAATCCCGGCGCTCGACGCCTCCAGCATCTATTCCGTACCTTTGCAATATCACGCGGAAGGGCTGGATGCCGAAGTGCTGCGCCATTTCGGGCTGACCAGCCCCGCGCCCGACCTGTCGCGCTGGGACGACATCGTCGATCGCTACCATCACCCCGAAGGCGAAGTGACGATCGGCGTGGTCGGCAAATATGTCGGGCTGCAGGACGCTTACAAATCGCTCAACGAGGCGCTGGTCCATGGCGGGATGGCCAACCGGGTGCGGGTCAATATCCGCTGGATCGATGCCGAATTGTTCGAGGCCGGCGATGAGGAAATCGCCGCAAAACTCGAGCCGATGCACGGCATCCTGGTCCCGGGCGGGTTCGGCGAGCGCGGCTCGGAAGGCAAGATCGCCAGCGTCCGCTTCGCGCGCGAACGCAATGTGCCGTTCTTCGGGATTTGCCTGGGCATGCAGATGGCCTGCATCGAAGGCGCGCGCAACACTGCGGGGATCGGGGATGCATCGTCCACCGAATTCGGCGCAACCGACGAGCCGGTGGTCGGCATCATTACCGAATGGATGAGCCCTGAAGGCCTCCAGACCCGCGCCGATGGCGGCGATCTGGGCGGCACGATGCGGCTCGGCGCCTATGAGGCCAGGCTGGCGGGCAACAGCTATGCTGCGGCGCTGTATGGCACGACCACCATCTCCGAGCGGCATCGCCACCGCTACGAAGTCAACGCCGCCTATCGCGAGCCGCTGGAGCGCGGCGGGCTGGTGTTCTCGGGCATGTCGCCCGACGGACTGCTGCCCGAAATCGTCGAGCGGCCTGACCATCCGTGGTTCGTCGGGGTGCAGTTCCACCCCGAGCTCAAGAGTAGGCCGTTCGAGCCGCATCCCCTGTTCGCCAGGTTTATCGAGGCGGCACTGCGCCAGGCGCGGCTGGTCTGAGGTAGCGACCGCCGGTGTCGCGCGGGACATTTTGTTGCCGCCAACAATCGATCGTGACTTAACTCCTGCCTGTTAGTTACAGAATAGCCTTGCATTTATGCCAACGGTGACCCAACCCACGCGCCAGTATGGTGGGGGAAACCCGCGTATTGCGCGCGGGACAGGGCTTGTCATGGGAATGTCTGTCTTCTGCGACCCGGACAGACATTTGCAGACAGGGCAGCGCTTCATGCGCTGCGGGGGTGGGGCTTTCGGGCCCCACCTCCAAATTATGTCAGCTGACCAGCGTTAGAGTTCAGGCCGCTTTGTCGGTCTTGTCGCTGTCGACCAGCGAGAACCCCTTCGGCGTGCCGACGGTGATTTTCCTGGGCTTCATCGCCTCGGGCACTTCGCGCACCAAATCAATGGTCAGCAGTCCGTCTTCGAGGCTGGCGTCAGCGACGCGCACGAAGTCGGCGAGTTCGAAACGCCGTTCGAACCCGCGCTGCGCGATCCCGACGTGGAGGAACTGGCCGGATGCTGCTTCGTCGCCCTTCTTGCCGATCACGCTGAGCAGGTTCTGCTGCGCGGTGATGTCGATATCGTCGGATTTGAAGCCGGCGACCGCCAGCGTGATGCGATAGGCGTCATCGCCGCGGCGTTCGATGTTGAAGGGTGGGTAGTTGTCCCCCCCAGTGGCGCGCGCCTGGGTTTCGAGCAGGTCGAACAGCCGGTCGAAGCCGACGGTGCTGCGGCGATAGGGGGTAAAATCGAAACGGTTCATGGCAAAAATCCTCAGGTGAGCAATTTTCGAATGGGAAGCCCGCAGGGCAGCGCTTCCGGCCTTGGCGTCATGCCCCCTTCGACTTCGCTCAGGACAGGCTCTGGCGCATGACACTTCTTGGGAGATATGTTAGCGCTCGGGCGTTTCAAGGGGTGCACAGCCACCAAGGGATCGCGCGATGACCATGCCTAAAGTCGAAATCTACACGCAGTGGGGCTGCGGCTATTGCCACCGCGCCAAGGCGCTGCTCGACGGCAAGGGCGTGGCTTACGAAGAGATCGACGTGACTATGGGCGGGCCCAAGCGCACCGAAATGGCCGCGCGCGCCCCGAATGCGCGCACCGTGCCGCAAATCTTCATCGGCGGGCAGGCGATCGGCGGGTCGGACGATCTCGCCATGCTCGACAGCACAGGCAAGCTGGACGGCTTGCTCGGGCTTTAGCCGATGGTGCGCATCGCGGTCTTGCAGATGACCACCGGGATCGACCCGGCCGCCAATGCGCTGGCGCTGACCGGTGCGATTGGCGCGGCGGGGCAGGGCGATGCGGCGATGCTGTTCACTCCCGAAATGTCCGGCCTGCTCGACCGCAACCGTGAGCGGGCGCGCGTCAATATCGTCGCGGAGGAAGCCAGCCCGGTGCTGGCGGCGGTGCGCGATGCCGCCGCAGGGGCAGGGGTCTGGGTGGCGCTCGGCTCGCTCGCGGTGTTGCGCGACGATGGGCGGTTCGCCAATCGCTCATTCCTGGTCGATCCCAATGGCGCAATCGCCGCGTCCTACGACAAGATCCACATGTTCGACGTCGACCTTTCGACCGGCGAGAGCTGGCGCGAATCCTCGGCCTATGCGCCGGGCGAGGCGCTGGCACAGGCGGATACACCGCTCGGCCGTCTGGGGTTGACCGTCTGCTACGATCTGCGGTTTCCCGCGCTGTTCGAGGCGCTGGGGCAGGCGCGCTGCGACGCCATTGCGATCCCCGCCGCGTTCACCGTGCCGACCGGAGCGGCGCATTGGCACATACTGCAACGCGCCCGCGCGATCGAGGCGAGCGCCTTCGTCATCGCCGCCGCGCAGGTCGGCCGCCACGAGGATGGGCGGCAGACCTACGGACACAGCCTGGTCATCGATCCATGGGGCGAAGTGCTGCTCGACATGGGCGGCGAGGAACCGGGTCTGGCCTTCGTCGAACTCGATCTCGGCCGTCTTGCCGAGGTTCGCGCGCAGCTGCCCAGCCTTGCCAACCGCCGCACTATCCCCACATGGTCCGCGCCATGATCGTGTTCGAACTGTCCTGCCCTAACGACCACCGTTTCGAAGGCTGGTTCGGATCGTCGGACGACTTCGCCGCGCAGCACGCGCGCGGACTGGTCGCCTGTCCGCAATGCGGCTCGACCGCAATCGCCAAGGCACCGATGGCCCCGCGATTGTCGCGCAAGGGAAACCAGCAAGACCTTGCGGTCCAAGACAAACCGCAGACCGTGACCTCCGCGCAATTGCCGCCCGAAGCAGCGAAGCTCGTGCAAGCGCTGGCGACGATGCAAGCCGAAGCGCTCAAGCAATCGCGCTGGGTGGGCGACAAATTCGCCGATGAATCACGCGCGATCCACTACGGCGAGCGCGACGCCGAAGTGATCCACGGGCAAGCCACCAGGGATGAAGCCGAGGCCTTGCTCGACGAAGGCATAACCGTCGCCCCGCTGCTATTTCCGGTGGCGCCGCCCGAAGCGCTCAATTAAGGAAGCGCGCGTGGCGCCCGTAGCTCAGCAGGATAGAGCACCAGATTCCTAATCTGGGGGCCATGGGTTCGAATCCCGTCGGGCGCACCAATCTTATTCGGCCGTATTCGCCCCATGCAGCCAATCGGCGTGGCGCGGGGCTTTCTTGGTCACGCTCCATTCCTCGAGCATCGGCTGCGCGACGCGCTTGAGTTCGGCATATTGCTCCGCCGTGCCGATATCGCAGGCGAGTTCGACGCGGTGGCCGTTGGGGTCGAAGAAATAGATCGACTGGAAGATACCGTGGTGCGTTGGGCCAAGCACGTCGACGCCTTGCCCGAGGATATGCGCTTTCGCCACCTTCAAAGCGTCGAGCGTCGGCACCCGGAAAGCGAGGTGTTGGACCCATTCCGGGGTCTGCTCGTCACGTCCCATCGCCGGCTGGCCCGGCAGTTCGAAGAACGCCAGCACATTGCCGTTCCCCGCATCGAGGAAGACATGCATGTAGGGATCGTATTCGCCGGTCGAGGGCACATGATCTTCGGCGAAGGCGGTGGTGTAATCCATGCCGAGCACGCGTGAGTACCACTCGACGGTCTCTTTCGCGTCGCGGCAGCGATAGGCGGCGTGGTGGATGCCGCCGAGTTTGACGGGATGGTCGTTCATTGCGCGTCCTCCACCTGGAGCGCGCCGCGCCGGATCTGATCGGCTTCCATCGATTTGAACAGCGCGGTGAAATTGCCTTCGCCAAAGCCTTCATCCTTCTTGCGCTGGATGAATTCGAAGAACACCGGGCCGATCACGGTCTGCGAGAAGATTTGCAGCAATAGCCGGGGGTCGTCGTTCTCAGTCGAGCCGTCGAGCAGGATGCCGCGCAGCTGCAACTGGTCCGCCGGTTCGCCGTGTCCGGGCAAGCGCTCGTCGAGCATCTCGTAATAGGTCGCGGGCGGCGCGGGGGCGAAGGGCGTGCCGAGCGCCTTGAGCTTGTCCCACGCGGCCAAGAGGTCGTCGCAGGAGAAGGCGATGTGCTGGATGCCCTCGCCATTATAGGCGCGCAGATATTCCTCGATCTGGCCGCCGCCTTTCTGGCCCTCTTCGTTGAGCGGGATTCGGATCTTGCCATCGGGCGCGGTCATCGCCTTGCTGGTGAGGCCGGTATATTCGCCCTTGATGTCGAAATAGCGGATCTCGCGGAAATTGAAGATCCGCTCGTAGAACGCGGCCCAATGCGCCATCCGCCCGCCGTAGAGGTTGTGCGTCAGATGATCGATGATCTGCATCCCCGCGCCGACCGGATTGCGGTCCACGCCGTCCTCATAAACGAAGTCGATGTCGTAGATGCTGAGTTTCGGCCCGTAGCGGTCGATCAAATAGATAATCGAGCCGCCGATCCCGCGGATCGCCGGGAGCACCAACTCCATCGGTCCGGCGTGGACTTCGACCGGCTCGGCGCCGCGCTCGATCGCGCGCTCATAAGCCAGCTTGGCATCGTGGACGCGGAAGCCCATCCCGCAGGCCGAGGGACCATGGTCGGCAGCGAAGTATGCGGCCGGGCTGCGCGGCTCGTAGTTCGCGATCAAATTGATCTCGCCCTGGCGCCACAGCTGGACGTCCTTGGAGCGATGGTGTGCGATCCGGGTGAAGCCCATCGCGGCGAAAACGGGTTCGAGCATGCCCTTCTCGGGCGCGCAGAATTCGACGAACTCGAAACCATCGAGCCCCAACGGATTGTCGAACAGGTCAGCCATGATCATCTCCGGTAAACTGGTTACAGTTGTAACGAAATTTGGAGCGATTTGCAAGCGGGCGGAGGGGCGGTCGTGGCGAATTTGACTCAATCTGTCGCAATACAGCTGTTTGGGCGAAGTTTCTGCTTGATCCCCTCAATTAACTATGATTCTTGGACACCATGCAACGCATCCATCAGCGACCCCGCCTGGCGAGCGAACGGCTCACCCAGGGTGTTGCGTTGTTGTGCCTGCTGGTGCTCGGCGGAATCTCGCTTGCGGGGCCGAGCGGTTTGCTCGCCTGGAGCGAAAACAACCGCTTGCTTGAGCAACGGCAGACCGAGCTGAAGGTCCTGCTGGCCCAGCGCGACGAACTGCGCAACCGCGTCGACCTGCTCGATCCGCGCCATACCGATCCCGATCTGGCGGGTGAATTGCTGCGCAGCAATCTCAACGTCGTGCACCCCGATGAAATGGTCATGCTGCTCAACTGAGCGCCATTTCGAACCGCGTTGAAGTCATCACAAAATCCGTCTGGGGCTGTTCCCCTTTGTGGCGCTTGCCCCTATAGGCCGTAGCGACAATCCGTTCAGGGGATCGCATTTTGGCCAAGCCCGCCACCACTCGCAAAACCGCCGCCAAAACCGCACCGGCCGACGAAAATTTCGCGCTGCACTCGCTTCAGGAAGCGCATGACGCCGACCAGCGCTATGCCGCCAGTGACGCCGAGCTGCTGCATTTCTATGAGCAGATGCTGCTTATTCGCCGGTTCGAGGAGCGCGCCGGGCAGCTTTACGGGCTCGGCCTGATTGGTGGGTTCTGCCACCTCTATATCGGTCAGGAAGCGGTCGCGGTCGGGCTCCAGTCGGCGCTCGACGGCGACAAGGACAGCGTGATCACCGGCTATCGCGATCACGGCCATATGCTCGCCTACGGGATCGATCCCAAGGTCATTATGGCCGAGCTGACCGGGCGTCAGGCCGGGATCAGCAAGGGCAAGGGTGGCTCGATGCACATGTTTAGTCTCGAGCATAAATTCTACGGCGGACACGGCATCGTCGGCGCGCAGGTTTCGCTCGGCGCGGGCCTCGCCTTCGCGCATAAATACCGCGAGGACGGCGGCGTTTGCATGGCCTATTTCGGTGACGGCGCGGCCAACCAGGGCCAGGTTTATGAAAGCTTCAACATGGCCGCGCTGTGGAAGCTGCCGATTGTCTTCGTGATCGAGAACAACGGCTATGCGATGGGCACCGCGGTCAAGCGCTCGTCCGCGGAAACCCACTTTTATCGCCGCGGCACCTCGTTCCGCATCCCGGGGATGGCGGTCAACGGGATGGACGTGCTCGAAGTGCGCAAGGCGGCCGAACTCGCGCTCGCCTATGTCCGGGAGGGCAATGGTCCGGTGCTGATGGAGCTCCAGACCTATCGTTACCGCGGTCACTCGATGTCCGACCCGGCCAAATACCGCAGCCGCGAAGAAGTGCAGGACATGCGCGAGAAGCACGACCCGATCGAGGGCGCGAAGGAAGAATTGATCAAGCGCGGCATGGGCGAGGACAAGCTCAAGGACATCGACAAGCGCATCCGCGCGCAAGTCTCCGCCGCCGCCGATTTCGCCGAAAGTTCGCCCGAGCCGGCCCCGCCCGAACTCTACACCGATGTGCTGGTGGAGAGCTACTGATGGCCATCGAACTCAAGATGCCCGCGCTCTCGCCGACGATGGAAGAGGGTACGCTGGCCAAATGGCTGGTCAAGGAAGGCGACAGCGTCAAATCGGGCGACATCCTTGCCGAGATCGAAACCGACAAGGCGACGATGGAATTCGAAGCGGTCGACGAAGGGACCATCGGTGCGATCCTCGTCCCCGAGGGCACCGAGGGCGTGAAGGTTGGCACGGTGATCGCTACGCTGGGCGGGGAGGGCGAAGCTGCTCCGGCTGCCGAACCCAAGGAAACGTTAGCCGAAACGCCATCACCGGCAGCGGCACCAGCCGCACCCCCGGTATCCAGGCCGCGCAAGGCCGATCCCGCGATCCCCCACGGCACCAACATGAAGACCGCCACCGTCCGCGAAGCCTTGCGCGATGCGATGGCCGAGGAAATGCGCCGCGACGACCGGGTGTTCGTGATGGGCGAGGAAGTCGCCGAATATCAGGGCGCCTACAAGGTCACCCAAGGGCTGCTCGAAGAGTTCGGCCCCAAGCGCGTGATCGACACCCCGATCACCGAATACGGCTTTGCCGGGATCGGTACCGGCGCGGCGATGGGCGGGCTGCGCCCGATTGTTGAGTTCATGACTTTCAACTTCGCGATGCAGGCGATCGACCACATCGTCAATTCGGCCGCCAAGACCAATTACATGTCGGGCGGGCAGATGCGCTGCCCGGTGGTGTTCCGCGGCCCCAATGGTTCGGCGAGCCGGGTGGGCGCGCAGCATAGCCAGAATTACGGACCGTGGTACGCCAGCGTCCCCGGGCTGGTGGTGATCGCGCCTTACGACGCGGCAGATGCCAAGGGCCTGCTCAAGGCCGCGATCCGCAGCGAGGATCCGGTGGTGTTCCTCGAAAACGAGCTGCTCTATGGTCGCAGCTTCGAACTGCCCGAGCTTGACGACCACGTCCTGCCGATCGGCCAGGCGCGGATCATGCGCGAGGGCAGCGATGTGACAATAGTCAGCTATTCGATCGGGGTCGGGCTATCGCTCGAAGCCGCCGATGCGCTGGCGGGCGAGGGGATCGACGCCGAAGTGCTCGATCTGCGCACGCTGCGCCCGCTCGACCGCGAAGCCGTGCTCGCCAGCCTCGCCAAGACCAATCGCCTCGTCATCGCCGAGGAAGGCTGGCCGACCTGCGGAATCGCGTCGGAAGTGATGGCGCTGTGCATGGAGCAGGGCTTCGACCACCTCGATGCCCCGGTGCTGCGCGTCTGCAACGAGGATGTGCCGTTGCCTTATGCCGCCAATCTCGAGAAACTGGCGCTGATCGACACCGCGCGGATCGTCGCGGCGGTCAAGCAGGTGTGCTACCGCTAGTCAGCCCTGCCGAAGTCAGGAAAATCCGTCGTGCGCCGAACAGTTCGAAACCGGATCGGGACTGCCCGGATCGCGCTGGTAGATTTGTGACAGGTCGCGGTCGTCGCGCACCATAAAGGCCGAAGTGGCCTTGATCGTGGTGGCACCCACGAACCGCGCCGAGACCAGCGGCTGGTATTCGTAGGCAACTTCGACGAAAATCACTGCATCGCCCGGCTCGGCGGAAACCTGTTCGTCGGGCGGGCCCATCCCGTTGGCCATGGTGTCGCCCTCGTCACCGTAGGATGAGGGGAACACTTTGACTCCCTTGCAGCGCTGCCAATGAATGTACTGCCGATCGCTTCCGGGTTCGACTTCCAGGCTGCTGATGATCGCGCGCCCGTGCTGGAAGAAATCGAGCGCGTCGCCCGCCTGGATATTCGCGCCGAGCAGCAAATCGTTGAGGTCGCTTTCGTAGATCTTGCGATCCTCGAGCGTCGAGGTGTCGCCGATCCGCGAACCATTGTCGGCGATGTGGATCGCCAGCTGACTGACGCGCATGTGGATCATCGCCAGATGCGCGGTCTCGACCCCCCACAGCCCCGCGGTCAGCAGCAGCGGCAGCGACAGCGCGAACTCGGTCATCGCCACGCCCGAGCGGCTGGCGCGCAAGCGGTGCAGCAGGGCGCGCGCGCGCGTCACGTGCAGTTGCCCGTGGTCGGCGCGGAGGTCTGCTGCAGATTGTAGGGCTGGTTGCGCAGCACCGTCTTGGCGACTGTGGTGAACTGGTTGGACTGGCCGATCAGGCTGGCGATCGGGAAAGCGCGGGGATAGCTGATCGTGACTTCGTAAAGCACCGCGTCACGCGCGCCGCCCTGTCCTTCAGTCCCGCGATCCGCGTCCCAGCTGCCGTTGGCGTTGGCATCCTCGAACGGCTCGCCATTGTTGCAGATGCCATCGCCGTCGACGTCGGTATAGTCCTCGGGCTGCCGCACATCGGAGAAGCTCGTGTAGGCCGTACGTGCGTATGTCATTTCAGCACCGGGCACGATATCGTGGACCGCATCGGCGACGAGTGCATCGAGCGCCGCCTCGCTGCCCGCCGAACCTTCGAGCGTCGAATCGCGCGCCGCCTTCTGGATTGCGCCCTGCAGCATCGAGGTGGCGTACATGTTGTAGCCAAGGTCGAAGATGCCCATCATGGTGATCAGCAGCACCGGCGCGATCAGCGCAAATTCGACGATCGCGGCACCGCGCGTATCGCTGGCGAGCCTGCGGGAGAGAAGGGCGGTCACTTCGACACCCGGAGATCGCCGATTGAGCCAGCGATCTTGCTGAACGCATCGTTGAGGCTGGCCGCGTCGCGTGCTTCGAAGGCGTGGCCGGGACCCGCGCAATCGGAGAGGAGGGGATTCAACTCCAGCCCGAAGCTGATCACCCAGACGGTTATATTGCGCTTTTTCACCTCGCTGCAGGCCACGGTGAAGCGTCCCTCGACCACTTGGGTCAGCGACTGCCCGGAACTTGGCGTCCAGCGCCGCTGGTCGAGCGGCTCGATCCCGTAAGTCCCGTAGGTCAAGTCATAGGGTGCGGTTTCGCCGTCGGTCAGGAAAATCAAATTGCGACTGGTCGACTTGCCGACGTCGGCGTTTTCGTCGGCGAAGATCCCGGTTGGCGAGAGCAGGCGACCGCCCCAGATCATCCCGATATCGTGATAGGTGCTGCCCGCAGCGTACAGCGAATCGACATAATCGGCGACTTCCGATCCATCCATTTCCTGCAGCTTCTGCGCGGCGGCAGGGCAGGCAGACAGGCCCGCGCCTTGCGCGTTGAGGTAGTCGTCGTACGTGGTCACCTGGCTTTTGGTAAAGCTGCCCCAGCCGTTCCAATCGATACTGCGCTCGTAAGAAATCTCGTGGAGCATCGGTCGCCACTGCGTATCCGGATCGCCGGGTGTGGGCACCGTGTCGATATCGAGGTCGAGCGCTTTCGACAGATCGACGTTGCCATAGTCGTCGATCTCATAGGTCGATCGCTCTTCGATGCAGCCGCGGAACCACGCCTGGATGGGGGTGGGCGAGGGCGACGGCCAACCGGCCATCGGCACGGTGAGAGACCCGCCGATGAGCGGCGAGTCGTCCGAAGCTCCCTTCAGGAATCGGACGTCGTAGGGGTATTCCTTGTAACGCCATTTGTAGACATCGCGTACCGCGGTGCCGGTCTTGGTTTTGGTGTAGCGATAGACATAGTCGTTATACCGGGTCCCGTTGACGGTGACCCCGGCACTGTCCGAGAAGTCGCACCAGTAATAGATTCCGGTGACCTTGACGGTTCCGGTTTCGTTGCCCAGCTGGTCGCGTGACCGCGACAGCGTCCGCCATCGCGCGGTCGACGTTGGACAAGAGGTGGCTTGATACGATGTTATCGGTGCATAGCTGCCGCTGACGTCTTGGTAAGTCTCGGCGTAGGTGTCGTAAGTTTCGACTTGCCCGGTCGCTACCGCCTTGCGGCCCTGGTATTGCCAGTTGTCGACCATCCAGCCTGATTTGAGCAGCCATCCGACATTGACGTTACTCGAATAGGGCACAAAGCCATAGCGGATGCGCGTACCTGCGGACTTGCTGCCTTCGAGCTGCGCGTGGAACGATTTCACCACGTCACGCAGCACTTCGATCTTGGGCTGGCTGTCGCCCGGGTTGGTCTGGTTCATCGACCCGGTCGTATCCAGCACCATCATCACGTCGGTGTTGGAAAAGTTGAGCCTCGCTTCGCACTCGACCTGGATCGGCACCTCATCGAACCCGAAGACTTTCATGATCGTGGTCGGCACGGTAACCGTGGCCACCCCGCTGATCGCATAGTCGTTTTCCAGCGTCATTTCGAAGTCACGGCTTTCAGTGCCGTACGAGCCATCGCGGAAGTTGAGGTTGAAGAACTTGTTGCCGGTTGCCGCGACGTCATCGGGCACTTCGCCGGTCGCGGCGATTTGCGAGCCAAGTTTCTTGCGTGCCGCCAGAACGCCGGAATCGCACGCTTGCTGCAGTCGGCTTTGCGAAAGGTAGCTGCGGCCCATATCGATCCCGCCGCCGACCATGCCCAGGATCGGCAGAATCGCGGCGGCGACCAACGCGAGCGTATTGCCCGCGCGGTCATGCAGCAGACGGCACAACACGTCGCTCGTTATTGGTGTTGCAGTGTCGGTCGCATGTTCCATGCCGGCGAGGCGCTCCGTTCCCGGTAACGACCGTAGCGCACAGGCATGAGGGGCTGCTCAATGGACATGGTTAAGATGTTTAGCACGCGCTGCATCCGCGCGGAGCGTCAGGTCGTCAGAAAAATAGGTCGACTGTAAGTCAGATTCACTGCGCGTACGTTGATAATCTTCAGCAAGGTATCGACTTTGTACGTGATCGTGATTTTCTTTTCGGTCGCCCCGGTGACCCTTTGGGTCGTCGGGGTCGTGACCGAAACGGTCACCCGGTCGCTGCGGAGTCCATAGGGCGTCGCGATGGCAACCGCGCGGCCGTAGCTTTGGAGCTGGGTGTTCGTCAGCCTGTTGGCGGTTTGGTAATTCACCGCAGCATACCGCGCCGTGTCGCTGGCGATTGCGCGCAGCGAATTGTAAGCTTTCATGCCGATCCCGATCTGGAGCACGCCGAACAGCATCCCGATCATCAGCGGCCCGAGCAGGGCGAACTCGACCGCGACCGAACCGGCGGTGTCGCGCGTCAGGCGTTGCAGGCGGTTCATGACAGCATCACCCGTCGCGTGACGCGGTAGGTCATGTTGGTTCCCACCCCGAACTTCTTCCAGCTGGGGACGAAAGTATCGGTCATGTAAATCTCGACATAGGTCGAAACCTTGTCCGAGGCGTTCGCGCAGTTGTTCGTCGTCTGCAGGGTCGTAGTCGCGCCGCAGCGAAACTTCATTGTTATGGTCACCTTGGAAGCCGGCAGTCCGGTCGACGTCACGATGATGTTCTTCAGCGTGGCCCGCTTGGCATCGGTATCTGGAGAGGCGGCCAGCGCGATCTGCCCGGCTTCGGCTGCCGCGCCTTGCAGTTCGTTCTGGCGCGCAACCATGGCGCTGACTTCGAAGCCGCCAATGCTGAGCAGGGCGAGCACCGGGACGACGAGCGCGGTTTCGACCGCCATGGTACCCCAAGTGTCGCGCCGCAGTTCACGAAGAAGGCGAAGCATCGACATCATGCCACCAGCTTCACCGACGGCACGCCCGTGGACACGATGGAGTCTTCCGAAACGCCGGGCGGGCAGAAGGTCGACATGTCGGCATTGCCCTGGATGGTGATATTCGCTGCGGCGATCATCAGGCACTGGCTGGTTACCCCGGCGGTCCCGCTGAACGAGACATCGCTGTTGGGAAGGTAGATCGTGCCGTTAAGATAGGTCGTGGCATTACCGTTGATCTTGTTGGCGGTCTTCCTGGCGGTCGAGTTGCGCGCCTCGAAAATCAGCATGCCGACCAGCGGTGCCGCTTGGGTTGCCGTCAGGCCGGTGGCCTCAAGCTGGGCCTGGCTCATCGCGGTCAAATTGACGTTGGCCCCGCCGTTGATGGTGATGTCGGCACCGCCCTTGAGCACGAACATCACCCCGCTGCCGGTGAAATTGTGCTGCGCGTTGATCTTTAGCGAGCCGCCGTTGATGACATAGACGCCCGATTGCAGCACCGTGGCGCAGCTGGTGTCGATACTCGAATAGGTCCCCGGCAGCAACGAAGCTTGCGCGGGCGCGCCCGGGACGGCCGGCGTCGTCGTCGCCACGACATTCGAATTGGTGATGTTTACCGTCACCGTCTTGAACTCGAAGATTTTGGCGTTGCCGCTGCCGGCGACCTGAGTGTTGGTCGTAGTCGGGGTACCGTTCTGGGTACTCGCGGTCGTGCCGTTGGCGACCGTCACGTTGGTCTGGGTGGCCGTCGTGTCGGTGTTCGCATGATAGCCCGTGCCAGTATAGGCCGGGGTAATCACCGTCGCGCTGGTGGCGTTGGCGCCCCTCTTATAGATGTAAGTGGTGATGGTTCGCGTCGCGACCGTGGCCTTGGTGGTCGTGCTGGCGGGCGTGCCACTCGTCGCCGCTGAGCAGCTGTAAGCGCGCGCCGTGGTGTTGTTCGGAGGGGTCAGGCTGGCGAATGGATCGACCAGACCGGACATGTATTCGTGGATTTCGGCATTGGTGTGGGTATCGAACCAGTCGTCAATGCCGCCTTTCGAGATCACCCAACCAGGATCCACCGTTGGATTGCCGTTGATCGTTATCGAGGTCGGCGAATTCGACAGCGCGGCAATGCCGCAGCCGGCTGCCAACCGGGCGTTACCGCCAATGACGAACGCGCCTGAATCATCGGGGTCGAGCGCGATCAAGCAGCTGGTGTAGGTGTTGCCTTCCTCGAAGCTGGCCTGGGCATAGGCGGTCACCGTGACCGCCCGGCTGGTCAAGAGGCTGGAAAACGGAAGCCGACGAGTCGCCGAACCACGAACCGTAACGCTGTTCTGGACACCGTTGGCAAAGTTCGCGAGCGCAACGGTTGCGGTGCCCGCGATCGTCTTGGTCGTCGCCAGGTTGCCGGTGAACTCCTGCCGTGCACGCGTGATATAGGTGCTCTGCGTTGAGGTCTTGGTCCGCGCCCAGGCACCCGCGAGCGCGGCCTGATCGACCGCGAATTGCAGCTCGCGCTTCCACATGTACCATTGCGCGGTATCCACCGCGAGGCCCGCCCCGCCGATCAGCGCGGGCATGCCCAACGCAACCAGCAATGTGGCGTTGCCGCAGGTATGCGACCGCAGATTGCGCATGGTGCGCCGGATCGTATTGAGCATTTTGCCCCCTGCTGAAAGCGTGCCTAAACACAGTGCTGATACGGTGGTTAGGTATCCAGTCCTTCAAGCATCGCGGTTAATTTGCTGTTACCCCTATGTTTTGCGCGCTTGACAGCAGGGCACCGCAGCGGGGAACTGCCGCATGGATCAAGCGGCCCTGTTGGCGATGTTGCCCACCGCGCAGCGACTGGCGCTGAGCTATGCGCGGCGCGATACGCGGCTGCCCACGCTCGCCTTGCTCGCGCTCGATGCGCGGCTCGCGGGGATCGTCCGCGCCACGCACGAGCCCTTGATGGGCCAGATCCGCCTTGCTTGGTGGCGCGATCGGCTGGGCGCGGACCGGACGAACTGGCCCCTCGGTGAGCCGGTGCTGCAGGCGCTATGCGGTTGGGAAGGCGAGCGCGAGGCACTCGGCGCATTGGTCGATGGCTGGGAAGCGATGCTGGGCGATGGTGCCGGGCGGATAGAACACCTCGGCAGCACCAGGGCAGCCGGGTTTGCCGCGCTGGCGAGCCAGCTCGGTGCGGGCCCCGCGGATGCCAGCGCAGCGGCTTTCCGCTGGTCATTGGTCGATTGCGCGGAAAAACTCGGCGATCCCGAGCTGCAAGCCGAGGCGGCGGCGCTGCTTGCCGTTGCCGATTGGCCGAGTTTGCGGCTTGGACGGGCGCTGCGCCCCTTGCAGGTGCTCTATGGGCTCGCCCGGCGCGCGCACTCCAACCGTCAGCCAAGGCTACTGGCAACGCCGGGCGACGGGCTGGCGGCTATTCGCCTCGGCTTGTTCGGGCGCTAGTTGGGACTATGGTGGCGGCTGATGATTGAGGGACGTGCGCCATGAACCGGATCGTCTTGGGAGCCGTCGCCGCGCTGCTGCTGGTTTCGGCGGGAATGTTTTGGTGGCAGGGCCGCGCCGCGACCGAGGCCGGGGCTCCGCTGCCCGACATGGCCGCGGTGGACGACGACGATCCCGAAACCGAGCCCCTGCTGCCCACCGCCGACGGGCGGGGCTTGCGCGGTGCTGTGCTGCCCTCCGCCAACGAGGCGACGCGCGAAGAGCGCCGCTTCAACCGGCTTGACCGCGATCTCGACGGGAAGATTACCCGCAACGAGCTGCTCTCGACCCGGGTGCGCGATTTCCGCAAGCTCGATGTCGACGGCAACAATCTGCTCAGCTTCGAGGAATGGGCGGTGCGCACTTCCAACCGCTTCAAGGGGGCGGACGGCAATGGCGACCGGGTGCTGACCCGGCAGGAATTCGCCACGACCAAGCCCAAGCCGTCCCAAGAGCCGCGTTGCAACTGCCGCTCAGACCGCGAGCCAGCCGACTAGATCGGCCTTGGCGCGCGCGGTGTAAGCTTCCTTGCGCGACTTTTTCTTCACTTCGAGGAGCGGCGGGAACAGCCCGAAGTTGACGTTCATCGGCTGGTAACTGGCGGCCACGGCATCGCCGGTGATATGCGCCAGCAACGCTCCAAGAGCAGTCGTGCGGGGCAGGGGCTGCCAGTCCGTGCCGCCCAGTTCTGCCGCCGCCATCAGCCCCGCCAGCAAGCCCACCGCCGCGCTTTCGACATAACCTTCGCAGCCGGTGATCTGCCCGGCGAAGCGGATATGCGGCGCGGTTTTGAGCCGCAGCTGCCGGTCGAGCAGCGTCGGTGAATTGAGGAAAGTATTGCGGTGCAATCCGCCGAGCCGCGCGAACTCGGCATTCTCCAGCCCCGGGATGGTGCGGAACAGCCGCACTTGTTCGGCGTGCTTGAGCTTGGTCTGGAATCCCACCATGTTCCACAGCGTGCCCAGCTTGTTGTCCTGGCGCAGCTGGACCACGGCGTGCGGCCAGCGCCCTTTCGGAAATTCAGGAGAAGAATCGCGCGGATTGTCGAGGCCCACGGGCTTCATCGGCCCGAACCGCAGCGTATCCAGGCCGCGGGCGGCCATCACCTCGATCGGCATGCAGCCGTCGAAATAGGGGGTATTGGCTTCCCATTCGCGGAACTCGGTCTTCTCGCCGTCGAGCAGGCCCTGATGGAAAGCGGCGTATTGTTCGCGGTCCATCGGGCAGTTGATGTAGTCCTTGCCGTCGCCATCGGGGCCCGAGCCCTTGTCCCAACGCGAGGCCATCCAGGCGATGTCCATGTCGATCGATTCACGATGGACGATGGGGGCGATGGCATCGAAGAAGGCCAGGCTGTCCGCGCCGGTCGCACCGCCAATGCTGCCTGCCAGCGCCGCGGCAGTGAGCGGGCCGGTGGCGACGATGGTGAGCCCGGCATCGGGCAATCGGTCAATCCGCTCGCGCACGATCTCCAGCGTCGGTTGCGCGGCAAGCGCGGCTTCGACCTCGGCGGAAAACACGTCGCGATCGACCGCGAGCGCGGAACCGGCAGGGACGCTCGCCGCTGCGGCGGCGCGCATCACCAGCGAATCGAGTTGGCGCATCTCATGATGGAGCAGTCCGACCGCGTTCTTCTCGTGATCGTCCGAGCGAAAACTGTTCGAACAGACCAGCTCGGCCAGCGCGTCGGTCTGGTGCGCGGGCGAGCGCTCGCCGGTCCCGCGCATTTCGGACAGCCGCACACGCAGACCCCGCCGCGCAAGCTGCCAAGCGGCTTCGCTTCCGGCGAGACCGCCACCGATGATATGGACGTCGTACAGCATCGGATGCGCCTAGCGCTTGCGCGGAGGGAATTCCAACGCCAAGCATCGGGCGAGGGGGAATTGCATGCCCAAACGCGGGTTTGTCGAACAACGGCCGTGGCTCGTGGCGAGCCTGATCGCCGGGATCGGCTTCTGGTTCGTCAAGGACACAGGACTGCCCGGACTCTACCTGATCGTCTGGAAGGGTGCGGGCGTGGGTTTGCTGGCGATCTATGCCCTGCTCCGCCATCCGACTGCCGACGCGCGGATAATCGCGCTGGTCATGGCGCTTGGTGCGCTGGGCGACATGGTGCTCGAGCTCAATTTCCAGGCTGGGGCGTTCTGCTTCATGCTCGGTCACCTGACCGCCATCGCGCTCTACTTGCGCCATCGCCGGGAGTTGACCACGCCAAGCCAGAAGGCGTTGGCGGTGGCGCTCCTCACCGGCACGCCCATGATCGCGTGGCTGTTGCCCGCCGACCGGACCATGGCACTCCCCGTCGGGGTCTATGCGCTGGTGCTGGGCGGAATGGCGGGCGCGGCGTGGACCAGCAGCTTTCCGCGCTACCGTGTAGGCATCGGTGCGGTGATGTTCGTACTCTCCGACCTGCTGATTTTCGCGCGGATGGGGCCGCTGGCGCGCAGCGTCTTGCCGGGATTGCTGATCTGGCCACTCTATTATTTCGGTCAATTCCTGATCTGCGTGGGGGTGATCGGCACGCTGGGGGAGCGGCCGACCTAGCCCCGCCACGCAGCAATAGTGGTGCGGTGCAGCTCGCGGCGGTGGCCTTCATAGCCGCCGGTGGCCTTGTGGAGCAGCGAGCGGTTGTCCCACATGATCAGCATGTGCGGCTCCCACTTGTGGCGATAGGTGAATTCCTCGCGCCCCTGCCATTGCGCCAGTTCTTGCAACAGAGGCAGCCCGGCGTCCTGCTCCCAACCGTCGATGCCGATGATATAGCCCAGTGTGCTGTAAAACCCGCGTCGCCCGGTTTCGGGATGCGTCGGGACCAGCGGATGCGTCTGGACCGCCAGTGCTTCTTGGCTCGGCCGGATCGCCATGCTGCGGCCCTTGTCGCGCGTGCCGTAAGTACCGTCTGGTGCATAGGCGAGGCGGGCGCTGTGGACCGCGATCAGGCCGTCCAGATCGCGCTGGCGTTCGGCGGGGAGCGCTTCCCATGCGGCATGCTGGTTGGCGAACAGCGTGTCGCCCCCGGTCGGCGGGACATCGATTGCCAGCAGGCAGGTCCCCGAGGGCGGCGCGGCCTGGAAGCTCCAGTCGCTGTGCCAGTTCTCGGCAAACAACGGCGTCTGCTCATCCGCCTCGCGCAGAATCGCGGCGATATGGGTCCGTCCCGCGATCGGCGCGAAGAACGGATCGTGGCCGAATCCGCCCATCGCCAGCGTGAAGCGCTCGAGATCGTCGTCGTCCATCGCCTGATCGGGGAAGGCGAGGACATGATGCTCAAGCCACGCGGCGCGGATTGCGGCGAGTGTGGGGGCATCAAGGTGCTGGCTGAGATCGACCCCGGTGACGCGCGCGCCGCACGCCTGTCCCGAAGGTTCGATCTCCAGCGCCATCAGCTATCCGCTTCCTCGTCGCTTACCGGATTATCATCCGCCGGTTCGTCGTCGCCGCTCTCGTCTTCGGCAAGACGAACCGCGCTGACCACTTGTTCCTCGTCGGCGACGTTGAACAGGCGAACACCGGCGGTGCCGCGGCCGATGACGCGCAGCGATTCGAGCGGCAAGCGGATCAGCTTGGCCTGGTCGGTCACCAGCATCAGCTGGTCGGCCCGCGTTGCCGGGAAGCTCGCCACGACTTCGCCGTTGCGCGCGATGTTGTCGATATTGGTGATGCCCTGGCCACCGCGATTGGTGCGGCGGTATTCATAGGCTGACGACATCTTGCCATAACCGTTGGCGCAGACCGTCAGGATGAATTGCTCCTTTTCGGCCAGTTCGGCAAAGCGTTCGGGAGCCATATCGGGTTCGCCCTCGCGCTCCGCTTTCCAGGCGGCGTAACGCAGATATTGCTCGCGTTCTTCCTGATCCTTGACGCCGACGCGGTGGAGGATCGACAGCGAGATGACTTCGTCGTCGCCCTTGAGCAGCATCCCGCGCACACCCGTTGAGGTGCGGCTGACGAATTCGCGGATATCGTCGGCGGCGAAGCGGATCGCCTTGCCGCATTTTGAGGCGAGCAGCACGTCGTCACCCTCGGTGAGCAGCGCAACCCCGATCAGGCGGTCAGCCGAACCGTCCTCGAAGCGCATCGCGTATTTGCCGTTGCTGGGCACGTTGGTGAAGGCATCCATGCTGTTGCGGCGGACGCGCCCCTTGGCGGTCGCGAAGACGACGTTGAGCTCGCCCCATTCGGCCTCGTCCTCGGGCAGCGGCAGCACTGCGGCGATGGTCTCGCCTTGGTCGAGCGCGGGGAGAAGGTTGACGATGGGCCGACCGCGCGTGGTCGGCCCGCCTTCGGGCAGCCGCCAGACCTTGAGCCGATAGACCTTGCCCGCAGTCGAGAAGAACAGCACCGGGCTGTGAGTCGAAGTAACGAACATCGTCGCCACCGCATCCTCTTCCTTGGTCGCCATTCCCGCGCGGCCCTTGCCGCCGCGGTTCTGCGCGCGGAAGGTCGAGAGCGGGGTGCGCTTGATGTAACCGTCGAGCGTGACCGTCACGACCATCTCGTCGCGCTCGATCAGATCCTCGTCCTCGATCCCGTCCCACGCGGGGGCGATTTCCGAGGCGCGCGGCGTCGCGAAAGCTGCGCGCACCGCGACCAGCTCGTCGCGCATCACGCCGTAGAGCTTTACCCGGTCGGCAAGAATCGCGAGGTATTCCTTGATCGCGACCGACAGGCCTTCAAGCTCGCCCCCGATCTCGTCGCGGCCCAATGCGGTCAGGCGGTGCAGCCGCAACTCGAGGATCGCCCTGACTTGCAGCTCGCTCATCTTGTAGCTGCTGGCGGACAGGTCCTCGCCATCGTCCTCGATCGCTTCGACCAGCCGGATATAGGGCGCAATCTCGCCCACCGGCCATTCGCGTGCCAGCAACGCCGCGCGCGCGGCGGCCGGATTGGGCGCGCCGCGAATGATCCGCACCACTTCGTCGAGATTGGTCACCGCGATGACCAGCCCGAGCAACAGATGCGCCCGGTCGCGCGCCTTGTTCAGCTCGAACTTGGTGCGGCGGGTAATCACTTCCTCGCGGAAGGCGATGAAGGCGGCGATGAAATCGCGCAGCGCCAGCGTTTCGGGGCGGCCGCCGCGGATCGCGAGCATATTGGCCGGGAAGCTGGTCTGCGCCGGGGTGTGGCGCCACAATTGGTTGAGCACGACTTCGGCGGTGGCATCGCGCTTGAGGTCGATCACCACGCGCACGCCGAGACGGCTCGATTCGTCGCGGATGTCGGAAACACCCTCGATCCGCTTGTCCTTGGCGGCTTCGGCGATCTTTTCGACCAGGCCGTTCTTGCCGACCTGATAGGGAATCGAGGTGAGCACGATTGAACGACGATCGCCCCGGCCTTCCTCAATCTCGTGGCGGCAGCGCTGGAGGATCGAGCCGCGTCCGGTCAGATAGGCGGAGCGCGCGCCGTGGTTGCCCAGAATGATCGGCGCGGTCGGGAAATCCGGGCCGGGGATTATTTCGAACAGCTCTTCGGTGGTGATCTCTGGCCGGTCCATCATCGCGAGGCAGCCGTCGATCACTTCGCCGAGATTGTGCGGCGGGATATTGGTCGCCATGCCCACAGCGATGCCGCCCGCACCGTTGACCAGCAAATTGGGGAAACGCGCGGGCAATACCGAAGGTTCGCGGCGCGAGCCGTCGTAATTGTCTACGAAATCGACCGTATCCTTGTCGAGATCGTCGAGCAGGCTGTTCGCAACCTTGGCCAGTCGCGCTTCGGTGTAGCGCATCGACGCCGGGTCATCCGGGTCCATCGAGCCGAAATTGCCCTGCCCGTCGACCAAGGGCACGCGCATCGACCAGTCCTGCGCCATGCGGACCAGCGCGAAGTAGATCGCGCTGTCACCATGCGGGTGATAATTGCCCATCACGTCGCCGACGATCTTGGCGCATTTGCGATAGGGCCGACCCGCGACCATCCCGCCTTCCTGGGCAGCGAACAGAATACGACGGTGGACCGGTTTCAACCCGTCGCGCACATCGGGCAGCGCGCGGCTGACGATCACGCTCATCGCGTAATCGAGGTAGCTGGTCTTCATCTCGTCGACGATATCGACGCGCGTGTATTCGCCCATCGGGCCCGCCGGCTCGGGGCTGCGTGGATCGGGATTCGGAGTGTCGTCGCTCACGCGGTTCAATCGTTCTTTTTGCTGCGGAATGGCCTGTCGTTTGGCCCTAGGGCAAGCCCGCTTGAATGGCCAGTCGAGCAGCCTCTAGATGAGGCTTGGAGCCCATGTTTTCCACACCTCACCGCGCTTTGCTGAACGGAAGCGCCAAACCGTATTCAATCGCTGTTCAGTGGCCCGGCCATAGGCGGCACGGGAGTTGCCAAAGCGGCGAATTCCCGTCATTGGCGGGACGGAAGTTTTGATGCCGGAACCGCGCGTCACAGAGCGCCGCGATCCGGTTTACGAGGAGAGAGTAACCATGATCCGCACCCAGCTTTTCACGCGCACCGCGCTGGGCTTTGCGCTTGCCGCCGGGCTGGTCGTCACCAGCGTTCCCGCGCTGGCCGCGCCCAAGCCGCCCGCCGCGCCCAAGCTGGCGCTGTCGAAGCCGTTCCAGACGCTCGCCGCGCCGCTCGACGCCGAGATCAAGAACGCCAAGACGCGGCCCGACGTGGTCGCCGCCAAAGCGCAGGCCGATGCCGCATCGAATGCCTACAACCAGGCGCAGGGCACAGCCGCGCGCAATGCAGCCAAGGCGCAGCGCGATGCTGCGATCGTTGCGCTCGGTGCCACCGTTGCGGGGGAGAAGGCCCGGCTCGACGCCGCTTTCGCCGCTGCGACCACGCAGGACGACAAATACACCGCCGGCACGATGGCCGTCTCACTGGGCGGACTGGCGATGGACACGGCGCTGCAGCGTCGCGGACTCCAGGCGATGATCGACAGCGGCAAGCCGACCCCGGCCGACGCGGCCCGCTTCAACTTCTTCATCGGCTCGATCGCGTACGATGCCCGTGATTATGCCGGAGCGCGCTCTGCGCTGACTGCCGCGACGACAGGTGGCTATCACGAGAACGACGCCGATGCGTTGCTGGCCGATGCTTACCTCCAGGACAACCAGGTTGCGCAAGGATTGACCATCCTCCAGCAGGCGATCAACGCGCGCAAGGCAGCAGGCGCCCAAGCACCGGCCAACTGGTTCCGCCGCGGCCTCGGCGCTGCGTACAAGGCGCGCCTGCTTGATCAGGCGGCCGCCTTCAGCATGGGTCTGGTCGAGAATTATCCGACGACCGAGAACTGGTCGGGGGCGATCACCGTGGTGCGCGAGCTCGCCAAATACCCGGCGCAGGAAACGCTCGACCTGATGCGGCTGATGGACCGGACCAAAAGCTTCAACGAAGAGCGCGACTACATCGAATATATCCAGGCAGCCGACGCCCGCCGCCTGCCGGGCGAAGTGCAGCGGATTCTCGATGCTGGCTTGGCTGCGGGCAAGCTCAGGGCCAACGACGTGTTCGTGAGCGAATCGAAGACCACCGCCGCAGCGCGGATTACCGCCGACCGGGCTTCGCTCGCGGGGCTTGAGCGCGACGCCAGCGCGGCGGGGGCGACTGCCGCCACCGCAATGGCGGCGGGCGATGCCTTCCTGAGCTATGCCGATGCGACCAAGGCCGAACGGTTCTACACCGCTGCGCTGACCAAGCCGGGCGTCGATACGCCGCGCGTGCTCACCCGCCTCGGGATCGCGCAATACGATCTTGGCAAATATGCCGAAGCTCAGGCGACCTTTGCCAAAGTGACCGGGCCTCGCATGGCGCTCGCCAAGTTGTGGGGGATCCAGTCCGCCGCCAAGGCGAAGCCGGCCGCGTAATTTCCGGCATTGGAACAAACGAAAGGGCGGCGGGAAACCGCCGCCCTTTCCTGTTTGCGCTATTCGACCGGATCGAAGCTGTCGGTGCTCTCGTCGAGGACGTGCAGCACGCCGTCGGAGATCGCGAAGAATGCGCCGCGCAACGAAAGTTCGCCATCGCGTTCCTTGCGGCGGATGCAGGGGAAAGTCCGCAAATTCGCCAGGCTGACGCGCACCCCGGCGTGCTCCATCGCACGTTCGGCCGCACGGCCTGTGGTGCCGTGTTCCGCCACGATCGGGTCGCGCACGTCGTCGAGCAAGCCGATCCAGTCGGCGATGAAACCGCCTTCGCCCGGCTCGGTGCCGTGCATTTCGCGGGTGAGGGCGGCCTTGCACCCGCCGCACATGCCGTGGCCCATCACCACGATTTCCTTGACCTTGAGGAACTGCACCGCGAATTCCAGCGCGGCCGAAACGCCGTGATGGCCGGGATTGGTCTCGAATGGCGGGACCATCGCGGCGACGTTGCGCACGACAAATATCTCGCCGGGATCGACATCGAAAATCTGCGCCGGATCGACCCGGCTGTCCGAACAGGCAATCACCATCACTTCGGGCTCTTGCCCATCGCGCAAATCTTGCCAGCGCTCGCGGTTGGGGGTCCAGGCGGAACTGCGGAAGCGGCGATAACCGGCGATCAGCCGGTCGAGTTCGGGACTGCTCATGCGCCGCCTAATGGCGAGGGTAATTCACTCTGGCAAGCCGGACAGCTTGCGACTATCTGGGCGCCATGAACAATCTAGCCTCTGCCCCAAAGCCTGAACGCCAACGCAAGCCCGACTGGATTCGCGTCAAGGCACCGACCAGCAAGGGTTATGGCGAGACGCGCCAATTGATGCGCGACCTCAATCTCAACACCGTATGCGAGGAAGCGGCCTGCCCGAATATTGGCGAATGCTGGACCAAGAAGCACGCCACGGTGATGATCCTGGGCGATGTCTGCACCCGGGCCTGCGCGTTCTGCAACGTCAAGACCGGAATGCCGCGCAGCGTCGATCCGCTTGAGCCCGAACACGTCGCGATAGCCGCCGCGAAGCTTGGCCTAGAACACATCGTCATCACCTCGGTCGACCGCGACGATTTGCCCGACGGCGGCGCGAGCCAGTTCGTCAAGGTGATCGAAGCGCTGCGCCGCTCGACCCCGGCGACCACCATCGAAATCCTCACCCCCGATTTCCGCAACAAGATGGAGAGTGCAGTCGAGGCAATCGTTGTCGCGGGACCGGACGTTTACAACCACAATTTGGAGACCGTCCCGCGGCTCTACCCGACCATCCGGCCGGGCGCGCGGTATTACGCGTCGCTGCGCCTGCTCGAGCAGGTCAAGCGCCACGACCCGCGGCTGTTCACCAAGTCCGGCGTGATGCTGGGGCTGGGCGAGGAGCGGCTCGAAGTCCACCAGGTGATGGATGACATGCGTTCGGCGGGGCTCGATTTCCTGACGATGGGGCAATACCTCCAGCCAACCCCCCGGCACACCAAGGTGATCGACTTCGTCACGCCCCAAGCCTTCGATGCCTATGGCGCGATCGCGCGGGCCAAGGGCTTCCTGCAGGTCGCGTCGAGCCCACTGACGCGTTCGAGTTATCATGCGGGCGACGATTTTCGTCAGATGCGCGCCGCGCGCGAGGCCCAACTGGCGAAAGCGCGCTAGTTCGATGCCGGGGATCCACGAAGTTCACGCGCTGCCCTACAGCGCTGAGCAGATGTTCGACCTGGTTGCGGATGTCGCGCGCTATGGCGAATTCCTCCCGTGGGTGGTGGCGACACGGGTCCGCTCGGACAGCGAAACCGAGATGATCGCGGATATTCTGATCGGGTTCAACGCGCTGCGCGAGAAGTTTACCTCGCGCGTCACCAAGCATCGCCCGGATTCGCTCACGGTCCACTACATCGACGGTCCGATGCGCGATCTCGACAATCGCTGGTTGTTCCGGCCGCTGGACGAGCACGCTTGCGAAGTCGATTTCTGCGTCAATTTCACCTTTGGCAATGCGCTGTTCGAGGCGCTCGCGGGGCAGTATTTCGAGCGCGCGTTTCGCAAGATGGTCGCCGCGTTCGAGACCCGCGCGGCGGAACTCTACGGCAGCAGCAGTTCGAGCGCGATCAGCGTCGCCTGATGCCGCACCGCGGCCCGGCTTGAGCCATCGAGCAGCCGCTCTTCGGCGGTGACTTCGGCGCTGCCGCGAATCGCGCGGGCAAATACGACGGTGCCGACCGGCTTCTGCTCGCTGCCGCCGTCGGGACCCGCGATGCCGCTGATTGCTACCGCCACATCGGCCCCACTGTGCTTCAGTGCGCCTTGCGCCATCGCCCAGGCACAGGCAATCGAGACCGCGCCAAAAGCGTCGATGATATCGAGCGCAACACCGAGCGACTGCTGCTTGGCCTCGTTCGAATAGGTGACGAAGCCCCGGTCGAGCACCGCCGACGAACCCGCCACTTCGGTCAACGCCGCCGCAACGAGGCCGCCGGTGCAGCTTTCCGCCAGCACGAGGGTGCGACCGGCGGTGCGATTCTCGGCAACCACCCGCGCGGCCAGCGCTACGACGTCATCGGGTAGCAGGCTATCCGGCATCATGCCGCGCAGATGCTGAACTGGCCGACTTTGCCCTTGCCGGACTTCGAACCGAGTCCGACTGCCAGGCCGATCAGCTCTGCGGTGTTCTCCGGCGGCAGCGGCGCGAGCAGACTGGCGAGGCGATCGATCGAACCGCAGCGCTCGGTCGGCAGTTTCTGGCCGATCATGCCCGAAATAAGGCCATCGACCATCGGCTGGAGCGCCTCGTCGGGCATCGCCGTAAACAGTTGCGATACTTCGGCGTTGCCACCGCTGACTTTGAGGAACGCCGCCTTTGCGCCCGGCCAGGCCGCCGACTTGCGCGCGGCGTAGCGCTGGGCGAGCTGGGCACCACTGCGGGTCAAATAGGCGTTACCAGGCAGGACTGCGGTGCAGCGTTCGGCGGCCCCGGTGATCAGGCTGGGGAGGGCGTAGCTCGACAGCGCGGTGAACTCGGCCGGGGTCAGGCACGGAGCCTCTTGCGCGGCCTGCGCGACGCCGGGAAGGGCGATTAGCACGCTGGCGGCAAGGGTCGCAAAGCGGCGGGTCATGGTCATCGGGGATGCCTTTCGGGATCAATAGCGGAGCAGGGTTGCGGTAGCCTGGGCGGCGATGCCTTCGCTGCGCCCGGTAAATCCCAGTCGTTCGGTAGTCGTCGCCTTGACGCTCACCGCGGTGATGTCAACGCCCAGCAGTTCAGCCAAGCGGGCGCGCATCGCCTCGCGGTGCGGGCCGATCTTCGGCGCTTCGCAGATGATCGTCAGATCGATATTGCCGATGGCGTAGCCGGCATCTCCGATCAGCGCGACGGCATGACGTAGGAATCGGTCCGATGACGCGCCGCGCCACTGCGGATCGCCGGGCGGAAAGTGGCTGCCGATATCGCCCGCGCCGATCGCGCCGAGCAGCGCATCGACCAGTGCGTGAATCGCGACATCGGCATCGCTATGTCCGGCAAGTCCTTGCGAATGTTCGATTTTGATTCCGCCGAGCCACAGTTCTTCATCGACCGCAAGGCGGTGAACGTCGTAGCCCGACCCGGTGCGCACCGCGCTGAGGGCTGGGGCGAAGTCTTCTGCATAGGTCAGCTTGTGCAAGGCTTCGTCCCCTTCGACCAGCGCCACCGACAGGCCGGCAGCTTGCGCAACTTGCGCGTCGTCCCCTGCGTTCGGCTCGCCCGTCCAGACGCGGTGTGCGGCGAGGATTTCGGCGTAACGGAAGGCCTGCGGGGTTTGTACGCGGCGCAAGTTCTCGCGCGGAGCGGCGCACCCCATCGTATCGGAGTTGGCTTCGATCATGCTGTCGATGACTGGCAACACTGGAATGGCTGCGGGGTGAACGGCGAGAGCTGCGATCAGCCGGTCGATTACAGCAGCGGGCAGGGCGGGCCGCGCGGCGTCGTGGATCAGGACCAGCTCGGGCGCTTCTCCCTCAAGCGCTTCAAGCGCCAGCCGCACCGATTGCTGGCGGGTTTCGCCACCAATGATCAGCCGGACTCCGGAGATGCCCACAAGCGCCTGCGCTGCAATCCCGTCCGCCCCGTCCGGTATCGCCACGACGATTGGCGTAATTCCCGTCGCTGCCAGCGCTTCGGCCGAATGACGCACCACCGGCTTGCCGCGCCACAGTGCGAACTGCTTGGGCAAGGGTTGGCCGGCTCGCAGTCCTTGCCCGGCGGCGACGATTACCGCGGCGATGGTGGGTGTGGGGGTGGGAGCGGCAGACATGCCCTGCGCGGGTAATCGCTTGCCGCCGCGCGGGCAATCCACTATGCGCTGCCCGTTTTTTAGGCAGAATGATGAATCCGCTTTCCGTTCCTCCAAAATTGTCGCCGATCATGGTCGGGCCGATCGAGATTGCCAGTCCGGTGATCCTCGCGCCCATGACCGGCGTCACCGACATGCCGTTCCGCAAGTTGGTGCGGCGCTTCGGCTCGGGGCTCAATGTTACCGAGATGATCGCCAGCCCGGCGATGATCCGCGAAACGCGCCAATCGTTGCAAAAAGCGGCGTGGGATGCGGTGGAGGAGCCGGTCTCGCTCCAGCTCGCCGGCTGTTCGCCCAGTGAAATGGCCGAAGCGGCCAAGCTCAACGCGGACCGCGGCGCGGCGATCATCGACATCAACATGGGCTGCCCGGTCAAGAAGGTGGTCAATGGCGAGGCCGGATCGGCGCTGATGCGCGACCTGCCGCTGGCCGCCAGCCTGATCAAGGCGACGGTCGAGGCGGTCGACGTGCCGGTGACGGTCAAGATGCGGATGGGCTGGTGCCATGACAGCCTCAATGCACCCGAACTCGCGCATATCGCCGAGGATCTCGGAGCGAAGATGATCACGGTTCACGGCCGCACGCGCAATCAGATGTACCGGGGCGAGGCGGATTGGGCCTTCGTCCGCCGGGTCAAGCAGGCGGTCTCGCTCCCGGTCATCGTTAACGGCGACATCTGCGGGATCGCGGATGCTGCCAAAGCGCTTACGCGGAGCGGCGCGGACGGGCTGATGATCGGGCGAGGTGCCTACGGCAAGCCGTGGCTGCTGGGCCAAATGATGCATTGGCTCGGGCACGGCACGCACATTCCCGATCCGTCGATCGAACAGCAATTTGCTTTGATTATCGAACATTACCAGGCAATACTCGAGCACTATGGCAGAGAAACCGGGGTGCGCATGGCGCGCAAGCATCTGGGTTGGTACACCAAGGGGCTGCCGGCATCGGCGGAATTCCGCAACCGGGTCAACTTCGTCGACGATGCGGACGCGGTGATCCGCATGCTCACCGACTTTTACGCGCCCTTGCTTGATGCACCCATCGCATTGCCCCGGGCGGCGTGATGCCCGTGCCCGACGCGCAGCGCCAGCTCTCCAGCCTGCCGCTTGCCGTCGTGTTGCTGGCACCGGGGCAGCGGATCGCGGCAGCCAATCCGGCGGCCGAGCAGTTCCTCGGTCAGAGCTTTCGCCGCCTCTCGGGCCGGGCGTTGCGCGAAGCGATGAGCTTCGACGACCCGCGTATTTCCGAGCGGCTGGACGATAGCGAAGCGCAAGTTTCGGCGCGGGCGATCGGCGTGGCGGTGGCCGGGCAGGGCAACCGGCGGCTTGACGTCACAATTGCCCCGGTACTCGACCAACCGGGCTGGCAAGTGCTGACTCTAAACGACTTTGGCGGGGCAGAGGCGCTGGGCGACGATGCCAATAGCGGCGATGACAGCATGCTGCGCGCGCCCGAAATTCTCGCGCACGAAATCAAAAACCCGCTCGCCGGCATTCGCGGCGCGGCGCAGCTGCTGGGGCGCAAGGTCGAAGGCACGGACCTCGCGCTGACTGCGCTGATTACCGACGAAGTCGACCGGATCGCCAAGCTGATCGACCAGATGCAATCGCTCAGCAGCCGCACCACCCAGCCGGTCGCGCCTTGCAACCTCCATAAAGCGATCCGCCGTGCGCGGGCGGTTATGGAGACAGGGGGCAAATCGCCGGCGATTGGCGAGGAATTCGATCCCTCGCTTCCCCCCGTGCTCGGCAATGTCGATGCGCTGGTCCAGGTGCTCATCAACCTCCTCGCCAACGCGAGCGAAGCGTGCCGCGGTGAGACCGACCCGCAGATTGTCGTGGGTACGCGCTTCGCCAGCGGCTTGCAGCTCCATCGCAATGCGCAAGGCGATACGGTGCGGCTGCCGATCGAGCTGCGCGTCAGCGACAATGGACCCGGAGTCGATCCCGCCTTGCGTGAGCATGTGTTCGAGCCGTTCGTCACCTCCAAGAAAAGCGGGCAAGGGCTGGGGCTGGCGCTGGTGCGCCGACTGGTGCGCGATATGGACGGCCGGATCGGACATGACCGCGACGAAAGCGGCGGGTGGACCCACTTTCGCGTGCATTTGCCGATGGCACCGGAAAGCTCGCATCTGCGCAAGGAGCGCGCGGCGTGAGCGTGCTGCTGGTCGAAGACGACGAATCGATCGCGATCGTCATCACCGCCGCGCTCAAGGCGGAGGGCTTCAGCGTTTCACGTTGTGACAGCATTATGGTTCGTGACCAACTGCTTGCCGAGCGAAGCTACGCCGCACTCGTAACCGACGTGGTGCTGACCGACGGCGACGGGATCGAGAGCCTGCCACGCGTCCGCGCCGCGCATCCCGGCATGCCGATCATCATTCTTTCGGCGCAAAACACGCTCGATACCGCAGTGCGCGCCAGCGATACCGGCGCGTTCGAGTATTTCCCCAAGCCATTCGATATCGACGAGTTGGCGCGCACCGTCCGCCAAGCGGTGGGCGCGTCGAGCGCCGTGCTCTCCGATCATGTCGAACCCGATGGGGCGGGGCTGCCGCTGGTGGGCCGCAGCGCCGCGATGCAGGCAGTCTACCGGATGATCACCCGCGTCCTGCGTAACGATCTGACCGTGCTGGTGCTTGGCGAATCGGGGACCGGGAAGGAACTGGTTGCCGAGGCGATCCACCAGCTTGGTCAGCGCCGCGCCGGGCCGTTCGTGGCGGTCAATACTGCAGCAATTCCGGCCGAACTGATCGAGAGCGAGTTGTTCGGGCACGAGAAGGGCTCGTTCACCGGCGCAGTCGCGCGCCACATCGGCAAGTTCGAGCAGGCGGGGGGCGGCACGCTGTTCCTCGAGAGATCGGCGACATGCCGATGCAGGCGCAAACCCGGCTGCTCCGCGCGCTGCAATCGGGCAGCATCCGGCGGGTGGGTGGGCGCGAGGACGTCAAGGTTGATGTGCGGATCATTGCCGCGACCAATCGCGATCTTGGGCCGATGATCGCGGCGGGCCAGTTTCGCGAAGACCTGTTCTACCGGATCAATGTCGTGCCGATCACCCTTCCGCCGTTGCGCGACCGGCCCGACGATGTCGCCGCGCTCGCGCGCCACTTCCTTCAGCTTGCTGCTGGCGAAGGTCTGCCGCGCCGCCAGTTGAGCGACGAAGCCGCGAACCTTCTGGCCCACCAGCCGTGGCGCGGGAACGTCCGCGAGCTGCGCAATTTCATCTACCGCCTTGCGCTGCTGGCCCGCGAAGACCTGGTCGATGCGGCGGCGATTTTACCCTTGCTGACCGAAGTGCAGCAGTCAGGCGAACCGGCGGCAGGCGAGGGCATCGACCGCGCGGTGCGCCAGTGGCTCAGCGCGCATGAACCGCCTCCGGGTGCGGTCTATGACGCCGCACTCGCGGCATTCGAACAGCCGTTGTTCATCGAAGTGCTGGGCCGCACCGCGGGCAACCAGCTGCGCGCGGCGCAAATGCTCGGGATCAACCGCAACACCTTGCGCAAGCGCCTGACCGAACTGGCGATCGACCCGGAGGATTACTTGCCGCGCCGCTAACAGCACTTGGACGCAAACACCCTTGCAAATGTGCAACAGTCCTGTTGTAACTGGGCAACCATGGACAAGGTCGAGCCTCTGCGCAACCGGCGCTGGCCGCGCTGGTGGCGGCGGTTTCAGATAACCGCCCGCCGCGCCAATTTCTTCGCGGTGGTAGAGATTGTGTCGCTCGTCGCCTTCACGGTGATGACGCTGTTCACCTGGGTGACGCTCAACACGCAATCGAGCCGCAACCAGCTCGTCCCGACCGATTTGACCGCCACGCTGCTGGTCGGCACGCTGGTCCCGGCGATGGCGATCCTGGTCTTGCTCGGCCGAAGGATCGCGTTGCGGCGTGCGGCGGAAAGCGCGGCGGGCACTGGTCGGCTTCACGTCCGCCTCGTTTTCCTGTTTTCGATGATCTCGGCGGTGCCCACGCTGCTGGTGGTGATCTTCGCCTCATGGCTGTTCCAGTCGGGGGTCGAGTTCTGGTTCTCCGACAATTCGCGCGGGTTGCTGGAGAACGCCAACAAGCTGGCGCGCGGCTATTACGAACAGACCCAGCGCGATGTCGAATATGAATCGCTGGCGATGGCGGGCGACTTGCGCGATTTCCTCAGCCAGCAGCAGATCACCAGTCCGGGCTTTGCGGCCTATTACTCGAACCAGGTGATTTACCGGAAGCTCGACGAGTCGGTCATCCTGCAGAAAGGTCGCGACGGGCAGCTGCACAAGGTCGCTTTCGCGCGCGGCGAGGCGGGCCTGTCGCAGGACATCTCGCGCGAGATCCAGCGGCGCCTCGATGCCGGCGACCCGATGGTCATCAACGCCAGCGCCAACCGGATCGAAACCTACACCCCGATCGACCGCGATGCAGGGGTGTATCTTTACGCTGCGCGCATTTCGGACTTGCTCTCGTTCAGTCAAGGCCAGCGCGCGCAGAACATCGTGCGCGCCTATGATGTGCTGACCAGCCGCGCGCGGGTGCTCCAGCTGCGTTTCAACGTCGCGCTGTTCGTTGCTTCCCTGGCATTGGTCGGCCTCGCGATCTGGTTCGCGCTGCGCTTTGCCGACCGGCAAGTGAAGCCGCTGTACGATCTGGTCGGCGCGGCGCGGCGGGTCGGCAGCGGCAACTACGCCTTGCGGATCGAAGGGCGCACCGGGGCGGACGAGATCGGCCTGCTCAATCGCGCTTTCAACCGCATGACCGAACAGATCGAGCGCCAGACCAAGGATCTTGTCAGCGCCAACCAGCAAGTCCAGGAACGTCGCGCGTTTATCGAGGCGGTGCTCGAATCGGTCACGGCAGGGGTGATTTCGGTCGATGCGGCGGGTGCGGTTCGCCTGATCAACAGTTCGGCCCAGAAGCTGCTGTTCGATATTGCGGGGCCGAGCCGGTCGGGAGTCAAGCTGTCCAAAATGGCACCGCAGCTCGCCGCGCTGGTCGATGCCGAGCTCGACAGCGGCATCGTGCAATACAGCAAGGGCAATGATCTGCTGACCCTGGCTGTGCGCGTCACCCGCGACCGGGCCGGACACGTCATCACTTTCGAGGACATTACGCGCCAGCTGCTCGATCAGCGCCAGGCCGCCTGGTCCGACGTCGCGCGGCGCATCGCACACGAGATCAAGAACCCGCTGACCCCGATCCAGCTCGCCACCGAGCGGCTCAACCGCCGTTATCGCAAGCAGATCACCACCGATCCCGAGCTGTTCGAGGAGCTGACCAGCACGATCATCCGCCAGGTCGGCGACCTGCGCAAGATGGTTGACGAGTTCTCCTCCTTTGCGCGCCTGCCCAAGCCGCTGTTCCGCAGCGAGGATGCGGTCGATCTCGCGCGGCAGGCGCTGTTCCTCCAGGAAGTGGCGCGGCCAGACATCGATTTTGCCCTCACCGCCGATCGCCAGATTCCCCCAATCTCGTGCGATCGACATCAGTTTGGCCAGGCGATGACCAATGTCCTCAAGAACGCTGTCGAGGCTGTCGAGGCGCAGACGAAGGTTGCGCCGGTCGACTATCGCGGCTGCGTTACCGTGCAGATGGCGGACGACGGCGAGGCGATTTGCATCACTGTGACCGACAACGGCATCGGCCTGCCGCAAGATCGCGAGCGGATCGTCGAACCTTACGTGACGACGCGCGACAAGGGTACCGGGCTCGGACTCGCGATCGTCAAGAAGATCGTCGAGGAGCACGGCGGCGACATGGTGTTCGCGGTCAACGACGACGGTGGAACCCGGGTCAGCCTGCGCTTCGCCCGCGATCCGGTGGGCGGACACCGCGGCGCGGAGGCTGCAGAATGACGCAAATCATGGAAACGGAGACGGCATGGCCCTCGATATTCTGATCGTTGACGATGAACGCGACATCCGCGAACTGGTTGCGGGTGTGCTCAGCGACGAGGGCTACGAATGCCGCACCGCGGGCGACAGCCAGGCGGCGCTCGACGCGATCGACCAGCGGCGCCCCTCACTCGTGCTGCTCGACGTGTGGCTCCACGGCAGCCCGATGGACGGGCTCGAGGTGCTCGACGCGATCAAGGGCCGCGAGCCCGAACTGCCGGTGATCATCTTTTCGGGGCATGGCAATATCGACACCGCGGTCTCGGCAATCAGTCGCGGCGCGATGGATTTCATCGAGAAGCCGTTTGAAGCCGAACGGTTGCTGCTGCTGGTTGGTCGGGCGACCGAGACCGAACGGTTACGCCGGGAAAACGCGCAGTTACGGCAAGGCTTTACCACCTCGGATGAATTCACGGGCAACTCGACCTCGATCAACACGGTGCGCGCTACGCTCAAGCGGGTCGCCAACACCGGCAGCCGAGTGCTGATCACCGGGCCGGCCGGGGCGGGCAAGGAAGTCGCCGCGCGATTGCTGCACAGCTGGAGCCCGCGCGCCGGCAATGCCTTCGTCAGCGTCAATTCGGCGCGGATAACGCCCGAGCGGTTCGAGCAGGAGCTGTTCGGCGAGGAATCCGGCGGCAAGCTCGTGCGCGCCGGGCTGCTCGAAATGGCCGACGGGGGCACGCTCTACTTTGACGAAGTGGCCGACATGCCGCTTTCGACCCAAGCGCGCATCTTGCGCGTGCTGACCGAACAGTCGTTCGTGCGGGTGGGCGGCAACCGCCAGATTCGTGTCGATGTCCGCGTGGTCTCGTCGAGTGCGCGCGAACTCGAGAAGGAAATTGCCGAACGCCGGTTCCGCGAAGATTTGTTCTACCGGCTCAATGTGGTGCCGGTGACGATCCCGTCGCTCGCCGACCGGCGCGAGGATATTCCCTCGCTCGTCGATCACTTCTTCGCGCGCTACGCCGCCGACAACGGTATTCCGCCGCCCGAAATCAGCGTCGAGGCGATGGCCGCGCTGCAGAGCTACGAGTGGCCCGGTAACGTGCGCCAGTTGCGCAATGTGGTCGAGCGGACAACCATCCTGACTCCGCGCGAACGGCTCAAACGGATCGAGGCCGATATGCTGCCGACTGAAATCCTCAGCGGACGGATGAATGGCGATTCGGGTATTTCGGCGCTGATGGGCGTGCCGCTGCGCGAGGCGCGCGAGAACTTCGAGCGCGAATATCTGCGCGTGCAGATCCGGCGCTTCTCGGGGAATATCTCGAAAACCGCGAGCTTTATCGGGATGGAGCGCTCGGCCTTGCACCGCAAGCTCAAGCTGCTGGGCATGGCGGACCGGCACGAGGCGGACGAAGAATAGCGCAAAACTATTCTGCGGAACGGTCACGCAACTTACGCATTTACGCGGCAAGGAGACCGCGATAGCATAGGCAATGATACGCGGCTCTGCCTGTGCCCTTGCGGTTCAGTCAGGCCAGATCGCGGACCGCACAAGCGGCCGCCAAAAAGAAGGAAGCCGATGATGTCCTCACGCACCCTGACTGCGCGTGCAAAAGCCGCGAAAGCCGAACCCGATCCTGCCGAAGTGTCGAGCGACGGCGCCGATGCGCTGACCATTCCAGTTCCCGCCGGAACCACCAGCGGCAAGGGGCAGAATTTGCAGGACCAGTTCCTCAACTTGCTGCGCAAGAACAAGGTCCCGGTCACGGTGTTCCTGGTCAAGGGCGTCAAGCTGCAGGGCATCGTCACCTGGTTCGATAATTTTTCGATCCTGTTGCGCCGCGATGGCCAATCGCAGCTGGTCTACAAGCATGCGGTTTCGACGATCATGCCCAGCGCGCCGCTCGACGCGAAGCTATTCAACAGCGGGGAGGGGGGCAAAAAGCTCCGCCTGCTGCAGGACGTGTTCCTCTCCAGCATCCGCAATGCGGGCGTGCAGGTGACGATGTTCCTGGTCAATGGCGTGATGCTGCAGGGCCGGGTCGCGGCCTATGATTTGTTCTGCATGCTGCTCGAACGCGAAGGCTACGTCCAGCTGGCCTACAAGCATGCGGTCTCGACCATCCAGCCGGTCACCCCGGTCGACCTTTCGGGTGACTGGGAAGGCGAAGAGGATGCCGACGCCTGACATTCGCTGACGAAGCCAAGGGCGAGGTCTCGCGCGGGGCGCGGGCACTCGTCGTATGCCCGGAACTGCGGGGCCAGCGCGGTGGCGATGCCGTGGCGCGGCTCGAAGAAGCGAGGGGCCTCGCGTTGGCGATCGGGCTGGTGGTGGCCGATGCCTTCGCGATTCCCATTCGCGAGGCGCGCGCTGCTACGCTGTTTGGCGAAGGCCAGATCGCCAATATCGCTATCGCCTGTACGCAAGGCCAGGCCGAACTGGTGATCGTCGACGGTGCGCTCACCGCGATCCAGCAGCGCAACCTCGAAGAAAAGCTCAAACGCAAAGTAATCGACCGCACCGGGCTGATCCTCGAGATATTCGGTGAACGCGCGGCGACCGCCGAAGGGCGGCTGCAGGTCGAGCTGGCGCATCTCGATTACCAGGCTGGGCGCCTGGTGCGTAGCTGGACTCACCTTGAGCGCCAGCGCGGCGGTTTTGGCTTCCTCGGCGGTCCGGGCGAGACACAGATCGAATCCGACCGCCGGATGATCCGCGACCGCATGGCCAAGCTGCGCCGCGAACTCGACCAGGTGCGCCGCACCCGCGGGCTCCACCGTCAGCGGCGGACACGCGCACCGTGGCCGGTGATTGCGCTGGTCGGCTATACCAATGCTGGCAAATCTACGTTGTTCAACCGGCTGACCGGGGCCGGGGTGATGGCGGAGGATTTGCTGTTCGCCACGCTCGACCCGACGATGCGCAGCATTCGCCTGCCGGGGCTCGACAAGGCGATCCTGTCCGACACGGTGGGGTTCATCTCCGACCTGCCGACCCAGCTGGTCGCGGCGTTCCGTGCCACGCTCGAAGAGGTCGAGGCCGCCGATGTGATCGTCCATGTCCGCGACATCGCCAACCCCGATACCATCGCGCAAAAGGATCAGGTGCTGCATGTTCTGGGCGGGCTCGGGCTTATCGAACCCGATGCGGCAGTGCTCAAGATTCCCATCGTCGAGGCATGGAACAAGTGGGACCTGCTCGATGGTGACCATGCCAGCGAACTGCGCGAGCAGATGGCGGCGAAGCAGGACGAGATGATCGTGCCGGTCTCCGCGCTCACCGGAATGGGCTGCAGCGACCTGCTCGAACAGGTCAGCACGCTGCTCACCGCAAGTGCGCGCAAGCATGTGTTCGTGATGCCCGCCAGCGACGGCCAGCGCTTGGCGTGGCTTCATGCCAATGGCGAAGTGCTGGGCGATATCGAAGCGGGCGAGGATGAGCGCGGTCCGTTGCACCGGCTCGAAGTGCGGCTGACCCCGCGCGATCTAGGGCGTTTCAGCCGCCTCTGACGCTTTGACGTCGCGCCACAGCGCGTCTTGTTGCTCGAGATCGAGGCTGGCGAAGTCCAACCCGCGCTGGGAGGCGATTTCCTCCATCGCGCGAAAGCGGCGCTCGAACTTGGCATTGGCGGCGCACAGGGCGTCTTCGGGGGCAACCCCATAGGCTCGGACCAAATTGACTGCGGCAAACAGCAAATCGCCAGCCTCTTCAACGCATTCTTCATTCGTTCCGGCATCTGCGAGTTCGGCGATTTCCTCGTGGACTTTCTCGGTCGGTCCTTCGACCCCGGGCCAGTCGAACCCGACTCGGGCGGCACGCTTCTGGAGTTTCTCGGCGCGCAGCAGTGCGGGCAGGGCGAGGGCGACACCGTCGAGCGCGCTCAGGGCACCCTTAGCGACACGTTCGGCAGCCTTGAGCGTCTCCCAGCGGTCATCGCGCGACTGGCCAGTGTCGGCAACATCGCCGAAGATATGCGGATGGCGTGCTTCCATCTTGTTGGAAATCGCGGTGGCGACAGCGGCAAAATCGAACGCACCCGCTTCCTCGGCCATCCGCGCGTGGAACACTACCTGGAGCAGTAAATCGCCAAGCTCGTCGCGCAGCGCGCCGAGGTCGCCGCGCACGATCGCATCGGCGACTTCATAGGCTTCCTCTATCGTGTAGGGCGCGATCGTGGCGAAGCTCTGCGCGACATTCCATTCGCAGCCCGACACCGGGTCACGCAGCCGCGTCATGATGCGGAGGAGGCGGTCAAGGGGGGCTGTCGCTGGTTTGGTCATTTTCAGATTGATAATATATATTATGTTAAATAAAATAAGGACAGAAGAGGCCCCTCACGCAGAAAACCGTTGAATCAGGAAAGCCAGCCCGGCGATGATGACGATCCATGCAACGATGAATCCGGCAGTCCGCTCGAACCCGAGCCGATGACTGTTGTACGACCGCAGCGCCAGGACAAGAGATGCAACCATTCCAATCAGGATTGCGATCGTCCCGCCGTCATTCATGCGACCAGCTCCAGCCCGTCATAGCCCACGACCACATGCGTCGGGACTTCGCCGCCCAGCGTCGCATAATCCATGCTCTTGTCGAGATGCGTCAGCACGGTCTGGCCAGCGCCACAGGCCTGCGCCAGTTCCAGTGCCATACCAAGATGCGCATGCGTCGGATGCGGATCGCGGCGCAGGCAATCGCTGACCAGCAGGTCGCAGCCATCGAGCAGTTCGACCATCTCGCGGGTAATTGCGCTGAAGTCTGTCGCATAACCGATTGATTTTCCGTCGCAATCGAAGCGAAAGCCGGTGCTTTGCGCCGGGCCATGCGGCATCTGGCAATGGCGCACACCGAAGCCCATGCACATCCGCAACCGGTCGAGACTCTCGAGCGCGACGATGGTCGGATAGCCGTGCTGGCCGGCAAACACGTAGTCGAACCGCTGGCGCAAGCGGCGCACGGTTTCACCCGCGGCGTAACCCGGGATCGGTCCGCCGCGACCGTAGCGCAATGGCCTCAAATCATCGATGCCGTGCGCATGGTCGGCGTGGTCATGCGTCCAGAATACCGCGTCGATCCGGTCGATCTCGTTCGCCAGCAATTGCGCGCGCAAATCCGGCGAGGTGTCGATGAGTAGCCGCGTTCCAGCGTCGCTTTCGATGATGATCGAGACGCGACTGCGGCGGTTCCTGGGTTCGGCCGGGTCGCACAGGCCCCAGTCGTTGCCGATCCGCGGCACCCCGGTCGAGGTGCCCGCGCCGAGCATCAGCAGCTTCACGCCGCGGCTTTCGTGAATAGATTGAAGAAGTTACGGGTCGTGGTTTCAGCTAGCGCTTCGGGAGAAACGCCGCGCAATCCGGCCACAAAACGCGCGGTGTCCGCCACGAAGGCCGGCTCGCAGATGCGACCGCGATGCGGAACCGGCGCGAGAAACGGCGCGTCGGTTTCGACCAGGATGCGATCTTCGGGCAATCCTGCCGCAATATCCTGCAAATCCTTAGCATTCTTGAAGGTGACGATGCCCGACAGCGAGATTGCCAGGCCGAGTTCGAGCACTTTTGCGGCAAACTCGGCCGAAGCAGTGAAGCAGTGGATAAGCGCGGGAAACGCGCCTTTGGCCATCTCTTCGGTCAGTATCCCGGCGGTATCGTCCTCGGCATCGCGGGTGTGGATGATCAACGGCAGCCCGGTCTGGCGCGCGACCGCGATATGCATGCGGAACAGCGCGCGCTGCACAGCCCGATCCGATTTGTCGTAATAATAGTCGAGCCCGGTCTCGCCGATCGCGATGACCTTGGGATGATCGGTGGCGGCAAGCAGCACCGCTTCGCCCAGATCGGCATGCGCGTCGGCTTCGTGCGGGTGGATCCCGACGCTGGCCCAGACATCGGGCTGCGCCGCCGCGCTGGCGATGACTTCGTCCCATTCGCTCTGGCGGGTCGAGATCGAGAGGAAGCCCCCTACTCCCGCTGCCCGGGCGCGCTCAAGCACCCCGTCGCGGTCCTCGACCAGGCCCTTGTAAATCAGGTGGCAGTGCGAATCGATCAGCATCAGGCGTTTTCGGCGGGGAGTTCGAGGCGTGGGAAGATGGGAGTCGGCGCAGAAAGCCTATGGTCCGTTGGATTGGCTGGATTTCCATTGGCGAGCCAGTCGAAAGTCCGATCTTTAGGATCAATCCCCATGCCGTCCAACAACCGGTTTGCAGACGTTGGCGCGACGGCCATCAGACCGATCGCAAGATCCGTTATGCAGCGATACAGTGTACCAAGCACCTCGCTCATGCGGCTTGGGTCCGATTTTCTGAGCGCCCAAGGTGCGGTCTCATCGACATAGGCGTTGCAGGCAAAAACTGCCTTCATCCAGCATTCCAAGCCTGTCGAGAATGACAGCTTTTCGAAGTCATTTCGAAGGTCGTTTAATACTGCGCTCCTAACGTCGGACCGAAGTTTCATATCTTCGGGTGCATTTCCCCATGCTGGAACTCGACCATCCAAGTTCTTGAAAATCATCGACAATGAGCGCTGCGCCAGATTGCCGAAACTGTTCGCCAGTTCGGCATTGGCGCGGGTCACGATGGCTTCGGGCGAGTAGCTGCCGTCCTGTCCGAAAGCGACCTCGCGCATCAGGAAATAGCGCAGCGTATCGACCCCGTACTGCTCGGCCAGCGCGATCGGGTCGGTGACATTGCCGAGCGACTTCGATTCCTTCTGCCCGCGGTTGAGCAGGAAGCCGTGGCCGAACACCTGCTTGGGCAGCGGCAGTTTCGCGCTCATCAGGAAGGCCGGCCAGTAGATCGCGTGGAACCGTACGATGTCCTTGCCGATCAAATGCAGATCGACCGGCCACCACTTGGCGAAATCGCCGCCTTGATCGGGAAACCCAAGCCCGGTCAAATAGTTGGTAAGCGCATCGACCCACACATACATGACGTGGTTGTCGTGGCCGGGAACTTTCACACCCCAATCGAAGCTGGTGCGCGAGACCGAGAGGTCGCGCAGCCCGCCCTCGATGAACGAGACCATCTCGTTGCGGCGACTTTCGGGGCGCAGCCACTCGGGATTATCGCGGTAGAGCGCAAGCAATGGCCCGGCGTAATTGGACAGACGGAAGAACCAGCTTTCCTCGACCGTCCATTCGACCGGAGTGCCTTGCGGCGAGAGCCGCTCGCCCCCTTCCCCGTCGATCAACTCGCTCTCGTCGTAATAGGCTTCGTCGCGGATCGAGTACCAGCCTTCGTAGCGATCGAGATAGAGATCGCCATTGGCTTCCATCCGTCGCCACAATTCCTGGCTGGCGGTGTGGTGACGTGCTTCGGTAGTGCGCTGGAATACGTCATAGCTGATATTCAGAGTGTCGCACATATCAATGAAATACTGTGACATCTCTGCCGCGAGTGCGGCGGGCTCGATACCCAGTTCGCGTGCCTTTTGCGCCATCTTGAGACCGTGCTCGTCGGTGCCGGTCTGGAACCGCACATCGCGGCCCTGCGCGCGCTGGAACCGGGCAATCACATCGGCGGCAATCGCCTCATAGGCGTGGCCGATGTGAGGGCGTCCGTTGGGGTAGCTGATCGCGGTGGTGATGTAATAGGGTTCGGCCATTGCCGGGGTGCAGTCTTTCAAATGTCTCAGGCTGCCGCATCTCTAGGGGCGGCGGCAGAGGCCAGCAACCCGCCAATTTCCATCACCAGCAGCCCGGCATCGAAGTTGAAAGTCGGGGCTTGCCCGGCGAGACGGACCAGTTCGGCATGCGCCGCGATGATCCTGTCCTGTCGCAGCCTCGTCGCCCCCCCCAATTCGCTGGCGACGACCGCGCGCGCGAGATCGAGCGTGGCAGCGATCCGCTCGCGGTCGGGCCGCGCGCCGATTTCGTCGGCCAGCATTCCGCGCAGCTCGAAGCGCTCGTCGCCTTCGCGCAGCAGCCGCAGCATCAGGGTGTGAAGCGCGCCAAGGTCCTGCCCGACGAAGCTGAGCGCCGCGCCGGGCGAACCTTCCGCCCCTGCCACCGCCGCGGCGCGGGTCGCGGGGTCGGCAGGCGAATCGGTGAGGATCTTCGCCACTTCGGCATCGGGTAGCGGGTTGAACCGCAAGATCCGGCAGCGCGAGCGGATGGTTGGGAGCAGTCGGCCGGGACGATGTGCGACGAGCAGGAAGAACGTGCCCTGCGGCGGCTCCTCAAGCGCCTTGAGCAAGGCGTTGACCGCGTTCTTTTCCATGTCGTCGGCCGTATCGATGATGATCGCGCGGCGGCTGCCCAGTGTGGGTCGCGTCACCAGCCGCTGCTGCATCCGCCGCACTTGGTCGATGGTGATGTTGCGTTTGAGTTGGAACGGCTTGCCCTCGGCCTTCTTGGCTTCCTCCGCCTCGTTGGCGGGCAAGGGATCGAGCACGACGATGTCGGGGTGGTTGGCCGGATTGGGTTGGTGAATCCCCGCCTCGGCGACCAGTTCGGCGGCGGCGGCGCGGGCGAAGCTGGCTTTGCCGATCCCGCGCAAACCGGCGAAAATCCAAGCGTGGTGCATCCGCGATGACGCCATGGCGGCGCGCCATTCGCGCCACGCATCGTCATGGCCGGCAAAGCTCACAACGGCACCGAGAGCATGCACAACAATGCCGAGACGACCTCGAGATGAACCGCATCGGCGCTGTGATCCCCATCAATGCGGGTAAACCGCTCGGGCTCGGCTTCGGCGAAGCGGACGAAAGCCTGGACCACAGCATCATGGTAGCTGGCACCGCGACCACCGATCCTGTCGGGCGAATCGCCATCGCGAGCGGTGAGGCGCTGGGCGGCGACCTCGGGCGAGACTTCCACCAGCAAGGTCAGGTCGGGCAGCAGCCCGCCGCTGCCGATCCGGTGGAGTTCGAGCACCTCGGCATCGGTTAGTCCGCCGCCGCCGCCCTGGTAGGCGCGGCTCGAATCGACGAAACGGTCGCAAATCACCCATTTGCCTTGGACCAGCGCGGGGCGGATCAGTCGTTCGACATGGTCGGAGCGCGCGGCGGCGAACAGCAGCGCTTCGGCGCGCGCGTTCCAGCCCTCGCCCCCAATGTCGATATCTCGGCCGAGCAGCAGCGCGCGGATCGCTTCGGCACCGGAGGTTCCGCCGGGCTCGCGGGTGACGACGCAGGCAATGCCCCTGGCTTCCAGCGCGGTGGCGAGCAGACGCGCCTGGGTGGATTTGCCGGCCCCTTCCCCGCCCTCGAAGGTAATGAATTTGCCCAGTGTCATGAGAACAATCCCGCGAGGCCGTTGACCAACCGGTCGAGTGGCCCGGCGGTGCCGACACCGGACGCGGCGACCAGCGGGAGGGTATGTGGCGGCTGCCCGTCGATCTCGACCTCAAGTCCCGCCACGGTCGCGCCCTTGGCGATCGGGGCCTTGAGCGGGCCATTGTAGCGGATGCGGGTGGTCACATTGGGATACTGGCCCTTCGGTAGCGCGAGCGCAAAGCTTCGCGGCGCGATCAGGGCGACATGGCGGACATCGCCGCCCTGCACTTGCGCCTCGCCGACGCGCTGCCCGGTCCCGACCAGCGGGCGGCTGTCCCATGCGGCAAAGCCCCATTCGAGCAATTCGCGCGCGGCATTGGCGCGGCTGTGGCTGTGCTTTGTCCCTGCGATGACCAGAACCAGCCGCCGTTCGCCGCGCTGGGCCGAGCCGAGAAAGTTGAAGCCTGCCTCATATGTATGGCCGGTCTTGATCCCGTCGGCGCCCGAAACAATGCCCAGCGTCGGATCGTGATTCTTCTGGGTGACGCCATTCCACGTCATTTCGGTGCGACCGAAATAGCGGCGATAGAGTTTGGGATGTTTGCCAATCAATTCATCGGAAAGAATGGCTAAATCTCGCGCGCTAACATAGGTGCGCCCCCCATCCGGCCAGCCATTGGGGGTGGCGAAGTGGCTTTGGGTCATGCCGATGCGTTGCGCGGTGCGGTTCATCAACCCGCACCACGCCGCAACGTTGCCGGCCGCGCCTTCGGCCAGCACCACCGCGCCATCGTTGGCGGACACGATGGTGACACCGTATAGCAGCTCGTTGACGGTGGGCCGGTCGGTGGCGGAGAGCGGCATGGTCGTGCCCCTGCCGCGCCAGATGGCGATCGTCTCGGGCCGGACGGCGATCCGCCGGTCTTCACGCAGTCTGCCTTGCTCGATCAGTTCGAAGGCGACCAGTGCGGTCATCGCCTTGGCGACCGAGGCGGGCAGGAAGCGTTGGGTTTCGTTGCGGCGGAACAGGGTCTGGCCGCTGCCGAGATCGACCAGCAGCACAACCGGAACGTCGCTGGCACTTGGATATTCCGGCGCGGCCGACGCGTTATCGGGCGGCGCAGCCGCCTGGGCGGGCAACGCAATCCCCAGCAATGCAGGCAGCAGATAGCGTAACAACAAATGCTCCCGTCAGGCCGAGGTGGACTCAGCGCGGCGGAGGATTGGGGTCAATCAATCGGCGCGCTGGATTCGGGCATCGCTATAGCCCGCCGTTCGGGCCTTCGCCAGCGCGGCATCGGCCAGCGCTTGCGTCGCAAAGGGACCCATGCGGACGCGCCAAAGGTTTCGAATTTGCGAGACCTGACCGCCCAGTCTGGCAGCAACGCCATCGGCGCGCGCTTTTGTGGAAAAAGCGGCAACTTGCACCACGATTGCGCCACGGACGGGTGCCGCAGCCGCTGCGGGAGCGGGGGTCGGTGTCGGCACGGCCTGCGGTTCGGGCCGGACGCGCGGTATCGGGCGGCGCAGCGGCGGGACCGGCGTGAGCGTAGCGCCAGGCACCGGCTTGGGTGTCACGGTCACGGGCAGCGTCGCAGGCAAGCCGACCGGCACTGGTGCCGCGCCGTTCTGCTGGTCGAGCTTGCGCATCAGCACCGCGAGCAGCGACCGGGGGGTTTCCATCCGCTCGGGCGCGCGGCCCCCCAGGCGCAGCGCCGAGCGTTCGGGCTCGGGCGGGTTGACGCGGCGCACGCGGATCGGCGCGCGGTCGCCGGTCAGGCCAAGCTGCGCAGCGGCGCCGGGCGAAAGCTCGACCAGCCGCGCATTGGTCATCGGCCCGCGCCGCTCCATTCGCACCAGGATGGTCTTGCCGGTGTCGAGCGAGGTCACCTCGACGTAGCTGGGCAGCGGCAGCGTGCGATGCGCGCCGGTGATTGCGTTGCCGCCCCCGGTTCCCAGCGCGGCATAGCCGACCGCGTCGTAGTTCATCGTATCAGAGGGTTTGTAGGTCACGCCGTCGATGGTGAAGGGCGCGCCGATCACCATCGGATAGTCGGCAGCGGGGCCGCTCGGCGCAATCTGGACCGATACCGGCTCAGCCGTGGCTGCCCCGCAGGCGGCCAGCGCCACAAAAGCCGCAAGCGGTGCGAATCGGTTAATGGGCAATCTCATCTGCAAGCAACCCCACGGAAAGTGCGTAGTAATTCGAGCAGTTATAATGGAGGATGACCCGATAATTCCCGGTTAAGAGCCACGCGGGCGAACCGGGACCGTCGGGCTCGAACAGCGTCGCCATCGCGCTATCGTCAATTGCCCGCTGCGGCTGGATCCCCAATGCCCGCCATTCGCCCACGGTCTTCCACCGCGAATGCCGGTCGTGAACGCGCGGACACGTCGGCGATTTGAGCCGCGACGGCACCGAGCTGCGATCGAACGACGCCGGGATCGTCGCGCGCACCCCCCACGGTATCCCCGGTTGCCACCCGGCATCGCGGAAGTAATTGGCGATCGAGGCCAAAGTATCTGCGCGGCTGCGCCAGATGTCGCGGTCGCCATCGCCGTCACCGTCGCGGGCGAGCCGCAGGAACATGCTGGGCAGGAATTGCGGATTGCCGAAGGCGCCGGCCCAGCTGCCCAGCATTCGCGCGCGCGGGACGCCCTGGTCGGCCATCTTGAGCAAGGCGATGAACTCGTCCGCGAACAATTCGCGGCGGCGTCCTTCATAGGCGAGCGTGGCGAGGCTGCGCGCGAGATCGAAATCGCCCATATAGCTGCCGTAGTTGGTTTCGTGCCCCCAGATGGCCAGCAGGATCGGCGCGGGGACGCCGTATTGGCGCTCGACCTGCGGGGTGAGCCCCGCGATATTGCCATACATCGTCCGCCCGCCCGCGATGCGCGCGGCATCGACGTGGATACGGCGATAGGCGTCGAACGGCGGCGGGGTTCCGCCGCTGCCCGAGCCGGGCTGCGCGCGGTCGAGTTCGATCACCCGGGCGTTGACCGTCAACCCCTGGGTCATGCGCTGGATCGTCGCCTCGCTCACCCCTTCGCGCCGCGCGCGCGCGGCGAGCAGTTGGAGATAGCCCTGAAACCCCGCTTCCTCGCTCACTTGTGCGACCGCGACCGGAAGCGGCGGCGAAAATGCCGCGATACTGAGGCCGAGCGGCAGGGCGAGCTTGAGATTGCGGAACAGTTTCATGACTGTGGAGTGTCGCACAGGCGACCCGCGATGAAAACGGCTAACCGGCGTGACAATCGCCCGCTACGGCGCTAGCGGCGAAGACAATTGGACAGGTGGCCGAGTGGTTTAAGGCAACGGTCTTGAAAACCGTCGTGGGTGCAAGCTCACCGTGGGTTCGAATCCCACCCTGTCCGCCAGCCCGCTTCGCTTGCTGCGTATCGCGCATCGCGATAGGTCAAAGCCATGCGCGAAACCACTGCACCGCCGATGATCGCGCGAGATGGCTATCCCGCGCTGTTCGAGCTGCTGTGGCCGCGCGGCGCTGCGGCGATCAGCCAAATCGATTGGCCTGCGCTCGACCGCATGGCAGGGCAGCATCGCTTACGACCGCTGCTGGCGAAGCGGATGCAAGCCATTCCCGAACCCTTCGCGAGCGAATGGACTGAAGCGAGCCAGCGCTCCGCCCTGCGCGCGCTGGGCCAACGCGCCGAGCTGGTGCGGATCGACCGATTGTTCGCGGCGGAGGGCATCCCCACGGTTGCGCTCAAGGGCTCGGCGATCGTCTGGCGCGGCTGGATCGAGCCGGAGCTGCGGCCGATGCGCGATCTCGACCTGCTGGTGCCCGCCGAGCAGGCGCTGGCCGCGCACGCGCTGCTCCGTGCCAAGGGATTCACTGGTCGAGCAGCCACAGAACTTAACGCCGACAAGCACCTGCCCGGGCTTACCTCGCCCGACAACGTGCATGTCGAAGTGCACACCCATCTGGTCGATCCGATCAACGCCGAGTGGACCGAACGCGACGAAGCATGGCGTGCCAGAGCGCTGACCCGGCTCGACCGGAGCGCGGGATTTGCCACGCTGTGCAGTGCCGATACGTTGCTGCATGTGGTCGTCCACGCGGTGCTTGATCACCAGTTCAACAACGGGCCGCTGCTGCTGCTCGATATCGAACTGCTGGTGCGGCACGGCGCAATCGACTGGGACTGGTTCTGGCAGCAGGCGGATGGCATCGCGGCGGTGCCTGCCTGCCAGATTGCGCTGCGGCTGGCCGAAGACCGGATTCCGGGGGTTGTGGTAGATTGGCGAGGCCATGCGCCGACAGATCTCGCGCCCGAAGTGTTGCGCGATGCAGCGGCGATGATGCTGGTCGATATGGCCCGGCTGAGCGAGCTGGGCGCGGCCGGACGGGTCGCGCGGTTGCCCGGTGGCGACCGGCTGCAGTCGCTGCGCCGGATGATTGCGCGCGCGGCGAATCGTCCTGCGCCCGGCTTGGATGCACCGCCGCGACTGGCGCGCCTGGCCAGCCTGATCGGACGCTATCTCAGCGTTGCGCTGCGCGGCTCGGAGCGGCGTCATGTCCAGCGCAGCCTGGCGGTCGCAAAATGGCTGCGCGAAGCGGACAAATCGCGCCGCTAACCCGATAGTAAGCAGCTGCGATAACCATTGCGCAACGTGCAGCGCCGTAATTCTGTGCCCTGCGGGAGGCACCCTTGATTCACAAAAAACTGACTGTCGATCACCCGCTTGATCGCACCAAGGCGCGCCGCGCCAAATTGACGCTGCTGTGCGAAGCGCGGCAGGGCACGCGGCCGTGGGCGATGGTCCAGATCGACGATTTGTCGCAGGCCGGGTTTCGGATCATTTGGCTGCCGCAATTTTCGCTGGGCAGTCCGCTGCGCATCCGTATCCCCCGGATGCAGGTGCTGACCGCGACGATCCGCTGGCATGAAGGCAAGACACTCGGCTGCGAATTCGTCGAGCCGCTCCACGTCGCGGTGTTCGAGCATATCGTGCGAAGTGCGGTGATCGACGCGCCGTTGAGCCGCTAAATATGAATCGCCCGCCCATAAGCGGCGAGCACGCTTTCGTGCATCATCTCGCTGAGTGTCGGGTGCGGGAACACGGTCTGCATCAGCTCGGCCTCGGTGGTCTCTAACGTCTTGCCCACCGCATAGCCTTGGATCAGCTCGGTCACTTCGGCACCGATCATATGTGCGCCGAGCAGCTCGCCGGTTTTCGCGTCGAACACGGTCTTGATGAAGCCTTCCGCCTCGCCCAGCGCGATTGCCTTGCCGTTGCCGATGAACGGGAAGGTTCCGGCCTTGACCGTGTAGCCGGCCGCCTTGGCATTGGCTTCGGTCAGCCCGACGCTGGCGATCTGTGGGTGGCAATAGGTGCAGCCAGGGATGTTGTTCCTGTCCATGGCATGCGGATGGACCTCCTTGTTGCCCAGCGCCTGGGCGATGGCCTCGGCAGCGATCACGCCTTCATGGCTGGCCTTGTGCGCGAGCCACGGACCCGGCGTGACGTCGCCGATCGCCCAGACGCCGGAGACATTGGTGCGGCCCATGCCATCGATCGCAATGATCCCGCGCTCGTTGGTCACGCCCAGCGTCTCCAGCCCGATATTCTCGGTATTGGGCGCGATCCCCACCGCGACGATGACGTGGCTGAATTCGCTCGACGTCACCTTGCCGTCCGCGCCCTTAATCTTGGCGGTGACGCCAGCGTTGGTGACAGCGATGGTCTCGACCCCCGCCCCGGTCAGGATCGTCATGCCCTGCTTGGTGAGCGCTTTTTCGAGGAACGCGGAAACATCGGCATCCTCGACCGGAACGACCCGGTCGAGCATCTCGACCACCGTAACTTCGCTGCCCATGTCGTTGTAGAAGCTGGCGAACTCGATCCCGATCGCGCCGCTGCCGATCACCAGCAGCTTGCTCGGCAGTTCCGCCGGGGTCATCGCGTGGCGATAGGTCCAGATGCGCTTTCCATCGGCCTTGGCGAACGGCAAATCGCGCGCGCGCGCGCCGGTGGCGATAATGATGTGTTTGGCACTCAGCGTCTCAGTGCCCTTCTCGCCGGTGACTTCGAGCTTGCCCGCGCCCTTCAACACCCCGGTGCCCATAAACACCGCGATCTTGTTCTTCTTCATCAGATGCGTGACGCCTTGGTTGAGCTGCTTGGCCACGCCCCGGCTGCGCTTGACCACCGCGCCCAGATCGGCGCTGATCCCTGTCGCAGAGAGGCCATAGTCCTTGGCGTGCTGCATGTAGTGGAAGATCTCCGCCGAACGCAGCAGCGCCTTGGTCGGGATGCACCCCCAGTTGAGGCAAATCCCGCCAAGGTTCTCGCGCTCGACAATCGCGGTCTTGAGTCCCAGCCGGCTTGCGCGGATCGCCGCGACATAGCCGCCGGGGCCCGAACCGAGGACGATGAGGTCGTATTGGTCAGGCATTCAACCACTCCGATATCTGTGCGCGCTGGTGTTCAGCGTATTTCAAGCTCTTCTGGCGAACGTCCGCGTCATCGAGAAACCGCGAGACTGTCTGTGGAAGGGCAAGTCTGGCCTTAATCGGAGGAATGAACGCCATCCGGTTCAGGGTCAGCCATCGTGGTTCTAACTGCTTCGGTGGCCGTCCTGCGCGTTCCATCTCGAAACGTCGCCGAAACTGGCGCATCCACCATTCGCAGAGATCGCTCAAGCCACCAGCCCCAGTGGGCTCTCGACCAGCGCCTTGAACGCCTGCATCAGCTGCGCGCCATCCGCGCCGTCGATCGCGCGGTGGTCGAAGCTGCCGGTGGCGCTCATCACGCTGGCGATGGCCAGTGCATCATCGACCACGTAAGGCCGCTTTTCGCCCGCGCCG
>DASZZS010000005.1:0-50066 GCA_035543295.1 Novosphingobium sp.
CGCGCGGACCAACGTCAGTTTTGGCGACAAGGTCATCGGAACCAACCACACGCTGCCGACCAAGAAGGCGGCGCGCTATACCGGCGGGCTGTGGGTCGGCAAGTTCCTCAAGACCTGCACCTACCAGCGCGTGCTGACCGACGAGGCGAGCGCGATGATCGGGGAGTATTGCAGCCGCCTGTGCGCGCTCGAGGGTTTTGCCGGGCACGGCGAGCAGGCCAATATCCGGGTGCGCCGCTATGGCCATCGCAACGTCCCCTACGCGGGCAAGGTCGAGCCGCTCGAACCGGCGTGACCTTGCCGCGCACCCCAAGCTTCCGCCTCGACGGTCGCCGCGCGCTGATCACCGGGGCGGGGCGCGGAATCGGATTGGCGCTCGCCGCCGCGTTGTCCGAAGCCGGAGCCGCGGTGACGCTGATCGCGCGCTCGGCGAGTGAGATCGAGGCCGGGGCGGAAGCGATCCGCGCGGTCGGCGGCATCGCCGAGGCAGCGGTGCTCGATGTGGCTGATCTGGCTGCGGTGGCTGGCTTCTTCGAAACGCGCCCCGCATTTCACGTGCTGGTCAACAACGCCGGCACCAATCGCCCCAAGCCGATGCACGAGGTGAGCGAAGCGGACTACGACGCGGTGCTCGATCTCAACCTCAAGTCCGCGTTCTTCGTCGCGCAGGGTTGCGTCAGGCGGATGCTGGCCGAGGGTGCTTCAGGTTCCCTGATCCATATCGGCAGTCAGATGGGCCATGTCGGCGGGCCGAACCGGAGCCTCTACTGCGCTTCCAAATGGGGCCTCGAGGGGATGTCCAAGGCCTTCGCGCTCGATCTTGCCGCCCACAATATCCGCAGCAACACGATTGCGCCAACGTTCATCGAAACCTCCATGACCAGACCGTTTTTCCAGGACCCCGCGTTCCGCGACTTGGTGCTCGCCAATATCAAGTTGGGGCGCGTCGGGCAGGTGGAAGACCTCATGGGTGCCGCGCTCTTCCTCGCGTCCGATGCTTCCGCTCTTGTCACCGGGACAAGCTTGATCGTCGATGGCGGTTGGACGGCGGAATGAATGTGCTATTTTACAGAATGAGGAGAGTGTGATGTCCGAATTGAACCTTGCAGAACCCGCCGCCGGCACCTCCGGGATTGTCTCGCCGTCGCGCCTCGCGCACGTTGTCATGCGCACCTCGCGGCTTAAGGAGATGCTCGCTTGGTACAAGCTCGTACTCAACGCGGAAGTGGCGTTCGAGAACGATGAAATCGCGTTCCTCGCTTATGACGACGAGCACCACCGGATCGCCTTTGTCGCTATCCCGGGCCTGGCACCGCAACCCGCCGGTATGGTCGGCGTGCACCACATCGCGTTCACTTATGACTCGCTTGGCGAGCTGCTCGGCAATTACGAAAAGCTTCGCGATGCGGGGATCGTGCCGAAGTGGTGCGTCAACCACGGGCCGACCACGTCGATGTATTATGGCGATCTCGACGACAACCAGATTGAGTTCCAGGTCGACAACTACGCGACCGTCGAGGAGGCCGGCGAGTACTTCTTCACCGAGGCTTTCGCGACCAACACGATCGGCGTCGATTTCGATCCCGAAGATTTGCTCAAGCGCGTGCGCGCCGGCGAAGCGCAAGACCAGATCAAGCTGCGTCCGCCCAGCGGTCCGCGCGGGGTCGAGACCATCCCGATCCGCTGAGCGGCGGGATGCCCTGAAAGCATCATCTGCCGCTCTGCATCATCTGATTAGCGCTAGCGAGCAGGTCTATCCCGTCGATCGAAGCGGATCGGTCCTGCACCGAACGAAAACAAGTTTTGGAGGGGAAATCATGCGGACATTCTTGCTGGCGAGCGCCGCCGCCGTGGCGCTGTCGTCGAACACGGCTTGGGCCCAGACCACACCGGAAGAGGCTCAGGCCGAAGCGGAGTCCGGGCGCGACGTAATCATCGTCACGGCACAGAAGCGCGAAGAGGACATCCAGAATGTTCCGCTCTCGATCGTTGCCGTCACCGGCGAAACGCTGATTCGAGCCGGCATTAACGACCCGGTCGCGCTGCAGAAGCTCGCGCCGTCATTGCAGATCAACAATACGATCTTTAGCTCGGGCGTCGTGATCCGCATCAGGGGCTTTGGCTCTGCCGCGAACACACCGGTCGATTCCGAAGTCGCATCCTACATCGATGGCGCATACATCCCGCGCCCCGGTGCGATACTGTCCTCGTTCCTCGACGTCGCCAGCGTCGAGGTGCTTTCCGGCCCGCAGGGAACATTGTTCGGCCGCAACGCTACTCTGGGTGCGATCTCGATCAACACCAACGCGCCCTCGTTGCGCGATCGGACCCTCAGTCTGGACTTCGAAGCCGCCAATCACGAATCGTTCTCGGCAACCGGCGTGGTCAATTTGCCGGTCTCGGAAACGTTTGCCGTCCGCTTCGCCGGAAAAAATTCGACCAGCGGAGGCTACTACAACAACTTGCTCGACGGTCGCACTTATGGCGATCGCGACGGTTTTGTCGGACGTGCATCTGCCAAATGGGAAATACTTCCTGCGTTGACCTGGGTAGTCCGCGGCGACTACAGCAAGACGACCGGCGATGGCGTGTACCCGCAGCTGGTATATACCAAGACGGCGCCGGCCGCCTTGCTCAACGGATACACCGCGTTCGCCAATCGTGCCGCAGGGGTGACCCCGGTGGTCGGCAACGAACCCTCCTACACTTTCCGGCAGAGAATCTCGGATCCATTTCTGCGCGACAGGCAGTACGGCATTACAAGCCAACTGACCTATGAAGTATCTCCGGTAGCGGATATTCGCCTGATCAACAGCTATCGCAACTGGCAAAACGAACAGCAGATCGGCGACACCGTCGGCACCTCGTACGATCTTCTGAAGGTTCTGCGCTTTACCAAGAGCCTGGCCCAAAGCCACGAGCTTCAGTTCATCTCGGACAAGGACGCGTTCCTCGATTCACACCTCGGGATCACTGCGGGCCTATATTATGCGCGTGAGGAATACACGCTCAATACCGACTTCAATTTCGGAACACAGTTCTGCAACGTCATCCTGGCTTTCGCACCCGCACCCGTTCGCAACGGCTGTAATGCGGCGCCCCTCACCCCGGCCGGGATAAACAAGTTTTTCCAGGTCGCCAAAAGCTACGCCGTCTATGGGCAAGCGGATTATGCTCTTACACCCCAACTCACGCTCGGGCTCGGGGCGCGTCATACCTGGGACGAGAAGAATGCGATCTCCGAACAGATCCGGAATAATCCCGGTGCCGGAGCGCTTGTCGGTAACGAGGCTCCGAACGAGCTTCTATTCGAGGACGACAACACCTCTTTCCGCGCGTCGCTTTCCTACGAGCCGACTAAGGACATCCTCTTTTTCGGTACCTTTTCAACCGGCTACAAGTCTGGCGGGTTCAATACCGGCAGCCCGGCTCTTCTTACAGATGCTCAACGTACGTTTCAGTCGACGACCGTTAAGGATTATCAGTTGGGGGTGAAGTCCATCCTTCTGAACGGACGGGCCCGGCTTAACCTCACGCTGTTCAATACGAACCTGCATAATTTCCAGGATCGCTCGTTCGACGGCACCCAGTTCGTCATTCGTAACTCGGGCGACGTGCGTTCGCGCGGTGTCGACTTCGACGGCGATTTCGAGCCTATCGACAACTTCAAATTCACGTTCGGCGGCGCCTATCTCGATTCGATCTACACCCGCAACCCGAACGCCCCCGGCCTCGAAGGCTGTACCGGCGGCCCGGGCTGTCCCTTGTTTCATGACCTGAGCGGGACGCGCCTTCCCTTCGCACCGAAGTTTAAGGGGCGGATCGGCGCGGAGGTTTCATCGGGACCGATGGGATCGGGTTATGAGCTTACCTTTGCCGCGCACGAGAACTACACCTCGAGCTTCCTGACGGCGAACACCGGAAACGAGCAGTCGAGGGTCGATGGATATGCAACTACCGATCTTCGCCTGACCCTGGATTCTCCGGAGAAAAACTGGAGCGTTACTCTCTTCGGGACCAATGTGTTCGACAAGATATACTATACCACCACCGTAGCGCAGGTTTTGGGTAACATTATCGGCGTCACCAGTACAACCACAGGGCAAACCGTATTCCGGGGGAACCTGGGTGAACCGGCTCGTTATGGCGTCCGATTGTCATTCGACTTTTGACTTGAGCGGGCGGGAGAACGAAGGCCGCACGGGGCGGCCCCGGTGCGGCTCTTACGGGATATGTGAGTCATGAATGCGCCTTTGTCCGAGCCCGCGCTCGAGAGAGCGCCAACGCGGTACGGGTATGGCCGCGCCGCGCAGGCTTTCCATTGGGTCAGCGCGGCGCTGCTGGTCGTGCTGGTGACACTCGGGCTCTATTGCTCGTGGGTCGGCGATGGGCCGGTACGTTCTTATTTGCTCGATAGCTGGCACAAGCCCTTGGGGCTGTCGGTCATCGCCCTGACCGTGTTGCGGCTCGCCTGGAAGGCGATGCAGTCGGCCGTCGGTGAAGCGGAAGGGCTGGCCCGGTGGGAATCCGTGCTCTCCCGGATCACGCATTGGGGCCTGTATGCGATCCTGCTCGCAATGCCATTGTCCGGGCTGCTGATGTCGCAAGGTGCCGGACGCCCGACCAGCTACTTCGGATTGTTCGAGTTGCCGCAGATGCTCGCGGTCGATCCTGCGCTCGGGCCACGCGAGCAGTATTATTACAAGCTGGGGAAGTGGTTGCACAAAAGTGTGTTCGAATGGGCGCTCTACCTGATCGTCGCTCTGCACGTCGCCGGTGCGATCAAGCACCGATACATTGATGGTAACCGCGCTTTCATGCGACGGATGTGGGGTTGGCGAAAATGAACTCTTTACACGCTCCGGACTTCGAGGAAGTGGCGGCACGGGCGCAATTCTCCGCCGTCGATCTGGACCGTCAGCGGATCCGCGACCTGCTCGAATCCTGGGTGGTGTGGCGCGACGCCGCTGAATGGGATCGTTTGGCCACCGTGTGGCACGAAGGCGCATGGATGATGACGACCTGGTCGCGCTCACCCGCGACCGAGTTCATTGCCCGAAGCCGGGCAGCATTCGAACGCGGCTCGGAAGTCCTGCACATGCTCGGCGGTTCGGTGATCGACGTCGAAGGAACGCGCGCGGTTGCCCAGAGCAAGGCGGAAATCACGCAGCGCGCCGAGGTTCATGGGGTGCTCGTCGACGTCCATTGCAAGGCGCGCTTTCTCGATGCCTTCGAAAAGCGCGACGGGCGGTGGGGTTTCGTCGTTCGCCAGCCGGTTTACGACCTCGATCGGATGTCGCCGGTCAATCCAAACGATACGCTGACGCTCGATGAGGAGCTGCTGGCCCAGTTCCCAAGCGGCTATCGCCACCTCGCTTACCTGCAGACCATGCAAGGGATGGAGGTTTATCGCGACATGCCGGGTACGCGCGGGCCTGAGCTCGATGCTTTGCGCCAGCGAATGGCGAGCTGGTTGGCGGGCGAACCCGCGTCGATTTTTGCGCAAGCAGACATCGCAGCCGTGAAGGCGTAATGACGTGTACATCGGGGGGGTGACGAATGCGGACCCCTCGGGAAGGAAACAGCAATGCGGTCGAGTAATTTGCGCAAGCTGGGCCTGATGGCGGCGATTGCAGCGCTGAGCGCCAGTGTGCCTGCCCTGGCGCAGCAAGAGCGGATCGTGACATTCCACGGCGATCCGGCAGTACCCGATATTTCCGGCATCTGGCTGGGCAGCCAGTTGGGCATTCCGGGAAAACCGTTCGACCCAAACCGCGGCCCCGCTGACGGCAAGCCGGGAACGTACTGGACTCCTTGGCCGATCCCTTACACGCCCGAATATCAGCGAATCTCCGATCAACGGATCGAGGCGGCGAAGTCGGGCCGGGCACTTGGCGACAGCAGCGCTCGTTGCCTGCCGTTCGGCATGCCCAGAATGCTGGTTGCGAAAGTCTATCCCGACGAGATTGTCCAGACGCCCGGGCAGACCACCATCTTCATGAACAGCACCATGCCAATTGTAATCTGGACCGACGGTCGCGGGCATCCCGCCGATCTCAAGAAAAGCTTCAACGGCCATTCGACCGGTTACTGGGTCGGTGACACCCTGATGATCGACACCGTCGGCATCAACGACATCGGCGTGCTCGATGCGCTGCGCAACCCGCATAGCGACAAAATCGAGCTGCGGTGGTCGATCCGCCGTGTTGCGCCCGACATCCTGCACACCAACGTGACAGTCCACGATGAGCTGGCGCTGACCGAGCCGATCGTCAACACGGGAGTCTGGCGCCGCAAGAACGAACCCGAATGGGCGATCCTCGATGACGGATCGTGCTTCGAGAACAACAACACGGTCACCGACGAAAACGCCGAGCCGGGCTTCGTCAAGTTCTGACGGGTGGAGAGCGGCCTATGCGCCTTTGGCGTGAAACGGAACGCCAGCCCGGGCGCACCAGTATTCCCAAGTCCGCCCGATCGCGTCGCCGGGCGTTTCGTCGCTGAAGATTTTGGCAGTTTCTGCGATCTCTTCCGGCGAGAGTGCATGGACGCCGCCGCCTAGCGCAATCGTGTTCTGCATGATGCGGGCCTGGGCATTGAGGTTGACCGCGGCAATGGTCGCCTGGCGGATCGATCGGCCCACCGCGACCGCGCCGTGACCGCGCAGCAGCACGACCGGGTTGGTGCCCAGCTTCCGGGCGAGACTGGTGCCGATCGCCATGCTGGTGACCAGCAGATTCGACCGCGGACCGACAAACTCTGCGATGTCCCACACCGGTACCGGACCTCCGATGATTCCGCCGACATGCGACAGCGCGCGGAGCGGGGTGGTAGACAGGCCGAAGGGGATGATTTCCACGCTATGGTCGTGGACTACCGCGCGGACGTCGGGCCTCGCGGCGTAAATCGCGGCATGGATGAAACGCTCGATGTAGGGGCGGCGGCCGGCGGGATCGATTGGCTTTCCGTCGCCGTCGAACTCCATGAGATCGGCCGCTTCGACGAGTGCAGGCGCGCGGGCCCGCGACATCAGGAAGTGTCCGGCGCGCAGCGGGTGACGGCAGCTGACATGGCCGAAGGCATCGATGACGCTCTCGTTGGCAAGGATCCGGTTGGCCGCGACGAGATCGTCGAGCGCGACGACCAGAGGCGCGCGGTCGTCGGGCGTTGTCAGGGTTTGGGCCTGCAGCGGCACTGCCCAGTCTTGCATTACCAGCGCCAGACCCGCGCCGCCCAGCCAACCCAGCAAACCCCGGCGCGTCGCGCTGGCCAAATGGCGAGGGGCGGTCACTGTGCGGTCAGCTCCCTGGCGACGCGGAACCCGATCTCGTGGTTGCCCTTGAGGTCGACCACTTTGCCCTGGCCGCGCTTGGCCGAGCGTTCACCCGACGGCGGCTTGAACCACGATCCCCCGCGCACGACCCGTTCGTCGCACTTGCCGTCGGTTCGGGCTGCGCCATCGCCGGGTGCCCCGGCGTAGCTATCGTGCCAGCAATCCTGGGTGAATTGCCAGACGTTCCCGACCATGTCGTAGAGCCCGAACGGGTTGGGGGGGAACGCGCCGACGGGTGAGGTGTATTCCCAGCGGTCCTCGGCTTTCGCCACCGGTGCGAAGCGCGGCTCGTCCGGTCCGTAGTTGACCTCGGACCGGCGGATTTCGGTGCCCCAATAGTACGGTGTGGAGGTGCCGGCGCGGGCGGCATATTCCCACTCTGCCTCCGTCGGCAGGCGGTACGGGCCGACGCCGACCCAGGCATCCGAGGGCCTGCGAACTTGCCCGTTCAGCCAATCGATGTAGGCTTGCGCGTCGTCCCAGGTCACGCAGACGACCGGATGGTTGTCGGCTTGCCGGAAGTTTGGCCGCGCCCAGTTCTTGCCGCGCACCCGGACCAGATCGTTGTCGGCGAATGAGACATCGTATACCCGGCATGAATCCGGCGCGGCGCGGCGGGTGGCGCGCACGAACCGCCGGTACTCGCCAAGCGTAATGTCATAAGCACCGATGGCAAATGGACGTTGAATCGCGACGCGGTGTTCGGGGCCCTCGTTCTTGAACCGGCCGACCTCGGCGTCGGGGGATCCCATCATGAACGAACCCGCCGGCATGACCACCATCTCGGGGCAGTTGCGACATTCGCGAAATTTCGCACCCGGATCGGATGGCAGTTGCCCCGGCGGAGTGGTTCGTTCCGCCGCATTGCCATTCGCCGTCGAGGCGAGAATCAGCCCTAAACCTGCGAGGATCGTCTTCAATGGCATCTTGCGGTTCCCGGTAGTCATCGGCGGAGCAGGATTGCCGCCGCGCCTTTGGCCTTGCGCCCGACGCGGGGCAGCGGTGCATTCAGAACTTGGTGAACCCGTCGGTATTGCCCTCGGCATCCACTTGGGTGCGGTTGTTCTCGAAGCACGAGCCGTCGTCGAGCACTTGCCAGCGCGGATCGGTCTTGCGCCGCCAGATATTGGTTGTGGTGACGGGTTCGGTGAAGGCTTTTTCGTCTTCCATTGTGACGTGGAGGTGGAGCATGTCCTTGGCGACGCGGCGCACCGTCCATTGCAGACCCAGCTTGTCGCTATGCGGATTGAGATAATGATCGAGCGTCTGTCGATCATTGAGGCCGACCGTCTCGACATGCAGCGTATCACCCACCCAATAGCCGATCGAATGCCCGTTGTAGCTTGGTTTCAGGTCAGCTGGATGCGACCGCCCGTCGGTCCACACCACGATTGGCATCGAACCGTACATGAAAAACGTAACCTGACCCGCCGTCTGAACGATCTCGTCGGGGTAAACCTTCGCGACGAGCATTCGTGGCAGACCGAAGGGCAGGCAGCGCGCTCCCATGTCTCCCAGCGCACGGCCTTGCTTGAGCGCTGCGGCCCGCTCCTCGACGATCCGGCGATATGCCGGTTGATAGGGCAACGGCCACGGTGCCCAGAAAGTCGGCGGAGAGCCATCCATCGGTCCCCGGTTGGGAGCGAACGCCGCGCCCGGAACACCGGTTTCGGAACCAAGCCAGAGGCCGGAAATATCCGGCGCGGCCGGGTCGCCATCGAACGAGACGCCGGGCGGAGGCCAGGTTTCCGCTTGCTGCGCGAACGCCGCGCCAGGCAAAGCGGTAACAGCCAATGCCGCAACTGCCAGCACTATTCTGGCGCACCGTGCCATCGCGCTAGTGCTTGCGCTCGCCCAGCATTTGTCCGCTGGGCAGGATCACGGCATTGATTGCGCCGCCCTTCTGTCCATTGCGCAACGGTGCGATATAGACGGTCACGCGCATGCCCGGCGCCATTGAGCCCTTGGTAAAGCCCTGGCGGCGCATCAGGCCGGGATTGCCGCCCTCGATCGTGTATCGATCGCCATTGGCGGCAACTACGAACAGCCAAGTGTGTGGGCTGGTCCACTGCCACTCCCTGACAGTCACGTTGCGAAGCTCGACTTCTCTTGAGGTATCGAACATCGCGAACGAGTGGTGCGCCACCGCCGGTACGGCCGCAACGGCAGCGAGGGCGGCAATGACCATTCTGACTTTCATTTCAATCTCTCCTGCAAATCGACCGCGTTGACTAGCATCGCGACGCGTGTCTGGTCACTGAACGAACTGCTCCGGCGCGTAGCCGGTCTGCGGCGTGCAGAGGAATTCCTTCGGCTCCCACAGCGGATCGCTATGCAGCTTGTAAATCACCGTATTCGTCATCGGGCGCGACAACGCCGTCTTGTCTGTGAGTGTGACCGTGACTCTGAGTGTTTGTGCATCGACGCGGTGGAAACGCTCCACGATCTTCAGATCGTCGCTGTGCGGAATTCCGGTGCTGTCGATCGGCTGGTCCCTGATCCCGGCGATGTCGGTGACCAGATCGGTCTCAATATAGCGCCCGATGGCATTGCCGTTGGAAAAGCTTTCGAGATCCGCGGGCTTGGGCTGGGGTCGGCCGTCAAGCCAGATCCGCCGTACCGGCATGCCGTCGCGGTACATCATGACGCGCCCCGGAGTCTGGAGAATCAGCATCGGCGGGGTCATGCCGGTGACGAAGCGGGGCATTCCGGCTGGCATGCATGCCCGCACCGGGTCATCGGTCCGGGTTCCGGCGGCGGTGTCCGCCACCCGCTTGCGCCAAGTAGCGGCAAATGGGGCCTTTAGCGGCGGGGGCCAGGGTAGCCAGCCTTCTTTGCTGGCGGTGCTGCCTTCGGTTCCCGAACGCACCCAGACACCGCTGATATCGGGCGCGGCAGGGTCGCCGTACCAGCTCAGTTTCTGGGGAGGTATAACGGCGGGCACGTTTGGCGGTGCAACCGGCGTCTGGGCATCCAGTGCTGCCGAGGTGCTGGCAATCGCGAGAAGCCCCGCGACGATCGCCGCGCCCCTGCTCTGAAACAAGTAATCCGCCATCCTGCTTCCCTTGCTTCCGGCAATTTCGATCATTGCTCAAATTGCGCCAGTGCGATCGCCTGCTCCCTGGAGTTGCAATTTCCAGAGAGCCGAGAACAGATTGATGCCATGGCTCCGCGGCGAGTTGAAGCAACCCCGGCGGGCAAGATGATAACTAGTCGGCATCTGTCCGTGACAAATCGAAAGAACGTCCGTCGACGACGGACTCACCAGGGCTCGCCCGTTCGGCCACATGCGGCGCAGCGCGCAGCACCAGGTCGTTGAAATATTCCGCAGCGGGAGTCATCGGCATCCGCGCAGGGCGGACAGCGCAAATGCGCGGCGCATAGGTGGCCTCGCGAATCCGAATCTGCACGATAAATTGCGTTGCTTCGATGACCTTGCGCCATTGGCCCGGCATGGGTGCGAGCAGGTCGGTGGAAAGGACAGCAGTGAGGATGCTGAGCGCCGATGCCGCTTCCATCGCGATATGCGGCGAAGGCAATCCCGCCTCGCTGAACATCGCGTTCACCTCATAGGCGCTATCGATCATCACCGGGGTTGTGACCCATGATGCACCCGCCAGGTCATGGATCGAAGTTGCTCCGGAAAGGGGATGTCCATGCCGGGCAATAATGATCCGCGGGTTCCGGAATAACGGTTCGATGATCAGGCCGGGATCGGCGAAGTCCTTGCGAACCGGTCCGTAATAGAGATCGATGTGGCCGTCGCGAATGTCGGCCTCGAACGAGGGAAACAGCCCTTCGACCAGCTTGAGCCGGATCGCCGGGAACCTTTTGCGAAACGGCCCGAGGAGGCGCGGCAGCAATTCGAGGTGAGCGGCCGTCGAGAGGCCGACGGTCACGGTCCCGAGATCGCGCCCCTTGACCTGCTCGATCTCGTCCAAGGTGCGCTTGATCTCCGCCTCGATCCCCTTCGCCCGGCGATAAAAGAGTTCCCCGACGGGAGTTACGGTCATCCCTGCCCGGGCCCGCTCGAACAACTGCGCGCCAAGTTCCTGCTCAAGGTCGCGCACGCTACGGGTCAGGGCAGGCTGGGCAATGCCAAGCTGGCGTGAGGCGCTGCGCAGGCTGCCGCGTTCGACAATCGCGATGATATTGCGGATGTGGACGAGGTTCATGGCAGCGCGGCTGTTTTGGTCATCGCATCATCCTCTCCCCCAAGTTATGCCAGTCTGCACCAGTGCGCCCGTTTGGCCAAGCCCGGTGTGCTGGTGCGTTTGCCAGGGCGGCATGACGCCGGTGGAGAATGAAGGTTATGGACAGGGTTCTGGACCTGCTGGTGAGGGAAGCCGGAGCCGCACTGGGCGGCGTCGGCGAGCCTGTCGGAGCAAAGCCTGGCGAAGTGCCACGCTTTGCGCTGTTTCACGCCGCAAACTCAATCTGCTCGCAGAAGGTCCGGTGTGTCTTGGCACATCACGGATTGCCCTATCTGAGCTACCACGTGAACCTATTGGAGGGGCAAACCTACCTCCCCGAATATGTCCGGCTGCGGATGGTCGGATGCGCCGGGTTCGGCGGATCGCTGGTGTCGCGCCACAGTGGCAGCACGTCGGCGAGCGCGGGTTGCGATGGGGTGGTGGTGCCAACCCTGGTCGATCGCGAGACCGGTGAGGTGATTGTCGATTCGAAGCGGATTTGCCTCACCCTCGATCAGCTGATGCCCGAAGAGCAACGGCTGCGACCGACGGTCCTCGCCGACAAGATCGATACCGAGCTGGCTATCGTCGATGAACTACCGAACTACCAGCTGCTGATGGGCCGAACGACCGGCGCGTCCGGGGAAGCGGCGTCAACGGCTGCCACGCGCGCGGTATTCTCGCAGCGCAAGGTTGCATGGTGCGATCGCTACATCGCAGAATGCGCGGGCGAAGTGGCACTCGTAGAGGCCTACACAGCCAAGCGCGCGAAAGAACTTTCGGCGGTGACCGATCTGTTTTGCGCGGAGGCCATGAACTCTGCCTACGAACTGGTGGAAGCTGCTCTGCAAGCGCTCGAACGCCAGCTGGCGCGGCATTCCAAGCGCTGGCTGTTCGGCGAGCGGACGACGATGGCTGACCTGTTCTGGGGCATCCAGTTGCTGCGATTGGACGACGTGGGATTCGCACGGGTGCGCGATCAAGACCGGCTGCCCCAGATTGTCCGATTTGCGCAGGCCACGCGTGCATTGCCTTCGCTGCAGTCTGCGATCGTCGGATGGCCCGGCGCGACGCTGCGGTAAGTCGGCCGCTCCGTTCAGTTTTTCTCGGAATCGAGCATCGCCATCTGCTGCGCAGCATAGCGCTCGCCGGCGACGGCACCACGCGGCACGGCTGTTTCGATTGCGGTGACGGATTCTGGCGCCAGTTCGGCGGCGAACGCCGCTACCGCCTCTGCCAGCCGCACGCGCGTGCGCGCACCGACGACCGGGACGATGTCTGCGCCCTGCGCTGCGACCCAGGCGATGGCAGCTTGGGCCGGGCTGAGGCCCAGCCCGTCAGCGACTTCCCGCAGCTTTTCGATCAGCGCGAAGTTGGCCTCGGCGTTGGCACCGGCAAAGCGCGGCGAATGCGCGCGGAACGGGCCGAGTTCGTCGGCGCTGGCACCGGGCTTCCAGTTGCCGCCGATCAGTCCGCGCGAGAGCACGCCGTAGGCGGTGATGCCGATCCCCAGCTCGCGGCAGGTCGGGAGGATGGCGTTCTCGATGCCACGGGTGACCAGTGCGTATTCGATCTGGAGATCGCTGATCGGATGAACCGCAGCGGCACGGCGCAGAGTTTCCGGGCCGACTTCGGAGAGGCCGATATGGCGGATCCAGCCCTTGTCGATGCACTCCTTGAGCGCGCCCATGGTCTCTTCGATCGGCACCTGCGGATCGAGCCGTGAGGGGCGGTAGATGTCGATCGTCTCGACCCCCAGGCGCTCGAGCGAATAGGCGAGGAAGTTGCGCACCGCCGACGGTCGGCTGTCGAACCCGGACCAGCCGCCGGCGGCATCGCGCAATGCGTTGAATTTGACGCTGAGCACATAGTCTTCGCGCGGGACGCCTTTCAGCGCCTCGGCGATCAGCAGCTCATTGTGACCCATCCCATAGAAGTCACCGGTGTCGATCAGCGTCACCCCGGCGTCGAGCGCGGCGTGGATCGTGGCGATACTTTCGGTCCGGTCGGAGGGACCGTAGACTCCCGACATGCCCATACAGCCAAGGCCGAGCGCGGAAACGGTGGGGCCGGTGGCCCCGAGGCGGTGCTGTCTCATATGCTCTCCCAAAATGGTTTTGTCGGCTTCGGGTTCACGCCCGATCCAACGGCCCGACTTCGTAGTCGATGTGGCTGATAGTACCGTCGAACATCGCGGCAACCTCGCGCACCCTTGTCCGCAAGGAAGCTCGTTCCGGCGAGGCCAGCATGGTCTCCAGCGCAGCAACGTCGGCAAATTCGACAACGACCTGGCAATAGATTGCCGGCGGACTGTCTTCGAGCCGGCGCGGCCAGAGAGCACGTGCATTGCTTACCCCGGGCAGGTCCCTGAGCGCGGGCACAAGTTCGGCATCGACCGCGCGGTCGAAGCCGGACCCGTTAGCGTCGTGCGGGCTGCCGACCCAGAATGCCGAGCGTATCCACATAGCGTTCGCCTCTACCATCGCATCAAATCCCGCCGCATTCCCGCCAAATAGGGCACGTTACCGAACGGGCCAGATAGGAACGACCGGACAGCGATACCTGATAGTTGGAGTCAAATGCACGCGCTGGCGCAAGGAGGCGTGCGCAGCGCTTACGGTGCAGGTATCGGCCCGGAGTGAACTGTATCTTGCTCCAAGCCCTTCACGCCGCAAAAACGGCTGCCACACATTTGACTGAATGGGAGAGCATCGTGGTGCAATTGACTTCAAGTCTTTCGGGGCGGGCAAATGGTTCGGGATCGGACGGCGGCCCGCTCGTGATTGCCGTGCACGGCGGAACCTACACTTCCGCCTACTTCGATTTGCCCGGGCGCTCGCTGCTCGATAGCGCCGCCGCAAACGGGATTGCCGTGGTTGCAATTGACCGCCCCGGCTACGTCAACAGCCCGATGCTCGCGCCAGATTCGATGGACATCGCCGGACAGGCCGCATTCCTGCGCGATGCCCTGGGCGAAGTCTGGGAAGCATTCGGCGGAGGCCGGTCCGGTGTGGTTTTAATCGGCCATTCGATTGGCGCGGCGATCGCTGCGACCATTGCAGCCTCGGTGCCGGACTGGCCGCTACTCGGTCTGGCGATCTCTGGAGTCGGCTTGACCACCAATCCGGGAGACCATGAACGCTGGCAGGGCCTGCCCGACATCCCGCTGGTGGCGATGCCCGATGAGGTGAAGGATCACGTGATGTTCGGCCCCGAAGGCAGCTATGACGCGGATATGCCGGAGGCGAGCCACGCCGCCAACACCACCGCACCCAAGGCTGAACTGCTCGCAATTACCGGCGCGTGGCATAATGTGGCGCGCGACGTTCTTGGCCGGATCGCGGTACCGGTGCACTACCGCCAGGCCGAGTTCGACCGGCTGTGGATCATCGATCAGGGAGAGGTCGACAAGTTTGCCGTGGCGCTTGGTTCATCGCCGCTGGTCGATGCCAGGCTGGTGCAGGGCTCCGGGCACTGCATCGACTTCCACCGCATCGGCCCGGCATTCCAGTTGCAGCAACTCGGCTTCGCGCTGGAATGCGCTGTCCGCTAGCCAGGTCAGGCGAACTCGGAAGCTGGGTCGACCTCATAGTTGTGGACGAAGTCCTTGGGCACGGCCGGTCCCCAGCTCGCAAGGCTGTCTTCCATCGGGTAGTTGGTCGGGGTCCACAGCGCGTAGTCGTCGATGTGGTCAATGTCCGAATAATATTCGAACCAGCTGCCCCACGGATCCTGGATATAGTGGAAGAAGTTTGATCCGATCGTGTGGCGTCCGAAGCCCCAGTCGCCGCGCCCGGCCTTCTCAACCAGCGCTCGGCCGCCGCGCCCGACCTCGTCGGGATCGGCAACCTGGAAGCTGGTGTGATGAAAGCCCACTCCGGGCGACTTGGCGAAGGCGACGACGTGATGATCGCTGTCCTTGCGCGCGCAGGTGAAAGCGATGATATCCTGCGCCCGGTCGGCGAGGCCCATCCCGAGCGCCTCGGTCATGAACGCGACGCTGCGCAGCACATCGGGCGTGAACACAAGGATATGGCCGAGCCGCAATGGCTTGGCGGGCGGATAGGCGGCTTGTGGCAGAACCGCCGAGCGGCGCTTGCGCACCACTCGCCCTGGTGCGTTGATCTCGAACGCCTGCCCCGGCGTCAGCTCGGTGTCGGCGGGACGATCGGACAGGTGGATGACCATGCCATGGGGGTCGCGCACCCACAGTCCGGCCTCTTCGAAACCGTCCGGCGCTGCGATTACTTCGCCCCCCTGCGTCGGAACCAGCGCCGCAATCGCGTCGAGTCCGTTGGCGCGCAGCGAGATGTGGTGGAGTCGTTTGCGCGCTGCACCGCCGACCAGCACGATCGAATCGCGGTCCTGTGGTTCGCAGCGCAGCCGCGCGACGCCGTTCTCGACCGACGCGATCATTCCGGCGTCGGTGTAGAACTTTACGCCGGCGTCGATTTCCGGAACCTCAAGGGTTACCGATAGGGGGCCGAGTACGGGCATGTCTGCTCTCCTGCGTCAGGCGACCGTCGGCGGGGCCGGGTCGCGGGTCATATAGGCAATGGCGGCGTCGAGGATGCGCATCACCGATGCAACCTCCTCGGCATTGCGCGGCGCGTAGATCAGTGTGTAGCTCGGGGGCAGGTCGAACGCACGACCCGCGAGGCCATGCAGCTCGCCCCAGCCGCGCGCGATCGCCGTGCAAGCATCGCTCGGGCTGAGGATCATGTGCATCGAGCCATCGCTCGGATGGACGTGGCCTGCCTCGCCGCACGCCGCGCACGCGACCGGATGGCGGCGCAGGTCGGCGCGCGCAGTCACCGCCAGATTATGCTTCTCGAACCGGCTGCGGACCAGTTCGAGCCGCTCGGCATCCGCCGCTGTCCGCGCCGCGAACGATTCCGCCAGCGTTTCGCGCAATTCGGGCGGTGCATGGTCGGTCAGTTGGCGATGCGGCACCGGGTGCGGCCCGACGCGGGGACGGGCACCCAGCCGCGAGGGCAGGTCGGCAAGCGTCTCGACGTCGTGGGATTCCCCCCGCAGCCTCTGCAGCGCCTCGAGCGCGCGCGGATCGCGCATTTGCAGCCGTAGCCGGGTCGTCGTCAGCCAGCCGCGCCACGTCGATGGCAGTCCGCCCGGGCCCAGCGCGCGCCATGCGCGATAGTCGGCCACCGCCCAGGCGAGCAGCCCGGCTCCTGCCCCGGCGATTGCGCCGGTTATCGCCAACGTCGTAGGGCGAACGCGCATCGTCACCCCGCGACGCGGTTCTCGATCGCGCCGATGCCGTCGATTTCGCACCGCACGACGTCGCCGGGTTGCAGGAACACTGGTGGTTCCATCCCGATGCCGACGCCCTCGGGCGTCCCGGTCGCGATCAAGTCGCCGGGTTCGAGCGTGAACGCGGTTGAGAGGTAGGCAATCTGCTGCCACAAATTGGCGATCATGCCGCCGGTGTTGCTCGACTGGCGGAGCTCACCGTTGACGAAGCAGCGCAGGTCGAGCGCGTGCGGATCGGGCACTTCGTCGGCGGTCACGATCCACGGGCCGATCGGGCCGTGGGTGTCGAACGATTTGCCCATGGTGAAAGTCGGTGTGTGGAACTGCCAGTCGCGCGCCGACACGTCGTTGGCGACGAGATAGCCGAAGACATATGCCGGAGCGTCGGCTTCAGATATGCGCTTGGCCGCCTTGCCGATCACTGCGCCAAGCTCGACTTCATAGTCGAGCTGCTCGGTCACACCAGGCTCGATGTCGTCATAGGGTCCGACTATGCACGTGGTCTGTTTATTGAACCAGGTCTGGTGCTTGGAGCGCGCGACCCCGAGCTTGTCTGCCTCCGCGAGATGTTTGGCGTAGTTCATCCCGATTGCAAGATACTTGCCCGGGCGTTCGATCGGGGCAAGCAGCTCGGCGTCGGCAAGGGCGATTTCGGGCGTCGCGCCGCCAAGCTTCTGGGCAATAGCCGCCACCGCCGACGGCCCTGCCTCGATCAGCGCGAACATCGTCGGATAGTCGCAGTCGAGGTTCACGAGCGGAACGATGCCATCGCCTTTGACCGCGCCCAAGCTCACACCCGCGCCGTCCTTATATCGAACTAGTTTCATATCCCACGTCCCTTCAATCCAGTGCCGTGTCGGCCCATTACAGGCTGGTACGATGCCAGCCACGATGACTCATGCGAATCCGCGATGCCGCCGACCTATCGGCGCAACTTCGCCGCAATCTCGTTCGATAGCGCGCGGAGTTCTTGCTTGGACAGGTAGCGCCCCGCCCGGACCACCCCGGCAACCTTGTGGAGATTAGCCGCACTCAACGTCGGATCGCCATCCAGCAGCACCAGGTCGGCGTTACGCCCTGCTTCCACCGTACCCATGCTGGCCTCGCGTCCCAGAAAGCGCGCGGGACCCAACGTCGCCATCTGCAGGACGTGCAGCGGGGAGACGCCGGAGCGTGAGAGCAGGTCGAATTCGCGGTGTAGCGAGCGGCCCGGCACGATCCATTGTCCGCCGAAATCAGTACCCGCCAGCATTTTCACGCCCGCGTCGTCGAACAGCTTGGTCAGTTTAAGCTGGGCGGCAAACAGGTCGGCCAGAACCTGGCGCTGATCGGCAGAAAGCTTCGCGTCGAAATCGATGCCGACTTCGCGCCACAGCTGACGGGAAGCGGCCGGGACATATTGCAGGTCGGGATTGTCGCGCAGTTCAGCGCTGTTGCCCAGATTCATCGCTTCGAGCCGCGTCAGCGTCGGCACGATCCAGGTATCGCTGGCCGCCAGCTCGGCGGCGAAGGCGCGGCACTTGGTCTCGTCATAGGTGGCGAGCACCCGGCGTATGAGCCCGAAGCCCTGCGGCGGGGTGAGCATCACGGGGTTGGCGAGCAGTCGCTGGAGCCGTGCCGGATCGATGCTGAAGTCCATTCCGACTCCGGGCGGAACCGCCGCCAGCACCGCCCTGACCGCTGCCTCGTCGCGCGAACAGGCGAGCAGCAAGCTGATGGTTGGTCCCATATGCTCGATGGAGGCCATGTGGCTACGCATGGCCATCCTCGGATCGACAGTGGGCGGCAGGTGGCCGGCGAATGGCAGTCCCTGCGCACGGGCTTCGTCTGCGGCGGCCAGAAATGGGGCCACCGGCAGATCGACCACCTTGATGAAATCGAAGCCCGCTGCCTTTTGTCGGTCTACTTCGGCCTTAACTGCGGCGGGCGCGGCGAAGGCCGGTCCGGCCAGCAGCCGACCAGGTCTGGCGAGCAGCGCCGGGGAATTGGCTGGCAGGTTGGCGACGTTCATCGCGGGATCGACCGGGGCCATCTGGCGGAACCCGGTTACCCCGCTGGCCAGCATCGCCGGAAGATTGGTCTCTGGGCTGGCGGTGTTGAGATTATGGGCGTGCATGTCGTTGAAGCCGGGAACCACGAATGCGCCCTTGCCGTCGATCGCACGCGCCGCGCCGCCCGCTCGCATCGAGCCGCCCGACATCACGCGAACGATCTTTCCGTTCTCGATCAGGATCGCCCGGTCTCGCCCAACGCTCCCGTCGCGCACATCGACCACGTTGACATGGTCGATGAGGAGCCTTTGGGTGAGAGGACCGCTTGGCGCGATAGTCGCGCAGCCGGCGAGCAGGGCTGCCAGGCTTCCCGCAAGGCCAGTCCCCAACGCCATTGTCCGCTTCGTCATCGCACCCTCTCCCCGATCTCGATGCTACCCTAGTTAATGCGTGCTCGTCGCTCCGTCGCGAATTGCGAACATCGCGAGCGATACCGAACCGCGATAGTCGGGGCCGGGTCAGCGAACTCGCAATCGCTCCATCAAGCGGTGCGGATTGTCGCATTGGATGGCCTGCGCGACGCCCTCGGGCAGGTCCAGACTCCCGAAATTGGCGACTGTCCCCTTCACGTCATAGTGCGGATGGTCGGTGCCAAACAGAAGTTGCGAAACCGGAAAATAGGCCAGCGCGGCCTGCATGGTCGGTTCGTAGGCGCAGGCGGCGGTATCGTAATGCAGGCGTTGGAATTCGTGATCGATCCCGTGTGGCGCGACCCGCTCGAGGTCCTTCCAGAACCCCGGTCCGACATCGCGCAGGCGACCCGCGAGGAACGGGATGACTCCCCCGAGGTGCGAGAATATCCAGCGAATGCTCGGGAATTCGATCAGCGCTCCACTTTGCAGAAGGTCAAACATGGTTCGCCCCGTATCGTAGGGAAATTCGAGCAGCGCGCTTGCCCCCCACGGGTTGCTGTGGATCATTCCGGTGCAGCACGGCGGCGAGCGGGGGTGGACGTGGACCACTGCGCCGCGCCGGTCGAGTTCGGCAAGCACGGGCGCGAACTCGGGATGCCCCAACCAGCGGTTGCCATAGCTGGTCATTAATCCAATCCCGGTCGCGCCAAGCTCGTCCATGGCATAGGCAATTTCCGCCAGGCTGGCCTCGATCTGCGGCATCGGCAGCAGCCCGAACAGGCCAAACCGCCCCGGATGGTTGTGATTCAGCTGGGTTGCATAGGCATTGATCTTGCGCACCATCTGCTGCTGCGCCTGCCCTTCGAGAAAGCCGACAGTACCCGCCGGAAGCGATAGCACCGCGGTCGCGATCCCGTTCGCGTCGAGCAGATCGACGGCACTCTCGGGCGTCCAGCCGGTGTACGGGGGAGCAGAGAAGTGCGCCTTGTAGTCAGTCCAGTCGTTGGCCAGCGGCGCGGCAGCCCAGGCCCGCATCAGGAACTCGGGGTAGAAATGATGGTGAACGTCGACGATCCCCTGTTTCAATTCGGTCATCCGGTCATCTCTCCAACGGCCTTCGCTCCCATTTGCAGGGACAAGCAAGAAGCAGCAGACCGCAGTGTAGACCAGGCGATGCGCCAAGGGTATCTCGCTCGGTGAAAGGTGTTCTTGCTTCCGCGAAGGAAATGCTGCCCGGTAATGCGAATGCGCGATCGAAACGCGCAATGGAGAGGCTGCCGCAATGATCGATGCCAATCTGCCGGTGCCAGGCGCGAGTGACCCGCGTCAGCTGCTGCTCGACGCGCCGATGAGCAAGTTCCAGTGGCGCGCGGTCGCCATGACGATCGCGCTGTGCGCGCTCGACGGGTTCGATGTGTTCGCGGTTACTTTTGCCGCGCCCGCGCTGCTCAGGGACTGGGGCATCGGCAGGGGCGAGCTGGGGCTCGCGCTGTCGGCCGGGCTGCTCGGCATGGCGCTCGGTTCGCTGCTGCTGTCGCCGCTCGCCGATACCTTCGGGCGGCGGCGGATGCTGTTCGTGGCGCTGGCAATCATGGTCATCGGGACGACTTGGACCGCGACGGTCGAGGGGCTGGGCGGGCTGATCGCCTCTCGGTTGTTCACCGGTGCGGGAATCGGCGCGATGATCGCGGTTATCATGCCGCTCGCAGCGGAGTATGCCAATGCCCGGCGCCGCGATCTGGCGGTCAGCCTGTTCGCGATCGGCTTTCCGCTGGGCGGGATCATCGGCGGTTTTGTATCCGCCTACCTGCTCGCGGAATTCGGCTGGCGTTCGATCTTCGTGGCGGCGAGCGGGATCGGGCTGGTCATGGCAGTGCTCAGCGCACGGACCCTGTTCGATCCTGTCGCGCTGGTGATCGCCCGACCCGGCAATGATGGACTGGCGCGGGTCAACAAGTTTTTGGCCCGCTGCGGCCACGCAGCCATCGCGGCCCTCCCTCCCGCTCCGACCAGTACCAAAGTACCGATCGGCCGGCTGTTCGAGACCGGAATGCTTAGGACGACCGTCCAGATCACGCTGATCTATTTCCTCGTCGTGATCCCGGTGTTCTTCATGCAAACTTGGCTGCCGACACTGATCGCCGACCTGGGTATCGCGCCTTCCAAAGCCGCGCTCATCTCCGCGTTTTTCAGCATCGGCGGAGTCATTGCCGGCCTCGCGATCGCTGCGACCGCGACCAGGTTCGGGCTACGCGCCAGCCTCAATCTGGCGCTGATCGGGGGCGGGCTGATGATCGTCCTGTTCTCGCGGCTGTCGGCCAACGTCCCGCTGCTGATTGTCGCCGCGGGGGTGGCGGGCTTCTTTGTTCAGGGTGCGATGGTCGCGCTCTACGCCGTGCTCGCGCGGACCTTTCCGGTCGAGATGCGCGCCAGCGGGTCCGGCTTCGTCATCGGCATCGGCCGGGTCGGAAGCATCCTTCCGCCGCTGCTCGCCGGCGTTCTGGCCGCCGCCGGGCTCGACCGCACTGGCATCGCGATTGTGATGGCGGCTCCCGTGATCGCAGCGCTCGTCCTGCTTGCCGGCTTCGTCATCCGTCCGCCAACGACCGCCTGACACCGCGCGGATCGCCGGGCAAGGCGACACCTTTCAGGTATCGCAGCGAATGTCTGCGGCAATGGTCAGGGGCATGCGCACGGCGGTATGGAACACAATCGGACCAAGGGAGTGATGCCGTGTATTTGCGCAATAGCTGGTATGTCGTCGCCTGGTCGCGCGATCTCGCCGAAAAGCCGCTCGCTATCACCGTGATGGATGAGCCGCTGGTCGTGTTTCGCGATCCCGACGGTCGTCCGGCCGTGCTCGAGGATCGCTGCGCGCACCGCCACCTGCCGCTGTCGCTCGGCTGCGCAGCGCGCGGCGGAATTCAGTGCGGCTATCACGGCATGGTTTTCAATCGCGACGGGCGCTGCATCGAGGTGCCGAGCCAGGCGGCGATTCCGCCGCGCGCCCGGGTCCGTGCCTATGCGGCGGAGGAGCGCTTCGGCTGGGTCTGGGCGTGGATGGGTGAGGCTGCCGCGGCCGATCCCGCGCTGATCCCCGACTATTCGAACCTCACCGCGCCCGAGCAGCGCGCGGTGGGCCGGACCAACCATGTCTTCGCGAACTACAAGCTGGTGACCGACAACCTGATGGAGCTGAGCCACGCCGGCTACGTCCACCAGTCGACGATCGGCAATCCGGAGTTCACCGCCAAGGGCAAGCTGACCTCCAGCCGGACCGAGAACGGTGTGCGAGTCCTCCGCTTGGTCGATGACGTTCCCCCACCGCCGACATACGTCCTCACCAAGAGGCTGCCGGAGGGCAAGAACATCGACCGCTGGCAGCGGATCGAGTTCATCTCGCCGTGCTTCGTCAAGATCCACGTCGGCGGCAAGGAAGCCGGGACTGGCGCGCTCGACGGCGACTATGCGGGCGGCCTCGGCTGGTGGGTGATGAATGCGATGACGCCCGAATCGGACGGCAGCACACACTATTTCTGGGCGGCGGTGCGCGACTATGCGCTCGACGATCCCGCAGTCGACGAGCTGTACCTCAATCAGGTGGGTGCCGCGTTCGAGGAGGACAAGGTGGTGCTCGAAGCACAGCAGCGCGTGCTCGATACTCGGCCCGATACCTGGGATCTTGCGCTCAAGGCGGATGCCGGGAGCATCGAGGCGCGTCGCGTGCTCGATGCTGGGATTGCGGCAGAGCAGGCCAGCGCGGCAGCGGCAGCTTGATAAATCATGGGTTTAGCCCGTGGTGCCGCCGATACGATCACGGTATCGGCTTTGGGCACTACGCATCCTGTTCGGTTCACTCGCCCGGTTAGAAGGACACTGTACCGGGAGAGGAATTGGAAACCACCATGGCGGAAGCGAGCGAAAGGCCTGCGGTAGCGATCATCGGAGCGGGTCCGGCGGGCCTCGCCGCCGCGATCGAGCTTGGCATGCGCGGCATAGCCTGCGTGGTTCTCGAGCGGACCGAGCGGGGCGGCCATGCACCGCGTGCAAAGACTACCCATACTCGCACTCGCGAGCATTTGCGGCGCTGGGGGATCGCCGACAAGCTTGCCGCGGCATCGCCCTTCGGAGTGGACTATCCGAGCAACGTCACTTTCGTCACCCGGCTCGGCGGCAAGCTGATCAAGCGCTTCGAAAACGCACTGCAATGCTCGCCCGCGCGCGACGAGCGCTATTCCGAGCACAGCCAGTGGATCCCGCAATACAAGCTCGAGCAAGTGCTGCGCGAACACGCTGCGACGCTGCCGAGCATCGAATTCCGTTATGGCTCGGAATACACCGGGTTCGAACAGGACGACGACGGCGTCACCGTGCATTATAGTGATGTCGCCTCGAGCGAAGTCCGCACCCTGCGCGCCGGCTATCTGGTCGGGGCGGACGGCGCGCGCAGCAAGGTGCGCGACGATATCGGTGCGAAGATGCTTGGAACCTATGGCCTGTCGCGCAACTACAACATCATTTTCCGAGCCCCGGGCCTGACCGAGGCGCACGACCACGGCCCGGCGGTCATGTACTGGCAGGTCAACGCCGATCTGCCGAGCTTGATGGGGCCGATGGACCAAGGCGACCTGTGGTACTTCATGCCGAGCGGGATCGGCAAAGACGTGACCTTCAGCGATGCCGAAGCGGTCGAGGCGATCCGCGTCGCGACCGGGATCGACCTGCCCTACGAAATTCTAAGTTCGGACGAATGGGTCGCAAGCCGGCTGCTGGCGGACCGCTATTGCACCGGACGTGCCTTCCTGATCGGCGATTCGTGCCACCTCCATCCGCCGTTCGGCGGCTTCGGGATGAACATGGGCATCTCCGACGGGGTCGACATCGGCTGGAAGATCGCCGCGATCGAGCAGGGCTGGGGCGGGCAGGGTCTCCTTGACAGCTACGAGGCGGAACGGCGTCCGGCGCACGAATATGTCCTCGATGAAGCCGAAGCCAATCATTCGATCCTAGCGAACGAGCTGGTACGCGACGGGATCGAGGCCGACGGGCCGGTCGGCGATGCGGTGCGCGCGGAAATCGCCGAAATCGTCGGCCGCGAAAAAGCCGCCGAGTTTTTCGCCCTCGGGGTGGTGCTTGGCTATTGCTACAAGGATTCGCCAGTGGTCGTCGATGACGGCAGCTGCGCGAGCTGGGAGCGATCGCGCGACTACCATCCCACCGCGATACCCGGCTGCCTCGCGCCGCATCGGTGGCTCGGCGACGTTTCGCTCTACGACCTGTTCGGTGAGGGATTCACGCTGCTCGTGCTTGGCGAGGGACACCGCGACGATATAACCCGGGCGCGCGACGAAGCCGCGGTCAGCGCAACGCCGTTGAAAGTGGTCGAGCTGTCCGAGGCCAATTTGCTCGAACTCTATGAGCAACCACTGGTGCTGATCCGTCCGGACCAGCACGTCGCCTGGCGCGGATCTCACTGGCCGGCAGAGGGTGTGCTGCAAACCGTGACCGGGCGTTCGCTGGCGAAAGTCGAGCAGGCCGCCTAAGTCAGCCGGGTGGGTTTATCTGCCTCACACCAATACCGCTTCAAGCCGGTGCGCGTAATGAACCCCGGCGCGGCGCATCATGTCGCACAGGTACTCAGCCATCGGGGTCAACGGCATATCCGGTCGACGCACGATGCAGATCGGGGCAGCGTGAAAGGGCGGCAGGTTGAACGCTTCGACCAGCGCACCGGTTATCGGGCTGTCAATCCACTGCTGTGGAACGACAGTGAGCAGATCGGTGTTGGCGACGGTCAGCATGGTAATCAGTGCCGAGCGGGATTGCAGGACAATCATCGGTTCGTTCAACTCGAACTGGGCCAGCGAATCCTCGAAATCGCCTTCGGTATTGCGCTCGGCGGTGGCCGGCCGCAGCCATTGCGCGTCGGCCAGCTCGGCGAAGGACGTGGCGTGCGCTAGCGGGTGGCCACGACGGCCGACGACCAGGCGTTGGTTCTCGAAAAGCTTCTCGACGATGAAGCTGTTGGCGGTACTTCCCGCTTCGAACGGCCCGACGTAAAAGTCCGTGCGGCCGTCGAGCAGCTCGCGTTCGATGGGCGAGAAGAACGATTCCGAAATGCTCAGCATTGCCTCTGGATAGCGTTTGCGGAATTCGGCGAGCGCCTTGGGCAGCAGAACCATGCTCGAGGCGGTCGACAGCGCGAAGCTGACCTTGCCGCTGAGCCGCCCCTTCAACTGGTTCACCTCGTCCTTGGCGCGATGGATCTCGGCCTGGACGGCGTGGGCGCGGGCGACGAAAGCAGTCCCGATCTCGGTCAGCCTGACTCCCTTGGCGTGCCGTTCGAACAGCGTCGCGCCAAGTTCTTGTTCGATGTCCCGGATCGATCGAGTGATGGCGGGTTGGGCAATGCCAAGATGTCGACCGGCTGCCCGCAAGCTGCCGGTTTCCGACACCGCGAGCACGTCGCGCAATTGGCTGAGCTTCACTGCTTCCTCTCCCGCCTGATACCGGTCGTTTTTCCGATGCCAGCTAGTTATCGGTAGCCTGATAGGGTCAACTCTTCAATGGCGGATGCTCCGCCTAGTCACGCCTCATCCCCGCGCATCGCGCTATCTTGTCGGAGTGGATTTATGACCATGGCGCAGCCTCAGCTGGTCCTCTACCATTTTCCGGGGGCCTGTTCGCAGGTCGCGGTCTGCGCGTTGGAACTGGCGGGCCTCGAATACCGTCTCGAGCTGGTCAATCTGGCTGTGGGGGAGCAGGGCAAGCCGGACTACTTGACGGTCAATCCGCTTGGGAAAGTGCCTTTGTTGATGATCGACGGCGAGCCGCTCAGCGAAAACTCGGCGATCCTTACCTTCATTGCCGCCCTTAGGCCGGATGCGGGCCTGCTTCCGTCGGGCGACGACGCTCGCATGCGGGCCGAAGGGGTCGGCGGGATGTCGTTCTGCGGCGGCACGCTTCACCCGATCGTGCGCGGACTTGCCAATCCGCAGCGGCTGACGACGGGTGAGGGTGCCCCAGTGCGCGAGAAGTCGACCGAGCTGGCCAACAAATCGTTCAAGCAGGCCGAACAGCGCCTCGCCGCGCGTGGCTGGTGGCTGGGTGAATGGTCGATCGTCGACGTCTACTTGAACTGGGCGTTCGGCGTGGCCCGTAGGGCCGGGTTCGACACCGCGCCCTTTCCATTGCTAGATGGTCTTGCCGCGCGATTGGGCGACCGACCAGCCTTCGCCCGGATGCAGGCGATCGAAGCGCAGTCACGGGTCAAACTCGGTCTGGAGTAGCGATAGGCGTTTTGTATCGCTGTTCCCGCAAATCCATCGCGGCGATGGCGTGCGCAAGGTCTAGTCCGAACCTCAAGATCGGTGCGAGTCTGACATCGCGCTGTCATGGGGAGGATTTCTATGCGCCTTTATGCCTTGCTGGCGACTACCGCCGCCGCTGCCCTGAGCGCCACAACGGCCGCTGCGCAAACCGCCCAGTCGGCCGCCGCCGAGCCCGGTCTGGGCGATATCGTCGTCACGGCGCAGCGCAAGGCGGAGAGCTCGCAAAAAGCGGCTATACCGTTGTCGGTGATCGATTCTGCGACGCTGATCAAGGCAGGCATAACCGAGGCCAGTCGACTTAACGAATTGGCCCCGGCACTTTCGATCGAACCGACCAGCACCGGCAACCTCATTTTCATGCGCGGCGTGGGCAATTTCACGGTTGTCGCAACCAGCGACCCGGCGGTCGCGTTCAACTATGATGGTGTCTATATCGGCCGCCCGACATCGACCACCGGAATGTTCTACGATCTCGAACGCATCGAGATTCTCAAGGGGCCGCAGGGCATCCTTTATGGCCGCAATGCCACCGGCGGCGCGATCAACGTATTGCCCGCGCAACCCAGACTGGGCGAGCTGTCGGGCCATCTCTCCGCTACCTATGGCAGCTATGACACGATCAATGCCGAAGGTGCGTTGAACCTGCCGATGGGTGAAAACGGTGCGCTGCGCATCTCAGCTTCTACATCCAATCACGATGGCTATCTGCGCGATGGCACGTCGGACGAAAAAACTACCGCGTTCCGCGTGCAGATGAAGGCCGAACTTACGCCGAACCTGACCGTGCGTGTTTCGGGCGACTATGCGCATAACGGCGGCGCTGGGAGCGGCGTCAGCTATTACGGTCGTTACGCGCTCAATCCGACAGTGCCGATTTCCGCCGCACCAGTTCCCGGCACCAATTATTACACCTTCATTCCGGCCGGGCTACCCGAAGGCGAGGGGGTCTATTCGCCCGCTTCGCAAGCCTATCGCCAGACCGTCACCTTCGGTCCCACCGGGCGCAGGCTCGAAGCGCTTGCACCCTACGCTTCGGCCAACACCGATCTGTACGGCGCGCATGCGGAAATAACGCTCAAGACCGGCGCGGGCACACTGACCGTCTTGCCGGCGTGGCGGTACACCAGCCAGGATTACGTTTCGCAAGCTGCGGCGTTCATCTTCAAGAACAAGGAATCCGACGAGCAATACAGCCTCGAGGCGAGGTTTGCGGGCGATCGGGTGGGCATTTTCGACTACACTCTTGGCGCCTATTTCTACCACGAGCAGATCGACGCGGAGACCGCAGTCACGATCAGCAACACCGGCAACGCGTTCGTCCAGACCTTGGGCACCAAGTCTTACGCCGGGTTCGGTCGGATTGTCGCCAACCTGAGTGACCGCCTCCGGCTCGTCGGTGGACTGCGCTATACCAAGGACGACAAATCGTTCAAATTCGCGGGTATCGGGGCTGTCATCAACTGCCTCGGACGGACCGCATTCGGAGCACCGAATTGCCCGACCGCGCCGTTCATCCCGCTATTCGATCGATCCGCACAATTTGCCTTCCCGTTCCCCGCCGCGGGCGGAGCGCCGATCCCGGTATTCACTTCGCCCGGGCCGCCGAACTACCTGATTATCCGCACCGACACTACGTTCAATCGGACCCAGTCAAATAGCCGCGTGACGTATCGGGGGGCTTTGGAGTTCGACGTCGCGCCGCAATCCCTGCTCTATGCCAGCATCGAAACGGGCTATCGTTCTGGTGGCTTCGCGGCAGCTGTCGGGTTCGAAACCTATAATCCCGAGTATATCACGGCCTACACGATCGGCATGAAAAACCGGTTCCTCGACAACCGGGTCCAGCTAAACCTTGAAGCCTTCCTGTGGGATTACACCGACCAGCAGATCAACCACGTTGGTCTCGATCTGAATGGTCGCACCGCCAACTACACGCAGAATGTCGGAAAATCGCGTATCCAGGGGGTCGAAGTCGAGGGCCGCTTCCTGGCCACCCCAACGACGCTGATCAGCGCCAATGTCCAGTATCTTGACGCCAAGCAAAAGGAATTCTCGTATCTGGCAGGGCCGGGCGCACCGCCGCTGACCGGTTGCGCGGTAACCTTCACCGCGGCCAACGCCTCGCCCTATCTGGTCAATTGCGCGGGTTTCACTTCGTACAATTCGCCGAAATGGACGGTCAATCTGGCAGCCCAGCAGACTGTGCCAGTGGGCGATTTCGAGTTCGTTGCCGGGGTCGATACGCAGTACAAGGGCGCCCGCCCGATCGGCTTCGCCTATCTGCCGCAACAGCAGCTTGACGGGAATTGGACGACCAATGCCCAGATCCAATTCGGACCGGCGGACAACAGCTGGTCGATCGCGGGCTACGTTCGCAACATCGAGAACAATCGTACTCCGATCTATAGCTCGACGCACCCGACCGCCGGCTTCTTCATCAACGGGACAACGGCTCCGCGGACTTACGGAGTACGCGCCGGGATCAAGTTCTAAGAGGTCACGGAGCCAGCCGAGCCGTGCCGTTCGTCCGTAACGCCTGGTATGTCGCCGCATTGCCCGACGAACTGGACGGCGGGCCGATGGGTCGCACGGTGCTGGGGACGCCGCTGGCGTTGTTCCGTCAGCCCGACGGCACGGCCGCGGCGCTGCTCGACATTTGCCCGCATCGCTTCGCGGCGCTGAGCAACGGTCAGGTCAAGGACGGAAACCTCCAGTGCCCCTATCACGGGCTGGAGTTCGACGGCACCGGGCGCTGCGTCCACAACCCGCACGGCAATGGCGCGCGGCCTGCGTCGCTCAACGTGCGCTGCTTTCCCCTGGTCGAGCGCGACGACCTGATCTGGGTGTGGCCGGGCGATCCCGCACGGGCCGATGCCGGTGCCATTCCCGATTTCAGTTGCCGCACCGACCCGAAGCGTCGGACGGTGGGCGGCGTCGGTCATGTCGATTGCGACTATAAGTTGCTGGTCGATAACCTCATGGACCTCGGCCACGCTCAATATGTCCACGCCGCCAATGCCGCGTCGGACGCATTCGACCGGCAAGTGCGCGAAGTGATCGTGAGCGAGGACGCGATCGAAGCGCTGATGACCATTCCGGGAGGCACGCCCAGCGTGCTGATGGCCAAGTTTCTCGCCGACGCCAGCGGTCCGGTGGATATGTGGAATGATATTCGCTGGAACCAGGTCAGCGCGCTGCTCAACTTCATCGGGGTCGCGCCGGTTGGCGGCACGCGTAATGAAAGCGTAAACTCGCGCGGGACGCATATCCTGACGCCGGAGACCGAAACCAGTTGCCACTACTTCTACGGTTCGTCGCGCAATTTCGGGCTCGATGATCCCGAGATCGACGAGGTCCTGCGCGCCTGGCAGCGACAGGCGCTCAACCTCGAGGACAAGCTGGTGGTCGAGGCGATCCAGCAGCGCGCCGGATATGTCCGCGCCAACGGGCTACGCCCGGCGATGCTGGCCTGCGACGAAGCGGCGGTCCGCGTCGCGCGTGAGATCGAACGGCTGGAAAAGCTGGAAGTCGCCTCGTCCAGGATCACAATGTCGGAATCCGGAATACCCGCTCGGCATTGGCATGGGCGATCTTGTGGCGATCGCTGTCCGAGATCGGCGCGCTCCTTAGAAAGGAGACCGAATCCGCCGACGATTCAAACGGATAATCGATCGCAAACATGATCCGGTCGGCGCCCATGACTTCTATTCCGAATTTGAGGTTAGCGTGCGAATTGACCCCGCTTGTGGTGATGTAAAAGTTGGACTTGAAGTACTCGCTCGGGCGCTTTGCCGGGATCGGGCGATGCCCCGCGGCGAGCGACCGGGCCCGCGCCTTCATCGCCATATTGTCGATCCGCCAGAACCAGTAGGGGATAGCTTCGCCCATGTGCCCGAGGACGACGGTCAGCTCGGGATGCCGGTCGAACAGCCCACTCATGATCAGGCGCATCGCGTGGAGCCCGGTGTCCGCCGCGAAACCCCAGATCGCACCCAGTAAGTTCTGGTCGACATAAGGAGCCACCATTGCGGGAGCAGGCGCTCTGGGATGGATGTACAGCGGCGCGTTGTGTCGGGCCAGCGCGGCGAAGATCGGTTCGAACTTGGGATGATCGAGGTATTCGCCGTTGGTGTAGGAATTGATCAGCACGCCGTTGAGCCCGAGCGTGGTCATTGCCCGGTCGATTTCCGCCGCGGCTGCGACCGGATCCTGCGGCGCCACCGCGGCAAGTCCGGTAAACCGGGTCGGGTGTCGGTGGATGACGGCGGCAAGCTCGTCGTTGAATTTTGCCGCCAGCCGGACTGCGGTATCGCGGTCGAGCGACTGCACACCGGGTGTGGTCAGGCTGAGCAAGTGCATGTCGACCCCGGTCTCGTCCATTTCCCGCAGCCGAAGATCGAAATCGAGCAAGCCCTGCCTGACCCGGGGAACCGATTCGATATCGCGCAGCATCCGGGCTTCGTTGCCCTCGGGCCCCGACAGAGGGAGGCTATCGGTGGCGGCGAACCATTCGGGCGTCGCGTAGGCTTCTTCGGTCGCGATCACGCGATATTTCGGTCGTCTGGTCGAAGCGACAGCCCTGACCACGGGGGTCGCCAAGGCACCTGCCGCAAGCACCGTCCTACGATCGAGCATGGTTCTCTCCCGCCGGTTGCCCGGTCACTTTACCGCTCGCCAGCGCATCGGCAGCACGCCGTTTTTGCGAAAACTCGCGATGAACGCGAATCGCGCGGCGCGCTCGTTGGCTTGCGGCTGTATGGTCGTGCCCAGGTTCTGGATCGCGCCGCTGGCTCCATACGCGGGCCAGCGAGGCAATCCGGGGCCATTGGGGTCGCCGTGTGCGGCAAAATTGACCCAATAGGACATGACCTTGTCCGAAAATGCCCGATCCGCCTCGCCCGGTGGCACCCGGCTACCGATGATGAACTGCGGGGTCAGCGTGCCGAACACGAACGGCACATCGGTGATGTGCGCGGCAATCGGCGTATAGGGCGAGGTGTAGCTGAACTTGTAGCCATAGACCGCATTGCCGCCGCGACGATGCAGCTCGAGCCACTGCCAGGTTTGCTCGCTGATCACCAGATCGCCGGCCAGCGCGCGCGCCGAGGCATTCGCCTGCTCGTCAGTTGCCGCAGGATAAAGTTCGAGGAATCTCCCGATGCGGCGTTCACCGAACATCGCAGCGGCCGCGGCGCGGAATTCCGCCGCGCTGCGATGGGGCAGGCCAAGTGCGTCGAACGGATATTCCTCTGCCTCCATCCAGCCAGCCAGCAACGGAATGCGCATCTGCCGCCCCCGTGCGAACCGTGCGGCTGGCGGTTCGGGCACGACGAAGCGGTCGATATTCGGTGAAAACGTGGTGACCATAGGGTTCATCGAGAAGTTCCATGGCGCGGCGGCGTTGACTTGCGCTGCGGGCAAGGCGCGCAGTGCGGCAACCGATTCCGCGCCGAGACGCCTGGCAAATGCAGTGCCGCGCTGGCGGGCTTCGCGAAAGCTCTCGAGCCCGCCATTCTTGCCATCCCAGAAAGCGCCGCTCTGGCCGATCGCCTTATGGAACAGGCCCTTCGAGCGGGGAGACGCCATGAGGATGCCGACCGCATGCGCGCCGGCCGATTCACCGAACAGCGTGACGTTGGCAGGATCGCCACCGAACCGCGCGATGTTGTCCCTGACCCAGCGCAGCGCGGCGAGTTGATCTTGCAATCCGTAGTTACCCGAAGGTCCTTCCCGGTCGAGCGCGGGATTCGCCAGGAAACCCATCACGCCGACCCGGTAGTTGAGGGTGACAACGACCACGCCCTTGCGCGCCAGGGGAGCACCCTCGAACTGCTGGCTCGCGCTCGAACCGAACTGGAAGCCGCCGCCGTGCAGCCAGACCATTACCGGGCGCCGCCCGGTATCGCTGCCAGCACCCGTCCAGACGTTGAGAGTCAGACAATCCTCGCTGCGTGGCGGCCCCGGTTCGCGATCTTCGGTCCATGCCGACAGGCATCGACTGCCGAATCTCGAAGCATCGCGGACGCCCTCCCAAGTCGGTGCGGGTACGGGCGAGTGCCAGCGAAGTGCACCGACGGGCGGAGCGGCATAGGGAATTCCTTTGAACGCAAGGACGCCATGGGGATTGGCCGCTGCGGCTCGCACGATGCCGTCCCGCAGGCGGATATCCCGTCCCGGCGCGGCCGAAGCACCGGCGTCAACCGGCATCGTCGCGCTCAGGGCTAGCAGCGCCGCAGCGCCCCGGCTGTGCCAAATCGATCGCGCCATTCAGAATTCCTCGGCGGCCCGCTTGGTCGGTGCCGCTAGAGCAGTTCTATCCGCCGACCTTGATGCTAAAGCGATGGGGGCTGGTGAAGAGCGATACACAAGTCGCATCGACCAAATGCGCTATGCCACCGCTAGCGAACAAGCATCGCCCTCGCGTATGTCCTATCGCCCGAGGCTTGGCAGACAAGCTAGGACGGATGGCGGCTGCGGCGTCTACGATGCGCATGGCAGGAGAGGACGATACGATGACCGACCCAGCACAGTTGCATGACGTCGCCGGAACCCCGATCCATCTTTCGCAGCGAGGCGAGGGGCCGCGCGTCGTGTTGGTCCACGGTAGCGCCCAAGGCAGTCAGGTCGGCGGGGAGCAGCATTTCGCGAATCAGGCGAGCCTCGCCGCGCGGGGCTGGACGATCATTACGCCCGATCGGCCGGGTCACGGCCTCAGTCCCGCGCCGGATCGCGGTGACAATGCCAACGAGGACGCCGTGTGGGTCGCGGAGTTGCTGGGCAATGGCGGTCACCTCGTCGGGCACAGCTTCGGCGGTGCAGTCGTGCTCGCCGCCGCCGCCCGCCGACCAGAGGCGGTGCGCAGCCTGACCCTGATCGAGCCGGCCCTGCAAAAGGTCGGGTCCGACATTCCGGCGGTGCGCTGGTTCCTCGCCAGGATGATCGCCATCATGGTGCTCTCATTTTCGCGGGAGACCCGGATCAAGCGCTTTGCCAATCTCGTAGGAATTCCCGACAGCATTCGCGGCGGCACCTCGAAGGAAGAATACCGCAAGATGGGCGAAGGGCTGGCGCGCTTGACCCTCCCCACCAAGGCCGAGATCCTTGCGCAACTGGCGATAGTGAAGGAAAAAGGGATTCCGCTGCTGGTCGTCAGCGGCGGCTGGAACAAGGCGTTCGACGCGGTGGGCGCGCGCGCTGCCGAGCTCGGTGGCGGACAGTACGCGGTGGTTCGCTCGCCCCACCATTTCCCGCAGAACGTCTCGGAAGAGTTCAACGATCTCCTCGACGCCGCAATGCGCGCCGCTGAATAGGGTGGGAAGCATGGCCAGCAACACGCAAATGCCTTTGGGCACGCTCGATCTCGACGCGGCAATCGACGGGCAGCAACTTGGCAGGCGCAACGCGCCACTGATCGGCATCGCGATGCTCATACTGCTGTGCGACGGGTTCGACTTGGCAGCGATGGGTTACATCGTGCCCGAATTGGTCAAGGGCTGGCAGCTTGAGCCAGTGCGCTTCGTTTCGGCCTTCTCGGCGGGAATTATCGGCATGATGATCGGGGGGCCACTGCTGGGCCTGCTCGGCGATCGATTGGGCCGCCGCCGCGTGATCCTGCTCGGCCTTTGTGCGATTGGCTTGGCGACCCTGGCAACGATGGCGGCGCAGACCGTCGCGCACCTCGTAATCCTGCGCTTCCTGACCGGCATCGGTCTGGGCGGCGTGATCCCGAATGTAGCGGCGCTGATTGCCGAACTTTCGCCGAAGCGTGTGCGGGGGCGGATGCTGGTTATCGTGACACTGGGCATGCCGCTGGGCATCGCGCTGCCGGGACTGGTGGCGGGGCTCCTGGTCCCCCGTTTCGGGTGGCAGGGGATACTGCTGGTCGGCGGGCTGCTGCCGCTGATAGTCGCGCTCGTGGCGCGGCTAGTCGTTCCGGAAAGCCCGAAATATTTGGTCGAGACTGGTGGACGCGATGATGAAGCAAGGCAAATCATTCACCACCTGCGCCCTGATCTCGCGATCGGCGACGACACCCGGTTCGCCATCGCTGCGCGCGATCAGCGGCGCGGATCGGCCAGCCAGCTATTCGCCGGATCGCTGGCGCTGGCCACGCCGCTGCTGTGGATCTGCCAGGCGGCCAATCAGATGGCGAACTTCTTTTCGCTGACCTGGCTGCCGACCCTGCTGCAATCGGCCGGTGCCACCACGGCACAAGCTGGGGGGCACGCTTCATTGTTTGCGTTGGGCGGGCTGGGGGCGGGAGCGATCCTGATCTTCGTGATCGACCGGCTGGGGGTTGTGCCGCTGGTCGTCATGTTCGTGATCGGCGTTCCGCTGGTCGCCGGGATGGCGAGTTCGGATCTTGGTCCGGTTGTTCATGGGATGGTGATCGCCGGGGCCGGGCTGTGTGTGACCGGGATCAACTTCGGTCTGACCGCGCTGCTTCCGATCTTTTACCCGACATCGATCCGCTCGCTTGGCACCGGCTGGACCCAGGCGGCGGGGCGGGTCGGCGGCTTGGCCGCGCCTCTGGTCGGCGGGGTGCTGCTCCAGCAGAACATCCCGATAAGCCAGCTCACGCTGGCACCGGCGCTCCTGCTGGCGGTCGGCGCGGTCGCATCGGTGGTGCTCGCATGGTTGTGCTTCCGCCAGTTCGGCGGCACCCGGGTTGCGGAGTTCAGTTAAGCTCGGCCAGAGATTCGCTAGGCCGCGCGGGTTTCCGCGAACGGCATGTGCCGCCCCTCGCCGCCGTTGGCGATGTAGGCGAGCAGGCAGTTTCGGATGTCGGACAACAACGGTTTTCCCAGCTTGAGGGCGAGCCGTTGTTCGGCAACCTCGACACCGCCGCGCATATCCTCGAGCATAGTCAGGCCGGCAGGAGTGAAGCGGATTGTCTTGGCACGCTTGTCATCCGGGTCGGGTGCCCGAAGGACGAGGCCGAGATCTTCGCTGCGATCGACCAGCTCGCGCATCGATTGCTTGGTCATATGGGCGCGCGCTGCCAGCTCGGTCAGGCGGGTTCCGTCGAGGTCGAGGTTGCGAACAAGCGCGAGCAACGTTTCGCCAATATCGCGGTGGCCCCTCTGGTGGACGATCGCCAGCACTTCCTGGACGAACCGCCGCGCCGCAGTGGCGAGCACTCGGCCGATATTGCCGCCGTGCCATTCGGCATTCCGCTGCGGATCGGCGCTAGCGTCGTTGGGGCTCAATTCGGCGGCGTAAGCCCCCAGCGATTGCTTGATTCGCGGCGTCAGGTCGGCTCCGGCGATGCTTGCAAACTGTCCTTCGGCGTCGCAAACCGCCCGCTGGATCGCGGCGAGTGCATGGGTGCCGAGCGGCGTGAACGCGACAATCTTGGCGCGGCTATCGTTCCGGTCGGGATGACGCTCGACGAGGCCATTCCGCTCTCCGCGGTCGATTAGTTCGACCACACTGGGCTTGGTCAGCGCGGCGCGTGCGGCAAGAGTGGTCGGCCGAGTTCCTCCGGCATCGATGTTCAAGAGCAGGGTGAGCTGCGCGTCGGTCAGTTGCGGAAAGCCGCCCGCGTGGACCAGCGCCAGCTTCTCGCGCACGAAACGATCGGTGGCGGCGAACAGCAGGAAGCCGATGTTGCTGCGCCGCCACGCGGCATTGGTTTCAGGCATGGTCGATCTCGGCGACTATGGCGCGATATTCGTCAACTGTGGGGACATATGGGCTGGTGCGGTTGAACGGACTCGCTTCCATCGCGCCGACGACTGCGGCGGGATCGTCCATCCGGTAGCTGGTTGCTCCGAGCGTCGTGGGCAGATCGAGCGAACGGATCAGCGCGGCGAGCGCCTCACCGATGTCGGCGCCTTCGGCCAGCCCCATAGCCGCCGCCAGCCGCCGGGCCTTCTCGGGCAGCTCGCGCGCGAGCAGGCGAGTGGTATGGGGCAGGGCGATCCCGATCAGCGTGCCGTGGTGGACATCCTGGTCGCCGCAGGCCAGCGCGACCGCGTGAGCTGGTCCGAGACCCTTGTGGATCGCCGCGCCGCCTGCAAAAGCGGCGGCCATCAACGAGGCGCGCGCCTCGTCGCCGTCCGGCTCCAGCGCGGCATGAATGCTGGCAAATACGCGCTCCGCTCCGTCGAGCGCGAGCGCATCGATCACCGGATTTGGCGGATCCGCGAAATAGCCCTCGATGCAATGCGACAGTGCATCGATCCCGGTTGCGGCGATCAGCCGGCGTGGCAGCGAGCGGGCCAACGCGGGATCGCACAAGGCTATGGTGGGCACCAGCAAGGGCGAGCGTGTGCCGATTGGCGGGCCGCCCGAATCGAAGTGCAGCGCCGCGACCGGCGAGCTTTCGCTGCCGGTGCCGACGGTGGTGGGGATGGCGATCAGAGGCACGACGCCCAGGATGCGTTCGGGCTTGCCGATCAGCGCCGCCGCGCCGCCGTCCAGCTCGACCAGTGCCGAGGCCAGCTTGGCGGTATCGAGCACCGAACCCCCGCCCAGCGCGATGATCCCGTCGCACCCGGCCTTGCGGTAGGCTGTCACCGCGGCATCGGCCCCGGACGCGGTTGGGTTTTCGGGAACGTCGAGGAAAGTGGCGGCTATGATCGGGGCGGCGCGCTGGACTATCGCGACGACGTCTGCCGCTTCGAGTCCGCGATCGCTGATCAACAGCGGCCGCGCGACCCCGAGCAGCGCGAGTTCGCTCCCCAGCTGGTCGAGCGCGCCGTCACCGAAAACCAAGCGCGGCAGTGTCAGGGCGGGACCCATTGTCGTCCTCTCGATCGCTACGAATCTTCGCACACGGGTTGCAATTCGTCGTTATCCCATTTAGTAAGGCACCCGAACAGTGTCCAGCCCGGATCGACTCCGGACCGATTCTTTTTCGGGAGAGCATGATGAGCGAGACGTCCCACCCGGTGCCGAAGATTGGCCGTACGACGCACTATATCGACGGGGAATGGGCCCCGGTCGGTGGTTCGACTTTCCCCGATCGCAATCCGTTCAACGGCGCGCTGGTAGCAGAGATTGCAGCGGGCGGCCGGGTCGAGAGCGAACGCGCGGTCGCTGCCGCTGCAGCGGCGTTCCCGGCTTGGGCAGCCATGCCCCCGGGCGAGCGCCAGCGGTTGTTCCTCAAAGCTGCCGATATCACCGAGCGGCGGCTTGAGGAGATCGTCCCGATCATGGCTGCCGAGGCTGGCTCGACGCGGGTCTTCTCGGCCTTTCAGATCCGCCTGTCGGCTGCAATGCTACGCCAGGCTGCGAGCTGGGGCTACCTGCCGTACGGCGATCTGATGCACAGCGACACGCCGGGCCGCATGGCGATGGTCGCGCGCAAGCCGCTGGGTGTGGTCGCCGGTTTCACCCCGTGGAATGGCGCGTTCTATCTCGCCTGGCGGACCTTTCTGCTGCCGATGGCGTTCGGCAATACCACGGTGATCAAGCCCTCGGAAGAAGCACCGATGTCGGCCGGGCTGATCCATGCTGAAATCCTCGAAGAGGCGGGTTTTCCCAAGGGGTCGTTCAATGTCGTAACCCACGCGCCGGGCGAAGCGGCGGCGGTCGCCGACGTGTTCTTCGAGCACCCGGCGGTGCGCTGCATCAACTTCACCGGCTCCGACAAGACCGCACGTATTCTCGGCGCGCGGGCCGGTGGGGCGCTCAAGCGCATGGTGATGGAACTCGGCGGGTTCAATCCGATGATCGTGATGGCCGACGCCGATGTGGACGACGCGGTCAAGGCGACCACCTTTGGCGCGTTCCTGCATCAGGGCCAGGTCTGCATGAATACCCGCAAAGTTTACGTCGATCGGTCGATCCACGACCAATTCGTCGACAAGCTGGCGGCGCGGGTGAGGGCCCTCAAGTCCGGCGATCCCGCTGATCCAAGCGTCATTATCGGTCCGTTGATCAACGAAAAGGCGCTCCGCCAGACTGCGGAACGGGTCGCCGACGCGGTTCGCAGAGGCGCGAAGCTCGTTATCGGCGGCAAGTCCGACGGCATGATCTACCAGCCGACGATCCTGACCGATGTGCCAAGCGACGCGATCTGCACCACCGGTTGCGACGAGACTTTCGGGCCGATGCTGGTGATCCAGCCGTTCGACGACGCCGAGGCCGCACTCGCCGAGGCGCAGGCGACTCCTTATGGCCTCAGCGCTTCGATCATGACCCGCGACCACGCCATGGGTCTCGATATGGCGCGCCGCTTCGACACCGGAATCGTTCACATCAATGCGCCGACCATGGCGAGCGAGGCGTCGCTGCCTGTGGGCGGGGTCAAGGACAGCGGGTGGGGACGTTCGGGCCACTACGCGGTGGAGGATTTCACCGAATTGCGCCTGACAACGCTGTCGCACTTGCCCGGCCAATATCCGTTTTGAGGGAAGCACTTTCTTCGGTCGAGTCCGGATCGGTGCTCTGCTAGGCAGGGTGGATGATGGGGGACCAACCGCCAGCTTTGATGCCGGACTCTACCGATGATGCGCAATTCGTGCGGCAGCAGGCCGATGCGATCCTGGGGACTGAGGCGCTTGGCCGGTCGCGTGCGCTCGAGCGATTGTTCCGGTTCCTGCTGGCCTGCACACTCGAAGGGCGCACGCCCAAGGAGCTGGAGATCGCTGACGAGGTGTTCGGTCGGTCGGCCGAGAGCATCGACCAGGATGCATCGGTCCGCGTACATATCCATCGGCTGCGGCGCAAGCTTGAGGAATACTACCGGGGACCCGGTGCCAGCCAGCCGGTGCGGCTGGTCATTCCCAAGGCCGACTACCGGCTGGCGATCGAACCGCGCGAAGCGATTGGCAAAAGTTCTGCCGCGGATTCGGTGAAAAACTGGCGCTGGCGCGAAATGGCGATCGCTGCGGGGTTGCTTGTTCTTGCCGGCATGGTCGGCTGGTGGGCCGGCAATCGCGCGAGTGTTCGCGACAGCGCGTTAGCAGAAGTCCAGGCGAGCGCGCTGTGGCGGCCCGTACTCGCCAATTCGCGGCGCGTGGCCCTTGTCGTCGGCGATTACTACATTTTCGGCGAGCGTGACGAGAGCGGCCAGGTCGCGCGGCTTGTCCGTGAATTCGACGTCAATTCGCCCAAGGATCTTGAGCGCCTGGCCACCGCCGATCCGCAGCGCGCCGGACGCTATGTCGATCTCGGATTGAATTATCTGCCAGTAGGCACCGGTAACGCCCTGCGCGTCGTTACGCCGATCCTGCTTGGCAACGAGGGCGGCGTGGTGCCTTCGTTCGTGGTGCCCGCCTCCAAACTGAGCCCCGAGTTCGTCAAGTACACCAACCTGGTCTACCTCGGTTACCTCAGCGGCCTTGGCAATTTGCGGGATCCTCTGTTCAGCAATTCGCGCTTCGCGATCGGCAGCTCCTACGACGAAATCATCGACCGCCGGACCGGCAAAACCTATGTGGCGGACGCGCCGGTCGACCGCGGCGACGACAGCCCCGGGCAGGACTACGCGATCGTGTCGAGCTTCCGCGGCGTCACCGGGAACACGATCATCGTCATTGCCGGTACCCGAGACGCCGGCCTGATGCAGGCGGCCGAATTCGTCTCACGCCCCGAGGCGCTGGCCCAGCTTGCCGGAGCGCAACAGGGCGACGCGGGTTTCGAGGCGTTGCTGGCAATCGAGAGCCTGAACAACGTCGGCCTGCGTGCCCGCTTGGTCGCGGCATCGCCACGCAAGGGCGAAGCCGACTGGTCGGGAGCGATGGCGCAGATATTCCCCGACGAACCGCGCGCCTCACCGACAACCGAATCTAAATGATAACTTGAGAGCATCGGGCCAAGTGCATTGCTTGCTAGGCTGTAAGGACCAAATTCTACATCGTTGAATCACGAGGATGCGGGGTGCGCAATGACCCCGACGCCCCTTTGGAGAGCACAATGGAAACCCTCACCGCGCTCAGCGATACGCTCGCCGCAAGCGGCTTGAGTATCTGGATTGCCAGCCAGGTCTGGACGGTGCCGATGCTGCAAAGCGTTCACATCCTCGCGATCGGGGTTATTCTCGCCTCGCTCGCGATGCTCGATCTGCGCCTCGCCGGGTTGATCGGGCGCGAACAGTCGCTGCGCGAGCTGACCTTGCGGTTCTATCCGTGGATCTGGGGTGCCTTGGCGGTGCTGGTTACCACCGGCTTCCTGCAGATCATGGCGGAGCCCGCGCGCGAGCTGCTCAATTGGGTGTTCTGGACCAAGATGGGGCTGATCGTCGCCGCTGTGCTGTTCACTGCACCGCTGCGGAGCCTGATTGAGGACTGTCGCTATCGCGATCTGGCTCCACGCAAGCGGACGATTTTCCGGACTTGCGCGCTGGTATCGCTGGTGTTGTGGGTTCTTGTCGTCACCTGCGGGCGTTGGATCGCCTACGCCGGCGACCTCGCAGCCTGATCGAGAAGGACACAAGAAATGACCATCCTCGAAATCTGCACGTGGCTGGAGGAAACCCGGCTCGGCCTCACGATCGCCGAATCCGAGTTCATTTTCCCGACGATCGAAACGCTGCACGTTATCGCGCTCGCGCTGGTGTTCGGGTCGATCGCGATGCTCGACCTGCGTTTGCTCGGGGTTTCGAACCGCGACCGGGGCGTCATGCAGCTTTCCGAAGATGTGCTGCCGTGGACCTGGGGTGCGTTCGCGGTTGCGGCGATCACCGGAGCTTTGATGTTCGTGTCTTCGGCCACGCGCTACTATGACAATATCCCGTTCCGCTTCAAGCTGGTGCTGCTAGCACTGGCCGGGCTCAACATGGCGGTGTTCCACTTCACCGCTTTTCGCGCGGTGCATAACTGGAATTTCACACTGCCGACGCCGCGCGCAGCGCGGATTGCGGCCAGCCTCTCGTTGCTGTCCTGGGTCGGTGTGATTGTGGCTGGACGCTGGGTCGGTTTCGTCTGACGACCGATGCCGTTGGGGCATCCGGCTTCCAGGGTTGTCATCTGGAACGGTATCGGCGTGCTCCCTACTCATCGCCAGAGTCTTGGACTAGCCGAGGTCGCAAGCTGATGGAGTTGAGATGATAACCGCAAATCCGCAAATCCAGCCGAGTTCGGCGCTCAAAATCAGCGAGACGATCCTCAAAACCGGTCGCCTCGACGAGATGAAGGTGTGGTACGAGAACCTGCTGCAAGTCACACCGTTCTTCGAGCATGCTCCACCCGCGGGTACGACGCCGCTCGATCTCGGCGGCCAGACGCGCGCGTCGGACCTCAGGATGTGCTTCTTTCGCCTCTCTCTCGACTATCCCAATACCCAGACAATCGGTCTGTTCGAGGAGCCGGGCACGACGCTCGATGCTGCGAAGACTGCGCCCGGTCTGCATCACATGCAGCTGATGGCGGCCAATCTCGATGCACTATGCGCCCAGTACGAGCGGCTGCGGGCGAGCGGACTGCACCCGCATCGCAGCGCCGATCACGGCCCGATGACGAGCTTCTACTACCGCGACCCGGACGGCAACAATGTCGAGATCACCGCACAGAACTTTCCCACCCTTGAAGCGATGGTGGAGTTCATGGCATCGGACGAATTCAAGGCGAACCCGTCGGGTATGGAACTCGATCCCGAGGAATACGTCGCTGGGCGTCGCGGTCGCGCCTAGACTGGCGCTATCCTGAACAGCGCCTCGGCATTGGCATGGGTGACGAGACGCATGGCCTCGGCATCCAACGGCGCGGCCTTGATGAACGGCACCGCCTCCGCAGTCTGCTCATAGGGATAATCGACCGCGAACAGCACCCGTTCGGGCCCGAACATGTCGATGCAGAATTGCAGCGGCGGGTTGGTCATCATCCCGCTGGTGGTCATCCAGAAGTTGGTTCGGAAATACTCGCTCGGCAGGCGTTCGAGCTTCTTCATGCCTAACGGCTCGAGCCCGCCGCGGCGCAGGATGTTGTGATAGCGGTTGTCGAGCCGGCCGAGCCAGAATGGCACCGCCTCGCCCATATGGCCGAGCACGATCTTGAGCGTGGGGAAGGCGTCGAACACCCCGCCCATGATCATCCGTACCGCGTGAAGTGAGGTATCGGCGCCGAACCCCCACAAGGCACCCATCATCCCGTAATGCGAATAGGGCTCGATCATCGAGTCGGCGGGGAATGTCGGATGAAGGTAGATCGGCGCATCGTTGGCCACCGCCGCTTCGAAAATCGGCCAGAACTTGGGATCGTCGAGGAATTCGCCGTGGGTGTGCGAATTGATGATCACCCCGCCAAGCTTGAGGCTGTTGATCGCCCGGTCGATCTCGTGGGCCGCCGCTTGGGGATCCTGCGGCGCAACCGCCGCCAGCCCGGCGAACCGCGTCGGATGACGTTCGATTGCGGCCGCCAGTGTGTCGTTGGCGATGATCGCAAGCTCGGTGCCCAGTTTGGCATCGAAGGCCTGTACGCCCGGTCCGGTGATGCCGAGCAGGTGCATGTCGACCCCGAACCGGTCCATCTCGTCGATCCGGTAGTCGAGGTCGGTAAGCTGGCGGACCATTTCCGGTTTGCGGTAGTAGATCGCGAGATAGCGCGATGCGGCGCTGTCCAGCCGGTCCGCAAGCTTGAGATATTCCTCGACGTACTCGATCGGCGCAAAGGCTTCTTCGGTGGCTATCAGGCGCATGGTTCAATCCTGGTTGTGCGACGCCTTTGTCGGACCCGTAACTGCGACGCTCTGTCATCCGTCGGCGGCATTGAGAAGCCTCTCCGGCCCGTCGCGCAATACCTCGGTGGCATCACTTTCAGGCGGCGATCACGGGCGATCCGGGAAGCGTTTGGGCATGATGGATCGCGGCCCGGCGGAACAGGTCGGCGAGATGCTCGGCGAGCGGGGTCAGCGGCAACCGGGCGCGCGTAACCATGCAGATCGTCGCGGCGGGAAGCATCTCGCGAATTGGGATACGCACCAGCAGGCCCGAAGATTCGAGGATTGCGGCCCACTGCTGGGGCAGCATCGCCAGCAGGTCCGAACTGGCCGCCGAAACTATCGTGCTGAGCGAGGTCTGGCCGCTGACCGCAATATCGGGCGCGGGCAAGCCGAAGCGCGCGAATAGCGGTTTCAGGTCGTCATTGCTGACGATGGTCAGCGCATCGACGACCCACCGCGCTTCGGTCAGCTCGCCCAGGGAAGAGGCCCGCGCCAGCGGATGCCCAGGCCGCCCGAAAACGTGACGGGTGTTTTCGAACAGGCGTTCGACGATCAGCTCGGGCGGGTTGGCGTCGTCGGCGAGCGGACCGACGTAGAAGTCGATCACCCCGTCCTGCAGGTCGCGCTCCATCGCCGGGAACAACCCCTCGACAATCCGCAATCTGACTTCGGGATAACGCTTCGCGAAGGGCCCGATCACGCGCGACAGCAGCGCGACGTGTGAGGCGGTCGACAGGCCGATCGAAACCGTGCCGATATGGTGGCCCTTGAGCTGCTCCATCTCGCCGCGAACGCGCTCGACTTCGTTCTGGATGCCGGTGGCGCGGCGAACGAACGCGGTACCGAGCGGGGTCAGCGTCATGCCCGTCGCCTTGCGCTCGAACAAGGCGACGCCGAGTTCGTGCTCAAGCTCGCGGATGCTGCGGGTGACCGCAGGCTGGGTCACTCCGAGATGGCGCGCGGCGCTGCGCAGGCTGCCGCGCTCGGCGATGGCGACGACGTTGCGAATCTGGTTGAGGGTCATGCGGCGGTGCTAGCACCAGCGGTAGCTCCAGCCCAGATAGCGATTACTTGACGGCATCGAGCGCCGTAACAATCCCGCTACGCATGGCCGCCGCGTGCGCCTAGACCGGCACCGGAAACTTCCATCCAGCGCGAGAGTCCCGCGATGTTCATGACCAACTGCTGGCAGGTCGCCGCCTACTCGGCAGAGGTCTCGCACGGGATGCTCAAGCGGCGCTTGGTTGGGGAGGGCGTGATCCTCTTTCGGCGTGAGGCGGGCGATGTTGTAGCGATGCACGACCGCTGTCCGCATCGTCACGTGCCGCTTTCGTTGGGCTGCCTTGACGGTGACGTGGTCCAGTGCGGCTATCACGGGCTGCGGTTCGATGCGACGGGTGCCTGCGTGCATATCCCCGGGCAGGAGATGATCCCGCCCAAGGCGCGCGTGCGGGTCTACCCGGTGCAGGAGAAATACAGCTTCGTATGGATCTGGATGGGCGACGCCGACCAGGCTGATCCCGCGCTGATCCCCGATTTCCACTGGATGGACGATCCCGAGTGGGCGGTTGCCGAGGGGTATCACCACGTCGCGGCCGACTACCGGTTCCTGGTCGACAATTTGCTCGACCTGTCGCACGAAACCTTCGTTCATCCCGAGACCATCGGCAACGCCGCGGTCGCCGACTCGCCGGCGTCGGTGAAGGTGCTCGACCGCAAGACCGTGCGCGTCCACCGCGATATGCTTGGGTGTGAGGCTCCGCCGCAATTCGTTGCGCTGGCGGGTTTTTCGGGGCGGATCGATCGCTGGCACACCACGCTCTACACCCCGCCGGGCTTCTGCATCATCGAGGTCGGGGCTGTGCCAGAAGGGACAGACGACCGTGCGGCGGGTTTCGAGGCGCGGATCCTCAATCTGATCACTCCGGAAACCGAGCGATCGAGTCACTATTTCTGGGCCCATGCCCGCAATATCCGGCGCGATGACCGTAATCTCAACGACGTGATCCGTCGCTCGATCGTTGAGACTTTCGATCAGGACAAGGCGATACTCGAAGCGCAGCAGATCGAATCCGACGCGCTTGGCACGACCGATCCGGGCGTCGCCCTGAAAGTCGATCTCGGACCCATCCAAGGCCGCAGCGTGCTCAGGGCCGCGCTCCAACAAGAAGGTTTTCCGTAATGAAGCTGGTGAAAGTAGAACGAAACGGCGCGAGCGCCGAAGGCCTCCTGAACGGAGATGAAGTCCGGATCGTCAGCCCGTGGCGCGACGGCGCGGCCGACGATGCTCCATTTCACTTGTCCCGGTTATCGTCCGACGAACTGCGTCAGCAAGCGACGATAGAGAGCGTCCCGCTCTCATCGGTGACCCTTGCGGTCCCGATCGACCCACGCGCCAAAATCTTCTGTGTTGGCATGAACTATCGCGACCATGTTAGTGAAATCAAACTGGAAGTTGCAGCCCACCCCACAATCTTTACGCGCAGCCTCGACACGCTCGTGCCACACGGTGCGCCCGTCATCCGGCCCAAGGTGTCCGAGCACTTCGACTTCGAAGGCGAGATAGCAATCGTGATCGGCCGCGAAGCCCGGCACGTCAGCGCAGCCGATGCGATGACATACGTGGGCGGCTATACCTGCTTCATGGACGGCAGCGTGCGGGATTACCAAAAGCATTCGATGACGGCGGGCAAGAACTTCGCGCGCAGCGGGTCGATGGGCCCGTGGATCGTTACTGCCGATGAATTCGGGACGGGCGATCCGCTGCTGCGGACCCGGCTCAACGGTGAGCAGGTCCAGTCGGCCCACGCCAGCCAGATGATCTTCGACATTCCTGCGGTCATCGAATATATTTCGCGCTGGATGGTGCTTCGGCCCGGTGATGTGATCGCCACCGGCACCCCCGGCGGGGTCGGCTCGCGGCGCGAACCGCCGCTGTGGATGAAGTCGGGCGACCGGATCGAGGTCGCGGTCGAGGGTATCGGCACGCTGGGCAATCCGGTGATCGACGAAACCTGAACTGTCGGCAACGCGCTCGCGGGGAGTCGATAGGACAAAGGTATCGGAGCCAATGAGTCGAAAGCTGCACCTTGCGCTGCAAATCGCCCAAAAGGCAGTTTGTGCGGGATCAATGGAGAGGTCGATGAAGCGTCTGAAAGGCCCCTTGGCCACTGCCTTGCTTGTTGCCGTCGCGGCGCTTGCATTTTCACCGCCCGCGCTTGCCCAATTCCGGCCGGGCCCGCTAACACTGGTGGCACGTCCGCTGGGAAGTGGTGCTTACTGGGTCCAGGGCGACGCGGCCAACACTGGCTTTGTGATTGGCAAGGACGGTGTGGTGGTGATCGACACCCAGCGATCGACCGAGGCCGCGCGCGCGCAGCTAGCCCAGATTGCCAGCGTAACCGCCAAGCCGGTCAAGACGGTGATCGTTACCCACGGCGATCCCGATCATGTCGGTGGGCTGATGGCCTATCCCGCCGGATCGACGATCATCGCGCACGAGAATATCCGCGCGCAGATCCTCGCCACGGCGCGCGCGCCCGACGGAGCGTCTCCTGTGGTCGCGACATACCGGGCGATTGCCGCCGAACGACTGCCCAACAGGACGATCGGCGAGACGGTGAGCACTATCATCGACGGCGTCGCGATGACGCTTATCCACGTTGCCCCGGCGCACAGTAGCGGCGATATCGTCGTATTCCTGCCGAGGCAAAAGGTGGTCTTCGTCGGTGATCTGCTGACTGCGGATGAGGCAACTTTTCCGATCATCCACGTTGGCGGCTCCTCGGAAGGCTGGATCCGCACGATGCGCGCCGTGCTCGCGCTTAAAGCCGACACTTTCGTTGCGGGTCATGGCGGGTTGAAGACCAAACAGGAGCTGCGAGCGCTGGTCCGGCAGGTCGAGGAACGGCGCGATGCGATCAAGGTTCTCGTCTACCAAGGGAAAACGTTGGCGGAGATCAATGCCGCGCTTCCAGAAGCAAAAGTGAGCCCGGCGTTCCTCGGCTTCAACGAGACCACCTATTTCGAGTTGACCGAAGGCTATCCCGATGCGCTGCCACCGTGGGTGTCGCTTGCCCCAGCGGATCACCGCCGCCGCTCACCCGCCGTTCACTGAGCATCGGCAATCAGCTAAAAGCACTCAATCTTCGAAGGACCCAGCATGAATCGCAAGCTCGTTCTCATCGCCACGGCGGCCGTTGCGCTCGCCGCGCCAGCCATTGCCCAGATGACCGCCCCCGCTCCAGCACCAGTGGTGCGCGCAGCGGGCGGTACGCTCGATGTTTCGCAAATCACCGCAGGGACTTATGCGGTCGATACCAATCACACGCAGGTGGTCTGGACGGCCAACCACCTCGGCTTCAACGCCTACACCGGCATTTTTGGCGGCGCGACCGGTTCGCTGACCATCGATCCGGCCCATCCTGCCGGGGCTTCGGTGTCGATCGACATTCCGCTGGCGTCGGTCGCCACAACCCGCCAGGGGCTCACCGACCATCTGATGAAACCCGATTTCTTCGATGTCGCAAATCATCCGGTTGCGACTTTCCGTTCCACTGCGGTGACGGTCGACGGGACCAAGGCCAAGATCGCCGGTAACCTTACGCTGCGCGGGGTGACCAGGCCGATCGTGCTCGACGCCCACTTCACCGGTGCCGGGAACAACCCGATGAACAAGAAGGCGACGATCGGGTTCGAAGGCACTGCGGTGATCAAGCGGACCGATTTCGGGATCATGTACGGCCTGCCCGGCGTGGGTGAGATGGTCGACCTGCGGATCAGCGCGGCGTTCGAAAAGTCTGCCGCCTGAGCGGCCCGCCGACAGTGATCACAGCGCCTGACGTGGACACAGATGCCGGACCGCCCGGTATCGCGTCCGCGCGCTACACGACTGTCGCTATCGTCCTGCACTGGCTTATCGGCGCGCTGGTGGTGTTCGAAGTCGGGCTTGGCCTCAACATGGAAGGCGCCAAGGGGGCGGACAAGTTCGCGGTCTTCCAGTTGCACAAGTCGGTCGGGATCACGATCCTGCTGCTGGTGCTGCTGCGAGTCGTCTGGCGGTTCTACCGCCGTCCCCCGCCGCTCAACGCCTCCGGATGGGAGAAGACGCTCGCACGCGCGGTGCACGGTGCCTTCTATTTGATCCTGCTGGCCCTGCCGGTCAGCGGCTGGATCATCGTATCGGCGAGCAAGATCGCGGTGCCGACGCTGCTTTACGGGGCACTACCCTGGCCGCATCTGCCCGGTTTTGCAGCAATGGCGGCCGCAACCAAGGCAGCCTGGCAAGAGGCTGGCGAGTTCGTCCACACCAACCTTGTGAATGTTGTCTACCTGCTGTTCGCGCTCCATCTCGCGGGGGCGCTCAAGCACCATTTCATCGATCGCGACGGCGAATTTGCGCGGATGGCTCCAGGCACGCGCGCCGGATCGTGGACCGACCCACGGCTGCTGCTGGTTGGCGTGACGGTGGTCGCTGCGGCGTTGCTGGGGCTGGGCTGGCAGCCGGGCGGCACCAAAGTCGGCGGGACTGCGGCAACGGTGTCGTCAACGACCGTTATGCCAACGCAAAGTCCAACCCCGACGCCTTCCACAATTGCATCTGCAACCGCCGAAGCCACCGAACCCGCAGCGGACGCGAGCGCTACCGCCGGGCTGGACGTTTCGTCCTGGGCGATCCAGCCCGGCTCGACCCTGCGCTTCCGCACCACTTGGTCGGGCGACGCGATTGCCGGCGGGTTCTCCAAATTCGGCGGCGATATAGCTTTCAGCCCTGACCGGCTCGACAAGTCCTCGGTAACCATCACCATCGATACCGGATCGGTGTTCAGCGGCGACAGCCAGCGCGACGAAGCGCTGAAGGGCGACGAATGGTTCGCCACCGGTGCCAACCACAACGCCGTTTTCAGGGCGAGCCGTTTCCGCAAGATCGGCGCGGATCGCTATGTCGCCGCTGGCACGCTGCGAATGAAAGGCGTGAGTGCGCCAGTTTCGGTTCCATTCACGCTGCGAATCACCGGCGACCAGGCGATCATGCAAGGCAGTGCGACGATCGACCGGCTCGCCTACCGGATCGGTGAGGGCGAATATGCCTCGACCACCGAAATCCCGGCGTCGGTCAGTGTTGATATCGTGGTCAAGGCGCGGCGGAAGTAGCTTCGGTCAGCAGGTTCACGGTATGCGCGCGGTGACTGGCTTTGGCTGGTCCGGATACCAGAATTGTTTGTGGCAGGACTCGCACACATCGTCGAGGTCCTCGGACAATCTTACGGTCTTGACCGCGTTGCGAGCCTTCGCGGCCGATTCAATTCCCAGCGCAAGGTTCGACAGTTCGCGCGCGTGCCGGCTCAGGCCGGGGCGGTCACGGTCGAGATAGGCTGCGACCTGCTTGGCGGTGATGGCTTCGGCCACTACCCCTTCATCGAGGATCTTCACCCCGGGGCGCGTGGCCGCGATGTCAGGGTTTTCAATAATGATCGTGGCACCGTCGTGGAGTTCGCGCGCCGCGTGCTGAATCTTCAGCCAGTCCGCGTCGGTCAGCTTGCCGGGCTTGCCGGTTCCGTCCTCGCCGTAAGCCTTGGACGAGGTTTCCCAGACTACATCGGCAATCGGGTCGATCGAACCCGCCATGACTTCGTGCAGGGTGGGCTTGGGCTCGGCTGGCGACCTTTCGCAGGCTGTCAGGGTAAGCAACAGGAGCAAGGCCGTCGATTTGCGGAACAATCTCATCACCGAATTCCTTTGCAGTTGCATCCGTACTCTACGCCACCAGTCCCAGCGGGCTCTCAACCAGCGCCTTGAACGCCTGCATCAGCTGCGCGCCATCCGCGCCGTCGATCGCGCGGTGGTCGAAGCTGCCGGTGGCGCTCATCACGCTGGCGATGGCCAGTGCATCATCGACCACGTAAGGCCGCTTTTCGCCCGCGCCG
>DASZZS010000006.1:0-2954 GCA_035543295.1 Novosphingobium sp.
GGGTAGACGAGATCGCGACCTCATTGAAGCCGGAATCTGATCGAAGATTTATTGTCGATCGAATACTCGAACTCACCTACACTAGAGCGGGATGAGTTTAGGCTGAATCGATTCGGGATTCCCAAATCAGGCTTATTCTGATTGAACGAACCCGCTGCCGCGGGATTGGGGTGATCGGTTAGAGGGAAGGCGTCCTGTCTGCGAGGATTGCGGTTGCGAAGCCCAACCCTCACGACAGGAGCCCCCGATGGCTGAGATGAGCCCTCTACGCCGCCGCATGATCGAGGACATGACCGTCCGCAATCTGTCGCCGGCGACGCAGCGATCCTACATTCACGCCGTCTCCAAGTTCAGCCGTTATTTTGCCCGCTCGCCGGACCGTCTGGGTGTGGAGGATGTACGCGCCTTTCAGGTTCATCTGGTCTCGACCGGCATTTCCTGGCCGGCTCTGAACCAGACAGTCTGCGCGCTGCGGTTCTTCTATGGCGTGACGCTCGGCCATGGCGATATTCCCGAGCGGATCCCCTACGCGCGGCAGCCGCGCACGCTGCCGGTGGTGCTGGGCGCCGACGAGGTTGTGCGGTTTCTGGAGGCGGTGCCGAGCCTGAAGACCCGCGCCGCGCTGACGACGGCTTATGCGGCCGGGCTGCGGGCGTCGGAGACGGTCGGCCTCAAGATCGGCGATATCGACAGCGCCCGGATGGTGATCCGGGTCGAGCATGGTAAGGGCGGCAAGGACCGCTACGTCATGCTGTCGGCGCAGCTGCTCGCCATCCTGCGCACCTATTGGCATCTGGCCCGGCCCAAGACCTGGCTCTTTCCAGGTCGTGACGGGACCAAGCCGATCGGCGTCGCGGTGCTGCATTCGGCGTGCCGCTCGGCACGCGCCGCGGCCGACCTGGCCAAACGGGTCACCGTGCATACCCTGCGGCACAGCTTCGCCACCCACCTGCTGGAGAATGGTGTGGATATCCGCATCATCCAGGTATTGCTCGGCCACAACAACCTATCGAGCACGGCGCGCTACACACGGGTCTCGAACCGGCTGATCCGGCAAACCGAGAGCCCGCTTGACCGATTGACGCTGCAGGTCGTGCCGCCCGCCTGACTTGGCGCGGCCATGACGACGCGATTGGAGATGGCGGATGTCTTGCGCCGCCACGGCGAGGCCTATCGCCGTGATCACGATGGGCATCTCGGCCGCATCGAGCGGCGGGTGATCAGCGCCATCGAGTTATGTCGCACGGCGGCGCTGGGCGGCCACACCGAGGGCTGCTCCGATTGCGGGTTCGTCCGCTGCGCCTATAACTCCTGCCGCAACCGGCACTGCCCGAAGTGCCAGAGCCAGGCCCGCGACGACTGGCTGGCGGCGCGGCAGGTCGAACTGCTGCCGGTGCCGTACTTCCATGTCGTGTTCACGCTGCCCGCGCCGGTGGCCGAGATCGCCTTCCACAACAAGCAGACGGTCTATGCCATTCTGTTAAGGACCGCAGCCGAGACGCTGCGGACCATCGCCGCCGATCCCAGGCATCTCGGCGCCGAGATCGGACTCCTCGCCGTGCTCCACACCTGGGGCCAGAACCTGCATCACCATCCGCACGTTCACTGCGTCGTGCCGGGCGGCGGGCCATCCCCGGACGGGACACGCTGGGTCGCCTGTCGTCCCGGCTTCTTCCTGCCGGTCCGCGTGCTCTCGCGGCTCTTCCGCCGGCTCTTCCTCGATGAACTCCGCGCCGCGTTCAACGCCGGCGATCTCGGCTTCTTCGGCAATCTTGCCGGCCTTGCTGAACCCGCCGCCTTCGATCGCCGGCTCCGCCAACTGCGCCGCCTCGAATGGGTGATCTATGCCAAGCCGCCCTTTGGCGGACCCGCCCAGGTCCTGGCCTATCTCGGCCGCTACACGCACCGCGTCGCCATCGCCAACTCCCGTCTGGTCAGCCTGACAGACCAAGACGTCGCCTTCCGCTGGAAGGATTACCGCCACCGCGGCAAGTCGAAGGTCATGACCCTCGACGCCGACGAGTTCATCCGCCGCTTCCTGCTGCACACCTTGCCGGACGGCTTCCACCGCATTCGCCATTACGGCTTTCTCGCCAACCGCCACCGTGCCGAGAAGCTCGCGCTCTGCCGCAAGCTGCTCGATGCTTCGCTGCCGAACTCACCTGCCGAACACAACGACGACGCAGTTCCGTCGCGCGCGCTCGATCGCTGTCCCTGCTGTGGCGGCGCAATGATTACCCTTGCCATCCTGCCACCGCCGCAAGCTCGCCGCCCAGCCTTCTGGAACGACAGCTCATGACGCGACAGCGCCGCGACACCGCCGGGTCGACAATGCCGGACTGCGCGTGCTCCGGACAGCAGCGCTTTGTCCGGCCAGACGCCGTCGCTCCTCAAGCATCCCAGGACACCGACAAAGCCACCCGATCGCTCGCTTGTAGTGTGCCGATCGCCATGCGAGACACTCATTGTCGAGCGCCTATCGGCGGTGGAGGCGACACCCTGGACCCTCGACGCGGCGCTGTTTACAGCGCCTGAGGCGTCTCGGACAAGCCGCCACAGCCACAATCCCCATAGACAGATCGCCACCTCGCGGCTTCGTTCAATCCGGCTTCAATGAGGTCGCGATCTCGTCTACCCTGGCATCCCGTAGCACGCGACCTCACAGAACCCTCCTGATTGACCTCCTGATTCGCACGGTGGACTCCGGATGGAAGTAACGGAATCCCGTTGAAGCCGAGAGGATTCGATAGTTTCGCGTCATGGTTAGATTTCCAGCCGCTGCCGAAAGATTCACAAGCTCTGAGGGTTATTGTGCAGTTGGCAGCTCCAGGACGCTGGCACGATCGCCGCCGTTCAGCAGGGTGAGCAGCGGCGGCCGGCCATGCGGCGTCTGCACGAAGTGATCGGCATCGGCGCCGGCGATCGAGAGGCGCAGCCGGCTGCCTTTGGCGAAG
>DASZZS010000007.1:0-136795 GCA_035543295.1 Novosphingobium sp.
CGTGCGGATGTTGGCGGCGTTGCGCACGGCCTCGGTCGGCTGGATCGAATCGGTGATCACAAGCTCTTTCAGCTTGGAGCTGGTGATGCGCGCGGCGGCGCCGCCGGACAGCACGCCGTGGCTGATATAGGCGTAGACAGCCTTGGCGCCGTTGGCGAGCAGCGCGTCGGCGGCGTTCACCAGCGTGCCGCCGGAATCCACGATGTCGTCGATCAGGATGCAGGTATAGCCGGCGCAATCGCCGATCACATTCATGACTTCGGATTCGCCGGCGCGTTCGCGGCGCTTGTCGATGATGGCCAGCGGCGCGTTGATGCGCTTGGAGAGGCCGCGGGCGCGGACCACGCCGCCGACGTCGGGCGAAACGACCATCAGATCCTGCCCGGCGTAACGCGCCTGGATGTCCGCCGCCATCACCGGCGCGCCATAGAGGTTGTCGGTCGGGATATCGAAAAAGCCCTGGATCTGCCCGGCGTGGAGATCGACCGCAAGCACCCGGTCGGCCCCGGCCTTGGTGATCAGATTGGCGACCAGCTTGGCCGAAATCGGCGTGCGCGGGCCCGGTTTGCGGTCCTGCCTTGCGTAGCCGAAATAGGGCATCACTGCGGTGATCCGCTTGGCCGAAGCGCGGCGCAGCGCATCGATGCAGATCAGCAGTTCCATCAAATTGTCGTTGCACGGGGCGCTGGTCGATTGGACCACGAACACATCCTCGCCGCGCACATTCTCGTGGATTTCGACGAACACTTCCTCATCGGCAAAGCGCCGCACGCTGGCGTCGGTCAGCGGCAGCTCGAGATAGTCGGCGATCGCGCGCGCCAGCGGCAGATTGCTGTTGCCGGCCATGATCTTCATTGCGTGCGCGCTCCACTCGCCCAGGGGATGCGTGCGCTCTAGCGGGGACGCGTGGGATTGCAAGATTCTCGGCAAATTGAGGGACTACCGCCCCTTGCGATGCTCGCCCTTGACCCAGCGCACCGTCCCCGAGCTCGCGCGCATCACCACGCTCTCGGTGGTCATCACGCCCGTGCGCAGCCGCTTCACCCCTGCGAGCAGCGAACCATCGGTCACGCCGGTGGCGGCGAAGATGCAGTCGCCTTTGGCCAGTTCCTCGAGGTCGTAGATCTTGTTGAGGTCTTCGATGCCCCATTTGTAGGCCCGCTGGCGTTCGTCGTCGTTGCGAAACAGCAGGCGGCCCTTGAACTGCCCGCCGACGCAGCGCAGCGCGGCGGCGGCGAGCACGCCTTCGGGGGCACCGCCCGAGCCCATGTACATGTCGATGTTGGTGTCTTCGTTGGTGGTGGCGATCACGCCTGCGACGTCGCCGTCGGGGATCAGCTGGATACCGCAGCCGATGCTGCGCAGCTCGGCGATCAGCGCGGCGTGGCGCGGGCGATCGAGCACGCAGACGATCAGCTCGTCGGGCGCAACGCCCTTGGCCGCGGCGACCGCTTCGACATTCTGGCGCGGGGTCTTGTCGAGGTCGATCACGCCGGCTGGATAGCCGGGGCCGACCGCCAGCTTGTCCATATAGACGTCGGGCGCGTTGAGGAGGTTGCCTTCCTCGGCGATGGCAAGCACCGCCAGCGCATTGGGACCGGCCTTGGCGGTGATGGTGGTGCCCTCGAGCGGATCGAGCGCGATGTCGATCTTGGGACCGGTGCCCTGCGCCGCGCCGACCTTTTCGCCGATATAGAGCATCGGGGCTTCGTCGCGCTCGCCCTCGCCGATGACGACGGTGCCGTCCATCTCGAGTTCGTTGAGCGCGCCGCGCATGGCTTCGACGGCGGCGGCATCGGCGGCCTTTTCATCGCCCCGGCCGATCAGCCTGGCGGCGGCGATGGCGGCGGCCTCGGTCACCCGGACCATCTCAAGGACCAGCACCCGGTCGAGAATCTGGCTGGCAGCAATCTGACTGGGCGAGGTAGTGCTGCTATGGGTCATGTTCAGTCCGGATTAAGCGGCGGGGCCGATGGTCCGCCGCGCTTAGACAGGGGAGCCGTGGTTGTCGAGAATTGGTGCAGGTTTGTTTATCTTCTGTGTCGGCTTTGCCCTTGCAGGGTCGGGACATGCGCAGGACGCGACCGACCGCAGGGTTGACGCCGCGATTGCCAACCAGAAAGCCGCGTATGGCCCACCGTCACCGCGCAAGCGCTGCGGGGTGCCCGACGACAGCGGCGATATCGTGGTCTGCGCGCCCGACAATTCGGAGTTCCGCGTGCAGTCGACCGCGCAAAGCAATCCGCGCTCAAGGGAAGCGCTCAACACCGGCATCCCGCGCGCGCCCAATCTCAGCACGTTGCCCGATTGCAGCCAGGGCTGCATCAGCATCGGCTCGGTCCCGCCGCCAATCTATATGATCGACTTCAGCCAACTGCCCAATGCGCCCGCGGGTTCCGACGCCGACCTGATCGCCAAGGGCGAGAGGCCCGCGCCGTAGTTTTCTGTTTCGGCGTTACCGAAGCGGGCCGGTGCCGCTTCAACGGCAGTGGAAAAGGAGTCAATCCCCCAGGATATGCATCACCAGCGGCGCTGCGGTCAGGCTGGGCGAACCGTCGAGCAGGCGAACCGCTTCGGACACCGCGGATTCGGGACCTTCGTGGGTGACCATCGCGACCAGCACTTCGCCCCCGGCCTCGGCGCGGCCTTTCTGGATCAGGCTTTCGATCGAGACCCCCGCATCGCGCATCGCGGCGGTGATCTCGGCCAGCACACCCGGACGATCCGCGACCGAGAAGCGCAGATAAGCGCGGCCCATGCGGTGACCCGAAGCGGCCGGCGGCATCGCCTCAAGCTCGGCGACCGGGACCGAGAACGGCGCACCCAGCTCGCCGCGCGCGATGTCGATGATGTCGGCGACCACCGCGCTGGCGGTAGGTCCGTCACCCGCGCCCGCGCCCTGGAACAGCAGCCGTCCCGAGAAGTTGCCCTCGGCGACTACCGCATTGGTCGCGCCATCGACGTGGGCGAGTGGGTGATCGAAGGGAACCAGATAGGGCTGGACGCGCTGGAACAGTTTGTTTCCATCGGGCTCGGCAATGCCGATCAGGCGGATGACATAGCCAAGCGCGTCGGCCTGCGCGATATCGGCGGCGAGGATCCGCGCGATACCGGCGGTCTCGACCGAGGCGAAGTCCACTTGCGCGCCAAACGCAATCGCGGCGAGGATCGCCAGCTTGTGCGCCGCATCGGTGCCTTCGATATCGAAAGTCGGATCGGCCTCGGCAAAGCCCTTAGCCTGCGCTTCGGCAAGCACATCGGCGAAATCGCGGCCACTATCTTCCATGGTCGAGAGGATGAAATTGCAGGTGCCGTTGAGGATGCCGTAAACCCGCTCGATCTCGTTCGCCGCCGCGCCCTCACGCAGCCCCTTGAGCACCGGGATACCCCCCGCCACCGCCGCTTCGAACTTGAACGCGACCTGCGCCTGCTCGGCTGCCGCCGCGAGCGCCAGTCCGTGATGCGCGATCATCGCCTTGTTGGCGGTGACCAGCGCCTTGCCACGCTGGATCGTATTGCGTGCCAGCGTCAACGCCGGACCGTCCGACCCGCCGACCAGCTCGACCACGACATCGACGTCGGCGCGCGCCGCCATCGCGGTCATATCGTCTTCCCACGCGTAGGAGGACAGATCGACCCCGCGGTCCTTGCCCCGTTCGCGCGCGCTAATTGCCGTAATCACCAGCGGACGTCCGGCGCGGCGCGCGATCAGCGCGGCGTTGGCCTCGACCAGACGGATCACGCCCGCGCCAACCGTCCCCAGTCCAGCCAATGCAATGCGTAGCGGCTCAGCCATTTCGGTCCCCTGTTCGCGCCGCGCCCTAGGGGAGCGGCGCGCGAAAGGCCAGAGTCTAGCGGCGCGTCCGCCCGCAGGAACCGAGCCGGTCCTTGACGAGGCGATAGTCGGACTCTGCCAAGGCCCGATCCTCCGGTGTCGAAGAGACGTTTGCACTTGCCGACAATGCAGCCGGGAGGAAGCAGGCCAGGCGATACCACGCAAGCGTCTCGGGTTGCGGCGGTCGGCCGCTGTCATCGAGCAGTTCGGAGAACGACGCGTTCCAGCTGGGCGGCTGGCCCGGTTGGTGGAGCACGGTAATCGCGGCGGGATCGCCCTTCGCGGTATTGAGGAATATCTGTGTCTCGCCTTCGCCCGCCAGATTGCCGGGGACATAAATCGCTTCGCGCACGCCGGTGACCCGGGGCGGGGCGCCCGCGCCGAGTAGCTCGGTCAGCACCGCGCGCAGCCGCGCGTCCATCGTCGGCTCCCACAGCACTTGCGCGTCGGGCGCTACCAGCTGGAGCTCGCCCGCCCGCCCCGGAACCGCGCGGGCGAAGACCACCACGCTCTTCTTCTTGAGCGCCGGCGGCTTGCCCTTGGCGTCGAGCGGCAAATCGACCAGATAGCTCAGCGCTTCGCTCAGCGAGGCATTGCCCGCGATCAGGGCCTGGGTCCTGGCTTCGACGTAGTAACGGCCATGCCCGGAGCGAACCCCGCGAGCCCGCGCGGCATCCACCGGAGCGAGCTTGCGGACTTCGGCGCGAACCACCAGCGGGGCCGAATCGGCCAGATCGGCGAGGTCGGCATATGCCGGTGAGCCCGGCATCGAAGCGGTGGCCGGACTCTGCGCGGCGAGCGGAGCCGCTAGCAGCAGAGCGGCGGTGGCAATCGCTGGGATCAATCGGATCGAACAACAGATCATCAACAAACTCACAGATTTAAGGGCGGCCGGCGGGCCCCTTTCCGGGCTTCGCCGGGTAACTCGAACAACCCTATCACAGGTGAATTGGGGGTTAATGGATAAAGCGTTGCGCGCCTCCGGCTTCGGAGTTATTGCTCCGGAAAAGCGGGCTAAACCATAATCAAGGCCCGCAAACTGCTCTCCCGGGCAGCGGGGCCCGCAGGGCAACCGGATTGACCGGCAGGGTGGAAGTTGGGAACTTGACGCTGCGTGGCGGCTTGTGGTTGTCATGCAGCGTTGCTCCGGGTCGTCGGCCCGGAGGGGACTGATTAGGAGTGTTGCGTCTGAATGGCTTACGCTGACCAACAGATGAGCGGTAACCGCATTACCGCGCTTATCGTCGTTGCCTTGATCCACATTGTGCTGGTTTATGCCCTGGTGACGGGCTTGGCCTATCAAGGGGCAGTGGCTGTCCTCAAACGGGTGACCGCAGTCGATATCAAGAAGGACGAGCCTAAAAAGAAGGAAGAGCCGCCGCCACCCAAGCAGAAGGTGGCCCCGCCGCCAATCGTGGCGCCGCCGCCACGGATCAATGTCAACATCGCGCCGCCGCCGATCCAGACGGTTATCACCGCGCCGCCGCCGCCGCCGATCATCATTGCGGCGCCCGCCCCGGTCGCGCCACCGCCGCCGCGGATTCAGCCCAAGGGTGCGTCGCCCAGGGGCAATCCGGCCAGCTGGGCAACCGACAACGATTATCCGACCCGCGCGCTGCGCGAGGAACGCGCCGGCACCACTGGCTTCCGCGTTACGGTCGGTGCCGATGGCCGGGTCTCCAGTTGTACGGTCACCAGTTCGAGCGGCAGCCCCGATCTCGACGAGGCAACCTGTTCGAATGTCACGCGTCGGGCGCGGTTCAACGCGGCGACCGACGGGGAGGGCCAGCCGGTTGCTGGCAGCTATTCGAACCGGATTCGCTGGGTGATTCCGAAGGACTGATTTTCGTTACTTAACCGGCCCACGGGGCCGCCACTATTCGCTTGAGAGGACTACCGCATGACTATCGTTGACCTTCTGGCTGTTGCCGCCAACGCCGCCGGCGCCGCCCCGCAGAACAAGTTCGGCTTCGCCGAAGCGCTCGAGCAGGGCGGCTTCATCGCTTATGCCACCGTCTCGATCCTCGGCATCATGTCGTTCGGCTCGTTCTTCATCCTGTTCACCAAATGGTTCGAACAGGCCAAGATCATGCGCCAGGGCCGCGATATGCGCGCCAGCTTCTGGCGCGCCCCATCGCTGCGCGATGGGGCCGCCAAGCTCGAGAAGAACAGCGCGTGGCGCCAGATCGTCGACGATGGCCTTGCGGCTGAGGACCAGCACCCCAAGATGACCGATTCGATGGAAGCGCACGATTGGCTCCACGGCTCGCTTGCCCGCTCGGAAGCGTCGGTCAACGCGCGCCTCGCCGGCGGTCTGCCGTTCCTCGCGACCGTTGGTGCGACTTCGCCGTTTGTCGGCCTGTTCGGGACCGTGGTCGGCATCTATCGCGCGCTGATCGCGATCGGCATCGCCGGTTCGGCCTCGATCGACAAGGTCGCGGGTCCGGTCGGTGAAGCGCTGATCATGACCGCGCTGGGTCTGCTCGTCGCGGTTCCCGCCGTGCTCGCCTACAACTATCTCCAGGCGCGCAACAAGCGCATCGCCGAGAACCTTTCGAGCTTCTCGACCGATGTGCTGGCCTACATCAACTCCAAGGGTGCGGTGCGTCCTTCGGTTGCGGCAGCCAAGGCTGCTCCGGCTGCCGCCCGGCCGGTTCCGCCGATGGCTCCCAAGGCCTGAGCCAGCCGGGCAGGGCCGGACCGATTGTGTCCGGCCCACCCCGCCTTCGGGAGGCCGGGCTGCATCACGCCAGCCGCTCTCGCGGGGCACGAATTGCAAGGATAGGATGACACACAATGGCGATTTCGGTAGGCGGCGCCGGCGCACAAGAGAAGCCGATGTCGGACATCAACACCACGCCCTTGGTGGACGTGATGCTGGTGCTCCTGATCATCTTTCTCATCGCGGTGCCGATCGCGATCCAGACGATCCAGAAGCTCAAGATCCCGGTCATTCCTTCGATCGAATCGAAGGACAAGGTCGAGAACCTGCTGGTCACTATCAGCACCACCGACGGCGGTGGTCGCAGCGCGGGCGATCCAGGCTTCGAAGGCGCGTCGCTAGGCGGCGAATGCCGGATCTATTTCAACAACATCACCCCGATGGATTCGGTCGAGTTTCGCGATCAGGCCTACAAGAAGCTCGACGGTATTGTGAAGCGTGCGGGCGGGCCCGCAGCGCTCAAGGACAACCCCGAGCTGATCCCGCAGGTTCACGTCCGGGCCGACGTGGTTGCCCCGTGGCGCTGTGTGGCAGGGGTGATCTACAATGTGCAGATTTCAGGCTATCCGACGGTCGCGTTCATCACCAACCCGGTCGATCCGAACGGCTGATCCGTCCGGCCAAGTTTGGCCGGTAGCGTAATTTTCAGGAGTACCCAGCATGTCCATGTCCGGCGGAAGCGACGACGGCGAACCCATGATGGAAATGAACACGACGCCGCTCATCGACGTCATGCTCGTTCTGCTCATCATGTTCATCATCACCATCCCGGTGGCGACCCATGCCACCAATATCGACCTGCCGGCGCCGCAGCCGGCCCCACTGATTCCACCGCCACTGACCGAAAAGAACAAGGTGGTGATCATGCCCAACAGCGACATCCTGTGGAACGGCGCCAGCGTGACCCCGGGTCAGTTGGTGACGCTGTTGCAGCAGACGCTGACCTACCCGACCGAACCCGAGCTGCAGTACCAGCCCGATCCGCAGGCCCCCTATCAGACCGCGGCGCAAGTGCTGCACATCATCAAGGATTCGGGCGTGACCAAGTTCGGCTTCGTCGGCAACGAACAATATTCCGAATTCAGCAAGGCGGCCGGCGCGTAGCAAGCGCCGCAGGCTTCGAAATACGGGAAAAGGGGCGGAGCGATCCGCCCCTTTTCTATTTGGAACCGCCCGGTCGCATCGCCAGCCCGGCGAGACTTTCCGCCTCGAGCAGCAGATCGTCGTCCGCCGCCCCCGCGGGCAGGCTTTCGCGGCCGATCATCACCATCACCGGCACCGCCAGCGGGCTGACCCGGTCGAGCTCGACATGGACCAGCTGGCCCGCCGCGCGATCGAGCAAATCGGCGAGCCGACCGACATCGGTCAGCCGGGTGCGCGCGTCGGCCCACGCGGCCTCGATCAGCACATGGTCGGGCTCGTATTTGCGCAGCACGTCATAGATCAAATCGGTCGAGAAGGTCACCTGCTTGCCGGTCTTGCGCTTTCCCGGATGCTGGCGCTCGACCAGTCCGCCGATCACCGCAACCTCGCGGAACGCGCGGCGCAGCAGGTAAGAGTTTTGCACCCATTCGGTGAATTCACTGGTCAGGATATCGGGCGAGAGCAGCGCCGCCGGGTCCGCAACCGGCTCGAGCCCGTAAAGTGCAAGCGAATAATCATTGGCGACGAAGCCCAGCGGACGCAGCCCCGCCTCCTCCATCCGCCGGGTCAGCAGCATGCCAAGCGACTGATGCGCATTCCACCCCTCGAACGGATAGAGCACCGTGTAGTGACGGCCGCCGTGGGGGAAGCTTTCGACCAGTAGCTGGCCGGGGCCGGGCATCTGGCTGCGCCAATCCTGCACTTCGAGCCATTCGCGCACGTCATCGGGAAACCGCGCCCACCCCGCGCGGTCGCTGAGCATAGCGCGCACGCGCTCGGCCAGATGCGTCGTCAGCGGCATCCGCGCACCCATGTAGCTGGGGATCGTGCCCGAGGACTTGGCGGCGCGCACCGTCAGCTCAAGGTCGCGCAGCCCTTCGACCTCAAGATCGAGCCCGGCGAAGCGGAAAGTATCGCCGTTGCGCAGGCTCGCCGCGAAGGCCTCCTCGACCCGCCCCAGCGAGCGACCATTCCGAAAACGGATTTCGACCATCTCGGCGTCGAGGATGATCCCCGCGTTGAGCCGGTGCCGCGCCGCGTGCTCTGGGTGCGTGAGCCGCCAGGTTCCATTCTTGCTGCGCACGATCCGCTTGAACCTCTCGTAGGCCTTGAGCGCATAACCGCCGGTGGCGACGAATTCGAGCATGCGGGCCCACACCGCCGCATCGACCCAGGCATAGGCCAGCGACGAGCGCACTTCGGCGAGCAATTCGGCCTCGTCGAATGGGCCGGCGCAGGCACGGGCCATGACGTGCTGGGCGAGCACATCGAGCCCGCCGGGGCGGAAATCCTCGCCGTCGCGCTGGCCTTCATTCACCGCGTCGAGCGCGGCACTCGCCTCGAGGAATTCGAAGCGGTTACCGGGAACCAGCAGCGCGCGGCTCGGGCAATCGAGCCGGTGATTGGCGCGGCCGATCCGCTGGAGCAGCCGCGACGAACCCTTGGGCGCGCCCATCTGGATAACCAGATCGATATCACCCCAGTCGATCCCCAGATCGAGGCTGGAGGTGGCGACCAGCGCCCGCAATTCACCGCGCGCCATTGCCCCTTCGACCTTGCGGCGCGCTTCCTTCGACAGCGAGCCGTGGTGGATGCCGATCGGCAAATTTCCTTCGTTGGCGTCCCACAGCTTCTGAAAGATGTATTCGGCGAGGAACCGGGTGTTGGTGAAAATCAGCGTGGTCTTGTTCGCTGCGATCTGCTCGGTGAGCTGCGGCACTGCCCAAGCCGCCGCGTGCCCGCCCCACGGCACGCGCTCCTCGCGCGGCAGCAGGATCGCGACCTCGGGATCGGCCCCTGGTTCGCCTTCGACCAGCGCGACGTTGTCGATCTCGCCCCACGGCGCCAGCCAGCCGCGGAAGGCTTCGGGATCGGCCACGGTCGCGGACAAGGCTGCACGCTGCAGCGCCGGGTTGATCGCCTGAAGCCGTGACAGCGCAAGCGCGAGCAAATCACCCCGCTTGCCGGTGGCAAAAGCATGCACCTCGTCGATCACGATCCGCTGCAGCCCGGCGAACAATGTCGCGCTTTCCGGATAGCTGAGCAGCAGCGAGAGCGATTCGGGCGTGGTCAGCAGCACATGCGGTGGGCGGGCGCGCTGGCGCGCCTTGCGGTCCGACGGCGTATCGCCGCTGCGCGTCTCGACCCGGATCGGCAGGCCGAGTTCCTCGATCGGCGCGATCAAATTGCGCTGGACGTCATGCGCCAGCGCCTTGAGCGGCGAGACATAGAGCGTGTGGAGGCCGTCGGGCGGCGGCGCACCGGCCAGCCGTTCGGGCGTGAATGCCGCCAAAGTCGGCAGGAACCCGGCGAGCGTCTTGCCCGCCCCGGTATCGGCGACCAGCAAGGCATGCTGTCCCGCATCCGCGGCCTCGAGCATCTCCAGCTGATGCCGCCGCACCCGCCAGCCGCGCGCGCCGAACCACGCGGTGAGGGAGGGGGAGAGGGCGGGAGTGGTCATTGGCCAGTCAGGATGGCGGGGCAGAGCGCGGCGGGGAAGCGAAATAAGCGCGAACCATCGGGCGCGGAGCGGGCCGGGTGACGCTGCCCCGCGCAGTGTCGCCTTTGTCGCGCAGCGCGGCTGGCGCAGCCGCGCAATTCCGCCGTTTCGCTCAGCTTGCGACCGGCACAATTCCTCCCCGGAATGGGAGGATTAATGCCCTGCCTGTTCCCCGCGCTCCAGTCCCGAGGCGGCGAGCTGTTCGTCGATCTGCGCCATCAGCCGGTCGAGCCCGGGCTGGTCGGTGCTTTCGGCGCGGGCAACCAGCACGTCCTGGGTGTTGGAAGCGCGCAGCAGCCACCAGCCATCGGGGGTCGAGACCCGCACCCCGTCGGTTGCATTGACCTCGGCACCTGAAGCCGCCAGCCGCGCCTTGACCTCGTCCACCACCGCGAATTTGCGGGCCTCGTCGACCTGGAAGCGGAGCTCGGGGGTGTTGACCAGCGCCGGCATTTCGCCGCGCAGCTGGGTGACCGATTTGCCCAGCCGGGCCGAGGCGGCAATCAGCCGGATCGCGGCGTAGAGCGCGTCGTCGTAGCCGTAATAGTCATCCGCGAAGAACACGTGGCCGCTCATCTCGCCCGCCAGCGGCGCGCCGGTCGCCTTCATTTTGGACTTAATCAGGCTGTGCCCGGTGTTCCACATCAGCGGCTTGCCGCCAAGCTGCGCCACGCGCTCGAACAGCGCGCCGCTGGCCTTCACATCGGCGATAATCGTGGCTCCGGGCAGCTGGCGCAGCAGGTCTTCGGCATAGATCATCAACAGCTGGTCGCCCCAGATCACCCGGCCCTCGCCGTCGATCGCCCCGATCCGGTCGCCGTCGCCGTCGAAAGCCACTCCGAAATCGAGCTTCTTCTCGGCGACCAGCACCTTGAGATCGGCGAGGTTCTTTTCCTCGGTAGGATCAGGATGATGGTTGGGAAAATTCCCGTCGACTTCGGTGAAAAGCAAATGGTGCTCCCCCGGGAGCCGCGCGGCCAGCGCCTCGAGCGCGGGTCCGGCAGCGCCGTTGCCCGAGTCCCAACCGACCCGAAGAGCGGCCAGCGTCTCGTACCCGATCCCCTTAAGCCCGGTGAGCAGGCGGTCGATATAGGGGGTGAGGACTTCGCGGCGTTCGCTGGTCCCGGTGCCGTCGAGCCAGTCCCCGGCGGCGGCGATCCGCCCGAGCTGCTGGATGTCCTTGCCGAAGAACGGCCGACCCATAAATACCAGCTTGAAGCCATTGTAATTGGCGGGATTGTGGCTGCCAGTTATTTGAATGCCGCCCTGCACATCATCGGCTGAGGCTTCGGCGTAATAGAGCATCGGGGTCGCGCTCATCCCGATGCGCACCGCATCGACGCCGCTGGCGTTGAGCCCTTCGACCAGGGCGTGTTCGAGCAGCGGCGAACTGATCCGCCCGTCGTAACCGACCACAACCCTTGTTCCGCCCGCCGCGCGCAGCAGCGTCGCGAAGCCGCGCCCGATCGCGCGGGCATCATCCGGACCCAGCGTTTCGCCGATGATCCCGCGGATGTCGTATTCGCGCAGCACGGTGGGATCGAAGCGGTGGTTCATGCGGGTTGCTCAGCTTTCATAAGGCAATTCGTCGAGCAGCAGGTCGCGCGCCGCATTCGCTTCATGAACCTGGTCATTCGTTCCGCCTCTGTCCGGGTGAACCATCGCGATGAGCCGCCGGTGCGCTTCGCTGATTTCCGTGCGCGAAGCGTCGGCGTGGACGGCGAGCAACTTGCGCGCCCGGAATAACGCTTGGCTCCGGGTCGGGGTTCCGCGCAAATATTCCCACGGGTAGCGCCCGAACGCCATCTTGCAGACGACCGAGACAACCGCGAACAGGAACAGCAAGCGGATCATGACCAGAACTCCGTAATCAGATCAGGGCGAGTTCGGGTTCGCGCGCTGCGGGCATGGGCAGCCTGAGCGCGGCGATCATCTGGCGCAGCTCCTGCCGCGCGACGAGGTGGCTGGTGCCAAGCTCGCCCAGCTGGCCCTTGTCGAGCAGGGTCAGACCCGAGGGGAACAGCTCGCGGTAGATGACGCGCTCGGACAGGCCATTGGCGACGCGGAAACCCACGCGCTTACTCAGCTCGGTCAGCGCCCCGTCGAGCCGCCGCATGTTGCGCGCCTCGACATGCTGGGTGCGGTTGCGGACCACCACCCAATCCATTTCGCGGCGCTTTTCGGCAATCGTCGCCATCGCCCGCTTCTTGCGCGCTTCCCAGATAAGCTCGGCATAGAACGACAGCTTGCGGACCTTGAAGGTCTCGGCATCGACCTGGCCGATCAGGTCGAAATCGACAAAACTGTCGTTGAGCGGGGTGACCAGCGTATCCGCGCCGGTGGCGACATGGCGCGCGAAAATGTCGTCGCGGCCGGGGGTGTCGAAGATCAGGAAGTCGTGGTCGGCACCCAGCTCACCGGCGAGCGCGTCGAGTTCTTCGATGCTGTCGCCGCCGAACACCGCGAAGTCGGCATTGGGTAGCGTGATCCCCCGGCGGCGCTCGGTCTCGGCGCGGTTCTCGAGGTAGCGGTGCAACGTGCGCTGGCGCGGATCGAGGTCGATCGCTGCGACGCGCGCGCCCTGATAGGCCAGCGCGATCGCGACATGCACCGCGGTGGTCGATTTGCCGGTGCCACCCTTCTCGTTGGCGAAGACGATGCGGTGGAGGGAGGACAAGGGTGTTTCGATCCATTCGTAAGGGTGTTGCTGGACGGGCCGCCCCCGCGCTAGGGCTGTGGCGGTCTTATCGGAGGGCCGGACGCCGTGCAAACCGTCAATCGGATTGATCCACTGCGCGCTGCAGTCGCCGCGCTGCGCCGCGACGGGCCGGTAGCGCTGGTTCCGACGATGGGCGCGCTCCACGCAGGCCATTTGGCACTGGTTCGCGCCGCCAGCGCGCAGGCTGCGCATGTCGTGGTCTCGATCTTCGTCAATCCGCGCCAGTTTGGCGCGAATGAGGACCTTGAAGCCTATCCCCGCCAGCTGGCGCGCGATTCCGCGCTGCTCGAAGCCGAAGGGGTCTCGCTGCTGTGGGCGCCCGATGCGGCGGCGATGTATCCGCCGGGCTATGCCACCAATGTCTCGGTCGAGGGGGTCAGCGAAAGCCTGTGCGGCGCGGATCGGCCCGGGCATTTCGATGGCGTCGCGACCGTGGTGTGCAAGCTGTTCAACCAGGTCGGGCCGGACCTCGCACTGTTCGGCGAAAAGGACTGGCAGCAGCTCGCGGTAATCCGCCGCATGGCGCGCGACCTCGACCTGCCGCTCCCGCGCGAGATTATCGGAGTGCCGACCGTGCGCGAGGCCGACGGGCTGGCGATGAGTTCGCGCAATGCCTACCTCTCGGCCGATCAGCGCGCCGCTGCGGCGGTGCTGCCGCGCGCTATGCGGTCAGCGATTGCGGCGATCGCGGACGGCGCAAGCTTCGAGCCTGCGCTGGTCACGCTTGAACAGGCGCTGTTGGCGGGCGGCTTCGCCAGCATCGACTATGCCGAGATCCGCGATGCGGATTCACTGGCGCTGCTGGTGGAGCCGGGACAAGGCACACCGCGGCTGTTCGTCGCCGTGCGGATCGGCGCAACCCGGTTGATCGACAATCTGCCTCTGTAGAGCTGGCGCAAATATGCAAGACTACCCGCTGCAAAAGGTATATTGCGAAGCGGCAAGGGTCGAACCGAGACACCGGCAATTCCAATGGGAAGCCGAGGGACATTAGGGAGTTTTCGATGCGCAAATCCATTGCCGGCGCGGCTGCGCTGGCGCTCGTCCTTTCCGCTAGCCCCGGCTTTGCCGCCGATCGTGGTTCTTCGGGTCGCCAGGCGCAAGTCCAGGGCACGCGAGAAATCCCGCATTGCACGCGCAACCTCGGTTCGATCGCGATCGTCGATCCCGACAACGCGTGGTGGCGCGAACTCAACCTCGGCAGCCCCGAGGCGATCCTCAAGATCTTCGTCCAGCAATCGGGCTGCTTCACGCTGGTCAATCGCGGCCGCTCGATGCAGAGCCGGGCGATGGAGCGCGCGATGGCCGATCAGGGCGAGCTGCAGGGCGGCTCAAACCTCGGGCGCGGCCAGGTGCGCGCGGCGGACTATTTCCTTGAGCCCAACATTGTCTCGGCCAACCGCAATTCGGGCGGCGGCGGGGCCGGCGCGGTGCTCGGCGGTCTGGGCGGGATGTTCGGCGGGATCGGCCGCGCGGCGGGCGCGATTGCCGGTGGGATCAACGTCAAGAAGGGCGAGGCCAATGTAACGTTGTCGGTCGTCAATGCGCGCACCACCGAGGAAGAGGCACTGGTCGAGGGCTATGCTCGCAAAACCGACACCAGCTTTGGCGCGGGCGGCGGGCTGTTCAGCGGCGGCACCTTTGGCGGCGCGGCAGGCGGCGGCTATCAGGATACCGCGATCGGCCAAGTCATCGTGCTCGCCTATCTCGACGCCTATACCAAGATGGTGACGCAACTGGGCGGGTTGCCGCAGAACGCTGCGACGGCGGCTCCGCCAGCGCGTTAAGTATCGCCGGGGGGCGTGCCATTAGGGTGCGCTCCCGGTCTTTCGTTGACGGGACACACAATGTCCGACTTGGCCAAGCGCAGGATCGATACCGTCCGGCGGCACATGGCGCTGGAAATCACCCACGACTGGGACGGCGTGATCGCGACTTTCGCGCACCCCCGTTACGAACTGCTCGGCCCCGGGACGGTGTTCGACGGCGAGGACGCGGTCCGCCATTACTTTGCCGCGTCGCGCACCCCGTTTCCCGACCAGGCGAATGAGGAGATCGGGATCGCCGCGTCGGGCGATACCGTGTTGGTCGAATTCTGGCTTACCGGCACGCACCTGGGACCGCTGTCGTTGCTGGAACGCAAGATCGCGCCGACCGGCCGCAGCTTTCGGGTGCGGATGGCGGCGAGCTTCGAGTTCGCGCCCGACAGCGATCTGATCGTGTGCGAGCGGCCCTATTACGACCAGTCGACGGTGCTGCTCGCGCTAGGGTTGTTGCCATAAGTGCGGCGCAGGCTGGAGCGGGTAAGGGGAATCGAACCCCTCTAGCTAGCTTGGAAGGCTAGTGCATTACCACTATGCTATACCCGCGCTCGCAGCGGGGCTGCGCGCGGCTATTATGCGAGGGGCCGGGCGCGGTCAATCTTCTCGCACCCGGCTGTTTCCGCCCAACCTAGAAGTCGATCGAAGCCCGTGCGTAGAGGAAGCGGCCGTTGAAGCCGAACGGCGAGAAGATCGAGAACGGGATATATTCCTGGTTGGCCGGATAGAATCCGCCGACCGAGGCCGGACGCGCGCCGAAGGGTGAGCGATCGGGGTAGACGTCGAACACATTGTCCGCGCCCACCGCGAAGCTCAGCCGCTCGGTTGGCTTGAAGCGCAGCTCGAAATCCGTGATCCACTTGGCGCGCAGGAAGATATCGTCCGGGCCATAGTCGGTCAGGCTGGTCGGATTGGCGATCGGGCTGGCCGCGCCGGGCGAAGTAACCTTGCCGTAGCGCGTGGTCCGCGCGGTGATCCCAAACACCCCGACGTCGCCATCGAGGCTCAGCACTATCTTGTCGCGCGGTTGGCCTTCGGTGAAGCGCAGTCCCTCGACGCGGCCAAACAGGATCAGCCCGGGGATGGTCGCAAGCGGCCCGAGGTCGTTCTTGCGGGCGAGGATTTTCTGCTGGTTGTAGTTGTAAGCCGCGGTCAGCGTCCACTTGCCCACGCCTTCAAGCGGCAAGCGCCAGTTGAGCACCGCGTCGACGCCCTGGGTGCGAGTGTTGAGACCGTTGATGAAGAACCGCGCGGCGCCGACCGAAGTGAAGCCGCCCGCATCGAGCACCGCCTTGACCGCAGCGTTGACCGCGGCGGTGCCGCTACCCGCTGCGCCGAGGTTCTCGGTCAGCACGACGCGGTTGTTGATGCGGATGTTGTAGTAATCGACCGTCAGCGTGAGCCCGCGCATCGGGCTGGCGGTGAAGCCGCCCGAAAGGTTGAACGATTTTTCGGCCTTGAGGTCCTTCGAGCCCAGCGCGCGCGCAACCGGGCTGCCCACCGCGAGCGTGCTGATATCCACCGGCAAGCCGCCGATAAAGTTGGTCGATGTCGTGGTGAAGAACTGCTGGTGCAGCGACGGCGCGCGGAACCCGTTGGAGACCGAGCCGCGGATCGCGAAGCCGGGGGTGAATTCATAGCGCGCGGCGAACTTGCCGGTCAGCGTGTTGCCGAAGTCGGAGAAGTGCTCGAACCTTGCAGCCAGCGTGGTGGTCAGGCCTTCGATCGGATCGGTGTCGAGTTCGAAATAGCCGGCAACGCTGTCACGCTTGACGTCGGTCGCGCTCGACAGCGGGATCCCGGGAAAGCCCTGCGAACCTGCGGGTGCGGCGCGGCCGGGGAAGCTGCAGACACTCGTCCCGGCGTTATAAACGCCCTGTGCGGTCAGGCAGCCCGCCGCCGTCGTCGTCACAGAGGGCTGGAACAGCGGCCCGATCGCATAGGATTGGGTGTCGCCCGGGCGGATGTTGAACTGCTCCTGGCGGTATTCGGCACCGAAGGCGACGGTCAGCGGCTTGGCCCAGCCCATGTCGTATTCGCGGCTGACATCGAGATTGGCGAGATACTGGCCGTAGCGCAGCCCGCCCGCGTCGAAGCTGCTCTGGCTGGATGGGCCGAAGCTGGTGTTGAGCGAATTCTGCACCTGATAGTTGAAAGTGTTGTGGCCATAGCCGAGCGAGCCGTCGATGTTCCACTCGCCCGCGGTGGTGCGCAGCCCGACCGTGGCGGCATAGTCGGTCAGCGTCGAGGCGATGAAGGGCAGGAAGCCATCGGGGGTGAGCGGCACGAAATTGGCGGTGTTGGGCGCCTGGTTCGGCGCGAGCACCGAATAGTTGCGGTTGGCCGCCGCGCTCTGCTGGCGATAGTTGGCCGCGCTCAGCGAATCGCGCTTGTTGAAACTGGCGAAGGCATAAAGTTCGGTCGTCTCGCCCAGCGGGACGGCACTGTTGAGGAACAGCGTGAAATCGTCGGCCTTGGGATCGCCGAAGCGGAACTGGAGCCGGTTGAAAGTCAGCTCGCGCGCGTCGAAGGCTGCGGTCGGGCGGTTGTAGTTGGGCCGCAGGTCGAAGCCCTGCCGGTTGGTGTAATCGCGGTGACGATATTCGGCGGTCAGATTAAGGTAGCCGCCCGAACCGAAGAACGGCAGCCCGACGTTGCTGGCGACCGTATAGGTTTCGCCATCGCGCGCTTTGCGCTCGCCATCGGTAAGGGCGAGGAAATAGCGGCTGTCGGTCGGGTCGAGGCTCGGCTGGCCGGCCGTGACCTGCAGCCCGGTGACATTGGCGACGTTGTCGATAGTGGTGTGATACTTGCCATAGCTCACCGTCGCGCGGCCGCCTTCGTCGGCCTTTTTGAGCCGGATATTGATCACCCCGGCGATGGCGTCCGAGCCATATTGCGACGAGGCCCCGTCGCGCAGCACTTCGATCCGCTCGATCGCCAGCGCGGGGATCGAGTTGAGATCGACCGCCGCGGCACCGCGGCCCACCGTGCCGTTGATGTTGAGCAGCGCGGAGACGTGGCGGCGCTTGCCGTTGACCAGCACCAGCGTCTGGTCGGGGGAAAGGCCGCGCAGCGTCGCCGGGCGCAGCGCATCGGAGCCGTCGGCGATAGCCGGCTGCGGGAAGTTGAAGCTGGGCACCAGCTTGCTGAGGATGCGGTTGGTCTCGGTCTGTCCGCCGTTGGTGAGGGCCTCAGCGGTCAGGACATCGACCGGGACGTTGGAATCCTCGACCGTGCGGCCGACCGAGCGGGTGCCGGTGACGATGATCGTCGGCTCATCCGCGTCGGCCACAGCGTCCTGCGCCAGCGCGGCGCCGGGCTGGGCCACGGCAATCAGCGAAAGCGAAGCGAGCAAGGAGTTGCGGGTGGTGCGGCGCATTATGAATCCCCCTATGCGGCAGTGCTGCGATTTCGCGGCGCACTGATGCGGACCCTGCGGTTCTAGTTGCATAACGCCATTGAACAAGCGTCCGGACAACGATTTTCGGGCGCTGTTGCCGCAATGCAACGAATGGCGCGGGTCTTTCCAGCAAAATTATTCGCTCGACGCAGGGGCTGGTCAGGAAGAATTGCAGCGGCCATTGGAGCCCAATGCGCCCCCCTTCGCTTCCCACCCGCCAACCGGCCGCGCTGAGCGAGGGCGAGTTCATCTTCATGATGGCGATGCTCATGGCGCTGCAGGCGCTGTGCATCGACGCGATGCTGCCCGCGCTCGGCGCGATTGCCGGAGACCTGGGCGTAACCGACCCCAACCGTCGCCAGCTGGTGGTGGGGGTCTATCTGTTCGCCTCGGGGATCGGTGCGCTGTTCCCCGGCGCGCTGGCCGACCGCTTCGGGCGGCGCCCGGTGCTGCTGTGCAGCCTGGCCATCTACCTGCTGCTCGCGCTGGGCTGTGCGCTGGTTACCGATTTTACCGTGCTGCTGGTGCTGCGCGCCTTGCAGGCGCTGGGCAGCGCGGGACTGTCGGTGCTGCCCCAGGCCATCATCCGCGACCGGTTCGGCGGTGACCGCATGGCGCGGATGCTGTCGACGGTCTCGATGGTGTTCATGGTCGTCCCGATCCTCGCGCCAAGCCTGGGCCAGATGATCCTGCTGTTTGCCAGCTGGCGGTGGATTTTCGGCGGCATGGCGGTGTTGGCGCTGGTAATGGCGGGGTGGACCTGGTTCCGCCTGCCCGAAACGCTGCATCCCGAATATCGCCAGACTATCGCGCCGCGCGACATCGTCCGCAACATGGGCGCAGCGGCGATGAACCGCGCCGCGTTCGGCTATGTGGTTGGCAGTGCCTTGGTGACGGGCGCAATGTTCGGCTACATCAACAGCGCGCAGCAGCTGGTTGCCGAGCATTTCGGGGCGGGCAAGCTGTTCCCGCTGCTGTTCGGGGCAAGCGCGGTGATGCTGGCAATCGCCAGCTTCGCCAATTCGCGGATCGTCGAGCGGTTCGGTGCGCGCCGGGTGTCGCACACCGCGTTGCTGACCTATCTCGCGGCGAGCGCGCTGCAGATCTATCTGGCGCATTCGCCGCACCAGACGCTGTGGAGCTTCATGCCGCTGATATCGGTCAATATCCTGCTACTTGGCTTCATCGGGGCCAATTTCGGCTCGATCGCGCTCCAGCCGTTTGCGCGGATCGCGGGCGCGGCCTCGTCGCTCCAGGCCTTCGTGCGGATGGTGGTGGGCGGGACAATCGGCGCGATTATCGGCCAGGCATTCGACAATTCGGCACGTCCGCTGGCGTTCGGGCTGCTGGTCTGCGCGCTGGCATCGCTGTCGCTGGTACTGTTCAGCGAGCGCGGACGACTGTTCCGCCGCCTGCATCCGCCGGGCACCCCGCGTCTGCAACCCGACGCGATGTAGTGGATACGCTGTTCGACTTGGCGGTGATCGGCGGCGGCGTGAATGGCGCGGGCATTGCGCGCGATGCTGCGGGACGCGGCGCCAAGGTGCTGCTGCTCGAGGCGGGCGATCTCGCGCAAGGCACCTCCTCGGCCTCGACCAAGCTGATCCATGGCGGGCTGCGCTACCTCGAGCATTACGAATTCGGTCTGGTGCGCGAGTCGCTCAAAGAGCGCGAAGCGCTGTGGGCCATCGCCCCGCACATCATCCGCCCGCTGCGCTTTGTGCTGCCGCACGTCCCGGGGCTGCGGCCGCGCTGGCTGCTGCGGCTGGGATTGTTCCTCTATGACCATATCGGCGGGCGCAAGCTCCTGCCTGCTACGCGCACGGTCGATCTTGCCAACCACCCCGCGGGTGCGCCGCTCAAGCCGCAATACCGCAAGGGCTTCGAATATAGCGACGGCTGCGTCGATGACGCGCGGCTGGTTGCGCTCAACGCCAAGGACGCGGCGGAGCGCGGGGCGCAGGTGCACACCCGCACGCCGGTTACTGGCACCCGGCGCGAGGACGGTCACTGGGTGATCGAAACTCCCGCCGGATCATTCCGCGCGAAGGCTTTGGTCAACGCTGCGGGTCCCTCGGTGCTGGCGGTGCTGGGCTTGACCGGCGAAGCGCCCGATTACGGGATGCGGCTGGTGCGCGGCTCGCACATCGTGGTGCGCCAGCTGTTCGACCATCCCTACGCCTATTTCTTCCAGCTCGCCGACGGGCGGATCTTCTTCGCCATCCCATTCGAGCGCGATTTCACGCTGATCGGCACGACCGACCGCGATCACACCGGCAGCCTTGCCGAGGTCCACGCCAGCGAGGAAGAAATCGCCTATCTGTGCGAGGGGGCGAGCACCTATTTCCGCGCGCCGATTTCCCCGACCGATGTGGTCTGGACCTACTCGGGGGTTCGCCCGCTGATCGACGATGGTTCGGGTCGGCCCGAAGCAGCGACCCGCGGCTACCGGCTTGAGCTGTCCGAACCCGAGGAGGGCGCGCCGATCCTCAGCGTCTATGGCGGCAAGATCACCACTTTTCGCCGCCTTGGCGAGGAAGCGGTCGATTTGCTCGCCGAGCGGCTCGATGTGCTGTCGGGCCCGGCGTGGACGCGGACCCAGGCGCTGCCCGGGGGCGATTTCCCGGTCGATGGCGTCGCTGCGCTCGAAGCGCAACTGGCGGCGCGCTACCCGTTCCTCGATGCGGCGAGCATTGACCGGATCATCAAGGCCTATGGCACCCGCGCGTTCCGCTGGCTGGGCGAAGTCTCAGGCTGGCAGGCGCTGGGGCGCGATTTCGGCGCAGGGCTGACCCAGGCCGAGGTCGATTATCTGGTGGCCGAGGAATGGGCGCAAACTGCCGAGGATGTGCTGTGGCGGCGCAGCAAGCTGGGACTGCACCTGACTGCCCAGCAGTGTGATGCGCTGGCCGACTATCTAACGTCCTGACCCAGCGCGCGCCACGCCAGATCGGCGAATTCGCACAGCAGCGGTCTTGTATCGCGCGGGTCGATAATATCCTCGATCCCGAACCGCTCGGCGGTGCGGAAGGGTGAGCGCAGCCGGTTGAGCCGCTCGCGGATCGCCTCGAGATGCGCGGCGGGGTCTTCGGAGGCTTCGAGCTCGCTCTTGTAGGCGACCTCGATCCCGCCCTCGATCGGCAGGCTGCCCCAGTCGCCGCTGGGCCAGGCAAAGCGATACTGGAAGGCATCGGCGTTGCTCATCGCGCTGCCCGCGATGCCATAGGCGCGGCGGATCACGACCGAGCAGAGCGGGACAGTCGCCTGATAGATCGCGTTCATCGCCTGCACGCCATAGCGGATCGTGCCGCTGCTTTCGGCGGCAAGGCCGATCATGAACCCCGGATTGTCGACCAGATGGACGATCGGCAGGCGGAACTGGTCGGCCAGATTGACGAACCGTTCGACCTTTTCGCTGGTCCGCGCTTCCCATGAACCGCCGAGGAAGCTGGGATCGCTCGCCAGCACTGCCACCGGCCAGCCGTCGAGCCGGGCGAAGGCGGTGATCGCGGCGCGGCCCCACAGTCGCCCCATCTCGAAGGTGCTGCCCGTATCGAACACCGCATCGAGCAGGCGGCGCATCGAATAGACCTGCTTGGCCTCGCGCGGGACGAGCGAGAGCAGCAGCTCTTCGCGGCGTTCGACCGGGTCCGAGCAGGCTTTGCGTGGCGCGGGGTGACCAACGGACGCAGGCAAATAGGACAGGAAGCGCCGCGCGCGGGCGAAGGCTTCCTCCTCCGAGGCAACTTCCTCGTCGACCACGCCGTTGCGGGTATGGATGTCGCTGCCGCCGAGACTTTCCTTGTCGCTGACCTCGCCCAGCGCTTCGACCACTGCGGGACCGGCGGCAAACAGCTGCGAGAGGCCTTTGACCATCAGCGAGTAATGGCTGGCGACAACGCGCGCCGCGCCCAGCCCCGCGGTCGGCCCCAGCGCCAGCGCGACCACCGGCACCGTGGCGAGGTTCTTGACCACGTCGCTCCAACCCGGGACCGCGGGCACATAGGTCGCGCCGATGGTCTCCAGCGTCTTGACCGAACCGCCTCCGCCGGTCCCGTCGATCATCCGCACCAGCGGCAGCCGCAGCGTATGCGCCATCGCCTCGCACTGGGTGAACTTGCGGTGGATCGCCGCATCCGCCGCGCCGCCGCGCACCGTGAAGTCGTCGGCCGAGGCGACCACCGGGCGACCATCGATATCGGCGCGGCCGAAGATGAAGTTGGAGGGCGAAAGCCCGGTCAGCTCGTCATCGGCGTCGTAGTGCCCCTTGCCCGCGATCTTGCCGATCTCGCGGAAACTGCCCGGATCGATCAGTCCGGCAATGCGGGCGCGGGCATCCATTTTTCCGCGACCATGCTGGCGCGCGACTTTCTCCGCCCCGCCCATTGCTTCGGCCAAATCCTCGCGGCGGCGCAGTTCTTCGACTTCGCGCAGCCAGCTCATCGGGCGGTATCGGGGCAAGCAATCATGCCCGGTGGCTAAGCTGCCTGCGGTTCCGGCGCAATGGCCAGCTTGGGGGCCAGCTTGCGTTGCCTTGCCCCTTGCGCTTGGCGGACGGCCTGACTAGAGCGGCGCGCAATCGCGCAGAGCACAATCGACGAGGCCTTTTTCGATGGAAGACCGTTTCAATACCATCGCCGGCTGGACGCTGTTTTCCGGCATCGTCGCGCTCGGTCTGTCGAGCCTCAGCGGCAAATATTACGAAGCCAACAAGAGCCATCCGCCGCACACCCCGGGGTACGTCATCGAAGGCGTGGTTTCGAGCCAGGATGGCGCGGCCGCCGCGGTGCCGATCGAAACGCTGCTGGCTGCCGCCGATCCCGCCAAGGGCGAAGCGGTGTTCAAGAAGTGCACCTCGTGCCACACGGTAACTGCGGGCGGTGCCAATGGCATCGGGCCGAACCTCAATGGCGTGGTTGGCGAGGGGATCGCGGCGGGCCGCGGCGGGTTTGCCTTTTCGGACGCACTCAAAAGCCATGGCGGAAGCTGGAGCTTCGCCAATCTCAACGAGTGGCTGACCAGCCCCAAGAAGTTCGCCAACGGCACCAAGATGAGCTTTGCAGGCCTCGGCAGCGCCGAAGACCGCGCCAATCTGATGGTCTATCTGAACTCGCAGGGTTCGAATGTTCCGCTGCCCGCCGCTCCGCCTGCGGGCGATGCGGCGGCGGTAGCCGACACTGCCGCGGGAACGGCTCCGCCCGCCAAGGGCGAACCGGCCAAGAAGTAACCGATTTCCGGGCAGGAAATTTGCAGCGGGCGGTGCGAAGGCACCGCCCGTTTTGCGTTGAACCCGACGAGCGAAGACCGGATAAAAAGGAGGCCTCCGTTCGTTAAAAAACGGAGGCCTCTCGGGATCGTATCACCACCGTTTGGACGGGAGGGGGGGTCTCGGCGGTGACACAGGGGAAACGAGGTGCCCGAAGAGTGGTTCCCGCGCGCCAAAACTTTTTTCGCACACCCTGTTTGCACCGCGCCAGACAGCGATTATCATCGCAAAACAGCGCGATCTGCCCCGCGCCTTGCAGGGAACCGTTGACCGCGCCGCGCGTTGACCAGAAAGTGCGCCTGCGGGCGCTCGAGAGGGAAGGGTAAGAATGACACTTGGCACCCAAGTTGCCGTACAACTTCCGTATCTGCGCCGCTACGCCCGGGCGCTGACTGGCTCGCAGAGCACCGGAGACGCCTTTGTTCGCGCGACGCTCGAAGCCGCGCTGGCCGATCCCGAGTTGCAAGAGTCGCTGGCTGGCGGACGCGTGCCGCTCTACCGCGCGTTCAACAAGGTCTGGGCGAGTGCCTATGTCGAGGTTGGCAACGACGATGGCGACGGCGGTGACCATGAAACCGCGGTCCAGTCGCGCCTCGCCACCATCACCCCGCTCAATCGTCAGGCACTGCTCCTCACCACGCTTGAAGATTTTTCCGCCGAAGAGGCGGCCCAAGTGATGGACCTTGCCCCCGATGCGATAGATTCGCTGGTTCAGGAAGCCGTTGACGAAATCGATCGCGAGTCGACCACCAGCGTCCTGATCATCGAGGATGAGCCGCTGATCGCGATGCAACTGGAAGATTTGGTCAAGACGCTGGGCCACGACATCTGCGGCACCGCCGCGACCCGCAGCCAAGCGCAGCAAGTGGTGGCCGAGCGCCGTCCCGGTTTGGTGCTGGCCGATATCCAGCTCGCCGATGGCAGCTCCGGGCTCGACGCGGTCGACGATATTTTGGCGATCGGCAGCGTCCCGGTGATATTCATCACCGCGTTCCCCGAACGGCTGCTGACCGGCGACCGGCCGGAGCCGACGTACCTCATCACCAAACCGTTCCGCGAATCGACCGTCCGCGCGGCGATCAGCCAGGCGCTGTTCTTCGGCTCAAGCCGCCCGCTGAACTAGGGCGAGCAGCCTTAGAATCGTCATCCCGCGGCGGACTAATCCCGGTCGGCGCGAATCCGGAAGTTTACCGGCAGCCGCACCGGCACCAACAGCGTGCAATTCACCCCGCCCGGGTCGAACCGCAGGTCAACCGCGGTGCCCAGCTCATGCGCGACGATCTTCTCGATCAGCTCGGTGCCGAAGCCGCGGCGGTTCCCGGCGACGACGGGGGGCCCGCCGCGCTCGGTCCAAACCACCCGGGCCAAGCCTTGCGTGACGAGGTCCCATTGCACTTCAACCGTCCCGGCAGGCACGCTCAACGCCCCGAATTTCGACGCGTTGGTCGCCAGCTCGTGGAGCGCCAGGCCAAGCGACAGCGCATCGTTGGGCGCAATTTCGATCTGGGGGCCGCGCGTCACCACGGTTCCTTCAGCCCCGCCGAGGTAGGGAGCCAACTCGGCATCGACCACCGAGCGGATCGGGGTTGTGCCCCATTCCGACTGGGTCAGCAGATCGTGGGTTGCCGACAGCGCGCCGATCCGGCCCATCAGCGCCTCGCTGAATTCGTCGAGGTTGCTGGCTCTGCGCTTGGTCAGCGAGATGATCGACAGCACGTTCGCCAGCGTGTTTTTGACCCGGTGGTTGAGCTCGCGCATCAGCGAGTTGCGGATCGACGCCTGCTGTTCGAACCAGGCCAGCGCGTTGCGGTCCTCGATCGCCTGGCGCGTGATCAGCCGGATGACGATCAGGATCATGGCAGCGGCCAGCAACCCGAACAGCAGCGTCAGCACCGAAAGGCTGGACAGCCGGGCCGGCTTGGGCGCCTCGAGGCCAAGCGTCATTACCCGCCCCGCGATCGTCACCTTGTCATACCGCCAGACCCCGCCAGCGGGGCGCACTCCGACCTCGGCCAGCAGCCGGTCCGCGCGCGGTTCGCCGTCGAACAGGCGAGTCCCATAATTCGCGCGCTGGTCGTTCGTCAGCGCCGCGTTGAGCACGGTCTGCGCGGTGAACCCGCTATAGACAAAGCCCACCAGCTTGCTGTTGGATCCGTGCTGATCGAACACGGGCATGAACATGAGGAACCCCGCGCGGTTGCCCATGTCCTGGTCCTGGATCAGTACAATTTTGCCGCTGGCGGTCGGCGTATTGCTGCGCGCCGCCAGGTCCATTGCGGCGCGCCGCACCGGTTCCGAATAGAGATCGTAGCCCATTGTAACCCGGTTGCGCGGGGTTTCCGGCTCGAGGATGGTCACCGGCACGCGCACCCCGTTGCCCGCGCCGCCCGCCGGGAATATCCGGTAGTCGGCATAGCCTTGGGCGCGCATCGCGGCGGTGAAGGCCGCCTCCTCACCCCGCACCAGCAGCTTTGCCCAGCCCATCCCCTCGGCGCTGTGAAAGTTGGGATCGCGGGACAATTGCTCGGTAAAGCGGCGAAACTGTTCGGACGAGATGCTCTCGCGCTCGGCAATCAAGGCCGCGCCGGCCAACAAATAGGCCGAATTGGAACTTGCCCGACGGTCGATGGCGGCGGTCACGGATTTGGCGACCTGCGCGACTTTCTCCTGCGCGCCCTGGGCCTCGACCCGCTCGATCGCGAAGACGCATAGTGCGGTCAGCGCCGCTGCCAGCAGGAAGGCGCCGGTGGGCAGCGCGCGCGGGAAACGGGCATACCAACGATTGGCTGCAACGCGCGCGGCGACCTTATTCTCCACTCAATAGTGCCCTTGTTATCGGCCGGCAGCGAATGACCGGCCGGTGTCCCCCCGCACCGGTTATACAAAACCAGCATTAGCTATCGCTACGGGAACATTTCCGGATATTTTTCGTTCCCGATTGCAACGTGTGACTTTTTCGTCCTTCTTGCGACCGGAAAGTCGTTATTCGACCGGGAAGTCGTTATTCGGTCGGGAAGTCAGGGGGGCACCGCACATCGTCAGGCGTGCAGGGCAAATGAAGGGACGGCGCGCGCAAACCGATGGCAGACAACAAGGCAAAATCTTCGATGCATACTGATACGTCCAGACGCGGTTCCGGCCGACAGCCCGAATGGGCGAAAGGCCTGCGCCAGTTGTACGATTCGGTGGTCGACGAACCGCTGCCGGACAGCTTCGCCGATTTGATTGCCAAGCTGGATTCCGGCACCAAATGACGGATCGCTCCGCGGCTACGGCCGCTGCATTCAAGCGCGAGATGCTGGCGGTCGTCCCGCATCTGCGCGCATTCGCCCGGGGCCTGTGCGGCCGCGCCGATGTGGCCGACGATCTCGTGCAGGAAACCCTGCTCAAGGCCTGGGCGGCGCAGGAGCGCTTCGAACCGGGCACCAGCATGCGCGCCTGGACCTTTGTGATCCTGCGCAACGCCTACCTCACCGAAATGCGCCGCAACCGCTTCCGCGGCGATTACGACGAAACCGTCGCCGAGCGCATCCTGGTCGCCCCGCCAGGGCAGGAAGGGCCGCTCCACCTCTCGGACATGCATCGCGCGCTGCTGACGCTGCCGCCCGAACGGCGCGAGGCGCTGTTGCTGATCGGCGCGGGCGGGTTCAGCTACGAGGAAGCCGCGCAAATTTGCGGTTGCGCGGTCGGCACGATCAAGAGCCGCGTCGGCCGTGCCCGCGCCACGCTGTCGGGCATGATCGAGGAAGGCGCGATTCCGCGTCGCTCGCTCGATGACGCCGTCGCGCACACCGCGATCATGAGCGAACTTGAATCGGTATCGAATGGCGGTGGGCAAGGTTCGCGCTGAGCGGGGGCGGGTTGATTGCGCGCGGTATCGCGGCCACAAGAGGGCAATGACCGATCCGACGCGCGATCCTGCGACTGCCCCGCATTTGCCGCTCCCGGTTGCCGATGAGCCGCAGCAGGTGCGCCTGATCTCGGCGCTGGTGGTGGCACTGTGGCTCGGGCTGTTCCTGGCACTGCCGTTCGTGCTCGAGGCCGGTTCGATCATCTTCCTGCCATTCGTTGCGGCGGTCGTGCTGTCGATCGTGCTCTCCCCGCTCGCCGACCGGCTGGCGGCGTGGGGCGTACCCAACGTTGTTGCCTCGTTCCTCGCGCTCGCGCTCGCGCTGGCGCTGCTCGTGCTCACCATCGCGCTGATCCTCCAGCCGGCGCTCGACCTGTTCGACCGGGTGCCCGCGATGATTGCCAAGATCAGCAGCCAAGTCGCACAAATGCGCAGCAATTTCGACTGGTTGAACGACCTCAATCGCCAGCTCGGCCGGCTTGGCGGACACACGCCCGCGCGCGAAGTGGTGGTCGCGAGCCCGTCGGTGATCGAGCAAGTCGCCTTCGCTACGCCCAGCGTGGTGGTCGAAGTATTGCTGACCTTGCTGGTGACATTTTTCATGATCGAAGCGCGGATGCGGATGCGGCGTCACCTGCTGCTCGACCGGGTGACGTTCGGCGCGAGCCTCAAGGCGGCGCGCACAATCCGCGATGTGCAGGACCGGGTTGCCTCGTACATCCTGACCGTCGCGCTCATAAATTTCTGCATGGGGGCGATCGTCGCCGCCGGGGCTTGGGCGCTGGGCATGGAAGCGCCGATCATGTGGGGCGGGCTCGCCGCGGTGCTCAACTTCCTGCCCTATATCGGTCCGCTGACGATGGTGTCGGTGCTCGCGCTGTTCAGTCTGGGCACCACCGACAATTTGCTGGTCGGCTTCATCCCTCCCGCAGCGTTTCTCGCGCTCCACACCGTCGAGGCCAATGTGGTAACCCCCTCGATCCTGGGGGCACGCTTCACGATGAATCCGGTGCTGATCCTGTTTTCGATCAGCTATTTCTCGTGGATCTGGGGGATCACGGGGGCGCTGCTGTCGGTGCCGATCCTGATCACGCTAACCGCGCTGTTCGAGCATATCGGCACACCCAACCTTGTCGGGTTCGTGTTCGGTGAGCCGCTGTTTGCGGTGCCTGACATAGAGAGCGAGGCTTAGCCCGGATAAATCCAGCGCTCGGCGCGAGCGAGATTTGCCGCCGCAAACTCCCAGTCGAGCAAATCGGTGGTCACCGCCGCGAGGTATTTCGGCCGCTCGCTCTTGCGGTCGAGGTAATAGGCGTGCTCCCACAGGTCGATGGTGAGCAAGGGCAGCTTGCCCCGGTCGGCCAGTGTGTCGCCATCGTGGGTTTCCTCGATCGAGAGCGTGCCGTTGTCGCTGGCGAGCCAGACCCAGCCCGAGGCGAAATGCGCCGCGCCGCGCGCCGCCAGCTCGGCCTTGAGCCGCGCGAGCGAGCCGAAATCGCGATCGATCGCGGTGGCCAGACCGCCCGAAGGACTGGTCGGCTCCGGTGACAGGCTCAGCCAGTAGAACCCATGGTTCCAGGCCTGCGCCGCGTTGTTGAACAGCTTCTGGTCGTCCAGCCTCGCGGCGACGACGATCGCTTCCAGCGGGCTGTCGGCCAATGCCGTTCCGGCGACGGCTTCATTGGTCTTGTCGACATAGGCCTGGTGGTGCTTGCCGTGATGGATCGCCAGCGTGTCGGCGGAAATCCCTGGAGCAAGCGCATCTTCGGCATAGGGCAGCGGAATCAGGGAAATCGGCATGGCAGGCTCCGGCAATAAGAGGTTGCATCCTCAACGCCCTATCGCCGGATCGGTTGCCCAGTCTTTTGCCTCAGTCGGTCGCGGCGCGCCGGTCAACCGTTGCGGTCACCGCCACGTCCATCGTCACATTGCCGACCGTGCGCATGATGTCGGGCAGCACCTCGACCGCCACCAGCAGTGCGAGCGGCCCGACCGGCACCCCCATGGCAATCGCGATCGGCCCGATCGCGGTGACAAAGCTGATCGCGCCGGGCAGTGAGACCGAGCCGATGGTGGTCAGCAGCGCGACCACCACCCCGGTCGCCAGCATCACCGGGGTCAGCTCCATCCCCGCGAGCTTGGCGACGTAGATCGCCACCGCGAGGTTCATCGCCGGGCCGGTCGCGCGGAACAGCGCGACCGCCAGCGGCAGGACCAGCTCGCCGGTGGTGTCGCGCAGGCCCAGCGTTCGGCACGACACCAGCATGACCGGCAGGCTGGCGAGCGACGACTGGGTCGAGACCGCCATCGCCTGAGCGGGAAGCACCGCACGGGCGAAGCGCAGAAACCCCTGACGCGCGACCAGCATCGCGACCCCATAGGCCGCGACCAGCACCACCCCGCCCATCGCCGCGACGGTCAGGATATAATGCAGCAACGCGCCCAGCGCCGCCGCGCCGCTTTCCCCCGCAACGGTCAGCGACAGCGCGAAGACGCCGAGCGGGGCGATCCACAGCACCCAGCCGATCACCACCAACATCGCCCCGGTAATCGCCTCGAACAGCGTGGTCAGGTGACGGCGGTGCAAGTCCGGCAGGCGGGTGATGGCGAGCGCCAGCAGGCTGAAAAACACGATCACTCCCAGCATCGCGGTTTCGGCCGAGGCCTGGACGATGTTGGCCGGGACCAGCGATTTCATGAAATCGATGACCGACGGCACCGGTGCGGTGTCGCTCGCGGCCAGCCCGGCGCGGAGCGCGGCCGCCGCGCGTTCGGGGATCGGAAAACCTTCCAGCAGAGCCGGCATCGCGAAGGCAGCGAACACGGTGCCCGCAGTCAGAACCGCGGCGAACAGCGCCAGCGCGGTCACCGCCATCCGTCCGGCGCGCGCCGCAGCGACCGTCTGGACGATGCCGATCACCAGCAGCGAGGCCACGAGAGGCACGATCGTCATTTGCAGGGCGCGCAGCCACAGTGTGCCGATTACCTCGGCGGCGGGCAGCAGCCAGTCCGCGGCCGTGCTGCCCTCAAGCACGATGCCCAGCGCGAGCCCGGCGGCGAGTCCGCCCAGCGTCCACTTCACGGGCACCCTGATATCGGGAATGAAGCCGCTCGCGCGGCTGGCAGCGGAAGTATCGGTATCGGTCATAAGCGTGCGGCTCCCGGCACTTGCGAGCGTGACATTAGCGGCGCGCCGCGACATAGCAATTTCCGGTTGTTTGGCACTCGGATGGTTGGGGCATGGGACGCAAATACTTCGGCACCGACGGGATTCGCGGACGCACCAATATGGGCGTGATGACCGCCGCCACGGCGATGAAAGTCGGGCAGGCGGCGGGTACGCATTTTCTGCGTGGCGGGCACAAACACCGGGTCGTGGTCGGCAAGGACACGCGGCTGTCGGGCTATATGATGGAAAGCGCGCTGGTCGCGGGTTTCACCAGCGTGGGGATGGATGTAGTGATGCTCGGCCCCTTGCCGACGCCCGCCATCGCGATGCTCACGCGCGAGATGCGCGCCGACCTTGGCGTGATGATTTCGGCCAGCCACAACCCTTATGAGGACAACGGCATCAAGCTGTTCGGACCCGACGGGTTCAAGCTGTCCGATGCCGACGAGCTGGCGATCGAGGCGATGCTCGAGGCCGACCAGCCCCTCGCCGATGCGCCCGATGTGGGCCGCGCGCGGCGGATCGACGATGCGCGCGGGCGTTACATCCACGCGGTCAAGGCCTCGCTGCCCGACAATGTCCGGCTCGACGGGCTCAAGATCGTGGTCGATTGCGCCCATGGTGCCGCTTACCAGGTCGCGCCCTCGGCGCTGTGGGAGCTGGGCGCCGAAGTGATCGCGCTCGGGGTCACGCCCAACGGCAAGAACATCAACGACCAGGTCGGCTCGACGCATCTTGAGGCGATCAAGCAAAGCGTGATCGAAAGCGGCGCGGACATCGGCATCGCGCTCGATGGCGATGCCGACCGGCTGATCGTGGTCGACGAGCATGGCCGCACGGTCGACGGCGACCAGCTGATGGCGCTGATCGGCACGCAGTGGGCGGCGCAAGGGCGGTTGCGCGGCGGCGGGGTGGTGGCGACGGTGATGTCCAACCTCGGGCTCGAGCGGTTCCTGAGCGGACAGGGGCTGGAGCTGGTGCGCACCAAGGTCGGCGACCGCCACGTGCTCGAAGCGATGCGGCGAGGCGGCTACAATGTCGGCGGCGAGCAATCGGGTCATATGATCCTGCTCGATCACGCCACCACCGGCGATGGGACCGTGGCGGCGTTGCAAGTGCTCGCCGCGCTGGTCCAGTCGGGCAAGCGCGCCAGCGAGCTGCTGCATCTGTTCGATCCGGTTCCGCAGCTGCTCAAGAATGTCCGGTTTGCGGGTGGGAAGCCGCTGGAAGATGCGCGGGTCAAAACCGTTATCGCCGATGCCGAAGCGCAGCTGGTGGGCAAGGGCCGTCTGGTGATCCGTCCTTCGGGCACCGAACCGGTGATCCGCGTGATGGCCGAGAGCGACGACGAGGCGCAAGTCCATCGCGTGGTCGAAGCGATCTGCGACGCGGTGCGCGAGGCGGCGGCATGAGCCTTGAAATGCGCCCCGATTGTGAGCGCTGCGGCATGGATTTGCCCGCCGAAGCTCCCGGCGCGTTCATCTGCAGCTTCGAATGTACGTTCTGCGCGACATGCGCCGATGCGCGCGACGATCGCTGCCCCAATTGCGGGGGCGAACTGGTCGACCGCCCGACCCGGGCTAAGGCATTGCACGACAAACATCCGCCCTCGACGGTGCGGAAGTTCAAGGGCTAATGCCCCCGCCGCGCATCCTCGCGATTGCCGGGTCGGACAGTTCGGGCGGGGCGGGCATCCAGGCCGATATCAAGACGATCACGATGCTCGGTGGCTATGCGATGACCGCGATCACTGCGGTGACCGCGCAGAACAGCTTGGGCGTCACGGCGGTCGAGCTGCTCTCGCCGGAAATGGTAGCAGCGCAGATCGACGCCTGCGTCAGCGATATCGGGGTCGATGCGGTCAAGATCGGAATGCTGGGTTCGCCCGCTATTGCCGCAGTCGTGGCGGAGCGGCTGTCAGGCCTTGCAGTGCCAATTGTCTTCGATCCGGTAATGATCGCCAGCAGCGGCGTTGCGCTCGCCGACGCCGCTACGATCGTCGGATTCGAGCGACTGATGAGACTGGCCGCGCTGACCACGCCCAATGTCGCCGAACTGGCGGCGCTGGGCGGTCACGAGGGCATGGCGGCGCGCAACGTTCCCTACCTCGCCAAGGGCGGCGATGCGCCCGGCGACAGGATCGAGGATTTGCTGATGGTCCCCGGCGAAGCGCCGCACAGCTTCGCCGCGCAGCGGATCGTCACCCGTCACACCCACGGCACCGGCTGCACCTTGTCGAGCGCAATTGCGACCTATCTGGGCCGGGGACTGCCGCTGGCCGAAGCGATCGACCGCGCCCGGGCTTTCGTCAGGTCGGCGCTACGTGCTGCACCGGGTTTTGGACAAGGCCACGGACCAATGGGCCACGCCGACGCGCGCGGTTAGGCGTCCAGATCGTAAAACTTGACGATTCCCGCCCAGGCTTCCTCGGCGGTCTCCACCCAGGTGAACAGCTCGAGGTCGGCGTGGTTGATCACGCCTTCCTCGGCCATCGCCTCGAAGTTGATCACCCGGTTCCAGAACTCCTTGCCGAACAGCAGGATCGGGATCGGCTTCATCTTGCCGGTCTGGATCAGCGTCAAGAGTTCCATGAACTCGTCGAGCGTGCCGAACCCGCCGGGGAACACCGCAACCGCGCGCGCGCGGAGCAGGAAGTGCATCTTGCGCAGCGCGAAATAGTGGAACTGGAACGACAAATGCGGGGTGACATAGCCGTTGGGGGCCTGCTCGTGCGGCAGCACGATGTTCAGCCCGATCGATTCGGCCCCGGCTTCTTCCGCACCGCGATTAGCGGCCTCCATGATCGACGGGCCCCCGCCCGAGCAGATCACGAACTGGCGCATGCCCTTTTCGACGATCGCCTGTTCGCTGGCGATCCGTGCCAGCGCGCGGGCCTGTTCGTAATATTTCGAATTGGCAACCAGCCGCTCGACCACCGCCTTGCGCTCGGGCGTGGTTGCCGAATTGAGCGCCGCCTCGGCCATTTCGGGCGAGGGAATCCGCGCCGAGCCATAGCACACCAGCGTCGAGCCGATCTTCGCCTCTTCGAGCAGCATCTCGGTCTTGAGCAGTTCAAGCTGGAAGCGGACCGGGCGGAGTTCCTCGCGCAGCAGGAAGTCGGTGTCGCGGAACGCCAGCCGATACGACGGATCGCGCTGCTGCGGTGTGGTTTGCGGGTGCGATTCGACGAACGAGGCTTCGTCTTCGGCCTTGTAGAAGCGGCGGCGGGTGAGTCTTTTCTCGGATTCGGTCATTGGGAGTTCTTGGGCCTTTGGAGTGAGTCTTGTCCAGCCTAACGGCTGGAAGCGGCCCACTCCCCCACCCGGCCACCCAATACTAGGGTAACCTATGGGTGGCCGGGTGGGGGAGTGGGCCGGTGCCGCGAGGCCAAGCCGGAAGGCTTGGCCGCACCAGACAAAAAGTGGATGCCCCGCGAGGATTCGAACCTCGATTGACGGTGTCAGAGACCGTAGTCTTACCATTAGACGACAGGGCAGCAGGCGGGTGCCTCTAGGCAAGTCACTTTGGCGCGTCAAGGTGCAGCGGGCTTGCTCGATCGCGCGCCCACCGCTACAATCGATGTCAGGTACTCGCCGCATCCGGCGGGAAAACGATAAGAGTTATGCGATCATGGCGGACGATTTTCCGCCGCGCGCGCGCGAGGAGATACGGAGCTACGCAGGCCCGGACCACAGTTCGACCGGCCAGCCATCGCCCGACCTCCAGCGCTCGCCCGGCGATCCGACCGACGGCCAGCCTCTCCCGCAGGTGCCGTTTCCGCGCCCTTCCTTCCAGCACCGCCAAGCCTATGCCGCGATTGATCTCGGCACCAACAACTGCCGCCTGCTGATCGCGCGTCCTTCGGGTGAGAACTTTGTGGTGATCGATGCTTTCAGCCGGGTGGTGCGGCTGGGCGAGGGACTGGCGCAAACCGGCAAGCTCAGCGACGAAGCGATGGACCGGGCGCTTGGCGCGCTTCATGTTTGCGCGGACAAGCTGCGCCGCCGCAATGTCCACCTCGCCCGGTCGGTGGCGACCGAGGCCTGTCGGCGGGCGACCAACGGCGCGGACTTCATGGAGCGGGTGCGGTCCGAAACCGGGATCGTGCTCGACATCATCAGCGCGCAGGAAGAAGCGCGCCTCGCGGTGCTGGGCTGCCATATCCTGCTCGAACAGGGCGACGGGCCGGCGATGATCTTCGATATCGGTGGCGGTTCGACCGAGCTGGTGCTGGTCGAAAGCGGCGGTCCGGTGCCGCACATCCTCGATTGGCAAAGCGTGCCGTGGGGGGTGGTCTCACTGACCGAAACCTGCGGTCCCGAGCAGGCCGGGGCCGCACCGCGCGCCGAGCGCTATGCTCGCATGCGCGCACTGGTGCGCGACAGTTTTGCCCATTTTGCGCAGCGGATCGCGCCCGAACGCAACAAGCGGCATGACGGCACCGAACTGCGCTTGCTGGGGACCAGCGGCACAGTGACCACGCTCGCCAGCCTGCACCTCGATTTGCCGCAGTACGATCGCCGTGCGGTCGATGGCTTGATTGTCCCGGCTGCGTCGATGCGCGCGATCAGCGAACGGCTGTCGACGCTTTCCCCCGCCGATCGCTGCGAAGTTCCGTGCATCGGGCGCGAGCGCAGCGATTTGGTGGTGGCGGGCTGCGCGATCCTCGAGACGATCCTCGATCTGTGGCCGGCCGACCGGCTGGGCGTCGCCGACCGCGGCATCCGCGAGGGCATCCTGCGCAGCCTGATGGCGGCGGGCGAGGATGCCGAGCGCGGCCGGGCTACGGTACTGCGCGCGCGGCGCGGCGCATGAGCCGATCGGGCCGCGATCTGGGCACGCGGGTCAAGACCGCCAAGGGGCGCACCGCCAGTTCGAACCGCTGGCTCGCGCGCCAACTCAACGATCCCTATGTCAAACAGGCCAAGGCCGACGGCTATCGCAGCCGCGCGGCCTACAAGCTGGCCGAGCTCGACGAGCGCTTCACCCTGCTGCGCGGCGTCGAGCGCGTGATCGATCTGGGCATCGCACCCGGCGGGTGGAGCCAGGTGGTCCGGCTCAAGGCACCCAAGGCCAAAGTGGTGGGGATCGACCTGCTGCCGACCGACCCGATCGACGGGGTGACGATTTTCGAGATGGACTTCATGGCCGACGAAGCGCCCGCCGCGCTCGAAGCGGCGCTGGAAGGTGCGCCCGACCTGATCCTGTCGGACATGGCCGCCAACACCGTCGGTCACAAGCAGACCGACCATTTGCGCACAATGGGGCTGGTCGAAACCGCCGCCGATTTCGCGATCGCCGCGCTGGCACCGGGGGGGGCGTTCGTTGCCAAAGTGTTGGCGGGCGGGACCGACACCCAGCTGCTCACGCTGCTCAAGCGTCATTTCACCGCGGTCAAACACGCCAAGCCGCCCGCGAGCCGCAAAGGCTCGTCGGAATGGTACGTCATTGCCCAAGGATTCAAGGGCCGGACGTAGCCGGTTCGCCGAGCAAGCGCCCGATCAGCCCGACTTTCCTGGGAGACGCCTGTAGCGCCGCGATCAGTGTCTCGGGTGCGTAGGGCTTTTCGAGTATCGTTCCCAACTCGGCTATATGGGCTGGGATCACGCCAGGGTTGGCTGTGGAAAAGACGATGCGCGGCGGTTTGGGGCCAAGTTGGGTCAAAAGTTCGGCAATCGCCCAACCATCGTCGCGGTCGGCCAGGTGGACGTCGAGGATGACCAAGTCGGGGCGGCGGCTCTCAAGTTCGGCAAGCGCGGCGTCGGTGCTCGCGCAGCAGTGAACCGACCTGGCTCCGCCATCGAGCAACGCCTGTTCGATCGCCATGCACAGGATCGCGTCGTCCTCGACCACCAGCACATGACCAAGCGAGCCGCGCTTTTTCCTGCTCTTGGTCGTGCTGGTCATGGCAGGTTCTCTCGGTCAGCCACAGAACGCTGCGAATGCTGCGACGTTCCCCCGTTCAGAGCGCTTTGTCGTAAATCGTATACACCTTGTTGACCGTGGTTCCGATCGCCTCGGCGATCGCGTTCATCCCCTGGTTGTCGTCGAGAATCCAGCCGATCTCGCCGCGCGTCGCGCCGTATTCGGATATCGCGGCGCGGCGGATGTATTCGATCATCATGAAGGCCAGCTGGCTGGCGAGCCGCGATGCCTGGAGACGTTTTTTGACACCCATCAGCGGGACGCGCATATCGGCGTTGGTCGGCTTGCGCAGCCACCACAGCAGTCTGGCCCAGCCCAGCGGGAACAGCTTGCCTTTGATCGCTTTGATCACCCGGTTGGCGTCGGGCAGCGTCATCATGAAGGCCACCGGCTCGCCATCGAGTTCGGCGATCATGATCAAATCTTCGCGCACCAGCGGCTTCAGCTTCTTGCCGGTATAGGCAACCTCGCTGTCGGTGATCGGCACGAAGCCCCAATTATCCGACCACGCGTCGTTGAGGATCGCGAGGATTGTCGCCGCTTCCTCGTCGAAGCGCTTCAGCTCGACCTTGCGGATGCGGATCCGGGGATTTTTCTCGCCCGATGCGATGATCCGCTGGAGCAGCGGCGGGAACGGCCGGGTGATGTCGAGCTCGTAGGTATAGAGCGTCTTCGCGGTGGCATAGCCCAAGGCTTCGATCCACGGCTGGTACTTGGGCGAATGATGGCCCATCATCACCGTGGGCGGATGGTCGAATCCCTTGACCAGCAGGCCGGGCTCTTCCCAGATCGACAGGCTGATCGGTGCGAGGACGCGATGCATGCCCTGGCCGCGCAGCCAGTCTTCGGCCGCTGCGATCAGCAAGCCCGCGCTGGCTTCATCCTCCGCCTCGAACAGGCCCCAATTGCCGGTGCCGGGCCCCATCCCTTGCTCGACCGGCATGCTCAGCGCCTGCTGGTCGATATGCGCGGAAATTCGGCCCACCACCCTGTCCCCGCACCGCGCGAGGAAGAACTGGTGGGTGGCATGTTCGAAGAACGGGTTTTTGCCCGGGGTGATCATTTCGACCGCTTCGGAGCGCAGCGGCGGCACCCAGTTGGGATCGTTGGCATAGAGGCGGTAGGGCAGGTCGACGAAGGCGGCCGTGTCAGCCTTGCTGGAGACGGGTGCAATGGCTATTTGGGCGTGGGCCACGATCTTGCCTTTGTTGTGAGATAGCGGAATTTCGAACCCGCGACCTGCGTTGGGACTTGGCAATTTGTCAAGCCGAGCGGGCAGCCAGCGCGGGAATGGTGAAGGAGCCGGGTCGCGGCTCCAGCCTTGGGCGTTCTGGAAAGATTGCATGACTGCGCACGGAATTATCGACGTCCCGTCTGCCACGCTGGCACGCTCGCCCGAGCGGCAGGCGGCTGCGGCGATCCCCGACGACAAGCACCTGCTCCGCGCCGCAGTCGAGCTGAGCCGCGACATTTCGGTCGCCAAGCCAGCGATCTATTGGGCGGACATGCTGGGGTCCGCCGCGCTGGGCTATGCCGCGCTGGCGGTGGCGATCCTGGTCGGTAACCCGTTCCTTGCGGGCGCTTGTGGCATCGTCGCCGCACTGGCGCTCTACCGCGCGCTGCTATTCATCCATGAGCTGACGCATATCCACCCCACCGCGCTGCCGGGTTTCCGGCTGGCGTGGAATCTGCTGGTCGGCGTGCCGATGATGATGCCCTCGCTGATGTATGAGAACGTCCACACGCTGCACCACGCGCGGACCCGCTATGGCACCGCGGACGATCCGGAATATTTGCCGCTCGCGCTGATGAAGCCGTGGTCGCTGCCGCTGTTTATTGTGGTGGCGATGCTGTTGCCGGTCGGCTTGCTGCTGCGCTCAGCCGTCTTGGTGCCGCTTGGTGCATTGGTTCCCCCGCTCCGGCGCTTGGTGTGGGAACGTGCCTCGGCGTTGTCGATCAACCCCGATTTCCGCCGCCGCCCGGCCGAAGGCAAGTTCGCCGTCATGGTGCGCTGGCAGGAGACGGGGGCGTGGCTGTGGTCGTGGTTCCTGATCGCCACGGCGGTGCTCTACGATTGGCGCCCGCTGGCGATCGGCCTGGCGGTGATTTCGGTCACCGCAGTGCTCAACCAGCTGCGCACGCTGGTCGCGCACCTGTGGGAGAACGAGGGCGAGCCGATGACCGTCACCGCGCAATATCTCGACACGGTCAATGTCCCCCCGCCCGGCTTGTGGGCCGAACTCTGGGCCCCGGTCGGCCTGCGCTACCACGCGCTGCATCATCTGCTGCCGAGCATGCCCTACCACTCGTATCCCGAAGCGCACCGGCGGCTGGCGGCGCATGCGAGTGGGAGTGTTACCTATGCCAAGGCGAGCTACGCCGGGATGCTCCCGCTGGTCGGCAAGATCGCGCGCAGCACGATGGGCTTTCGCTGACGCTATTCCTCGGTCCGCACCAGCACCGTCTCGCCTACCAGCAGGAACAGCAGGAACGGCGCCCAGGCTGCGATCAGCGGGGGGTAGCCGCCGAAATTGCCCATCGCCAGCGCGGCATTGTCGACCACGAAATAGGCGAAGCCCAGCGCCATGCCGATCACCGCGCGGATGATCAGCTGGCCCGAGCGCGCGAGGCCAAAGGCGGCGACCGCACCCAGCAGCGGCATCAGCATGGCCGAGAGCGGACCCGAGAGCTTGTGCCACCACTTACCCTCAAGCTCGCTGGTGCGGCGTCCCGCGGCCTTGAGCGCGGTGATCGAGGCGCGCAGCTCCATCAGGCTTTGCGCGTCGGCATCGACCTTGCTGAGCGCGACCTGCGCGGGGGTGACTCCGGGGGCGACCACCAGCGGCACAAGCCGGGTCGCCATTGTTGCCCTGACGTCGAACCGGGTGGGGGCATCCAGCTTCCAGCCGGGCGCAGCATAAGTCGCGCGCGGGCTGCGCAGTTCCTCGACGATGGTGCCACTCGCATCGCGGCGATACCAGGTGACGTTGGTCATCACCACAGCTGCGCCTTCGCCGGTGACGGTCGCGGCGTTGAGGATATTGGGCCCGTCGCGCAGATAGACGTTGCTGCGCACGCCTGAGTCCCTGGGCACCGGGCCATAATCGACCGCGGTCCAGGCCTTGAGCGTCGCGCTAGAGCGGGTCACCACGCGCTCGTTGAAAGTGAAGCTGACGAGGCTGACGATTGCTGCGGTAATCAGCAATGGGGCCAGCACCTGATGCGCCGACAGCCCTGCGGCCTTCATCGCCACTACTTCGCTGTTCTGGTTGAGTGTGGCGAGCGTGATGATCGTTGCCAGCAGCACCGAATAGGGCAGGAACCGCGCGATCAGCTGCGGGGTGCGCAGCGTCACGTAAGTCCACAGCTCGGCCTCGCCATTGCCCTTGTGGCCGAGGATCTTGCCGCTTTCGCTCAGCAGGTCGAGCATCTGCAGCACCAGCACGAGCATCACCAGCACGCCCAGGATGCGCACGATAAACAGCCGGGCCAGATAGAGCGTCAAGGTCCGCGATGGGAAGAATTCGAGCTGCATCAGGCGATGCCTGCCGCGCGGCCCCGGCGCTTGGCCAGCCCGCGCAACCATTTGCCGAGATTGGCGGCGAATTTCTCGAGCGCGCCGATCGCCTGCCCGCCGGGGACGTAGGCGACGCGCCAGTACATCCACACGATCAGCGCGGCGAACAGCACGAATGGCCCCCACAGCGCGAAGGCCGTGTCGAACCGGCCCAGCGCGGCCACCGCCTGCCCGTATTCGTTGATCTTGTGATAGGCGACCACCATCACGATCGAGACGAAGATGCCCAGCCCGGAGGTCGAGCGCTTGGGCGGGATCGCCAGCGACACCGCCAGCAGCGGCAGCAACAGCATCATCACCACTTCGACCAGCCGGTAGTTGAAGCTCGCCTGGCTCTGGTTGCGCAGCTCTTCCGAAGCGTGCTTGTTCCAGCCGATCTTGAGCAGTTCGGGCAGGATATATTCGCGCTCCTTGCCGCCGCGTGACCGGAACTTTTCGACCGTGGGCAGGTCGATCGGCAGATCGTAGCGGGTGAAGGTCAGCACCCGCGAGCTTTGCTGCGGGATGTCCTGAACGATCTGTCCCTGAGTCAGCCGCAGCACGATCGTGTCGGGGCTGTCCTTGAGCGCGAGGAACCGGCCTTCCCGCGCCGAGATCGCCAGCACCTGCCCCTTGGCATCGGCGACCCGCGCGAAGATCCCGATCAGGCGGCGGCCTTCGTCCTCGCTCGCCTCGATCCGCAGCGCGACGCGGTCCTTGAGCGTCGTGAACTCACCCACCTTGATCGAGGCACCCAGCGCGCCCGAGCGCAGATCGTATTGCTGCTGCTCGTAATAATAGCGCGACAGCGGCTGAAGGTAGCCGACGATCACGAGGTTGAGCCCCGCCAGCGCCAGCGTGATCAGATAGGGCACGCGCAGCAGCCGGTTGTAGCTCAGCCCCACCGCGCGCATCACATCGAGCTCGCTGCTGGTGGCGAGCTTGCGGAACGCCAGCAGGATGCCGAGCATCAGCCCCAGCGGGATCGCCAGGCTGGCGTATTCGGGCAGCAGATTGGCCAGCATCTTGAACACGACGCTGACCGGCCCGCCCTCGGTCGCGACGAAATCGAACAGCTTGAGCATCTTGTCGAGCACGAGCAGCGAGGCGGCGATGACGAACACCGCGAACATCGGCATCAGCACCAGCCGGAAGATATAACGGTCGGTGGCGGTAAGGAATTTCACGGCGGGGTAATGGCTTGGGCAGCCCCCAAGGTCAATCGCGCGGGTCCATTGCCGAGGGCGGGAAGCGAAAGGTGACTAAAGGTGACACCAAGGCACGCGCTCACCGGCGTCGCCCATCGCCGAAAAACTGCGTTGATTTCCTTGCGTTTTTAATCAGGGCAGGGTGACAAAGGCGACACCGTGTCACCCAAATTATGCTACCTTTATCCATTTGTTTCAACAGGATAAGCTCGCAAGGGTGGCAGATGATATATTCCGCCGCAGCAACGCCGCGCGCCGACAGGATCGAAGGGCCGACGATTGGAAAGAGCGGCCAAGAGGATAGCAGGCGGCGGGCGTGTAGGAAAATGGTGTTGCTAGTACCTCCCCGGCACGGGAGGGGGACCAGCGAAGCTGGTGGAGGGGTCCCACCTCTCCGCAGCTGCTGTGCTGGAGGCGAAGGGGGACCCTCCGTCAGTCCTGAGAAGGGAACCGCCCCGGCATGCGCGTCGAGTTTGGTTTCGGCGTATCCATGCCCAACCTCAAGCCTTCTCCAGCGTGCATTGCAGCGGGTGCTGGTTCTGTTTGGCGAAGTCCATCACCTGATGAACCTTGGTTTCGGCGATCTCGTAAGGGAAAATGCCGCAGACGCCGACGCCCTTCTGGTGGACGTGGAGCATCACGCGGGTCGCTTGTTCGAGATCCATGGTGAAGAAGCGCTTGAGCACCATGACCACGAATTCCATCGGCGTGTAATCGTCGTTGAGCAGCAAGACCTTGAACATGCTCGGCTTTTTGGGCTTGGTCCGGGTCTTGGTGGCGACCCCGAGCTGGTCCTGGCCACCCGCCCCGTTATCGGCGCCACCATTCTCATCGCCATCATCCGCCATGCGGACAAAGGTTTCGGGCAGGGCAGGCGGGTAGCGCATCATGGGAATTTACCGCATCGGAGGGGCAAAGGACAAGCCACCCATCGGCGATAAGTCCTTGCCAGCGGACTAACGGCGGTAGCGCATCGGGGCAACCGGCTTGGCACTGTGCCCTGCAAGGGGCTGGAATTGCTGGCCCGGTTGCGGCAAGGTCGCGACCTGTTCGCCGGGGGAAGGACCATTCGCTGAGCCGTTCCGATGCCTCCCCCGCCGCACCACCGGCACCGGGCCTGCGCCTGAACCTGGGGGTCACGGGCCACCGCGCGGCGCATCCCGGCTTTGCGCAGGGCGAGGTGAAGATCGGCGCGGTGCTGGCTGAAATCTTCGCGCTGTTCGATGCGGCGGTGGCGGCATCCCCGGCGGTCCCCGGCGCGGGCGCGCCGATGCCGACCCGGTTCCACACTTTACTCGCCGACGGGACCGACAGTGTCGCCGCAGATCTCGCGCTGGCGCGGGGCTATGAGCTGGTCGCGCCGCTGCCGTTCGGGCGGCGGCTCAACAAGGCGATCAACGCGCTGCCCCCCGATGCGGCGGATGCGCGGGCGCTGCTCGCCGGCGGGCCCGCCAGCGATCCCGCGACCGAGCGCCGTGCGGGCGATATCCGCCGCCTGACCGACCGGGCGACCGTGCTGGGCCTCGCCGACGAGGACGAGGCAATCGCCGCGCTCTACCTCGCCAAGCTCGATGCCCCGACCGACTTTGCCCGCGCGCAGCTGTTCGCCGCCGAGAGCTCGCGCCGCGTCGCGCTGGCGGGGCGCATCCTGATCGAGCAGTCCGACGCGCTGATCGCGGTGTGGGACGGGGTGACCACCGCGCATGTCGGCGGCACCGGCGATACCATCGCCGCCGCGCTCCACCAGGGCTGCCCGGTGCTGTGGATCGATCCGGTCCGCCCCGCCGAATGGTGCATCCTGCGCACCCCTGAATCGCTCGCCGCGCTCGACCACGCCGGGGGCGAGGACCGGCTGCAGCTGGTCGAGGCGATCGTCCGCGCCGCGCTCCACCCCGGCGACGAGCCCGACCATCCGGGGATCGGGATGCTCCAGCATGAGCGCTGGCACCCGCACAGCAGCGGTCTTGCCCAAGGCTATCGCCGGATCGAGGCGCTGTTTGGCGAGGATCGCTGGCGCGGCCGCTTGCGGGACATTCGCGTCACTTACCGCGACCCGGCCACTATGGGCGAGGGGGCTGGGGAAGGTCCGGAGATGCTCGCCACCGCGCGCGCGCTGCCCTGCGTCGATCCCGCGCTGGTCGCGCGGATCGAGGCGGGGGTGCTGCGGCGCTTCGCGTGGATGGACGGGATTTCGGCGCATCTCTCGGATAGCTACCGCGGCGGGATGATCGTCAATTTCGTGCTCTCCAGCCTCGCGATTGTCGGGGGCATGTCGTATCTCCCATTCGTCTCCGCGCCCAACAAATGGCTGTTCGCGCTGTTCGAACTGCTGCTGCTCAGCGCGATCCTGGTCATCACCATGCTCGGGCAAAAGCGCCGCTGGCACGGCCGCTGGTTCGAGACCCGGCGGGTCGCCGAATATCTGCGCCACGGGCCGATCCTGCTGACGCTGGGGGCGGCGCGTCCGCCCGGGCGCTGGCCGCAGGGCGCGGAGACCAGCTGGCCCGAATTCTATGCGCGCAACGTCATGCGCGAGATCGGACTGCCCGCGATGGTCATCACCGCGCCCTATCTGCGCGGGGTGCTGACCGGGCTGCTCGATGCGCATGTCGTCAGCCAGCGCGACTACCACTATGGCAAGGCCGAGCGGCTGACCACGGTCCACCACCGGCTCGATGCGCTGTCCAACCGGTTGTTCCAGCTCGCGGTCCTGTCGGTCGCGCTGTACCTCGCGTTGCGCGGAATGGCGGCGGGGGGGCTTATCAGCGAGGAATGGCTCGATCACCAGTCCAAGTGGTTCACCGTGCTGGGAGTGATGTTCCCGACCTTCGGCGCGGGGATCGCGGGGATCCGCTATTTCGGCGATTTCGAGCGGTTTGCGGCAATCTCCGAGGTGACCGCCGAAAAGCTCGATTCGGTCCACGAACGCATCACCGTGCTCGCCGCCGCGCCCGATGCCGCGCTCAACTATGGCCGGGTCGCCGAACTGGCGCACGCCACCGACGAGATCGTGTTTGACGAAATCGAGAACTGGCAGGCGGTGTTCGGCGGCAAGCAGATCGCGGTGCCGGTTTGATGTCTTTTTCTGTTTCAGCGTGGCTGAAACACCCGCCGTCAGGCGGACAATAACTCTTCCGGTTTAGCTTGCTCCGCGTCGCCCCCGCGCTACCATGTCGGCACTGACAATTCGGGGGATTTTGTGATGCTAGGAACGCTGCTCGCTCTGGTGGGGCTGGTCTTCATTTTCCTGCTGATGGGCGTGCGCGTCGTGCGCCAGGGCTACGTCTATACGATCGAGCGGCTCGGCAAATTCAGTCTGGCTGCGAATCCCGGGCTGCATCTGATCATCCCGTTCGTCGACCGGGTCGGCAACAAGGTCAATATGATGGAGCAAGTGCTCGATATCCCGGGGCAGGAGATCATCACCAAGGACAATGCGATGGTCGGGGTCGACGCGATCGTGTTCTTCCAGGTGCTCGATGCCGGCAAGGCGGCCTATGAGGTGTCGAACCTCTATCTTGCGATCATGCAGCTCACCACCACCAATTTGCGCACCGTGATGGGCTCGATGGACCTCGACGAGACGCTCTCGAAGCGCGACGAGATCAACGGCCGGCTGCTCGCGGTGGTCGATCACGCCACCTCGCCGTGGGGAGTCAAAGTCACCAGGGTCGAGATCAAGGATATCCGCCCGCCGATCGACATTTCCAACGCGATGGCGCGCCAGATGATCGCCGAGCGCGAGAAGCGCGCCCAGATCCTCGACGCCGAGGGCGCGCGCGCCAGCGAAATCCTGCGCGCCGAGGGTGAGAAGCAGGGCGCGATCCTGTCGGCCGAGGGCCGCAAGGAAGCCGCGTTCCGCGACGCCGAAGCGCGCGAGCGCTCGGCCCAGGCCGAAGCGCAGGCAACCAAGGTGGTGTCCGAGGCGATCGCCACCTCGGGGACGCAGGCGCTCAACTACTTCGTTGCGCAGAAATATACCGAGGCGGTCGCCCAGTTCGCCAATTCTCCCAACGCCAAGACCATCCTGTTCCCGGTCGAGGCGACCCAGCTGATCGGCTCGCTTGGCGGGATCGGCGAACTGGTGCGTGACGCTGTTGCGCCCATCGGCGAAGGCAAGCGCTGATGGACTGGCTGGAGAGTCTCGACGCGCATTGGGCCTGGCTCGCGCTGGGGCTGGTGCTGGCGATTGCCGAAATGGCGATCCCGGGCGTGTTCCTGATCTGGCTGGCCGGCGCGGCGCTGGTCACCGGGATGGTGGCGTGGGTGCTGCCGATCGGGGTCCCGCTGCAGATCGTGATCTTTGCGGTGCTGGCGATTGGCTCGGTCTTCGCCGGCAAGCGCTATCTGGCGGCCAACCCGGTGGTCTCACCCGATCCGCTGATGAACGATCGCGGCGCGCGACTGGTCGGCGAGATTGTAGTGGTCACACAGGGAATCGACGATGGCAACGGCAAGGTCCGCCAGGGCGACGGCGAATGGCTGGCGCGCGGACCGGATGCGGAACCCGGCACCAAGATGCGGGTTTCAGGCCACGACGGCACGGTGCTGATTGTGGAACATCTGCATTGATGCGTTGATCGGTCACGCTTTCGCGTGACCTCGCGCGGCACCGGCCCGCTCCCCCGCCCGGCCACCCATAGGGTAACCTATTGTTGGGTGGCCGGGCGCCTCAGCGAAAACGTCCCCCGGACGTTTTCGTGACCTTCGACGCGGGAGCGGGCCGGTGCCGCCCAGGCGTAAGGCTGGAAAAAGAACCAAAGGAGATTGCCGATGGCCGATAGACTCGAACTCACCGACGCCGAGTGGCGCGAGAAGCTGACCCCCGAGCAGTATCAGGTGCTGCGCCAGGCCGGGACCGAGCGCGCCTTTGCGGGCAAATACGATGCGAACAAGGCGGCCGGCGACTATATGTGCGCGGGCTGCGGCGCGCCGCTGTTTACCTCGGACACCAAGTTCAACAGCGGATCGGGCTGGCCCAGCTACACCGCGCCGGTCGCGGGAGAGGCGGTCGAAGAGCTTGTCGATAGCAGCCACGGCATGGCCCGCACCGAAGTGCGTTGCGCCAAATGCGAGGGCCATCTGGGCCACGTCTTCCCCGATGGCCCCGGCCCGGAGGGGCTGCGTTACTGCATCAACAGCGTGGCGCTGGACTTCAAGCCGAAGGACTGATGCGGCGAGCTGACGGGAGCGAAAATTCCCCCATTAACCCGGCGTTGCAATTCGCCTATGTAACCCGCGTCAGTTACCGGGCGCATGCGCCATTGAGAGGGTCGGTCCAAGTCATATGCCACGAAATGACGTTCGGCGGGGAGCTCCCCCCCGGAAACCGTCCAAGCCAGCGCTCACCGGATTTCGCCTGTGGCTGCGGCGGGTCATCGTGTGGGGCTTGGGCCTCTCGCTGCTTGGCGCGCTCGGGCTGGGCATCGCGGTGGCTTTCGCGGCACAGTCGCTGCCCAGCTACAACCAGCTCAAGAGCAGCCAGAATGGCCAGATGATCGTGGTCCGCGCGCGCGACGGAACCGAGTTGGTCGCGCTCGGTCCAAGTTACGGCAAATGGCTGCCCTACGACCAGATCCCCGACGTGATGAAGGATGCGATGGTCTCGGTCGAGGACCGGCGCTTTCGCAGCCATATCGGGGTCGATCCGATCGGCGTGGCGCGCTCGTTCTGGGTGCGGCTGCGCGATGGACACTGGCGCCAAGGTGGCTCGACCATCACCCAGCAGCTGGCGCGCACGGTGTTTCTCAACAACACCAAGACCTTCGGGCGCAAACTGCGCGAGGCGGTGCTGGCGCTGGCGATGGAAAGCCGGTTCTCCAAGGACCAGATTCTCGAACTCTACCTCAACAAGGTCTATTTCGGCGGCGGGGCCTATGGCATCGATTCCGCGTCCCGCAAGTTCTTCGGCCACTCGGGCAACGAGCTGAGCCTGCCCGAAGCGGCGATCATCGCGGGCCTCGTCAAGGCCCCCTCGCGCTATTCGCCCACCGCCGATGCCAAGGCCGCAGTCGGCCGCGCGCGGGTCGTGCTTGCGGTAATGCAGGAAACCGGCGCGATCAGCGCTTCGGAAGCCGCCTCGGCCGATCTGCACACCACCCGGCTCGCGCCCGAGGCGGGGCAGAATTCGGTGCGCTATTTCACCGACTGGGCGCTGCCCCAGCTCGATATTCTGCTGCCCGACAACAGCGAACCGATCGAGGTCTGGACGACGCTCGACGTCGGACTGCAACGCGCGGCGACCGCCTCGATCCAGGGCAATGTCCCTGCCGGAACCCAAGGCGCGCTGGTCAGCATGGACCGCGACGGCGCGGTGCTGGCGATGGTCGGCGGGACCGATTACGTTACTTCGAACTACAATCGCGCGACCAATGCGGTGCGCCAGCCGGGTTCGGCGTGGAAGCTGTTCGTCTACCTCGCCGCGCTCGAGGCGGGCTACACCCCCGACGACGCGGTGGTCGACGAGCCAGTGACGATCGACGGCTGGAGCCCGCGCAATTCGGGCGGCAGCTATGCCGGCAAGATCGATGTTCGCACCGCCTTTGCCTATTCGAAGAACACCGTCGCGGCGCAGCTTGGCAACGAGGTCGGCTTCGGCGCGGTGGCGAGCATGGCGCGGCGCTTTGGCATCACCACCCCGATCAACACGCTGCCCTCGATGGTGCTGGGCACTTCGGAGGTGCGGCTGATCGACATGACCCGCGCCTTCGCCGCGGTCTCGGCCAAGGGCACTTCGATCGAACCCTTCGGGATCACCAAAGTGACCACCACCGACGGCGATGTGCTCTACGCGCACCGCGCCACGACCGGCCAGCCGCTGGTCCCCGCCTATGTCACCGCCGGGATCACCGATCTGCTGCAATCGGCGGTCAGCACCGGCACCGGGCGCGCCGCGCAGATCGGCCGGCCGGTCGCGGGCAAGACCGGCACCACCAGCTCGAACAAGGATGGCTGGTTTCTCGGCTTCTCCAGCGGGATCACGACGGGCGTGTGGATGGGCCGCGACGATGCCAAGCCGGTGGGCGGATTGCAGGGCGGCACCGCCCCGGCGCGCGCCTTCGCCGCCTATATGCGGGTTGCGGTGGCCAAGCGTCCGGTCGAGAATTTCGACGTCGAGCTCAAGCTCCCGGCGTGGCAGCTCGAGCCCGATGAGGAAGCCGCCTTCGGCAATCCCGACGATTACCAATATGTCGACGAGCAGGGCAATCTGATCCAGCCCGTGCAGCCCGGCGACCAGCCGCTGCCGCAACGGCCCGAGGACCAGTCGCCCGATCAGGGCGGGCTGGTCACCGTGCCACCCGCGGCGAACGAGGATTTCCTCGATCAGGCGACCGGCGGGGAGAGACCCCCCGCGCAATATACCCCACCCCAGCCGGTCAGGACCGGACGGCCCGGCGCACCGCAGCCACGCGAAGTCCCGATTCGGGGGAATTAGGGTTAGGCTAAATCCTCCCCCTCTGGGGGAGGATTTGATCACACCAGATCCCGACCTAACGCATCCGCAAGGGCACGAACACTGCCGCGCGGCCCGGGGGCTGGATGCGCAGCAGCACCGCTCCGCGGTTGGCGGCCTTGGCTGTTCGCACCACGCCTTCCAGCTCGGCGAGCGTCGTCACCGTGCGGCTGTTGGCCGAGAGGATGATGAAGCCGCGCTGGATCTGCTTGGCGCCCGCGTCGGACGAGGGATCGACCCCGGTGATGACCAGCCCGCGCGAATCCACGCTCACGCCCAGTCGCGGCGCGATCTGCGGGCTGAGCGGAATGACCGACAGGCCAAGCGCCTTTTCAATCACGCCCTGGCTGGGCGCGACTTGCTGCTGCGCCAACTGGTCGTCCGGATCGGCCTGACTGGGATCGAAGGTCTGTTGCGCCAGTTCTTCCTCGCTCGGACGCTTGCCGACAACGGCCTGGACCGTCATCGGCTTGCCATCGCGGATCAGCTCGATCGGGATGCGCGTGCCCGGCGCCGTGTTGGCGACGATGTAGGACAGCGTCTGGTCGGGGGTTACCACCTTGCCCGCAACGCTGGTGACCACATCGCCTTCGCGCAGACCCGCCTTGGCCGCACCCTGATTGGGTTCGACCGCCTGGACAAACTCGCCGCGGTTGTGCGGCACCCCAAGTGAATCGGCAAGGTCTTCGCCCAGTGCCTGGATGCGCACGCCCAGATAGCCGCGCTCGATCACCTGGCCGGTGCGCAGCTTGTCGACGATCGGCGCGGCGATCTCGGCGGGGATCGCAAAGCCGATCCCGACGCTGCCCCCGGTGGGCGAGAAGATCGAATTGTTGATGCCGATCACATTGCCCTTCATGTCGAACATCGGGCCGCCCGAGTTGCCGCTGTTGATCGAGGCGTCGGTCTGCAGATAGCGGTCATAGGCGCTGCCCGAGCCAGTGTTGCGATAGACCGCCGAAATGATCCCCGAGGTGACCGTCCCGCCGAGGCCAAACGGGTTGCCGATGGCAATCACCCAGTCGCCGACGCGGGTCTGCCGCGAATCGCCGAACTTGACGAACGGCAGCACCTTGCCGGGGTTGATCTTGAGCACCGCAAGGTCAGAAGCTACGTCGCGACCGACCAGCTTGGCGGGGTATTCGGTGCCGTCGGGCATCGTCACGGTGATCGTTTCGACCTCGCCCTGACCGTTGGCGGTGATCACGTGGTTGTTGGTGACGACATAGCCATCGGGCGAAATGACGAAACCGGAACCCAGCGATTGCGCCTCGCGGGTTTGCGGAGCGCTGCCGCCCTGCTGCTGGCCGCCGAACAGATCGGCAAACGGGGTGCCGGCGAAGGGATTGGCCTGCGCCGCGACGCGAATCCGTTGGCGCGTGGAAATGTTGACCACCGCGGGCTGCAGCTGCTGCGTCAAATCGGCAAAGCTGGCCGGTGCGCCTGCCTGCGGGACCACCGACTGCATCTGCTGGGCGTCGTTCTGGGCAACTTGCGCGCCGACCGGAAAACCGGTGGCGAGCGAAAGACCGGCACCGCCAAGCAGCAGCGCGGTGGTGACTCCATAAGCGTATCGCACGGGCTTCACGTCCTTTGGCTTCCTTCTGGTTCGCAGGTTCACCGGGCCGGATTCACGCCGGTCCGCCTGAACGGGAATTGAATAAATCGACGGGCGCGCATCAGCGCCCTTTGAACTGCTTGAGATATTCATTGTCGGGCGAGAGCAGGATCGTGCTGGAACCGGCCTTGCTGCCGAAAGTGTAGTCGTAGCTCTGCATCGCGCGGTAGAAATCGTAGAACGCGGGATCCTTGCCATAGGCGTCGGCATAGGTCTGCGCCGCTAGCGCCTCGGCATCGGCCCGGATGATCTGCGCGGCCTTCTGGCCCTGTGCCTGGATGGTGGTAGCTTCCTGCTGGCGCGCCGCCTGCATCCGCGAGAAGGCGCTTTCCAGCGCGCCCTCGGGCAGATCGGCGCGCTTGATCCGCACATCGATGACCTGCGCGCCATATTCGCGCGCCTCGCGATCGAGCCCCGCGCGGATTTGCGTCATCGCGGCGCCGCGTTCGGCGGTCAGCAGCGACTGGAAGGTGCGCTTGCCCAGTTCCTGGCGGAGCACCGAAGTGAGGATCGGCTGGAGCTGTTCGACCACCTTTTCCGTGGTCCCGGCGGTGCGCACCATCTTGACCGGATCGATGATCCGGAACCGGGCGAAGGCATCGACTTCCATCCGCTGCTGATCGGTGGTGAGCACTTGCTGGCGTTCCATGTCGACGCTCAGCACCCGCTTGTCGATCCGGACCAGTCGCTCGAAGAACGGGATGCGCAGCGACATGCCCGCCCCGGTCTGGCCGAAATCGATTTTCGGCTTGAAGCGGTTGATCACGCGCACCGGCTCACCCAGCCGGACCACGACCGCCTGTTCGGTTTCGGGGACCACCACCACGCTCGAAAACACCGCGAGTGCCGCAATGGCCAGCACGATCAATGTCGGCTTGTGGTCCTGCCACAAATTGCTGAGCATCACTGGCCTCCCGTCGCGGGGGTGGCGGGTTCGGCGGTCTTGCGGCGAACCTCGGGCAGCGGCAAATAGGAGGTCACGCCCCCCGCCTCGACGATCACCTTGTCATTGGCGGCCAACACCCGCTCCATCGTTTCATAATACATCCGCTGCCGGGTCACGTCGGGGGCGAGTTTGTATTGGGCATAGACCTTGTCGAACTGCGCGGCGTCACCCTGCGCGCGGGCGGTGAGCTGCTGCGCCCAGGCCTGCGCATTGCTGATATCGCGCTGCGCATCCTGCTGCGCGGCGGTGACTTTCTGGAACGCGCCCTGGACTTTCTCGGGCGGGTTGGCGTTCTTGATCTCGACCCCCTGGATCTGCACGCCAGCGCGATAGGCGTCGAGGATCGCCTGCATCCTGGTGCGCACATTCTGCTCGACCTGCGCCCGGCCGGTGCCGCCAAAGGCGTCGCGCAGCGGCACTTCGGCAATCGAGGCGCGCATCGCGGCTTCGGCCACTTCGGTCACGGTCCGCTCGGGATTGTCGAACTGGAAGCTGTAGAGCTTGAGGTTCTTGATGTTCCAACGGACCAGATAGCTGACATCGACCAGGCTGGCGTCGCTGGTCAGCATGAGGTTTTCGGCCTCGCCCTCGGGAATGGTGTTGCGCTTGATCGAGGTGACATCCTCGACCCGCACATCCTGGATCGGCCACGGCATGGTCAGCGAGACCCCGTTGCCGATGGTGTGCGAATATTTGCCGAAGGTGGTGACGATGCCTTCCTCGGTCGAGCCGAGCTGGTGCGCGCTGGTGAAGAAGAGCCAGGTGCCCGCCACCGCAACGCCGATCAGCGGCAGCCAACTCTTGCCGCCGGGCCGCGTGGGCAACCGCGGGAAGCTGCCACCTCCCCCAAAGCCGCCGGGTCCGCCGGGGTTGCGCGGGCCGCCCGACTTGGGGCGGAAAATATCCTCGATGTTGGCCGAGCGCCGCGGCGGGGCGCTATCGCCCTGGTGCCACGGGTTGCGCGGACCCTTGGGCGCGGCGTCCGGCTTGGGTTTGGGAGCGGGTGGTTCGGGCGTTTCGCCGCTTCCGGCGGATTCGCCGTCCCCCGGGTTTTCGGGTTCGGGCTGGTCGCCGTCGCTCCCCGGCTTAGGATCGCCCGGACCGCCGCCGGAGCCCCACGGACTGCGGCGCCCGGCCATGGCCAGAACCCCTGCTCGAAAACCACCGAAACCTCTCATGCACAGCTCTATAGGGACGCGGGCCCCACAAAAACAGTGCCTCCCCCTGCTTTTTCCTTGCTAGGGGGGCGGCGGCACCACAGCGGGACGACGATGACCGACACTGAAGCGCTCAAGGCCGTGCTGTCACCAAGGGCGCAGGCGCGGCTGCAATCGCTGCGGCTGGTCGATGGCGTGGCGACGCTGGTGTTCGATGTCGGCGGGCTGGACCCACGCGAGCGCGAGCAGCTTGAGGCGGCGGTCAAGCAAGTGCTGGGCGGGCAGCCGGATGTGTCCGAGGTCCGCGTCGCGATGACTGCGGACAAGCGCCAGACCCGCATCATCGCGGTCGGTTCGGGCAAGGGCGGGGTCGGCAAGTCCACCCTGTCGGCCAACCTCGCGGTCGCGCTCGCGCGGATGGGGCGCAAGGTCGGGCTGGTCGATGCCGATATCTACGGCCCCTCGCAGCCGCGGCTGCTCGGCACCGAGGGGGTCAAACCCGAAGCACGCGGCAACAAGATGATCCCGATCCCCAGCCCGTGGGGCGTGCCGCTGCTATCGATGGGCCAGCTGATCGAGCCGGGCAAGGCGATCGCCTGGCGCGGGCCGATGGCGGGCAATGCGCTGGGTCAGCTGATCGACGCGCATTGGGATGTCGATGTGCTGATCGTCGATCTGCCGCCGGGCACCGGCGACGTTCAGATAACGATGCTCCAGCGCTTCAAGCCGGCCGGCGCGGTGATCGTCTCGACCCCGCAGGACCTCGCGCTGATCGACGCAACCCGCGCGCTGCAGCTGTTCGAGCAGGCTGAAGTCCCGATCATCGGAATCGTCGAAAACATGGCGGGCTACGCCTGCCCGCATTGCGGCGAGGTCAGCGATCCGTTCGGTTCGGGCGGCGCGGAAGCGGTCGCGAAAATGCTTGGTCACGCGTTCCTCGGCCGCATCCCGCTCGATCTCAAGATCCGGCAGGACAGCGATGCGGGCCAGCCCCCTGCGGCAAGCGACGGCCCTGGAGGCGAACCCTTCGCAGCCATTGCGCGGCGGATTGCCAGCTGGCTCGACCAGCAATGAGAGTCACGCGGCGCGGCTTGCTGATCGGGGCCGGGGCGGGCGGATTGCTCGTCGCGTGGAGCCTCACCCCGCGACGTTTCGCGATCCCGCTCGAGGCGGGCAGCGACGAAGTGGCGTTCGATGCCTGGCTCAAGCTGGGCACCGATGGTGTGGTAACCGTCGCGGTTCCGCAGCTCGAGATGGGGCAGGGCGTATCGACGCTGATTCCGCAGGTGGTCGCCGCCGAATTGGGGGCCGATTGGCGGCAGGTCGCGGTCGAAATGGTGCCGGTCAGCGGGGCCTATGCCAATGTCCCGCTCGCGGCGCGGTGGGCCAAGCTGTGGATGCCGCTGGTCGCGGGCGCGGCCTCAAGCTCCGATAGCCGCCTCGCGCGGCGCTTTGCCGAAGCGAACAATTTCACCGCAACCGCCGATGGCACCTCGCTTGCTGCTTATGAGGCTCCGGCGCGCGAGGCGGCCGCATCGGTCCGCGCGATGCTGGCAATGGCCGCGGCGGACCGCTGGGTTGTGGGCTGGGAGGAATGCGGGGTGGCTGGCGGGTTCGTCACCCACGGCAAGCAGCGACTGACATTTGGCGAGCTGGCGCAGGAAGCGGCGGAATACGATCCGCCCGATCCGCCGCCGCTGCGCCCGGCACCGATGGCCGAACGCGCCGCCGATTTCCCGCCCGGCGCGCCGCTACGCTATCCGCGGCTCGATTTGCCGAGCAAGGTCGACGGCAGCCATCTGTTCGCGGGCGATGTGCGGCTGCCCGACATGCTCTTCGCCGCGATCCGCCACGGCCCGATCGGCGATACCACGCTGGCGAGCTTCGACGCGGCGCGGGCCAAAAGCCTGCCCGGACTGGTCAGGCTGGTCAAAGGCCAGCGCTGGCTGGCGGCGGTGGCAAGCGATTGGTGGTCCGCCGAGAGCGCGCTCAGTGCCATCGCCCCCAACTTCACCACGAGGCACCGCGCCGATACCATCAAGATCGAGCAGGCGCTCGATCGCGCACTGCGCAAGGGCGATGCCGACACGATTGCCGAAGTTGGCGATCCCGAGGGCGTGTTTGGCGGCAAGTTCAGCCTCGCGCGCCGCTACGAAGTCGCCCCCGCGCTCCACGCCACGCTCGAGACCGCCAGCGCGACCGCGCGGCTGCGCGGGGGCAAGCTTGAGCTATGGGCCGCGTGCCAGGCGCCCGAGGCCGCGCGGCTGGCGGCGGCACGCGCGCTGGGGATGTCGGCGCGCGATGTGGTGCTTTACCCGATGCCCGCGGGCGGCAGCTTCGACCGACGGCTCGAACACGAGCATGTGACCCAAGCCGCGCTGATCGCCCGCGAGGTGGGCAAGCCGGTGCAGCTCACTTGGTCGCGCTGGCAGGAGCATCTCGCCGGACTGCCGCGCACGCCCGTCGTGGCGGTGCTCGCCGCCAAAACCGCGCCGAGCGGGGAAGTACTTGCATGGAAAACCCGCATCGCCGCGCCCGCCAGCTTCCGCGAATTCGGGCAGCGGCTGTTCGGCGGTGAGCGCGCATTCGACGCCGCAGCGGCGCAGGACAGCAGCGATGCGATGGCGGTCGAGGGTGCGGTCCCGCCCTATGCACTACCCAATCTGATCGTCGAGCATGTGCCCGTCGCGATTCCCCTGCCAACGGGGCGGATGCGCGGCAATGCGCACGGCTTCACCACCTTCTTCACCGAAAGCTTCGTCGACGAGCTGGCACATCTCGGCGGACGCGAGCCGCTGTCCTACCGGATGGCGATGCTGGGTCACGACCTGCGCCTCGCCAATTGCCTGCAGCGCGCGGCGACACTGGCCGAATGGGGCGGCGGCGCGGACAGCAGCGGGCAGGGGCTGGCGTGCCATGTCATCGGCGGGGGCCGGATCGCGGTAGTCGCCAGTGCTCGCCGCGATGAAACCGGCGTGCGGGTCGACAAGCTCACTGCAGTGGCGGACATCGGGCGAATCGTGAATCTCGACATCGCGCGCCAGCAGATCGAGGGCGGGCTGGTGTTCGGGCTTGGCCTCGCGCTGGGCTGCAGCACCGGCTATGCCAATGGCCTGCCGACCGATACGCGGCTCGGCGCGCTCGACCTGCCGGTGCTCGCCGATTGCCCCGAGATCGAGGTGGATTTTATCGAGAGCGCGGCCGAACCCGCCGATCCCGGAGAGCTTGGCGTCGCCGTGGTCGCGCCGGCGATTGCCAATGCGCTGTTTTCGGCAACCGGGTTGCGTTTCCGCAAGCTTCCGCTGCTCTCGGAGGAGGTATGACCCGCCCCGCCTATCATCCGCCGGTTACGCTGGGCCGGATCGGGGTGCTGCTGGTCAACCTCGGCACCCCCGAGGCGCCCACTGCGAAGGCCGTGAAGCGCTATCTCGCGGAGTTCCTCTCGGATCGCCGGGTGGTCGAGCTGCCCGCACTGCTGTGGCAGCCGGTGTTGCGCGGGATTGTCCTCAATACCCGGCCCCGGAAATCGGCGCAGGCCTATGCGCACATATGGGGCGAGGACGGCTCACCGCTGGCCGCGATCACCGCGGCGCAAGCGCGTGGGCTGCAAGCGCGGCTGGGCGAGGGTGTGCAGGTCGCCCATGCGATGCGTTACGGCAATCCGGCGCTGGCCGGCGAAGTCCAGCGGCTGAAAGATGCCGGCTGCGACCGGATCCTGGTCGCGCCGCTCTACCCGCAATATTCGGGCGCAACCACCGCGAGCGTGATTGACGCCGTGGGTGCCGCGCTGGCGGACATGCGCTGGCAGCCCGCTATCCGCACGCTACCGCCCTATTATGACGACGCTCTGCACATCGCTGCGCTGCGCGAGGATATCGCGCGCCAGCTAAACGCGCTGCCCTTCGCGCCGCAAGTGCTGCTGCTCAGCTTCCACGGCATGCCGCTACGCACGCTCGAATTGGGCGATCCCTACCACTGCCACTGCCAGAAAACCGCGCGTCTGCTGGCCGAAGCGCTTGGCCCCGACCACCCCGATCTCAGAATCGAGGTGAGCTTCCAGTCGCGCTTCGGCCGGGCAAAATGGCTGGAGCCTTCGACCGAAGACGTCCTCCGCTCCGAAGCTGCGAAGGGCACCAAGCGCTTCGCCATCGCCGCTCCCGGATTCTCCGCCGATTGCCTCGAAACGCGCGAGGAACTGGCAATCCGCGCCAAGGCGCAGTTCCTTGCTGCAGGCGGCACCGACTTCGCGGTGCTCGATTGCCTCAACACCGGGGACGCAGGGATGGCGATGCTCGAAGCCTTGGTGCGGCGCGAACTTGGGGGCTGGATTTAGCGTTCCGATTAACTTACACTAAGGTAAGTAACGAGGATTCACCATGGCCACGCTTGCTCCCGAAGCCCCGCAATTCGCCCATTGGTCGCAAAGCCAGCCCAAGGGCGCGCTCGACCATATTCCCGGTGAGAACGGCTGGCCGATCCTTGGCAATACCCTGCCGCTGCTCGCCGACCCGATCGGCTTCGGCACCCGGATGCGCGCAACTTATGGCGACATTTTCCGCAACCACGCCTTCGGGCGCAACTCGGTGCTGCTGTTCGGAGCGGACGCCAACGAGCTGGTGCTGTTCGACCGCGACAAGAACTTTTCCTCGGCGCAGGGCTGGGGCTCGGTGCTCGACCTGTTGTTTCCGCGCGGGCTCATGCTGCTCGATTTCGATCACCACCGCGCCGACCGCCGGGCGCTGTCGATCGCGTTCAAGCCGGGGCCGATGCGGCACTATGCCGATGCGCTCAATCGCGGAATTGCGGCGCGGGTCGCGGAGTGGTCGGGCCAGACCATGCAGTTCTACCCGGCGATCAAGCAGCTGACGCTCGATCTGGCGGCGGACAGTTTCCTCGGCGTGCCGCTCGGGCCCGAAGCCGATGCGATCAACAAGGCCTTCGTCGATATGGTCCAGGCCTCGGTCGGGGTGGTGCGCAGGCCCTTGCCCTTCACCGCGATGGGCCGGGGCGTGGCGGGGCGCAAATTCCTGGTCGGATGGTTCACCGCCGAAACGCTCAAGCGTCGCGCGACTGGGGGCGGGCAAGACATGTTCAGCCAGTTCGCGACCGCTGCTCATGACGACGGCTCGCTGATGCCGGTCGATCAAGTGGTCGATCACATGATCTTCCTGATGATGGCCGCGCATGACACGATCACCTCGTCGGCCACGTCGCTGGTCTGGCTGCTCGCCCAGCATCCCGAATGGCAGGAGAAGCTGCGCGCCGAAGCGCTTGCGGTGACTGGCGGCACAGGTCGGCCACTGGACTACGATGACATGGCCAAGCTCGAACTCACCGAAATGGCATTCAAGGAGGCGCTGCGGTTGATTCCGCCGGTCCCCTCGATACCGCGCCGCGCGCTGCGCGAGTTTGCGTTCGGAGGCTATCGCATCCCGGCCGGGACCGGGGTGGGGATCAGCCCCTCGGCGGTACACATGGACCCCGAACACTGGCCCGATCCCGAACGCTTCGATCCACTGCGCTTCACCGCCGAGCTGACCGCCAAGCGGCACAAATACGCCTGGGTGCCGTTCGGCGGCGGCGCGCATATGTGCATCGGGTTGCACTTCGCCTATATGCAGATCAAGATCCTGATGGCGCAGATGCTGACTCGCTACGAGATCAGGATCGCGCCCGGATATGCGCCCAAATGGCAGCCATGGCCGATCCCCAAACCGCGCGACGGGCTCACGGTGACCTTCCGGCCGATCTAATCCCTGAGCAGCTCGTTGATCGCGGTCTTGGCGCGGGTTTGCGCATCGACGGTCTTGACGATCACCGCGCAATAGAGCGACGGGCCAGGGCTGCCGTCGGGCAGCGGCTTGCCCGGCAGCGCGCCGGGGACGACCACGGCGTAAGGCGGGACCTTGCCGATATGCACTTCGCCGGTCGCGCGGTCGACGATCTTGGTCGAGGCACCGAGATAGACCCCCATCGACAGCACCGCGCCTTTGCCCACGATCACGCCTTCGACCACTTCGGAGCGCGCGCCGATGAAGGCACCGTCCTCGATCACTACCGGTCCGGCCTGGAGCGGTTCGAGCACGCCGCCGATCCCGACTCCGCCCGAAAGATGCACCCCCTTGCCGATCTGCGCGCAGCTGCCGACCGTGGCCCAGGTATCGACCATCGTGCCCTCGCCGACATGCGCGCCGATGTTGACGAAGCTGGGCATCAGCACCACCCCGCGCCCGATATGCGCGCCGTGCCGCACCACCGCGCCCGGCACGACGCGAAAACCCGCGTCGCGAAAGCGGTTCTCGCCCCAGCCGGCGAATTTGGAGGGTACCTTGTCATAGGCGGGAGCGCCGCCCGCGCCAAACTCGACCACCGCGTTGTCGTTGAGCCGGAACGAGAGCAGCACCGCCTGCTTGAGCCACTGGTTGACCTTCCACCCGCCCTCGCCCCCATCCGATTCATTGGCGGGCTCAGCGACCCGCGCCGCGCCCGAATCGAGCAACGCGAGCGCCTGTTCGACCACGCTGCGGACATCGGCGCTGGCGGGGGTGACGTGTTCGCGCCGATCCCAGGCGGCGGCGATGGCGGTTTCGAGATCGGACACGGCGGAAGCTCCCGGCAGATGCAATTTGCGCGCGCCTATCCCGCGCGCATCCACCCGACAAGCAATCTCCATCGCCCGTGCGAAAAGAAATTGGCGATTAACCCCTGTCGTGAGACACTAAGAATCACGGAAAGCACTGTGCTTGTTCAGCTTTCTGACATTGAGTCGGCGCTATCGGCTCGCCCATGCTTTGGGGGAGGGGCTTTGAGGATCCGGGAATGACCAACAAGTCGAAATGGAGTCTGGGAGCGGCGACGCTTTCGTTCCTGTTGGTCGCAGGGTGCGGCGGCGGCGCGGTGAGCACTCCTGCGCCGACTCCGGCCCCCAGCCCGGCACCCACTCCAACGCCCACTCCCACACCAACTCCGACCCCGACGCCGACTCCCACCCCGTCGTCGACTTTCCTGACCTCCGAATACAACCGTTCGACCGGCCCCAGCCAGCACGGCGCGATCACCGCGTGGCAATCGGGCACAACCGGGCAGGGCGTGACGATTGGCATCGTCGATTCGGGCATCGACACCGACAGTCCCGAATTCGCCGGGCGGATTTCCTCGGCTTCGGCCGACGTCGCGGGCAACCGCGGGCTCGACAATCCCGATGACGATCACGGCACCAACGTGGCGATGGTCGCCGCTGCCGCGCGCGACAACACCGGGATCATGGGGATCGCGTTTAATGCCACGATCCTGATGCTGCGCGGCGATAGCATCGGCACCTGCGCGATAAACGATCCGGCCGTTGACGACGACGGCTGCAAGTTCAGCGATACCAGCATCGCCATCGGGATCGACCGCGCGGTCGCCGCCGGTGCCAAGGTGATCAATTTGTCGCTCGGCGGCTCGGCACCCAATAACTCGCTGCGTGCGGCAATCGGCCGGGCGGCGGCGGCGGGCATCGTAGTGGTGATCTCGGCCGGCAACGATGGCGCTTCGACCAAGGCCGGAGTCGATCCCAACAACCCCGATCCATTCGCCGCAGGCCTGCGCGCCGCGGGCAATGGCAACGTCATCATCGCCGGCTCGGTCAACAAGGACAATGTGATCTCGACGTTCAGCAACCGCGCCGGGGTGGAGGCCGCGTGGTACCTGACCGCGCGCGGCGAACGGGTGTGCTGCGTCTATGAGAATGGCGTGCTCAAGACCACCACCGATGCGACCGGCACGTACCAATATGTCATTTCCGGCACCAGCTTCTCCGCCCCGCAAATCGCGGGTGCGGTCGCGCTGCTGCGCCAGGCATTCCCCAATCTCACCGCCGTGCAAGTGGTCGATTTGCTGCTGCGCAGCGCCACCGATGCGGGGGCTGCGGGCACCGACGCGACCTATGGCCGCGGCATCCTCAGCATCAGCAACGCGTTCGCTCCGCAAGGCGCAACCAGCCTCGCAGGCTCGGCAAACGTGTTCGGGCTGGGCGACACCACGCTCGTGACCTCGAGCGCGATGGGCGATGCGACGCGCCACGGCTCGCTCAGCACGGTGATCCTCGATGGCTACCAGCGCGCCTATTCGGTCTCGCTCAACAACACGCTGCGCGGCGCGCAAGTCGCGCCCAAGCTGGCCAGCGCGCTGGCGATGCAGAGCCGCCACGTCGAACTGGGCAACGATCGGCTGAGCCTCGCGTTCAGTATCGACAACCGGGGCCGGGTGGCCCGGATGCCGTGGGTCGGCCAGCTCCAGCTCAGCCGCAGCGATGCCGAAGTCGCCCGCGTGCTGGCGGCGCGAATCGTCACCCAGCTGGCCCCGCAGACCAAACTTGGCTTCGCCTTCGAGCAGGGCGCGGACGGGCTGGTCGCGCAGCTCCAGGGGCGCGAGCAAGCCGCGTTCCTGATCGCCACTTCGCCGCTCGATGACTATGGCTTTACCCGCAGCTCCGAAAGCGCGGTCGCGCTGCGTCAACAGCTTGGCGCCTGGGGACTGACGCTCAGCGCCGACCGCGCCGATGCGCTGAGCGGCGCCCCGGTGCGTTCGTTCGACACCGCCGCAGAGCGCCGCCGCCGCGAAGGCACGATGCGCTTCGGGGTCGGGCTCGACCGGCGCTTCGGCGCGCTCGACGCCGCGCTGGGGGCTAACTGGCTCGCCGAGGACCGCACCGTGCTCGGCGCGCGGCTGCACGATGCTTTCGGGCCGGGCGGGGCGGACAGCCTGTTCCTCGATGCCGCAGCGAGCTGGCGCGTAGCCCCGGGCTGGCGGCTGGGCGCAGCGTGGCGCGAAGGCTTCACCCGCGCCCGGGTCGGCGGCGCGCTGGCGGGCGGATCGAATTTGCGCAGCAGCGCCTGGGCGCTCGATGCGACGCGCGAAGGCGTGTTCGGTGCGAACGACAGCCTCGCGTTGCGCCTCTCGCAGCCGCTGCGGGTCGATAGCGGCGGCCTCAACCTCTCGCTGCCGGCCGCTTACAGCTATGAGACGCTGACCACCACGCTGGGAACGCGCTCGCTCTCGCTCAGCCCCGAGGGCCGCGAGCGGATTGCCGAGTTCGCCTGGCGCGGGCCCTTATGGGAGGGTGCGGCGATGGCCAGCGTCTTCTACCGCAAGGATCCCGGCCACTATGCGGGCCTGCCCGACGATCGCGGGATCGCGTTCAGCTGGTCCAAGAAATTCTGACGCCTATTTGACTTGCGTCACCCGCGCGTCGAGCGGCACCGCGCGCTGCGGGACCGCCTGCAGCCACGCCTCGAGCGCGGCGATGTCGCTGACCCCGATCACCCTGTCGGTGCCTTTGGTCAGCCCGGTGTAGGTGTCGCCGCCTTGTGCGAGGAAATTTCCGGTGGTGACGCGGTAGCTGGCTAGCGGGTCGATTGGCACGCCGTTCAATGCCAGCGCGACAATCCGCTGGCCAATCGGCTTCGCCAGGTCGAAGCGATAGGTGAAGCCTTGCGAGGGGATCAGCACTTGCTGCGGGCCGATTTCGTCGAAATTCTGCTCGAGCACCGCCTTCAGCTCTGCGCCGGTCAGGCTCTGGGTGACCAGTTCGTTGTTGAACGGCTGGATCGCATAGAGCTCGCCGAAGGTCAGCGCGCCGTCGGCGCGCGGGTTGAGCGCGCCGGGCGCGCGCACCCCGAACGGGTTGGTGAGCGCGATCTGCGCCCCCGCCCCGGCGGTCGCGGCCAACTGTGCGTCGGCAATCAGCATCCCGATCGAACCGCCGCTGAGCTTGTCGCCAATGTCGCGCGCGGCCGGTCCGGCGAGACGCCCGGCGGGGCGTTGCGCGAACTGCTTGGCCGCATCGACATAGCGCGCGACATAGGCGGCGATATCGGCACGCGGCTCGAAGCGGGGAAAATCGTCGCGCTGGGTCATCGGCCCGCGCGAGGATTCATACGGCGCGCTCTGCACGATCACATTGCGCGCCTGCTTGGCGATAACCCGGTGCGCCACCGGGTCGATCTCCAGCCGGATGTCGGTCACCAGTTCGCCGTAAACCCCCGCGCTGGTCAGCAGCAGCGGATGCGCCGCATCGCGCGCGCCCCAATCGCAGACATAGGCCCAGTGGGTGTGGCCCGAGACCACCACATCGATGCGCGGATCGAGCCGCGCCAGGATCGGTTCGATATCGCCGGCAAAATCGGTGCAACCTTGTGGATCGGTGCCGGCACGGGTCTTGCCGCCCTGGTGGATCAGCACGACGATCGCATCGGCGCCTTGGGACTTGAGCGCAGGGATCGCGGCGTTGATCGTATCGGCCTCGTCAACGAAGCGCAGCCCTTTGATGCCGTCGGGCGCGACCAGCGTGGGGGTTTCGCGCAAAGTCAGCCCGATCACCCCCACTGTCACGCGATCGCGACCGCTGCCGAAACTCTTGATACCACTCGCGACGAACAGCGGCTTGCCGCTTTCGGTCAGGACGTTGGCGGCGAGGAAGCGGAAGTTCGCGCCCTTGAACGGCTCGACCTGGCACGGTTTGCGCGCGGTATGCCGGACGCAGCCGCCGCTTTGCTTGCGCAGCAATTCGTCGCGGCCATTGTCGAATTCATGGTTGCCGACCGCGTTGAAATCGAGCCCGATGCGGTTCATCACCTCAACCGAGGGTTCATCGAGATAGAGCGAGGACACCAGCGGCGAACCGGAAATCAAATCGCCCGCGCTCACGGTCATGCTGTGGGCATATTTCGCGCGGATCGAATCGATCGCGCTGGCGAGGTAAGCGACGCCGCCGGCCGGAACGCCATTGGTCCCGCCCTTGCCATCGGGCACCACCACCGCCTGCTTGGGCGGCTCGAGGCTGCCGTGAAAATCGTTGATCGCGACGATACCCACCGTAACCGGAACGCTGGTGCGCGTCGCCATCGGCCCGGCGCAGGCGGCGACGAAAGAGAGCAACAGGACGGACAGGCGGGAGAGGCGATTCATGGGGCGACCTGCGATATTCGGGGACTTGCCTTGTCCTAGCGCAAGCACCGAAGCGGGCAAGCCTGTCATCGCCGTATCATTCGGCTAAGACAGTTTATTGAAAATCGCCACGGCGCTTTCTATAATGTCTCGCAGGACATTTTGTCTTGGGAGGGTCCCCGCATGGCGCGGCCGCAAACCGATATCGAAGCCGGGCGAGAGCATCTGATCGATCTGGCGATCGAGGTGATCGAGCAGCGCGGCAGCGCGGGTCTGGCGATGACCGAACTGGCGTCGCGCGCGGGGATGTCGCCCGCCAATCTCTACCGCTTCTTCGACAGCAAGGAAGCGATGATCGAGGCGGTCGCCGAACGCTGGTTCCAGCCCAAGGTCGCGATCATGGAGGAAGTGGTTGCCAGCGATCTGCCGCCGCGCCGCAAGATGTATGAATTCTATGCGCGCCGCTTCGTCCACCTCCGCGCGATGTGGCAGCGCGACGCGGTCGCCTTCAACACCTATTGCGAACTGGGGGCCGAGCATTTCGAACTGGTCCGCAGCTATGTCGATCTGGGCGATCACTACCTCGGCGTGATCATCGGCGAAGCGATGGCCGAAGGCCATTTCGCCGGACTGGGGGTCGACGAGACGATCAGCCTGATCAACCAGATGGTCTCGACCTATGTGAACATCAACATCATGGCGATGCTCATGCCCAAGCTCAGCGAGCAAAAGCTGGCGCGGATCGTCGATGCGATTTTCGACGGGCTATCCGCGCAGGATCGCGGCGCGATCGGGGTTAGCGGGCTGCGGGCGGCCTAGCTTGCTGGCCGCGCCCGACAATCGGGCCGATCAGCTGCCGCACCGTACGTTGCGCCGCGATCGGCCACTGCGGCCACATCGTGCTTTTCGATCCTGGCAGGTGGAATATGACGTTGAGGCTGCGGCGCTGGCGGTCGAGCCCGTCGCGCACCGGAGTCACGCGGTGCCAGCTTCTGTGGGAGCGGACCAGCAGTGCCGAGGTGCCTAGCAGCGGCGGGATCAACGCGGCTCCGGCGGATTCGTCGCTGGCGCGCATGATCTCCAGACAGCCGCCATCCGCCGCGTCCCAATCGTCGTTGAAATAGAATATCTGGGTGACGAGCTTTTCCTTGAGGTCCACATGGGGACTGAGCGAATGGCCGCGCCCGTACTGGGTGATGTTGGCTTCCATCGGCGCATCAGTCAGATCGAGCCCGACTGCGTCCGAAACCGCGGCGCGGTACTCGGGGCTCAGCAGATCGAGCGCTAAGGCCAGCCAGGCATCGCTCAGGCCAGCCGCTCCATGCGGTCGACCCGAACCCATCGCAATCAGCGAACGCGCGGTATAGTGGTAGTGGCGCCCCGGCTCGACCCCGGCGATCGTCCAGAATTTGCTGGTTGGATAATTGGCAGCAAGGCGCGCGGCATCTTCCGGCGTGAACAACCCGGTCTGGCGTCCCCAGCAATACGGTTCGCTCTCCATCCGCGCGTGCCGGATCGCCGCCAGGTTAAGGATGGGGCAGTCGCGGTAGCGAGCTGGCCGGGCCTTGCGGAGCAAGCCGCGTAGTTCGTGCCTCGCCCGCCGCATCATTGTGCTTGCCGCGATGCGCGTCTGCACGACCACCGGCGGACGATTGAGGGGAGGCGGCAAGCCTGGCAGAGTGAGCGACCAGCGCGCACGGTTGGGGGCAAACTTGGCAATTTCCGCGACCCGATCCCAATAGGCAAGAAGCTTCGTCTGGTGCTCGCGCAGCTTTGGCTCGATGCCGTTGCTGCGGGCCAGCAGCCGCTCAAAATCGGCGGTGTCGTCCAGTTTGGCAACACCGGCAAAACCATCGAGCAGTTCAAACTTCCGCTCATAGGGATAGGTCACTCGCGCGACCCTCACACCATAGGATACTGCGGTTATCGCGGCGTGGAGGCTGCTGGCGACGACCAGATCGGCACCAGCGATGATCTCCCGGATGCGATGCGGCGAGGGCCAGCCGCCTACCCGGTCGGTATCGCAATCGAGGGCGGGAAAGCCTTCGGCCCTGTCGCCGTGACATCGGCATACCGGCAGGACCACCATTCTCGAGCCAAGCCGACGTTGCAACTCTGCCAGGATATCCAGATGTCGGGCGATGCGCCGATCAGCCTGGACTACGACATAGCCGCCGTCCAGGCCCTGCTCGGCTCGCCAGCGCAGTTGTTCGGGCGAATCCCCAGCCCGCGGCCATAGCGCCGAAAGTCCGAAGGCGGTGTCCGGCACCAACTCGATCGGAGTGCCGGATGCCATACGCGTAAAAATCGCGCGGGTTGGCTCGTCCCGCACGCCGACCATGGCACTACCGGCGATCAACCGCCCGAAAATGGCTTCGCGCGAAGAGCAACGGGGCGAACCAGCCCACGCCCCGATCGCATTCCAGACCAGCGGAACAGAGGCCGCTTCCGCGGCGAGGGCGGGATGGAGGCAATAGAGGTCTGGAGCGAAAACCCCTTCTCCAAGCGTCACCGGATAAGTGGGGTCGAACCGCACCAGCTGGCCGCCGCCGATCAGCATTGTGCACAGCTCGCTGGCTTCGTGAGCCAAGCGAGCGGCAGGAATGACCACAAACGGCCAAGGCTGTGCAGGCGCAGTCGGAGCGTAAGCGCGCAGGGTCACTCCCGGCAACCGCGTGGTCAATTCGGCTTCGGCGATCAGGGGAAACAGCAAATCGCCATAGTTTTCAACATCGAACGTGCCGACAATTCCCACCACCCTTCCGCTCGTCGGCCTGACTTCACCCATCACGTTCACAATCCCGGCTGCATAAATCCGCGTCGGCATTGCGCATAACCGCCGGTCCGGAACGGCGCAACAAGACCGGGCTTGAAGCTTGCCAGCGGGATTAGGCTCGCATAGCGTCGCAGCGCGACTGTCTGGGGCAGGCGGGAGCTGCGACGCGTGAATAAATCGAACCCGTCTCCGACAATCGAGGTGCTGCTTGCGACCTATCTTGGCGCGCAGTTTCTGGAGGCGCAGCTGGAATCGTTGTTGGCGCAGGATCGGCGCGATTTTACCGTACTCGCCAGCGACGGCGGTTCGGACGATGCAACCAGCGCGATCCTGCAACGCTACGCCGCAACGCATCCGGGATTTCTACGATTGCTGCCATCGGCGGCGTCGCGGCTCGGTCCCAGTGAGAACTTCGCGCGGCTGCTCGATTCCACCTCGGCCGACTATGTCTTTTTCTGCGATCAGGACGATATATGGTTGCCAGGGAAAGTATCGGCGTCGCTGGCCCTGATGTTCGAAACAGAGCGGCAATATGGGGCCGACACGCCGGTCCTGGTTCATACCGATCTATGCGTTGTGGACCAGGAGCTCCATGAACTGGGGGCGTCGTTCATGGCCTATGTCGGCATTGACCCGGCGCGCAACCGGTTCGGCGCATTGCTGCTCGGCAATGTTGTGACGGGTTGCACCGCACTCGCCAACCGCGCGCTGTACGAACTGGCCCGGCCGATCCCGGCTGAGGCGCTGATGTTCGATCACTGGCTGGCCCAGGTTGCCACCGGCCTGGGTCGGATCGCATATCTTGCCACGCCGACGGTACTCTATCGTCAGCATATCGGTAACGCCATCGGCGCCCGCCGCAGCGGAACTGCCTCGTTCCTGATGCGCGTCCGGCGAACCTTGTGGAGCGATACGATCCTCCGCGTGTTGGCACGCTATTCCGTGCATGCCGAGGTACTCGACCGGCGGTACCGCCATTGCCTCGCCCCGCAGCACGCCATCCAGGCGCGCGCACTGGCAGCGGTATGGGACCGACCCAGGCATCTGCGCTTCCGGAGTCTGGTACAAGCCGGGCTGGTCAAGCCGACCTTGTCGACCAATGTCGGCCTGTTCGTCCTGTTGTTGCGAGATGGCGCGTCGCTCAGGCATGTTCGGCCTTAACCGATGCGCGTTGCCATCTTCGGTCTCGCCAAGTCGGACCACAGTTGCAGCGGCTGGCCCGCAGCAAGCAATACGGGCAATGGAACAACTGGTTTACAGAGCGCGACGTGGCCGCGCTACAGCCTGCCCTGCAACCTTACCTTGACCGGTTCTATCCGCAGGCTGACTGGCGGCTCAGTGCGCGGCCGATGATCGATCCGGCCCACGGCTCGGCATACGTCCGGCGGCTGGTGAATGAGGCTCGCGCCGCTTCCGCGCTTGGGCAACTCCCGGAAACATCGGATGAGCGTTCGACCTAAACATCGAGATTCGCCACGTTGAGCGCGTTTTCCTGGATGAAGTCGCGGCGCGGTTCGACGACGTCGCCCATCAGGCGGGTGAAGATCTCGTCGGTGACGTCAGCGTCCTCGACCTTGACCTGCAGCAGCGCGCGATTTTCGGGGTCGAGCGTGGTTTCCCACAGCTGCTCGGCGTTCATTTCGCCCAGCCCCTTGTAGCGCGCGATCGCCAAGCCCTTGCGCCCGGTGGTGAGCACCGCGTCGAGCAATTCGGAGGGCCGCGTGATGCGCCCATCGTTGGCGCTGGGGCGGACCGCAAGTGCCGCCTCTTCCTCTTCGCCGTCCTGCTCGGCAATCGCCTCGGGTTCGGGCGTGTCGTCGGCGGCGCTGGCTTTGACCAGCCGCGCGGGGTGCGAATAGACATCGGCTTGTTCGGCAGCGAGCCGCGCCATCTTGCGCGCCTCGGCGCTGACCAGGAACGCGGCTTCGATCACGTGATAATCGGTCACCCCGCGCCACAGCCGCTGGACGGTGACCGAGCCATCCTCGGTCATCGCGGCGGTCCAGCGCGCCTCGCGGTCGCCCGCGTCGAGCCAGATCGCGGTGCGCGCCAGCGCCGCCTCGCGCCCCGCGCGGTCGAGCTTGGGATCGAGCACGCCCGCCAGCGCCAGCGCCTCGATAATCGCGGGATTGTAGCGGCGCGGCACGAAGCCCATCAGGCTGCGGAGCCGCAGCGCATGTTCGACCAGCCCTTGTAGCTCGATCCCGCCGCGCGCGCCGCCTGCGGTTTCGAGCACCCGCCCGGCGGTTCCGGCCTCGACCAGATAGCGATCGAGCGCGGCCGCGTCTTTGAGGTAAACCTCGCTGCGCCCCTTGGCGACCTTGAACAGCGGCGGCTGGGCGATGAAGAGGTGCCCATTGCGGATGATTTCGGGCATCTGGCGGTGAAAGAAGGTCAGCAGCAGCGTGCGGATATGCGCGCCGTCGACGTCGGCGTCGGTCATGATCACGATCTTGTGATAGCGCAGCTTTTCAAGGTTGAATTCGTCGCGGATCCCGGTGCCCATCGCCTGGATCAGCGTGCCGACTTCCTTGGAACTGATGATCCGGTCGAACCGCGCGCGCTCGACATTGAGGATCTTGCCTTTGAGCGGGAGGATCGCCTGGATGTTGCGGTCGCGACCCTGCTTGGCCGAGCCGCCGGCGCTATCGCCCTCGACCAGGAACAGCTCGCATTTGGCCGGATCGCGTTCCTGGCAATCGGCCAGCTTGCCGGGGAGCGAGGCGATGTCCATCGCGCCCTTGCGGCGGGTCAGTTCGCGCGCGCGCTTGGCGGCTTCGCGCGCGGCGGCGGCGTCGATGATCTTGCCGACGACCTGCTTGGCATGCGCGGGGTTCTCTTCCAGCCACTGGCTCATCCGGTCGGCCATCAGGCTTTCGAGCGGCTGGCGCACTTCGCTGGAGACCAGCTTGTCTTTGGTCTGGCTGGAGAATTTGGGGTCGGCCAGCTTGACCGAGACGATCGCGGTCAGCCCTTCGCGCATGTCCTCGCCGGTCAGCGTGACCTTTTCCTTCTTCATCAGCCCCGACTTTTCCGCATAGCCATTGACCGTACGGGTCAGCGCGGCGCGGAACGCGGCGAGATGCGTGCCGCCGTCGCGCTGGGGGATGTTGTTGGTGAAGCACAGCACGTTTTCGTAATAGCTGTCGTTCCATTCGAGCGCGACGTCGATGCCGATGCCGTCGCGCTGCGCCGATATCGCGATCGGATCGGGCAGCAAGGGCACCTTGTTGCGATCGAGGAAGCCGACGAATGCCCCGATCCCGCCCTCGTAGAACAGATCGTGCTCGAGCACATCGGCATGGCGCTTGTCGCGCAGCAGGATTCGCACGCCGGAATTGAGGAACGCCAGTTCGCGGTAGCGGTGCTCGAGCTTGTCGAAATCGAACTCGAGCACATTCTTGAAGGTATCGGTCGATGCGAAGAAAGTTACGCGGGTGCCCTTCTTGACGCCGCCCGAACCATTGGCCGGCGCGGGCCCCTTGACGATCAGCGGCGAGACCGCATCGCCATGCTCGAAGCGCATCCAGTGCTCCTCGCCGTCGCGCCAGATCGTCAGCTCGAGCCATTCGGACAGCGCATTGACCACCGAGACCCCGACCCCGTGCAAGCCGCCCGAAACCTTGTAGGCATTGTCGTCGCTGGTGTTTTCGAACTTCCCGCCCGCGTGGAGCTGGGTCATGATGACTTCGGCGGCGGAAACGCCTTCCTCGGCATGGATCCCGGTGGGGATGCCGCGGCCGTTATCCTCGACCGAAACCGAGCCATCGGGGTTGAGTTCGATCAGCACCAGGTCGCAGTGGCCGGCCAGCGCCTCGTCGATCGCATTGTCCGAAACCTCGAACACCATGTGGTGCAGGCCCGAGCCATCGTCGGTATCGCCGATATACATCCCCGGCCGCTTGCGCACCGCGTCGAGGCCCTTGAGGACCTTGATCTGATCGGCACCATAGGCGTTGGCGTTAGGGGTGTTGTCGGGCGGGGTATCGTCGGTGTCGGCCATGCCCAGCATATAGGGATTGGGGGCTCCAAACGGAAGGCATTTGCCCCCCTTCCATCCACAGGCAATTCCTGCTCAAACCGCGCAGCGATTCATGGGAGAGAGCAATGAAGAAGTTCACCGGCGCGCTGCTTGGCGCGTCCCTGCTGGCCAGCCCGCTGGCAGCGCAGAGCGCGACCGCACCCACGCCGCTACGGCCCGACCAGGTCGCGTTTCGCGAACTCTACAAGGAGCTGGTCGAGACCAATACCGCGCTGTCTTCGGGCAGCTGCACGCTCGCGGCCGAGCGGATGGCGGCGCGGCTCCGCGCGGCGGGGATGGCGGACAGTCAGCTGACGCTGTTCAGCACGCCCGAGCATCCCAAGGATGGCGGGCTGGTCGCGGTCTATCCCGGCACATCACGGACGCTCAAGCCGATGCTGCTGCTGGCGCATATCGACGTGGTCGAGGCCAACCGCTCCGACTGGACCCGCGATCCGTTCACGCTGATCGAGGAGAACGGCTATTTCTATGCGCGGGGTTCGGCGGACGATAAATCGCAAGCCGCGGTGTGGACCGACACTTTGGTGCGGTTCGCGCAAAGCGGTTACAAGCCGCGCCGGACGATCAAGCTGGCGCTGACCTGCGGCGAAGAGACAAGCGGCGCGTTCAACGGCGCGGAATGGCTATCGGCCAATCGGCGCGAGCTGATCGATGCGGAATTTGCGCTCAACGAAGGCGGCGGCGGCCGCACCGATGGCAAGGGCAATTTACAGGTGCAGTCGATCCTCGTCGGTGAAAAGGCCTATCAGGACTTCACCCTGACCACGACCAACCCCGGCGGCCATTCCTCGCAGCCGGTACCCGACAATGCGATCTACGCGATGGCCGATGCAGTGGGCAAGCTGCGCAGCTATGAATTCCCGCTCGAATTCAACGATACCACCCGCGCGTTCTTCACCAGAGCAGGTGCGCTACGCAAGGATGCGACCGGACCGGCGATGATCGCGCTTGCCGCCAATCCTGCGGATACGGCGTCCGAAGCCATCGTCAATCGGGACAAGATGCTGCATTCGATGCTGCGCACCACCTGCGTCGCCACGCTGATCGACGGCGGCCACGCGCTCAACGCGCTGCCGCAGAGCGTCACCGCCAACGTCAACTGCCGGATGTTCCCGGGCCGCACGCCGGATGAGACCCAGGCCGCGCTGACTGCAGCAATCGGTAATCCGGCGGTGAAAGTCGAGCAGCGGGTCAAAGGCAAGCCGATCGCCAAAGCTCCGCCGATGGATCCGAAAATCGTCGGGCCGATGGAGCGGCTCGCGGCCAGGCACTTCCTCGGGATTCCAGTAGTTCCGACGATCTCGACCGGGGCCACCGACGGGGTCTATCTGGGCGCGGTGGGCATTCCGACCTACGGCGTTCCGGGGATCTGGGGCGATCCCGACGGCAACGGGACGCATGGCCTCAACGAGCGTATAGAAGCCCGCTCGCTCTACGCCGGGCGCGACTATCTGTTCGATCTGGTCAAGGAGCTGTCGAGCAAATAGCCCCAAATGAAAACGGCCGCCTCGCTGGATGGCGAGACGGCCGTTTCGGGGGGATTGTGCACCCGCGGCTTTAGACAAGCGTGGCGGTGAACATCAGTCCGCTGGTCGAAACCGCGGCGATGATCGGCAGCACAATCAGAACGATGCTGCGCATGGGGGTTCTCCTGTTGCTTCGCGAATTTTGTTCGCAGTTGCAACATAAGCGCGGCGGTAGAGATTGCACGTGCAAAGGCCAGAACAGGTGTTGCATAAAACGCAACACAGGCTTGCACTAATGAGAGTGACCGATGGACCACGACAATCCCGCGCTGCTGCTTGAGGCCGAATTCGGCTCGTTTCCCGCACTGATCCAAGGCTGGGGGGCTTGGCACGCCGATGCTCCGGCGCTCGATGACGGCACCCAGAGGTTTAACTGGCGCGAACTGGCGGAGCGGGTCGAGCGGATCGCAGCGCGGCTTCAGGCTGACGGTTTGCAGCGCGGACAGGCGGTGGCGATCCTCGGCACCTCGACCGTCAACTACGCGCTGGTGTTCCTCGCCGCGATCCGCGCCGGGGGCTGCGCCGCGCCGCTGACCACCAGCGCGAGCCCGCAGCAGCTCAGTGCGATGGCGGCAGATTCGGGCGCGATGCATCTGTTTATCGACCGCGCCAAACTGGTCGAGTTGGGCGAATGCAAGCTCCCGGTCGACCGCCAGATCATCCTCGACGAGGACCTCGACGCCTTCATGGCCCCGCCCGGTACTCCGGCCGCGCCGTTCGAGCCCGCCGAAAACGATCCGTTCAACATCATCTATTCCTCGGGCACGACCGGCACCCCCAAGGGGATCGTCCACAGTCACGTCATGCGCTGGCGCCAGATGACCTTCCGCGCGGCCAATAATTACGGGCTGGGCAGCCGCGCGCTGACCTCCACCCCGCTCTATTCGAACACCACGATGGTGGTGTTCCTGCCCGCGATGTATTCGGGCGGCTGCGCCTCGATCATGGGCAAGTTCGATGTCGCCGCATGGCTACAAAGGGCGCAGGACGAGCATGTCACGCACACCATGCTGGTGCCGGTGCAATACCGCCGACTGATGCAATATCCCGAGTTCGACAGCTTCGACCTCTCGGCGCTGGCGCACAAATACTGCACCTCCGCGCCGTTCCCCGCCGATCTCAAGGCCGAAGTGCTGCGGCGCATGCCCGGCGGACTGATCGAGATTTACGGGATGACCGAGGGCGGGGTGTCGTGCCTGCTCGCCGCGCACGAGCATCCCGACAAGCTCCACACCGTGGGCGTTCCGGCACCCGGCAATTTCCTCAAGGTGATCGGCGAGGATTTGCGCGAACTGCCGGCGGGCGCGGCGGGGGAGCTGGTCGGCAAATCGGGCGCGATGATGCTGGGCTACAAGAACCAGCCCGAAAAGACCCGCGAAGGCTATTGGACCGATCCCGCCGACGGCACCATTTGGCAGCGCATGGGCGACATCGGCCGGATCGATGCCGATGGCTTCGTCGAGCTGGTCGGGCGGACCAAGGACGTGATCATCTCGGGCGGGTTCAACATCTTTCCGATCGACTTGGAAACCGAGCTGGCGAAGGATGATCGCGTGGTCGAAGCCGCGGTTGTCGGCGTGGCAAGCGAGCAATGGGGCGAAACGCCGGTGGGGTTCGTGGTGCTCAAACCCGGCCATGAGGGCGAGCTGGAGGACATCCGCAGCATCGCCAATTCGCGCCTCGGCAAGACCCAGCGCGTCTCCGCGCTCCATGCGATCGAGGAAATGCCGCGCAGCCACATCGGCAAACTGCTCAAAACCGAGCTGCGGGAAATGCTAAGTCGAAGCTAGGCCGATCCTCTCCATTTTCACGAAGTGCAAATGGGGAGGTGGCTGGCCAGTATGGCCAGACGGAGGGGTTTCGACCAAGCCGCATTGCCCCTCCGTCAGCGCTGCGCGCTGCCACCTCCCCATTTGGCTGCGCAAAATGGAGAGGATCGTGTTGCGCCCGCGGCTCCTGCTAACTATCGGCCCCTCATGACCATCCAGCCTTCAGACTCGATCCTGATCGTCGACTTCGGCAGCCAGGTTACTCAGCTCATCGCGCGCCGGGTGCGCGAGGCGGGGGTCTATTCGGAGATCGCCCCGTTCAACACCGCCGCCGCCGCCTTCGCACGGATGCAGCCCAAGGGGATCATCCTCGGCGGGTCGCCCGCCTCGGTGCTCGACGAGAACGGTCCGCAGATCCCGCAGGAAATCCTCGACAGCGGGCTGCCGATCATGGCGATCTGCTATGGCCAGCAGGCGCTGATGCATCAGCTCGGCGGCGAAGTGCTGCCCGGCGATTCGGGCGAATTCGGCCGCGCCTTCATCGATATCGAGGATGGTTGTGCGCTGTTCGATGGCCTCTGGAGCGAGGGCGAAAAGCATCAGGTGTGGATGAGCCACGGCGACAAGGTCACCCAGCTCGCCCCCGGCTTCCGCCCGGTCGCCTCCAGCGCCGGCTCGCCCTATGCGGTGATCGCCAACGACGAGCAGCGCATCTACGCGATGCAGTTCCACCCCGAAGTGGTCCACACCCCCGATGGCGGCAAGCTCTACAAGAACTTCGTGCGCCACGTTTGCGGCCTCGCCGGCGACTGGACGATGGCTGAATTCCGCAAGACCAAAATCGAAGAAATCCGCCAACAAGTAGGCAAGGGCAAAGTGATCTGCGGGTTGTCCGGCGGGGTGGACTCTGCGGTCGCCGCAGTCCTCATCCACGAAGCGCTCGGCGAACAGCTCACCTGTGTGTTCGTCGATCACGGGCTGATGCGGCTGGGCGAGGCCGAGCAGGTCGTTTCGTTGTTCCGCAACCACTACAACATCCCGCTGGTCCACAAGGACGTCTCGGCGCTGTTCCTCGGCGGGCTCGCCGGGATCACCGACCCCGAAGCCAAGCGCAAATTCATCGGCAAGACCTTTATCGATGTGTTCGAGGAGGAGGCGAAGCAGATCGGCGGCGCGGAATTCCTCGCGCAGGGCACGCTCTATCCCGATGTGATTGAGAGCGTCTCGTTCACCGGCGGGCCGAGCGTCACGATCAAGAGCCACCACAACGTCGGCGGGCTGCCCGAGCGGATGAATATGAGCCTCGTCGAGCCCTTGCGCGAACTGTTCAAGGACGAGGTCCGCGAGCTCGGCCGCGAGCTTGGGCTGCCCGAGGTGTTCGTCGGCCGCCACCCGTTCCCCGGCCCCGGCCTCGCGATCCGCATCCCCGGCGAAGTCACCCGCGAGCGCTGCGACGTGCTGCGCAAGGCCGATGCGGTCTATCTCGAGGAAATCCGCAACGCCGGATTGTATGACGCGATCTGGCAGGCCTTCGCGGTGCTGCTACCGGTCAAGACCGTCGGGGTGATGGGTGACAGCCGCACCTACGACAACGTCTGCGCGCTGCGCGCCGTCACCTCGACCGACGGCATGACCGCCGACATCTATCCCTTCGACGCGGCGTTTTTGAGCCGGGTGGCGACGCGGATCATCAACGAGGTCAAGGGCATCAACCGGGTGGTCTATGACTACACCAGCAAGCCGCCGGGGACGATCGAGTGGGAGTGAGCTGTTAAAGCCGAACCACATGCGCTGACAGCTCAGCCTGCCCGGGTGCCGCAATGCTTAGAGCTCGCTGCGTGAGCGGAGTAATTGCTGATCGCGGTGGAAGGTTTGCCGGTAGTCGGACGTTCCAGGCAAGGCCAAGGAACTCCATAAACTGGATGAAACGATAGCCGGGGTCCGCTTGCCCGGGATACAGGCCATGCCGCGCGGACGCGGGGAAGGCGTGGTGGTTGCAGTGCCAGCTTTCTCCCATCGTAGGGATTGCCAGCCAGGCAATGTTGTATCCCTGAACGGCCGCATCGTCGACGAACCAATCCTGATGGCCGCGTCGATGCGCTATATGGGCAATATACCAGTGCATCGTGAAACACACAGCGACGCGGACAATCACTCCCCAAACAACCCAATGCCAGCCGCCCAGCCAGAACAGCAAAAGCGCAACAGGGATTTGGTGCAGCATCCAGGTTCGTTGGAGGAAGCGGTAGAAGGGATCGTCGCTAATGCCGGTCCCTGCATCGAAGCGGGGTGGGTGATCAAAGATCATTCGGAAATTAAGGTAGAAAAAGCCGTCGGCCAAAGCTGGCTTGCCGTGACGCAAGAACCAATGGCAATTGGCCTGGCGCTGCGCCCAGTCGCGAATGTCATGCAAGCCGACGGTCCACAGAGGCCCGCCCATCCCAACCAGAACGCCAAAGTAAATCATCACCCGTTCGAGCCATTTTGGACATTCGAAGCTGTGATGAATGAGCCGGCGATGGAAGCCGACCGAATGGCCGACACACAAAGTCAAGGCGGAGAGGATCAAAAAGACGGCCAATCCGCTCCAGGTGAAGTAGGGCGGTCCAAGCACAAGAGCGGCGGCCAGCATCGTCATATTCCAGATCGAGCGCGGCGCGTCCCAAGCCAGATGTCCAGAGCCGGCATCGGCAGTTTCAAGCCCTGATAGAGAATTGACTTTGAACGCGCCAGTTGCCGCTTCTCCCGCCGCACTCATCTTTCGATCTCCAGCTTGCGTTTTTGCTTGCGGGCGGCATTTAACTTACGGGCGTCGGGGCAGAACGGGGTGAGGAAGCTGTAAAGGCTGTTCGCCAGATTATCGGCAGCGATGCTATAAATGATGTGCTGACCTCGCTTTTGCTGATGCACTAGGCCTGCCTCGTGAAGCACTGACAGGTGCTTCGAGATCGAGGGCATTGCCATGTCGAACTTGTCGGCGATTTCGCCGACTGTCATTGGCCCACCGGCGAGATGGTTGAGAATGCGTCGACGCGGGGTCGATGCCAAGGCCTTGAACGCGCGCTCCATAGATACTTTCCTAATTAGGAATATATCTATGGTCAAGCATTTGGTTGATCAATTAGTTGTCTGCTCCACCGCCACAAACCGCCCCGCCTCCCGATCCTTGCGCACCCTCAGCCCGTCGAACACCTGCCCGCTCATCGCGATATAAACCCCTGGCGCAGCGACCTGCGCAGTGGCCAGCGCCATGCCGAGGTTGAAGGCGGCGTCGCTTTCGGCGAAGCGGGCGGGGGCGAGCGCGCCGGTCAGCACCATCGTCTTGCCGGGGATTGCGGCGAGGACTTTTGCGGTATCGGTCATGGTGTCGGTGCCATGGGTGATGACGATCCGGGTTTCGGGCGCGGCGCGCGCGCGCTCGGCGATATCGGCGCGGTCGGCATCGGTCAGTTCGAGGCTGTCCTTGCGGCACACTTCCTCGACCCGGAATGGCAGCGCCACGCGCGCCTGCTTCAGCAGCAGCGCAATGGCGCTGTCGACAATTTGGTATTCGCTCAGCGCGTCGAAATAGGCCTTGTCGATCGTGCCGCCGGTGGTGAGGATAAGGATTGGGTGTTGGTCCATCGCGCGGCCTTAGCCGAAGTCACCGAAGGAGCGGAAGGGGATGAAACGGATCGAGCGTTCGGTCAGCGGCGGATGCCAGTGCGGGGCGGTGCGCTACCGCGCGAGCGCGGTGCTCGACAATGCGCATTTGTGCCATTGCCGGATGTGCCAGAAGGCGGTCGGCAATCTGTTCGCCGCGCTGGTCGCGGCTCCGAACGATGCGATCGAATGGACGCGCGGCGCACCGGCGCTGTGGCGCAGCTCGGACCATGTCGAACGCGGCTTCTGCGCTGCCTGCGGAACCCCGCTGCTGGTGCGTGACGACGATAGCAGCCGCACCAACTTCACCATCGGCTCGCTCGACCGGCCAAGCGAATTCCCCCCACAAAGCCAGATGGGCTCGGAGAGCCGGATGCCGTGGTTCAGCTACTTGGGCGGGCTGCCCGACGAAGGAGAAACAGGCAGCGGCGACGAGCAGGAGTGGGCGGCAGCGATCGCGGCGAGCAACCGCCAGCATCCCGATCATGACTAGCGCGGCCGTGCGCGGGCCGCCTACCAGGCATTGCCCGCCGCGACCGCGCTTGTCTCGGCCGCGGAACTGCGCCGTCCGAGCACCGCGTTGCGATGCGGGAAGCGGCCGAACCGCGCGATCATCCGATAGTGTGAACGCGCAAACCGCGTGATCGAGGCATCGCCTAGCGCGGTGAACACCCGCAACGAGCAAAGCTGGTCGGCTTGTCCCTCGCTGTGCATCAACGGCATGGCAAGGAACTGGCGCTCGTGCAGGCTGAGGTTTCGGTGCCAACCACGCCGCAACGCGCGCTTGGCGATGGCGCGGGCGAGCGGATCGCTGGCGAAGGCGCGGCGATCATCGCGGAACAAATTGCGCGGGCATTGGTCGAACAATAGCACCGCAGCACGCGCGGTCAGCGGATCGCGCAGGAACTCGCTGGCGGGCTGACGGCGCAACGCGTGCAATTCACCGCCGAACCGACGGCGCAGCTCGGCATCGACGGCGTCGTTGCGCCCGAACCATTGCTCGGGCCCAAGCGCATGAAACCAGAAATGGAGCAGTTCCGCCGCCCAGCGGCGCTGGGCAGCGGCCACTCGGCCTCAGCCGACCTTGCGGTAAGGCACGAAATCATTGAGTCCGACGAAGCCGCGATAGAAACCGCCGGCCCGGTCGACCACGTTGACGATATCCATCCGGCACAGCTGCGAACCGAACTGGCGGGTCACCAGCACGTCATCGTCATCGAGCACGTCGGGATTGTCGGGCACATTGACGTAGATGGTCCTGCCCGAGCCGTAGACCAGCGCGGTATTGTCGAGCACGCGCAGGTTCGAATGACCGAACGTGCTGATGCAGCTGACCGGGGTGCCGGCCACGCGGCCTTCGAGCAGCTTGGCCAGTTCCTGCTGCGGGGTGAGCCGTTCGCGCGCCTGCAAGGCGGGTCCAACCAGCAGCGCGGCGCCAGCGGCGAGAACAGTTGCGAGTTTGCGCATTCCAATGCTCCTTGGGTATCCTGGCTTGGGTAAGCTTACCATGCTGAACCCGCGCTGACCACGGCGAAGCGGAAGAGGCGTCAGTCCTCCACCGCGAAGCTGAGCTCGGCATGTTCGCGCAGGCGTTCGACCAGCGCTTCGCCGAGCAGCGCGCCGGGGGTAGCGACGCCGCCCTTTGCCTTGCAATCGAGCAGCGCGATACCCGTCTCGGCGATCATCCGGCTGGTCGAGCCGTAGCCCGGATCGTAGCGGCCCTTGACGCCGTAGCGGATCATCTGGCCATCCGGATATTCGCCCACGAACAGCACGTCGTAGAAGCCGGTGTCGCGCTCTTCCTGGGTCGGGCCTTCGCCCGGCTGGGGGCCGCCGCCCTCGCCGAACGGTGCCTTGAGCGCGGCGACCATCGCTTCGGCCGCTTTCTTGCCCATTTCTCCCGGGCTGGTCAGCACCATCTCGTCATAACGGAAGTCTTCGCCATAGGGGTGGCCGAGCAGGAAATTGGTGCGGTGGACGTTCTTGGTGTTGATTGCCGCCATGATGAACGGCGCGGCCCAGCTGTCGAGGCCGCTGTCGTATTCGGGGATCAGTCCCAACGGCTGCGACGGGCCTTCAAAGCCCGGGGTCAGGCCGAACGGGCTGGTCATATAGGGCAGCAACGAGGGGTCTCTGGCCAGCGTCTTGAGGCTTTCCTTGAGACTTGCCGCGGTGCCGCCCGAGAAGGTCCCTTTCATCGCCCGGACCCGGCCCTTGACGCGCGGCGCGGGCTTGCCGAACCGGGTGACCGCTTCCTTTTGCAGCATCAGCACGCCCAGATCGAAGGGAATCGAATCGAAGCCCGAGGAGAAGGCAATGCGCGCGCCGTTGGCCTTGGCGGCGGCGTGGTATTTGTCGATCATCTGGCGCATCCACACCGGCTCGCCGCAGAGGTCGGCATAGTCGGTCCCGGCCGCGATGCAGGCCCTCACCAGCGGCTCGCCGTAAAGCTGATAGGGGCCAACGGTGGTGACGACGACCTTGGCCTGATTGGCCAGCGACGCCATGCTGGAGGGATCGTCCGAATCCGCGACGATCAACGGGGTGTCGGCAGGTGCGCCGATCAGATCGCGCACTTCGGCGAGCTTGGCGGCGCTGCGCCCGGCCATCGCCCATTTCGGACCGCTGCCGTTGTAGCGATGCGCCAGATATTCGGCGACCAGCCGCCCGGTGTAGCCGGTCGCGCCATAGACCACGAGATCGAACGGCCGTTCGGCCTTGGCGGTCGTCATTGATTATTCCCCTCCCCTGGTGCTGGCCTAGAACCAGCGGCGTTTTGGCGGCTCGACCGTTTCCGGCGCGAGCGCGGCGGCAGCACCTTCGGCGCGGGCGGCGCGCAGTTCGGCGTCGCGCGCCCGATCGTCGGCACTGCGCGTGGCCAGCTCGCCTTTGCGGGTGCGCCGCATCGCGTCATAGCTCCACCACATCTGGCTATGCGCGAAGACCAGCAGGAGTCCACCCATGATCGCGAGGTTCTTGAGCGCCATCGCCATCTGCAGCGGCTCGTTGATCCGGTTGTGGAACAGCAGCGTGGCGAGCGCGACGAAGCCGAACAGCAGCACCGCGGTGAGCCGGGTCATCAGCCCGATCGCGAGGCACAGCCCGGCGAGAATCTCGAAAATGCCGGTCGGGATTGCGAAACCGGCGGGGAGGCCCGCCCCGGTCATCATTGCCTCGGTTCCGGCGGGATCGAGGATCTTGCCCGCACCCGAAACGAGGAAGATTGCGGCGAGAAGGATGCGGCCGATGACTGCGGCGATGGTGGACATGGTGTGCGCTCCCACAGCGGCGCACAGCGCGCCTTGCGAGTGAAGCGGATTTCGCGCCGAATGGTTCCCTACAGCTTGGGCAGCGTTACCCCGCGCTGGCCCATATATTTGCCCGCGCGGTCGGCATAGCTCACCTCGCAGGGCTCGTTGCCCTGGAGGAACAGGAACTGGCACGCGCCTTCGTTGGCATAGATTTTCGCCGGTAGCGGGGTGGTGTTGGAGAACTCCAGCGTGACGTGGCCTTCCCAGCCTGGCTCAAGCGGGGTGACGTTGACGATGATCCCGCAGCGCGCATAGGTGCTCTTGCCGAGGCAGATCACCAGCACATCGCGCGGCACGCGGAAATATTCGACCGTGCGGGCCAGCGCGAAGCTGTTGGGCGGGATGATGCAGACATCGGTGGTCCGGTCGACGAAGCTGTCGGGGTCGAACGCTTTGGGATCGACCACCGAGGAATTGACGTTGGTGAAGATCTTGAATTCCGGCGCGACCCGCGCGTCGTAGCCGTAGGACGACAGGCCGTAACTGATGCACCCGTCGCGGCGCTGCGCCTCGACGAATGGCTCGATCATCGCGTGCTCGAGCGCCTGCTCACGGATCCATTTGTCGCTGAGAATCGCCATGACGGGTTCATGGCCGAAACGCGCCATATTCGACAAGCGGTGCGGCTTTTATTTCGTGGTTAACCCGGCGGTGTTAGGGGGATGGCATGTCGCAGCGCGCAAAAATCCTCGTCATCTTCGGCACAAGGCCCGAGGCGATCAAGCTGTTTCCGGTGGTCGCTGCGCTGAGGGCCGACCAGCGGTTCGATTGCCGGATCTGCGTTTCGGCGCAGCACCGCGGCATGCTCGACCAAGTGCTCGCGATCGCGGGGATCGTGCCCGATCAGGACCTCGATTTGATGAAGCCCGACCAGAGCCTCGATACGCTGACCGCTGCGCTGCTGACCGGGCTGGGCGCGGTGATGGACGCGGTCAAACCGGACCGCGTGATGGTGCAGGGCGATACCGCCACCGCGATGTGCGGGGCGCTGGCGGCCTATTACCGCAAGATCCCGGTCGATCATGTCGAGGCCGGGCTGCGCTCGGGCGATATCTACCAGCCGTGGCCCGAGGAAGTGAACCGCAAGGTGATCGGCACGATCGCCAGCCTGCATTTCGCGCCGACCGAGGTTTCGGCGGCGGCGCTGGTCGCCGAGAATGTCGATCCGGCGCGGGTTTATGTGACCGGCAATACCGTGATCGACGCGCTGCATTGGGTCAGTGCGAAGATCGCCGCCGAGCCGCAGCTGGCCGCTGGCCTTGCCGAACTCGAAGCGCGGTTTGCGGGCAAGCGGATTATCGGGGTGACCAGCCATCGCCGCGAAAACTTCGGCGGCGGGTTGGAGAACATTGCCGAAGCGATCCGCCGGATCGCTGCGCGGCCCGATGTCGCAATAGTCTTTCCGGTCCATCCCAACCCCAACGTCCGCGCGGTGATGGACGGGGCTTTGGCGGGCCTGCCCAATGTCGCGCTGATCGAGCCGCTCGATTATCCGCATTTCGCCCGCCTGCTCTCCATCGTCGAAATCATGCTGACTGACAGCGGCGGAGTGCAGGAAGAAGCCCCCGCGCTGGGCAAGCCGGTGCTGGTGATGCGCGAAACTACCGAGCGTCCCGAAGGGGTTAGCGCGGGAACCGCGAAGCTGGTCGGCACCGATGCCGATACTATCGTTACCGAAATCTTCACCCTGCTCGACGATAAGGCTGCCTACGAAAGCATGGCGCGCGCGCATAATCCCTTTGGGGATGGCCACGCCGCGCGCCGGATTGTGGAGCTGCTGGGGAATGAAATCGGAGGGTAAGCCGACGGTATGCGTGGTTGGCTTGGGCTATATCGGCCTGCCGACCGCAGCGATTGTCGCGCGCGCCGGGTGCAAGGTGCTTGGGATCGACGTCTCGCAGGCGGTGGTCGACACGATCAATCGCGGCGGAATCCATATCGAGGAAGTCGATCTCGACGGGTTGGTGCAAGGCGTTGTCTCGCGCGGGCTATTGAGCGCCTCGACCGAGATGGCCCCGGCCGATGTCTTCATCATCGCGGTCCCCACCCCGTTCGATAAAGACCATGCCCCCGACATTTCCTATGTCCTGGCTGCCGGCCGTGCGGTTGCCCCGGCGCTCAAGCCGGGCGACTGCGTGATCCTCGAATCGACCTCGCCGGTCGGCACCACCGAGCAGCTGCGCGACATGATTGCGCAAATGCGGCCCGATCTGAAATGCCCGGGACTGACGAGCGAAACGCCCGACATTTCGATTTCCTATTGCCCCGAGCGGGTGCTGCCGGGCAAAATCCTCGAGGAACTGACCAACAACGATCGCTCGATCGGCGGGATCACGCCGCGCTGTGCGCGCAAGGCACTCGCCTTCTACAAGCGTTTCGTGCGCGGCAGCTGCATCGTCACCGATGCGCGCAGCGCGGAAATGACCAAGCTGGTCGAAAACGCCTACCGCGACGTCAACATTGCATTCGCCAACGAGCTGTCGATCGTCGCGGACAAAATGGGCCTCGACGTGTGGGAAGTAATCCGGCTGGCCAACCGCCACCCGCGCGTCAATATCCTTGCACCGGGCCCGGGCGTCGGCGGGCATTGCATCGCGGTCGATCCGTGGTTCATCGTCCACGGCGCGCCCGAAGAGACCCCGCTGATCCGCACCGCCCGCGGGGTCAACGATGGCAAGATCCACCACGTCATCGCCCGCGCCGAAGCGCTGATCGCGGCGCATCCGGCGGCGAAAGTCGGCTGCCTTGGCCTCGCCTTCAAAGCCAACATCGACGATTTCCGCGAAAGCCCGGCGCGGCTGGTCGCGGCCACTTTGGCGCGACGCTTCGGGAACCGCATCGCAGTGGTCGAACCCTATGCGCAGGAATTGCCACGCGAGTTCGACGGGACGGCGGCAACGCTGGTCGACATCGACACCGCGCTGGAGCGCTGCGACATCCTGATCGTGCTGGTCGATCACGACCAGTTCAAGGCCGTGCCGCTGGCCGAACGCACCGACAAGCTGGTCTACGATACGCGGGGGATCTGGCTCGATCAGCCAAAATTGGCGGCGCGCGACGAGGGGCTGCGGCTGGCGAGCTAGCGTCGTCCCGGCTTGACCGGGGACCGTTCGTAATTCGGGCGTAATTCGGGGACACTATACTAATTAGCAACTTCGAACATCGGGACCGTTTGGGAACATCGGTGCTAATTAGTATAGTGTCCCCGAATTAGCGAATTAGAGTCGATCACCGCACCTCCCGTGCCCCCAGCTGCGGATTGAGCCGTGTCACGTAATTCAGCCACAGCTTGGGCCGCCGCACCATCTCTTGCGGAACGGGAGCGCTCAGCCCGGCCATCTCGGCAATCCGCGCGATGAAATGGATGCAGTTGCGGTGATCGAGGCTGTAGCGTTTCTGCCCCGGCGCATCCTTCCAGGCTTCGACCTCGGCGCGGATAGCTGCATATTGCGCGTCGCTGATCGTCAGCGTGAAATGGTTGTTGGTCGAGGCGATGTATTTCTCCTTCTCGATCTGGATGATCCCTGGGACGAGGCCGCGCAATGCCGACAGCGCGCCGGCCGAGGTCGAATAGCCGTAATTCTCATGCACCCGCTGCCCGCCCGCATCGAGCGTGCCGTCGAGCACGATGAAGGCATGCGGATAGCGCCCCCCCAGATACGAACCGTTGAAGCTGTGGAACGCCAGTGTGACCGCCGCCACTGCCGACCCCGGCAGGAGTACCAGCAGCGCGGACAAAAAGAGGGCCAGGAAACGCATGATCCGCTTCCTGGCCCAGGGAGGAGAGAAAGAAAAGCCCGCTTGTCAGAAGTTTAGGGTTGCCGTGACGAAGACTTGCCGCGGATTAGCGTAGAATGCGCTGAGCACCCCTTCGCGGCCGAGCGCCGAGGCGATCGGCGTGTTGAACACCCCGGTGGTCGCGTTGCCCGCGATGAAAGTGTAGCCCGAGGTCTTGATCCGCTCGTCGGTCAGGTTCTTGCCGTAGACCCCCAGCGTCCAGTGGTTATCGGGCGCGTGATAGACGATGCTTGCGTCGAACAGCTGATAGGCCGGCTGGTCGAGGAAGGGGTTGGGCACCTCGAAATTGGTGGTCCGGCTCTTGAACGACATGCCGCCGGCCACGTTGAGCCGCCCCTCGCCGATCGCCAGAGCATAGTCGAGGCCCGCGCTGCCGGTCCACGCTGGGGTGTTCTGGATCTTGCGGAATGCCGCGACGTCGGTCGGAACCCCGCCAATGTTGGCGATGTACCGCTTGAACTTGGCGTCGATGTAACCGAGCGACCCGGTGAAGGTCAGTGTGCCGCTATCGTTGTCGATCAGCTTGGCGCGGGTTTCGAGTTCGAAACCTTGCATCCGCGCCTTGCCGGCGTTCGAGACGACCCCGCAAAAGCTGGGCAGCCCGCCAATTGTGCAAGCAACCGAGCCGGGGATCTGTACGTCGGTGTAGTCCATCCGGAAGCCCGCGAGCGCCAGCGTCAACCGGCGGTCGAATAGCTGCGCCTTGTAGCCAACCTCATAGCTGTTGACCGATTCGGGCTTGAAGCTGAGGAACGCGGCGATTTCGGCGTCCGATTTGATCCCGTCACCGTTGGTATCCGGAGCGTTGACCCCGGCGCCGCGCGGGTCGAAACCGCCGCCCTTGAAGCCCTGCGAGAAGCTGGCGTAAAGCGTCGTGTCCGGGTTGGGCTTGAAGCTGAGCGAGGCTTTGGGGGTGAACTTGGTGAAGGTATTCGACCCACGGAAATTGGTGCCCGGGGCACCGAACGGAGTGCCCGCGCCGCCGAACACCGGCGAACCGCCGCCGAGGTAGTTCTGGCGCAGGATCACGCCGGTCCGCTTGTCCCAGGTGTAGCGACCACCGAGCGAAAGGCTGAACTGCTCGGTGAAATCGTAAGTGAAATCGGCAAACCCGGCCATCGTGTCGGTGCCGATGTCGGCGCTGGTGAACCCGGTGAGGCCCGCAATCACGTTGAACAGCCGCACGTCGAACTGGGTCAGCGCCGAGGCGTTGAGGTAATAGAAGCCCACCAACCCGTTGAAATTGCCCTTGCTGACCAGCAGTTGCAGTTCCTGGCTGAACTGTTTGTTGCGGTAGAAGCCGGGGACATCGACATCGACCCCCGGCAGCGCGTCAAAATCGATCGGCGTGGCCGAATCGTCCTTGCGCAACGAGGTGATCGAACGGAAGGTCAGGCCATCGGCTGGTTCGGCTTCGAGGAACAGCGAGCCGCCATAGGCTTCGACGTCCTGCACCGGGAAATTGAGCCCGCCGCGCGTATCATAGACGTTGGCCAGCACCGGGGCTGCGGTGAGCAGACTGGGGATCAGGCGGTGGCCACCGCGCGGGTTCGATTTGTCATGCGTGTAGTCGCCCGAGAGGCGCGCGAAGATGCCATTGCCATGGACTTCGATGGTGCCGCGACCCGCCCAGACGTTCTTGTTGTAGTTGTCGAGCCCGGTGGTCAGGTTCTTGCCGAAGCCATCGCGGGTCAGCCGCGCGACCGCGCCGCCGACGCGCAGCACGCCCGAACCGATCGGGGCGCTGACGCTGAGCACGCCATCGGCCTGGTTGTAGCTGCCGTAGGTCGCGCGCGCCGAGACATGCGCCTCGTCGTCAAGCCGCCGGGTCACGTATTTGATCGCGCCGCCCACGGTGTTGCGGCCATAGAGCGTGCCTTGGGGCCCGCGCAGCACTTCGATGCGCTGGACGTCGTAGATATCGAGCACCGCGGCCTGCGGACGGTTGAGGTAAACATCGTCGAGGTAAATGCCGACGCCCTGTTCGAAGCCCGAGACCGGGTCCTGCTGACCGACCCCGCGGATGAAGGCGGTGAGCGTCGAATTGGTCGCGCGGCTGGATTCGAGCGTGACGTTGGGGACGGTCTCGGCGAGGGCGGTGATATCGGCGGCTCCGCTTGCGGCGAGCTGGTCCCCCGACAGCGCGGTGATCGCGATCGGCACGTCGATCAGGTTTTCCTCGCGGCGGCGCGCGGTGACGATGATCACGCCGTTGTCGTTGTCTTCACCGGCGACCGCAGTCGCGGTGCTCTGGGCCAAGACAGGGGTGGTAAAGGCAGAAGTCGCGATCAGTGCGGTGAACAACGCGCGGCGCGCGGGCGAGATTTTCCGGGTCATCGAGCTCTCCTCCGGCGGCCGATCTGCCGCGCTCTGTTGTTCCGATATTGAAAGTTGAACCATGTTTCAACTTTTGTTTGGCCTGCGCGCGATTTCACCCTAAGCCGTGTCGCGATGGCAACAGTCGCGCAAAGCAATGGGGGAGGTCTGGGCGGTGCGAGCCCGGGCAAGGCGCCGCGCACCGCGCGGGGGCGCGAGACCTTGCGCCGCCTGCTCGATGCCGCCGCGCTCGAATTCGGCGAGCGCGGTTTTCACGAAGCGTCGATCAGCGGGATCACCCGCCGCGCCGGGACCGCGCTCGGCAGTTTCTACACCTATTTCGACAGCAAGGACGCGATCTTCTCGGCGCTGGTGCGCGACATGTCGCAAAGCGTTGCTACGCTGGCGGCGTCGGCGGTCACTCCGGGGGCTACAGGCATCCAGCGCGAGCGCGAGGCCTTCGCCGGGTTCCTGCGGTTCGCGCGCGAGCACAAGGAGCTCTACCGGATCATCGACGAAGCCGAGTTCGCCGATCCGGCCAGCTACCGTGCGCATTACGAAGGCACCGCCGCGCGTATCGCGGCGCGGTTCGACGAAAGCGTGGCCAGCGGCGCGATTGCGCCCGGCGACAACGAAGTGCGCGCCTGGGCAGTGATGGGAATGAACGTGTTTCTGGGCCTGCGCTTCGGCGTGTGGAGCGAGGATCGCCCGGTCGAGGAGGTCGTTGCGGTGGCGGAACAAATCTTGCGCGAGGGGCTGGGCGGGAAGGTCTAAATCCCCGCGTACCATGCGTAATCGTGGCCATCCTCCCAGAACCCGCCCTTGCCGCCGTAGAGCCCGGCGAGCGTTTCGCGCAGCTCCACTCGCATCACATATTTGGCGTGCTTGTAGCCCAGCTGGCGCTCGACCCTGAGGCGCAGCGGCGCGCCATGCGCTATCGGTAGCGGCTGCCCGTTCATTCGCCACGCCAGGATCGTCTGCGGGTGGAACGCATCGGTGAGGTCGATCGATTCGTAATAGGGCTTGCCGCCGATCCGGTCGGCGCAATGGAACACGACGTAGCGCGCCGCGGGGAGCAATCCGGCGCGGGCAAGGATCGCTCCGAGCGGTGGCCCCTGCCACTTGCCGATTGCGCTCCACCCCTCGACGCAATCGTGCCGGGTGATCTGGGTCCGCTGGGGCATCGCCATGAGCGCAGCGAGCGGCAAGGCAAGCGGCTGGCGGACCAGCCCGTCGACCACCAGCGACCACCCGCCGAAACCCCGCATTGCATGGGCGTTGTAGGTCTGGTCCGCGACCGTTGTGCTGCCATTGGCCCTGAAGATCGGGCTCATCTCGCGCTCGGTGAACTCGCGCGCCAGTGCTGTGCCGACTAGCAACCTTTGTGCACCTTTGTGCAACGCTTCTGCACCCGTGAGCAGCGAGCGGAAACCGGGACTGGCATTGAGCTTGTCGCAGCCTCCGAGCAGCAGGCCGCCAACGCTCGCGGCACCCGCCCCGAGCAGGCGGCGGCGTGATAAGGGGTTGTCGGTCATGGCTTTTCCTCGGGTAGGCGATACCAGCCGGTGATCATCGAGCGGACCTCGTTAAAGGGTCCGGCCAGCGCCACCATCGCGATATGGACGAGGAAGAAGCCGACCAAACCCCAAGCCGCGAGAAAGTGCAGCGAACGCGCCGATTGCCGCCCGTCGAACAGGTCGAGCAGCCACGGCATCCCGGCATTGAGCCCCGGCGACATGGTCAGCCCGGTGAAAATGATCAGCGGCAGCAGCCCGAACAAGACGCCGCAATAGGCCAGCTTTTGCAGCACGTTATAGCGCAGGGCCGCGACGCCGGTGGGGAACCGCAGCCGGGCGTGCTCTTTGATATCGTGCCAGATATGCGAAGGCCGCCACTCGCTCCGGGTAATGTGCAAGGTGCGCCGGATATGTCCGCGGGCCAGTCCCCACAGCAAATAGACCAGCAGTCCCACCGCCAGCACCCAGGCGAATGCGAAATGCCAGATCCGTGCGTCGGCCAGGCTGTAGTCCGAAGGGATGGTCGCCCAATGCGGGAAGGCGACCTGCTGGACTTGGCCGTCCACCCCCACCGAGGAACCCAGCACGCCGCTGGTATCGAGCGCAAACGATCCGATCTTGAGCGCCCCGGCCTCGCCCCGACCACCGATCTGCAGCCAGGCGTGGTCCCGGTTGGCACCGTATTGCCCCCAGTAAAGCCTTGGATGCGCGTTGAAAATCATCAGCCCGCTCATCAGCATGACGAGCAGCGTTACCGCATTGGTCCAGTGCCAGATGCGCGTGACCAGGCTGTGGCGGCGGACCAGCTCGCCGCCGCGCGGCGGGTCAGCGATAGCCGGGATCGGCGGCAGATCGTCACCAGCGGCAGTGGTCATGCGGTGCTCCTCCAACCGGCCGAGATCATGCCGCAAGCCGCAGCAACGAGCTAGGGCCAATCGCTATTCGCGCGGGCAGGCGCTTGGGTTACAGCTTGCTTTCCGGTAATGCGGGTGCCGAACAGGGGAGCATCGCGCGCATGTCTGGCACTATCCTGGTCCTAAACGGACCCAACCTCAGCCTGCTGGGCGAACGCGAGCCGGAGATTTACGGGCGCGAGACGCTCGCCGATGTCGAGGCGCTGTGCCGGACGGAGGCCGAGCTGGCCGGCTATGCTCTCGATTTCCGCCAGACCGATGCCGAGCACGCGATGGTCGAATGGCTCCAGGCGGCGCGCAAGGGCATGGCGGGGATCGTTATCAACCCGGCCGCTTTCAGCTATGCTGCTTTTCCGGTGCTCGATGCGCTCAAGCTGGTCGATTGCCCGGTGATCGAAGTGCATATCTCCAACATCCACCGCCGCGAGGCCGAATGGCGCGCGAAGTCGATCATGACCCAGGTGGTGACCGGCGTGATCTCGGGGTTGGGCGTCAACGGCTATGCACTGGCGGTGCGCCAGATCGCGTGGCTGCGCGCGCGCGCAGCCTGAACGCGCCAAACGCACTGCACACTCGATCCAGGCCACAATCTGCCGCCTAAGCGGTCGGCGCGATCCGGCCGAGTACTTCGGCGCACAGCTCGCACAGCTTGGCCATCGCCTTGACAGTGGGCAGTTCGGCGGGATCGTTTCCGGCGAGCAATGGGTGGATACTGGATCCAGCAACCCGCTCGATGGCGACCCGGTCTGCGCCGAGCGGGATATACTGGAGGTAGTGCCACGCTTCACCGGCGGCATCGAAGTCGGCCAGCACCGGATGCTGCAGATCGGCCAGCGCACCGGCTGCGACGATATCGCTCTGGCGTTCGGGAAAGGCGAGTGCCCGCAAATCGACTAGTTCGGCGACCCGTGCATCCCCGTCCTCCCAGCTCAGCCAGCTGCCGTCCCACTCCACGCCGCCGCAAGCAACGATCAGCCGCGCATCGTCGACCCTTTCGCGCAATTCGAGCCACAGCTGGACCGGGTCGAGCAGCGCCACGCGCTCCGCGCAATATTCGGTCGTCCCTGCCCGGTTGACGAGGAAGCCGGGCCATTCGCGGACGACTGCGGAATCGAGCAGTCCCATCGCGATCGCTGGCAGACGTTCGGGCAGCACCAGCTCGAAATGGCGTCCGCCGACTTCCCGGTCGAGCGTCAGCACCAACAATTTGAGGCGCGGGCGGGCGGCGAGCAAGGCCAACGCCATCAGGCACGGCGCGAAGCCTTTGCCCACCACCGCGAGATCGAGTTTTTCGGTATCCCCCACGCTGACACCGTGCCCGATCCGGCAGTGCGCGGGAAGGGGGTCGTCGAACTGAATGCAATCGGTTTTTTCCCGCTGCGACTCACCATGGCGACTCGTCGGCGCGACTCGCCCCCAGCGCCGCGATTCGAGTCTCACGAAAGCATCATTTTATGCCCGTTAACCAAACATGTAAGCGGTTTGCGTTAATTAATCGCACCTAACCGCGAGATTTCGTCTCGGGAATATTTTGCTTAACAATCAGAATATTAGCGTAAACTGCGTTGTGAAATTTCGCGACGGATTGAGGTCCTGGCGGGTTGAATCGTTTTTTTGTTTCCGAGTTCGGGCAGACTCGCATTAATATCGTTGCGAAATCGAGCCTGCGTTCAAGCCAGCCGGTTTCCAAACGAGGGTCCGCAAGAATTTCTGGGAATCCGCCACGGCTTGTCGTGGTGAGGATTTGTCGTGGGAGTGGGATTGCGTTGACACGGGTGACTGGCATCTTTGGCAAACGGCTGGCCGGTGGCGCGCTTGTGGCGCTGGCACTTGGCGCGGCCATGCCCGCTGCGGCACAGACCGCGTATTATCCTGTCCCGGGTGGGCCGCAGACCCCGATTTCGATCACGCTGGCCATCCCGGTTCGCGCCTCGATCGGCGGCAGTTGCAACTTCGCCACCGCGGGCGCGCCCAATGGCACCTACAACATTCCCGGGTTCATCGATGTCAATTCGTGGACCAATGATTTCACGATGCAGCTGGTGTGCACCGGCCCCTCGCGGATGGCGATCGTTTCGACCAACGGCGGATTGCTGAGTTCCGCGTCCGCCACGACCGGCTATGCCAATCTGGCACCCTACGACGTAGCCGTGAACATAGTCCAGGGCAGCGGCGGGCCGACCACGGGGAATTGCCCGGCGGCGAACCTGAAAAGCAGCAGCGCCGCAGCCTGCACCTTGCGCGGTACGGCCTCGCCCACGGTCGGGCTGCCGTTCGGTGCCTCGGTCAATTTGAACGGCTCGTATGTGCGCGTCAGTGCTCCCGCATTTCCCGGACCGGATATTCTGGTTGCGGGATCTTACACGGACACGCTGACGATTACGGTTTCACCGGCCTCCTAGGGGGCCGACGAAGGAATGCCCGGAGCCAGGGGATCGGCGACGGGATAGGATGAAGCGCCGGATTTCCGGCATTGTGAGGAAGAAGCCATGAAGAAGATTGCCCTTATCGCGCTGGCCGCTTCGGCTGCCGCTCTCGCTACCCCGGCTGCGGCACAGTCCGCCTCGGGCACCGTCGGTGTCACCGGCACCGTTGCCGCCAAGTGCACCGCGATCACGCCGATCACCGGCACGATCACGCTGAACGAACTGGCGCTGGCAAATGGCACCGTCGATGCCGCGTTCGGAGCTCAGACGGGCGGCCTAACCCGTTCGTTCACCGTCAATTGCACCGGCGCGACGCCGTCGATCACGGTGTCGTCGGATGCGCTCAACCACTCGACCGACCCGACCACCGCCAACGGCTACACCGGTCGCGTCCACTACACCTCGACGCTGGTGGCCGACAAGGCGACCACGGGCACCGCAACGGCAGTCTACAACACGGCCGATGTCCTGCCCGCCGCGACCACCACCAACCTTGGTGCCCCGCTCAAGAACGCAGCGAGCAACGTGCGTGTCACGGTCTCGACCGGTCACACCACCAATGCGACCGACCTGCTCAAGGCCGGCAGCTATAGCAGCACCATTTCGATCACCGTCTCGCCGACCTGATCGGCAGCTTCCAAGGGGAATTACCATGCGTAAACTGCTTCTCATCGCGGCACCGCTCGCGCTCCTGGCCAGCCCCGTGCTTGCCCAGAGCTCGACCGGTAACGTCATCGTCAACGGCGCGGTGGCAAGTCGCTGCCTGTTCACGACGAACAGCAAGACCATCACCATCACCGAACTGGCGCAGACCGGGACCGGCGCGGGCGCGGGTTCGCTCGACGCGGCTACCGTCAACGGCCGCAACGAGACGCTGGTCGGCTGGTGCAACAGTTCCGCCTCGACGATGACGGTCACCGCTACGCCGCTGACCAACGTTGCCAGCGTGGCAACGGGCTTCGTCAACCGGGTCGACTATACCGCGACGGCCAATGCCAACTCGGTCAATGCGACCGACACCAGCGTGGGTGCGCTGGCGGCGGGTACTCCCGCCAACGTTGGGCTGTTCACCGGCAACGTGCTGGTCACGCTGTCGGCCGCTTCGACTGCGGCCGGGCTGCTGGTTGCGGGCGCCTACGCCGGCAATGTCGCGGTCACACTCGCTCCGGCGATCTGACCGACGCGCGACGGACTGAGGACTTGAACCGATGAAGAAGCTGCTTGGCCTTTCTGCTCTCGTTCTGGTGGTGTTCCCCGCCGCCGCGATGGCGCAGGCCAATCCGTCGAACACGGGCAACGTGGCCGTCAACGGCCGCGTTGCCCCGGTCTGCATCTTGGGCGGACCCAACCCGGCGCTGGTCGATCTGGGCGTGATGATCGCAATCACCGGCACGCGCGCCGGACGGATCGCGGTCCTCCCTGCCCAGTCGGTGAGCCTGCCCGCGAGCTTCTGCAACTTCGCGGGATCGCAAGTGACGGTCACGGCCAATGCGTTGCTGGCGGCCAATGCCGGGGCACCGCCGGCGGGCTTCGCGCGGGCGGTAAATTATACGGCAACCGCGGCCGGCTGGGCCGCGGGCAATGCCGCGACCACCACCGCGGCAACGGCCAACGGCTCCTCGGCTTCCAGCACCGGAAGCGGGCCGAGCCATCCGCTGCCCAAGCTGGCCGACATCGGTGTCACGCTGTCGAGCTTCTCGGTGCCCGGCGACAATTTGCTGGTGACGGGCAACTACAGCGGCACGGTAACCGTGACGCTTGGCCCGGCAGCGGTAGCGAATTGAGGAACATGGCCATGCGCTCGTCTCTCGTGATCGCTGCCGCGCTGCTCGCCGGGTCTTTGCCCGGGACGGCGCTGGCCCAGTCGAACACCTCGACCAAGAATGTCGGAATCGTCGGTACTGTCCCGATTATCTGCGCGGGCGGCACGCTGACCGGCGGCAACACCTTCGATGTCGGCGTGCTGATCGATACCACCACTGGCTTCTTGCGCAGCGAGCTGTCGGCACCTGATCAAACGCTGGCTGGCTCGTACTGCTCAACGCGGACCACGATCAACGTCGTCGCCACGCCGATGACCGCGCAGAATTTCACAGTGACGCCGCCCGAAGGATTTTCGCGCCAGGTCGATTACACTGCGACGGCCTCGGGCTGGACCACCACCCCGGCGAGCTACCGGACCGGCGAGGCGACCAATCCGGCCGCCACCCAGAGCCGCAATTCGGCCTTTACCGGCCCGATCACGGTGGGGATCGGCGGCTTTGCGACGACCGGGGGCAGCGCACTGCGGCTGGTCGCGGACACCACTTATCGCGGAACCGTCACCGTAACGCTGACGGCGGTGGACTGACCATGACCAAGCGGAACAACCTCCTTGCTGTCGCCCTCGCCACCGCCGTTGCGGTCCTGGCGGCCCAGCCAGCTTCGGCGCAGGTTGCCGCGGCGCGGGTCGCGGCGCGCTCGATGCCGGTGATCGGCAGCACCCCGCAGGTCTGCGCGATGCAGCGCGGGCGGATCCAGGGCGGCGCGCTGATCAACATCAACGGGCTCGACGGCGATACGCTGCGCATCCTGCAACTGACCGATCCGCAGACGCTCGCCGCGCGCGCCGCCAGCGCGACGATCAGCTTCGAAGCTTTCTGCAACTTTCCGCACCGGGTCCGCATCGAATCGCAGAACAATGGCCTGTGGCCGACCGACGGGCGGATCAGTGCGAGCACGACGTCGACCGCCTTCGCCTATGCGCTGCCGTACCAAGCGCGGCTCACCTGGGGCGACACCAATGGCCGCCTCGATGCCAACGCCAAGCTGCGCCAGATTTCCGAGCAGCGGATTGATGTAAATCATGCAACCGCCGGCGACATGCTGCTGCGGATCGAGGTGACGCAAGGTGCATCGAACACGGGGGTCAACGCGCCGCTGCTGGCGGGTGCCTATGGCGACACGCTGCGCATTTTCCTGGAGCCCCGCTGATGCGTATCCCGGTATTCCTCCTCGCCGCGCTCGGCATTTTTGCAGCGCTTCCCGCTGCGGCGCAGCAACTCGATACCTCGGGTCAGCGGCTGGAACTGCTGGGCGATGCCCCGGCCGCCTGCGTGCTCAACGCGCCAACCGCCAGCAATGCGATCAACTCGACCTTCGGGCTCAACGGTTTTGCTTCGGGGCGGGTCGGCATTGTCGAATTCGTCAATCCGCAGACCGCGCAGTCCAACGCTTCGTCGATCGAGCTCAGCTTCCCGGTGATCTGCAATTCGCCGCACCGCATGGTGATGCGCAGCGCCAATGGCGGGATGCTGCGCGCCGGGGCAAGCAGCATCACCAACCGCGGCGCGCGCGGGTTCTCCGAATTCCTGCCCTATGAGCTGCAACTCGGCTGGGCTGGCCAGGCACTCACCCGTGGCAGCGACGCGGGATCCGGCGCAATCGATTCGGCGCAGGCCGGAACCGGCGACATGAACTTGCGCATTTCGACCCCTGCAGGCAGCGGCCCGTTCGTGGCCGGCACTTACAACGATACCATCGTGATCGAGCTCCACGCCGCCAACTAGGGCGGTTCGGGGACGATCATCGGGAGGAACCAAGTGAAGTCACGTTTGAAACTTGCATTAACCATGTTTTCGGCCCTGCTGCTCCCGGCCCAGGCCGCGAGCGCCATGACGGTGCAACCCGTCGTCATCGATCTTGCCACCGCCGGGCGCGGGATGGCGCAGGTCATCACGGTGGAAAATACCTTTGCGACGCCGCTCCCGGTCGAACTGACCGTGCAGGAGCTCGAGCTGACCACCGACGGGGTCCGGCAGACGGGCAAGGATCCGGGCGATTTGCTGGTATTTCCGCCGCAGGCGCTGATCGAGCCGGGCCAGACCCAGACCTTCCGCGTCCAGTACGTCGGCGATCCCGAGCTGGCCAAGAGCAAGCATTACTACGTCACCGTGGCGCAGCTGCCGGTCAAGCTGCCCGAGGGGCAATCCGCCATCCAGATCCTGTATAATTTCCAGGTGCTGGTCAGCGTCGCGCCGGGCGGGGCGAAGCCGCGGCTGAGCGTCGCGAGCGCCGAGATTGGCCGGGACGCGGCGGGCAAGCCGATGCCGGTGGTGACGGTTGCCAACGCGTCGAGCGCGCACGGCTATCTCTCCAACGGCAGTCTGCGCGTCACCGAAAAGGATGCGGCGGGCAAGGAAGTGTTCCGGCGCACGCTGTCGGGTGCCGAAATCCAGCAGACGATGGGGTTCGGGCTGATTGGCGGCAACCAGTCACGCCGGATCACGGTACCGATCGAACTGCCGCAAGACGGCGGCTCGGTCGAGGCGAGCTTTAGCGCGGATAATTGATCATGAATGCTGGGGGCAAGCACATCGGTCTACTGCTCGGGGCAAGTCTCTGGGCGGTGGTTCATGCCGACATGGCGCTGGCGTCGGAGGTTCGTGCCGACGCCGCCGCGGAAGATGCGGGCCAGACCGGCGCGCCGACAACCCCGGCAGCGCGCGCGCAGCGGCTCAACCCCACCGGACGCGCGATCGCGCTGACCGTGCCGGCCAAGGACGGCTCGACCTATCTGGGCGACATGCCGCTGACGATCAGCGCGGATGCTCAGCTCAGTTTCCCCGCCGATCGCGCGCTCAGCCTGCTGGCGACCGTGCTTGCGCCCGATGTGCTCGAACGGTTGCGGGCGAGTTTTGCGGGCAAGAATGCGGTCGGTCCGGCCGACTTTGCGCCATCGGGCGTGCCGGTCGAATACGATCCGCGCACGCTTGAGCTGCGCTTCATCATCCCGGTCGAAGCCCGCGCCTCGCGCAGCCTGTCGGTCACCCCGCTCGATCGCGAAATGCTCGGCACTTTCGTCAAGCGCGAGGATTTCAGCGCCTATCTCAATATTCGCGGTTCGCTCGATCTGGTCGAAGACGGGTTCGATACAGGGTTCGCCGATCCGGTGTTCCTGCTCGATGGCGCAGTGCGGATGGGCGATGTCGTCGCCGAAAGCGATGCGATCTGGATCCCGGGAAACAATGGGGTCGATTTCCAGCGGCTCGGCAGCCGCCTGGTCTTCGACGACCTCAGGGATCTGATCCGCTTTACCGGGGGCGATCTCGAAACCCAGTCGCGCGGCTTCCAGGCCGCGCCCGACATGGCGGGCATCTCGCTGGTCCGCTCCTACAGCACACTCAACCCGCAGCAGATCATCCGCCCGCGCGGCGACCGGACCTTCCGGCTCGAACGTCCCTCGACGGTCGAGGTGATCATCAACGGGCAACAGGTTCGCCGCCTCCAGCTCGCGCCGGGCAACTATAATCTGCGCGATTTCCCGTTTGCGCAGGGTGCCAACGACATCCGCCTCAACGTGCTCGACGATAGCGGGCGGACCGAGGTGCTGCGCTTCAACATCTTCCTCGACCAGACCCAGCTGGCCAAGGGGCTGACCGAATTCGGGGTCTATGCCGGGGTCAAGGCTCCGCAAGGCATCCACGGTCCCGATTACAGCGACGACTGGACCGTGTCGGGCTTCGTTCGCCACGGGGTGAGCGACTTCCTGACGCTCGGGGCCAATTTCCAAGCCGACGAATTCGGTCAACTGGGCGGCATCGAGGCGGTATTGGGCACCGAAATCGGCACTTTCGGAACCAACGCGGCGTTCAGCCATAGCAATCGTATCGGCGACGGGTTTGCGGTGCAGGGCACGTTCCAGCGGCTGATCCAGCACGCCAACGGCCAGGCCGATACTTTCAATTTGTTTGCCGAGCATCGCAGCAGGAATTTTGCCCCGGTCCCGTTCTTCCTGCTCAACAACCCGTTCGAATACGAGGTGGGCGGCGGCTACAGCCATGCCTTCAACGCCGATTTCTACGCCGGGGTCGATGCGCGGTTCTCCAAGGGCCGGGACCTCAATCCTGACGTCCACAATTATCGCCTGTCGGGCGGCTGGCGGATTTCGCCGCGCGCGAGCCTGACCGCCGAGACCCGCTACGAAAAGGATTCGCGCGGCGAGGAAGTCAGCGGCTTCCTGACGCTTACGGTCCGGCTGGGCCGCTTCTCGAGCGTGCGGACCGAATACGATACACGCGACAACCGCATGCGCGCCACTTACCAGACCTTCCACGGATCGGGAGTGGGCAGCTACAACGTCAGCGCCGATATCGAGCGCTCGGATTTCAACGCGGGCGTCAACGTCAACGCCAACTATCTGGCAAACCGCGCGGAACTGGGCTTCAGCCACTTCGGTAATTTCGATCGCAGCTTCGGCAACAGCACCAACCAGCGTTCCACCTTCCGTCTGGGCACCTCGATAGCGCTGGCGGGCGACACCTTGTCGGTCGGACGGCCGATCTATGACAGCTTTGCGCTGATCAAGCCGCACCGGGGCCTCAAGGGTGCCGACGTCATCGTCGAGCCGACCCCGTTCGGGTTCAGCGCCAACAGCGGATCGCTGGGCGTGGCGACGATGCCAAGCCTCTCATCCTACGCCGAACGCACCATCCCGGTCGATGTCGCCAACGCCCCGGCGGGCACCGATATCGGGCAGGGCTCGTTCAAGGTCTTCCCCGCCTATCGCAGCGGCTATGTGCTTGAAGTCGGGTCCGACTATAACGTCACCGCGCTGGGCACCATGGTAAACGCCGATGGCCAGCCGGTCGCGCTGGTGTCGGGAATTGCCAAGGAAATCAACCATCCGGATCATCCGGCGGTGACGCTGTTTACCAATCGCATTGGTCGTTTCGGGGCAACCGGTCTCGCTCCGGGACAGTGGCGAATCGAAATGCTCGACGAGCAAAACTCAGTGTATGTCATCGATATTCCGGCCGACTCCCAGGGCATCGTCCGCCTTGGCGAAATCACGCCGCTGAAGGGACGTTAAGATGCTCAGGATATCTCCTTTGAAGGCGATGGCGATGGGCCTCGCCGCATCGCTGGCGGGCTGGGTCGCCCCGGCGCAGGCCGCGACCTGCGGGATCACCGGCAGTGCGACCGCGTCGGGCGGGGTCTACGACCCGTTCAATGCCACCCCGATCGCGCCCGCCTCGATCACGCTCAACCTAACCCGCATCAACCCTGCGGGCGGCGGGAAAACTTCGGTCGTCAACTTCTACCTCAAGAGCAACAGCGCGGCGGCGGACGGAATCACGATCGTGCCGACCTCAGTGGTCGTGGTGGGCAGCGTTACCGGACTCAACCAGAATATCTTCTATAATTTCGCTGCGCTCGCACCGATTGTGTCACCGACCGCACTCAACCCGGTCCCGCCGAACAATTTTCTCAAAATCGAATTTACCGGGAACAACACGGCGTCGGATACTGCGCAGGTTACCTTCACGATCACGGTGCCGCCCAACCTCAATCTGAATGCATCGACCACGCTGCCGTTCGATGCCAACTTTGCCTGCGCGACCAGCGGCGGTGGTGCGCCGACCGAACAGACCGGCACGCTGGCCAATGCGGTGACCTTCCCGATCACGGTGCTGAGCGCGCTGCAGGCCAGCTTTGCCGGGACCGCGCTCGACTTTGGCGAGATCGGCACCGTCACCACCACGCAAGTGACGACCACCCCGGCAAGCTATCGCACCAACCCATCCAACCACGTGCGGGTGCAGAGCTCGGGGCCGTATCAGGTGGAATTGTCGTCGCTCAATGCCTTCCGGCTCAAGCATCCCACTGGAAGCCTGGCGGTCGCTAACGAGACTGTTGGCTACAATCTCAAATTCCTTGGGCAGAACAAGAACTTCGGTAATGCCGGGACCCCCGGACAGACGGTGATTTCCCAGACCTGCGCAAGAGCCGGGGTTGGCGCGTCGTTCGAGGACTCGCTCGGGATCCAGGGCACCTTGCTTGAGGGCGGGCAGGGCAAGACCCCGTCGCCGACCTATAGCGATACGCTGACCGTAACGATCACGCCGCTGGCGGCCGCGACGGCGGCACCGATCGACTGTGCGACCACCTACAGCATCCCCTGATTCGCAGGGCGCATGAACGAAAACGGCCCGCTTCCCGGTAAAGGGAGGCGGGCCGTTTCGTTTACGGCGGGGAGATCGGCTTAGAGCGGTTCGATGCGGAAGCTCAGCTGGCCGCCCGCAACGCCCTCGGGCAGTTCGAGCGACAAGGTGTGGCTGTCGATCGCGGCACTATCCGACTGGCTGATCACCGCGGTGCCCGCGTCGCTGAGCGCAACCGGCTGGCCATCGACGATGATCTTGGCGTTGGCGAGCGACGCCGAATAATCGGCGTGGACCCGGTAGCCATTGGGGCTGTTGCAGAATTCATTGAGCGAGCCGAGCGAGTTGCTGCCGGCGGCGGTGCCGACCAGCGAAGCGTCGACACTGGCGCGGCAGATCACCGGCACATAGCCGACCAGCTCGATGGTGAACTGGCTGGAGGCCAGGCTGACCCCGGGCGCAACGGCCGAAGCGGGAGCGGTCAGGGCAAACAATCCGGCCACCGAAGCAGCCACAAGGCGCATGTTCATTTCAAGGTCTCCCGAATATCGTCGGGAACCTAAATGCCATCGTAACCTGAATGGCGGGTCTTCGAACGGGGTTAACGGAGGTCTAACCGAATGTTTGGAATCCACTCCGGAATGCCCGGTTTTCCGGGAGTTTCAAGTTCCACACGAACTGCAATCGAGCGCCATCCGGAGCAACGATGCGCAAAAAATTCACTCCACACGCTAACCTTGCCGTGCCGAATGGGGCAGAATCGCGCGATGAATTTTGGGCTTTCTCAACCGCACCGAGAATGTGCTAAAGGGTCCGCAAACCGGCTTGAGAGGACAATCATGGCTACCCAGATGCGCAGCGCGAACGACGATCATATCCGCGGTTCGGTTTCACCTGAGGAATGGGCGATCCGGGTCGATCTCGCCGCCGCTTACCGGCTGGTCGCGCTCTATGGCTGGGACGATTTGATCTTCACGCACCTCTCGGCGCGCATCCCCGGGCCCGAGCATCACTTCCTGATCAATCCCTACGACATGATGTTCGAGGAAATCACCGCCTCGAGCCTGGTCAAAATCGATGTCGAGGGCAAGCCGGTGGTACCGACCTCGCATCCGGTCAACCCGGCGGGCTTCACCATCCATTCGGCGATCCACATGGCACGCGACGACGCGCATGCGGTGATGCATCTCCACACGCCTGCCGGACAAGCGGTCAGCGCGATGGAGTTTGGCCTGCTGCCGCACACCCAGACCGCGATGATCGCGCTGCACAACGTCGCCTATCACGAGTACGAAGGCATCGCGACCGACCTCGAAGAACGCGAGCGGCTGGTTCAGGATCTGGGCGACAAGCATGCGATGATCCTGCGCAACCATGGCACGCTGGCGGTGGGGGCAAGCGTCGCCGACTGTTTCGTGCGGCTCTATTTCCTCGAGCGGGCGTGCGATGCCCAAGTCAAGATGCTGAGCGCGGGTTACGAGCGGCTCTACAATCCGCCGCAGGGCACGCCGCAAAAGGTTGAGACGCAGACCCCGGCGGGCGGCATGGCGATGGTCTCGCAGGGGCTCGCCTGGCCCGCGTTGCTGCGCAAGCTCGACCGGACCGATTCCTCCTTCCGGGACTGACCCGCCTCGCGCTTGTCTGCAAGCATCGTTGGGTGCAGGATTGCCGGGCATAAGACTGAAGAGAGGATTCTGCCTTCCCCTGCCGGTCCCGGCAGCGGCGCAGTCGGTCCTGAAGCTAAAGGAGGCCGCATGGCCAGCCCCGAGATCGTCGAACAATCCCCCGAAGCCCTTGAAGTGGCCGGGCTCGTCGCCCGCTCGCGCGCCGCGCAAGAACAGATCGCCGATTATACGCAGGATCAGGTCAACACCCTGATCCGGGCGATGGTCTGGGCGGTGGCGCGCCAGGATGTCGCGGAAAAGATCGCGCGACACACCGTCGAGGAGACCCAGCTGGGCAATTACGACGGCAAATACCTCAAGATCTTCCGCAAGACCCGCGCCACACTGATGGATATCATCGATGACAAGTCGGTCGGCGTGCTCGAGGAAGACCCGGTCCGCAACATCGTCAAGATCGCCAAGCCGGTCGGGGTCATCGGCGCGCTTTCGCCCTCGACCAATCCCGAGGCGACCCCGGTGATCAAGGCGATATCGGCGGTCAAAGGGCGCAACTCGATCATCGTCGCGCCACACCCGCGGGCCAAGCTGACCAACAAGCTGATCTGCGATCTGATGCGCGACGCCCTGGTCAAGATGGGCGCGCCGGCCGATCTGGTGATCGGCATCGATACCCCCTCGGTGGAAAAGACTAACGAGCTGATGCGCCAGTGCGACCGTGTGCTTGCCACCGGCGGCGCGGCGATGGTGACCGCAGCCTACTCCAGCGGCACCCCGGCGCTGGGCGTCGGCGTCGGCAACGCGGTGATTACGGTCGACGACACCGCCGACCTTGACGATGCGGCGGAGAAGATCCGCATCTCCAAGACGCTCGATCTGGCAGCCTCGTGCTCGTCGGACAATGCGGTGATCCTGGTCGATGCGATCCATGACCGGATGCTGGCAAAGCTGGTCGCCAAGGGCGGCCTGATCCTCGACGCTGACCAGAAGGCCAAATTGCAGCAGGCGATCTGGGTCGATGGCCATATCAACGCCAAGGTCGTGGCGCAGACCCCGCAGTTCATTGCCGACTTTGCCGGGTTTGAAATTCCCGAGGGAACCCAGTTCTTCATCGTCCCCGAAACCGGCATCGGTCCCGATCACCCCTTCTCGGGCGAGAAGATGACCGTCACCATGGCGCTGTACCGCGCAGCCGATCTCGATGCGGCGATCGAGCTGACCAATGCAATCCAGAGCTACCAGGGCCAGGGCCACAGCTGCGGGATCTATTCGCAGTCGGATGCCAACATCATGAAGCTGGCCAACGGCACCCGCACCAGCCGGGTGATGGTCAACCAGCCGCAATCGGCCTCGAACAGCGGCAATCTGTGGAACGGCATGCGCCAGACCTTCTCGCTCGGCTGCGGCAGCTGGGGCGGCAACGGCACCAACAACAATATCACCTGGCGCGATCTGATCAACGAGACCTGGGTGTCCAAGCCGCTGGCGGTGACCAAAATTATCCCAAGCGACGAGGAGCTGTTCGGCAAGGATGTGATGGCGCGGCTGGCGTCCTGACCGTCACCGCGCGCTGGCCAGATGATCACCGGACAGCGGGAACGCGTTCGATATCCCGACGATGGGCTGAGGAGTCGATTATGCGTGTTTTGATTTGCCTGTCCGTTGCTTTCGCGCTCGCCGCCTGCTCGGGCGGAAAAGACAGCGCTGCGCCCGCTCCTGGCGAGACCACCGTGTCCGACATCAAGACCGAGGCCGCAGTGGTCCCGAGCCTGGCGGCCACTACGCTCCCCGCCGGAATTCAGGGCCGCTGGGGCCTCGTCGCGGCGGACTGCGAGTCCGGTCGCGCCGACGCCAAGGGGCTGCTGACAATCGACGCGACCAGCCTCAAGTTCTACGAATCGGTCGGCAAGTTGTCCTCGGTCGCCGAGGCGGGCGACGGCTGGATGCGCGGGACTTTCGCCTTCACCGGCGAAGGGCAGGAATGGACCCAGGACCAGTCGCTCGAAGCGGGCGAAGGCGGCAAGGTGCTGGTGCGGATGGAGCACGGCGCCAACGCCTCGCCGACGCCGTTCAAGTACAACCGCTGCCCGGCCTGACCAGCCATGACCGACCAGTTCCAGCTCACCGAAGACCAGCTTGCCATCCAGGAGATGGCGCGGCGCTTCACCGCCGACGCGATCACGCCATACGCCGCCAAATGGGACGAGGAGCAGATCTTCCCGCGCGACACCATCAAGTCGGCGGCCGAGCTGGGCTTCGCGGCGATCTATGTCAGCGAGGAAAGCGGCGGGATCGGCCTCGGGCGGCTGGAAAGCGCGCTGATCATGGAAGCGATGGCCTATGGTTGCCCGGCGACCAGCGCATTCATCTCGATCCACAATATGGCGAGCTGGATGATCGACCGCTTTGGCGGGAGCGAAGTGAAGGCCAAGTACCTGCCCGGCCTGGTCGCGATGGACCAGATCGCCAGCTATTGCCTGACCGAGCCGGGTTCGGGTTCGGATGCGGCGGCGCTCAAGACCACCGCGCGCCTCGACGGCGATCACTACATCGTCAACGGCACCAAGCAGTTCATCTCGGGTGCGGGGGTGAACGATATTTACGTGACGATGGTCCGCACCGGCGTCGACGGCGCCAAGGGCATCTCGTGCCTGGTGATCGAAAAGGACATGCCGGGGCTCAGTTTCGGTGCGAAAGAGCGCAAGCTCGGCTGGAACGCCTCGCCCACCGCGCAGGTGATCTTCGACAATGTGCAGGTGCCGGTCGAAAACCGGGTCGGCGCGGAAGGCGACGGGTTCCGCTTTGCGATGGCCGGGCTCGATGGCGGGCGGCTCAACATCGGCGCTTGCTCGCTCGGCGGGGCGCAGCGCTGCCTCGACGAGGCGGTGGCCTATACCAAGGACCGCCAACAGTTCGGCCAGCCGATCGCGGAGTTCCAGAACACCCAGTTCATGCTCGCCGACATGGCGACCGATCTCGAAGCGGCGCGCGCGCTGCTTTATCTCGCGGCGGCCAAGGTCACGTCGAACGCGCCCGACAAATCGCGCTTCTCGGCGATGGCCAAGCGGCTGGCGACCGACAATGGCAGTTCGGTGGTCGACCGCGCGCTCCAGTTGTTCGGCGGCTATGGCTATCTCAAGGACTATCCGATCGAGCGCTTCTGGCGCGATCTCAGGGTCCATTCGATCCTCGAGGGGACCAACCAGGTGATGCGGATGATCGTCGGGCGGGACCTGCTGCGGCAATGACCCTTCGACAGGCTCAGGGTGATCGGGATGTGCTGACGAAGGTTGAGGGCGGCGCGGGGTTCCTGTCGCTCAGCCGACCCAAGGCGCTGCACGCGCTGACGCTCGACATGTGCCACGCGATGACCGCGGCGCTGCTCGACTGGCGCGACGATCCGACAGTCGAGGCAGTCATCATCGATCATGCCGAAGGCCGGGGCTTCTGTGCGGGCGGCGATATCGCGTTCCTGCGCAACTCGGCCTTGAACGACGGCGGCATTTCTGGCCGCAAGTTCTTCCACGACGAATACCAGCTCAACCATCTGCTGTTCAGTTTTCCCAAGCCGGTCGTCGCCTTCATGGACGGGATCACGATGGGCGGAGGAGTCGGGATTTCGCAGCCCGCGAAGTTCCGCGTGGCGACCGAGAATACCCGCCTCGCCATGCCCGAGACCGGCATCGGTCTGTTCCCCGACGTCGGCGGGGGATGGTATCTGTCGCGGCTGGCGGGCCGGGTCGGGCAGTTCCTTGCGCTGACCGGCGCGCGGCTCGACGGGGCGGAATGCCTGTGGGCCGGTCTTGCGACACATTACCTGCCGTCCGATGCGTTGCCTGAGGCGAAGCGCCGGATAGCGGCCGGTCCGTCTCGCGTGGCCGATGTGCTGGCCGAGCTTTCGGTTGAGCCGCCGCCCGCGCGGATTGCTGCCAATGCCGGGCTGATCGAGCGCCATTTCGCCTCGGACCGGTTCGAAGACGTCATCGCCTCGCTCGAAGCAGATGAGGGCGAATGGGCCGCCAAGGAACTGGCAACGCTGCGCACCAAGAGCCCGCAGACCTGCAAGGTTGCGCTGCGCCAGCTGGCGGGAAGCCGCGCCCTGACTGACTTTGCAGAGAATATGGCGATGGAATACCGCATCGCCAGCCGGGTGCTGCTGCGCCCCGATTTCACCGAAGGCGTGCGTGCGGTGATCGTCGACAAGGACAATACGCCGCAGTGGAATCCGTCCACCCCCGAAGGTGTCACCGCCGATTTGCTCGATGCCATATTCGCAGCCTTGCCGGCGCAGGAAGAATGGAAGCCGCTATGACTTACGAAACCATCCTCGTCGAACAGCAGGGCGCGGTAACGCTGGTCACGCTCAACCGCCCCCAGTCGCTCAATGCGCTCAACAGCACGGTGCTCGAAGAGCTGATCGCCGCTTTCGCTGCGTTCGAGGCCGACCCCGGCCAGCGCTGCGCGGTACTGACCGGCGCGGGCGAAAAAGCCTTTGCCGCAGGCGCGGACATCAAGGAGATGTTCGACAAGCCTTCGGCCGAGTTCTACGCCGAGGACTTCTTTGCGCGCTGGACCAGCCACATCGTCAAAGCCACGCGCAAGCCGTGGATCGCGGCGGTCAACGGCTTCGCGCTGGGCGGCGGTTGCGAGCTGGCGATGATGGCCGACTTCATCATCGCTGCCGATAGCGCGAAGTTCGGCCAGCCCGAGATCAAGCTCGGCGTCGGCCCCGGGATGGGCGGATCGCAACGCCTGACCCGCGCGGTGGGCAAGGCCAAGGCGATGGAGATGTGCCTGACCGGGCGGATGATGGGGGCCGAAGAAGCCGAGCGCTCGGGCCTCGTCGCGCGCGTGGTGCCGCTGGCGGAGTTGCTGGGCGATGCGCTCAAAACCGCACAGGCGATCGCAGCGATGGCGCCGCTCGCTGCAATCGCCAACAAGGAAATGGTCAATGCCGCGTTCGAGACCACGCTCGACCAGGGTGTGCTGATGGAGCGCCGCATCTTCCAGGTGCTGACCGCGACCGCCGACAAGGCCGAAGGCATGGCGGCGTTCATCGAGAAGCGGCCCGGCGTGTGGAAGGGGAAGTAAGCCATGAAAATCGCCTTCATCGGGCTGGGCAACATGGGCGGCGGGATGGCCGCGAACCTCGCCAAGGCGGGGCATGAAGTCCACGCTTTCGATCTCTCGGGCGAAGCGCTCGCCCGTGCCGCCGAGCATGGCTGCGCGACTTACACTTCGGTGCGCGAAGCGGTGCAGGGTGTCGAAGCGGTGGTCTCGATGCTGCCCAACGGAGCGATCGTCGAAAGCGTTTATGCCGCCGACGTGGTCGGCCACACGCCGCAACCCGCGCTGCTGCTCGATTGCTCGACCATCGATGTCGGCACCGCGAAACGAGTTGACGCGGCGGCGGAGGCTGGGGGCTATGCGATGGTCGATGCGCCGGTTTCGGGCGGGATCGCCGCCGCCAATGGCGGAACGCTGACTTTCATGGTCGGCGGCAGCGACGCGGCCTTCGCGCGCGCTGAGCCGATCCTGGCCGCGATGGGCAAGGCGGTCATCCATGCCGGGACCAGCGGCTCGGGGCAGGCGGCCAAGATCTGCAACAACATGATCCTCGGCGCGACGATGGTGGCGACCTGCGAAGCGTTCAATCTGGCTGAAAAGCTCGGGCTCGATTTGCAGACCTTCTACGACATCTCGTCCAAAGCCTCGGGCCAGTCATGGTCGATGACCAGCTATTGCCCGGTCCCGGGAGTCGGCCCGCAGACGCCTGCGGACAATGGCTACCAGGGCGGGTTTGCTACCGCGCTGATGCTCAAGGACCTGAGGCTGGCGATGGCGGCTGCGAAGGACGCGGGCGCAAACGTGCCGATGGGACAGCGTGCCGAAGAACTCTATGAAAAGTTTGCCGCAGACGGCCACGGCGGACTCGATTTCTCGGGCATCATCACCGCGCTTTAGGCTAGACGTCCCCGCGATGGCCCACGCGATGTCGATAATCCCCGAACCCGCCAAGGCGCTTGCCGCGCAGGCCGAAGTGATTGTCCTGCGCAAGGCGCTTGCCTGCAATCCGGGATCGCCCGCGCCGCGCTTGCGGACGGCGGCGCTGCTCAATGAGCTTGATCGGTTCGACGAGACAATCGCGCTGCTGACACCATCGGCCGGAATCGCGCTGGAAGAATTGCACGTCCTGTCCGTTGCCCATTTTGCGCGCAATGCTCCGGACGATCTCGACCGCGCGAGCGAGGTGACGGCGCGCGCCGTATCGCTCGCCGCAACTGCCCGGCAGCGGTCCCGCGCTCTGGCGGAGCAGGCCAAGGCATTGTTGCGCCGTGAGCAATTGTGCGCATGCCGGAGCGGCAGTTTTAGGAACTGCCCTCCCAACCCCACACGATCCTGAATGGCACGGCTGGCCTCACATACCGAATGAGACTCAAGGCGATTGTGGCGTGTTAAGCGGGATCGATGAATGTTCTGCGGGTGACCTGCATTCCGCTCATAATCAGTCTCGACCCCGCAACCCTGCTGGTGCTCAGCTGCTGCCGAGCGCTGCATCGACCATTGCCGCCGCCTTGCTGTACGGCGCGTAGAATGCATCGATGTGATCGCCCTCCTTGCCGCGGACGACGATCCCCCGCGGGTTGGAGAACTCTCGGAAACCTTCGATGCCGTGATGCCGGCCCATACCGCTGTTGCCACTGCCGCCGAAGGCGAGCGAAGGCAGGCCACCCTGGAGCGCACAAGTGTTTACCGCAGCCCCGCCCGAGCTGGTTTCGGATAACACGCGGTCGGTGTCGATTTCGTTCTCTCCGAACACGTACAGCCCGAGCGGCCGCTCGCCGGCATTGATCCATTCGATGGCCTCGTCGAGGTCGTCGTAAGGCACTACCGGCATGAGCGGGCCGAAGATCTCCTCGCGCATGATGCGCAGGTCCACCGGAGGATCGATCACCAGCGAGATCGGCATCCGGCGCGTCGCCGGATCGATCTGGGCATTCTCTTCCAGGTGGACGATCCGCGTCTGGCGCTGCTCGGCTTCGGCAAGCATGTCCTTGAGGCGATCGAGGTGGCGGTCGCTGATGATGCCGGTGCAGTCTGCGCCCTTGGCGTAGTCAGGCGCGGCACGGGCCATAAAGCTGCGAGCCTCGCTAACGAAATCGTCGACTTCGTCGCGTGCGACCAGCACGTAGTCAACGCTGATGCACATCTGCCCGTTCTTGATCACCTTGGTGCCTATGACTGATTCGACGTTCCGCGCGTTGACCGAACCCGGCGTGAGCACTGCCGGGCATTTGCCGCCAAGTTCGAGCGTTACCGGGGTAAGGTTGGCGGCCGCCGCTGCCATGACCTTGCGGCCCACATCGGGGCTGCCGGTGTAGAGCAAGTGGTCCCAGGGCGTCGCGGCGAAAGCCTGCGACAAGTCGAGACCGCCGACCGCCACGTGGACCAGATCGCGATCGTACGTCGCCGCGATCATCTCGGCGACCAGCTCGGCGCATGCCGGAGCGTACTCGGATGGCTTGATGATCACGCGGTTGCCCGCGCCGAGCATTTCGGCCAGCGGGCCAACCGCGATGTCGATTGGAAAGTTCCACGGCACGATGTTACCCACGACGCCCTTGGGCTCGTAACGGATGTAGGCGCGAGCATCGGCCAGCGCGGCGGGATCGATCTCGCGCGGCTGCGCCGCCATCCATTCCTCGAGATGGTCGAGCACGTATTGCGCCCGGCCGACCACCCCGAGCATCTCGATAAGGTCGGAGGCGCCGCGCGGATGGCAGCCAAAATCGCTCGCCAGCGCGTCCGCTATCCGCTCGCGGTTGCCCACCAGCATGCCCGCAAGCGCGCCGATCCGCTCGCGGCGGACCTCAATGCTCGGCGAGCGATCGGCGGCGAAGGCCTTGCGCTGGGCTTCGAAGGCGTCTTTCAGATCGGCGATCGCAGCGTTGTCGTCGGTGTGGTCCTGCTGCGGCGCGCCGGCTTGCTGGGTGAGGATCGACATGGCTTCAGTTCTCCTGGCTCATCTGTTCGGCCATCGCGGCCATTTGCGCGGCAAGTTCGGTCCGCTCCTCGCGCACGCCTTCCGGATCATCGACGACCTGGCGATGGAATTCGCGCAAGCTTTCCGGGACGTACCAGTGGAGCTGATCGCTCGAATAGGCGCTGAACACCGTATCGGCCACTTCCGAGGGAGGCACCAGCCGCCACATGCCCTCGCTAGGCGCCATCGCGCGCATCCCGTCGGACAGGATCGGCGTGTCGATCAAGCCGGGCAGCAGGTCCGCGGCGCGCACGCCGTAGCGCTTCAGCTCGATTGATAATGCCTCGATCAGCCCACGCACCGCGTGCTTGGTTGCTGAATAGATCGCGATCCCTGCCGTGCCCCAGATCGCCGACGACGAAGCGTTGACCAGGCACAGCGAGCCGGGTGTCGCCTTGAGCAGCGGGATCGCCGCGCGAATACCGATCATCACCCCGAGGAAGTTGACGTTCACGACCTGCATGATGTCGTCCCACGCGAGTTCGTCGAACATCCCAGGCGTGCCGCCGATACCGGCGTTCGAGAACATCAGGTCGAGCGTTCCGCCCGTGGTATCCGCGAACAAGTTCATAGCTTGCGCGAAGGCACCCGCATCGGTCACGTCGAGCGTCTCGAAGACGCCGTTATCGCCCCCGATCTCTTCCAGGAGACTGTCGAGCCCAGGTCGGGTGATGTCGAATGCGCCGACGAACCACCCCTCGCGCGCGAACTTGAGCGCGGTGGCGCGGCCCATGCCCGAGCCAGCGCCCGTGATGAAGATAGATTTGCGTCCGTTTGCCTTGGCCATCATGCGTTCTCCTTCGCCGTCGCAGGTTCGCCATCGAACTCGAGCCCTTCGAACTCGCCCTGCTTGCGCCAGTCCTCGAGAATCTGGATGAATGCCAGCGGCCCGGGTCCGTAAGGCATACTGCGGGCAGCGAAATCGAGGCTACCGCCTTCGTTGTTGTAGTAACCAGGCGTGCAGTTCTCGAGGAATGCGATGCGGTCGGCGCTGTGCCCGACGATCGTATCGGTCCACGCGCGCTCGGCTTCGTCCGACGCCTCGACCTTCTTGATGCCATGCGTCAGGCAATGGCCCACGATGTGGGCGACGTGCTCGGACTGGACCGAGAGCATGTGCGGGAAGTTGACCGACATCCCCGATTGCGCCTGGCTAATGAAGAACATGTTGGGAAATTCGCGCGCATGAAGTCCGTGGAAGGTCGCCATGCCATCCCGCCACTTGTCGGCGAGAGTCAGGCCATCGACGCCGCGCAAGTCGAAGCCGGCACGCCTGGCGAAGTCCGACGCGACCTCGAACCCCGTGGCGTAGATGATGCAATCGACCTCGTAGTCCTTGCCGTCCACGACGAGGCCGTTCGCGGTGATGTGCTCGACGCCTTTGCCCTGCGTGTCCACCAGGGTCACGTTGCTCCGGTTGAAGGTCTGCAGGTATTCGTCGTGGAAGCAGGGGCGTTTGCAGAACAGACTGAACCAGGGCTTCAGCGCTTCGGCGGTTGCCTGGTCATCGACGATATTCTCAATCCGCTCCCGAATTTCGGCCATCTTCTCGAAATCGGCCTCTTCCAGCATCGCGCCCGCTTCGGACAGCGATCGACCCGCGGAAAGCTTGCCGCGCACCGCGTTGGCGAGCACGGTCCATCCGTCATCTACTTCGTTGGGGATGTCGAGCCGGTCGGTGAACTGTGCGGTGAAGCTCTCGATCCGGCGTTTCTGCCAGCCAGGCTTGAGGCTCGCCGCCCACTCGGGATCGGTCGGCGCGTTGTTGCGCGCATCGACCGACGACGGGGTGCGCTGGACCACATAGAGATGCTGCGCATCGCGCGCGAGCGGCGGCACCGCCTGGATCGCGGTCGCGCCGGTGCCGATGATCGCGACGCGCTTGTCGGCGAGACCGGTCATTGGCTCAGTCGCGCTTCCGCCGGTGTACGCGTAATCCCACCGGCTGGTGTGGAACGCGTGCCCTGCGAAGTCCTCGATGCCGGGAATTGCAGGCAGCTTGGGCTTGTTGAGCGGCCCGGTGGTCAGGACCACGAAGCGCGCGCGCATTCGGTCGCCGCGGTTGGTCTCGACGATCCAGGCATCGGCATCGGCGTCCCAGTTGAGCGAGGTGGCCTGGGTTGAGAACAGCGCCAAATCATACAGATCGAAATGATGCGCAATCCGCCGCGAATGCTCGCGGATTTCGGCAGCCTTGGAGTAGCGCTCGGTCGGCATGTAGCCGGTTTCCTCGAGCAGCGGGAAGTAGATGTAGGATTCGACGTCGCAAGCGGCGCCGGGATAGCGGTTCCAGTACCAGGTGCCGCCCACATCGCCGCCCGCTTCGACGATACGCATGCGCGCGGCCCCGGCCGCGCGCATGCGCGCTGCGGTCATTAGCCCGCCGAAGCCGCCGCCGACGATCAGCACGTCGACTTCGTCATCGACCGGATCGCGCGGCTCAGCCTCGGTATAAGGGTCGTCGAGCATCTCGGAGAAATCTTCGCGCATGTCGAGATAGCCGCGCGGCGCCTTGTCGGGCGCACGCCGATCCCGTTCGATGCGATACAGCTCCCTCAGGCGATCGAAATCGACAGCTTGCGCGCTATGGTCCGTAGCTTCGCTCATTCGGGAATCTCTCCAAGAATCGTCGCAGCGCTCGCCGTCCGTTGTCCGAATGGTATTGCACGTTCATTTTTCTAGTTCAAGTTAGATTTTAAGCGAAACCGTCCATTGCGTGACAAGGAAGGTTGAGGCAAGAACTGACGCGATGGGACAAACATCACTCCAGTTGCGCGGCACGCATGAAGTGGCCGGCATCGCCGTCAAACCGCAGGCGAGCAGCGCCAAGTCGGTGCAAAAGCGCGAGCGGATCATCCGTGCGGCAACCCTGATCATCAACGAGAAGAGCTTCGCACTCGCCACGATGACTGAAATCGCGGCCGCGCTCGATCTGCGCGATGCGACCCTTTACTACTATTTTTCCAGCAAGCAGGCGCTTGGATACGCGTGCCATGTCGCGTCGCTTGAACGGATCGAGCGGATCCTGCTCGAAGCCTGCGAAACCGAGGCGACCGGCGCGCGGCGGTTGCGGCACGGCATCCACCACATTCTGCTTGATGGCGAGCAGCACGGCTCACAGTTGTACTTCGGCGACTACTCGTACCTGAACGAAAATCAGCGCAATCATGTCGACGTCTGGAGCGACCGGCTCGAGGCGATGATGGAACAATTTCTCGCCGAAGGGATCCGTGATGGATCGATCGTCCGTTGCGAAACCCGGCTGGTCACCAAGCTGCTGATCGGAATGCTCATCTCGCTCGCGCGCTGGACCTGGCGGGTCGAAGGCATAACCACCGATAGCCTGATGGAGGCGATCGGCGTCGCAAGCCTCAACGGCCTGGAGCGACGTTAGCCGGGCAGCCTACTCCGAATTGGTCCGATAGCGTCGCAGCTCAGCCCGCCCGACCACGAAGTGGTGAACTTCATCAGGTCCGTCTGCAATCCGCAACGTGCGCTGGCCGGTATACATATCTGCAAGCGGACTCCACTGGGAGATGCCGGTTGCCCCGTGGACCTGGATCGCGTCGTCGATGATCTTGCACACGCGCTCCGGCACCATCGCCTTGACCATGTGCACCCAGATACGCGCTTCGCGGTTGCCCAGAACGTCCATTGCGCGCGCCGCCTTGAGCACCATCAGCCGCATTGCCTCGATCTCGATCCGCGCGCGAGAGACGGTTTCGAGGTTCTTGCCGAGTTGGATGATCGGTTTGCCGAACGCCTCGCGGCCCATTCCGCGGCGGACCATCAGGTCGAGCGCGCGCTCGGCTTGGCCAATCGAGCGCATGCAGTGATGGATGCGCCCGGGGCCAAGGCGCAGTTGCGAAATCTCGAAGCCACGCCCCTCGCCGAGCAGGATGCTGTCCTTCGGCACACGAACGTCGGTGAAGCGGATATGCATGTGTCCGTGTGGCGCGTCATCGCGTCCGAAGACAGTCATCGGGCCGACGATTTCCACCCCCGGGGTGTCCATCGGGACGAGAATCTGCGACTGCTGGAGGTGGCCCGGCGCGTCAGGCGAAGTCTTGACCATCACGATCATGATCTTGCATCGCGGATCGCCCGCGCCGGAGATGTAAAACTTTTCCCCGCTCATCACCCACTCGTCGCCATCGAGGAACGCGCGCATCCCCACGTTCTTGGCGTCTGAGGAGGCGAGATCTGGCTCGGTCATCGCAAAGGCGGAGCGTATCTCGCCGGCGAGCAGCGGTGTGAGCCACTGGTCCTTCTGCGCCTGCGTGCCGACCCGTTCGAGCACTTCCATATTGCCGGTATCGGGCGCCGAGCAATTCATGATCTCCGAGGCAAGCGGACTCCGCCCCAGTTCGACTGCGATATAGGCGTAGTCGAGGTTGGCAAGCCCCTCGCCGGTTTCCGCATCGGGCAGGAAAAAGTTCCACAAGCCCTGGCGCTTGGCCTCGGCCTTGGCTTCTTCGAGCACCTCAAGCTGGCCCGGAGCATAGGCCCATCGATCCTTGCGCCCTTCGCCGATACGATGGAACTTCTCAGCCGCTGGCGCTGCGGTCTCTTCGATGAAGCGCTTGACCCGCGCGAGCAGTTCGAGCCCTTTCTCCGACATACGCAGGTCGTGCAGATCGTCACGCGGGTCTATGCCGAAGCCGTCGGACCCGGGGGAGTGTACCTCGCTGGTCATATGGATGATTGCCCCACTGTTCTCGTTGATGTTTCGGCACGGGTTCGCGCAAGCTGCTTGAGGTTGTCTTCGTGCTGATTGCGGGTGAGATTATAGGTCGAGAGGACGGCGATCATCGCAAGCCACAATGCAAGGATCGTCGGTACGTAAAACGCACCCAGCCGCCATAGGATCTCGGGTGCGACCTCGCCCTGCTGCGCGTCGGCGGGAAAGTCGGCCATAGTCAGGACCAACGAAGCAGCGACCAGGCCCAGTCCAAGAACCGTCTTGCGCACAAACGATACCGCAGCGAAGAACAACCCTTCCGAGCGCTTGCCGGTACGCAGTTCGGCCTGTTCGACCAGATCGGCGATCATCGCCACGGTCAGGATCTGGAAGCCGATGACCAGAGCGGTGTCGAGCGTGTTGGTAATCAGCACGAACCAGAAGATGAACGGGGCTCCGTTGGGGGGCAACACGTCGATTAAGCGCAGAACGATGGGCAACGGCGATCCAAGGAAGGCGACCAGACCTATGATGATCGCGCCTCGCTTCTTGCCCAGTCGGCGCGAGGCGATTGGCGCGATCAACGCCCCCAGAGCCGCTGAAACGAATACGCCGAGGACGATAATTCCGATCTGCTGCGGGCTGAAGCCCCAGAAATATGTGGTGAAGTAAAATGCCAGCGACGCCGAAAGGCCTGTGGCCACGGCTCCGAGCACCGCCGCTCCGAACAGCCCGACGAACGATCGGCTGGCGAGTGTTTGCCGCAGTTCACTGAAGATCGAGCGGATCGACATAGTTTGGCTGACCAGAGGCGGGGCCAAGTGAGCGATCCGCCCGTGGGTGCCAAGCGCGCAGACCATGATCGAAACAAGGATCAGCGCCGAGGCGATGACGCCATAGGTAGTGTAGGCCTCGCGGTTGAACTGGCCGTTGCTGATCGTCGCAGTGACTGCCGCGGGAAAGATGACAAAGAACATCAACACGGTCATGACATTTCCGCCAGACCAGCCAAAGAAAAGGCGGAAGCCCGCGAGCGATGAGCGCTCGTCATAATCCGCGCTGAGTTCGGGCACTAGTGCCGAGCTTGGGGTTTCAAAGAAAGTTATGAATGTGCGGACCAAAATCGACAGCAGCAGGAGATACCAGAAAAGTTGTTCGTGCCCCCAATCTGAGGGTGGATTCCACAACAGGAAATAGCTGAGCGCTACCGGGATCGCCGAGCCGTACATGAACGGGTGGCGACGCCCCCAGCGCGACCGCAGGTGGTCTGACCAAAAACCAACGATTGGGTCGCAGATCGCATCGAATAGTAGCGCGACCGTGACCGCGATCCCGACCATCCGCGAATCGAGACCCATGACTTGCGAGTAGAAGATAAGCAGAAAATAGTTGAAGCCGGTTTCTGTGACGCCCAAGGCGACTGAGCCGAAGCCGTAGGCGGTCTTCACCGCCAAGGGCGGCTTGTCGACATTGCCGGTCGTTCGGCTTGCGGCCGCGGTTGCCCTCATCGGGGGCTATGTTGTTGAAGTCGCGTCAATTCGCATACCTTCGCCTAAATCCCATTTCCGCCATCCGAGCCGGCCGGATGGACCACGCTCACCTTCAGGACAAAGCAAAGAATCAGAACTTGTAACGGATCGTCGCTCCATAAGTGCGGGGCTGGTTCGCATAGCCAAAGACGCTGCCTTGCTGCCCGACGCCGTCGAAGATCGCGGTTAAATAACGATCATTGGTTAGGTTTCGCACATAAGCACTGAACTCCAGCCCATTGTCGAGCTGAAGGTTGGCCGAAAAGTTGAACTCGTTGACCTCGCGGGTAAATTGCCGTCCGACTGCAGTCGCTGCGGCGAAGTTGGGCACGCCGCCAACGCGCGTAATGAAGCCGGGAAGGCCCTGGACAACCTGTGTTTCGCTCTCATACTGATAGTCGCCGCGCAGGATCATCTTGGCCGTCCCGAACTCCTGCGTGAAAGTCGCGCCTAGCGACATCGAGATTGGCGAAACACCGGCGACCTCCTGCCCCGAGATATCGCCAACGGCCGAGCCGCGGAAGGAGTCGAACTTGGCGTCCAAATAGGTGACAGAAAGAAAGATCGTCAGCGGATCGACCGGAGTAACCGTGCCATCGAACTCGAAGCCACGCGTAGACTGGCTGCCGGCATTGCTCAGCACGAAGCCGGTCCCGGTGAACGCATTGCCCTGGAAGCCTGCGATCGTTTGGTCGAACAGCGCCAGGTTGAAAGTGACGCGCGGGAAGTTACCCTTGATCCCCAGTTCGTAGACCTTGGCCTCCTCGGGTCCGGCGAAGCGGGTGCCGGTGGTCAAGTTGGGCACGGCCAGTCCGGCGCCACGGATTGCCGAGGGTGCCGGAGCCGGAACGCTGGCGGGCGATCCCGGGATAAAGTCGGCGGCGAATGGGCGCGAATCGCGCGAGAGGTTGAACGAGCTCGCCTTGAAGCCAGTTGCGTACGTCGCGTACATGTTGATGTGGTCGTTCAACTCGTAAGCAGCACGCAGCGTGTAGGACCAGTCGCTATCCTCGGTCCGCCCATTTTCCACCGCGTTGGGGAAGTTGAGGAATGGTGGCAGGAATTGGAGCGCCTGGAGCCCCAACAGCGGATTGACCGCCGGGTTGGCGGCGAACTGCGGCGGAACCCCGATCGCGACGCCGAGCGCGACGAAATCGATCGCGGAGAACGGATCGTCGTTCACGACGTTGGAAACGACGTTCTTTTTGTCGTGCGTGTAGTTGAACCCCGCAGTCAGTGTGAGACGGTCGGTCACCTCAAAATCACCGCTGCCGAAGAACGAATAAGATTTGTCGGCAAACTTGAAATTGTCGGTTATGCCCTGCCCCGGCTGACTGAAAGTGGTGCCGACTGGCCTTCCCAGGATTGACTCGACGGTCCCGATTGCGTTGCCGCTCAAAAGATTAAAATAGGGCCGCGCGCCAGGGCCAAAATCGAGATTGTTCCGGAAATCGATCTTCTCATCAAAATAATATCCGCCGAGCAGGAAGTTAAACGGGCCGTCCAGGTCGGAGGCAATCCGCACTTCCTGCGTGAACGTGTCGATCGCGGTCTGGGCATCCTGCTGAATCAGGTCGGCAGCAGTGAAGTCGCTGTCGTCAAAGGTCTTGGCGCGCACTTCGCGATATGCGGTGATTGACGTCAGAGTGAAGGCGCCGATCTCGTAGTCGATCTGGGCTGAGCCACCATAGTTCTCGATGTCGTTGGTTGGAAGCCTGTTTAGCAAGATTCGATCGGAGAACGGGGCTGCGCGAATGACTGACGGACCGCCGACGACCGCATCTGTTGCGGGAACTGTCGGGCCGGCGAGAACGTTGACCGCGCCGCAGCACCGCTCGTCAATCTTACTGTAATCGCCGATCAGGCGCACCGACAACGCGTCGTTCGGCTCGAACCGCAACTGACCGCGCACATTCCAACGGTCTCGATCGTTGATGTCCTTGTCCAGGTTCACCACATGAATGTAACCGTCACGCCGGTTATAACCCGCCCCGAGGCTGAAGGCGACAGTGTCGGTGACTGGGCCGGTGACATCTGCCTTGGCAACAACCGTATTGAAATTACCGTAAGTAAGTGACGCCGATCCGCCGAATTCGAACTGCGGCGCCTGCGTTATGATGCTGATGACCCCGGCCGATGCGTTCTTACCGAACAACGTCGATTGTGGGCCGCGTAACACTTCGATGCGCTGAACGTTCGCAAGGTCGGAGATCTGCGCAGCGGAGCGCGACCGGTAAACACCGTCGATGAACACACCGACCGAAGGTTCGATCCCAGGATTGTTCGCGCCATTGCCGAAACCCCGGATCAGGAACGTGGTTGCGGCAGAGTTCTGATTCTGGCTGACTCGCAGCGAAGGCACGACCGACTGAAGATCGATCAGGTCACGGATCTGTGCCTGTTCAATCGTGGCGGCACTAGTCACCGAAACTGCGATCGGAGTCTCGGCCAACGTCGTCTCGCGCTTTGACGCGGTGACGATGATGGCGTTGTTGGGGAAGGTGTCCTCGCTCAGGTCGGAAGCGCCCTGTCCATCTCCCCTGACCTGCGCTTCAGTGTTCTGCGCATGAGCGGCGGGCGAAAGCACCAGCGCGCCAAGTGCGGTCGCGCTCAACCAGACAGACTTCGACATATCCAAGTTCCCTCATCCCAAGCTGCGGCGCGTCGATGGCGCTCGCCGTTCGCCCGAGTGAGTGGCATATTGCTATTTCTAGTACAAGCTAGAATTGCGTTGCGATCGAAGTTCCCCACTAGAGACCCCTTTTGGGGAAGAAACTCTCGACTCCTCCAATAATGGCACCCGCCCCGCCCCTCGGCCGACCCATGGTTTAAACCTCAACGCCGGTCCGATTGCGCGAGCCGGTTAGATGTACCCGGCTCCAGTCAGGTCACTGCCTCGGAAGCAACTCGATCATAGTGCCCCGAAGAGGCTCAGCCCTCCCTAGGGCATATTCTAGGTTGAATTAGAAATGGCTCGCAATTTGATTATTCGCTCTCGCGTGTCGCGCTTCGGGGCCTGACCATGTTGTGGAAGCCGGAGATCGAGCCCGTGGTTTCTGGGAGCTTCGGCTTACGAGCTTGGACAATGTACTGATGGATGTGCAAGAATGCCTCGGTTCACCGTCGATGCTGCTGCAGCCGGTAAGGCTCATGGCAACGCGCAATTCGCGTTCGATCAGATCCAGCGAGAGCGAAGCCCTGCGCACCGACTCTTGGAAATGTGTCGCAGTTCCGCCACTTTGCGGTCGTGGCCGAATTGCAGCGGACGGGGTTCTGGCGGAGACGGAGGGAGCTGATCGAGTTTGTAATCGCAAGACAATTGAGCGCTGAATGTTACGAGCCATAATTTCAGCCATAAATCGTGCTACTGGTCGGCGGCGACCTTTTACGATTTCCAAGGTCCAACACAAATCAGCCAATGACGCGCCATTATAGCTTGGCCATCATTACTGAGGGTTCGAGGCGTAAGGATCGAAGGGGTTGCCGTTCCGCGCGGTCGGGACTTGTGGTGCGGGGGGTGGAGGCGGCACGGCTTGGTATTGCGGTTGGCCACTGGGCGCTACCATTGCATCTCCGCCTTGGATCGCGCCGGTCAGCTCTCTTGCGATCATGGGCGCGCCGAACAGGATGAAGCAGCCGACGATCACCCGAACACCTTGCCGGATCGAAGTGTCGCCTGACAGCATCCGAAATCCGACAAACGCGACGGCAAGGATTGCTGTGGCGATGGCCAGCGGTCCGGTTAGCAATTGTTCAATCCAGTTCACCGCTGCCAGCAGCGGGCCACTCCCGGCTGGGTCCAGACCCGACGCAGCCATTGGTTAGCCTTCCTTCACCTCAGCCGCCGAGAAGCCCATAGCAGACGATCCGCTGGTAGGCGTTGTTGGGAAGTATGCCGATCCCGAAGGTCGTGACATTCGAGGCCAGATAGGCCGACGCGGCCTCCGAGGTGATCACATCGAAGTTTTTCCCATCGAGCGCGATCTCGAAATAGATCGTCGCGCCGGTCTTGCGGATGCGAAACAGCGTGGGTGACGATATGGCCCCGATGTCACCACCGTAGGTCCAGTATCCGTCGCTTGTGCCAGTTCTGCTCGTACGGCTCATCCACAGCTGTGTGTTACGAAAGCCCCAGGTCAACCGTCGCGTTCCATCCCCCAGCGTAATGCCGATGGCATGATTGCCCTTGTTGAGCGCGGCCAGCTTGATCAGCCCGGTTACCGCAAAGTCGCCAGTCGTTCCGCCTGACGGCACCGCCTGGTCGGCCCATGCGAAGTTGAAAGCCGTGTTTCCGCCATAGAGTGATACTCCGACGGCGGCGGTCTGAAGGCCATAGTTGGACCCGAAATTGGAATTTGCGGTAACGGTGAAGTTGCTGGTGATCGGAACGGGCAGCGTGAGACCGTTGAAATAGGGGACTGACTGGGATGTGCCGCTCGAGCCGTTAGTCGCGCCGGTAATCCGTCCTTTGGCATCGACCGTGAAGGTGGGATAGACATATGTGCCGGGTGTGACGCCGGTCGCAGCGAGCGCGGTGGCGGTCCCGCCCGAGGTGGTGACGTCGCCTGAGAGGTTGCCGCTGGTGACGGTCTTGGGGCCGGAGATCACGGCGATCGCGCCGGTCTGCGGTGAGCCCGTGGGCTTGACCGCCTCGTCGGTGCAGGCCGCGACCGCGTTGAAGTCTTCCATGACCTTGGTCGCGTCGGCGACCTGACCGTTGGTGATCACATTGGGGACTGTGCAAGCTGCGGACGCGGGGGTCGCGAAGGCGACCCATGACAGGATCAGGGCTCCAGCAGCGGTAACGGTAGGCCTGGTCATTGTCATCCTCTTCCGTATTTGTTGAACGTCGAAGCTGCGCCACGAACTGGCTGCTTATCTGGCCGATGTTGCCATCAGTATAGTAGTCATAAGGTCAATTTTGATGAGCATACGTTGCAAACCATGCCATAGGGGTGCAGCGATTTTCGCAGAAAGATTCAATATACCTCTACTAATAAGTTATATTTTTCATCTAATTCATTCATCACAAATTTAGCACGCTCCAATTCATGTATTTCAATCGGAGATAGATTGATCATAATCTCTTTTGCACCACTCGCCGATAGCACCCTGCCTTCGACCGTTAAAATTAATTTATCATTTAGGGTTTCAAGCAAAATACAATCGCCTCTGCGGGGCCTAAAATATCACGCGCACCTGCACCAATAGCGCCTGCAGCGGCACGACCACCAACAATTCTTACTCCTCCTGCGATCGCAGCCCCTGGTGCCAGCCCCATCGCATCTGCTAGGATAACGGGATTTCCGTCGGCATAGTCATAGGGATTACTGCAACCCCCGAGCCCAATCGGGTCGGCCTGAACATATCGTCCCATGGCCGGATCATAATCCCGATAGCGGTTGTAGTAGAGGTCGCTCAGCACGCGGCTTTGCCCCGGGAAGCCGGGAGCAAGGTAATCGTTCGAAGTGGTGGCGAGCGCGCCGGTGGCGTCAGTTACGACCAAAGGCACTCCGAGGTGATTGCCGTGAACCCAGTTGAGTTGGATCGTCCCGCCGCTGTCCGGCGTCGCCACGGCGAGCGGCATGTAGCCGCCCAGCCCATCATCGCCGCCCCAGATCGAGCCGCCGCCGACCTCGGGCGCGGCCCAGATGTACTCGGCCTTCACGTCGCTGGCGCTCGCACCGTATTCGCCCATCACACGGCCGCCCGAAGTCGTAGACGAACCGGCGCGTGCCGCTGGCGGGGAGCGTCATCGCCACCCTGTCGTCGAGGCCGTTGTAGGCGAAGCTCAGCGTTCCGGCATCGCTGCGGCTGTAGCCGGTGAGGCGGCCGTGGCCGTCGTAGTCGGTGGTCGCGGCGATCGATCCGGGGCGGGTTTCGGACACAGTGTTGCCGCGCGCGTCGTAGGTTACGCTGCGGGTGCCGCTGTCGCCCGTCACCGAAGCGAGACGGTTGGTGCCGGTGGTGTAGGCGTAGGTCTCGTTGCCCAAGCTCGCGGCATCGACCACGGTCAGGCTGAGCCGGCCCATGCTGTCGTAGCCGTAGAGCGAGGAGCCCGAAGTGCTCAGCTGGTTGGTGATTACGGCGATGTTGTCGTCCGCATCGTAGCCGTAGGCCAGCCATGACAGGCTGGTGTTGTCGCTGGTGCGATAGAGCCGCCGCGAGGCAAGGCGGCTGTCGCTGCCCCAGTCGTTCGCCACCGCCAGCCCGTTGCCCAGCGCCATCACCCTTACCGCGCCGAACGGCTCGTAGGCATAGCCGCTGGAGGCCGGCGTCCACACCGCCACCGCCGCCGAGTCCCGACTCTCGACCGAGTTCACCGCGATTTTCGGCGCGGCGGGACATAGTGCAGCATCCACCTGCCGTAGAAGCCGATACCGTACCTTCCGACCAGAAAGTCTCGCATGTCTTTGCACTGTGCCCGGCTTTCGCGGAAGGATTTCTCGTTGCCGCCGGTCTGCCCATGCCAGCGGCGACCGCAGATCAGATCGACGATCTCGGCGCGGGCTTCGTCAAAGGTGAGCTGGATCGGCTCATCGTAGATGTATTTGACTTTGATTTCAGAATCATATTTGCCCGGGCATAACAAGTGGAAAGGCCAGGTAAACGGGTTCCAACTTCTCCTGATGAGTATGACGTCCAGTACAGGAAACTTTCGGCATTTGACATCGATCACAACGGCATTTTCCTTGAACTTTCCCCGCTCGAAAGCCCGCCTCCCCATCCAGTCATGCCATCTCCGCTTGTACGGTACTATGATATGATGGTGGTTCATTAGTGCGAACGGATATTCTGGCTGTATTTCTCCGGAACGCATCGCAGTTAATCTCCGTCCATCGTCTCGGCACCCGCACCCGTTGCGGCAGAAATCGCCGCCGCTTGCGCCCAAGTCGGGAGTCCGTGCCAACGCAAGAATGGATTATCGCCATGCATGAGCCGATGCAGAGGCCGTGCGACAGGCCTCAAATTCGCCGGATGGTTGACGATTTTCTCGGCCCAGGGGGCCAATCGCTCAAATCTTCGCGGCAATATCCCGTGGTGCAGGTCGATCGGCTCGTTGATCAGGCCTTCGGCGCGCCTGATTCGCCGCGATACATTGGCAAATTTCATCGAACCTCTCGTCAGTTTGAGCGCGGGTGACCATAGTTCGCCGCCAAATGCTCCAAACGCGGTTTCAATTCCCACAGCCCGCCAATCGATGCACCTGCCACGCCGACCTTGCCACCAGACCTGATCGATAAGGCTCAGATCAAGCCCAATTAACATGCCGATGATAATGGGAACAAACTCCCCGGTCGGATCGGTCAAATTGACCGGATTCCCCAAAGCATACCCATACGGATTACTTCCGCCCTCCAGCCCGATCGGATCGGCCTGCACGTATCGTCCGGTCGCCGGATCGTAGTCCCGATAGCGGTTGTAATAGAGGTCCGGCAGCACGCGGCTCTGTCCCGGAAACCCCGGCGCGAAATAGTCGTTTGGGGTCGTGGCGGGCGTTCCGCTAGTGTCGGTTGTGACCAGCGGGACGCCGAGGTGGTTGGCGTGGACCCAGTTGAGCTGGATCGCGCCGGTGCTGTCCGGCGTGGCGACCGCGAGGGGCATATAGCCGCCCAGCCCATCGTCACCGCCCCACGGGTTGTCGTTGGCAACCTCGGGCAGCGCCCAGATAAACTCCGCCTTCACGTCGCTGGCGCTCGCGCCGTATTCGCCCAACACGCGGCCGCTCGCGTCATAGACGAAACGCCGGGTGCCTGCGGCGGGCAGCGTCATGATCACCCGGTCATCGAGGCCGTTGTAGGCGAAGGCCATTACCCCGCTGTCTGTGCGGGTGTAGCCGGTCAGGCGGCCATAGCCGTCGTAGGCGGTGGTCGCGGCGATCGCACCGGGACGGGTCTCGCTCGCGGTGTTGCCGCGCGCGTCGTAGGTCACGCTGCGGGTGCCCGCCGCGCTGGCGACCGCGGCGAGCCGGTTGGTGCCGGGGGCATAGGCGTAGCTCTCATTTCCGAGGCTGGCGGCATCGACCACGGTCAGGCTGAGGCGGCCCATGCTGTCGTAGCCGTAGAGCGAGGAGCCCGATGTGCTCAGCTGGTTGGTGATTGACGCGATATTGTCGTCGGCGTCGTAGCCGTAGGCCAGCCATGACAGGCTGGTCGCGTCACTGGTGCGATAAAGCCGCCGCGAGGCCAGGCGGCCATCCCCGCCCCAGTCGTTCGCTACCGCCAGGCCGTTGCCCAGCGCCACCTGCCTGACCGCGCCGAACGGCTTGTAGGCATAGCCGCTGGAGACGGTGGTCCACGTCGATACTCCCGAGGCCCGTGTCTGCACTGAGCTCACCCTGCCCTTCGCGTCATAGCCATAGGCGACCTCCCGCCCCGAGGGATAGACGATCTGCGTGATCCGGTCGGCGAGGTCGTAGGTGTAGGCAAGCTGCGCCGAACCGCTGGTGCCGATCGCCTGCTGTTTAGCGAGCAAGTTGCCGCGATGGTCGTATCGGAACTGGGTGGTGCCGGTGCCATCCTCGACCTTGCCGAGGCGGCCGATCCCGTAGGAACCGGCGAGGCCGCCGCTGTCCCAGGTGTAAGTCACGGCCTCCGACGTGGGGCGGCCTTGCGGGACCTTGGAGGTCACCCGCCCGAGCAGGTCGCGGGTGTAGGCGATGATTTGGCCGCGTCCGTCGCTCGACTGGGTGAGTTGGCCCGCGGCGTCATACCAGTAGGTGCTGGTGCCGCGATCGGGCGAGACCTCTTGGATCACCTCGCCAAAGCCGTTGCGTACGAACTGCGTGGTGACGGTCTTGGGATCGGTGAAGGCGGTCAGGCCGTCGCGCTGGTCGTAGGTGAGCGCGGTGGTGCCGCTATCGGGCGCGACAGTGCTCACTACCCGGTCGAGCGCGTCGAACGCGGCAGTGGTAGCGTGGCCGTTGGGCGAGGTGGCGGAGACGGGGTTGCCGACCTTGTCGTAAGACCACCGCGCGGTGCTCCCGGTGCCGGTGGTCTGGGCAATGATGCGCCCGAGCTCGTCGAAAGTCCGCGTGATCTGCCGTGCGAGCGAGGTGTCGGCGCGCTTGTCGGTCTCGGATACGACGTTGCCCATCGCGTCGTAGACGAAGTCGCGCCGCTCGCCGTTGGCCGCGCGCAGGGTAACGAGCCGGCCTGCGGCGTCGTAGTCCATCAGCAGCGTTTCGGTGGACGGCAGGGTGAGTGAAGTGAGCTGCCCGACTGCGTCATAGCCGAAGGTGGTCACGGCATCTTGGGCCGTGTCGGTCGGGTGCTTGGCCGTCATCGTCGCGATCCGGCCCATGCCGTCGTAAGTCAGCGCGGTGACGACCCCGTTCGGATCGGTCACGGTGGTGGGGCGACCATTGCCGTCGTGCCCGGCGAAACTGGTGATCTGACCGAGCGCGTTGGTGAGTGTCTGAAGGTTGCCCTGCGCGGCATAGGCGTAGCTGGTCAGGTCGTCGTTGTTTTGTGCATCGGGTGGCGGCGGGCCATTGACCGACTGAAGGCGACCGTTGGCGCTGGTGCTGTCAGTCGGATGCGAACTCGTCTCTGGTTGACGCACTGATTCTGAATCCGGCGAGCGGCTATGCCATGAGGGATTGCCACTCGGCCAGGGCTGCCGAGCGGCGAAGCTTGTAATCCTGACGACTTACGAGGTGGCGTTCCTGGTTGAAGTGGTTGGTGACGTTGGCGTGGACTGAGGCGAATTTCTGCAGAGTCTTCATTCGCCGGAACCGGAGCATCGCACGCTCCCTTCGTCGGAAGGGCAGATGGCTGTTCTCCACGCGGTTGTTGGCATGGCGACCGACCTCCTGCTTATCGGCATTGCCAAGCTCGGTCATCGCCGCACGGTAGGATTTCAACCCATCGGTGACGATCGTCGCTGGCGCGCCGTGGCGCTTCAGCGCCTTCTTCATGAAGGTCAGCGCGGCTGCTTTATCACGTGTTTTCGTGACGAAGCTCTCGAGGATCTCGCCCTCGTGATCGACCGCGCGCCACAGGTACACCATCTCGCCATTGAGCTTCACGTACATCTCATCAAGATGCCAACGCCACTGGCGGAAGCCGCGCATGCGGCTCACTCGCTTGCGACGGATTTCCCCTGCGAACATCGGCCCGAAGCGATTCCACCACAGACGCACCGTCTCGTGGCATAGGTCGTAACCGCGTTCGAACAGCAAGTCTTCGACGTTCCGCAGCGAAAGCGGAAACCGCACGTACAGCATCACCACCTCGCGGATCAGCTCGGGCGATGAATGAAAATAGCGGAAAGGGCTATCAGGCTTGGGTTTGTAGCGGCGCATGCGGCCGCGCTAGCAGTTCGCTATGAGCGGGGGCAACTTGCCCTGACAGAACCCACCTGACGAATCACCGTCTCCAACGGAACGAATCTCCCTGTCCGGCGAAACATGATCAGCTTTGCTCCAGCCACTGCACAGCGTCAGGCGGTCTTGAGGCTCTCGAGCTGCTCGAGCCGCTCGATCTCGCGGCTGACGCGGACCGCCGCCTCATCGCAGGCCAGCATCGCCTGCCTCAGTCCGTGCTCGCAGACATAGTCCGCGCGCCGCTCGATCGCTTCGACGACGACCTTGTCCTCGAGCATGATCGCCTTCGCCTGCCACGAGCGAAACGCCTCGTCCATTTCGGGATCGTCGATGCGGAAGTTACGCGACGAGCCAACGAAATAATGGCTGCTGCTTTCCGTCTCAGGCGTAATGATATGGGTGCCGCGCGAATATACGCTCTGCTCCTTTCCGGCTCCAGCCGGCGCCACCGCGACGAAGTTGAGCATCGCGCTCACCTTGTTCCAGCGTATGTCGGCCCAGTTGTCGACCTTCTCGGTCGAGCCGGGAAGGAACTCGGCCATCAGCCCGCCCGGCGTGCCGTTTGGAATCATCATCAATGCATGGATCTCGCCGCCATCCACGACCACCGCACGCTTCAGACTTCCCGCCCCCTCAATCTGCGCCTGGCCCCGATGGACGTAGTGCGCGTGACCCAGGTCCATCAGATTATCGACCAGCAGCTTGTAATTGGAATCCACGTGGCTGTAGCCGCCCACCGTCCGAAGACCGGGATCGACCCGGCAGCTGAAGTCGGGGATGTCGGCGACGCTGGCGAGCGCCGGATCACCGGGCCAGACCCAGATCAGGGCATCGCGCTCGACGATCGGGAACGCCCTGACATTGAGCGACGCCGGGCGCGAGCCATTGCCGTGCGGATTGTGCACGCAGCGACCGGCACCGTCAAACTCAAGCCCGTGATACGGACATTGCAGATGCCCATCCTTGAGGTGGCCAGCACTCAACGCGGCAAAGCGATGCGGACAGATGTCGAGCAATGCTGCGGCGGAACCGTCGGGCTGGCGGTAAAGCGCCAGCGGCGTATCGAGGATCGTCCGCGGCAGCGGCATTTCCGATATCTCTTCCGGCAGCGCGGCGACATACCAAGCGTTGCGAACGAACGTCATCTCGACTCTCGCTTGCGTCATAAGCCGGTCCGCTCGTCGGCTGCGTAGTAGAAATTTCCCGAGGGCACGCGGACGATCTCAGCGCCGGGCTCGAAGGCGATCCCGACCGGGTCCTCGCCCTTGCTCACTTTGTCGACTTCGCGCCTGAGCAGCCGGCGCTGCAGGCCGATGCCGATATCGGTGGTCACCAGATGCTCCTCGGAATGGAGCGAGAACCCGCTCTGCGCCTCATAGTCCCCGGGCATGTCCTGCCGCTCCTCGAGCGTCATCTGTGTCCAGGGCTTCGCGTCGGCAAACCCCGCCCCGGCGAAGATTCCCTTGAAGTCGGCCTTCACCCTGAAGGCGCCAAAGACCCGGCAATGTGTGTCATCGACGGGGAGGAAGATTGTCAACGAATTCGATCCCCCCGCTTCCGCGGTGAGGCTCGGGACGCTCGTGATGTTGGGCGCGAACCAGCTGTTTACCCGCCGCATGCGGCGGCCGTCGTCAAGATTCCGATCCGCCTTGTAGATCACCCCGCCCTCAATCGCTTCGAACTTCAGCTTCGGGCTCGTCGCGAACAGGGACACGAACTGGGTGGTGCTGAAGGTGGCGTGGAGCACCTCGACATGCGCCGGATCCATGCAGTTGTCGTTGATGTTCAGCCAGGAATTAGGAAGGATGGCCGGCCCGTTTGCGTCGGCGTGGGACGGAATGCTGTTGTCGAAGGCGAAATAACGCTCGCCCTCTTCCAGCTCCATGCAGTCGAACCTTGGGAAGAGCGGCATCCTGTCAGGAGGACCCATATAGGCCCAGAGCAGGCCATAATGCTCCTCGACCGGATACCATGGTTGGCGGTGAGCAGCCCGATTGACCCCGCCTTTGGGCTCGCACGGCTGCTCAAGGCAATGGCCCTCTACGTCGAACTTCCAACCGTGATAGCAGCAGCGAATGCCGTCCTCCTCGACATGGCCCCAGAACAAGCTCGCGCCGCGGTGACCGCAGCGCTCGTAGAGGAGGCCCGGACGGCCGTCGCCGTCTCGGAAGACGATCAAATCCTCGCCGAGCATCCTCACGGCCTGCGGCCGGCGGGTAACGCCCTCCGCGACAAGGACCGGCTGCCAGTAGCGCCGCATGAGCTCGCCGCACGGCGTGCCGGGACCGACCCGGGTAAGAAGCTCGTCTGTATATCCGGGTGGCCGGCCGTAGGCGGTCCCCTCGGGAACCGGGCGCGCGGCGAAGGCTTGAGTCTGTCTAATCATTTCTCCTCCAGCCATTTTTTCTCACCGGCACGGAGTGCCTCGACCGATTCCGCCCGATCGACGCCAGGAAGGTCCTGGCGCGGGCCGTTGGGCGAGCGCGCCAATATGTAACTCAGAAACCGATAGGATGTTCGGTATCCGGCAAGCTCCGCCTCATTGATCAATGGCACTTGGGTGGGACTGGCAGGAACAAGATAGTCTCGGATGTAGATTATTCGGAGCCCCGCGATTGTCCACCCACCGTTCAGCATCTGCGAGCGCCACAAAAGGCGCACGGTGCCCACCATACACACTTCAATCCCTTCAATCTGCGCAAAGGTGAGCAGCTGGCACGGTGTCTCGGCAAGGGCCCGCGTGCCAGCTACTGTGACCACGGTGGGGGTAAGCTGGTGCACGCTGATCCGTCCGCTCGCCGCGTTGCGTCGACTGGCGGCGACGAACCCGGCGCCGTCCCCGCGGTACCAAGAGACGTCAACAGTGGACTGCGGATGGTAGCAGGCGGCCATCTCCTCCCACTCCCCGGCGTCGCGCGCCGCCCGCTCGCGCTGGACCAAGTCGGCGATGCGCAACTTGTCGAGGATGTCGCCTTCCTCCGGCCAGTTTCGCCTCCCCGAGCCGCCGCGCGCCTCGCCCCCAAAAGCGGCGGCGGGGACCGCGCCCGCCAGCGCGGCGACGGCCAGGACCAAGCGGCGGCGGGGGTTGATCGGAATATCTCGCGGCATCATTTTTCGTCCTGCAGAGGGTCGGATTGGACAGGAAGGTCGATGCCGAAGGGAAGATGGCGCCGGCGCAGGCTGAGCACGAGGACCAGGCTTGCGACGAGCGCCGCCAGCCCGATGGCGAACAAAGTCGATGGAGGAATGCCCCTCGACAGCGCTGCTCCCGTGGTCGCCGGTCCGGCTGCGCTGGCCAGGCCAAAGGCGAGCGCGATCATGCCGTAGATCGCGCCGAACCGGCGGACGCCGAAGGCGCGCGAGACGATATAGGCCGCGGCGTCCATTTCCGATCCGAGGCCGAGGCCGATCAGCATCGCGGCGAAATAGAGCGTGGCAGGGCTCAGCTCGAAGAGCAGCACGGCGAGGCCCATGATCGGCAGCAGGGTGAAGCCGGCCATGACGAAGGGCGAGAACCAGCGGTCGAGCAGCAGGCCGGCTGAAATGCGGCCCACGAACATCGCCCCCCCCGCCACCGCCATGACGGTGGCGGCGGTCACCGGCGAAATCCCCTGCAGCCGCAGCAGCACCGGCAGATTCACCGTGACACCGGCGAGGACTGCGGTCTGGATCATGAACACTGCCGCGATCAGCCAGAACGTCCCGCCCCGCAACGCTTCGGGCAGGGTCATTCCGGCTGCCTGGGCTGGAGCACCCGCGAGCGCCGGCGCGGGCGGATCGCGCAGCAGGAACAGGGCGCAGAGCAGGAGAACGGATCCGGTCATGATGCCCAGCCCCGCATAGGCCGCGCGCCAGCCGTAGAGCTCGATCAGCTTGGCCGCGAGCGGCGACCAGAAGGCGACGCCCAGCGACGCCGAGGCGAAGATCAGGCTGAGCGAAAGGCCGCGCCGCCGCGTGAACCAGCGTGTCGCCAGCTGCGCGTAGAGCACCGGTGACGCCGCGAAGCCGAGCGCGCTGGCCACCGTAAGCACGACGACGAACTGGCCCGGTCCCTGCGGCAGCAGCCCAACCATGACGAGTCCGAACCCGTAAGCGGGGCCGCCGACCAGCGCCATCCGGCGCACGCCGAACGCGTCCGCAGCGCGCCCCACGAGGGGGGCGAGCAGCGACGCCACCATCATGGCGGGACCGATGGCGGCCGCGACGGTTACCGGGGGCCAGCCGGTCGCCGCTGCGATCTCGGGCGCGAACACGCCGAAAGTGAACAGCATTGCGGCGGCTTGTCCGCAGAACATGCACAGCGCGGCGCCGAGCAGGATGGACCATGCGCCACTGGCTCTGGCTTCGTCTCGACTTGCCATTCGCTAGCCTTTACTGTGCGAGCGTTCTCGACGCCTGCGGCTCATCATCTGCAGCTGCCGCCGAGAAGCGCTCCGGTTGCCGGGCGCGCTCTCAGTAATGGAAGCCGACCGTCACTCCGTAAGTCCTGGGCGCTCCCGGACTGTATACGTCGTTGCCCGCCTCGGCCCCAAAGACGAAATATTGCGTATCGCTGATGTTGCGGACGAACGCCTGGACATCGAACCGTTCCTGCGGGTCGGTCCAGGTCAGGGAGGCGTTGACAAGGTGGTAGGAGCCCTGCCGTAGCCGGTTGTTCGGATCCCAGAAGGTCGACGACTTGTAGGCGTCGCTGGCGGCGAGGGTGAATGTGCCTGCGGCAGTGTCCAACGCGTAGGATGCGCCCAGCGTGAAGGACAACTTCGGCGCGTTCGGGAACCTTTTGCCAGAATTGTCGCACGGCGCCCCTGTATTGCCGCCGAGCACGGTGGCGGTGATCGGTCGCGGCGTCGTGCAGGTCGTGTTCGGGAAGCTCTGGAACTTGGCGTCGAGCAATTCCGCGCTTGCGGTAAACAGAAGGCCGCGCGCCGGCGCCAGCGTCAGGTCAAGATCGACGCCGTCCACTCGGCCTTCGGCGGCGTTGAAGGTAATGGACTGCCCGGGGGGTGCAGGTGGCGCGGTGGTGCGAAGCTGTATGTCCCGATAATTGTACCGGAAGGCGGAGAGATTGAGCCGCAGCAGCCGGTCGAACAGATCGGACTTGAACCCCAGTTCGAACGCGTCGAGGACTTCCGGCCGGGTGGGCTGGTTGGAAAAGTTGACCGGGTTGTAGACGCCCGAGCGGAAGCCCCGGTTAAAGGATGCGTAGAGGTGGATGTCGTCGCTCAGGTCATGCGCGATGACCGCCTTGTAGGTGAATCGAGAATAGCTGGTCGACGTGTCGATCCCGGCCGGGTTGCCTAGAAAGGGCGCGCCGGGGAAGCGGAGGACTGTGGGCGGCAGTATCGCGGGGCTGTTCGGGCGGCCGGGAAACGGCTCGGCGAACCCGGTGATGCTCTTATTGTCCTTCGTGTAGCGCAGCCCGAGCGTGATTCTTGTCGCCGGCGTGACCTTGTACGTGCCTTCGCCATACACGGCATAGGATCGCGTGCGAGGGTAACCGATCGTGCGGGTCGGCAATGCGCCGGAGCAGACCAGGCCGATGCAGGTGCCGAACACTTCGCTGCCCGCCATCGTATTGTCGTGATAGTAGAAGAGGCCCCCGATCCACTCGAACGACGAGTTCGGGTTGTTCTTCGAGGATAGCTGCAATTCCTGGCTGAAGGTCTTGCTGCGGCCGGGGAAGTTGGCGAACTGCCCGGACTGGCCGCCGACCGGATTGCCGGGAACGCCAAGCTGGCTGACCTCAGACGTGCCGGCACTGTCGATGTAGCCCGTCAGACTGAGCAGATTCGCGAAGCCGACGTCCTGCTCCACCTTGAGACTGGCGAGATAGAGGTCGGAAACCGCGCGGCCGTCGCGCCGGTCGCGAAAGGTGTAGCGCCCAAGATAGGGTGTGCCGTCGTTGCCAACCGCGCCCGGATGGATGCCGACGAGAACGCCCTGATCGGTGTTAACGTGAACATACATCCCGCGCAGCGTGACCCGAGTATCGGATCCCGGTTCCCACATCAGCTTGCCCTGCACCCCGCTCTCCCGGAACGTGAGCACTTCGGTGCCGAGCAGCTGGTTTGTGCCCCAGCCGTCGTTCTGCTTGGTATGGGTGAGGGCGACATTGGCCGACAGGTTGCTGCTCAACGGAGTCGAGCCGTAAAGGTTGAGCGACAAAGTGTTGTAACTGGCATAGCCAATCGAGGCGTCGAGGCGCGGCGCGCTGCCGGGATCGCGGGTAATGACGTGCACCAGGCCGCCGGTCGTATTACGTCCGTAAAGCGTGCCCTGCGGTCCCTTGAGGACCTCGACGCGCTCGATATTGTTAAACGAGAAGACCGAAGAAGCCGGATTGGGAAGATAGAGACCGTCGATATAGGCCGCGACGGGCGCCTCGGTGGTGTACCCGACGCTGCCCGTGCCGACGCCGCGTAAATAGAGGTTGGTGGCAATTGCAGTGCGCGTGACCACCAGCCCCGGCACGATTCTGCCCATTTCAGCGACCGAGCGTATGCCTTGTACCGCGAGGTCCGCGCCGCGGAACGCGGAAACTGTTGCCGGCACCGACTGCAGATTGGCCGCGCGCCTGGTCGCGGTGACGACAATGTCTTGGACACCGGCGGTCGCCTCCTCAGCCACAGGCTCGGTCGATGCCGGAGGAACCGCCGTCGACGTGGGTGCCGCATTGGATGGCGCGTCGGCAGCCTCGGTGGATGGCTCCTCCTGTGAATCGGGCTGCACCGTTTGTGCCGCGGCGGGAGCCGACGCAATGATAAGCATCGCGGATGCGCCGAGCAGGATGCTGCGTATGTTCTTCATGAACCTCTCCCAGATTTGCGTTTGGTCGGTTGTCGCGTGGTTGCGAGCATTGAACGCCAATCTTTTGCACGTGTAGCAGGCTCGCCGTGAAGCGCAAACAATAATATCCTCCTAGTCGACTATGAGAGGCCCAGTCCGTCGCGCCCCTCGTGAAAAAGCCTTGCTCTCGGCTCACCGCCGCTGCGAAGACGCAGCTCAATGGGAGTTGACTCACCCGGCCAAACGCCTTAGGTCCGGGTCAAAATAGATAAGCTATCTACTACCAGCTAGGAGAGAAGAAATGGATGCTATGGTTGCCGGTCTGCGTAGTGACGCAGAAACCGATATTGTCGCTTGGGCTAGGGCCTTCGTTCCGGAATTGCGCGCCGCCCAAACCGAGTCGGACCGCCTCGCGCGCCCGCCGGAGCATTTGGTTGAGAAGATGAAACGCGCCGGAATCTACTCCCTGACCGTGCCGCGGATTTATGGCGGGCTTCAGGCGGACATCTCGACATGGCTGCGGACGGTGACCGAGCTCGGCCGCGGCGACGGCGGAGTCGCCTGGGCGGTGACCTTGGTCACGGCCTGCAACTGGATGGCGGCGGGCCTCTACCCCAAGCACGTGGCCGACAAAGTCTTTGCCAAGCCGGGCGCCTGCGTCGCGGGCGTCTTCTCCAATCGCGCCGTCAAGGCACGCCGCGTCGATGGCGGCATCGTCGTCGACAAGGGGATGTGGTTCTTCAATTCGGGCGTCTACCAGGCCGACTGGGATCTGCTCGGAGTGCCGATGTTCAGCGAGGCCGGCGAGCCGACCGGTCCGGGTATCGCGCTCGTGCCCATGAGCGACGTCAAGATTCTCAACGATTGGGACACGATTGGCATTCGCGGCAGCGGCAGCTCCAACGTGTCGATGGAGGACGTGTTTATCGCTGACGATCACATCGTCAGCCTGCTCGCCTGCAACGAAGGCCGGCAGCCGCTCACCTTTCCGGACGAGGCTCTCTATCAAAGCGCGTTCGCGCCTTTGATGGTCGGAGTCCTTGCTTTTCCGGTGCTCGGCCTCGGCATGCACATGCTGGAGGAATTCGTCGCGACTCTGCCCAAGCGCGACATCAAGCTGACGCCCTATGCCAAGGCGGGCGAAGCCGCGGTTACACACCTCCAGCTCGGCCAGGCAAGCGCCAAGGTCGAGGCCGCGCGCGCTATTATGGAAAAAGTCTGTCGGGAGATCGACGATTGGGCCGCGGCCGGCAAGTACATGAATCAGGCCCAACGTGCCGCGCTTTGCCGCGACAGCGCCTTTGCCGACCAGCTTGTTTGGGAGGGAGTGGATCTTCTGGCGGACGCCAGTGGGGGTTCCTTTTCGCGGATCGGTAACACCGCGAACCGGATCTGGCAGGATGTGAAGGTGGGCACGGCCCATCCGTTTGTAAACCTGGCAAGCAACTACGAGCTTTACGGACGTATCATGGCCGGTGTCGAACCGGCGCTCATGCCGGTCTGAGCAGTGAAGTGTGCTGGCCAAGCTGGCCGCTGCTGCGCGACGTCCAAGGATCTCGCCACCAGGTGAGGCGGTCCGGCCCAATTCCTCGGATGAACACGACTGCGTCACGCACCGCCTTAACCGCTGCCTCGCCTTCCATTCCGATCGCCCGGAGGATCATGACTTCAACTTCTTCCACGTACTCCCGACTCACTTCGCCGTTTTGACGCGCCAAATGGCCCATTGCTTCCCTCAAGGTTCCGATCGCAATCGTAGCGGCAGCTTCGGCGTCGGCGAATTGCACGATGCCAGCTTCGCACGACGCTTCGAGATGAGTGGTGATCCCCCGCAACAGGATGTTGTCATAGGCAAGCGTATCCGGACGAGACGCGAAGGCAGCCCAGGCGGGTACAATCACACCGCGCAGAAGAAACAACTGAAGAGCGACCGTCATGCGGAAAAACGGCGTCTCCGGACCATCGAACAGCGCCATAAGCGTGTGGATCATTTCATCGACATGAATCCGCCCCACCTCTTCGACAGCCTCCTCCACGGAGGTGAAATACTTGTAAAACGTTGCCTTGGAGACCGAGGCGCGCGCTACGACGTCGTCCAGAGCCGGCAATCCCCCTTCGGTTCGCGTTGCGCACGTTGCGAGTACGGCGTCCAGGAGCCGAATTCGCATGCGCGCGCGTCGCTCCGCTGCGACCCTAACGCGATGATCTTCAGTTTCAATCATGGTAGCTGCCAGCTCTCATCGCCGGCTGTCGGACAGTTTCTTCACCTCGCACTTCAAGGAACGGGAACGCGTGCCCGACGGCACGGCCTGGCCCCCTTTTGGAGGGCCGATGCGACCTTTGAGCTTTATTCATGATTCACCACGTCCTTCCAATTCATTCTGCCCCGACGCCGTCGCAAGCAAACGAGCGGCCGTGTGACGAAAGGGCTCAGCCTTTAGCCCCCCCTGTCCGGTCTGTTTACACACGAGCTATGCCTAGGAGAACGACGACATGAGCGCCGCAGAGGGCAATACGACCGAGTTCCGAACAGCGCTAGGCGCATTCGCGACTGGGGTGACGGTCGTCACGACATTGGACGACACCGGCCAGCCTGTTGGCGTCACAGCGAGCAGTTTCAACTCGGTTTCGCTCGACCCACGCCTTGTGCTCTGGTCCCTGGCGAAGAAATCCCTTTCACGTCAAGCGTTTTGCTCAAGCGGGCATTTCGCAATCCATGTGTTGGCCGAGACGCAGGAGGAATTGTCCAATCGATTCGCACGCTCCGGCGCCGACAAGTTTGGCGAGACTCTTTGGGCAAGAGGGGCACTTGGCTCTCCGCTCCTGGCGGAATATGCCGCCGTGTTTCAGTGCAAAACTCGGCATCTGTACGAGGGCGGCGATCATCTCATTCTGGTGGGAGAGGTAGTGGCGTTCGAAACACGCGATCACGCTCCGCTCTTGTTCCATAGTGGCGGGTATGCCGTAAGCCGTGCGCGACATCCGCCAACCAGCGGACGAGAGACCGTCGATCTGGAACATGCCAGTTTTGCGGAAGACTTTCTCGTTTACCTAGTTGCGAGGGCGTACTTTCAGATTTCCCGCCCCACACGTCGCAGGGCAAGAGATCTCGGTCTGGACGAATTAGAATACCACATCTTGGTGGGCTTGAGCATGCAGTCTCCAGCGAGTTTGCAAGACATTCAGACGCTTCTTGAGCATACAGGCGATGCTCCATCGGGCGATTGGCTTCAGTCAATGGTGGATCGCGACCTTATTGCACCCATCTCAACGGGTTACGGCCTAGGAGGAGCGGGGCGTGACAAGCTGATCGAGGTTCTTGCGGTTGGCAAGGCATTCGAGGCGGATATCGTCGGTCAAATGACGCAAGACGAGCTTGTCGAGACCAAACGGCTCCTGCGCCACCTGATCAAACTCAGCGGTGACGACGTGCCGATCATCTTGCGTGACCACGACCGATGAAAAGGCGGAGCTCAGGTACCCCGCTGCATCGGCACCATGAGCCTGAAAAACCGACTTCGCGATATCCAACCCGATCGTGTTAACTTCCTCCATGGACGCCTCCTGCTCATAGGTGCTCGACACACCTACCTTGGCACATAAATGCCGTCGGGGGGCGTCCACCCCATCATCTCGTCGAGGTGCCATATGTGGACGGCCCCCTCCCTACAAGGCGCGTGTCAGAGGTTTTGATCAGATCGCTTGCGCTCATATGTCCGGCCTGTTGTCGCACTCGCATGTGAGCACTGGCCAAGATGGTATCCGCGGCCCCAGTTCCCATCAACGCCGCGACCTCTAAAGCCACTGGCACCTTCGGATTTTCTCGGGCTTTAGATCGATCGATCACACCATCTGCTACTTACCTTGCAAGTTCTGGCACCAGGTCAGCACGGTTGCTCGTTTGGCAGCTCCCCGTGCCTGACTGATCTCTAAATACGGTGCTGTCAGTCGGATGGCAACTCGTCTCTGGCCGACGAGGCTATCACGAGCGCGACCAAACTTCAGGCAGCAAGGATTTGCCACTCGGTCAGTGCGGCCGAGCGACGTTCGCGGTAGGTCTGTCGATCAACAAGGTGGCGTTCGGAATTAAAATGATTGTGCAGGGAGGCATGAACCGAGGCGAACTTTTGCAGTGATTTCATTTGTCGAAATCGCAGCATGGCCCGCTCTCGTCTTCGCAGGGGAAGGTGTGAATTTTCAGCGCGATTGTTCAGGTGCCTCCCCATCTCCTGTCGATCCAGATTGCCGAGTTCCCGCATCGCTGCAGGGTAGGATCGCAGCCCGTCGGTGACGATAGCCTCAGGCTGGCCATGGCGCTTCAGCGTCTTCTTGAAGAACCGCAAAGCTGCGGATTTGTCCCGTTTCCTGGTGACGTAAGATTCCAAGACCTCACCTTCGTGATCGACGGCGCGCCAGAGATAATGCATCTCGCCGTTGATCCGGACGTAGACCTCATCAACGTGCCATCTCCAGTGCCGAAACCCGCGCATCCGGCTCACGCGCTGCCGGCGGATATCGGCCGCGAACATCGGACCGAACCGGTTCCACCACAGTCGCACGGTCTCGTGGCAGAGGTCGATCCCCCGCTCGAAGAGAAGATCCTCAACGTTCCGCAGCGACAGCGGGAA
>DASZZS010000008.1:0-356258 GCA_035543295.1 Novosphingobium sp.
GGTCGGGTCCGGCGTTCTTCGGCCTCAAGAAGCGGCTCGCCGCATGAAGCCCGTGCGCTGCGCCATCTACACCCGCAAGTCGAGCGAGGAGGGGCTCGAGCAGGACTTCAACAGCCTGGATGCCCAGCGCGAGGCGTGCAGTGCCTATATCCGCAGCCAGGCCAGCGAAGGCTGGAGCGAGTGCCCTGCCCGCTACGACGACGGCGGCATCTCAGGCGGCACGCTGCTGCGGCCCGGGCTGCAGCGGCTGCTCGCCGATATCGCCGAGGGCAGTGTCGATATCGTGGTGGTCTACAAGGTCGATCGGCTGACCCGCTCGCTGCTCGACTTCGCCAAGCTGGTCGAGCGGTTCGATACGGCGGGTATCTCGTTTGTGTCGGTAACCCAATCGTTCAACACCACCACCAGCATGGGACGGCTCACCCTCAACATGCTGCTCTCCTTCGCGCAGTTCGAGCGCGAGGTCACCGCCGAGCGCATCCGCGACAAGATTGCGGCATCCAAGGCCAAAGGCATGTGGATGGGCGGGACCCCGCCTTTGGGTTACATACCCCATGGCCGGACGCTGGCGATCGACGAACCGCAGGCCGAGCTCGTGCGCATGCTCCACCGCCGCTACCGCGAGCTTGGCACCGTCCGCGCGCTGGCCGACTGGCTCACGGCCGAGGGCATCCGCACTCCCAAGCGGTCCACTTCCAATGGCAAGAGTTTCGGCGGGGCGGTGTTCTCGCGCGGGCAGCTCTATTCCATCCTCAAGAACCCGGTCTACGTCGGCGACATCGTCCATCACGGCAAGGTCTATGCCGGGCAGCATTTCGGCATCCTGCCGCGCGAGGAGTGGGAGGAAACGCAGGCGCAGCTTGCCGCGCATGTCAAAGGCAGGCGCACCGCCTACCAGCAGCGTGCGGCGCTGCTGGCTGGTATCCTCATAGATGGCGAGGGACAGCGGCTGATCCCGGTGCACAGCACCAAGGGCAGTCAGCAGTACCGCTACTACGTCAGCGAAGCGCGGCACCATGATGGCGGCAGCACTGGCATGCGCCTACCGGCGAAGGGCATTGAGCAGTTGGTGACGCAGCGGCTTGCGCAGCTCTGCTCCGATCCGGTGGCAATGGCGGAACGCCTAAACGTGGCGCCCGGGGTGGAGGCTTGGCAGCGGCTTAGCGACAAGGGCCAGCTGCTGGCGGCGAACATCCGCGCCGGCAACCGCGAGGTGCTGGCACCGCTGCTGACTGAGGTCGTCGTGACCCAGCACAACGTTGCGATTACGCTCGATGCCGCGGCCATGGCGGAGGCGCTGGGGGTCACGCGTGACGCAGACGCTCCGCCAACCGTGACCATCGATGTGCCGGCGTCGCTACGCCGGTCGGGGCTGGCGCTGCGGTTGGTCGATCGGGCTGGGGTCGCTGTCACTCCCGACCCTCAGGTTTCGCTGGTGCGGCTGCTGGTTCAGGCGCGGCGGTATTGGTCGATGCTAAGGGGCGAGCGGATTACCATTGGCGCGCTCGCGGCGCGGGAGGGGGTGACCAGCTCTTATCTCACCCGGGTCGTTCGGTTGGCGTTTCTGGCGCCTGCGGTGGTGGAATCCATCGTGGAGGGGCGGCAGGGGGCGGAGCTGACTATGGTTAGGCTGTTCGATGTTGGCGGGACTACGGAGTGGGTCGAACAGGAAAAGTTGTTGGCCTTGCAGTGACAGGAGCAATGTCCGGTTTGCGCTTCATTGCGGCCGACCTGTCTCGTTGAAGATTGCCCGAAAGCTGCCTGTCAGCTCCATCCTTGAACTTCACGCTCCTCCCGGGGGAGCCCGACCTTTCGGGTGGTCATCTCGGCCGTTCGAAACCACCAGGTTCATCGCCATCGCGGCAAGTCGGACTCCCGATCGGCCATTGCCCCGCTCGCCTCTCACGTTAGCGGAGAGGCCGCAGCTCTTTGAGCACGGGGGGAGGCCCGCCGATAGCTTCATGCGGCCTAGCCTTCGGATCTGATCTTGACCGGGATACGCAGGAATCTGACCCCGTTTGCCTCGGCTTCCGGGAAATTGCCGGCACGAATGTTGACCTGGATCGAAGGCAGCAGCAGCTTGGGCGGCGCGAGCGTGGCGTCACGCGCTTCGCGCATGGCGACGAATTCGTCCTCGTTGACGTTCTCGTTCACATGAACACTGGTGCGGCGCTGCTCGCCGACTGTGGTTTCCCAAGCAAACTCGTCGCGGCCGGGGGCCTTGTAGTCATGACACAGGAACAGCCGGGTGTCATCGGGCAGACTCAGTACCCGGCGGATCGAGCGATAGAGCTGGCGCGCATCCCCACCGGGAAAATCGGCGCGGGCGGTGCCGTAGTCGGGCATAAACAGAGTATCGCCAACAAATGCGGCGTCGCCGATCAAATAGGCGATGTCGGCGGGGGTATGGCCGGGAACGTGTAGAACCTCGACCTTCAGCTCGCCGATGTTAAAGCGTTCGCCATCACGGAACAGTTGGTCGAAGTCCGAGCCATCGGTCTTTAGGTCGTTGAATGCGAAGACCGGCCGGAAGATTTTCTGCACGTCGCGGATGTGCTCGCCGATGCCGATCGCGGCACCGGTTTTTGCCTTGAAGAATGGCGCAGCGGACAAATGATCGGCGTGGGCGTGAGTCTCGAGCACCATGACGATCCGCCAGCCGTGCTCTGCGGCAAAGGCCAGGATGCGCTCGGCTGAACGCGCGTCGGCTTCGCCGCTCACCAAGTCGAAATCCAGCACCGGGTCGATGACCGCGGCGTCGCGCGTCGCCGGATCGGCGACGAGGTAGCTGATGGTATTGGTCGGCTCGTCGAAGAAGGCTTCGATAATCGGCTGGGTGGACATCTGTCGGCTCCATTGATGGCGCTTGACAATGTATGAGTATATGCTAATTAAGCAAGACCTAATTCAATGAGGCTCTTCGATGCTCAAGACTCCCATGGACCTCGCCACGTTTGAGACCAAAGCAGGCGACGTCTCGTCTTTGCTGAAGGCGATGGCCAATACCCGCCGGCTGATGGTCCTGTGCAAGCTAGTCGAGCATGGCGAGATGATCGTCGGAGATCTGGCACTTGAAGTGGCGCTGTCGCAATCGGCGCTGTCGCAACATCTCGCGAAGATGCGCGACGAGGGCCTCGTGACCTTTCGGCGCGAGAGCCAGTCGCTCTGGTATCGGATCGCTGACCCTCGCACCGAGACGCTGCTGGCCACACTCTATCAGCTTTACTGCAAGGATTGATGCAATGACCCTCGCTTCCCTCAGGCCCGAAGAAGCTGAACGACTGATCGCCGACGGTGCGATGCTGATCGACATTCGCGATCCCGACGAACATGCGCGCGAACACATTCCCGGTGCGGCCAATCATCCGCTTGCGCGGATCGAGCGGCTTGTCACGCACTCGGGGCCGACGATCTTTCACTGCAGATCGGGCATGCGCACTCAAACCAACGCCATCCGACTGGCTACGGCGGGCGCGGGTTCACCTTGCTACGTGCTTGCCGGCGGGATCGACGCATGGCGTTCCTCTGGCCGCTCCACGGTGCTCGATCGGCGTCAGCCGCTCGAAATCATGCGCCAGGTGCAATTGGTCGCGGGTGGGTTGGTGCTGTTGGGGGTGATCCTCGGTTTTCTCGTCTCGCCGCCCTTCTTCGGATTATCGGCATTCGTGGGTGCGGGGCTGATGATGGCGGGCGCAACCGGCTGGTGCGGGATGGCGACGCTCCTACGGCGCCTTCCGTGGAACCGCCCGGTGTCATCGGCCTGAACGGCAATGACGTCGGTCGAAGCCCTGCTTGCTGCGGTATCCGGAGGCATCGTCGGTATCGTCCTCGGACTGGTCGGCGGTGGCGGCTCGATCCTGGCGGTGCCGTTGCTGGTCTATCTGGTCGGGGTGACCAACCCGCATGTCGCGATCGGGACCAGCGCGTTGTCGGTCGCGGCCAGCGCGGCTGCGGCGCTGGTCAGCCATGCCCGCGCGCGCACCGTCAAATGGCGCTGCGCCTTGATGTTCGCCGCCGCAGGAAGTGTCGGCGCCTTCGGTGGTTCGAGCCTCGGCAAGGCGATCGACGGGCAACGGTTGCTGTTCCTGTTCGCCATCGTGATGATGGTCGTCGGCGTGACGATGCTGCGCGGCCGCGGCGATCCGGGCAATCCTGACGTTGTCTGCACCCGCACCAATGCGCCCAAGGTGCTCAGCTTCGGGCTCGGCAGCGGCGCATTCTCGGGCTTCTTCGGTATCGGCGGCGGGTTCCTGATCGTGCCGGGCCTCGTTGCCGCGACCGGCATGCCGATGCTCAACGCAATCGGTTCCTCGCTCGTCGCGGTAACGGCGTTCGGGCTGACGACCGCTGCGAGTTACGCCATCTCGGGGCTGATCGACTGGCCGTTGGCGGCGGTTTTCGTCGGCGGGGGGGTCGCCGGCAGCTTCGTCGGCGGTGCAGTCTCGAGGTTGCTGGCGAAGAAGACCGCCGTGCTCAAGACGGTGTTCGCCGTCCTGATCTTTTTTGTGGCCGCATATATGCTCTGGCAAAGCGGCCAGGCTTTCTGGGAGGTATCATGAAGGAACTAACGCAGATCGACGCATGGCTCGCGCCCGGCGAACAGCTTCGCTCGTGGTTCGACCCGGTATTCCGCGTCGCTACCAGCCTGATCTTCGTCATCGGCGGGATCGGTCATTTCGCCGCTCATGACCAGATGCTCCAGCGGATGGAGGAATCGCCGTGGCGCGACGTGGTCGGCACGATCGGCGACCCCTCGTGGCTGCTCTGGCTCAGCGGCCTTGTCTTCGTGACCTTCGGGACAACCCTCGCACTGGGGCTTCTGACCCGCATCTCCGCGCTTCTTATTCTGGTCACGTTGATCCCCATAACGATCGCCGTCCACGTCGCCCCTGGACATGCCGGCCCGTTGTTCAAGAACATCGCGATTATGGGCGCGTTGCTTTACTTCTACGCCAATGGACCCGGACGCTTCGCGGTGGATCGCTAGGGGTCAGATTTGTCCAGATCCTGAAGGCGATTGTAGCGGGCCGCGACGGAGATTTTTTAGGTACGAGCAAGCTTGTCATATCGCGTGACGACGCAGGGGAAGTCCTTGAGACGAGAACATCGCTTTGCCCCGCCAGCGATCTCGGTAGCGCCTCTCGTGGCGGCGGCTACGTCAAGCGCCTAATTCGGCGCTGTGCGACGAGCTTGAGGCCGGCCCGAGCTGGTTCCTTCATGAGATCGAAGCTGGTTCAACGATATTTGATGTCCGCTAAGTTGTGCTTCGTGCTGGCAGCCGACAGACAGCTTACGGCCCCAAAACGGGCCGGCATAATAGCGAACGACAACTTAGGCCGCCTTCGCTAGCCGCCTACGTTCGATGACGGCGGCCGCGTCAACCAATGCCGCGATGTCAGCGCTCGCTTCCTTTAGCCGAACAAGCTGACCCGGCTTCTCGATGCGATCCGACCGAAGCAGTGCCGCCTCGGATACGTCCTCCATAATCATGCCCACCAAGGTGCGCAGCTGGTCCACGAGATCCTCGAGGTCCATCAGCGGAGCCGCGCTCGGGGCGTTACCCTATCGCGTCGGATTCCCATGGCCGTTTCAACGCAGGTCCACTTCGGTCTGGTTGAACAGACCGATGTATTTACCGTCAGCCCCGAAGATCAGCGTCGCCGACCGCGATTTGGCGGTGCCGAGGGCAGTGCCTCGCGAGTAAATCCACATCAGCTGCTGGCGCCCATCGGCCATGGTGCTGCTACTGGTCGGCTTTCCGAGACGGGCGATTACTTCCGCCTTGTCCATACCAGGCGTGAGTGCGGTCACGGCGACGGGATCATAATTCGTGCCCATGGACACGCATCCAGCGATCGTCGTCGCCAGTAAAAGCAGAGCATAACGGCGATGCATCGGAACCTCCCTTGTCGTCGATCAGTGACGGCAATGGCGTCCAAGCTAAGTTGAAAGTCAACTCAAATGTCTCTGATCGTCTGTAGATAGATCGTCGACAGCGCGCTTTGAGATGAGCGTGGACATTATCTCTCGCCTCGCGACCAATCTGAAGCGCCTGCGCAAGGCCAAAGGCTTGTCGCAGGAGAAATTTGCGTTCGAAGCCGGCATTCACCGCACCTACGTGTCCGACATCGAACGCGCGGCTCGCAACCCGAGTATTTCGATGCTGGACAAGCTTGCCGCGCCGCTTGGCGTCAGCGCGTCGGACCTGGTGGCCGAGGTCGACTGACCCCAACCACCGCCCGGATCAGCTACATGACCCGCGGCGGCGGTGAGGCAGTATTCACCAGAACCTCGGCCCGCTGAGTATGGTGTCGACAACGGTACCGGTGTCGACCACATATTCGCACCCAAAATCGTACTCGAAGCCCGACCCGCTCAGGTACTCCATTGACCACCACACATACTGCGTCATGCTGTCGACCTGATCATTGTGACGCCCGGCGGGAAACGACAAAATCTCGCGCTCAAACTCGGGCAGCCACGACGCGTCTGTGGGAAAAAGTACCCGCCCGCTTTCCAGGGCGCCCGAAATTCCATCGACGCGGGCCCGCTTGTCCAACCTCGAATCGCGCGGAACCACGTTGAACGGGGTTGAGCCGCGCAAATCTTGAATCAGCGCCATTCCAGAGCTCGCGTTCTCGATGAGTACGCGGCTCGCGCCGTGCTCATTGTACAATTTGATCAACTGATCCCTGAGGGCGGGAAATTCCAGTCGGCCCCGCCAAACGTGCAGCAAGTAGCTGATCTTGTCCTTGAGCAACCAGGTCGTGCACACCGACCAGTCGTTGGCGACGCCGATTTTGCTGGCGGTGTCCCAGCTCTGAACCACGATTCCGTCGCCCCGATCGACGGGGCTGGCGTACCGCTGTAGCCATTCGAACTTGATCTGATTGCCGGTGACCGGGAGCGGGTTCTGCTGATACTGCGCCTCTACGCCCCCGCTCCCCATTTGGGCCAGGCGTTCTGCAAGCACCTGGTCGTCCAACCGCTCCTCATGGAGGAGTTCGCCGGAGGTCACCTTGTGTTGCCGCCCCCCGCCGATGTCGATGAGCGCGTCCTCTGTCGCCTTGGCTTGGAGTTTCAGGTGCCGCCATCCCCCCTGACGCAGAATGTGACCCGCCAGGTCCTCTTCATGCAAGCGCTGCATGACAACAATGAAGCGGGTCGTTTTGGGCTTGTCGCCACGGGTAGATAAAGTTTTGTCGAAGAACGCATTGGATTGTTCTCGCAGGGCTTCCGAGTATGCGTTCGGAGCGTTAAGCGGATCATCCACGATCAACCAGCCGCCGCCCATGCCTGTCATCGCCCCGCCAATAGTCGTCGAAAACCTCTTACCTCCCGCCGACGTCTTGAGCGTACGTTTGGTTCGCGTGGTTAGAACTGTGGCTGGGAACATGCGTTGATAGGGTTTCGACGACATGATCCGAAGCGACGCTTCGGACAATTCTTCAGCCAGCTGTTCGCCATACGTCACCACCACGATCCGCTCGGCGGGGTTCTGGCCCAGGAGGAAAGCCGGCAGCGCCACCGACATGATGTAGGACTTGAGGCATCTGGGTGGCATGGTCACCAGGAGACGGCGATTGGAGCCGCCGATGAGCTGTGTGACCTCGTGAGCCATAGCCTCGATGTGCCAGTTGTCGTCGAAGGTCCCGCCAGGATCGGCGTATGGAAGCATGACCCCACAGAATGTGTGAAAATCGGTCTTGGCGATTTGCAGAAGCATGTCCTGATGGATCATGGTTTTTCCTCCGTCGGTAGCGGGTTGCGGTCGAGATAGTTTTTCAGGAGTTTCAGGTCCCCGGCCCCCAGCGGCGGCAACCCGCCGTGGCCCTCGGGCTGCTCAGTGCTCGCGGCGGCCCAGTTCATCATCAGCTGAGCGGCGCGCACGTCGCCCTTGATGCCGCTGGTCACAAGTGACTTGAGCAGGGCGCGTTGCTTTGTAATGCGTTTTGGCTTGCCGCCTTCGCTGACTTGGATCGTCTCAGAGAGTTCGGCGGCCAGATCGCTGGCGAAGTTGGCCTTGCCTTTGGAGCGGCCGCGCGGGTTGCCGCTCTGCCCTTTCGCCCACCGAGTGTGCTCGGGCGGGCTGCCATATCCGACTTTGCCGGTCATGCCGGGCCTCCTTCAGTCGCGGACTGTTCAGGCGCCGCAACTTGGCGAGCGCTTTCGATTTGGGCGAAGGTTCGACCATCACTCGCCAGCGTGGCCTCTCGGCTGGTGAGGGTTTGCCAACGGCGGATCGCGACATCGACGAACCGTGGCTCGATCTCGATCCCGGCCGCCCGTCTGCCCGTTCGGTCGGCCGCGAGAATTGTGGTGCCGGAGCCGGCAAACGGGTCCAGGATCAGACCGCCCCGATTCGAGCAGTCCCGAATAGCATCAGCGACCAATGCGACGGGCTTGACGGTGGGGTGGCTGCTTAGGTCGGCCTCGCGAGTCGGCCCAAAGCTGTTGGCGCCCGGGTAATCCCAGACATTGGTCCTGTACCTACCGTGCTTCCCGAGTTCCACGTTGTTGATGTGCGGCGCTTTGCCCTTTTTGAAGACCACGACAAATTCGTGCTGGCTCCGGAAAAGGCTTCCCATTCCGCCCGCTCGCTTGACCCAAACGCACACGTTTTTGACTTTGTCGTAGATTTTTTCGCAGGCAGTAATCAGGGTCGTGAAATTCCGCCAATCGATGCATGCGAAGTGGATCGAGCCGTCGATGCTGTGCGCCGCCATCAGGGTGTGCGCCGGTGTCAGAAATTCGTCGCGGAATTGCGTCTCGGATAGCTCGCCTGACGCTTGGGCAAACTCCGCGTGCTTGTGCTTCCCGAGGCCCGACACGTGGCCGTGGATAGGGACATTCCACGGACTGTCCGTAAACACCATCTGGACCAGCTCGCCTTCCAACACGGCGTCATATGACTCAGCATCGAGCGCCGACCCGCAAAACAAGCGATGACTTCCCAGGCACCAAAGCTCCCCACGTTGAGTGACCGGAACAGCGCTGCCGGCATCGGCCGGGACCAGATCGGACGGATCGCCAAGTATCGCACCCGCGGGGCCGTCGATCCGAAAGTCGATCTCGCCCGCGTCAAAGCCCGTCAGCGTCGTATCAAAATTGAGATCGGTCAGTTCGAGCAGCAGCACTTTGATTGCTGCGTCGTCGTGCGAACTTTCTTCGCCGACGCGGTTGTCGGCAATGGAAAAGGCAATCTTTTCCGCATCCGACAGGTCAGACAGGCGGACACACGGAACTTCCGCCAAACCCAGTTCGATCGCGGCTTCGAGGCGGCCGTGACCGGCGAGGATCATCGCGTTCTCGTCGATCACGATCGGCACTGAAAACCCGAGCTTGGCGATGATCCTCGCCAGCTTGTTGATCTGCTTGCGGGGATGCCGCCTGGCATTACGCGGATTAGGGGTAAGACTGGTGGTGGACAGATGCTCGATATGCAGGTTATGCCTGCGTGGGAAATTGGTCATTTTGTAGATCCTTTGAATCGACCCTCATGGGTCTCATTACGGTGCGTCAAAGGCGTTCGCAGAGCGGGCTTAAAGGCCGTGTGGCTCGGAAATTCGGGAATCTTGCCCCAAGTAGTTTGTCGCCAATTGGGGACAAACAAGTCGAAATCTACCGGTCCTTAAACCCTAGCTTGGCGATGATCTTCGCCAGCTTGTTGATCTGCTTGCGTGGATGCCGCCGGGCGTTGTGCGGATGAAGGGTAAGACTGGTGGTGGGCAGATGCTCGATATGCAGGTTCTGCCTGCGGGGGAAATCGGTCATTTTGTAGCTCCTTTGACGCGACCCACCATGGGTCTCTTTATGTTGCGTCAAAGGCATTCGCGCAGAGCGAGCTTAAAGGCCGTGTGGCTCGGAAATTCGGGAATCTTGCCCTAAGTAGTTTGTCGCCAATTGGGGACAAATAAGTCGAAATCTACCGGTCTTTAGCGGGCGCGGCTCTCCCGCGCGGGCGACGCTCGGTCAGGTGCTGTAGGCACCCCAACTGCCAGTGGGCTAATGCTCGCTCCCGGCCTGTCTCGGCTGAATCCCCTCGGCGCTTGCGGAAGGCGCTAAGCAGATCCCCGATGACCTCACGCTCGTTGAGACGGGCGTAATAGCGCTTCACCGATTGCCAATTGCCGAACTCCGCCGGCATATCCGCCCAGGCTTTGCCAGTCGAAGCGACCCATCTCATCCCCTCCAGGCTCGATCGCAAGTTAGCCGGCGGGCGCCCGCGCTTGGGCATATGTGATTTCAGAAACTCGCTGATCAGGTCCCACTGCTTATCCAGGAGCGGGGAAAACGGCCTTAGGGGATAGGCAAGCGGTGCGGCCATGAGCCAACTTATGGAGCAGAACGGTGATACGCTACAGCTTGAAAATTCGGACGCTCGCATCTTGCCCCGCGCCGTTGCTACGAGGCTTACATTTCCCTGTTTCGACTTTTCAAATTCCCTGCTCCCTACCACAGGGAATTCGTAGCTAAAGCCATGTCTGGCCTCGCAAAATTGGCGCGAAAATGGCGGAAAAAGGCCCCGATCCACTCCTCGCCCTGTAAATTTCCTTGTTACCAGGGAATATGGTGCAGAATGCGGCAGCACGCTCCGAGCGCCTGAAACCTCAAAGTGGTCCTGGCTTTTGGCAGCAGAGGCTGGATGGAGTCCGACAAATTCCATTCGGTACCGCATCGGATAGCGACAGAGAAAATGCCCGAAGATTCCGTATTCCCAGTTCGCAGCAGACTCTCTGCAGTACCGAAGTAAACTGAATAGGCGCGAATTGCCGCCATTGAAGACCAAATTTCTCTGCTAGTTCAGATACTTAGGACTGTGTGGCGGAGCGGGAGGGATTCGAACCCTCGATACGCTTTTGGCGTATACTCACTTTCCAGGCGAGCGCCTTCGACCACTCGGCCACCGCTCCGCATGCTCTGGAGAGAGGCGCGCCCTAGCGCCGGGGCGGGCGCTGCGCAAGCATTGGCCTCATTGGCGCTTTGCTGCGGCGGGCCTATCCTGGCGCGATGGACAGGAGCTTTGGCACCGCGCCCGATGCGGCGGAGATCGAGGCGATGGCGCTGGCGGCGCTGGCGCGGCTCCCCGCGCGGTTCGCCGCGCATCTCGGCGATGTGGTGGTGCGGGTCGAGGAGTTTGCCGATGACGAGACTTTGGCCGCGCTGGGGATTGACGATCCGTTCGAGCTGACCGGGCTCTACGAAGGCGTGCCGCTGGGCGAGAAGTCGCTCGCCGCGAGCGGCGCGCTGCCCGACCGGATCCGCCTGTTTCGAGGGCCGATCCTCGACGAATGGATCGCGCGCGGGGACGAGAGCCTCGCGCATCTGGTCGCGCATGTGCTGGTGCACGAGGTCGGGCATCACTTCGGGCTGAGCGACGCGGACATGCATGGGCTGGAGGAAGGGGTGTAGAACCCCCACCCCGCGTTCTTTGACAAGTGGCAAGAATGGCCCTCCCCGACGGGGAGGGGAGCAAGACTTGCCGAGCGCAGAGAGGCTAGTCGCAGCGGGGTGGGCGTGCCACAGTCCTGCGATGCACAAACCCCTCATCGCCCTCGCCCTCCTCGCCGCGCCGCTCGCCGCCGAGGACAAGCCCGCCCTCGCCCCGTCCGAGATTGTCGCCGCCGCGCCCAAGGGGGACTGGACCGCGATTGCGGCGTCCGACCTGCTGGTGATGGACCTCGCACCCGATGCGCGCGGCAAACCGCGCCGTGTGGTGATCCAGCTGATGCCGCCGCCGTTCTCGGCCGGGTGGATCGGCAATATCCGCACACTCGCCAGAGCGCATTGGTGGGACGGGCTGAGCATCAACCGGGTGCAGGACAATTACGTCGTGCAATGGGGCGATGCGGATGGTGAGGACAAGGCCAAGGCGCGAGCCTTGCCGGCGGGTTTGGCGACGGTGCCGGAGAGCAGCTACGCGAGCTCGGCCGACGCGATACAGGAAGCTAGGTCCGTAGAAACCGATCCGTATAATCAGGCTCATTGGCGCAGGAGCAAGGAAAGCGGGAGTGTGCAGTGGGTTCGAGACTGGGAAGCGGCGGAAAAAGCCAATATTGAGGGTACGCGCACTTCTCGTGCCCCCCAAGGATGGCATGAACGAGATGCGTTCGCGGAGTGGGTGGAACTTGAGCGAGGGTGGCCGCTCGCTGCGGTTGGAACTGGCGAGAATGAGAGTTTCTGGCCCGTCCACTGCTACGGTATGGTCGGGGTTGGGCGGAACCTGTCTCCCGATACCGGCTCGGGGGCCGAGCTCTACACCGTGATCGGCCATGCCCCGCGCCATCTCGACCGCAATATCGCGCTGGTGGGCCGGGTGATCGAGGGGATCGAGCATCTCTCCAGCCTGCCGCGCGGGACCGGGACGCTGGGGTTCTACGAGACGCCCGAGGAGCGGACGAAAATCGCCTCGGTGCGGCTGGCAAGCGAGATGGAGGTCGATCCGGTTCCGGCTTATGAATATCTCTCGACCGAGAGCGAGAGCTTTGCCCGCTATGCCGATGCCCGCGCCAACCGCCGCGATCCGTTCTTCATCCGTCCGGCGGGCGGGGCAGACATCTGCAACATCCCGGTGCCGGTGCGGCGCGCCAAATTGGCCCATTGAGGGGTTTAGTTGATGAAACACATCCGCAGTGATGGGTTTTGTTTTTGAATTTGCGCGGCCCCGAAACGCAAAACAGCCGCGCTGGCGGGCGCGGCTTGGTAGGGAGTATCAACGATGACAAAGAGCGGATGCCACCATGGCAGCATGACCCGATGTAGGAAACACCCGTGATGGCCGGGCCGCGCACGGCGTGACTCTGCCGCCCCCGACCGGCGAACAGTTCACCCAGCGCGCGGCACTGTGGCGCTGGACCACCGCGAGCGGGGCGGGGTTGATCTTTGTGCGCTTTACCGATCCGGTGGCCGGGGAGATCAGCACGCTTGCGCTAATGCGGCGGCTCGAGGGCGGGCACCGGCGCGGCTGGGGTTCGCTCAAGGTGATGGCCGAAATCGGGGCGACCCGCTGGGCGACTTCGATCTTCCCGGGCAACGAGGCGAGCTGGCTGCTGCCGGTCAAGGCGGGAGTGCGCAAGGCGGAGGGCATTGCCGAAGGCGACGAGGTCGATGTCTCGATCGAACTCTAACCCGCGTCGATTAGTTCGATCCGGTTGCCGAAGGGATCGTCGGCATGGCAATGCGCGGTCCCGTCCCATTCCACCGCCACCCCCGCCGCTTCGAGCCGCGCGGCCAGTTCCGCCAGCCCATCAACCAGCAATCCTGGGTGCGCCTTTCGGGCCGGGCGGAAATCCGCCTCCACCCCAAGGTGGACCTTGAGCGCCCCGGCCTCGAACCAGCAGCCGCCGCGCGCAGCCAATCGCGTGGGCTTGGCGCGTTCGGGAATGCCGAGCAGCCCGGTGTAGAACCCCCGCGCCGCAGCCTCGCCGCCGGGCGGCATCGCTAGCTGGACATGGTCGAGGCCGATCACTCCCAAGCTAAATCCTCTCCGCCTGCGCCACCGCCTCGCTCGCGCGCAAGGCGCTGACGATGCGGGTCAGATGCGCGAGGTCCGACACCTCCAGATCGACATCGTAAGTCCCGAACAGCTCGTCGCGCTGGGTCATTTCGAGGTGGAGGATATTGGCGCGATTGCCCGCGAAAATGCCGGTCACTTCGGCCAGCGTTCCCGGCCGGTTGTAGAGCACCGTCTGGATCCGCCCGATCGCCCCGGTGGTCCGCTCACCCCAGCTGAGGTCGAGCCAGTCGGCATCGACGCCATTGGCGAGGCTGAGGCAATCGATCGCGTGGACTTCCACCCCGATGCCCGGCTGGCGCAGCCCGACGATGCGGTCGCCGGGCACCGGGTGGCAGCATTCGCCGAGCTGGAACGCGACCCCCGGGGTGAGCCCGCGGATCGAGATCGCGCGTTCCTGCTGCGGCCAGCTTTCGGGTTCGGCAAGGCCCGCCGCGCTGCCCGGAACCAGCGCTTCCATCACTTGCCGGTCGTCGAGCTTGGCGGTGCCGATTGCGGCCATCAGCTCGTCCTCGCGCGCGAAGCCGAGCCGCTTGACCGCGGCGGTGATCGCCTTCTTGCCGATCCTGCCGGGCAGGCGGCTGGCGATCTCGTCAAATAGCTTGCGACCGATCGCGGCAAGCTCGTCGCGCTCCTTGGCGCGCACCGCGCGGCGGATCGCGGCGCGCGCTTTGCCGGTGACGACGAACCCCAGCCATGAGAGCTGGGGCGAAGCGCTGCGGCTTTTGATGATTTCGACCACATCGCCGTTGCCCAGCACGGTGCGCAGCGGCATGTGCCGCCCGTTGATCTTCGCGCCGACCGCCATGCTGCCCAGATCGGTGTGGACGTCATAGGCGAAGTCGACCGGGGTCGCGCCCTTGGGCAGCTGGTGCAGCGCGCCCTTGGGAGTGAAGGCGAAGATCCGGTCCTGGTAGATCGCGAGCCGCGTATGCTCTAGCAGTTCCTCGGCATCGTGGCTGGCATCGACGATCTCGATCAGATCGCGCAGCCACCCGACCTGCCCATCGGGCTGCACCCCGCCCTGCTTGTAGGCCCAATGCGCAGCCAGCCCGAACTCGTTGGTGCGGTGCATCGAGCGGTCGCGGATCTGGACTTCCATGCGCATCGAGTTTTCATAGATCAGCGCGGTGTGGAGCGAGCGATAGCCGTTCGACTTCGGCGTCGAGATATAGTCCTTGAAGCGCCCCGGGATCATCTGCCAGGTCTGGTGGAGCACGCCCAATGCCTTGTAGCTGTCGCCAGCGCTTTCGGTCAGCACGCGGAACGCCATGATATCGGTGATCTGCTCGAAGCTGACGTGACGCTCGGCCATCTTCTTCCAGATCGAGAATGGGTGCTTCTCACGCCCCGAAACCTCGACCTTGAGCCCCGCCTCGGCGAGTGCCTGCTTGATCGCCAGCGCGATCGCATCGACCTGCCCGCCCTCTTGGCTGCGGATCTGCGCGAGCCGTCCGGTTATCGTCGCATAGGCCTCGGGTTCGAGCTGTTCGAAAGCGAGCAGCTGCATCTCGCGCATATATTCGTACATCCCCACGCGCTCGGCGAGCGGAGCGTAGATATCCATGGTCTCGCGCGCGATGCGGCGGCGCTTGTCCCCGCTGCGGAGGAAATGGAGCGTGCGCATATTGTGCAGCCGGTCGGCCAGCTTGACCAGCAGCACGCGCAAATCCTCGCTCATCGCCAGGAAGAACTTGCGCAAATTTTCCGCCGCGCGCTCGTTTTCGGTCAGCGTCTCGATCTTGGAGAGCTTGGTTACCCCGTCGACCAGCCGCGCGACTTCGGGGCCGAACAGTTTTTCGACCTCCTCGATCGTCGCCAGCGTATCCTCGACCGTGTCGTGAAGCAGCGCGGTGATAATCGTCTCGGAATCGAGCTTGAGCTCGGTCATCAAGCCCGCGACTTCGACCGGATGGCTGAAATAGGGATCGCCGCTCGCGCGCTTCTGGGTGCCGTGTTTCTGCACGGTATAGACATAGGCGCGGTTGAGCATCGCCTCGTCCGCATCGGGCTCATACGCTTTGACGCGTTCGACAAGTTCGTACTGGCGCAGCATCTGGGGCCAATGTGGCGGGTGATGGGGGTGAAGGGCAAGGCCTTTGGCGTTAAACGGTAACTTGGAGGCGTATCGCTTCGCTTGCTTGACCTCGCCGCAGCAATCTCGCTACCCAAGCTCATCCGGGGCAAGGCAATCGCCCGGTCAGGCGTCCCCGCCCAAGCGTTGCTGCTATTTGGTCGGCTAGCGCTCGCGCTGCGACGTGTGGGGACGGTATGACGATTAGACCAACATATCCCGAAATGGTCCGCGTGTTCGCGCGGATCGGGTGCCTCAGCTTTGGCGGACCGGCGGGGCAGATTGCGCTGATGCACCAGGAACTGGTCGAGGACCGGGGCTGGGTGGAAGAGGGGCAATACCTTCGCGCGCTCAACTTCTGCCATCTGCTGCCCGGACCCGAGGCGCAGCAGCTGGCGGTGTGGATCGGGTGGAAGCTGCATGGATTGCGCGGAGGGCTGGCCGCCGGGCTGCTGTTTGTGATCCCCGGCGCGGCTGTGATCCTCGGGCTGTCATTGCTCTATGTCGAGGCCGCCGGACTGCCGTGGTTCGCCGCGCTGTTCGTCGGGGTCAAAGCGGCGGTACTGGCGCTGGTGGTGCAGGCGCTGCTGCGGATCGGCGGACGGGCGCTCAATACAAGGTTCAAGGCCGGGCTGGCGGCGGCGGCATTCCTCGCATTGTTCCTGCTCAATTTGCCGTTCCCGCTGGTGGTGCTGGGCGCGGGCGCGATCGGGATGGTGGTTGCCGCCGTCAATCCGGCGCTGCTGGCGCTCAAGCCGCTGGGCGAACCGGCCCAACTGCCACCGCGCGGGCCACTGGTGTGGCGTACCGTGCGCACCGTTCTGGTGTGGCTGGCGATCTGGCTCGCGCCTTTGGCCCTGCTCGCACTCACGCTGGGACAAGGCCATGTTCTCGTCACCATCGGCGTGTTTTTCGGCAAGCTGGCGGTGGTGACGTTCGGCGGGGCCTATGCGGTGCTGGCCTATATGGCGCAGGAGGCGGTCAATACCCACGGCTGGCTGACCACGCCCGAGATGGCCGACGGGCTGGGTCTGGCCGAAACCACGCCGGGTCCGCTGATCATGGTCACGCAATTCGTCGGCTTCCTCGGCGCGTGGCGCGCGCCCGCGCCGTTCACCCCGCTGGTGGCTGGGCTGCTAGGGGCGGGAATCACCACCTGGATGACCTTCGCGCCGTGCTTCCTGTGGATTTTCGCGCTGGCTCCGTGGATGGAGCGGCTTGAGCAGAACCGGCGGCTGCAGGGCGGGCTCGCCGCGCTGACCGCCGCGGTGGTCGGGGTGATCGCCAGCCTGGCGGTGTGGTTCGCGCTGCATGTGCTGTTCGCGCGGGTCGCGGCGGTGGACTTGGGGTTCCGGCGGATTGAGCTGCCGGTGCTCTCCAGCCTCGAGCCCGTCGCCGCCGGGCTGACCGTGCTGGCCTTTGTGCTGCTGTTCCGCACCAGGCTGGGGGTGATGGGGACACTGGCGGTATGCGGCGCAGTGGCGCTTGGACTGGGGCTAGCCTAGGTCCACACCGCTTCGGGCGGCAGGCTCATCAATATCGCATCGATGTTGCCGCCGGTCTTGAGCCCGAACAGCGTGCCGCGATCGTAGACCAGATTGAATTCGGCATAGCGCCCGCGCCATTCGAGTTGCCGCTGCTTGTCGGCGGGGGTGAATTCCATCCCCATCCGCTTGCGCACCAGCTCGGGGAATATGCCCAGGAACGCCTCGCCGACATCGCGGGTGAACGCGAGGTTGCGATCGAACGCGGCAGCATCATCGCATTCGAGATGGTCGTAGAAAATCCCGCCAACCCCGCGGTGGACTCCGCGGTGCGGAATGAAGAAATATTCCTCGGCCCACTTGCTGAAGCGGTCGTAATAGGTCGGGTTGTGCTTCATGCAGGCTGCGCGGAAGGCGGCATGGAAGCTATCGGTGTCTTCGGCATAGGGCAGCGGCGGGTTGAGATCGGCACCGCCACCGAACCATGCCTTACCGGTGGTCAAAAAGCGCGTGTTCATATGCACCGCAGGCACATGCGGATTGGCCATATGCGCGACCAGGCTGATGCCGGTGGCGGTAAAGCCCGGGCTATCTGCGCTCGCGCCGTGGACCGATTCGGCGAATTCGGGCGCGAAGGCTCCGTGGACGGTCGAGACATTGACCCCGACCTTTTCGAACACCCGGCCTTTCATCAGGCCCTGCACCCCGCCGCCGCCATGGCTGCCGTCGGGCGTCTCGCGGTCCCACGGGGTGTAGGTGAAGGCAGCTTCGCTCCCCGCCTCGCGCTCGATCGCCTCGAACTCGGCGCAGATGCGGGTCCGCAGCGTTTCGAACCAGTCGCAAGCGCGCCGCGTATAGGGGGTCCAGTCGTCCATCGCGCACGCCCTTGCCAAGTCACGCCGCATCCGGCAAGCGGAAGCCATGGTTCCCTTTTCGTTCGCTGGTGAGGAATTCGCGCTGGTCCAAGGCCGCGCGCTCTATTGGGCGCGCGAGGCGGCGCTGCTGGTGGCCGATTTGCACCTTGAAAAGGCGAGCTTCTTTGCCGCCCACGGCCAGATGCTGCCGCCCTATGACAGCCGCGAAACGCTCGAGCGCGTCGCGCTGGCGATCCGCGAGACGGGCGCGCGGCGGGTGTTCACGCTGGGCGACAATTTCCACGATAGCGCTGGGGCCGAACGGCTCGAACCCCACGCAGCAGGCATGCTCGCCGCGCTGACCTGCGCGACCGACTGGGTGTGGATCACGGGCAACCACGATAGCGAGATGGCTGCCAAAGACGTTTGGCATCCGGGCGGGACCCTGGTCGACGAGCTTGCGGTCGGCGGCTTGCTGCTGCGCCACCGTGCCCAGCCCGGCGAGACCCGGCCAGAGCTGTCCGGGCACTTTCACCCCAAGCTGCGGATTACCACGCGCGGGCGCAATATCGCCCGGCCCTGCGCGGTGGCGAGCGCGCACCGCATCATCCTCCCCGCGTTCGGCGCGCTAACCGGGGGGATGGACGCCGCCGACCCCGCGATCCTCGCCGCGCTCCAGCCCGCGAGTGCGATCGATGCACTCCTCCCGGCCGCGGGCAAGCTCGTCCAATACCCGCTGTGGCGCGCGCCGATCGCCTGACTCGCCCGGACGATTTGCAAAATGCCGACGGCGTTGCCATCTGTAGGTGTCACAGGCTGCGATCATTATCGCACGCCCCGCGCGACTCCTCTTTATTCCCGGCCGCTTTGCCGATAAGAGCGCACCGATTCAGCCATTCCAGGAGACAATACTATAGCCCCCCCACCCCGGCGCATGCTTCAGCCCCCCGTCAAGAGCGGGCCGCGCTTCAACACCATGATCACCGTCGACAAAGTTCGCGTCATCGACGAGGCCGGTGAAAACATCGGGGTGATGTACACCCGCGAGGCGATCGAACAGGCGGCCGGCGTGGGCCTCGACCTGGTCGAAGTTTCCCCCAACGCCGATCCGCCAGTGTGCAAGTTTCTCGATGTCGGCAAGTTCCGCTACGAGGCGCAGAAGAAGGCCAATATCGCGCGCAAGTCGCAAAAGACGCAGGAGATCAAGGAGATCAAGATGCGTCCGAACATCGACGACCACGATTACGACACCAAGATGCGCAATGTCTTCCGGTTCATCGACGATGGCGACAAGGTCAAGGTCACGCTGCGCTTCCGCGGCCGCGAGCTGTCGCACCAGCAGCTCGGCATGAACCTGCTGCGCCGGGTGCAGGACGACACCGCCGAGGTCGCCAAGATCGAAGCCTATCCGCGCATGGAAGGCCGGCAGATGCTGATGGTGCTGGCACCGAAGTAGGCCACAGCTGAAAATCTTTCATTTCTCCCCGCCGGGGAGGGGTGTGACATTGCGCGAGCGGGTCTGGTATCATGCAGCTACCCCGGGGTGCCAAGCGTGATCAAGCCGCAGGTTCCTCCCACAATTCGATGGCGTTGCCTTCGGGATCATGGATCCGCGCAAAGCGCCCTGTCGAAGGATCGTCCCATTCGGCGCGGCGTTCGGCGGCAATGCCTGCGCTCTCCAGCCGCGCGACCAGCGCATCGAGCCCGCTGACCCGGAAGTTGAGCATGAACGCCTTGTCGGCGGCGAAATAGTCGGTGTCGTGCTTGAAGGGGGCGAACACGGTTTCGCCTCCGACGGCATTCCACGTCCATTCGCCGCCAGCCTCGTCGGTACCCGAACAACCCGCGCCCACCCCCAGCATGTCGCGGTACCACGCGTTCAGCACCTCGGGATCGCGCGCGCGGAAGAACAGCCCGCCGATTCCCAACACCTTGCCTTCTGCCATCTGCCGCCTTCCCTTTCGCTGCCGTGGCGGTAAGGCTAGGCCCACGGCGGCCGTTCGCCAAGAGGGCCCGCCCCAAGAGTGGCCGTCAAAGGTGGACGAATGAACGCGAGGCAATCCGGACTCCCGCAAAAGATTCCGCGCCAACGGCTGATCTCGATCATCGGCGGGTCGGCGGGGAATTTGGTCGAATGGTACGACTGGTTCGCCTATGCATCCTTTGCGATCTATTTTGCGCCGGTGTTCTTTCCCAAGGCCGATCCGACCGCACAACTCCTCAGCACCGCGACGATCTTTGCCGCCGGTTTCGTGATGCGCCCGATCGGCGCCTGGGTGATGGGCCGCTTCGCCGACGGCAAGGGACGCAAGGCCGGGCTGACGCTGTCGGTCGCGCTGATGTTCAGCGGCTCGCTGCTGCTCGCGTGCGCCCCGACCTATGCTCAGGCGGGGCTGGCCGGCCCGGCGACCCTCTTGCTCGCACGGATGCTGCAAGGGCTGTCGCTCGGCGGCGAATATGGTGCCAGCGCGACCTATCTTTCCGAAATGGCACCCAAGGCCAATCGCGGCTTCTGGGCGAGCTTCCAGTACATGACGCTGTGCGGCGGGCAGCTCTGCGCGATCGCCGTCGCCGTTATCCTGCAGGGCTTCCTGAGCGAGGCCGAACTGACCGCGTGGGGCTGGCGGATTCCGTTCGTCATCGGCGCGTTGCTGGCACTCGGTGCCTATCTGCTGCGCCGCAATCTGGCCGAGACGCCATCGTTCACGAATCAGGCGGTCGATCGTCCCGTCTCGACCGCCACTATGCTGTGGCGCGAGCATCGCCGCGAGAGTGTGCTGGTCGCGATGCTCTCGGCAGGCGGCGGCCTCAGCGCCTATACCTACACCAGCTACATGCAGAAGTACCTGTTCAACACGGTGGGCTTCGACAAGGCGACCGCGACCTGGATCATCGCCGCCGCGCTGCTCTGGTTCACCGCGATGCAGCCGCTGTTCGGCGCGCTCGCGGATCGCTTCGGGCGCAAGCCGATGCTGCTGATTTTCGGGATCGGCGGGGCCATCGCCGCGATCCCGGTGTTCCTGCTGCTCGAGCAGGTCACATCGCCGGTCATCGCGACCTTGCTGATCATCCTCCCGCTCACCCTTCAATCCGGCTACAGCGCCAACAATGCACTGGTGAAGGCCGAGCTGTTCCCGGCGCATATTCGCGGGCTGGGGGTGGCGCTGCCTTATTCGATCGGCAACGCGCTGTTCGCCGGAACGCTGGAAATGGTCGCGCTGGCGCTCAAGGGCGCGGGCGTCGAATGGCTGTTCTATATCTACGTCGCCGCCGTGATCGGCATGGCCGGCGTGGCGACACTGCTGCTTCCCGAAACCCGCGAGCGCAGCCTGATCGTCGAGGATTGATCCCCCGCGCGGGCTGGCCATCACTCGGCAATCCGGTTACAGGCGCAACCATGTCCGATACCCCCACACCGCCCCGCAAGCCCAAGGCTGCCGTCACCATGCTGGGCAATCGCCAGCTGACCCCCGCCACGCTGATGATGGGCCACGGCTATGACCCGGTCCTCTCCGAAGGCAGCCTCAAGCCGCCGATCTTCCTGACCTCGACCTTCGCCTTCGCCAGTGCGTCCGAAGGCAAGCGCTTCTTCGAAGGCATCACCGGCAAGCGCCCCGGCGGCGCCGAAGGGCTGGTCTATTCGCGCTTCAACGGCCCCAACCAGCAGATCCTCGAAGGCCGCCTCGCGCTGTGGGACGGCGCGGAGGAATCGCTGGTGTTTTCCAGCGGAATGTCAGCGATCGCCACGCTACTGCTGGCCAATTGCAGCCAGGGCGACGTGATCGTCCATTCGGGCCCGCTCTATGCCGCGACCGAGGGCTTCATTGCCAAGACGCTGGCGCGCTTCGGGATCGGCTATGTCGATTTCCCCGCCGGCGCGACGCGCGATGAAATCGGCACCGCGATCGAGCAGGGTAAGGCCATGGCCGCGCAGCAGGGCGGCAAGGTTGCGATGCTCTACCTCGAAAGCCCCGCCAATCCGACCAATGCGCTGGTCGATGTCGAGGCGGTTACCGCCGCGCGCAACGAACTTGTGCCCGACGCGCCGATTGCGATCGACAACACGTTCCTCGGACCCTTGTGGCAGCAGCCGATCCGGCAAGGCGCGGACATCGTGGTCTATTCGCTGACCAAATACGCGGGCGGTCATTCGGATCTGGTCGCGGGCGGGCTCTCGGGCGCGAAGCGCTGGATGGATCCGATCCGGATGCTGCGCAACACGATGGGCACGATCTGCGATCCCAACACGGCGTGGATGCTGCTGCGCAGTCTCGAAACCATCGAGCTCAGGATGAGCCGCGCGGGCGAGAATGCCGCCAAGGTCTGCGCTTATCTCAAGCAGCACCCCAAGGTCGATGGGCTGGGCTACCTTGGCGATATCTCTGACGCGCGCCAACAGGACATCTTCAACCGCCATTGCAGCGGCGCTGGCAGCACTTTCTCGCTATTCATCAAGGGCGGCGAGGCCGAAAGCTTCGCGTTCCTCGACGCGCTCAAGATCGCCAAACTCGCGGTCAGCCTTGGCGGTACCGAAACGCTCGCCAGCCACCCCGCCGCGATGACTCACCTCTCGGTCCCCGATGCGCGCAAGGCGGCGCTGGGCATCACCGACAACCTGGTCCGCATCTCGATCGGGATCGAGGATGCCGACGATCTGATCGCGGACTTCGAGCAGGCGCTCAGCTTCGTGTGAGCGGCTTGCCGGGCGGGGCGGATTCTGCTCTGCCAGCGGCATGAGCTATGAACCGCACGACAAGCTGCTGTCCGACGCCGACACGCCCGGTCCTTCGCGGCTGGCGCGGGTATCCGGCGGCGAATGGGATGGGTGGTCCCATTGGGAGCCGGTCGACGATTTCGAGGAGCTGGCGGGACCGTTCTATTGCCGACCGGACGGCGACGGCATCCTGTGCGGCTGGCACCCCGCCAACAAGAACCGCAACGGCGGGGGCAACATCCACGGCGGCGCACTGATGACCTTCGCCGATTTTGCGCTGTTCATGATCGCAGGCGGCATGGACGCCACCGTCCACGGTGTCACCGTAACGATGGCGTGCGAGTTTGTCGGTGCGGCGCAATCGGGCGCTCTGCTGCTGGCCCGGGGCGAAGTGACCCGAGCCGGGGGCAGCCTGATCTTCGTGCGCGGCAAGATCGCCGACGGCGAACGCCCGGTGCTGACCTTCTCGGCCACACTCAAGCGGCTCAAGCCGCGCGACTGATCACGCTTTCCACGCGCGGCGTTCTTCGGCGGCGCGCAGCACTTCGTAGGCGATCTGCAGCGCCTGAAACGCCTTGGCAGCGTCCTCGTCACCGGGGCGGACGTCGGGGTGGACCAGCTTGGCTTTGGCGCGATAGGCCTTCTTGATCGCGTCGGAATCGGCGTCGGGCGTGAGGTCGAGCAGGTCGAGCGCGCGCAATTCGTCGCGGCTGCGGGTGCCGTCGCCCGATCCCGCCCAGCCATAATGCGCCGCTTCCTTGAAGCCGCTGTTGTCGCGGGTTTCGTTCGCCTCGCGCTCGGCGGCTTCCTCGGCGGTGAGACCGGCGAAATAGTCCCAGCCCGAATTGTATTCGGCGGCGTGGCGCTGGCAGAAAAACCAGCGGTCCGCACCGTTGGGCGATTTGGGTGCGGGGCAATCGCCCGCGTCGGAGCAGCCTTGCCGGTCGCACAGCCGCACCGTGACCGCCTCGCGCCCGGCACCATAGCCGCCCCAGCGGGGAAAGCCCCAATTGTCCGATCTGCGCGCGCCAACCATCCGATCAGCGATATGCGCTTAACGCGGGTCTGCGCAAGAGCGGCGAAGCGATCATGATAATTTAAGTTTCAAATAACAATGTTGCATTGCAATAGACGTTGATCTGGCCTATATCGGCGTTGTAGTTTCAGGATAAGCCCATGAGCAAACAGCTTGCCATCTCCGCCGCACTCTCGATCTTCACCATGGCCAGCTTCGCGCTGCTGGGGAGCGAGGCGGTGCATACTGCGATCGCAGCGACTCCATTAATCGGACTGAAAGCGCAGGCGGTGCAGCTGCCCGCGCTCGGACAGCTGCTTCCCAGCCTGTTCTGATCAGTCGCCGGAACTAATCAATCGTCACGGTGACCGCGCGGCGGTTGCGCGCCCAGCTGGTCTCGTCCGAGCCCAGCGCGACCGGGCGTTCCTTGCCATAGCTGACTGTCGCCAGCCGCGCGGCATCGACTCCCAGGCTCACCAGATAGTTCTTCGCCGCATTGGCGCGGCGTTCGCCCAGCGCGAGGTTGTATTCGCGCGTCCCGCGCTCGTCGGCATGCCCTTCAAGCGTCGCGCGCTTGGCCGGATAGCGCTGCAGCCACTGCGCCTGCGAGGTCAGCGCGGCGGCATCGGCGCTGTCGATATTGTAGCGATCGGTATCGAAATAGATCGTGTCCTGCCCTGCGGTAGTGGCGACGAAATCGGCTTGGCTGCCCGGGGTGGCGACGCCCGACATGGTGCCGGTCGAAGTATCGGTAGCGACCGCCGGACCCGGATCGGGCGGCAGCTGCTTGGGGGCTTTGCTGGCGCAGCTGGCGAGCGCGGCGCTGCCCATCAGCACGAGGGCGAGCTTCCTGAGATTGGCCATTGTGGTCTCCTTGATCGATCAGGTTTCAGTTCGAATAGCGCATATCAGGGCCGAACGGGTCCCCACGCGGGGTCCGAACCATCGACCGGGGTGGCGAGGCGGCGTTCGTTGCGCCCCGTCAGATCGACCTGCCAGATGCTCGCCTTGCCCGAGCCGCGTTGGGTGCGGAAGAACTGCACGATCCTTCCGTTGGGCGACCAGGTCGGGGCCTCGTCCTGCCAGTTATCAGTCAAATAGCGCAACGCGCCGCCGCCCGGACTCATCACCGCGATGCGGAAATTTCCCGCGATATGGGTGAAGGCGATCTGGTCGCCGCGCGGGCTCCATTCGGGAGTCGCGGCGCGCCCGCCGATGAAGCTGATGCGTTGCTGGCCGCTGCCATCGGCGTTCATCACATAGACTTGCTGGCTGCCCGAACGGTCGCTTTCGAACACGATCTTGCGGCCATCGGGCGAGAAGCTCCCGCCGATGTCGATGCCGGGGCTGTCGGTCAGCTTGACGCTGTCCCCGCCCTGCACCGAGATGCGGTAGATGTCTGTATTGCCCGCGATCGCCATCGAATAGAGGATCCAGCGGCCATCGGGCGACCAGCGCGGCGCGAAAGTGGGGTTGCGGCTTTGGGTGATCAGCCGCTGCTGCCCGCTGGCGAGATCGTAGACGTAGATTCGCGGATTGCCGTTGAGGTAGCTGAGGTAGAGGATCGACTTGTAATCTGGCGAATAGCGCGGGGTCAGCGCGGTCGTCGTTCCGTTGGTGATGTAACGGTGGTTGGCCCCGTCCGAATCCATCACCGCCAGCCGCTTCATCCGGTGATCCTTGGGCCCGGTCTCGGCGATGTAGGCGATCCTGCTGTCGAAGAACGGGCTTTCGCCGCTGAGCCGCGAATAGACCATGTCGGCGCATTTATGCGCCGCGCGCCGCCAGTCCGAGGGCGAGACCACCCATGCCGCCTTGGCGAGCTGCTGGCGCAGCGCGACATCGTAGAGATAACACCCGACCGTCAGATTTCCGCCGCCATTGTCGCGCACGAAACCGTGGACCAGCATCTCCGCGCTGCGACCCGACCAGACCCCGAAATCGGGCGACTGGATTTGCGCGAAGGCGGGCTGGGGCAGCGCGTCGGGGCCGACTGGCTTGAACAAGCCATTGTTCTTGAGATCGGCGGTTACGATCTGCGCGAGATTGCGCCCCAGCGCGGCGGTGCTGCCCGCATTGGTCTGGGTCGGCACATCGGCGTTGGTCGCGAAAGCCGGGATCGCGATGCCGAGGTCTTGCCAGTCGCTTTCGTCGGAGACGGTGACTTCGATCCCTTCGGCCGCTGCCTCGGTCGGCTGCGGCGCGGGAGGAGGCGTTTGGGCAAAGGCGCTGCCACCAAGCGTCAAACAGATGAGAGCCTGGATCAGGCGGATTTTCATTGGGAAAGCCTTCTGTCGAAGTTTGAAGTCACGACTTGCCAGCCGGAATAGTACTCCTCGGGCAAATTGAACGGCGCCGCCAATCGGACAGCACGAATGGCCTGCTCGGCATGTCGTCCCTTTTGGGTCCGGTTGGCAGGCGTCTCGCCGGTTTGACGAACCACCTCTGGCGTGCCCGCCAAGCTGCCATCGCGATTCAGCCGGAATCGCACCACGGTGACGAGTTGTTCGACGTCCGGGCCCTGGGGCGCAACCCAATGCGGTTTCAGTTGCCGGGCAATGGCTTGGCCGATTGCCGAGCGGACTTGCGGGCCGATTGCTGCCGCCGGAGGATTGGTCGTGGTGCCGCTCGTCTTCACGCCCGGCACGCCCCTCAGGAAGTCGTTGCCGATCCGGCTCCCGCCTGTACTCGCGGAAGGACGCCGCGGCGGCGTCGGCGCAGCAGCCTGGCGCGCGGTAGCACTGGGCTTTGCGGCCTGCTTGGCGACTGTTCGGGCCGGTGCCGCGGCGACGCGGGGAATCGGTTGAGGCCTGAAGATCGGCTCAGGCGCGATCACCGGCGGTCGCGGCGCTTCGCGCAGCACCGGGGCGACATCGAGCGCAGGCTGCGCGGCCGGTTCGGGTGAGGTCGAGGTGAGGCCGACATCGTCGCTGAGCGTCACCGTCATCCGTTCGGGCAGCGGAAATGGCGTCGGCGTCGGCGGGCGCAGCACCAGCACCGCGACCAGCGCGATATGTGCCGCCAGCGCTATGATCAGCCCGATGCGTTCTTCGCTGCGCAGGTTTGCGGATCCCATTGCGGTCTGGCTAGGGCGCTTCAACTGAACCACCAATGACCGGCACGGGAGCGCCGGAGGGCGACGTGACCAGCGCGATCGAATTGAACCCGGCGCGGTTCAACTCGCCCATCACCCCCATCACCCGGCCGTAATCGAGAGCGCGGTCGGCGCGCAGTGTCACTTGCGGCGGTTTGCCGTCGGAGCCCTTCGGCAAAGCTGCAAGCCGGTCGGCCAGTTCGCCCGGCGCGACTGCACCTCGGTCGATAAACACGCGGCCATCGGCGCTCATGGTGATGGTCACTTGCTGCTGTTCCGACGCGAGCGCCTTGGCGCGGCTTTCGGGCAGCTCGACCGGCACTCCGGCGGTGAGCAGCGGGGCGGTGACCATGAAGATGATCAGCAGCACCAGCATGACGTCGACCAGCGGGGTGACGTTGATCTCCGCCATCGGCGCGCGCGCGCGGCGTGGGCCGCGCCGTCTGCCGCCAGAGAGTCCTCCCGCCATTATTCGGCCTCCAGCTCGCGGCTGAGGCTGGCGTGGAAGCGGTCGGCGAAGCGCTGGAGCCGCGCCTCAAGCCCATTCACCCCGTGCGAAAAGCGGTTGTAGGCGATCACCGCGGGGATCGCCGCGAACAAGCCGATGGCGGTGGCGAACAAGGCCTCCGAAATCCCCGGAGCGACCACCGCGAGCGAGGAGTTCTGCTGCTGGCCGATCTGGAAGAAGCTGTTCATGATCCCCCACACGGTGCCGAACAGCCCGACGAACGGCGCGACCGAGCCCACCGTGGCGAGGAAATTGAGCCGCTCGGCCAGCCGGTCCGCCTCATGCGCCACCGTGGTATCCATCACCGCGGCGAGCCTTTGCCGGGTGCCGTCGCGGTCGAGCGCCTTGCCGCCCGTCGAACGCCGCCATTCGGCCAGCCCCGCCCCGGCCACGCGCGCCACCGGCACATCGCCTTTCGCATGCTCGGTCTGGAAGGCATCGATGTCGGAAGCTTTCCAGAAGTCGCGCTCATAGCTGTCACAACGGCGGCGCACCGCAGCGATCCGCAGCGAGAACGCGACGATAATGGTCCACATCCAGATGCTCGCGAGGATCAGCCCGGCGATCACCACCTGCACCACAATATCGGCGTCGAGAAACAGCTTGAGCGGATTGAGCCGGGTCGGCGCGCCGGCGGCAGCAGCGGCAAGGGTCAGCAAATCGGTCATTGGGTTCCTTCGGGAGCAACTTTGGCAAATGCCGCGCGCCAACTGGTCGGCATCCGGCACGGGCGGCCACCGGGGGCGATGAAGCCGATGCGCAAGCGGGCTTCGGTCAGCAAAGTCGGCCCGCGAAACGCGCGCTGGTGCATCCGGCAGCTGGCGGCGCGCAGCTCCTCGGTCACGGTCTCGATCAGCACCGCATCGTCGAGCCGCGCGGGAGCGAGGTAGCGGATCGTCAAATCGGCGACCGCAAAGGCACCCTCGCCCGCTTCGTTCACCGCGCGCTGGTCGATCCCCAGCAGGCGGACGAAATCGGACCGCGCGCGTTCGAACCAGCGCAGATAATTGGCATGGTAGACCACCCCCGAGAGGTCGGTGTCCTCGAAATAGGCGCGCACCGCGAAGCGGTGGATACGCCCGTCGATCAGGCCGAAGGGTGGTTCAGGATACGACGCCATGCCGCTGCGGCTTTAGCCGGGGGGTGAGTCGCAGGGCAAGCGCAGTTGTTACCGCAGGCCAATCGCGGAAGCGATTGGCCTACTCATCAGCGTGCCAGCATCGGGCCGAGCGGGCGTCCGCCGAACAGGTGGACGTGGAGATGCGGGACCTCCTGATGGCCGTGCGCGCCGACATTGGCGAGCAGCCGGTAGCCCGGCTCGACCAGCCCCGCCGCGCGCGCGACATGGCCGACGGCGCGGACAAACCCGACGATTTCCTCCGCGCTGCCCCGCATCGAAAAATCGTCCCAGCTGACCCAGGCCCCCTTGGGGATCACCAGCACGTGGCAGGGTGCCTGCGGGTTGATATCGTGGAACGCCAGCGCCCACTCATCCTCATAGACGGTCTGGTTGGGAAACTCTCCGCGCAGGATCCTGGCGAAGATATTCCGGTCGTCATAGGGCAGCGTCGCGTCGATCGGCATCACTCGGTCCTGCCGGCTTTTTCGGCGATCCCTGAGATGCCTTCGCGCCGCTCAAGCTCGGCGAGCACCTCGGCGAGCGGCACGCCCTTGGCGTCGAGCAGGACGAGCAAGTGGAACAGCGTGTCCGCCGCCTCGCCGACCAGTTCCTCGCGCGTGCCCGAGAGCGCGGCGATCACGGTTTCGACCGCTTCCTCGCCCAGCTTCTTGGCGATCACCGGAAGTCCGCGCGCGTGGAGCCTGGCGACCCAGCTGGTGGCCGGATCGGCATCGCGGCGCGCGGCGATCGTCGCGGCAAGGCGGGAAAGCGTGTCCATCGCGTAGCAATGCTGCGCGTCTGGCGCAGGGTCAAGCCACGCAACGCAAATGGGGCGCCCGGTCTGCCGTCCGGACGCCCCTTGTGCGGGCCCGATATGCCGGAAAGGAGAAACCGGCAGCACTGCGAACGGCCCGAAAAATTCAGTCGCGCGACTTCCGTCGCCGTGCCCCGCGCCGTCCGATGATGAGGCCAAGCACACCCAGCCCGAACAGGGCCAGGTCGGTCGGTTCGGGAATCGCGGTGGTACTCTGCGCCAGCGCCGGGGTGGCGAAGGCCAGGCCGGCAACAGCGGCGGCGGCAAGGCGGGAAGTCAGGCGAATGCGATTTTCTCCACGGTCCGCAATGGTTTACGCAATCGTCGTGCCACGCCCGGGATTGAGCGGAGCCATGCGAGCGACGGTGGTTAACGCAGCTGCGGATGTTGCACCGGCTGTAAAGCCCTCCGACTCGCTTCAGCCGCGCGCGGGCAGTCCCGCCGCCCGGAGCGCGGCATGCGCCTCGGCAATCGTGTATTCGCCGAAATGAAAGATCGAGGCGGCCAGCACCGCGCTGGCGTGGCCGTGCACAACGCCATCGACCAGGTGCTCAAGCGCACCGACACCGCCCGACGCGATCACCGGGACGCTCACCGCATCGGCAATCGCGCGGGTCAGCGCGAGATCGTAACCTGCCCGCGTCCCATCGCCATCCATCGAAGTGACCAGCAGCTCGCCCGCGCCCAGCTCGGCAAGTCGCACCGCGTGCTCGACTGCGTCGATCCCCGTGGCATTGCGCCCGCCGTGGGTGAAGATTCCCCATCCGTCCCCGGTCTTGCGCGCATCGACCGAGGCAACCACGCATTGGCTGCCGAATTTGGCGGCGATCTCCGCCACCACTTCGGGCCGCGCCACGGCGGCGGAATTGACCGCGACCTTGTCCGCCCCCGCCAGCAGCAGAGCACGGGCACCCTCGACGCTGCGGACCCCGCCGCCGACGGTCAGCGGCATGAAACACACTTCCGCCGTGCGGCGCACCACATCGAGCAAGGTGCCGCGGCCTTCATGGGTGGCCGAGATATCGAGGAAGCACAGCTCGTCCGCGCCCGCCGCATCATAGGCCTGCGCCTGCTCGACCGGATCGCCCGCATCGCGCAGATCGACGAAATTGACGCCCTTGACCACCCGCCCGTCGCGGACATCGAGGCAGGGGATGACGCGGATGCGGACGGTCATGGGGCGAGAGCCAAATCAACAAGCACAACAACCATGAAACCAAAGGCGACTGTCCAGAACATGGTTATCGCCCAGAAGAGCCGCGGTTTGTCAGCACGCGATACACGTTGACCGGCCACTACAGTTGCCTTCGTTCGCCATGCCGCAATGGCGAACCAGCCCACAATCGCTGTCGCGATAGTCAGTGCAATCTCGATCATTGCCGCTCCGCCATCGCAATCGCCGCTGCCAGATCGAGCCGCCCGTCGTAGAGCGCACGGCCGGTAATCACGCCTTCGATCCCGTCATCGGCGTAAAGCGACAGCATGCGGATATCGTCGAGCCCCTTGACCCCGCCCGAGGCAATCACCGGCATATCGGTCTGGCGCGCGAGATCGACGGTGGCGTCGATATTGCAGCCGGTGAGCAGCCCGTCGCGGCCGATGTCGGTGAACAGCAGGCTGGCCACCCCGGCATCCTCGAAGCGGCGGGCCATATCCACGATACTCACGTCGGAGACTTCGGCCCAACCCTCGGTCGCCACCATGCCATCGCGCGCATCGACCGCAACGACGATTCCGCCCGGCCAGTCGCGCGCCATATCCTTGACGAACCCGGGGTCCTTGAGCGCGGCGGTGCCCATCACCACGCGGCTGACACCTAGGCCGAACCACCCCGCGACCGCTTCGGGCGTGCGAATCCCGCCGCCGAGCTGCACATGCCCGGGAAAGGCCTCGAGGATCGCCTCGACCGCCTCGCGGTTTTCGGCGCGGCCGGCGAACGAGCCGTCGAGATCGACCACGTGGAGATATTGCGCGCCTGCCGCTGCAAACAGCAACGCCTGCGCCGCCGGATCGTCGCCGTAGACCGTGGCGCGCGCCATATCGCCCTCGGCCAGCCGCACCACCTGGCCTTGCTTGAGGTCAATTGCGGGAAAGACGATCACGGCTCCCACTCCAGGAACCGCGCCAGCAGCGCAAGCCCGTAGGCCTGGCTCTTCTCGGGGTGGAACTGCACACCGAGGATATTGTCGCGCGCGACTGCGGCGATGATCCCGCCGCCGTGGTCGGTGAGCGCGGCAATGTGGTGGCCGTTCTCGGGCACGAAATGGTAGCTGTGGAGGAAATAGGCCTCGCCCGGCTCGATCAACGCCGCGCCATCCTGATGCGGCATCGGTCCGACATCGTTCCAGCCCATATGCGGGACCTTGATCGCCGGGTCGGTGACTTCGATTCGCCGCACCTCGCCGCCGATCCAGTCGAGACCTTGGGTCACCCCATGTTCCACTCCGCGCGTGGCGAGCAATTGCATGCCAACGCAAATCCCGAGGAATGGCGCGCCGCCGACCATCACCCGCTCTTCCATCGCCTCGATCAGCTGGGGAATAGCGCGCAGCCCTTCGGCGCAGGCTTTGAAGCTGCCCACACCGGGGAGGACGATACGATCTGCCGCGCGAACCACATTCGGATCCGCTGTGATCGTAACGTCCGTCGCGCCCGCCGCCTTGAGCGCGTTGGCGACCGAGTGAAGATTGCCCGCGCCGTAATCGATCAGCGCGACAGTCTCAGCCACCAAGAATCCCCTTGGTCGAGGGGATCGCCCCGCTCTTGCGCGGATCGCGTTCCACCGCGCTGCGCATCGCGCGGGCAAAGCCCTTGAAGATGCCTTCGCAGATGTGGTGGTTGTTTTGCCCATAGAGCAGCTCGATGTGGAGCGTGATCCCCGCCGCCTGCGCGATCGAGTGGAACCAGTGCTCGATGAGTTCGGTGTCCATCTCGCCCAGCCGCGGCTGGCTGAACGCCGCTTTCCACACCAGGACCGGTCGCCCCGAAATATCGAGCGCGACGCGGCACAATGCCTCGTCCATCGGCGAATAGGCGGCACCGTAGCGCCCGATCCCGGCCTTGTCGCCCAGCGCCTCGGCGATCGCCTGGCCGATCGCGATCGCGCTGTCCTCGGTGGTGTGGTGCTGATCGACATGGAGATCGCCGACAATCTTGCAGCCGATGTCGATCAGCGAATGGCGCGAGAACTGCTCGATCATATGATCGAGGAAGCCGATCCCGGTCGACACCGCATAGCTGCCGGTCCCGTCGAGGTTCACCTCGACCGCGATATCGGTCTCATGCGTCTTGCGGACGATCCTGGCGGTACGGGCCGTGCTCATGGCGCTGGGCTATAGGCCGGAAATCCGCGCTTGCAAGCATTCGCACCTTGACCCGTGCGCCCTATCTCGCCACTTGTCGAAGCGATGAGCGACACTGCACCCGACAGCCTGATACCCTACGACGAGATCGTCCAGGAAGCCCTGCGCGCGGTGGTCGGCCGCGTGCTCGGCCAGGTTCAGGCGAGCGGCAGCACGCTACCCGGCAACCACCATTTCTACATTACCTTCAAGACCGGCGCGCCCGGAGTGGCGATCCCGACGCATCTCAAAGAACGCTTCCCCGACGAGATGACGATCGTCATCCAGAACAAGTTCTGGGAACTCAACGTCGACGAGGAGGGCTTTTCGGTGGGGCTCTCGTTCAACCAGATCCCCGCCAAGCTGCAGGTGCCGTTCGCGGCAATCACCGCGTTCGTCGATCCGGCGGTCGATTTCGGGCTGCAGTTCCAGGCCGCGGTGTCCGACCTTGCGCCCGAGCCGCACGACAATGCCGAGAACGATTCGCCGGAACAGGGCGGTGAGGCACGCGTTGCTGCCGATGACGGTACGAATGTCGTCACGGTCGATTTCGGCCGCAAGAAATAGCCGGAGTCCCGGCGTTGCAGGCGAAAGCAATGGCCAAGCGCAAGACTATCGCGGACAAGGCCGAGCAGGCGCTCAAGGACGTGCCCGGGATCAGCCCCAACCCGATGACCAATCTGGTGATTGCCGATCTGGTCCTGCGCGGCGGCGGGCAGCTGCTGCGCCACGCGGTCGAACGCAATGTGCTCGGCATCAAGTTCTCCAAAGACAAGGCAGCCAACATCATCAAGGGCCGTTCGATGACGCAGACGCTGATCGGCACCGCGATCGCGCGGATCGCGACGCGTTCGGTCCCCGGCGCGATCCTGATTGGTGGCGGGCTGCTCGCCAAGACGCTCTACGACCGCCGCCACGGCACCCACCCGGCAGAGGAAGAAGGCAAGGCCGAGATCGCCGATCAGGTGGACGCGGGTAAGAAAGCTTGATTCCTTGGGCCCGCTTGCGCCATCAGCGCGCATGGCTTCACCCGATACACTGCAACGCCGCGGCTTGATGTTCATCCTGTCCTCGCCCTCGGGCGCGGGCAAGACCACGATCGCGCGCAAATTGCTCGAACACGACCCCGAAATCCGCATGTCGGTTTCGGTAACCACCCGGCCGATCCGGCCCGGCGAGATCGACGGTACGGACTACCACTTCACCGACCGCGCCGGGTTCGACGCGATGGCCGATGAGGGCCATTTCATGGAATGGGCTGAGGTGTTCGGACACTGCTATGGCACCCCCAAGGCCCAGATCAAGGCGGGGCTCAAGGACGGCTGCGACTTCCTGTTCGACATCGACTGGCAAGGCACCCAGCAACTCTACCAGCGCGCCGAGACCGACGTGGTCCGGGTGTTCCTGCTCCCGCCGAGCCTCGACGAGCTGCAACGCCGCCTCACCGCGCGGGCGACCGACAGCGCCGAGGTGATCGCCAGCCGGATGGCGCGCGCGCAGGCCGAAATCAGCCACTGGGACGGTTACGACTACGTCATCGTCAACGACGACATCGCGGTGTGTTTCGACAAGGTCGCCGAAATCCTCGCCGCCGAGCGCATGAAACGCGCGCGCCAGACCGGGCTGATCGGCTTCGTCCGCGAACTGACGCGGGGGCGTTAACGCTGGGTCAGTTACCCAGCGGATCGTGGAATATCTCAGGCACCCAGCCGTTGACGATCCCGCCGTCGATCGGGATCGTGGTGCCCACCACATAATCGCCCGCGCGGCTGGCGAGGTAGATCGCGCCGCCCGCGATATCTTCGGCCACCCCCACGCGCCTCGATGGGATGCCTTTGGCCGATCCTTCGGGATTGCGCGCCGCCGCCTTGTTCATCTCGCTCGGATAGGCGCCGGGCGCGATGCAGGTTACCACGATCCGGTCCTTGATCAGCCGCGCCGCCATGCGCTTGGTGAGGTGAATCACCGCTGCTTTCGACGCCTGGTACGAATAGGTCTCCCACGGATTGATCCGCATCCCGTCGATCGACGCGATATTGATCACTTTGGCGGGCTGGCCCTCGGTGGCTCCCGCCTTGAGCAGCGGATGGAGTTTTTGGGTGAGGAAAAACAGCGATTTGACGTTGAGGTCCATGACCTTGTCCCAGCCGACTTCGGGGAACTCCTCGAATTCCGCGCCCCACGCCACGCCCGCATTGTTGACCAGGATATCGAGTTTGTCCTCGCGCGCGGAAATCGCGTCGACCAGCTGGCGGATGCCGTCCATCTGGCTGAGGTCGCCGGGCAGGCCAATCACCCGATCTCCGAACTCGGCGACGGTCTCGTCGATCTGCGCCGCCTTGCGCGCGGTGATGTAGACCCGCTCGCAGCCCGCCGCGAGGAAGCCCTCGACCAGCATCTTGCCGATTCCACGGCTACCTCCGGTGATAAGCGCGATCTTGCCTTCGAGGCTGAACAGTTTGCCGAAATCCATGGGAATTCTCCTCAATAGGGCCCTGCATGGAGGCGCTGCGACAGCCACCAGACGTTGCCTGCGGGGTCGATCACGCCCGATTGGCGATCACCGTAAGGCATGTCGACCGGTTCGAACATCACGCTTGCGCCGCCGGTTTCGGCCTGCCGGGTCGCCGCATCGGCATCGGCGACATACAGGTAATAGGTGGCACTGGTCGGGCCGAATTCGCCGCGCGCCTCGCTGACCATGACCGTGGTATCGCCAAACACGACATGGGCATTGGCGACAGTGTTGTCCGGATTGCGCTGAATGCCAGCCACCGCCCCACCCAGACCGTCGGCCAGGAACCGCAAATAGGCATCGGCATCGGCCACAAACAAATAGGGGAAGAGCTGTGTGAAACCTGGGGGGATTTCCATTACCGAATCATCCTCTTCGGGCGCAATCAATAGCCGCTGAGCTGGGCGACGCGTTCGGTATGGTAATAGTGGTCGCCCATGAACTCGGCCAGCGCGCGGTCGCGCTTCATGTAGAGGCCGATGTCGTATTCGTCGGTCATGCCGATCCCGCCGTGCATCTGCACGCCTTCGCGCACCGCGAGCCCCGCAACCTTGCCCGCCTTGGCCTTGGCAACCGAGACCATCAGCTCGGCATGTTCCGAGCCGCCGTCGAGCAGCTGCTGTGCCTTGATCACCGCGGCGCGCGCGATTTCGAGTTCGGAATAGAGATGCGCGGCGCGGTGCTGGAGCGCCTGGAATTCGCCGATAAGCTTGCCGAACTGCTTGCGCTGCTTGAGGTAATCGATGGTCATGTCCATCGCCCCGCGCGCGACCCCGACGCTTTCCGCCGCCGCACCGACGCGGCCTGCCGCGAGCATCCGATTGAGCACTTCGCGCCCGCCATCGACGTCGCCGATCACCGCGTCGCCATCGAGTTCGACATTGTCGAGCTTGATGTGGCTCGCCATCGCGCTGTCGACCAGCTGGACCGCGTCCTGGCTGAGTCCTGCGGCATCCCGGGGCACCGCGAACAGCGTGATCCCGTCATTGTCATCGTCGCTGCCCGCAGTGCGCGCCGCGACCACCAGCATATCCGCCGAACCGCCGTGGACCACGAAGTCCTTGGCGCCCGACAGGCGGAAGCCGTTGCCCGCCCGCTCGGCGCGCGCCTTGATCCGTTCGGGGCGATGCTTGGCGCCTTCGTCGATCGCCACGGCAAACACGCTGCTCCCCGCGATCAAGCCCGGCAGCCACCGCCCGCGCAGCTCGGCGCTGCCCGCACCCAGCGCGGTCGCCGCCATGACCGAGCTGGTCAGGAATGGCGAAGGGGTGAGGTTGCGGCCGATCTCCTCGAGCACGATCCCCGCCTCGACGTGGCCCATGCCCAGCCCGCCATCGGCTTCGCCGACGAGGATGCCGTTGAGCCCCATTTCGGCGAACTGCTGCCACAGTCCGTGGCCGAAGCCGTCCTTGCATTGCTTGTCGCGCCAGTGGCGCAGCTGCTGCTTGATTCCGCCCTCATCGGCCATGAAGCCGGAAACGGTTTCGGCCAGCATGGCCTGTTCTTCGGTGTGGTACAGCGGCATTGTAGTATCCCTCAAAATTCGTTCGTCATCCCGCGAAAGCGGGGATCGCTGGCGTCCTGGCGCGGCCTCGCATCGATGAGGCCAGCGGTCCCCGGTCAAGCCGGGGACCGCGCGAAAACTTAAGCCCCCGGCAAATCGAGGATGCGTTTGGCGATCACCCCCAGCATCACCTCGCTGGTGCCGCCCTCGATCGAATTGGCCTTGGTCCTGAGCCAGCTGCGCGCGCGCGAACCGCCGCCCGAGGCCTCGCTGTCCCACTCGAGCGCGGCCGAGCCGCCTGCGGCCACGACCAGTTCGTGGCGGCGCTTGTTGAGCTCGGTCCCGGCGTATTTCATCATGTTGGGCTGCGCGGGGTGCCCGCGGCCGGTCTTGAGCTCGTCGAGAAATTTCTCGCCCATCGCGCCATAGGCCAGCGCATCGACATCGAAAGCGGCCAGCTCGGCACGCAAGATCGGGTCCTCGACACCGTTGCGTGAGAGCACCTTGCCGATGGTGTTGAGCCGGTCGGCATTGCCCGCGCCCGAAATCATCTCGCGCTCATGGCCGAGCAGATATTTGGCAACATCCCAGCCGCGGTTGAGCTCGCCGACAATCTGGTCCTTGGGGACGCTCACGTTGTCGAAGAACGTCTCGCAGAATGGCGAATTGCCGCTGATCAGCAGGATCGGCTTGGTCGAGACCCCGGGGCTTGCCATGTCGAACAGCAGGAAGCTGATGCCTTGGTATTTGTTGGTCTTGTCGGTGCGGACCAGGCAGAAAATCCAGTCGGCCTTGTCGGCATAGCTGGTCCAGATCTTGCTGCCGTTGACCACCCAGTTGTCGCCCTTGTCCTCGCCGAAGGTCTGCAGCGAAACGAGGTCCGAGCCCGATCCGGGTTCCGAATAGCCCTGGCACCAGCGGATTTCGCCGCGCGCGACCTGGCCGAGGTAGTGAACCTTCTGCTCCTCGGTGCCGAATTTGAGCAGCGCGGGGCCGAGCATCCAGATGCCGAAGCTGGAGAGCGGCTGGCGCGCGCCGATCCGACCCATCTCCTCGCGCCAGACCTTGGCTTCGGCCGCCGAGAGCCCCGCGCCGCCGTAAGCCTTGGGCCAATCGGGCACGGTATAGCCCTTGGCGACGCAGCGGGTGAGCCACTGCTTCTGCGCGTCGTTCTTGAACTGGAAGTTGCGCCCGCCCCAGCACGCGTCGCTCTCGTCGCGGGCGGGCTCGCGCATTTCGGCGGGGCAGTTCTCCTCCAGCCAGGCACGAATCTCCTGCCGGAAAGCCTCAAGGTCAGACATTGCGGGACTCCTCTGTTAACCGGGAGGTTAAAGCGACTCGGCACCCTCGCGCAAGCGCGGATTTCCGCGGCTTGCCCGAGGGGCGGATGCCGTAGCGTCAACCTCACCGGCGTTGACCGCACGGCGTCACACCCTAAGCTGCCGCCAAACAAGAATGTCAGGAGAGCAGATGCGATTCACCGGCAAATGCGCGGTAGTGACCGGCGCGGCATCAGGCATCGGCCGCGCTACGGCGCTGCTGTTTGCCAATGAAGGCGCTCACGTCTTCGCCGCCGACCTCGACCTCAAAGGTGCACAGGCGGTGGCAAGCGAAGCACAGGGGATCACCGCCGTGGCCTGCGACGTTTGCGAGCCTGCACAGATCAAGGCGCTGATGGACCAGGCCGGTGCAGCGCAAGGCGGGATCGACATCCTGTTCAACAACGCCGGCGCGGGCGGTGATGGGGCGCCGATCGACGAGATCGAACCCGAAGGCTGGGACCGGACGATGGATTTGCTGCTGCGCTCGGTGGCGATGGGCATCCGCTATGCCGCGCCGCACATGAAATCGCGGCCGGGTGCCTCGATCATCAACACCAGCAGCGTCGCGGCGATCGGCGCAGGCTATTCGCCGACCGCCTATGCCGTGGCCAAGGCGGGGGTTTTGCACCTCACCAAGGTCGCGGCGACCGATCTTGCGCGCTACGGCATCCGCGTCAACGCGGTGCAGCCCGGCTTCATCAACACCAACATTTTCACCGCCTCGGTCGAAATGCCCGCCGACAAGGTCGATCTGGCCAAGGCGATGATCGCGCAGATGTCGAGCAATGCCCAGCCGGTCGGGCGCGGTGGCCAGCCGAACGATATCGCCGAAGCGGTGGCGTTTCTCGCCAGCGACAAGTCGGGCTTCATGACGGGCGCATCGATGCTGGTCGACGGCGGGCTGACAATCGGCCAGCGCCATGCCTGGGATCCTGAGGCTCCCGGGCTGTTCGACGCGATCCGCGCGCTTGCGGAAGCACCGGCATGACCCCGATTCAGGGCAAGGTCCCGACCCGGCTGGCCTTGTTCAACGGCCTCGGCAGCGTTGCCTACGGGATCAAGGACAACGGCTTTTCGACCTTCCTGCTGCTGTTCTACAATCAGGTGCTGGGCATGGATTCGCGGCTGGTGAGCCTGGCGTTGTTGATCGCGCTGGTGTTCGACGGGCTGATCGATCCGGTGTTCGGGCACCTGAGCGACCGCACTTACACCCGCTGGGGGCGGCGCTTGCCGTGGCTCTATATCGCGCCGATCCCGCTGGCGATCTTCTGGATAATCCTGTGGTCGCCGGTCGGTGCGGCGAGTTTTCCCGCGCTGCTCGGGGTCGCGATTCTCGTTCGCGTCGCGGTGGGAGCCTGCGAGGTACCGTCGGCCGCGCTGGTCGCGGAGATCACGCGCGATTACGACGAACGCACCCGGATGACCCGCTATCGCTTCCTGTTCGCCTGGGGTGGCGGGCTGCTGATGTTGCTGCTCGCTTACGGCGTTTTCCTCCCGGAAAACCCGCTTTCGCGAGAGGGCTACCGGCTCTACGGGATCACCGGCGCGGTGCTGATGGTGGGTGCAGTTCTCATATCGGCGCTGGGCCAGCATCGCACCGTCGCGCACTACCCGGCCAAGGTTCCGGAAAAGACCAGCGTCATTCAATCGCTCCGCGAAATTCGCGAATGCGTGACCCAGCCCGCATTCCTGATCATCCTCGCCGCGATTGCCACCGCGATCACCAGCCAGGGCATCACCTTTTCGCTCTCGCCCTACCTGTACCTGTTCGTCTGGCAATTCACGCCGCTCGCGCTCCAGCTCTACCCGCTGATGTTGTTCGGCAGCGTGATCGGGAGCTTCCTGCTCGCCGGACCGATGCACTTGCGCTGGGGCAAACGCGACACCGCGATCTATTCGGCGCTGCTAGGACTGGTGTTCTGGGTGACGCCGCTGCTGCTGCGCAATTTCGGCCTGTGGGCCGCCGATGCGACAGCCGCGTCGATCTATTCGATGTTCGCCTTCACCTTCCTGTCCAATCTGTTCAGCGTGATCACCTCGATCTCGATCTGGTCGATGGTGGCGGACGTCGTCGAGGTATCGGAGGAACAGACCGGCAGACGCTCCGAAGGCACCTTCGCGGCCGGCGCATTCTTTGCCTCGAAGTGCTCGACCGGGCTGGGGATCTTCGTGACCGGGTTCATGCTGAGCTTCGCCGGCATGCCGCAGGGGGCCAAGCCGGGTTCGGTCGACAGCGCCGTGGTCGACCGGCTGGCGATGAGCTACGTCGCTGCGGTGATCGTGCTGGGCATTGCCGTCGCGCTGGTGCTGCGGCGATTCCCGATCACCCGCGCCGATCACGAGGCCCGGCTTGTCGCGCTCGATGCCGCGGCCCGCGCCGACCCGGATGCTTCGGGCATGCATCCTTAAGCGTTGGCTTAACCGCTCGCTTAAATTCGCCCTTGGCGCGGCCGCGCGGCTCTGGCAGGGACATGCGCGAGACTCGACAGTATAAGGAAAGGCTACCCCCATGGATTTCGAACCCACCGAACGGCAGAAATACTGGCGCGACCGCGTTCGCCAGTTCATCGACGCGCATGTCCGTCCGCGTCACGGCGAATACAAGGCCCAGAAGGCCGAGGGTGAGCGCTGGAAAGTCCTGCCAGTGGTCGAAGAGGAAAAGGCCCGCGCCAAGGCGCAGGGCATCTGGAACCTGTTCATGCCGCCGCAGTCGGGTCGGGCTCACGTGGAAGACAGTTTCGAATTCGAAGGGCCGGGGCTGACCAACCTGGAATACGCGCTCTGCGCCGAGGAAATGGGCCGGGCCGGCTGGGCTAGCGAAGCGTTCAATTGCTCCGCGCCCGATACCGGAAATATGGAAGTGCTCCATCGCTATGGCACGCTCGAGCAGAAGGAGGCGTGGCTGCGTCCGCTGATGAACGGCGAAATCCGCTCGGCTTTCCTGATGACCGAACCGGCGGTGGCATCGTCCGATGCGACCAACATCGAAAGCTCGATTCGCCGCGATGGCGACGAATACGTACTCAATGGCCGCAAGTGGTGGTCTTCGGGCGCGGGCGATCCGCGCTGCAAGGTCGCGATCTTCATGGGCAAGACCGATTTCGAAGCCAAGCGCCACGCCCAGCAATCGATGGTGCTGATGCCGCTCGACGCGCCCGGCGTGACGATCGAGCGGTTCCTGCCGGTCTACGGCTACGACGACGCCCCGCACGGCCATATGGAAATCCTGATGAAGGACGTCCGTATTCCGGCGAGCAACATGTTGCTTGGCGAAGGCCGCGGGTTCGAGATCGCGCAGGGGCGCCTCGGACCTGGCCGCATCCACCACTGCATGCGCACCATCGGGGTGGCCGAGGAAGCGCTGGCCAAGATGTGCAAGCGGCTGCAATCACGGGTCGCGTTCGGCAAGCCGGTGGCCGACCAGTCAATCTGGCACGAGCGTGTCGCGCGCGCGCGGATCGACATCGAGATGACCCGGCTGCTGTGCCTCAAGGCCGCCGACATGATGGACAAGGTCGGCAACAAGGCTGCCGCCGGTGAAATTGCGATGATCAAGGTCCAGGCACCGATGATGGCGCTGCGCATCCTCGACGATGCGGTCCAGGCGCATGGCGCGGGCGGGGTATCCGAAGACTTCGGGCTGGCCGAAGCCTGGGCGCACCAGCGCACGTTGCGCATCGCCGACGGGCCCGACGAAGTCCACAGCCGCGCGGTCGCGCGGATCGAGTTCGCCCGTCACACGCCCTTGCCGGGCAATGACGCCGGGTTCAGCTCGGCCGATGTCGGGGTGTCGCGGTAAACAAGCGGAGCGCGGGTGCTTCGACGAGCTCAGCACGAACGGATTTTTTACCAAACCCAAACCCGTTCGTCCTGAGCCTGTCGAAGGACGCGCGCCGACAGTATGACTGGAATCAAGCATGAAAGCCGCCATCCTCGAGACGCCCGGGCAAGGCCTGACGATCGACGACATTTCGATCGCCAAGCCTGGTCCGCATGAAGTGCTGATCCGCACCGCCGCCTGCGGCCTCTGCCATTCGGACCTGCATTTCATCGATGGCGCTTATCCCCACGCGCTGCCCGCGGTGCCGGGGCATGAGGCGGCGGGGATTGTCGAGATGGTCGGGTCCGAAGTCCGCACGGTCAAGGTCGGCGACGCGGTGGTCACATGCCTTTCGGCGTTCTGCGGCCACTGCGAGTTCTGTGTCACCGGCCGGATGGCACTATGCCTCGGCGGTGACACCCGCCGCCAGCCGGGCGAGGCCCCGCGTCTCACCCGGTCGAGCGATGGCAGCCTGGTCAACCAGATGCTCAACCTCTCGGCCTTTGCCGAAATGATGCTGGTCCACGAGCACGCCTGCGTCGCGATCAACCCGGACATGCCGCTCGACCGGGCGGCAGTGATTGGCTGCGCGGTGACCACCGGCGCGGGGACGATCTTCAACGCCTGCAAGGTGACCCCGGGCGAGACCGTTGCAGTGGTCGGCTGCGGCGGCGTGGGGCTTGCCACGGTCAACGCCGCCAAGATTGCCGGCGCGGGCCGGATCATCGCCGCCGACCCGATCGCGGAGAAGCGCGCGCTCGCGCTCAAGCTGGGTGCCACCGACGTGGTCGATGCCAGCGCGCCCGATGCCGCCGCGCAGATCCTCGAACTGACCAGGGGCGGGGTCGATCACGCGATCGAGGCAGTCGGCCGCCCTGCCTCGGCCAGCCTCGCGGTCGCGTCGCTGCGCCGCGGCGGCACCGCGACGATCCTGGGGATGATGCCGCTATCCGAAAAGGTCGGCCTCTCGGCGATCGATCTGCTCTCGGGCAAGAAGCTGCAAGGCGCGATCATGGGGATGAACCACTTTCCGGTCGATCTGCCGCGGCTGGTCGATTTCTACCTGCGCGGGCTGCTCGATCTCGACACGATTATCGCCGAGCGGATCCCGCTTGAAGCGGTCAACGCCGGGTTCGACAAGATGCGCGCGGGCCATTCGGCCCGGTCGGTGATTGTGTTCGATCAATGAGCCCCGCAGCTGCCATCGATGCCGAGAAGGAATTCGTCGGCACCGTAGCGCCCGAAGGCGCGGACCGGCTCGACGAAGCGCGGCTGACGCAGTGGATGGAAGCCAATGTCGAAGGCTTCGAAGCGCCGCTGCACCTGACCAAGTTCAAGGGTGGGCAGAGCAATCCGACCTACAAGATCGACGCGGCATCGGGCAGTTATGTGCTGCGCCGCAAGCCGTTCGGTCCGCTGCTGCCCTCGGCCCATGCGGTCGACCGCGAATACAAGGTGCAGGCGGGCCTTTACACAACCGGCTTCCCGGTGGCGCGGCAATACGGGCTGTGCACCGATGAAAGCGTCGTCGGCAGCTGGTTCTATGTCATGGGGATGGTCGACGGGCGGACGATCTGGAACGGGGCGATGCCCGACAGCGCGCCAGAGTATCGCCGCGCCACCTATTTGGCGATGATCGATACGCTGGCCGCGCTGCACAACACCGACGTCGCGGCGGCAGGGTTGTCCGATTTCGGCAAGCCCGGCAATTATTTCGGCCGTCAGGTCGAACGCTGGACCCGGCAATACCGCCTCGCCGAGACCGAACGGCTGGAGCCGGTCGAGCGGCTGATCGAGTGGCTGCCAGCCACGCTCCCCGAGCAGACTCGCACTTCGGTGGTCCATGGGGATTATCGCATCGACAACATGATCTATGCGAAGGATGAGCCCAAGGTGCTCGCGGTGCTCGACTGGGAGCTCTCGACGCTGGGCGATCCCTTGGCGGATTTTACCTACGTCGCAATGGCCTGGGTGACCGAAAACAGCGGGCGCTCGGGGGTTATGGACATTGACCGCAAAGCGCTCGGCATTCCAGAGCTCGACGAAGTGGTGGCGCGCTATTGCGCCGCGACGGGCCGCGCCGGCGTGCCCGACATGAACTGGTACTTCGCCTACAACCATTTCCGGCTCGCGGGGATCATCCAGGGCATCAAGAAACGCGTGATCGACGGCACCGCATCGTCGGACCACGCCAAGGCGATGTCCGAGCGAGTCCGGCCGCTGGCCGACAAGGCGTGGGAATTCGCCCAAAAAGCAGGAGCATAGGCAGGCGCATGAACCAGTTCGACATGACCGGAAAGGTCGCGATTATCACCGGCTCCTCGCGGGGGATCGGGCAAGCGATTGCCGAGGATTTCGCCGACCACGGCGCCAAGGTGGTGATCACCAGCCGCAACTTGGGTCCGTGCGAGGAAGTCGCCGCCAAGATCAATGCGCAGCATCCCGGCGCGGCGATCGCTATCTCCTCCAGCCTCTCTTCCAAGGACTCGCTGCAGGCGATGGTCGACGCGGGTCGCGCGGCCTTCGGCAAGATCGATGTGCTGGTCTGTAACGCCGCTTCCAACCCGCATTATGGGCCGATGGAGACGATCACCGACGAGGCGTTCCGCAAGACGCTCGACCACAATATCGTCGCGCAGCACTGGCTGGTGACGATGGTCGCGCCCGAAATGCGCGCGCGCAAATCGGGCTCGATCATCCTCGTCTCGTCGATCGGGGGCCTGCGCGGGTCGCCGATCCTCGGCGCCTATGCGATCACCAAGGCGGCCGACATCCAGATGGCTAAAAACCTCGCGCGCGAATTCGGCCCGGACAATGTCCGGATCAACGCCATCGCTCCGGGCCTCGTCCGCACCGATTTCGCCAAGGCGCTGTGGGAGAACCCGGAGAACCTCAAACACTCGGTCGCGAACGCCAGCCTCGGCCGGATCGGCGAACCGCATGAGATTGCCGGCGCGGCGGTGTTCCTCGCCTCCGATGCCTCCACCTTCATGACCGGGCAGACGATCGTGGTCGATGGCGGGGTGGTGGTTTGAGCTAGCGCTGCTTCACCGCGCCCGAGGCTTCCAGCCCGGCCAGTTCCTCGTCCCCCAGCCCTAGCCAATCGGCCAACACTTCGCGGCTCTGCTCGCCGACGCGCGGCGGCGGAGTGCGGCACTCGGCAGGGGTGGCGGAGAGCTTGCCGGGATAGGTCACGACCGGAATTTCCACCCCGTCGCGCGCGAAGCGGTGAACCGTGCCGCGTGCCTCGACGAACGGATCGGCGAATATTTCCTCCAGCGAATTGACCGGGCCGCAGGGCACCCCGCAGGCGACCAGCCGCTCGATCAGCGGACCGCTGGCGAGGCCCAGCACCAATTCGCGAATTGTCCCCTCGATCGCCTCGCGGTTGATCACTCGCGCCCGCCCGGTGGCAAAACGCGGGTCTTCGCCCAGCTCGCCCACCCCCAGTTCGCGGCACAGCGCACGAAACTGGCCGTCATTGCCCACCGCGATGATGATCGTCCGGTCCGCGGTGACAAAAGTGGTATAGGGCACCACGGTCGGGTGGCGGTTGCCCATGCGTGGCGGGTTTTCGCCGCTGACGAGGTAAGTCGAGGCCTGGTTGGCCATCATCGCGATTTGCGTGTCGAGCAGCGAGATATCGATCTGCTGCCCCTCGCCAGTCCGCTCGGCATGGCGCAGCGCCATCAGGATGCTGATCGTGGCGAAATTGCCGGTCGAAAGGTCGGCCATTGCCACCCCGGCCCTCAAGGGTCCCCCGCCTTGCTCGCCGGTCACCGACATGAACCCGCCCATCCCCTGCGCGACGAAATCATAGCCGCCGCGCGTGGCATAGGGTCCGGTCTGGCCGAACCCGGTGATCGAGCAATAGACGACCCGCGGGTTGAGCGCGGCGATCTGCGCGTAATCGAGCCCGTATTTGGCAAGGCCCCCGACTTTGAAATTCTCGACCAATATGTCCGCCTCAGCCGCCAGTCGCCGGATCAGCGCCGCGCCATCGGGCGTGGCGATATCGATCGCGGCGGAACGCTTGTTGCGGTTGGTGCAGAGGTAATAGGCGCTCTCTTGGGGGTCATCGCTGCCATCGGCGCGTGGCAAAAACGGCGGCCCCCAGGCGCGGGTATCGTCGCCCTTGGCGGGTTGTTCGACTTTGAGCACATCGGCCCCGAAATCGGCGAGGATCTGCGTCGACCACGGCCCCGCCAGCACGCGCGACAGGTCGAGCACCTTGATCCCGTCGAGCGCGCGGGCGCTCATGTCCTGGGCGGCCAGGGAATGAACCCCGAGGTGCGTTTGACGTAATCTGCGTAGCCGGGACGCGATTTGGCGAGGCCTTTTTCGAGCAGCGGCTTGCCCGACCATTTGGTCAGCGTGAACGTCAGGAACAGCGGCCCCGGCAGGCTGGCCAGCGCGATGAGTGGCCCAGCCTCCGCTGCGGCGAGCCAGATGCCCCACCACACGCAAGTGTCGCCGAAATAATTGGGGTGCCGGGTATAGCGCCACAGCCCGGTGTCGAGCACCTGGCCCTTGCTCGCCAGATCAGCGCGGAAACGGGCGAGCTGCCAGTCGCCCCCGGCCTCGAACACGATGCCGATGGTCCACAGCGCGAGACCCGCCAGCGCCAGCGGCCCGATGGCAGCCGGTCCGCTCGCCTGCACCCCCAACTGCGCGGGCAGGCAGGTGACGAACAGCAGGACGGCTTGCGGCGCGAACGCCATAGTCAGCGCGGCGCGGGCAAAGTGGCCGCCCGCCTTCGCCTTGCCGAGCATCCGGGCATAGCGCGGGTCTTCGCCCGCAGCACGCCAGCGGGTGAACAGATGGAGCGCGAGCCTGACGCCCCACGCCGCCGCCATCGCCGCGATCAGGCTGGATCGCGGGCCAGGCACATCCAGCTGCAGCCAGCTGACCGCACCCAGCAGCGCCATCCCGCCGCCCCACACCGCATCGATGAACGAGACGTCCTTGATACGCACCGCGACGAGCCACAGCGCAGCCATGACCACGCCAAGCACACCCGCATTGACCAGCAGACCTTCGATCATTTCCCCCGCTCCATCAGCGTGTTGAAATCGGTGATCGCGCGCGCGGGATTGCGGGGTGTCGTCTGGCGGTAGAAGGCGATGATCTTCGCCATGTCGGCCTTGTAGTCGCCGCTCGGCATGATCGCGGGGCCAAGTCCGCCGGTCTTCTTGGCATAGTCCATCATCCCGCAGACCAGCGGCACCCCCGCGCCCAGCGCGATATGATAAAACCCGGTGCGCCACTGCCGCACCGCGCCGCGCGTGCCCTCGGGGGCGATGGTCAGCATGAACTGCTTGCGGCGGGCAAATTCGGCGATCATCGCCTCGACATAATTGTGCCCGCCGGTGCGGTCGGTCGGCACCCCGCCCATGTCGAGCATGAAGCGCCTGAGCGGCCAGCGGAACAGGCTGAGCTTGCCCATGAAATGCGCTCTGACCCCCAGCGCATTGGTCAGCCCGAGGTAGTTGACGAAGTCCCAGTTCGAGGTGTGCGGTGCGGCAATGATCACGCAGCGCCGGTCGGCCGGGGGCTGCCCGACCGCTTTCCAGCCGCGCCTGCGATAGAACCACAGCAAGGCCGCGCGCGCCGCTTTGGACAGCAAGGTCGGCGGGCGGTCCTCACCCAATTGCAGTGCAGACAAGATTTTCTCCCCCGGCCGAAGCGATGTAACCCATCGTTTGGGGTCGCGCCATGCCCGAAAATTCAAGCCGGCGTGCGGCCTTCACGGGTCCGCAGATCGTTGTGGATCGCGGTGGCGGCGACCGCGGCATGCCCCATCGCCACGCTGATCTGGTCGAGCGCGGAGACGACATCCCCCGCCGCATAGAGCCCTTGCAGCCCCAGCCGCTGGTGCGCATCGGTCGCAACGCAACCCTCGCCATCGGTGCGCAGGCCAAGTCGCGCGATCAGTTCGACATTGGGGTCCGAACCGAGCGCGGGGTAGACCGTATCGACCTCGGCGCTACCGCCGTCGGCAAAACCCAGTAAGACGCTGCTGCCGAAGCAGTAGCGCTTCACCGGACGCGGATCCCACGGCACCCCGGCCCGCTCAAGATCGGCGCGGTCCTTTTCGTGCAGCTCGCACGCGACATTGGTGAACAGCGTGACCTGGTCCGAATAGCCACGCAGGAACAGGGCTTCGGCCACCCCGTGGCTCTCCGCGCCGATCACCCCGATGCGCAGGCCCTGCGCTTCGAACGCGTCGCAGATCGGGCAGTAGCGCAGCTGGCCCGCGGCAAGCGCGGCATCGTGATCGGGTTTGGGAATGTCGGGATAGCGATTGTCCACCCCGGTGGCGAACAGCACCGTCCGCGCGATGCAATCGATCCCCTCGCCCGCCAGCTGCCAATCCTCGCCCGCCGCCGCAATGCCGGTCACGTCGCCGATGCGGATTTCCGCCCCGAACTGCGCCGCCTGCTGCGCCATCCGGGCGAGCAATTCCGTGCCGGGGATCCCATCTGGGTAGCCCGCATGATTGTGGCTGCGCGGAATCAGCGCGGCGCGGCTCCCGCCCCGGTCGAACACCACCACGCGGCGGCGATAGCGCGCGAGATAGATCGCAGCGGTCAGCCCTGCTGGTCCGCCGCCGATGATGGCCGTGTCGATCGTCTCCATCAGAACCCAACGCCGTCGGGCCAGGTTGGTGCCGCAAGCCCCATGACTTTGAACAGCGCACCCATCTGGCCCTCGCCGATCAAGCGCTCTTTGGCGGCGGCGATCGCAGCGGCGTGCTGGGGGGCGAAGGCGGACAGCGACTCGGCGCGCGTCTCGATCCCCAGTTCGCGCAGCCAACGCCCTTGCGAAACCGTGCCGAGCCAGCGCGCACCGCGCGATTCGACAATCGGCGAGAGGCTGGCGAAATCGACATGCGCGGTGAGGTCGGCCTCGCCCGGTGCGGCGAAGGGATCGACCTTCATGTGCGCGGCTACCGCCTGCAACGTCGAGCCATCGCGCAGCGTGTCGTGGCCATAATCGATCAGCAGTGCCGCGCCGCCCTGATCGACCAGCCGCCCGGCGACTTCGTAAACGGTCGCCGCCGCTCCCGGGCAAGTCTCGATGATCGTACCAGGGACTGCATCGCGGCGCGGTTCGGGCACCGCCGCATCCATCGGCTGCGTGCCCGCGACGAAGACGAAGCGCTCGCCCTCACAGGCCACCATCCGCTCGCGCCAGCCGTCCCCGGTCTTGACGAGCTGGCGCACGGGCAGCGCATCGAGGAACTCGTTGCCGACCAGCAGGATCGGGCCATAGGGCGGGACCGTGGACAGATCGTGGTGCCACTGCGCACCCGGCACTGCGGCCAGTTGGATATCCTTGAGCGCAGTCGAGCTTTCGACGAAATGGACCTTGGGCTCGAGCCCGTAACGCTTGGCCGCCGCCAGCGCGTCGCGCGCCAGTGTGCCGCGCCCGGGGCCAAGCTCGACGAAGTGGATCGGCTCCTCGCGTCCCGCGCGGATCCAGATATCGGCGAGCCACAGCCCGACCAGTTCGCCGAACATCTGGCTGATCTCGGGCGCGGTGACGAAATCGCCGGCCACCCCGAGCGGGTCGCGCGAGGCATAATAGCGCGCATTGGCCTCGCCCATGAAGTGCATCACGCTGATCGGCCCGGTATTGGCGATCAGCCGCCGAAAAATATCCGCCAGCGTTTCGGGCGCGCTCATGCCGGAGCAGGGGTTCCGCTACCCAGCGGCGGACGCAGCAGCGCGCGCACCGCAAAGAACAGCCCCACGACCATCAGCGGAATTGTCAGCCACTGGCCCATCGACAGCCCGGTGCGCGCGGCAAATTCGGTGAGCTGCGCGTCAGGCTCGCGGAAGAATTCGACCGTGAAGCGCGCCGCCGCGATGCCGAACGCGAATATGCCCACAAGCAAGCCCGGCCGCCAGCGGGCGCGGGTTTTCCAGAACAGCAGCAGCATGATAATCGCAAGCAGCAGCCCCTCCAGCCCAGCTTCGTAGAGCTGGCTGGGATGGCGCGGCAGACCAGTAGATAGACAAGTGGTCAACGTGAACTCGCGATCGCAGAACGTCATCGCCCATGGCACACCAGGGTTTGCGGGGCGGCCCCACAGCTCGCCGTTGACGAAGTTGGCCAGCCGCCCGAACAGCATGCCCGGCGGCACGCAGACCGCAATGTAATCGCAAGTCCGCAGGAACGAGAGGCCGCCGCGCCAGGCAATCCAGGCCAGCGCCACCACCACCCCGACCAGCCCGCCGTGGAAGCTCATCCCGCCTTCCCACAGCTTGAACAGTTCGAGCGGATGGGTCCACAGCGTGTCCGAATAGAACGTCGCATAGCCCAGCCGTCCGCCAAGGATAATGCCCAGTGTGCAATAGAAGAACACGTCATCGGCATGGCGCTGCGCCATCGGTGCGCCGGGTGCCTTGATCATCCGGGTGAGGTGCCAGTAACCCAGCACGATCGCTGCGAGATAGGCAAGACTGTACCAGCGCAGCATGAAAAAGCCGAGGTCGATACCCTTGGTCAGCCCGAAATCCAGCCAATTCAACGGCACCTGCGCTCCGCTTGCGGCAACTGCTAGTGACAGCAAGGATGTAACCCCCTAAGAAAAATTGGCTTGAGCCTGCGCCAGGTGCCCGAAGAGGCGCGGCGCGTTATCTGGCATAGGTCAAGCCGGGATACAAACCCGGCGGCAACAGGGCGGATGAAACCGGCCGGGCGGCGCGAAAGGGGCGCGCGCCTCTCAAATGGGGATAGGATGCCGCATGGCGAGCGAACTCGACACTGCCTTGAGTGATGTGATGACCCGGCTCACCGCGTCCGGAGGCCCGCTGGAAACCGAGCCGTTCGAACGGTTTGGCCGGACCATCCCACTGCTCAAGCACGCCCCGCCAACGCTGGTCGCGTATCTCGACCATTATTGCGCGCAGCACGCCGCTGCCGAGTTTATCGTCGATGGCGAGGTCCGGTTGACCTACGCGCAAATTCACGCCGCAGCGCGCAATGTGGCGGGCGGGCTGATTGCCGGGCATGGTGTCAAAAAGGGCGACCGGATCGGCATCGCGGCGCGCAATTCGGCCAACTGGATCGTCGCCTATCTGGCGGTGCTGATGGCGGGCGGCTGCGCGACACTGCTCAACGGCTGGTGGACCGGCGAAGAGCTGACCGACGGGATCGAACTGGCCGGCTGCACAATCGTGCTGGCCGACGCGCCCCGCGCCGCACGGCTCGACGGACATCATGTCTCCGCGCGGCTCGTAGTGTTCGAGCATGGCGGCGATCCGCTCGCCGGGCTGGCCTCGCTGCTCGCGCTTGGCGGTGGTGCGGATACCCCGCTGCCCGAACTCACCGGCGACGATCTGGCGACAATCCTCTACACCTCGGGCTCGACCGGGCAATCGAAAGGCGCGTGGTCGGATCACCGCGCGGTGACCCAGGCGGTGATGAACTATGTCGCCCAGTCGCTGATGGTACTGACCTATTTCACCGAGCGCGGAGAGGCGACCGGCATCCAGCCCGCCGCGCTGGTCAACGTTCCGCTGTTCCACGTCACCGGCGAAGTGCCCTTGTTCCTCCAGAGCTTTGCCATCGGACGCAAGTTGGTGCTGATGCCCAAGTGGAACGTGGTCGAGGCGATGGAGCTGATCGAGCGCGAAAAGACTACCTATTTCGTCGGCGTGCCGCTGATGAGCTTCGAGATCGCCACCCATCCCGATCGCGCCAACTACGATTTGTCGAGCTGCACCGCGTTTGCCGCGGGCGGCGCGCCGCGCCCGGTCGATCATGTCACCCGGATCCGCGAGGCGCTGCCCCACGCGTACCCGCTGCTCGGTTACGGGCTGACTGAAACCAACGGGGTGGGCTGCGGCAATTTTAACGAGAACTACCTCGCCAAGCCCGGCAGCACCGGTACCGCGAGCAAGCCGCTGGTCGATATGGCGATCCTCGACGATGCGGGCCAACCGCTGCCTTCGGGCGCCATCGGCGAAATCTCGATCCGCACGATCTGCAATTTCAACGGCTATTGGAACAACACCGAGGCGACCACCGCGGCGATCATGCCCGATGGCTATTTCCGCTCGGGCGATCTCGGCTATCTCGACGAAGACGGCTATCTGTTCATCGTCGACCGCAAGAAGGACATCATCATCCGCGGCGGCGAAAACATCTCCTGCATCGAGGTCGAGCAGGCGATTTATGCCCATCCCGCGATCGCCGAAGCCAGCGTCTTCGGGATGCCCGACGAGCGGCTGGGCGAGCAGGTGACCGGCGTGTTCCTCACCAAGGACGGGCACAGCCTGACCGAGGCGGAGCTGTGCGCGTTCCTCAAACAGACGATGGCCGCTTTCAAGGTCCCGGTGCGGTTGTGGCAGGAGCGTGAGACGCTGCCCCGGCTTGGCACCGAAAAGGTCGACAAGCGCACCTTGCGGACCCGCTACCTGACCGTCTGGGAAGCCGAGCAGGGAACGCGAGCCACCGCGTGAACGCAATTAGAATCGCCAGCCAAAGAGCCATCGTCGATCGCCGCGCGCTCACCGAGGCGATTACCGACGCGGTCGGCGGACAGGGTGCAGCGGCTGCGCGCAAGCGCGTGGTCGAACTGCTCCGCGCCGCTTTGGCGGATGGCCGCGAGGAGATCGCGCAGCGGCTTGCCGCCAAACCCTCGGCCGGCCACGAATCCGCGGAGGCTCAAGCCTTCCTCGTCGACCAGCTGGTCCGGGTGATCCACGACCACGTCATCACCGACGTTTATCCTGCGGGCAATCGCTCCTCGGGGGAACGGCTCGCGATCATGGCGGTGGGCGGCTACGGGCGGGGCGAGATGGCGCCGCATTCGGACGTCGACATCGCCTTCCTCACCCCGCTCAAGCAGACCGCCTGGTGCGAGCAGGTGATCGAGGCGATGCTCTATTTCCTGTGGGACCTTGCGCTTAAAATTGGCCAATCGAGCCGCTCGCTCGACGAGATGGTCAAGATGGCCAAGTCCGACCTCACCATTCGCACCGCGCTGCTCGAAGGGCGCTATGTGTGGGGCGATCAGGCCTTGTTCGACGAAGCGCAGCGCCGCTTCTTCGCCGAGGTTGTCGCCGGGACCGAGCGGCAATTCGTTGCCGAGAAGCTGGCCGAGCGTAACGAGCGGCACAAGCGGCTGGGTGACAGCCGCTACGTGGTCGAACCAAACGTCAAGGAGGGCAAGGGCGGCCTGCGCGATCTCCACACGCTCTACTGGATCGGCAAATACCTCCACAAGGTGCGCGACGCGAGCGAACTGGTCGCGGTCGGGCTGCTGAGCGGGGCCGAATACCGCGCGTTCCGCCGGGCCGAGACCTTTTTCTGGGCGGTGCGGTGCCATCTCCACACCTTGACCGGCCGCGCCGAGGACCGGCTGACTTTCGATGTCCAGCGCGAGATCGCGGCGCGGATGCAGTTTTCCGACCGGCCGGGCAAAAGCGCGGTCGAGCGGTTCATGCAGTATTTCTTCCTGCAGGCGAAACGCGTCGGCCATCTGACCGGGCTGTTCCTCGCCCAGCTCGAGGAGCAATCGGCGCGGCGGACTCCGCGCGGGCTGCTGGCGGGCTTTCGCGCGCGGCCCCGCAACCTCAAGGGCTATACCGTCTTCGGCGGGCGGATCGGGGTGCCGTCGGAAAACTGGTTTGCCGAAGACCCGGCGCGGTTGATCGAGATTTTCGTGCTGGCCGACGCCAATGGCCTCGAAGTCCACCCCGCCGCGATGCGGCTGGCGGCCCGCGACGCGAGGGCAGTCGATAGCGTGCGCCAGGATGCCCGCGCCAATGCGCTGTTCCTCGATCTCCTCACCAGCCGCCACGATCCCGAAACCGCGCTGCGCTGGTTCAACGAGGCCGGGGTGTTCGGCCGTTTCGTGCCCGATTTCGGCCGGGTCAACGCGCAGATGCAGTTCGACATGTATCATCACTACACCGTCGACGAGCACACCATCCGCGCAATCGGGCTGCTCGCCCAGATCGAGAAGGGTGAACAAAGCCGCGACCATCCGCTGGCAACCCAGATCGTCCACAAGATCACCAATCGCCGCGCGCTTTACGTCTCGGTGCTGCTCCACGATATCGCCAAGGGGCGGCGCGGCGATCATTCGGTGCTGGGCGCCGAAGTCGCGATGAAGCTGTGCCCGCGGCTGGGGATGAGCGAGGAGGAAACCGCGTTGACCAGCTGGCTGGTCGCTGCGCACCTCTTGATGAGCGCGACCGCGTTCAAGCGCGACCTCGCCGACTGGAAGACGATCACCGATTTCGTCGCGCAGGTCCAATCGCTCGAGCGGCTGCGGCTGCTCTCGCTCTTGACCATCGTCGATATCCGCGCGGTCGGCCCCGGCGTGTGGAACGGGTGGAAGCGCCAGCTGCTCCACGAGCTCCACGATGCTGCCGAGGAACGCTTGCGGCTGGGCCACAAGGAGCACGGCCGCGAACAGCGCATCGCCGCCAAAAAGGCCGCGGTGGCCGAGCGGATGGGGGGCGAGGGCGTGCTGGTTGAGAGCACCGGCAAGCAGCTCGGCGACGCCTATTGGATCGCCGAGCCCGAAGACATCATCGCGATGAACCTCCAGCAGCTCGACCGCGCCAAGGGCGCCGCGCTCGACGTGCATACCGAATATTACGCCGCGCGCGGGGCGACCTTGGTGACGGTGATCGCGGCCGATCATCCCGGGCTGTTCTATCGCATCGCGGGCGGCATCCACCTCGCGGGCGGGAACATCATCGACGCGCGCATCCACACCGCACGCAATGGCATGGCGGTGGACAATTTCCTCGTCCAGGACCCGCTGGGGCGGCCTTTCTCCGAAGCCAGCCAGCTGCGGCGGCTTGAAACCACCATCGGCGATGCGCTGGCCAATCGGGTCAAGCTGGTGCCCCAGCTCAATGCCCGCCCGCTCGCCCGGCCGCGCGCCGATGCCTTCGACGTGCGCCCGCGGGTGGAGTTCGACAACTCGGCCTCGAACCGCTTCACCGTGATCGAAGTCAACGCGCGCGACCGCCCCGCGCTGCTCAACCGCCTCGCCCGCGCGCTGTTCGAAGCGCGGCTGATGGTCCACTCCGCGCACATCGCCACCTACGGCGAACGCGCGGTCGATACCTTCTATGTCACCGACGTGCTCGGTGAGAAGATCGACGCGGTGCAGCGGCTGCGGGGTGTCGAGAAGAAGCTGCTCGAAGCGGCGGGGGATGCGACGGTCGAGGTGGCGGCGGCCTAGCTGGCGCTATTCGATGCGGAACTCGGTGACGATCAACCGCGCCGGGCCGGTGGCGTAGACGCCGTGGCCATAGCCATCGCCGCCGCCCAGCACGAAGCCGACCCGGTCCGCTTCGGCCAATGCCGCGCCGAAGCCCTGCGGATTGCTTCGCGCGCTCGACGTTGCGACTGCGGTCCACGCCCCGTTGAGCGGCGCGACCAGTACATGGTCGCCAGCGACTATCGGCGATTGGGAGGCGAATGTGGCGTACCACCGATAGCTTTCGAACGCGCGGCGACCACTCCAGTTGTCGCCCGCGCGCTGGAAATAGAGCGTGATGATCGAGGGTAGTTGCGGCGCGGTTGCGGGGACGATCTGCACCCCCGGCGCTGCCTCGACCCGGTAGCGCATCACGACCCGGCGCTTGCCCACCAGCGAACCATGGCGGAACGTCACGTAATGGACGCTGCCCGGCGCTCGCGGCAGGTCGATCTGCATGCCTCCGTCTCGATGCGGTGAAGGTTGCAGCGGCACGCCTTGCGAATAGTTGCGCCCCCGGATGATCGGGCCGATTTCCCACGCCGAAGCGGACGGGCCCCGCGTCGCGCCAGACTGGGCACTCGCCGCGCTGCCACCCAGCAGGGCAAGCGCGACCAAGGCTGAATGGCGAAACTTCATCGAGTCCGCCTAGCACCCGCGACCTGACCTGCGATGAACCGGGCTGTCAGCCAGCGTGCACCTTACGCGGTTCGGAACCCGTGCGTGATCGGATAGCGCCGGTCGCGCCCGAAGTTGCGCGTGCCCAGCTTGACCCCCGGCGGGGCCTGGCGGCGCTTGTATTCGGCCAGGTGCAACAGCCGTTCGATCCGCACCACGGTGTCTCGGTCGAAGCCCTCGGCGACCATCTGCGCGACGCTCTTGTCGTGTTCGACCAGCCCCATCAGCAGCGGATCGAGCACCTCGTAAGGTGGGAGCGAGTCCGAATCCTTCTGGTCGGGGCGCAGCTCGGCGCTAGGCGGTTTGGTGACGATATTGTCCGGCATCACCGGACCGTCGGGGCCGAGCCCGATCCGCGGCCTGTGCAGATTGCGCCACTTTGCAATCGCAAACACGGTCTGCTTGTAGGCATCCTTGAGCGGGTTGTAGCCGCCCGCCATGTCGCCATAGATCGTCGCATAGCCGACGCTCATCTCGCTCTTGTTGCCGGTGGTCAGCAGCATCGGCCCGAATTTGTTCGAGAGCGCCATCAGCGTGACCCCGCGGATGCGCGACTGGAGGTTCTCCTCGGTCACATCGACCGGGACATCGGCGAAGCTTCCGCTGAGCATCGCGTCGAACCCGGCGACGGCGGGCTGGATCGGGATGATCTCGTGGCGGCAGCCGATCAGCCGCGCGCATTCCGCCGCATCGGCGAGGCTCTCCTGCGAGGTGAAGCGGCTCGGCAGCATCACGCACCACACGCGGTCCGGCCCGAGCGCATCGGCGGCGATCGCGGCGCAGATCGCGCTGTCGATCCCGCCCGAGAGGCCGAGCACCACGCCAGGGAAGCGGTTGCGATCCACATAGTCGCGCAGCGCCATCACCATCGCGCAATAGATGTCCTCCGGGTGGTCGGCGAGCGCGGCGATCTCACCCCGGTCGCAGCGCCAGCCGCTTGCCGTCCGCGTCCAGCGGGTGGCGACCTCCTGCTCCTCCCAGTCCTTCATCTGCACCGCGAGGCTGCCGTCGCCATTGACCACGAAGCTCGCGCCGTCGAACACCAGCTCGTCCTGCCCGCCGACGCGGTTGAGATAGGCCAGCGGCAGCCCGGTATCGACCGCGCGGCGCTTGGCCACCCCATCGATCCGCAGCGTGTCCTTGTCGATCTCATACGGGCTGCCGTTGGGGCACAGCAGCAGCTCGGCCCCGAAATCGGCGAGGTGGCGGCAGACGTCGGGGTGCCAGATATCCTCGCACACCGGCACCCCGATCATCACGCAGCGAAACACCATCGGTTCGGGCAAGGGGCCGGGCTGGAACAGCCGCACCTCGTCGAACGTGCCGTAATTGGGCAGCTCGTGCTTGAAGCGCACATCGGCGACCTTGCCGCCATCGAGCAGCGCCATGCCGTTGTGCAGGTTGCCATCGCGGACGAACACCGAGCCGACCAGCATCGCCGGCCCGCCATCGGCGGTGGCGGCCGCCATCGCCTCGAGCTCGGCCGCCGCGCGCTCGATCAGCGCGGGCTTGAGGATCAGGTCCTCGGGCGGATAGCCGACCAGCTGCATCTCGGGGAACAGGATCAGGTCGCTGCCCGTTGCCCGGTTGCGCGCAGCGAGCATCGCGGCGGCATTGCCGGCAATATCGCCCACCGACTGGTTGAGCTGGGCGAGCGTGATGGTGAGGCTGTCGGTCATGGCGCGACCCTAAGCGCCCCGACCGCCTCCCGACAACCCCGGCGAAGGAACACGACATGGTCAATACCAAGCTGCGCGTCGACGATACCGCGCTGGCCCGCGAACGCGCCGCCGAGCCCGCGGTGCATTACCCGCCGCATGGCCTGTCCGACCGCTTCGCGCTGGGCTTCACCAAGCTGCTGCGGCTGTGCGCCGATACCTTCTTCGCCAAGCGCTATGGCCACCGCGCGATCGTGCTTGAAACCGTCGCGGCGGTGCCGGGGATGGTCGGCGCGACGCTCACCCATCTGCGCTGCCTGCGCCGGATGAGTGATGACGAAGGCTGGATCCGCACGCTGATGGAAGAGGCCGAGAACGAGCGGATGCATCTGATGACCTTCGTCGAGATCGCCAAGCCGACGCTGTTCGAGCGGCTCGTCATCCTCGGCGTGCAATGGGTGTTCTACGTCGGGTTCTTCTTCCTTTACCTGTTCACCGCGCGCACCGCGCACCGGATCGTCGGCTATTTCGAGGAGGAAGCGGTGCTCAGCTACACGCTCTACCTCGAGGAGATCGACGCGGGCCGCGTCCCCAACGTCCCCGCCCCCGCGATCGCCCGCCACTACTGGCAGCTTCCCGCCGAAGCGAGCCTGCGCGACGTGATCCTGGTAGTCCGCGCCGACGAAGCCCACCACCGCGACGTCAACCACGGCTTCGCGAGCCAGCTCGGCGGAAGGCCGGTCGATAGCGCCAAACCCGCTCCCTACCCGCCGCACGCCGATACGCTGCGGGGGGCGTGAAATTCGGATCTGATCCGTTCGCCTTGACCCTGTCGAGCCGAAGGCGGCCGTAGGTCAACGGCGAAAGGTTACAAAAGGTGACGCCAACCACCGATTCAGGGTGACAAAGGCGACACCGTGTCACCCACATTTTACGCTGTTTATCGTATCAAATCATGAAGGTGCCGCGCAAGACGACAGGTTGAAACATTCCCGCGAGCGAGCGGATCGCCGACAGTGAGAAGTAGGCGCTGAACGCGCCGCGCGGGGAGTGTGGCATGGGGCGGGGGGTGTAGGAAAATTGTTCGGGGGCTTCCAGGTGAATGGCAGTTTTGCGCCCAAAAGCCGACATCGCCAGTTCGCGGTCGAGGTCGTGGGCCAGTCACCATGAGTTGGCCGTGTGTGCCCCTGCAAAAACCTGTCGCGCCAACGCCGACCATGCAGCGAACCAGATCACAGGCCAGGAGTGTCGCTTGGCTACCAAGACGTCGGCTGCGGCATTCATTTGCTTGAAGGAATGTCCGCCTTCCTTCGTCCCGCGCGATGCCAGAGGAAAATCGCGGGCGATCCAAGTCCCAGCACCCAATGCACGGTGCTTACGCTCCCGCGAAGCTGTTCGTTGCCTGCGTAATAGAGGAGGTAGCCGGTCGCGATTAGCACGAGAACCGCCGCTGCGATCGCGATCCCTCTGACTCGTTGCTGGCGGATCTCCCAACCGGCCGTTACATGCGCAGTCAACAAGCCGCCGATCGCGAGCAATGCCGCGATCATGGCAAATCCGTGCGCCTTTAGCAGCCATGGCTCCAAAGGGTTGGCTTCGGGTCCGAAATCACTTTCGATTGGCACATAGAAATGGAGCACGAGCCAGGCGACCCCGCTGAGCCACAGTGCGCCTCCCGCCACCATCAAGGCCCAGCGATGAAGCGGCGAGAGAGCCGCCGCGAACCGCAACTGGTTCATACCCCGGACCGATTTGAAGCGGAGACAACGATTCCTCCGTGAGCGCGGGCGATGCGATTGGCCAAGCTGCTGTCCACCATCGCCACCTTGGTCAGTGCATCGGCTATAGCGCAGGTCGGCGACAGCACGGTGGTCACCGAACGGCTCGCGACCGCGCGCCGCGCGCGGCCGCGATGCGGAGATTGCAATCGCCCCGTCCATAGGCGGCGGCGCGAGCGACTGTTGTCGGAACTGGCCAGAGCGCCGTTGTCCACGAGGACCCGATCGACTGCTCGGCCTTGCTGGTCCCTGATCACAATCTCGACAGGTGGCCCGGCGGCGGTGCGAAGGTCTCCCCCTGCGTTGATCAGGATATCCTTGGCCCCATCGGTCATGAGTACGTCGCAAGCCCGATCAACCGCATAGCCTTTGGCGATGCCTCCGAGATCGATCAGCATCGGACGGTGGCAAATCACACTTCCGTCGGTTCGCAGCTCCAAATCGCCAGTCGTTCCGTCGAACTTCAGTGCCGGAAACGATGGACGGCTCGGCAGATATCCGTCGGCAACCAGACTGGCACCCACTGCGACATCGAACAGCCCCTCGGTGGCGCGCCACAGTCTTTGACAAAGTTCGAGCACGGCAATCGTCTCGGGCGCGACGAACACCGGCTTTCCCCATGCGGCCTCGCGCATCCGCGCAAGATCGCTGTCCGCTGAGTGAAACGACATCAGCCGGTGAATGCGGGCGATTGCCGAAAAAGCCTGGTCGATCGTATGGGGAGTTGCCCCTGCCGCCGCAATTTCGACGTACGTTCCCAACATCGGGCGACATCTTCGCGTGGCGGTCACGTTCCGACGGCCGCGACCTGGAACGCGGTCAACAGGCGCTTTATGCCGCGGGTCACATTCCGGCAGGAAATTGTCGCGCCGGAGATGTTCCTGATGTCCTGCCCCAGCGAAACGGGCGACGCGACCGACTTGCCGGAGAATTGCGCGCGCCAGCGCGGATTACGAATTTCGCCACCGTAAGTTTCGCGGTACTCGAGGATTTCAATGGTGGCTATTCGTCCCTGGACGTCGAGGGCCACCGCATAAGTAATGTTTTCGTGCTTGCCCAAGACCTTATCAAGCAGGAACCAACCAATTCGTCGGCTCCCGGAGCGCGCTTCCCACACAAGAAGCCGCTTGGGTGACGAACCCGCAGACCGTGCGATCGCTTGGCGCTGCACGGGTGCAAGATCGATCGGACGAGCGACAAATTCTGACGCCGCTGGAAACATCTCCCGCTGCGCTTGCTCAACGGTAAGATAGACCGTGGCATACGCAGAGGGCGCCGCGATGACCGTGGCGACCGGGAGGAACAGGGCCATCACGCCGCGCAGCGACATCAGAAGTTATATCCCAATTTCAAGCGAACCTCCTGACGGGTGTAGTCGGCCAAGTTGAGGCTGCCGGATCGAACATTCGGACCACCGGTCACCTGCTGCTGATAGCTCAGCGTCGCCCACCATTTTTGCGAAGCATAGTGCACCGTCGGTCCAGCAAACAGCGCATAGTCGGAACGATGAAATTCATTGGGAAAGTTTTCATAAGCCGCCGTATACCGGAGTTCCCCGCCCAGGTGGAGGCCCGGTGCGACATTATAGGCAAGACCGGTGGATCCTTCCAACTCAAGCTCGGACACCCACTCCCCGCCGCCTTCATGTTCGAATTCCTGCTCTGCGGTGATGTTGCCAACCCACACCAGTTTGTCGTCCATGAAATTTTTTTGGAGCAGCAATTTGGATTCGAGAAAGAGCTTCGTCTGTCGCTCTCCCGACTTTGCACTATAACGCGTGAAGCCAGGTTCAAGATACAAGGCGACGCCGATCGGACTCGTATAGGGGCTCGAAACCGCCCATTTCAGCGAGCCTTTCGCGCCGTTAAACGCGAAGTTGCGGTCGATGTCGTCGAGTTCGGGCGCTAGGCCCTTAATGTGGTTCGACTGGAACGTCAGATACACCGAACCTTGGAAATTGTCGTCGAGACCATGTTCAACCTCGAGCTGGTAATCCTGGGCATTGTAGTCACCGAGGTTCTTGTCGCGCCGGTCGGTGATCCAGACGTAAGCCTCGGTTCCACCCTTGGGCAACGTTTCGCTCCCGTAGCTGTACGCGAAGATATTCTCGTCGGCGAGAGCCGGCATCGAGGCGAGGCCTCCTGCCGCCAACGCTGCCGTCGCGAGCGCACGTCGAATCATGTCCGTCCCCTTGTGATTGGTGGAGGACCGCTAAAGGTATTGCGATTGACTTGCAATAGCAGGTACGCTGCCGCTGCACGATCGTTAGACCGGCCCACTATGAGCCGTGGTTAGTCACGTCGCCGATCCCGTTCTGTCCGTAGGTCTGGCAGGATTGGCAAGCCAACTGGTGCCACCCAACTGGCCACGCCGCCCAATCGAGAGCGGCAGTTCTGGCTGTTCTCATCCAAAAGCAGACTTGCAGTTCACGGCTCCAAAGCTGCAACCACCTCGCCCCTGGCTCCTCTAAATGAAAAGGGGAGGAGCTTAAGGCAGATTACCCCTCCCCGTCCGTCGCCTCGGTGTTGAGGTACTCGCCCGCTTCGGCATCGAGCCCATGCGTTTCACCCTCGACTGCCGCCAACCTCCGCCGCCCTTAAAACGCCGCGCGCGTTATCGCGCCCTCAGCATTCGCCCAAGCTTCACGCAATTGCGGCTCGATCGCCCGGGCATCGGCGCTGCGCCCCTGCGCGGTCAGCGCGGCTTTGAGCCCGGTCAGTGCCCAGCCGTTGTGGGGGTGCCGCCTCAGGTCCTCACGGAACACGGCCTCTGCCTCGGGTGCGCGCCCGGCGTCGAGCAGGGCCGCACCGAGCAAATGGCGGACGGGGAAGAACATATCTTCGGGCTCGTTGTAAGCCAGCTGGTCCTCCTGGCTGGCCGCGTCTTGCAGCAGCGTAATCGCCCTTCGCTTGTCACCGCTGGCCTGCGCAATGCGCGCCGCCGCCTTGAGTTGGCCGACCGCGTAGACTGCCTTCGCCGAATTCATGCCCTGCGCTACGTCGACGGGCACTGCCGCCATCAGCGTGGCCGAAGCGGCGAGTTCGCGATTCGCCTCCCCGACCCGCCCACTCGCGGCAAATGCGGCGGCGCGGGACTGGTGGAACGAGACAGTCAGCCCGGTCAGCCCGGCGGCGGGAGCGGGTTCGCGCAGCATTTCCCCCCAGTGCCCGAACCTGACAAGCGCGTCATAGAGATAGCCGATCGACCAGTCGTAACCCGGCATCGAGACCAGCATGGCATCGGGCATTGCGACACGCGCCGCGCGACTCGCGGAGATCGCCTCGGCCGACCGGCCCTCCATCGCCGCGGCGAAGGCGAGGAACTGGTAATTGTGGACCAGATACATCGGATAATAGTCGGGCGGCGCGGTCTGCCTGAGATAGGCGAGGTCGGCGGCCGCGCCGAGCCGGTTGGCCTCGGCCGCATCGGCATAGCGGCCGACCCGCTGCATGATGTGCGAGGGCATGTGTTCGAGGTGCCCGGCCGCGGGCATCATGCCCCGGAGCGTTTCGGCCGCGCGCAAGGCATCGCCGGGCTTCGGGGAGGCTTCGACCGCGTGGATCAAATAATGGTTCGCCCCGGGGTGCGCGGGATCGGCGGCGAGCACATGTTTGAGCGTGTCGACGATCTCGGGGGTGCCGGGCCCGGGGGTGCCGTCGGCGTTCCACAGTTTCCACGGATTGGTGTTCATCAGCGCTTCGGCGAACAGCGTCTGCACATCGAGATCGCCCGGGAAGCTGCGGGCAACCTCGCGCATCGCCGCGACATAGGCGGTGAGGCGCGGCGCGCTGTTCGATGGATCGAGCGGCTGCGGGCCGGTAAAGCGGCTGGCCAGCGCCTCGATCAGCGCACGCTCGACCGGACTTGCCGTGGCCGCTGCGGCGCGGGCCTTGCCAATCGCATCCCAGCCGGCCCGCGCCCGGGCCTCGGCCATCAGCGGCATGTTGTAATTGGGACCCAGCGTCAGCGCGAAGCCCCAGAAACACATCGCGCATGCGGGATCGAGCTCGGCGGCTTTGGCAAAGGAGCGCGTCGCCTCATCGTGATTGAAGGCCCAGATCAGGCGCATTCCCTGATCGAAATAGCGCTGGGCCTCTGCCGACCGCGTCGAGACCGGCCGATGGAAGCTGCCGAGCCCGTCGAACAGCTGCGCGCCGCGAGCCCAGTCGGATATCGTCAGCAGCGGTGCTGGCTGGGCATGGTCATGCGATGCCTGCGCCGCGGCGGGATTCGCTCCCGGCGCGAGCGCCGAAGCGGCCACCAGGATGCTCAAGCGGAAAATAGACATCGCCGTTCTCCCCAAGCGGCCCGGCTTGAGGCTACTCCCGCGCGGGCCACCTGCGCAAGCAAGGAGGGCGCCCACGAAAAGCCCCGCCGGATCGCTCCGGCGGGGCCAATTCCTTGCCGCAGGCGGTGAGGCTTACGCCTCGCCGTCCGCCGCAGCGGCGTTCAGATACTCGCCCGCATCGGCGTCGAGGCCGTGGGTTTCACCCTCGACCGCCGCGAGCGGATCGTCGCCGATCGCCGCTTCGGGGCCCTGCGCCAGTTCGGCGGCGTGCTCTTCGGCTGCGGTCGCCGGCGCGATCAGGCTTTCCTGGAGCTTGCGGTATTGTGCTCGCAAAGCCGCATCACGGCTGGAAGCGGCAACCCGCAGGCGGTTCATGCCCGCGCCCGTCCCCGCCGGGATCAGCCGCCCGACGATGACGTTTTCCTTGAGCCCGATCAGCGAGTCCTTTTTGCCCTCGACCGCCGCCTGCGTGAGCACGCGGGTGGTTTCCTGGAACGAGGCCGCCGAGATGAACGAGCGCGTCTGCAGCGATGCCTTGGTAATCCCGAGCAGCACCGGGTTGCCTTCGGCCGGCTTCTGGCCGGGTTCGAGCTTGGCGTTGTACTCGTTCATTTCCTCGTAATCGAGCTGTTCGCCCGCGAGCAGGGTGGTGTCCCCGCCGTCGGTGATCTCGACCTTCTGCAACATCTGGCGAACGATCACCTCGATGTGCTTGTCGTTGATCTTCACGCCCTGCAAGCGGTAGACTTCCTGGATTTCCGCGACGAGATACTCGGCCAAAGCCTCGACCCCCATCACTTCGAGGATGTCGTGCGGGTCGGGGCTGCCCTGGATGAGGTTGTCGCCCTTCTTGACGAAATCGCCTTCCTGCACGTCGATCACGCGGCTCTTGGGGATCAGATATTCGACCGGATCGCCCTCTTCCGGGACGATCGCGATCTTGCGCTTGGCCTTGTAATCGCGGACGAACTCGATGCGGCCCGCGATCTTGGCGATGATCGAATTATCCTTGGGCTTGCGGGCCTCGAACAGTTCGGCAACGCGCGGCAGACCGCCGGTGATGTCGCGGGTTTTGGCGGCTTCGCGGCTGGCGCGGGCAACGATGTCGCCCGCTTCGACGCTCTGGCCATCTTCGACCGAGAGCGTGGTGCCCGGCGCCATCATGTAGCGCGCGGCTTCACCCGAAGCCTCGTCGAGCAGCGTCAGGCGCGGGCGAAGGTCTTCCTTCTTGCCCCGGCTGGTGCCACGGTTTTCGGTGACCACGCGCTGGGCGATGCCCGTCGCATCATCGACCAGCTCGGTCATCGTGCGGCCGTCGATCAGGTCCTGGTACTTGATCACGCCCGACTTGTCGGTGATCACCGGGGTGGTGAACGGATCCCATTCGGCGAGGCGTTCGCCCTGCTTGATCGCCGCGCCATTTTCATGGAGCAGATGGGTGCCGTAAGGCACGCGGTGCATTGCGCGCTCACGCCCGTCGCTGTCCATCACCACAATCTCGCCGCCGCGCGCCAGGCTGAGCCGGCGCCCGCGCTTGTCGGTGATGGTCGGGATATCGCGGTGGACGATGGTGCCGTCGCTGATCGCCTCAAGGTGAGACTGCTCGTTGACCTGCGCCGCGCCGCCGATGTGGAAGGTCCGCATCGTCAGCTGGGTGCCGGGCTCACCGATCGACTGGGCGGCGATGACGCCGACCGCTTCGCCGATGTTGACCGGGGTCCCGCGGGCAAGATCGCGGCCATAGCATTTGGCGCAAACGCCCTGCTCGGCCGCGCAGACCAGCGGCGAACGGATCCGCGCGCCTTGGGTGCCCGCCGCTTCGATCTTGGCAACCGCCGGCTCGTCGAGCAGCTGGCCCGAACTCGCGATGACTTCGCCCGACTTGGGATCGACGATGTCTTCGGCCAGCGTGCGGCCAAGGATGCGTTCACCCAGCGAAGCGATGGTCGAACCGCCCTGAACGATCGCGCGCATTTCCAGCGCGCGTTCGGTCCCGCAATCCTCGATGATCACGACGCAATCCTGCGACACATCGACCAGGCGGCGGGTCAGATAACCCGAGTTGGCGGTCTTGAGCGCGGTATCGGCGAGGCCCTTGCGCGCGCCGTGGGTCGAGTTGAAATATTCAAGGACGGTCAGCCCTTCCTTGAAGTTCGAGATGATCGGGGTCTCGATGATCTCGCCCGAAGGCTTGGCCATCAACCCGCGCATCCCCGCGAGCTGCTTCATCTGCGTTGGCGAACCACGCGCGCCCGAATGGCTCATCATGTAGATCGAGTTAACCTGCGCTTCGCGGCCGTTCTCGTCCAATGGCGTGGCGCGGATTTCGTCCATCATGGCGTTGGCCACCTGATCGCCGCAGCGACTCCAAGCGTCGATCACCTTGTTGTACTTTTCCTGCTGGGTGATCAGCCCGTCCTGGTACTGCTGCTCATAGTCAGCCACCAGCGCCTTGGTTTCGTCGACCAGCGCGTCCTTGCTATCGGGGATGATCATGTCGTCCTTGCCGAACGAAATCCCCGCCTTGAACGCGTTGCGGAAGCCCAGCGCCATGATCGCGTCGGCGAACAGCACCGTGTCCTTCTGGCCGGTGTGGCGATAGACCTGATCGATGACGTCGGCGATTTCCTTCTTGGTGAGAAGGCGGTTGACGAGATCGAACGGCACCGTGTGGCTCTTGGGCAGGCATTCGCCGATCAGCATCCGGCCCGGGGTGGTCTCGAACCGGCGGAGGTATTCCTTGCCCGCCTCGTCGGTCTGCGGAACGCGCGCCACGATCTTGGTGTGGAGCGTCACCGCGCCAGCGTGGAGCGCCTGGTGCACTTCGGCCATGTCGGTCATCATCATGCCTTCGCCGGGCTCGCCCTGGCGGTCCATCGACAGATAATAGAGCCCGAGCACCATGTCCTGCGAGGGGACGATGATCGGCTTGCCGTTGGCGGGCGAGAGGATGTTGTTGGTCGACATCATCAGCACGCGCGCTTCGAGCTGGGCTTCGAGGCTGAGCGGCACGTGGACCGCCATCTGGTCACCGTCGAAGTCGGCATTGAAGGCCGAGCAGACCAGCGGGTGCAGCTGGATCGCCTTGCCCTCGATCAGCACGGGCTCGAAGGCCTGGATGCCGAGGCGGTGAAGCGTGGGCGCGCGGTTGAGCAGAACCGGGTGCTCGCGGATCACTTCGTCGAGGATGTCCCAGACTTCCTTGCGCTCCTTCTCGACCCACTTCTTGGCCTGCTTGAGCGTCATCGACAGGCCCTTGGCGTCGAGCCGGGCGTAGATGAACGGCTTGAACAGCTCGAGCGCCATCTTCTTGGGCAAGCCGCATTGATGCAGCTTCAATTCCGGCCCGGTGACGATCACCGAGCGGCCCGAATAATCGACGCGTTTGCCGAGCAGGTTCTGGCGGAACCGGCCCTGCTTGCCCTTGAGCATGTCGCTGAGCGACTTCAGCGGACGCTTGTTGGCGCCGGTGATGACCCGGCCGCGGCGGCCGTTGTCGAACAGCGCGTCGACCGCTTCCTGCAGCATGCGCTTTTCGTTGCGGACGATGATATCGGGTGCGCGCAGCTCGATCAGGCGCTTGAGGCGGTTGTTGCGGTTGATCACGCGGCGGTAGAGATCGTTGAGATCCGAGGTCGCGAAGCGGCCGCCGTCGAGCGGCACCAGCGGGCGCAGTTCGGGCGGGATGACCGGGACGACATCGAGGATCATCCATTCGGGGCGGTTGCCCGAATCGATGAAGCTTTCGACCACCTTGAGGCGCTTGATGATCTTCTTGGGCTTGAGCTCTGACTTGGTGGTGCGCAGCTCTTCCATCAGATCGTCGCGCTCCTGCACGAGATCGAGGTCGATGAGCATCTGCTTGACCGCTTCGGCACCGATCCCGGCGGAGAAGGCGTCTTCGCCATACTGGTCCTGCGCGTCGAGCAGCTCGTCTTCGGTGAGCAGCTGGTAGCGTTCGAGCGCGGTGATGCCCGGCTCGATCACGACATAGGCCTCGAAATAGAGGATCCGTTCAAGCTGCTTGAGCTGCATGTCGAGCAGCAGCCCGATGCGGCTCGGCAGCGATTTCAGGAACCAGATATGCGCGACCGGCGCGGCCAGTTCGATATGGCCCATCCGCTCGCGGCGGACCTTGGTCACGGTCACTTCGACGCCACATTTTTCGCAAACGACGCCCTTGTATTTCATCCGCTTGTACTTGCCGCACAGGCACTCGTAGTCCTTCACCGGACCGAAGATGCGCGCGCAGAACAGCCCGTCGCGTTCGGGCTTGAAGGTGCGGTAGTTGATCGTCTCGGGCTTCTTGATTTCGCCGAAGGACCAGCTGCGAATCCGCTCGGGCGAGGCGAGACCGATCTGGATCTGGTCGAACGTCTCGGGCTTGGCGATCTGGTTGGTGAATTTGGTCAGGTCGTTCATATTCCGGTCCCTTGCAGGGTGAATTCTTGGAGCGCGGTGAGAGGGCGGGCGATCCGTCAGGACCGCCCGGCCCGCTTACTCCGCCGCCTGGGCGTTGATCGCGTCGTCGTCGGCGTCATCGTGATCGATCACCGAGTTCAACTCGACATTGAGGCCGAGGCTGCGCATTTCCTTGACGAGCACGTTGAAGCTTTCGGGAATGCCGGCCTCGAAAGTATCATCGCCCTTGACGATCGCTTCGTAGACCTTGGTGCGGCCGACCACGTCGTCCGACTTCACCGTGAGCATTTCCTGCAGCGTATAGGCCGCACCGTAAGCCTGGAGCGCCCAGACCTCCATTTCGCCGAACCTCTGCCCGCCGAACTGCGCCTTGCCGCCCAGCGGCTGCTGGGTGACGAGGCTGTAGGGCCCGATCGAACGCGCGTGGATCTTGTCGTCGACCAGATGGTGGAGCTTGAGCATGTAGATGTAGCCCACGGTGACCTTGCGGTCGAAGGCATCGCCGGTGCGTCCGTCGTAGAGCGTGACCTGGCCCGAAGTATCGAGCCCCGCCTTGGCCAGCATCGCCGAGACATCCGCTTCGCGCGCACCATCGAACACCGGAGTGCCCATCGGCACGCCGTTTTTCAGATAGCCAGCCATCTCGACGATCTCGGCGCTCGAGCGGCTGTCGATCTCGGCGTGATAGTTTTCGCCGTAGATGTCCTTGAGCTTGTCGATCAGTGCCGTCGGCGGCGCGGCCGCTTCGGGGTTGGGGTTGGCATGGCGCCAATCCTCGAGCGCGGCCGTGATTTGCTGGCCCAGCCCGCGGGCGGCCCAGCCAAGGTGCGTTTCGAAGATCTGCCCGACGTTCATCCGGCTCGGCACACCCAGCGGGTTGAGCACGATATCGACGTGAGTGCCATCGGCAAGGAACGGCATGTCCTCGACCGGGAGGATGCGGCTGATGACACCCTTGTTGCCATGGCGGCCGGCCATCTTGTCGCCCGGCTGCAGCTTGCGCTTCACCGCGACGAAGACCTTGACCATCTTGAGCACGCCCGGGGCGAGCTCGTCGCCGCGCTCGAGCTTTTCCTTGCGGTCGTCGAACTTGTCCTGGATCGCTTTGACGGTCTCGTCGTACTGCGTCTTGACCGCTTCGAGCTGCGTCTGGCGGCTGTCGTCGGCGACTGCGAACTTCCACCATTCGTAACGCTCGGCCTCGGCCAGCAGCGCCTCGTCGATGGTCGCGCCCTTCTTGATCCCCTTGGGGGCTGCAGCGACCACATGGCCCAGCAGCATGTCGCGCAGGCGGTTGTAGGTCGCGCGGTTGAGGATGCCGCGTTCGTCTTCGCGGTCTTTGGCGAGCTTCTCGATTTCCTCGTTCTGGATCGCGCGGGTACGGTCATCGATCTCGATGCCGTGGCGGTTGAACACGCGAACTTCGACCACCGTCCCGGCCACCCCGGGGGGCAGCTTGAGCGAGGTGTCGCGCACGTCGGAGGCCTTTTCACCGAAGATCGCTCGGAGCAGCTTTTCTTCCGGGGTCATCGGCGATTCACCCTTGGGGGTGATCTTGCCCACGAGAATATCGCCCGGATGCACCTCGGCACCGATATAGACGATCCCCGCCTCGTCGAGGCTGCGCAGGGCTTCCTCGCCGACGTTGGGGATATCGCGGGTGATGTCTTCGGGCCCGAGCTTGGTGTCGCGGGCCATGACTTCGAACTCCTCGATGTGGATCGAGGTGAAGACGTCGTCCTTGACGATCCGTTCGGAGATCAGGATCGAATCTTCGTAGTTGTAGCCATTCCACGGCATGAACGCGACGAGGCTGTTGCGGCCCAGCGCGAGTTCGCCCAGCTCGGTCGAGGGACCGTCGGCGATGATGTCGCCGGTTTCGACCACGTCACCGACCTTCACCAGCGGGCGCTGGTTGATGCAGGTGTTCTGGTTCGAGCGCTGGAACTTCTGCAACGTGTAGATGTCGACCCCCGACTTGCCGGGCTCGATATCGCCTGCGGCGCGGATCACGATGCGGGTGGCATCGACCTGGTCGACGATCCCGCCGCGCAGCGAGCCGATCGCGGCACCCGAATCGCGCGCCACGGTGGCTTCCATCCCCGTCCCGACGAACGGCGCTTCGGCCTGGACCAGCGGCACCGCCTGGCGCTGCATGTTCGAGCCCATCAACGCACGGTTGGCGTCATCGTTTTCGAGGAACGGGATGAGGCTGGCGGCAACCGAAACCAGCTGCTTGGGGCTGACGTCCATCAGCGTCACGGTATCACGCGGTGCCATGACGAATTCGCCGCTGTCACGCGCCGAGATCAGTTCCTCGGCAAAGCTGCCGTCCTTGTTGAGCTCGGCCGAGGCCTGCGCGACGACGTGCTTCTGCTCTTCCATCGCCGACAGGTAACGGACCTCGCCGGTCACCTTGCCGTCGATCACCTTGCGGTACGGCGTCTCGATGAAGCCGTATTTATTGACGCGCGCGAAGGTCGAAAGCGAGTTGATCAGCCCGATGTTCGGGCCTTCTGGCGTTTCGATCGGGCAGATCCGGCCATAATGCGTCGGGTGAACGTCGCGGACTTCGAAGCCCGCGCGCTCACGCGTCAGCCCGCCCGGTCCGAGCGCCGAGACGCGGCGCTTGTGGGTGACTTCGGACAGCGGGTTGGTCTGATCCATGAACTGCGAAAGCTGGCTTGACCCGAAGAACTCGCGCACCGCGGCGACCGCGGGCTTGGCGTTGATCAGATCGTTGGGCATCACGGTCGAGACATCGACCGAGCTCATCCGCTCCTTCACCGCGCGCTCCATGCGCAGCAGGCCGACACGGTACTGGTTTTCGAGCAGCTCGCCGACCGAGCGGACGCGGCGGTTGCCGAGGTTGTCGATATCGTCGACCTCGCCCTTGCCGTCCTTGAGGTTCACCAGCTCCTTGACCACCGCGAGGATATCCTCGGTGCGCAGCGTGGTGATACTGTCCTCGGCATCGAGCGCGAGACGCATGTTGAGCTTGACGCGGCCGACCGCCGACAGATCGTAGCGGTCGCCATCGAAGAACAGGCCTTCGAACAACGCTTCGGCGGTTTCGCGCGTCGGCGGTTCGCCCGGGCGCATGACCCGATAGATATCGGCCAGCGCATGGTCGCGGTCCTCGGCCTTGTCGGCTTTCAGCGTGTTGCGGATCCACGGACCGGTCGAGACATGATCGATGTCGAGCAGCTCAAGCGTGTCGATGCCCGCCTTGTCGAGCGCGTCGAGGTTCTCGGGGCTGACTTCGTCGCCCGCCTCGATGTAGATGCGCCCGGTGGATTCGTTGATCAAATCGGCCGCGCCATAGCGGCCGAAGATTTCCTCGGTCGGGATCAGCAGTTCCTTGAGCCCGTCCTTCTCCGCCTTGTTGGCGGCGCGCGGCGAGATCTTGGTGCCGGCGGGGAAGATTACCTCGCCCGACTTGCCATCGACGATGTCGAAGGTCGGCTTGGTGCCGCGCCACTGTTCGACCGCGAAGGGCACTTTCCAGCCGCCTTCAGCGCGCTTCCACGTAACCGTGGTGTAGAAGTGGTGGAGGATTTCCTCATTGCCCAGCCCCAGCGCGTGAAGCAGCGCGGTGACCGGCAGCTTGCGCTTGCGGTCGATCCGGACGTTGACGATGTCCTTGGCGTCGAATTCGAAATCGAGCCACGACCCGCGATAGGGGATGACGCGCGCGGCGAACAGATACTTGCCCGACGAATGGGTCTTGCCGCGATCATGATCGAACAGCACGCCCGGCGAACGGTGCATTTGGCTGACGATCACCCGCTCGGTGCCATTGATTACGAAAGTACCGTTCTTGGTCATGAGCGGCATGTCGCCCATGTAGACGTCCTGCTCCTTGATATCGAGGACCGAGCGGGTTTCGGTCTCGGCATCGACTTCGAACACGATCAGGCGCAGCGTGACTTTCATCGGCGCGGCATAGGTAATCCCGCGCTGGCGGCACTCGGTGGTGTCGTATTTGGGGTCTTCGAGCACGTAGTGGACGAAATCGAGCTCGCTGGTGCCGGCAAAATCGCGGATCGGGAAGACCGAGCGCAGCGTCTTTTCCAGCCCCGAGACATAGCCGGTAGCGGGATCCGAGCGGAGAAACTGCTCATAGCTTTCGCGCTGAACCTCGATCAAATTCGGCATCTGCACCACTTCGTGGATGTCGCCGAAGATCTTGCGGATGCGCTTCTTGGCCGTCGAACGGCCGATTGCGGTGGGAGCAGCCGCTTTGGGTTGCTTTGCCTTGGTCGCCATGGAGGAGGTGTGCCTCTTGCTTGAGCCTGGCCCGAAACGATTCGGACTCCGGCGAAAAAATGTCACGCGCACGGGCTGGCATCCATTTCAACGCAAAAAGGCCGCACGGCACAGCACCCCGATTCGGGAGCCTAAGCCCGCAGCCTTCGCGTCAACTGGAAACCCGGCCGCTTCCTTCCGTGGAAGGTCCCCGCGCATGGACCCGCCTTGCTCGAAGCGTCGAGCGAGGGGCGCATATAGGAGCGCGAGGGGGGAGTGTCAAATGGGGAGGTGGAGAATCTGGAAAGCCCTCAGAACACTCCTGGCACCAGCCGGTAGCGGACCTTGCCCATGAATTCGCGGTATGCCGCATCCTCGGCCAGCAGCCGTTCTTCGGCTTGCACGCGCAGCAGCTGGGCCCACCAGCCGGTGACATAGATCGCGAGGTTGAGCACCGAGGGCATCAGCGCGAAAATGCCGATGTGGACCGCGAGGTAGCCGGCATACATCGGGTGGCGGACATATTTGTAAGGACCGCCGATCTTGATCCCGCGATTGGCCGGGGCAATCCCGAAGCTGCGGCGCAGCACCAGCTTGGCCCAAGCCTGAAACACATTGCCCGCGAACACCAATGCAATCCCGAGCGGTGCGAGCCACGCAATCGCCGTGTCGCCCGGCAGGATCAGCAGCGGACAGGCGGTGGCGGTGATCGCCAGCAGCCAGTCGCCCAGCCGCAGCGAGATCGCCTGCGTCGGTCGGCGGATCAGGACGAAAATCACCACCGCGGTTTCGGACAGCAGCGCCAGCGGCGCGAAGGGATTGGCCGAATGCAGCACGCGCTGGACCATCAGGCCCCACAGCACGACAATCGCGATCTGCTCGATCCGGTCGAGCACCGCGGGACGCAGCCACCCGCTCGCCCCGCCGTCACGTGTCACGCACCCACTGTCCATTTGGCCAAAGCCCCGCTATTGCGCCCGTCCCGGAGCCTCGCAGAAGCTGGTTAAGATCGGGTTGCGAGAGGTGGACAGGGGAGAGTGCCGCGATGAGTTCGTCCCGCCGCCGCTCGCTCCACGACCACCCGAGCCATTTCCTTGCGATCGCGCAGAAACTGGTCAGCGACGGCAAGGGCGCGGCGGCGCTCGAAATGGTCCGCAAGGCGCAGGCCGAGCGCCCGGACGATCCGTTGATGCAAGCGATTACCCAGATGGTCCTGACCAGCCGGGTCCCGACCTTCCACGATTCGATGTTGCGCGATACGGTGCGTAACGCAGCCTATGCCCAGGCCATCGCGGTGGCCGCGCCGGGGCGCCGGGTGCTCGATATCGGCACTGGATCGGGCCTCCTGGCAATGATGGCGGCGCGCAGCGGCGCGGCGCATGTCTATGCCTGCGAGACCAACCCGATGCTCGCGGCAACCGCGCGCGAGATTATTGCCGCCAACGGGCTGGCAGACAAAGTGACCGTGTTTGCGCTGCATTCGGGCAAGCTCGACCGGACGCGGGACTTGGGCGGGGGGATCGATCTGGTCGTTTCGGAAATCTTTTCCGACAATTTGCTCGGCGAAGGGGTGCTTGCCTCGCTGCGGCATGCCCGCGCCGAACTTTGCGCGCCAGATGCACTGATCCTGCCCCCCGCCGCGACGATCCGCGTCGCGCTGGCCGATCATCTGGGCACGCGAACCACCGTCGATGCAGTCGAGGGCTTCGACCTTTCCGCGTTCAGCCGCCACGTCAAGCAGGTCGACAAGCTCAGTCCGAAGACGAGCCGGCTAAACGCAAGGAGCGATCCGGCCGATTTGTTCGCGTTCGATTTCACGGCGGACACCCCGGTGCCCGGCCGCGCCCGGGTCCGCGTCAAGTCGCACGGCGGGCGAGTCAGCGGGATCGTCCAATGGCTGCGACTGACCATCGGACCCGATATCGTCTATGAAAATGCCCCCGGGGCGGACGACAGCCTGCACTGGATGATGCGCTACGTGCCGCTTCCCGCGCCGCGCGACACGGCGGCGGGCGAGGAGCTGACGATCGACGGCTGGCACAGCCTCGGCCAGCTTGCGATCTGGGGTGACGCTTGACAAATCCGCCGTCAGCCGCCATTGGCCCGCCCCGACCGGTGAATTAATCCCTGCCGATCATCCGTCCGAGACAGTTGGTGCGCGGAAATTCTCCCGTGCTTAATTTCCAGCCTAGGCGGGGACCGAGAAATTTTGCTGCACGCCTTCAGGTTGCAGCTTTGGCGTCACCGCACGCCCTCCTCCCCTTCAACGGACTCGCCCGTGCCCGCTTCAGCGGCGCGGACAACGCAGCCCGGCCGGGCGGCATTCGCCGTTCGGTCATCGTGAAGGAGTTAGCATGGATCGTTCGCAGAAAGCCGATGCGGTCGCCGAGCTAAGCGCAAACTTCAACGAGGTTGGTGTGGTGGTTGTCACCCGCAATCTCGGCATGTCGGTGGCCCAGTCCACCGCCCTGCGCGTGAAGATGCGCGATGCCGGTGCATCGTTCAAGGTTTCCAAGAACTCTCTTGCCAAGCTGGCCATCGCAAACACGGACTATGCCGGGATCGGTGACTTGCTCACCGGCCCAGTGGCGCTGGCGACTTCGGTCGATCCGGTCGCCGCGGCAAAGATCACCGTGGAATTCGCCAAGACCAACGACAAGTTGGAAATCGTTGGCGGCGCGATGGGTGCGCTGGTTCTGAACGCGGACGGGATCAAGGCGCTCGCCTCGATGCCTTCGCTCAACGAATTGCGCGCCCGGCTTGTCGGCCTCGTCCAGGCACCGGCGACCAAGCTCGCCCAGCTCGCAACCGCTCCGGCGGCCAAGCTGGCGCGCGTCTTTGGCGCCTATGCCGCGAAGGAAGCCGCATAAGACCGTTCGAATGAATTTCGCTCGCCCCGGCATCCTGCCCGGGCAGCGCCCAAGCATCATATGGAGTGAACATCATGGCCGATATTGCCAAGCTGGTTGAAGACCTTTCGAAGCTGACCGTCCTCGAGGCGGCCGATCTTGCCAAGGCGCTTGAAGAAGCGTGGGGCGTTTCCGCTGCTGCCGCTGTTGCGGTTGCGGCACCGGCCGGCGGCGGCGCTGCTGCCGAAGCGGTTGAAGAGAAGACCGAGTTCGACGTTATCCTGACCGGGGACGGCGGCAAGAAGATCCAGGTCATCAAGGAAGTCCGCGCGATCACGCAGCTCGGCCTGACCGAAGCCAAGACCCTCGTCGAGAGCGCCCCCAAGGCGATCAAGGAAGGCGTCAACAAGGCCGAAGCCGAAGAGATCAAGGCCAAGGTCGAAGCGGCCGGCGGCACCGTCGAGATCAAGTGACCGCAGGCGGCTTGCCGCCAAGGTCATCCTGAACCCGGTTCAGGATCGAATCGACGAAACAAGTTTCGCGGGTGTCTTGAAGCATTCGCGGATGGAAGGGCGGTACGGGGCAACTCGTGCCGCCTTTTTCGTTGGGGCTGCGGCGGAAGGTTACAAAAGGTGACGCCAAGGTAACGCAGTAATCCCCCTCCCCGGCGGGGAGGGGTCAGGGGTGGGGAGCGAGGCGAAGCCGAGCGTCCACGCTGGCCGCAGTACACCCCCACCCATCCTCCCCCTCAAGGGGGAAGGGCTTGCCGCGTGGGTGACAAACCTACATCGACGAAGGTAGTGCGCTGGCGCGTGAGCGTGCGTTGATCGCAGAACTTGGGCGGCATGACCTGAAGCTGGGGCAGCTTACAAATCAAACCGATGGCGGCGAAGGCACTTCGAATCCGTCAGAGGAAGGCCGTCAACGCAGACGCGATTCGCTTTGGGGCGACGCAGCAGATCCGGAAAGGCAGACCATCAACCGATGGTTCCAACGCCTAATGCCGGTCAGATCAGTACCAATCAAACCCGCGGCAAGCTTCAAACGAGCGGCAGGACTTTGGAAGAATGACGATACTATCGGCATGAAGCCCCGGCAGGCTGGTGCGATCGTCGCAACTGCATTGGCGAATGGTGTCTTGCTTGAGCCCGATTGTTTGCTGCCACGCCGGTTAGAGGTCGACGGGGTCGAATACATTATAGAAAACGGCGTAGGTCGAGACATGGTGTCGAACGGAATGGTCGAAGTTCATTCTGGTCCCGTGACTCACGAGGTCCTGAGACTTACCACGGCGGGGTACGCTTTCGTCGTGAGCACCTTCACGGAAGAGACCCTTATCGACGCTGGCGTGCTTGCTCCGTAACGGGCGATCAAGCCTCGTAGGATAGGCGCCGCGACAACCCCTACTTCAACGTCGCCAGATACTCGATCACTTCCTTGCGTTTCACCGGGTCCTTGAGCCCGGCGTAGGACATCTTGGTGCCCGGAACCATCGTCAGCGGGGATTCGAGCCATTTGTCGAGGCCCGCCGCGTCCCAGGTCAGGCCCGAGTTCTTGAGCGGCGTCGAAAAAGCAAAGCCCGCCAGCGTTCCGGCCTTGCGCCCGGTCACGCCGTGGAGGCTGGGGCCGATGCCCATCGTTCCCGGCTCGACCGAGTGGCACGCCGCGCATTGCGCGAAAGCGGTGGAGGGTCCGTCGGTGGCGGCGACACTGGCGATCTCGCTGGCAGAAGCGGCCGGGTCCGGCCCCTCGGCCGGCTGGTCGCTCTTGCTACCACAGCCTGCCAGCCCCGCTAACAGCAGCAGCGCCGTCCCGATCCGTCCCACTTGCCGCATGTCCTGGCTCCCATCTGTTCGGGGCAAGCAATTGCGCGAAGGGCGGCGCGCGTCAATCCAGCGCGCCTCAGTTCAGCGCATAGGTCAGCCGCACGCCCATCATGTCGATGCCGGGATTTTGCTGCGAATTGAACAGCCGGGCGTGGCTGATGTGGACCCAGCTTGCCTCGATCCCGAGGCGCGGCGAGAGCCGCGCGCCGAGCGCGATCTCGGGTTCGAACAGCACGCGGCTGCCCAGTTCGGTGTGATCGCGGGTCAGCGGATCGATGCGCGATTTGGGGCCATCATGCACCACCAACCCGACCCCGGGCCGCAGATAGACCGGGCCTTTCCCGATCTTCCAGCTCAGCCCCGCGCCCGCAAAACTGGTATCGCCACGTGTGTTGAGCGAGGCGATCAGATAGGGCGAGGGCTTGCCGATCACCGAGAGCGCCTCGATCGGCGCGAAGCGGTAGCCAGCTTGGAGATCGACCCCGCGCTCGCCGGTTTCGAGCGTGAACGGGGTACCCACCGCGTGGGCATAGACCCCGCCGAACACCTCCTGCGCGGCGGCAGGCGTGGCGGCAACAATGACGAGTAGACCGGCAGCAAGCAGCAAGCGCATCGCGGTGTTTCCTTCTGGAGGACGACAAACAGCGCAATGCTGTGGCTGTGGCAAGCTTGCCGCAAGCTGAAGCGAAAACCTCGGCCCCGGCGCAGTTGGCGTTGCCCCGAGCGGGCCGCGTCCCTATTCGGGCCGGCTGCATGAACCGAGCGACCCGCCTTGACTCTGGGCCTTCCCCCTGGCGCACCGAATTGGGTGCGACGCTGCACCTCGCGGCGCCGCTGGCGGCTGCCAATCTGCTGCAGATGCTGGTCTATGCGCTCGACGTCATTTTCGTCGCGCGGCTGGGCGAGCAGGCCTTGGCCGCCTCGAGCCTGGCGATCTCGCTGTTCGGGCTGATGATGTGGTGCTTTTCGGGCTTCACCGGGGCCTGCGCGCCGCTGATCGCTGCCGAGCTCGGCCGCCGCGCGCATGCGGTGCGCGAAGTGCGCCGCTCGGTGCGTATGGCACTGTGGCTTGCGGTGGGCTGCGGGCTGGCGGGGATGGTCGTCTGTATGTTTGGCGAGGCGATCATGCTGGCCACCGGACAGGATCCGGTGGTCTCGCACCGTGCGGGCGGGTTCCTTGGCGTGCTGATGTTCGCGATGATCCCTATGATCCTCAGCAATGTGCTGCGCACTTTCGTCTCGGCGCTGGGGCGGCCGTTCTTTGCGACCGCGATCACGGCTTTCGCGATCCTGACCAATGGCCTCGGCAATTATGCGCTGGTCTTCGGACATTTCGGCGCGCCCGCGCTGGGGCTCGAAGGCTCGGCGCTGTCGAGCATCATCACCGGCGTGATCACGCTGGCGGCCTATGTCATCGCGATCCAGCGCGACCAGCGGCTGCGGCGCTACCATATATTCGGGCGCTGGTGGCGGCCCGAGTGGACGCGGCTCAAGGAAATCACGTTGATCGGCGCCCCGATCTTGCTGACGATCCTCGCCGAAGCCGGGCTGTTCAGCGGCGCGGCGTTCCTGATGGGATTGGTCGGCGAAGCGGAGCTGGCCGGGCATACGGTGGCGCTGCAAGTTGCCGCGCTCGCCTTTCAGGTGCCGTTCGGGATCGGCCAGGCGGCGACGATCCGGGTCGGCTATCATTTCGGCGCGGGCGACCGCGCGGCGATCGGCCGCGCCGGAGGTGTCGCGCTCGCCGTGACGATCGCCTTCATGGCAATCCCGGCCGCGCTGATGCTGTTCGCCCCGCGGCTGGTGCTGACGCTCTATGTCGATCCTTACGATCCGCTCAATGCCGCAATGGTCGCCTTCGCGGTGCAATATATGGTGATCGCCGCCGCCTTCCAGCTGTTCGACGGGCTGCAAGCGGTCGCCAACGGCGCGCTGCGCGGGCTGCAGGATACCCGCGTGCCGATGGTGATTGCGCTGTTCGGCTATTGGGTGCCGGGGCTTGGCACCTCGCTGTGGCTGGGGTTCCGAACCCCGCTCGAGGGCCAAGGCGTGTGGATCGGCCTCGCGGTCGGGCTGGTCATCGTCGCCGGGGCGCTGCTGTGGCGCTGGTCGCAGCGCGAGCAGCTCGGGCTGCTGCCGAATCCGGACGCCGAGTCAGAAAAAGCCCTCATCGCGGCTTGACGGTCCGGGCTCACGCAACCATATGCGCCCCGCTGGCACTCTGCATGTGCGAGTGCCAATGCCTGAAATCATCTCGCAGAGAGGTATCTCCCTATGAATTTCCGTCCGCTGCACGACCGCGTGCTGGTTCGCCGCATCGAAGCCGAGGAAAAGACCGCCGGCGGCATCATCATCCCCGACAGCGCCAAGGAAAAGCCGAGCGAGGGCGAGATCGTCGCCGTCGGTTCGGGCACCCGCGCCGAAGATGGCAAGGTGACCCCGCTCGACGTCAAGGCCGGTGATCGCGTGCTGTTCGGCAAGTGGTCCGGAACCGAGGTCAAGGTCGATGGTGAAGACCTGCTGATTATGAAAGAATCGGACATCCTCGGCATTCTCGCCTGAGCGACTTCCATTCCATTCCCCTGATTTTACAAGGAAACTGAACAATGGCTGCCAAGGACGTACGCTTTTCGCGCGACGCGCGCGAACGCATTCTGGCCGGTGTGGACATCCTCGCCAACGCGGTGAAGGTCACGCTCGGCCCCAAGGGCCGGAACGTCGTGATCGACAAGAGCTTCGGCGCACCGCGCATCACCAAGGACGGCGTCACCGTCGCCAAGGAAATCGAGCTCAAGGACAAGTTCGAGAACATGGGCGCGCAGATGCTGCGCGAAGTCGCCAGCAAGACCAACGACCAGGCCGGTGACGGCACCACCACCGCCACCGTGCTGGCTCAGGCGATCGTGCGCGAAGGCATGACTTCGGTCGCGGCTGGCATGAACCCGATGGACCTCAAGCGCGGTATCGATCTGGCCGTGACTGCGGTCGTCGCCGACCTCGTCAAGCGCTCCAAGCCGGTCTCCGGTTCGTCCGAAATCGCGCAGGTCGGGATCATCTCGTCGAACGGCGATGTCGAAGTCGGCGAGAAAATCGCCGAAGCCATGGACAAGGTCGGCAAGGAAGGCGTGATCACCGTCGAAGAGGCCAAGGGCCTCGAGTTCGAGCTCGATGTCGTCGAAGGCATGCAGTTCGATCGCGGCTATCTCTCGCCCTACTTCATCACCAACCCCGACAAGATGACCGTCGAGCTGGAAAATCCCTATATCCTGATCCACGAGAAGAAGCTGTCGAACCTGCAGGCGATGCTCCCGATCCTCGAAGCGGTGGTCCAGTCGGGCCGCCCGCTGCTGATCATCGCCGAAGACATCGAAGGCGAAGCGCTGGCGACGCTGGTGGTCAACAAACTGCGCGGCGGGCTCAAGGTTGCCGCGGTCAAGGCACCGGGCTTCGGCGATCGCCGCAAGGCGATGCTGGGCGATATCGCCACACTGACCAAGGGCGAGATGATTTCCGAAGAACTCGGCATCAAGCTCGAAAGCGTCACGCTGGGCATGCTCGGCGAGGCCAAGCGCGTCTCGATCGACAAGGACAACACCACGATCGTCGACGGTGCCGGTTCGAGCGACGAGATCAAGTCACGGGTCGAGCAGATCCGCGCCCAGGTCGAAGTCACCACCAGCGACTACGACCGCGAAAAGCTCCAGGAACGGCTGGCCAAGCTGGCGGGCGGCGTCGCCGTGATCAAGGTCGGCGGTGCTTCCGAAGTCGAAGTCAAGGAACGCAAGGACCGGGTCGATGACGCGCTCCACGCGACCCGCGCGGCGGTCGAGGAAGGCATCGTCCCCGGCGGCGGCGCCGCGCTGCTCTATGCTACCAAGGCGCTTGAAGGCATGAAGGGCGTGAACGACGACCAGACCAAGGGCATCGACATCGTCCGCAAGGCGATCCAGACGCCGTTGCGCCAGATCGCCGAGAACGCCGGGCATGACGGTGCGGTTGTCGCCGGCAATCTTCTGCGCGAGAACGACGAGACCATCGGCTTCAACGCCGCGACCGACGTCTACGAGAATTTGGTTGCCACCGGCGTGATCGATCCGACCAAGGTGGTGCGCATTGCGCTGCAGGATGCGGCCTCGGTCGCCGGCCTGCTGATCACCACCGAAGCCGCGATCAGCGACCGGCCCGACGACAAGCCTGCGATGGGCGGCATCGGCGGCGGCGGCATGGGGGGCATGGGCGGCATGGACTTCTAAAGTCCGCGGCCAACCGCCAAAACGAAAAGTCGGGCCGGGGGAGCGATCTTCCGGCCCTTTTTCTTGGTCACAGCGCGCGGTGCTGCTAATCCTCCGCCACAATCAGGAGGAACCATCGCCATGACTCTGCGCTACACTCGTTCGCTTGCTTCCGCCGCGTTGGGAGCGCTGGCGCTCGCGGCCTGCTCGACCACCACGATGCACAGCCCGGTTGCGGCCGACTACACCGTGGCGCTGGCCGATCCCGCCCGGCCCGAAGCCGACCGCGCGCGCGACGCGGCGCGGTTGCCCGGCGAGCTGCTCGCATTCGCGCAGGTTTCGCGCGGCGAGAAGGTCGGCGACTACATCATGGGCGGCGGCTATCTCACCCGCATCCTCGCCGCCGCGGTGGGCCCCAATGGCCGCGTCTATGCCTTCCAGCCGGCCGAGTTCATTGCCTTCCGCGCGCAGTACGGCGATGACCAGAAGACGGTCGATGCGGCCTATGCCAACGTCGATGCGGTGGCCGGATCGGCGGGCGCACCCGCCTGGCCCGAGCCGCTCGACACGATCATCACGGTGCAGAACTTCCATGATCTCTACAACAAGCGCGCACCTGCCGATGCCGGGCTGCGTGCCGCGCGCGGGTTGTTCGGCGCGTTGAAGCGGGGCGGGACGATGGTGGTGGTGGATCACAGCGCTGCCCCCGGGACGGGTTCAACGCTGTCCGATGCGCTGCACCGGATCGATCGCCAAACGGTGGTCGATGCGTTCACCGCAGCGGGCTTCAAGCTTGAGGCGAGCAGCGACCTCTATGCCCGCCCCGCCGATCCGCGCACCGCCAACGTCTTCGACCCCGCAATCCGCGGCCATACCGACCAGTTCACTTTGCGCTTCCGCAAGCCGAAATGAACCGCTGGACTCGACCGCCCGTGCATTAAGTGCGCTTCGTCGCTTGGTGGTAGGCCTAACTACCTGCCGTGATTAATCAAATCCCAAGGTTGGATGGGTTAGGGTGCGCATGTGAAGACGGGACTCCTTTCGCGATTTTTGGGCGCGCTGGCCTTGGCCGGGAGCTTTGCCGCGCCGGTCAACGCCAACGATCTTGAAAACTCGTTCGACCAGTTGCTCGGCACCGATCTGCGCGCTCCGCAGCTGCGGCCGGTCGTTCCCGTGCTGCCGGGACCCACTTCTTACAACTCGTCATTCGAAGCGCAGCTTGCCGCGCTGGCCAGCCCGCAAATGGGCCGGATCGGGGTTTCGGCAGTCGATCTCGCCACGGGGCGCAATGTCCAGGTGCTGGGCAGCCAGCCGTTCCCGCTCGCCAGCACCAGCAAGATCGCAATCGTCGCTACCTTCCTGCAGGGTGTGGACGAAGGCCGCTACCGCCTCTCCGACCAGTTTCCGCTGATGGTTCCGGTCCCCTCGCCCAAATTCTCGACCACCATCGCTCCGGTGCGGCGCGGCACCATGCTCTCGGCGCAAAGCCTGATCGAGCTGGCTATCACCCGCAGCGACAACCAGGCGACCGATGCCTTGCTGGCGGCGGTCGGCGGCACTTCCGCGGTCAATCGCTGGATCCGCATGGCCGGCGTCTCGGGCTTCCGGCTCGACCGCGATATCGCGACCCTGGTCCGCGACGATGGCGCGATCAATCCCGCCACCACGGTCGATCCGCGCGACAGCACCACGCCGCTGGCGATGACCCGGCTGCTGACCGGGCTCTATCGCGGCGAATGGCTCAGCCCATCGAGCCGCGCAGTGCTGCTTGGCGCGATGGAACGCTGCCAGACCGGCAAGCGGCGGATGCGCGCGCTGCTCCCCGACGGCGCGCAAGTCGCGCACAAGACCGGCACGCTGAGCAATACCTCGAGCGACGTCGGGATCATCCGCACCCCCGATGGCCACGCCTATGCGGTGGCGATCTATGTCACCGGGCAGAGTGGCAAAAGCGATCGCGATTCGCGCATCGCCTCGATCGCGCGCGCGATCTACGACGGCTACCAGACCGAAAGCTCGAGCGTGCGGCGCACTGCTTCGCGCTGACAATTGGTGTCTGAGGTCCGCGCCGGATTGCCGATCATGGCATTTGGCGACCCAGCCTCCTTTGAAGCCTGGCTTGCGCAGCAGGACCCGGATTCGCGTGGGGTCTGGCTCAAATTCGCCAAGCAAGAGGCGGCTCTCGTCACACTCTCGAAATCCGAGGCAATCGATGCGGCGCTGTGCCACGGCTGGATCGACGGCCAACTCGACAAGTATGACAGCGAGTACTGGCTAATCCGGTTCACCCCGCGTCGTCCGCGCAGCAAGTGGTCGGAGATGAACCGAACGCGCGCGACCCAGTTGATCGAAATCGGCAGAATGCGCGCAGGAGGACTGGCGCAGGTCGCCGCGGCCCAGGCCGATGGCCGCTGGACCGCCGCTTACGCTCCAGCGAGCACGGCCGAGGTCCCACTGGATTTGCGTGAAGCCCTTGCGGCCAATCTCGCGGCGCAGGCATTCTTTGCAACGCTGACCGGCGCCAATCGCTACGCCATTCTTTATCGGATCGGCGCGGTGAAACGTGCGGCAACCCGGGTTCGCAAGATCGCCGAATTCGTTGCGATGCTAGAACGCGGTGAAACCATCTACGGGTAGCGTGAGCTTACGTCAAACCGACCCGGCCCACTCCTGAAAGCAAACGCCCCCCGCATCGGGCGATGCAAGGGCCGCTCGGCAGCCTTCGAAAGGCTGGCTCAGCTCAGTGCTTCACTCCGGCCCAGACGTTGCGATATGCCATATAGCCCAGCCCGGTGGCGAACAGCAGGAAACCGAGCACCGGCCAGCCGGTCTGCTTGCGCTTGTCGGCGGTGGGTTCGGCTGTCCAGACGAGGAACGCCGAGACGTCCTTGGCCATCTGGTCGACCGTCGGCTTGGGGTTGCCGGGAGCGTAGGTCACCTGGCCCTCGGCGGTGAGCGGCGGGGCCATCGCGAGGTTGAGGTTGGCGAAATACGGGTTGTAGTGCAGCCCCGCCGGGGTCTTGGTATCGGGGAAGTTCTTGAGCAGTTCGGCCGGCTGGCTCTGGAACCCGGTCAGCAGCGAATAGACATAGGCCGGGCCATCGTGGCGCGCCTTGGTCATCAGCGAGAGATCGGGCGGGACCGCGTTGTTGTTGGCGGCGCGCGCCGCGAAGTCGTTGGCAAAGGGCTTAGGGAAATAGTCGGTCGCCAACCCCGGGCGGAGATTGTTCTCACCCGTGTTGGGATCGATCCCCGGAACCTGGAAGCCCGCGGCAATCGCCTTCACTTCATCCACGTTGTAGCCCAGCGCCTTCAAATCGCGGAACGCCACGAGACGCAGCGAATGGCACGCCGAGCAGACTTCCTTGTAAACCTGGAAGCCGCGCTGGAGCTGCTGCTTGTCGTACCGACCGAGGGCACCGTCGCTGGCGAACTCCACCTCTTTGGGATGCTTGTGGAAAGCGTGTTCGGCGGTTTCCTTGGGCGGATCCTGGACGAAGCCGATCGCGCCCCACAGCAGGGACCAAGCGAGCGCCGCTGCAAAGAACAGGCCGGCGAGGATTGAGAAGATGCGGATCATGGGTCTTTCTTTCCGTCTCGCTCAGTGCGCTGCTGTCGGGGCCAGCACGGCCTTGTCATCGTGGCCAAGGACTTTCTCGGTGATCGAAAACGGCAGCGGTTCGGGCCGTTCGATCGACGAGACGATCGGCAGGATGATGAGGAAATGCGCGAAATAATAGATCGACGCGATCTGGCTGATCATCACATAGGGCTCTTCGGCCGGCGAGCCGCCGCAATAGCCGAGCACCAGCACGTCGGCGACCAGCACCCAGAAGAACTTGCGGAACAGCGGGCGGTAGGTGCCCGAGCGCACCGGCGACTTGTCGAGCCAGGGCAGGAAGAAGAACAGCAGGATCGCGCTGAACATCGCCAGCACGCCCATCAGCTTGGCGGGCATGAAGAAGAAGTCCGAGGTGAAAGCGCGCAGAATCGCGTAGAACGGCCAATAGTACCATTCGGGCACGATATGCGCCGGCGTGCTCATCGGGTTGGCCGGGATGTAGTTGTCCGGATGGCCCAGCGCGTTGGGGAAGAAAAACAGCATCGCGCAATAGGCGATCAGGAACACCCCCAGCCCGAAGCCGTCCTTCGCCGTGTAATAGGGGTGGAACGGCACGGTATCGCTTTCGGTCTTCACCTCGACCCCGGTCGGATTCGACGAGCCCGGGATATGCAGCGACCAGATGTGGAGGATGACCACCCCCGCGATCACGAACGGCAGCAGGAAGTGCAGCGAGAAGAAGCGGTTGAGCGCGGCGTTGTCGGGCGCGAAACCGCCCAGCAGCCACTGCTGGAGCGGCTCACCCACCAGCGGGATCGCGCTGAACAACCCGGTGATCACCTTGGCCCCCCAGAAGCTCATCTGGCCCCACGGCAACACATAGCCCATGAAGCCGGTGGCCATCATCAGCAGGTAGATAACCACGCCAAGCAGCCAGATCATCTCGCGCGGAGCCTTGTACGAGCCGAAATAGAGCCCGCGGAAGATGTGCATATAGACCACGACGAAGAACGCCGAAGCGCCATTGGCGTGGGCATAGCGCATCAGCCAGCCCCAGTTGACGTCGCGCATGATGTGCTCGGTCGAATCGAAGGCGATCCGCTGGTCGGGCGCATAATGCATCGCCAGGATCACCCCGGTGACGATCTGCAGCACCAGGCAGAAGCCCGCGAGCACGCCGAAGTTCCAGAAATAATTGAGGTTGCGCGGTACCGGATAGCCCGCGCCGATCGCATTATAGACGAGCCGCGGCAGCGGCAACTTTTCGTCGAGCCACTGCATCAGCGGCGCTTGCGGCTTGTATTCTTGGGCCCAGGGGAAGCTCATATCTCTTAACCTCAGCCGATCTTGACGACGGTATCTGAAACGAACGAATATTCGGGAACCTCGAGGTTCTTGGGCGCGGGGCCCTTCCGGATACGCGCGGCGGTATCGTAGACCGAACCGTGGCAGGGGCAGAAATAGCCGCCGTATTCACCCTTCACCTCACCTTCGCTGGCGCCCAACGGCACGCAGCCGAGGTGGGTGCAGACGCCCATGGTGATGAGCCAGTTGGCTTTGCCTTCCTTGGTCCGCTCGCCCAGCGTCTGCGGATCGCGCAGGCTCCCGATATCGACCTTGTCAGCCGCGGCAATTTCCGCCGGGGTCAAATTGCGGACGAATACCGGCTGCTTGCGGAAAATGCCCTTGATCGCCTGCCCCGGCAGAATCGCGGCGATGTCGATTTCGGTCGAGCTTTCGGCGAGCACATCGGCCGAAGGGGCCATCTGGCTGAGCAGCGGCAGCAGCGTGGCAACCGCGCCAACGCCGACCGCGCTGACCGCCGCGATATTGATGAAATCGCGCCGCCGCACACCCCCATGCTCACTGGCACCGGCGGACGGTTGGGGAGTGGCGATGTCCGCAGCGTGTGACATGCCCGTTTCGTCTGACATGATTGACCTTGTCCTGCTCTTGCCTGCTCCACCCGCCTTACGGCGGAGCGCTCAAATCGTCCACAGTCGCGCGTCCAGGAAAGGCCCCGCCGCCTGTTTCGGCACAGCGCTATAGCTAGTCCGGCACCGACTTGGCGCGCCTGATAGCCGCGAAAGCCCACCCTGCCAACCGCCATTTTTGCACCACTTGTTGCGCGGCGCGCGCGGCTTCAGGCGAGCGCGATGAGCGACAGCTGGTGACCGTAGCTGGCCTCGCCCAGATGGATTGCGCGCCGGTAGGAATAGAACCGGGCGGGGGCGGAATAGGTGTCTTGCCGCAGCCGCTCGACCGCGCCGATCCCCGCCGCTTCGAGCCGCATTGCAACATAGCCCTCAAGATCGAACTGGCAGTGGTCCGCACGCCCGGCCCGGAAATGCGCGGCGTTGGCGGGATCGGCGGCGATCAGCCGCGCGGCGAAGGCGGCATCCACTTCGTAGCTCGCCTGCGCGATGCACGGACCGATCGCGGCGACAATCCGTGTCCGCTGCGCACCCAGCCGTTCCATCGCGGCGATCGTCTGGTCGGTCACTCCGGTGGCCGCGCCTTTCCACCCGGCATGTGCCGCACCGATCACCCCGGCCGTGCGGTCGGCGAGCAGCACCGGCGCGCAATCGGCGGTGACAATCCCCAGCAGCAGACCCGGTCGGTCGGTGACCAGCGCATCGGCATGCGGCCGCGCGTCCAGCGGCCACGGCGCAGCGGCGACTACGCAGTCTGTCGAATGGACCTGATAGACGGTGGCAAGCTGCGCCCCCGGCAGGACCGCTGCAACCGCACGGGCGCGATTCTGGGCCACCGCGCCATCGTCGTCGCCGGCCCCAAGCCCGACATTCAGCCCCGCGACGACGCCGGTGGAGATCCCGCCGCGCCGACCCATGAAGCCATGCGACAGGTCGCCCAACACCCCGGCTCGGATGGCCTCGACGCTCTCAGCCAAGCGACTTGCTGACCTGCTCGAACGTATCGCGCGACAGGCTTGGTGCCGCGGCGATCCGTTCGAGCTCGGCGCGCATCAGCGCGGCGCGCCCCGCCTCGATCCGCCGCCAGCGGCCGAGCGGCGGCACGAACCGGGCCGCGGTCTGCGCGTTCATCGGATCGAGCGCGAGGATCAGATCAGCGATAATCCGGTAGCCCTCACCGCTCGGCGCGTGGAACGCCTGCGGATTGGCGGCGAGCGCCATGTACAGCGCGCGCACCCGGTTGGGGTTGGCGAGAGTGAAGTCGGGATGGCCCGACAAGGCACGGACGTGGCTCAGCACCCGCGGGTGGAGCGAGCCCGCCTGGAGCGAGAACCACTTGTCAACGACCAGCGCGTTGTCGGCAAAACGCTCGTGGAACGCGGCGAGCTTGTCGGCGCGCAGCGGGGTATCGAGCCCGCTCAGCACCATCAGCGCGCCTTGTCGGTCGGTCATATTGTCGGTGGCATCATATTGGGCGGCAGCGCGCGCGGCGGCGACAGCGGGCGCACCCGCGGCGAGATAGACCAAAGCCTGGGTCATGAGCTTGCGAGCGCCGCGTGCCGTGGCTTCAAGGCTGTAGGGCACTGCGCTGGCGCGATCATGCAGCGCCTCGAGCCGGTCCTGCAAACTGCGCCCGAGCCAGCGCTTGAGTCCTTCGCGCTCCTCATGAATCGCGCCCGGATCGGCGATCAGCAGCTGTTCGGCCAGATAGGTCTCGCCGGGCAGGATCATCAATTCGCCGCGCATCAGATCGTCCAATGCCGGATCGTCGATCACCGCCGCCAGCGCCGCGCCGATCGCCTCGCGCCCGGCCTGCCGCTCGGCGTCGCACAGCATCCCCCCGCCGACCGCAGCGACGAGGTGCTGGACCACCAGCTGCTGCATCGCCTCATAGCGCGCGAAAGGATCATCGTCGTGCGCGGCAAGGAACAGGAGGTCGGCAGTTTCCAGATCGGCATCCACCGCCACCGGCGCGGAGAAGCCGCGATTGAGCGACAGCACGGGCCGGGCAGCAAAGCCAGAAAACTTCAACTCGACTTGAGGTTCACTTAGCGTAACCAGTTGTTCACCATGGTGTTTCCCGGTTTCCCGGTCGAACAGTGCGAGCCGTAGCGGGATCGGGACCGGTTGCTTGTCCAGCTGGCCGGGTGTGGACGGGACGGTCTGCTTGAGATGGAGCGTTGCAATATCGTCCGCGTGGCTGAGTCGTGCTTCGACCCGAGGCGTGCCCGCCTGCTCGTACCAGCGGCGGAATTGGGTGAGATCGAGGCCTGCGCCATCCTCGATCGCGGCGATGAAATCCTCGCAGGTCGCGGCCTCGCCGTCGTGGCGTTTGAAGTAGAGGTCGGTGCCCTGCCGGAACCGCTCGGGGCCCGCCAGCGTCCGCATCATGCGGATCACTTCGGCACCCTTGTTGTAGACCGTCGCGGTGTAGAAGTTGGAGATTTCCTGAAACGAATCCGGGCGGATTGGATGCGCCAGCGGCCCCGAATCCTCCGGAAACTGCATCGCGCGCAGCACCCGCACATCCACGATCCGCTTGACCGCCGCGCTGCCCATGTCCTGGCTGAACAGCTGGTCGCGCAGCACGGTGAAGCCTTCCTTGAGGGAGAGCTGGAACCAGTCGCGGCAAGTCACGCGGTTGCCCGACCAATTGTGGAAATATTCGTGCGCCACCACGCCCTCGATCCCGTCGTAATCGCCATCGGTCGCGGTGTCGGGATCGGCGAGGATGTAGCGGGTGTTGAAGACGTTGAGCCCCTTGTTCTCCATCGCCCCCATGTTGAAATCGGCCACTGCGACCACATTGAACAGGTCGAGATCGTATTCGCGGCCAAAGGTCAGTTCGTCCCAGCGCATCGCATCCTTGAGCGCCTGCATCGCGTGGTGGGTGCGGTCCTGATCGCCCTCGCGCACCCAGATGTTGAGCGCGACCCTACGCCCGCTCATCGTGATGAAGCTGTCCGCATTGGCGACGAGATCGCCCGCGACCAGCGCGAACAGGTAGCTCGGCTTGGGCCAGGGATCGTGCCACTCGGCCCAATGCGTCCCGTCGGCGCCTTCACCCGAAGCCATGCAATTGCCGTTGGACAGCAGCACCGGGAAGCGCGCCTTGTCGCCGCTCATCCGCACCGAATAGACCGACAGCACATCGGGCCGGTCGGGAAAGAAGGTGATGCGGCGAAAGCCCTCGGCCTCGCATTGGGTGCAGAGCATCCCGCCCGAGGCATAGAGCCCCATCAGCTGGCTGTTGGCGGCCGGGCCGAGCAGCGTTTCGACGCCGACTTCATGCGCTGCGCCGGGCAGGTCGATCAGCAGGTCACTGCCGTCCAGCCGCCAGTCGTTGCTCGCCTGGCCGTCAACTGTCACGCCCCGGACGGCGAGGCCATCGCCATTGAGCCGCAGCGTCACGCTGCCCGATCCTGCCGGGTTGCGCCGCACTTCGAGCTTCGATTTGACCCGAGTCTCGTCGGTGTCCAGCGCGAAATCGAGCGCGACCTCGGGCACCAGCCACTCGGGTACACGGTAGTCGGCGCGGCGGATCACCGTGGGCGCCTTGGGCGGGGTGGCGGCGTCGGCGGTTTCGGGGTTGCCAGCCGAAGTGGCAGGCGACGAGGCGTTGGGCACGGTGGCGGTGTCGATCATGTCTGCAATGTAGGAGCGCCTCCGCCATTCGGCCAAGGCAAAGTTGCGCTTGACCGCACTGGCGAACCGCTTAACCGTGTTATCCAAATAACACAGCGAAGGACGGAGCATGAATCGAGCGTACAAGATCGCCTTCGGGCTGGCATTTGCAGCCATTGCCGTGCCGGGGATGGCGCATGCTGCCGGGTTTGACGTCGAGACTGCGACGCGCGCCTATCTCGATACGCTGCAAGGCCCGGCGCGGGCCAAGTCCGATGCCTATTTCGAGGGCGGCTACTGGCTGATCCTGTGGGGCGCGCTGGTTTCGATCCTGACCGACGCGCTGCTGCTGCGGTTCCGTTTGACCGCCACCTTTCGTGAGTGGGCCGAGGCGCGCAGTAAGCGTGCCTCGGTGATCGTGTGGTTGACCGCGCTGGCCTATACGATTGCGGGTACGGTGCTTACCTTCCCCTGGGCGCTCTACACCGCCTTTTTCCGCGAGCGGCAGTACGGGTTGATGAACCAGGCCTTTGGCGGCTGGTTCGGCGACTATCTGACCAATGTGGCCATCGCGCTGGTGATCATGCCGCTGCTGGTCACCGCAGTTTACTCGGTGATCCGGCGCTTCCCCAAGAACTGGTGGCTGCTGGGCACGGGAGTCTTCGCGGCGTTCATGGGCGTGGGCGTGCTGATCGCGCCGGTTTATATCGCGCCGCTGTTCAACACCTATACCGAACTGCCCGCCGGGCCGGTACGCGAGCGGATCGTCGCGATGGCCAAGGCCAACAATGTTCCGGCCGAGCATATCTATTTGTTCGACGCGTCGAAGCAGACCAAACGAATCTCCGCCAATGTTTCGGGCATCGGCCCGACCATCCGGATCAGCCTCAACGACAATTTGCTCAATCGCACAAGCGAGACGGAAACTGCGGCGGTGATGGGGCATGAGCTGGGTCACTATGTGCTCGGGCATGTGATGCAGCTGCTCGCCGGGTTCACGCTTCTGGCCGCGCTGGCGCTGTTCCTTGTCTCAAGGATCGCCCCGGTGCTGATAGCCCGCTACGGAGCACCGCCCCGGTGCTGATAGCCCGCTACGGAGCACGGTGGGGGGTGCGCGACCTTGCCGATCCGGCTTCGCTGCCGGTGCTCGGGATTCTGATCGCGCTATTCGGCTTGCTCGCGACCCCACTAACCAACTCGCTGATCCGCCACAATGAGAGCGCGGCCGACGCCTTCGGCCTCAACGCCGCGCGCGAGCCCGACGGGTTCGCGCTGACCGCGATGAAGCTCTCCGAATACCGCAAGATCGAACCTGGCCCCATCGAGGAAATGCTGTTCTACGATCATCCCTCGGGCGCGACGCGGGTGCGGATGTCGATGCAATGGAAGCAGGATCACGTGCCCGGCGCGGAGATGGTGGTCCCGCCGCCGCTGGCGGCTGAAGGCCAATGACGCCCTAGGATGGCCCAGTGCCTGTTCGTCTTCGGGCTGGGTTACACCGCCAGCCGGATCGCCACGGCGCTCGAAGCGCGCGGCTGGGAGGTGATTTCGACCGGGCGCGAGGGGACGCTGTCGTTCGATGACGAGGGCAATGTGCGGGCGGCGCTGGCGGGATCTAGCCATGTCCTGTCCTCGATCCCGCCGTCCGGCGAAGGGAGCGATCCGGTGCTCGAGCGCTACGGTCACGCGCTGGGGCATGGCTGGCTTGGTTATCTCTCATCGACCGGAGTTTACGGCGACACCGGCGGCGCGTGGGTCGATGAAAGCGCGCCCACCGGGGCTGGCCGCCGCACAGCCCGTGCCGAGGCGGATGCGGCGTGGCTGGCGCGCGGGGCGCGGGTGTTACGCTTGCCCGGGATCTATGGCCCCAGCCGCAGTGCGCTGGAGCGGGTGCGCGAGGGCAAGGCGAATCGGATCGATTTGCCCGGACAGGTGTTCAGCCGCGTCCACGTCGATGACATCGTACAAGGGTGCACAAAGGCACTCAGCGCACCCCAAGGTGCCTACAACCTCGCTGACGATGCACCGAGCAGCCAGAACGCAGTGATCGAGGAAGCCTGCCGCCTGCTCGGACGCGAACCGCCGCCGTTGCAATCGCTGGGCGATGCCGGATTGTCGGCGATGGCGCGCGGCTTCTATGCCGAGAACCGCCGCCTCGCCAACGGCAAGGCCAAGCGTGTGTTGGGCTGGCGGCCCGCCTATCCAAGCTACCGCGAGGGACTGCGCGATTTACTCGACCGGAGCGACGCGGCGGTTTCCTGACAGCGCAATCAGCAGCCCGATCATCGCCAGCACCGCCCCGGCACTCGCCAGCGCGCTCCAGCGCTAGCCCTCGAACAAAGTCGACAGCCCCATCGCCACCACCGGCACCGCCACGCCGTTATACGCCGCACGGCCCGGACCCCACTCGCGGATCAGCGCGGTATAGAGCGGGAAGGTCACCACCGAGCCGATGATCGCGAGATAGGCAATCCCGGCGAGATAGGCGGGGCGCGGATCGAACACCGGTGCCCCTGTGGTGAGCCACGCGAACAGCGCATTGCCCAGTGTGCCCCACAGCATCGACCAGGCGATGAACGGCACGATCGCCTGACGCCGCGCAAGATCGGTGGCGAGCAGCACATTCGAGGTCGAGGCGCTGAACAGCGCGCATGTCACCAGCACGATCCCGGTCAGGACACCCGATCCCGCCGGGGCGATCCGGTATTCGTGAAGGAACAGCAGCGCGATGCCGCCCAGCGCAACCGCGCTGCCGCCGATGAATCGCGGCGTGACCGGCGTGCCGACAAATGCCCTCGCGAACAGCGCATTGGGGACCAGCAGCAGCGCAAAGAACACCGCGACGATGCCCGAGGTCAGGTAATGTTCTGAGCGGTAGACCAGCTGGAAATTGAGCGCGAACTGGAACACGCCGGTCACCGCCGCGAGCAGCATCGCGGGCCGCGGCAGCCGCAGCGCATCGCGCCGGACCAGCGCCAGCGCGAACATGCCGAGCGTCGCCAGCGCAAACCGCCAGGTCACCGTCCAGCCCACCGGTACCGCGCTGATCTGGTCCTTGATGACCAGCCAGGTCGATCCCCAGATCAGCGCGACGAGGATGAATGCGGCAATGTTGCGGGTCACAGCGCCGCTATCGCACGGGCGAGCAGCGCAACATGCGCCGGATCGCTGTTCCATGCGGTGACCAGCCGGGCGGCATCCTCGCCCCAGTCGTAGAAGCTGAAGCCTTGCGCGCGCAGCGCTTCGCGCTCGGCAGCGGACAGGCGCAGGAAAATCTCGTTGGCTTCGACCGGGTGGAGCAGGCGCTGCGCCGCCGCCGCGGCAAGCTCTTGCGCCGCGCCATTGGCGGCGCGCGCATTGGCCAGCCACAAATCGCCCTCAAGCATCGCCAGCAGTTGCGCAGCAAGATAGCGCCCCTTGGATTGCAGATGCCCCGCGCGCTTGCGGCGATAACGCGCGACATCGGCCAGTGCAGGGTCGAAAAATACCAGTGCTTCGGTGCCCATCCCGCCGTTCTTGACGCAGCCGAAGCTCAGCGCATCGATATCGCCGCAAGCCTCGGCGGGCGGGCAACCGAGGAACGCCACGGCATTGGCAAAGCGCGCGCCGTCCATGTGCAGACCGAGCCCACGCTGGCGCGCGAACGCAGCGATTTCGGCCACTTCATCGGGCCGGTAGACCCGGCCGTATTCGCTCGCCTGGGTGATCGACACCGCGTGCGGCTGGACCTGGTGGACGTCGTCGCGAATCGGGTCGATCAGTGCCGCGATTCCCGCCGGGGTCAGCTTGGCGCCCTCGCCATCCGCCAGCATCAGCTTGGCACCGTGCAGGTAGAAGCCGGGCGCGCCGCCTTCGTCCATTTCGATATGCGCTTCGCGGTGGCACACCACTGCGCCATGCGGCGGGACGATCGCGGCCAGCGCAAGGCAATTCGCCGCAGTCCCCGTCGCGACCCACAGCACCGCGCAATCCCGGCCGAACAGCGTGCCAAAAGCTTCATCTAGTGCCTTACTCAGCGCATCGCCATCGTATGGCGCGTCGGCCGCATCGGCGGCTTGCATCGCGGCCCATACGGCAGGGTGGACGGCGGCGGCATTGTCGGAAAGAAACTGCATCGGAACGCCATGCTAACGCCTGCGTTCAGCGTCAAGCAGCGAAGGACGCGTCAACAAGCAAGGGCCGCATCCAACCGAAAGGGATTGGCATGGATGAAGTCACCATCACCCGTCACGATCAGGGCGGGGCGGGCGAATACCACGCCGAACTCGCGGGCAGCCATCACGTCGCCCGGCTGACCTGGATCAAGCGCGGCGAGGCGCGCGTGGTCGAGCACACACTCGTGCCCGACGAAATCGGCGGGCGCGGGGTTGCCGCTAGGCTGGTCGAAGCATTGGTCGCCGATGCGCGTGCGCAGGGTTTCAAGATCGTGCCGCAGTGCAGCTATGTCGCCGCTGCGTTCAAGCGTCACCCCGAATGGGCGGATTTGGTCGCATGATCCGAATCGTCGGCATCGGCGGGAGCTTGCGCCGCCACTCCTTCAACACCGGACTGCTGCGCGCGGCGGGTGAGCTGATGCCCGAGGGCAGCGAGCTTGCGGTGCATACTACCGCCGGGGTCCCGCTCTACGATGCCGACGCCGAAGAAGCGGACGGCATCCCGGCCGCTGTGACTGCGCTCAAGGATGCGCTCGCTGGCGCGGACGGGTTGCTGCTGGCGACGCCCGAATACAACAATGGCATTCCCGGCGTGCTCAAGAACGCGATCGACTGGATGTCGCGCCCGCCCGCCGACATTGCCCGGACCTTCGGCGGCAAGCCGGTCGCGATCATGGGTGCCTCACCCGGCGGGTTCGGGACAATCCTGGCGCAGGACGCGTGGCTCCCGGTGCTGCGCACACTCGGCACCCGGCCGTGGTTCGGCGCGAAACTGCTGGTTTCGGGCGCGGGCAAGCTGTTCGACGATGCCGGAAGGCTGACCGATCCCCAAAGCCGCGAACGACTGGCTGGTTACCTTGCGGGTTTCGTGGCGGCGATCTAATCATCGGTGGTCGGACAATCGGGACCCCGCCCATGAAATACGCCATTATCGCGCTGCTCGCCGCCGCCGGGTTCGTCTGGTGGCTCAACAGCCCGGACGGCCAGCGCACCAAGCAGCGCCTGATCGAATCGCGCGACCGCAGCGTGCAGATGTACGAACGCGAAGAATAAGGCGAATGGTGCTGCTGGGGAGGATTGAACTCCCGACCTCAGCCTTACCAAGGATGCGCTCTACCACTGAGCTACAGCAGCCAACCATTCGGACATGCCGGGACGGCCGCTGGGGCCGGTCCGGGCAGGGGCGCGCTATTGGCCGCGACCCCTTGCTTTGTCAAGCTAGAGCCTGATAGCGCTGGCACCTTGCCAATGCGTGAAAACCAGCCGCCTCTCACCAAAGAACAACGCCTCGCGGAGAAACTCCGCGAGAACCTGCAACGCCGAAAGGCGCAAGCACGGGGCCGCAAGGCGCAGGCACGGGCATTGTCAGCGGGCGATGCACCCGCTCTTCCCAAAAGCGAGCCGAACCGATAGGGGCCGGTGCTTGATCGTTGTCCGCGCTCAGGCGCGGAAGCGGCACCGGCCCGCTCCCAGGAGCAAGTGGTGCCACGCCTCATTCTCGTCCGTCACGGCCAGAGCCAGTGGAACCTCGAAAACCGCTTCACCGGCTGGTGGGACGTCGATCTGACGCCCAAGGGCGAGGACGAAGCATGTGCGGCGGGGCAACTCATGACCGACAAGGACATGCTCCCCAGCATCGCCTTCACCTCGGTCCAGACCCGCGCGATCCGCACGCTGCATCTCGCGCTCGAAGCGATGGGGCGGTTGTGGATCCCCGAGGTCAAGCACTGGCGGCTCAACGAGCGGCATTATGGTGGGCTGACCGGGCTGGACAAGGCCGAGACCGCGGCGCGGCACGGCGACGATCAGGTCAAGATCTGGCGGCGCAGCTTCGATACCCCGCCGCCGGTGCTCGAGGCGGGTAGCGAGTTCGATCTCACCCGCGACCCGCGTTACGCCGGGATCGCGATCCCTTCGACCGAGAGCCTCAAGGATACAATCGCCCGGGTATTGCCCTACTACGAGGCCGAGATAGCCCCGCAATTGCGGGTGCATGAGATCGTGCTGGTCGCCGCGCACGGCAATTCGCTGCGCGCGTTGGTCAAGCACCTCTCGGGCATTTCGGACGATGCGATCACCGGGCTCGAAATCCCGACCGGCCAGCCGATCGTCTACGAGCTCGACGACACTCTCAGCGCCATCGAGCGCTACTATCTGGCGGAGCGCTGAAATATGATCGCTCCCGTCGCAATCGTCATGGGCAGCCAGTCCGACTGGGCGACGATGAAATGCGCCGCGGACGCGCTCGACAGACTGGGTGTGGCCTATGACGCGCGGATCGTTTCGGCGCACCGCACCCCGCAGCGGCTGGTCGAGTTTGCGCAAGGCGCGGCGGACGAGGGCTTCAAGGTGATCATCGCCGGGGCAGGCGGCGCGGCACATCTGCCCGGCATGGTCGCCTCGATGACTCATTTGCCGGTGCTCGGCGTACCGGTCCAGTCCAAGGCACTGTCGGGGCAGGACAGCCTGCTGTCGATCGTCCAGATGCCCGCGGGCATCCCGGTGGGCACGCTGGCGATCGGCGAAGCGGGGGCGACCAACGCCGGGCTGCTCGCCGCAGCGATCCTCAGCCTCAACGATCCGGCACTGGCCGAGCGGCTCAAGGCCTATCGCGCTGCGCAAAGCGCGGGCGTTGCGGAAAGGCCGGCGTGAGACTGTGATCCCGCACCAATGATCCCACCGGGCGAAACTATCGGCATCCTGGGCGGCGGCCAGCTGGGGCGGATGCTGGGCCTTGCGGCGGCGCAGCTCGGCTATCGCTGCCACGTCTATTCGCCCGATCCCGCCAGCATCGCTGCCGAGGTCTGCGGAGCGTTCACTTGCGCCGCATGGGACGATGCCGGGGCGATGGCGCGCTTCGCCGCCGACTGCGCGGTGGTGACCTATGAGTTCGAGAATGTCCCCGTCGCCCCGCTGGCGGCACTGGGCGACGCCCGCCTGCTGCCGCACCCGCACGCATTGGAGACCGCGCAGGACCGACTTGCCGAAAAGCACTTCATCACCGGGCTTGGCGGAAGGGTAGCGCCCTTCGCCCCGGTCGATTCGCCCGCCGATCTCGCTGCCGCGATTCGCGCAGTCGGCACTCCCGGCATCCTCAAGACCCGCCGTGACGGCTATGACGGCAAAGGTCAGTGGCGGATCGCCGATGCGCTCGATATCGAGCTGCTCGACCTGCCCCAGCAACCGCTGGTCTACGAAGGCTTCGTGGATTTCGCCGCCGAATTCTCGGTGATCCTGTGCCGTGGGCAGGATGGTGCACTAGTGTTCTGGGATAGCGCCGAGAATGTCCATGCCGGCGGCATCCTCGCCCATTCGAGCATCCCGGCCTCACCGCAAGTGCTGGCCCAAGTCGCCGAGGCTCGCGCGCTGGCGGCCAAGGCTGCCAAGGCGCTCGATTATGTCGGGGTGCTGACGCTCGAATTCTTCGCCACTGCGGATGGCCCGGTGTGCAACGAGATGGCCCCGCGCGTGCATAATTCGGGGCATTGGAGCATCGAAGGCGCGCTCACCAGCCAGTTCGAAAACCACATCCGCGCGATCTGCGGGCTGCCGCTGGGCGATACCTCGCTCGCCGCCACCCGCGTCGAGATGCGCAACATCGTCGGCGATGCGGTCGAGGACTGGGCGGCGACCCTGTCCGACCCGGCCAACCGTTTGCACCTATACGGCAAAGCCGCCGCGCGGCCGGGGCGCAAGATGGGCCATGTCACCCGGCTGACACTGAAATGAAGCGCGAAGTCTTCTTCGTCGTCGCGGTAGCGGACAATGGCGTGATCGGCACCGAGGGGACGATGCCGTGGCACCTGCCCGCCGATCTGCGGCGCTTCAAGGCGCTGACCACGGGCAAGCCGATGGTGATGGGCCGCAAGACTTTTGAATCGCTTCCTGGACTGCTCGCTGGCCGCCGTCATATCGTGCTGACCCGCGATACCGAGTGGGCCGAGGACGGCGCAGAGGTCGCGCATTCGGTCGAGGAGGCGCTGCGGCTGGCCAATGCGCCGCATGTCGCGGTGATCGGCGGCGCGGAGATTTTCCGCCTGTTCTTGCCTTTGGCGGACCGGATCGAGCTGACCGAAGTCCATGCCGCGCCTGCAGGTGACACGACCATGCCCGAAATCGACCGCGCGGCATGGACAGAAGCGGCGCGCAGCAGCCATGATGGCGACGGTGCCGGTCCGGCCTATGATTTCGTGACCCTGCGCCGATCTGGTGGCACTGGCAGGGAGGGGTAATGCGCAAGAGGATCTGGGTGCCGCTGGCGCTGCTCGCACTCGCCGCCATCGGCTTTTTTGGTGTGGCCCCGGGCTATCTCGAAGCCAGCATGAACAAGATCGATGGGAAGGTGCTGCTGGTGGTCAGCCCCGAGGCCAGGGCGCTGCACGTCACCCTGCAAATCGTCGATCTCCATTCGGACACGCTGATGTGGGACCGCGATTTGCTGGAACGCGGCAGTCGCGGCCATGAGGACTTGCCGCGCTTGCAGCAGGGCAATGTCGCACTGCAGCTATTTTCGAGCGTGACCAAGACCCCGCGCGGCCAGAATTACGACGGCAACGGTAGCGATACCGACAACATCACGCCCCTGGTGGTGGCGCAGCTCCAGCCGGTGCGAACCTGGAATTCGCTGGTCGAACGCTCGCTCTATCATGGCACCAAGCTCGACCGCGCTGTCGCCGGATCGCGTGGCGCGCTGGTCAAGGTAAGCGACGATGCCAGCCTCGATACGCTGCTGGCTGCCCGACAAGGGACCAAGCGCCCGGTCGGCGCGATGCTGACCATCGAGGGGCTGCACAACCTCGAAGGCAAGGCATCAAACCTCGACCGGCTCTATGCCGCGGGCTTCCGCATGGCGAGCTTGACGCATTTCTTCGACGATGAGCTCGCCGGGTCGATGCACGGCATCAAGAAAGGCGGATTGACGCCGTTCGGCCGCCAGATCGTGTCGGCGATGGAAGCCAAGGGGATGATCGTCGATTTGGCGCATCTCAGCCATGCCGGGGTCGCCGATGTGCTGGCAATCGCGCGCCGCCCGGTGGTCTCCAGCCACGGCGGGGTGCAGGCCACCTGCAAGGTCAACCGCAACCTCACCGACGCCGAGATCACGGGCGTCGCGCGCACCGGCGGGGTGGTGGGGATCGGCTATTGGGACGGCGCGGTGTGCGACACCGATCCGCGCGCCACCGCTCGCGCGATGAAGCATGTCCGCGAACTGGTCGGCATCCAGTATATTGCGCTGGGCAGCGACTATGACGGCGCGACCACGGTGCGGTTCGATACCTCGCAGCTCGAGCAGGTGACTCAGGCGCTGATGGACGAAGGCTTCACCCCCGACGAAATCCGCGCGGTGATGGGCGGCAACGCGCTGCGGGTGATCCGCGCGGGGCTGGTGCCGCTGAAATGACGATCCCGCGCCTCGATCACCGTGAGAGGATGCCCGAGCAATTGCGCGGTGCGGTGATCGCGCTGGGTAATTTCGACGGGTTCCACCTTGGCCACCAGCAAGTGGTCCGTGCTGCGGTCGAGTCCGCGCGTGAGCAGCGCCGTCCCGCGATTGTCGCAACCTTCGATCCCCATCCGGTGCGCCACTTTCAGCCCGATGCCGCGCCGTTCCGGCTGACCTCGCTCGACCAGCGGCAGGAGCTGTTCGAAGCGGCGGGAGCGGACGCGATGCTGGTGTTCCATTTCGATGGCGCGCTGGCGGCGGTGACCGCGCAAGAGTTCGTCCACGACATTCTCGCTGACCGACTTGGCGCATCGGGCGCGGTGACCGGCGCGGACTTTACCTTCGGGCGGGCGCGCGGCGGCAATGTTGCGGTGCTGGCCGAGCTTGGTGCCGCTTGCGGGATCACCACGACGGCCATCCACCCGATATCGGAAGACGGCGAAGTGGTCTCCTCCAGCCGCATCCGCGAAGCCTTGCAAGCGGGCGACTGCGCCACTGCGGCGCACCTGCTGACCCGGCCCTTCGCGATCCGGGGCGTGGTCCAGCACGGCGACAAGCGGGGCCGCAGCATCGGCTATCCCACCGCCAACTTACCGCTCGGCACCTATCTGCGCCCGCGCTTTGGCATCTACGCGGTGACCGGAAAGCTGCCCGACCACCGCATCCTCAAGGGTGCCGCCAATCTTGGCATCCGGCCCAGCTTCGATCCGCCCAAGGAACTGCTCGAACCCTATTTCTTCGACTTTTCCGAAGACCTTTACGATCAGGAGATCGAAGTCGCGTTCCACCACTTCCTTCGCCCCGAAGCGAAGTTCGACAGCCTCGATGCCCTGACCGCGCAGATGACGCGCGACTGCGACCTAGCACGGGAGCTGCTCGCCTCATACAATGCGTCACCCTCGCCACAATCGTCATCCTGAACTCGTTTCAGGATCCATTACGCCTCGCCTCCTGCCCCGTGACTGGGGCGCGATGGACCCTGAAACGAGTTCAGGGTGACGGGCGTTTGCAGTAATCCCCGGCCCCCGCTAAGGCCCGCGGCGATATGACCGAAGCCCGCGATTACCGATCCACCGTCTTCCTGCCGAAGACCGAGTTTCCCATGAAAGCGGGCCTTCCCCAGAAGGAGCCGGGCATTCTCGCGCGCTGGCAGCAGGCGGACCTTTACGCGCAGCTCCGCGCCGCCCGCGCAGGGCGCGAGAAGTTCATCCTCCACGATGGTCCGCCCTATGCCAATGGCGACATGCACATCGGCCATGCGCTCAACCATATCCTCAAGGACATGGTGGTGCGCACCCAGAGCCTGCTGGGCAAGGACGCGCCCTATGTGCCCGGCTGGGACTGCCACGGGCTGCCGATCGAGTGGAAGGTCGAAGAACAATACCGCAAGAAGAAGCTCGACAAGGACCAGGTCCCGGCGGCCGAATTCCGCGCCGAATGCCGCGCCTATGCGCAAGCCTGGGTCGATACCCAGCGCGAACAACTCAAGCGGCTCGGCATCAACGGCGACTGGGACAATCCCTATCTGACGATGGATTTCGAGGCGGAAGCGACCATCGTTTCCGAACTGATGAAGTTCGCCGAAAGCGGGCAATTGTACCGCGGGGCCAAGCCGGTGATGTGGTCTCCGGTGGAGAAAACCGCGCTGGCCGAGGCCGAGGTCGAGTACGAGGACATCGTCTCGACGCAAGTGGATGTGGCGTTCGAGATCACGGAATCGCCGATTTCCGAGCTGGTCGGCGCGCATGCGGTGATCTGGACGACGACGCCGTGGACGATCCCGGTGAACCAGGCTTTGGCCTATGGGCCGGAGGTTGAGTACGTTCTTGCTGATATCGTCGGCGGCGAGAATTCGGCGAGTTCCCTGCGCACGGTTGGCCGCTATCTGATCGCGGAACAGCTTCAGCCGGAATTTGCTCAAAGAGTTGCCATGGGAATGGCGCCCTTCACTGACCTTGACGTTAAGTGGAAGGGCAAAGGCACCGAACTCGCCGGAACCATCGCCCGTCACCCGATGCACTACCTCGGCGGGTTCTTCGCTAGGCCGCGCCCGTTCCTGCCCGGCGATTTCGTCACCACCGACAGCGGCACCGGGCTGGTGCATATGGCGCCCGACCACGGCGAAGACGATTTCGCGCTGTGCAAATCGGTCGGGATCGAGCCGGTCTTCGCAGTCGAGGGCGACGGCAAGTACCGCGCCGACTGGGCCTGGCTGGGCGGGCAGGGTAGCGTCATCAACGCCAAGTTCAACGCGCCGGATGGTCCAATCTGCGAGGCCTTGCGCGAGGCCGGTGGGCTGCTCGCAGCGTCGGCGGATTACAAGCACAGCTACCCGCACTCGTGGCGCTCGAAGGCCAAGGTGATCTACCGCTGCACCCCGCAGTGGTTCGTGCCGATGGATACGCCGGTGATGCTGCCCCACGCCAAGAGCGCGGCGGAAAAGGGCTGGGAGAACGAAGGCGGCGCGCTGGAGCACGATCACGCGACGCTGCGCCAACTGGCGATGAAGGCCATCACCGAAACGCGGTTCGTGCCCGAAAAGGGCCGCAACCGCCTCGGCTCGATGGTCGAAGGACGCCCCGACTGGGTGCTGTCGCGCCAGCGCGCCTGGGGCGTGCCGATCGCGCTGTTCGTCAAGAAGGGCACCAACCATTACCTCGACGATCCGGCGGTCAATGCGCGGATCGTCGCGGGCATCCGCCAAGGCGGAGTCGACGCGTGGAGCGACGAACGCGCGCAGGAATTCCTCGGCAACGAATATTGCGCTGAGGATTACGAGCGCGTCACCGACATTCTCGATGTGTGGTTCGATAGCGGCTGCACCCACGCTTTCGTGCTGGAAAGCGGGCGCTGGCCGGAGCTGTCCCGACCCGCAGGGTATGGCAGGCCTCCCGCCGATCTCTACCTCGAAGGCAGCGACCAGCATCGCGGCTGGTTCCAGTCGTCGCTGCTCGAAAGCTGCGCCACGCGCGGCCGCGCGCCGTACAAGGCGGTGCTGACCCACGGGTTCACGATGGATCAAAAGGGCATGAAAATGTCCAAGTCGCTCGGCAACACCGTCGATCCGCTCAAGGTGATGGAAGTCAACGGCGCGGATATCATCCGGCTGTGGGCGCTGTCGGTCGATTACACCGAGGATCACCGCATCGGCGACGAGATCCTCAAGGGCGTCGCCGACCAGTACCGCAAGCTGCGCAACACGTTTCGCTATCTGCTCGGTGCCTTGGACGGGTTCAGCGAGGCGGAACGGGTCGATGTCGCGGCGATGCCCGAGCTGGAGCGCTATGTGCTGGCGCTGCTGGCCAAGCTCGACGCGACGCTGCGGCAGGCGGTCGATGATTTCGACTTCAACACTTATGTCCGCGCGCTGACCGATTTCTGCAACGAGGACCTCTCGGCGTTCTTCTTCGATATCCGCAAGGATTCGCTCTATTGCGACGCGGCGGACGATCCCAAGCGACGCGCCTACCGCACCGTGCTCGACACGCTGTTCGAAGCGCTGGTGCGGTATGCGGCCCCGGTGCTGGTGTTCACTGCGGAAGAGGTGTGGGGCACGCGGTATCCCGAGGCGGGGTCGGTGCATTTGCTGGAGTGGCCGGAAGTTGATCACGGCGCTTTGGATCAAAACTTGATCGACAGGTGGATCAATGCCCGCTCCATTCGTCGGAAGGTCACCGAGGCGATCGAACCCCTTCGAAAGGAAAAGATCGTAGGCTCAAGCCTCGAGGCAGAGGTCGTTGTGCCAATCGCAACTGGCGGCTCTTTCGAGCGCGACGTCAAAAGCGTGCATCTCGAAGAAGTGTGCATCGTGTCTCGTGTTGGGCTCACTGACGTGGACCAGCCTGACACGATAATCGGTTCACCGTCGGTCACCCGCACCACCCACCACAAATGCGGTCGCTGCTGGCGGCACCTCCCCGAGGTACCCGCCGACGGCGCGCTTTGTTCACGCTGCGATCACGTTGTCTCGGCGATGGACGCGCTGGCATGACCCTGCTTCCCGCCCACCGTATCGGCCTTAGCATCGCCGCGCTGATCTTTGCCGCCGACCAGGCGCTGAAGTGGCTGGTGACCGGGCCGCTCGCCTTGGGCGAGATCGGCCAGAGCCTGACACTGCTGCCGATCTTCAACTTCACCTATGCCGAGAACAACGGCGTCTCGCTCAATTTGTTTTCGACCGATTCGGAACTGGGGCGCTGGCTGCTGGTGGCGCTGACCGCGACTATCGCCATTGTGGTCACCGTGTGGATGCTGCGCGAACGCCACCGCGCCGATATCGCCGCGCTGGGCCTCGTGCTCGGCGGGGCGCTCGGCAATATTCTCGACCGCGCGCGGCTCGGTTTCGTGGTCGATTACGCCGATCTGCACTTTGGCGAGTGGCGCCCGTTCCTGATCTTCAACCTCGCGGATAGTGCGATCACCTTTGGCATCCTGATTATCCTTGCCCGCTCGTTCCTTTCGCGCGAAAAGCGCGCCGACCCCGCAACCCAGCCGGCGAGTGACGCCGCGGAGATTTGATTTCATGCGCAAGACCCTGATTCTCGCCGCCCTAGGTTCGGCCATGCTGCTTTCCGGCTGCGGCGGCGGCGGGCTGTTCAACCGCGACCGCCCCGACGAGTTCGCGGTGCAGCGTCAGGCCCCGCTGGTGGTGCCGCCCGATTTCTCGCTGACCCCGCCCACTCCCGGCGCGCCGCGTCCCTCGACCACCGCGCAGGACCAGGCGCTCGACGCGCTGTTCGGCGGCCCGGCCCCTCGCAGCGAAGTCGAAAAGACCACGCTCAACCGTGCCGGCACCTCGGCTCCCGGCATCCGTTCGACCGTGGGCGATCCCGCGACCAACACCGTCGCCAAGGGTTCGGTCACTCGCGACATCCTCGCCGCCCCGCAAGGCGACGGCCGCGAAGCGCAGGCGTCGATCCCGGGCTAAGGGCGTGGCGTAGCGTTAAAGTTCCAGGGGCTCGCCGCAAGGCGGGCCCTTTTTTTGGTTCACGCAAAGGCGCAAAGACGCGAAGATGAAGCGTCCAGCCGAAGGCTCCGATCCCCACCTCCCCGATATTGTAAGCCTATGAATTCATCACGGCTGCGCCGCGAACACGACCTCTTCGCGCCTTTGCGCCTTTGCGTGAAATTCTATATTCTTCGGCCCCAGCCGCTACGCAGTATGCTCCGTCTCGACCTTGCGCGGCAGGATGCAGCTGACCAGCAGCTTGTCGATCTTGCGGCCGTCCATGTCGACCACTTCGAAGCGCCAGTCCTGTTCGGTGAAGTGTTCGCCTTCGGATGGCAGCTTCTTGAACACCGAGAGCGCGAAGCCCGCGGCGGTCGCGTAATCGCGGTCGTCGGGCAGTTCGATGCCGAGCCGGTCGGCCATCGCATCGGCGGGCAGCGCGCCCGCGATCAGCAGCGATTTGTCCTCGCGCTCGACCACCATCGGCTCGTCGCCGTCGTCGCGGTGGCTGACGAAATTGCCGACGATCGCCGCGAGTAGGTCCGCCGGGGTCACCACCCCTTCGAGGTGGCCGTATTCATCGTGGACCAGCGCCATCGACACGTCCGACTGCTGCAATATCCGCAGCGCATCCATCGCGTCGATCTGGTCGGGGATGATCTCCGCCTTGCGCATCAAGCGGCCAAGCTCGAGCTTGCGCCCCGCGAGCAGCACCGCCTGGACATCGCGGACCTTGACCACCCCGACGATCCGGTCGGGCGAGCCATCGGCCACCGGCAGCAGCGAGTGCGGGCTGGCCTTGATGATCCCGCGCAGCTCCGCCTCACTGGCACTGCGATCGACCACGTCGAGTTCGGTCCGGGGCGTCATCAGCTCGCGCACCGGGCGGTCGGCCAGCCGCATGATCCCGGACATGATCTGCCGTTCGTCCTCCTCGATCACCCCCGAGCGGGTCGCTTCGGCAAATATCATGTGAAGCTCTTCGGCGGTCACCTCGGGCTCGCCCTTGTGGCGCACCCCGGCGAGACGGAGAATCAGGCTGCCCGAGCGGTTGAGCAACCAGACCAGCGGCGCGGTTACTTTGGCGACCACCGCCATCGGCCGCGCGGCGAGGATGGCGATCGGCTCGGCAGCGCGCAGCGCGAGCTGCTTGGGCACCAGTTCGCCCACCACCAGGCTGAAATAGGTGGTCACCGCGATGACGAGGAAAAACCCGGCCTCGGGTGCCCAGGTGGGCGGAACCCCCAGTGCCGCCAGCCGCTCACCGGTCGGCCCGCCCAGGCTCGAGCCCGAATAAGCCCCGGCGATGATGCCCACCAGCGTGATGCCGATCTGCACGGTCGAGAGGAACTTGCCCGGATCGCTCGCGAGCAGCTGCGCGGCCTTCGCGCCGCGGCTGCCTCGTTCGGCCGCGACGCGCAGCCGTGCCGGGCGCGCCGAGACGATCGCCAGCTCGGACATCGCGAACAGGCCATTAAGCAGGATCAGTCCTGCGATGATCAAGACGTCGGTCCAAGGGAACGGGGTCACGCGAGCTTTGCTAGCAGAATTGGGGCGAAAGAGAAAACGCGTGCGGGCGGCGGTCGAATCTTGGGACGGGAACGCTTAAACCGGCCTTTCGTTGTTATCCGAGAGTCCACAACCGTTCAGGTCGCTGGGGCAAGCCTCGCGCCCGAACCGAAGTCCACCAAAAGGATAAGAATATGAAGAGAACCCGCATGCTCGTGTCGAGCTTTGCCGCCGCTTCGCTGCTGACCGTTTCGGCTTGCGTGACCGATCCCAACACCGGCGAGCGCAAGGTTTCGCGCACCGCGATCGGCGGCGTGGGCGGCGTGTTGGTCGGCGGCCTGCTGGGCGGACTGATCGGCGGCAAGACCGGCCGGATCATCGGCGCGGGCCTCGGCGGCGTGGCCGGCGGCGTGGTCGGCTACAAGATGGACCAGCAGATCAAGGAATTGAAGGAACAGACCGCCGGTTCGGGCGTGGATGTGACCGAGACCGACAACGGCCAGGCGATCCTGGTCAATTTGCCCGAGGGTGTGACCTTCGCCACCGGCAGCTATTCGATCAACGCGACCTTCCGGCGCACGCTCGACCAGATTGCCGAGAGCATGAAGCAATATCCCAACAGCCTGATCGACGTCTACGGCTATACCGATTCGACCGGCTCGGAAGCGTTCAATCAGCGCCTGTCCGAGCAGCGCGCCAGCGCGGTGGCGAATTACCTGTCGTCGCGCGGCGTCTCCTCCGCCCGCATCCGCAGCCAGGGCTTCGGCGAAACCCAGTTTGTCGCCAGCAACGAGACCGCCGAGGGCCGGGCCAGGAATCGCCGGGTCGAAATCAAGATCGTGCCGGTGACGCAGGAAGATGTCGCGGCGGCGCGTTCGGGTCAGTAAATGCGCTTCGGCCGCATCGGAGTGAGACTCCGGTGCGGCCGATTTGTTCACACGAAGACACGAACCAACTATCCCGACAAAATCCGCGCCCGTTCGGCCAGTCGCTCGACCGCGGCCTCATGAATCCCGTTCGAGGTAACCAGCACGCCGAAAGCGCGCGGATCGGGTTTGTTGTAGTTGAGCGGCCCGCCGAACGCGTCGGTCACGGTCGCCCCGGCCTCGCGCGCGATCAGCGCGGCGGCGCCGATATCCCATTCATAGCCCCAACGCAGCGTCGCGACGAGGTCGGCCTCATCCGCCGCGACCATCGCCATGCGCAGCGCGATGCTGTTGGGGCGATCCACGGCCACGAGGTCCGTATCGAGCTGCGGCAGTGCATCGACGGGAACACGCGCGCCCGCCAGCACTTCGCGGGTGCTGGCGACCAGCGCCACGCCATTGCGCCACGCGCCGCGGCCGGCTTCGGCGCTCCAGAATTCGCCGCGCGCCGATGCATCGAGGATGCCGAATAGCGGCCGGCCCGCGCTGACCAGCGCGACCGAGACCGCCCAGCCGCTGCGTCCGCGGATATAGTCGCGCGTCCCGTCAATCGGATCGACCAGCCACAACAGCCCGCGTCCCTCGCCATCTTGGCCAAGTCGCTCGGGCGCGTCGACCGTCTCTTCGGACAGCCAGCCCGCCGCAGGGAGCAGCGCCATCAGCTCGCGCTTGAGGAAGGCATCGACCGCGAGATCGGCTTCGGACACCGGGTTCCCCGGGTCCTTGTCCCACACCCGCGGGGCGTGGCCATGTCCCGGCCAGCGCGCCAGCGCGATGCGTCCGGCTTCGCGGACAATGGCTTCGAGGCGGGCGCGGTCGATCATCAATCCGGCAATCTTGCGGTGCGGGGCCCGCCAGCGCAAGCGCTTGCGGGTAGGCCGATCCACACCGCCCCTTTTCAAGCCGGGTAGGCTGTGCTTAGGCGGCGGCGCAAAATCGGCCCGCTGCCGTCCCCCCGCAGGAAAAGACCGCGCCATGAACATTCACGAATATCAGGCCAAGGAACTGCTCGCCAAGTTCGGTGTGGGCATCCCCGCCGGGATCGCCGCACTAACGGTCGAGGAGGCCGTCGCCGCAGCCAGGAAGCTGCCCGGGCCGGTCTACGTCGTGAAATCGCAGATTCACGCGGGCGGGCGCGGCAAGGGCAAGTTCAAGGAGCTCGGCCCCGATGCCAAGGGCGGGGTGCGTCTCGCCAAAAGCATCGAGGAAGTCGAATCGCACGCGCGCGAAATGCTGGGCAACACGCTGGTCACCATCCAGACCGGCGATGCGGGCAAACAGGTCAATCGTCTCTACGTCACCGACGGGGTCGATATCGGCAGCGAATACTACCTCTCGATGGTCGTCGACCGCGCCAGCGGGCGGATCGCGCTGATCGTCTCGACCGAAGGCGGCATGAATATCGAGGACGTGGCGCACGACACGCCCGAAAAGATCACCACGATCACGATCGACCCGGCCGAAGGCTTCATGCCGCACCACGGCCGCGCGGTGGGTTTTGCGCTCAAACTCAAGGGCGATCTCAACAAGCAGTGCCAAATCATGGCCAAGCAGCTTTATGACGCCTTCGTCGCGCTCGACTGCGAAATGCTCGAGATCAACCCGCTGGCCGAGACCGGCGACGGCAAGCTCTTGGTGCTCGACACCAAGATGAGCTTCGATTCGAACGCGCTGTATCGCCACCCCGAGGTCATGGCGCTGCGCGACGAGAGCGAGGAAGACCCGGCCGAGATCGAGGCGAGCAAATACGACCTCGCCTATATCAAGCTCGACGGCAACATCGGCTGCATGGTCAATGGCGCGGGCTTGGCGATGGCGACGATGGACATCATCAAGCTGAACGGCGAATTCCCCGCCAACTTCCTCGATGTGGGCGGCGGCGCTTCGAAGGAAAAGGTCACCGCGGCGTTCAAGATCATCCTCAAGGACCCGGCGGTGAAGGGCATCCTCGTCAACATTTTCGGCGGAATCATGAAGTGCGACATCATCGCCGACGGCATCGTCGCGGCGGCCAAGGAAGTGAATTTGTCGGTCCCGCTGGTGGTCCGGCTCGAAGGCACCAATGTCGAACAGGGCAAGCATATCCTCGAGAACTCGGGTCTGCCGATCGTTTCGGCCAATGATTTGGGCGATGCGGCGCGCAAGATCGTCGCCGAAGTCCGCCGGGCGGCTTGATTGACGTTTACGTAAACCTATCGTATGCCGCGCTGCAGCATCGAACATTGAGAGGCCTGAACCGATGAAAGCCCTGGTCTGCGTCAAGCGGGTGATCGATTACAACGTGAAGCCGCGGGTCAAATCCGACGGCACCGGGGTCGATCTCGCCAACGTCAAGATGAGCATGAACCCGTTCGACGAGATCGCGGTCGAAGAAGCGCTTCGCTTGCGCGAAAAGGGCGTGGTTACGGAAGTGATCGCGGTGTCGATCGGCCCGGCCAAGGCGGGTGAGACGCTGCGCACCGCGCTGGCGATGGGGGCCGACCGCGCCGTGCACGTCCAGACCGACGACGAGGTCGAGCCGCTCGCGGTCGCCAAGATCGTCAAGGCCATCGCCGACGAGGAGCAGCCCGGGCTGATCATCACCGGCAAGCAGGCGATCGACGACGACAGCAACCAGGTCGGCCAGATGGTCGCGGCGCTGATGGGTCGTCCGCAGGGGACCTTCGCCAACGAAATCCACGTCGAGGGCGATTCCGTCGTCGTCAAGCGCGAGATCGACGGCGGGCTCGAGACGGTGAGGCTCACCCTGCCCGCGGTGGTCACCACCGATCTGCGCCTCAACGAGCCGCGCTATGCCTCGCTGCCCAACATCATGAAGGCCAAGTCCAAGCCGATGGCGGCCAAGACTCCGGCGGATTACGGGGTCGATACCGCGCCGCGGCTCAAGACGCTCAAGGTCAGCGAACCGCCGGTGCGGCAAGCCGGGATCAAGGTGGTGGACGTCGATGCGCTGGTTGCCAAGCTCAAGGAACTGGGAGTCGTCTCGTGAAGGTGCTGATCTGGGTCGAACATGACAACGCCGCGGTCAAGGACGCCACACTCGCGGTGGTCACCGCCGCTGCAAAGCTGGGCGAAGTGACCGCGCTGGTCGCCGGATCGGGTTGCGGGGGCGCTGCTGCAGCCGCCGCGCAGATCGCTGGCGTCACCAAGGTGCTCAAGGCCGACGATCCCGCTTACGCCAATGAGCTGGCCGAAAACGTCGCGCCGCTGATCGCCGGGCTGATGGCCGGGTACGACGCCTTCGTCGCCCCGGCCACCACCACCGGCAAGAACATCGCGCCGCGTGTCGCCGCATTGCTCGATGTGATGCAGATCTCGGACATTCTCTCGGTCGAAGGCCCCAAGACCTTCACCCGCCCGATCTATGCCGGCAACGCCATCGCCACGGTCGAAAGCACGGACGCCAAGCTGGTCATCACCGTGCGCGGCACCGCTTTCGCCAAGGCGGAGACGAGCGGCGGATCGGCGAGCGTCGAGGCTGCCAGCGGCCCCGGTGAGGCCGGGATCTCGAGCTTCGTCGGCTCGGAGATCGCCAAGAGCGAACGCCCCGAACTGACCAGCGCCAAGATCATCGTCTCGGGCGGCCGCGCGCTCAAGGATGCCGAGACCTTCCAGAAAATCATCATCCCGCTCGCCGACAAGCTCGGCGCAGGCGTCGGCGCGAGCCGCGCGGCGGTCGATGCGGGCTATGTCCCCAACGATTACCAGGTCGGCCAGACCGGCAAGATCGTCGCCCCGCAGGTCTATATCGCAATCGGCATCTCCGGCGCGATCCAGCACCTCGCGGGGATGAAGGACAGCAAAGTGATCATCGCGATCAACAAGGACGAGGATGCGCCGATCTTCCAGGTCGCGGACATCGGCCTGGTGGCGGATCTGTTCAACGCGGTGCCGGAACTGACCGGGAAGCTTTAGGCGCTACCAGCGCAATCCGCTTGGCAACCGTGCTGGGTTCGCTAGGTAGCAACCATGTCAAAAATTTCAGAGGACTACCGGATGCGGCTAGGCGCGGCGCTGGCCGTAGCGGCTAGTAGCATCGGCCCGATCCAAGCCGCCGTTCCTTCCAGACCGCTTACACTCAACGGTGCGTGGGTCATGAATTATGATGAAGACTCCTGCCAGCTTTCGGCCAATTTCGGACCGCCCGAGAACCGCGTAGGAATTCGTTTCACGCGCTATCGGCCAGGAGACGACTTCGAACTGCTGCTGTCCGGCGAGCACCTGCCCGGCACCGGAGCGATCGCGAGCGCTGACTTGTTGTTTGGGCCTGCAGGCGCGGCGTGGAAGGGCAACGCGACGATGGCGGACATCGGCAAGGTTCGGATCGCCATTATTTCAAGCACGTCGCTGCGCGAATCTCCGTTCGATGGTCGCGGAAGGCTGACGACGGTGGTGCAGTCGCGCAAGTCACCCCCCATAACGATCGACGCCGTGAGTTTGTCTCCTGTGGCCCCCGCGCGCGAAGCAGCGGTTTCGGATCTGACCGTTTCGTTGGGTCGTTCGCAATCGTTTCGACTGGCGTTGGGTTCGATGGGCCAACCCATGGCAGCGATGCGAACCTGCACGGACGACTTGCTCAGGCATTGGGGATTCAATCCCGAACTGGGCGGTAAATTGCGGAACGGCCCGGTTCCGATCGGCAATCCCGCGAGTTGGGCGACCACAAGCGATTATCCGCAAAGCGCGTTGCGCGCGGGGGCCAGTGGGAACGTTCGCTTCCGGGTCGATGTGGCCGAGGACGGTAAAATCGTCGGCTGCCGCATACTTTTCCGCACACGTCCCGATGAATTCGCCGACCTTACCTGTCGCCTGATTAGCCGACGGGCGCGCTTCAATCCGGCGCTTGACGCCGAGGGGAAGCCGGTCAAGTGGTTTTACATCAACCAGGTTCGATGGGTAAACTAGGGGAAATGCGTTCATCGCAAGGCTAAGCAGCGCCGGCGCGATGGGGACCAATCTTCAGCGTTGCAGCTGCGCCGAAATCGCGCGCAGGGCGCGGCGGGCAATCTGGCGTTGTTGTTCGGCCGATAGCCCGCCGTCGAGCCATCGCTCGTCGTCGCCGAGCAAATGCGCGCTGACTATCGATTGCTCCATCTCCAGCTTGGCTTCGATGCGCGCGAGGTCGCGCGGGTCGATGGTGCCGGGCTTGGAATCTGCCGCGCGCCGGGTCGTCGCGCGGCGCTCGATCTGGCGCATCGCACCCTTTCGCAAATGGCCGAAGTAATCATCGAGCAGCGAACCGCAGGCGCGGCGGGCCATTGTTTCGGCGGCGAGCGCTTCGGTCACCGCAAGCGCGGTAGGGTCTTCGAGCAACCACGGCTCGGCCTCCGCCACCAACGCATCGAGAGATATCAGCCCCGACACGACACGACGCGCGACCTCGCGCGTTTCGGGATGCATGCGAAAGCGTAGCGCGGAGAGTTCGCCGCGCAGCTGCCAATTGACGAAGGTGGTGAACCGCGCGCGGGCGGGATCGTAGGCGAGGATCGCCCGGTGCAGCCCTATCGCGCAGGCCTGCGCGGCGTCCTCGGCCATGTCGAGCAGCCCGTAGGAGCGGGTGAAATGGCGGATGCGCGGGGCGATCAGGCGCTGCAACCTCGCGAAATGCCGGTCAACTGCGGCGCGACCGCGCGGCGTACCGCGCATCTCGACCGCGCGGATCGCGGTAACTTCGGCCTCCAAGGCATCGGTGGTCGTTGACATCGCTTTCCCCTGGTCAAGGGGAGGCTAGGCCGCGAGGATTGCCGCGGGGGGCGACGCCTACCTAAGCGTGAATACCTAGGCCATCGCCGCTTTTGGTAGTTGGAGACCGTGGAGTAGCGCGGTTTCGCGCTCGATCAGGCGGCGGCACGCGTCGAGCGCGCCTTCGGGATCGCCGCAGCGCAGCCCCTCGGCTAGCGCGCGGCAATCGCCCTGCCCGGCGCGGCTGTGCTGCAGCGCGACCATCCGGCCCAGCGGATCGAGCAGCTCATGGCAATCGCGCGCCGGATTGCCGCTACGCGACACCAGCGCAAGCGCGGCGTGATAGAGGTCGCAGGCGGTTTCGAGCGCCACCTCGCCCGCCCGGTCGGCGGGGAGCGGCGGATGCGGCATGACAATCGGGATCGGCCCGGCGAGGAACGGCGCTGCGCGGGTCGGCGCGCGCATTGCAGAAGCGAAACGGGCCATGATCCCATTATAGCGGCGAAAAGGCCAAACCGGGCGCAGACTACTCTGTGGCAGGGGGGCCGAGCCGTTCATACAGCACCAGCGGCTTTTCATCGGGCTGTTGATGGCGGGTATACTCGACGAAGCCCAATTGCCCGGCGAGCCGGTCGGACACCGCGTGCCCCTCCTCGATCATGCAGGCGATGCGGCGTGGCCCGTGCGCACTATCGAACCAGTCCAGCACCGCGCGCATCGCTTCGCCCGCCAGCCCTTGGCCCCAATCGTCGGGGTGGATGATCCAGCCCGCTTCCGGCGTATCGTCCATCCCCTGGCCAAACCCGCGGAAACTGTGGAATACCCCGCAGGTGCCGATAATCCGCTGCTCGCCGCGCCGCCGCAGCATGAACACTCCGTAGCCGTACAGCGACCAGCTGCCAGCGTTGCGCATCAGCCGGGCGAAACTGTCGGCTTCGCTCGGGGTCCAGCTGCCGAGGAACGGCAGCGTGCGCGGATCGGTGTTGATCGCGTTGAGCCCGCCAAGATCGCCGGGTTGCGGGCGCCACAGCTCGAGCCGTTCGGTTTTGAGCAGCGGCGCGGAACTCACAGCAACCGGTCCACCATGTGGATCGCCACCCCGACCAGCCCGCCCACGACGGTGCCATTGACGCGGATGAACTGCAGGTCGCGCCCCACCGCGCCTTCGATCCGGTCGGTCACGGTCCGCGCGTCCCAGCGCTTCACGGTTTCGGACACCAGCCGCACGATTTCGTCGCCATAGCGCGTCGCGACGCCAACCATCGTCCGGCGCGCAAAGCGGTTGATCTGCGTCTGCAGCGCCGGGTCGTCGCGCAGCGTTGCGCCGAGTTCGCCCAGCGCCTGGCCGAACTGCTCGCCGAGCGTCGAACCCGGTTGCCGCAGGCGCGTCAGCAACCCGGTGCGCAGCCGCTCCCACACCCCCTGCCACCAGGCCGCGACCGCCGGATTGCCCAGCAACTCGTCCTTGAGCCGCTCGACACGTGCACGCATTTCGGGATCGTGGCGCAGATCCGCAGCGAGCTTGGCGAGCCCTTCCTCGATCTTGCCGCGCAGCGGATGGTCGGGATCGACCACCACTTCGGCGAGCAGCTTGTAGAGCCCGTCGATCACCGAATTGGCGAGCTTCTCGTCGAGCCCGGTCCAGCGCAGCACGGCATTGGCGCGGCTGTGGATGAGCTCGCGCACCAAGGCCTCATTGTCCTCAAGCGTCAGCCCCGCCCAGCGGACCAGCGCATCGATCACGGGCAAGTGCCGACGGTCGGCGATCGCAGTCTCGACCAGTTGGCCGAGCAGCGGCGACACTTCGAGTTTGCCGATCTGGCGCACGAGGCCGCCGCGCACCTGGTTGCCGAGTCGTTCGGGATCGAGCGATTCGAGCACCTCGGCCAGCAGCCCGGCGGCACCGGCGCGGATCCGGCTACCGCGTTCCCCGTCGGGCTGGGCGAGCCAGCCGCCCGCCGCCGCCGCGAGGTTCATGCCGTGGAGGCGGCGCGCGACCACCGGCGGAATCAGGAAATTCTCGCGCAGAAACGCCGCCATCGTATCGGCGATGCGATCCTTGTTTTCGGGGATGATCGCGGTGTGCGGGATGGGCAGGCCGAGCGGGTGGCGGAACAGAGCGGTCACCGCGAACCAGTCGGCCAACCCGCCGACCATCGCCGCCTCGGTGAACGCGACGAGGTAGCCGACCGCCGGATGCACCCCCAGGAATTGCCGGGCAACGAGGTAGGTCGCGCCCATCGCCAGCAGCAGTCCGGTCGCGAACATCCGCATCCGCCGCGCCCGGTCGACCGGCACGGCCGGTCGGCGCGCAAGTGTCCGCCACCGGGTTACGGAGGCACTCACTCCGCCGGAAGCGCTCCGGGCTCGATCCTGCCGGGATAGCTGGCCACCCGGGCATCATCGGGATCGTAGGTGAGGAACTTGCGCCGCAGGAACGGTCCCACCCGCTTTTCAACGCCATCGGCGAGGCTGAAGCCGGCGGGCACGATCAGCAGGGTCAACATCGTGGACATGATCAGTCCGCCGATCACCACGGTGCCCATCGGCGCGCGCCAAGCCCCATCGCCCGATAGCGAGATCGCGGTCGGGATCATGCCCGCGACCATCGCCACGGTGGTCATCACGATCGGCTGCGCGCGCTTGTGCCCCGCCTCGACGATGGCGGAAAACTTGTCGGCTCCGCGGCTCATTTCCTCGATCGCGAAATCGATCAGCAGGATCGAGTTCTTGGCGACGATCCCGAACAGCATCAGGATCCCGATGAACACCGGCATCGACAGCGGCTGGCCAAGGATCGCGAGCATGATCAGCCCGCCCAGCGGGGCGAGGAACAGCGAGCCCATGTTGACCAGCGGCGAGACGAAACGGTGGTAGAGCAGCACCAGCACAGCGAAGACCAGCAGCACCCCGGCACCGAGCGCGACGATGAAGCTGTTGATCATCTCGAGCTGCCACTGGTCCTGCCCGAACGGCTCGTTGCTGACCCCCTGTGGCAGCGCGGTCATCACCGGCAGCTTGTTGATCGCGGTCATCGCGGTGCCCTTGACCACCCCGGGAGCAAGATCGGCACCGACGAACACGCGGCGGTTCTGGTTGTAGCGCTGGATGCTGACCGGACCCGAGCCGAAGCCGATTTCGGCGACGCGCGACAGCGGCACCGAGCCGCCGCTCGCGGTCGGTACGGGCAGGTTCTGCAGCGTCGAAAGATCGCGCCGCGATTCGACCGGCAGGCGTACCCGGATCGGAACCTGGCGGCCCGCGATCGAGAACTTGGCCGCGTTCTGGTCGATGTCGCCGATCGTCGCGATGCGGATCGCCTGGCTAAGCGCCGACGTGGTCACGCCGAGCGAGGCGGCGAGATCGAGCCGGGGCTTGATGATCACCTCGGGCCGGCGCATGTCGGCGGCGATGCGCGGGGCGACCACTTGCTTGAGCCCCTTCATCTGTTCGACCAGCTTGGCCGCGGTCTCGTCGAGCAGCTTCGAATCCGAGCCCGACAGCATGATCGAGATAGGCCGCCCGGTGCCGCCGCCCGGCCCGCCGGAGTTCTGGTCCTGGAAAGTCACCCGCGCGTCGGGAATCTCCTGGAGCAGCGGGGTCAGCTCGCGCTCGAACTCCATGCTGGTCTTTTCGCGCTCGGCCTTGAGCGTGATGAAGACCCGGGCATTGCCTTCCTGGATCCGCTCGAGCGCGGCATCGACTTCGGGCCGCTTCGACACCACCGCGGCGACCTTGTCGGCGATAGCCTCGGTCTGCTCGATCGTCGTGCCGGGGACCGTCTCGATCCGGATCATGCTGAAGTCGCTGTTGGTGGTCGGGAAGAACTCGCTGGGGATGCTCATGAACATGACGACAGTCACCACCAGCGCGCCGAGGCCCGTGCCCATCATCCAGACCCGATGATCGCGCAGTCGCGCCTGGTATCGTCTGTCCATGTAAGCATACCACGCCGGGAACCGTTCGCCCGGGAACCGCGCGAGGAGGCGGGTGAGCCGGTATGCACCCCAGGCACCGGCGATACCGGCGAGCACGCCTGCAACCAAGGGTATCGCGGCGGGCAATTCGAGCGGACCAAGCGCCTTGTTAACGCCGCCGGCGAGCGCGAAAAAGGCCGCACACACCAGCAGAACCGCGAGGATCCAGACGATGTAATAGGCCGGATTGCCCTGCGCCTTGGGCAACGCGGCGCGCATCTCCTTGGCCTGCGAATCGTCGAGCGACCAGTTGAGCACCTTGAGATAGCGGTCCATCCACGCCCCGCCGCCATGCTCGGCCTGGCCCTTGGCCTTGAGGAAATAGGCCGCGATCATCGGGGTAATCATCCGCGCGACCGCGAGGCTCATCAGCACCGAGACCACCACGGTCAGCCCGAAATTCTTGAAGAACTGACCCGACACGCCGGGCATCAGGCCCACCGGCAGGAACACCGCGACGATCGAGAAGGTCGTCGCAACCACCGCCAGACCGATTTCGTCGGCGGCGTCGATCGAGGCCTGGTAGGCGCTTTTGCCCATCCGCATGTGTCTGACGATGTTCTCGATCTCGACAATCGCGTCATCGACCAGCACCCCCGCGACCAGGCCCAGCGCGAGCAGCGACAGGGAGTTGAGCGTGAAGCCGAGCAAATCCATGAACCAGAAGGTCGGGATTGCCGAGAGCGGAATCGCGATGGCCGAGATCACGGTCGCGCGCCAGTCGCGCAGGAAGAAGAACACGACGATAACCGCGAGGATCGCGCCTTCGACCATCGAGCTGATCGAGCTTTCGTACTGCTGCTTGGTGTAATCGACCGAGGTGAACAGCCGGGTGAAGTGGGTCCCGGGATGCTCCTTCTCGAGCTTGCCGATTTCCACGACCGCGGTGTCATAGACGCTGACATCGGACGCCCCGCGCGCGCGGGTGATGCCGAAGGTCACCACCGGCTTGCCGTTGACCTTGCCGACCGAGGTGACTTCGCCGAAGCTGTCCGAAACCTTGGCGAAATCCGCCAGCTTGGCCGTCCGGCCGCCAGGCAATGCAATATCGGTCTGCGACAGCGCAAATGCGTCGGCGGCATTGCCGAGCACGCGGACCGACTGGCGCGATCCGGCGATTTCAGCCTTGCCGCCTGCGGCGTTGACATTGGTCTGGCGCAGCGCGGCGTTGACCTGGCTGGCGGTGACCCCGAGCGACTGCATCCGCGCCGGATCGAGCGTCACGAGGATTTCGCGATTGACCCCGCCGCCGCGACTGACCTCGGCCATCCCGGGTACCGCCAGCAGCCGCTTGGCCACGGTATCGTCGATGAACCACGACAGCTGCTCGAGCGTCATGTCGTCGGCGGTGACCGCGAAATAGGCGATCGGATCCGATGAGGTATTGGCCTTGAACACCTGCGGTTCGAGAATTCCGTCTGGCAGTTCGCCGCGCGCCTGATCGACCGCGTTCTTGACCTCGTTGGTCGCCTGATTGATGTCCTCGCCGATCTTGAACTGGATCATCGTCTGGTTGCGGCCCTCCTGCGCGGTCGAGCTGATCGTCTCGACCCCGCTGATCGTCCGTACCGCGGCCTCGATCCGCTGGGTGATCTGGGTCTCGATCTCGGTCGGCGCAGCCCCGGGCTGGGCGATAATCACGATCACCATCGGAAATTCGACGTCGGGATCGTTCTGCACTTCCATCCGCATGAAGCTGAGGATGCCCGCCAGCATCAGCCCCAGGAACAGCACGATCGGCACCACCGGGTTGCGGATCGACCAGGCCGAGATATTGCGGAAATTCATGCGTTTATCCTGACGAAGGCGTCTAGAGTTTGGTCAACTTCGGCTTGACCGATTCGCCGGGAGAAAGGAACCCGCCGGCGCGCAGCACCACACGCTCCGTCCCGGCCAGCCCGGAGATTACCGCAAGGCCCCGCTCGGTGACGATGCCGGTCTTGACGTTGCGCCGTTCGATCTTGTCGCCCTTGCCGACGATATAGACGTAGCTCCCCTGATTGTCCGACAGGATCGCCGATTCGGGCAGCAGCGGCGCGACCACCGAACCCGAACGGATCGCCGCGGTGGCGAAGCCGCCCGGACGCAGTTCGGGCGCATAGGCCAGCGCGATGCGCGCGATGCCCTGACGCGACTGCGGATCGATCACCGGGGCGATCTGCCACACCTGCCCGGTGAAGGACCGGGCCGAGCCGACCGGCGTCACTTCGGCGGTGACCCCGGGCGCGAGCGCGGCAAGGTCTGTCTCGCCGAGCTGGGCGAGCAGTTCCATCTCGCCGCCCTTGGCAATGCGGAACAGGACGCCGCTGCCGGCGCCGACGGTCTGGCCGGGTTCGACCTTGCGTTCGAGCACCAGCCCCGCGGCCGGAGCAAGGATATTGAGCCGCGCGGCCTGCGCCTGAAGCTGGCCGAGCGTGGCGCGCGCAACGCGGACGCGGGCATTGGCGGCGTCGCGAGTGGCGGTCAGCCGATCGACATCGGCCTTGGAGATGAAGCCCCGGTCGACCAGCTTGAGGGCGCGATCCAGATTGGCCTGGGCAAGCCGGCCATCGGCCTCAGCGACCTGGATCTGCGCGGCCTGGCTATACTGCTGCTGGGTCTGGACCGAACGATCGACCACCGCCAGCACCTGACCCTGGCCAACCCACTGGCCGGGTTCGACCAGCACCGAGATCACCTGGCCGCCTTCGCCGACCGAGCCCACCGGCAGTTCGCGGCGTGCGGCCAGCGTGCCGGTTGCGTTGATCGTCCCGGCAATCGTCGCGCGGCCGGGCGCAACCACCGAGACCACCGGTGCCTGACCGGCCTTGTCGCCACCCAGTTCGGGCGCGGCGTTGCGGTGCATCATGAACCATACGCCGACCAGCAGCACCGCGACCACCAGCCCGATGATGATCAGGCGGCGGCGCGAACGCCGGTCTTCGCCATCCACTTCGGTCAGTGCGTCGAGCGCACCGCGCGCATCAATCGTGGTTTCGTAATTCATCGCATTCACCGCTCTCGTCTCGGCCCAAGACCATCAAATCGGGACTGTATTAACCTGCTAAGTCACCCTCGGCAAGCCACTTGCGGGAAAGCCCCGCGTGACCCGGAATATCGGGGCGAAATCAGCGCGGGGGCATAGGATAGGCAAGGCGCGGTGGCAATCCGCCTTCGCCGAACGACATTCGGGCACCGGCAAGCGCCCGACACGCAAACGGGGGCGGCCGCTAGCGGCCGCCCCCGCCAGAAATTCTTGCTGCTTGGTGCTTTAGCGAACGCGGCCGCGCTGGACCAGATTGACGATCGCCAGCAGGATTACCGCGCCGAGCACCGCGATCACGAGTCCTTCAATCGAGAACTCGCGGACCGAACCGGCATAGCCGAACCGGTTGGCGACGAGGTTGCCGATGACCGAGCCAACGCAACCGACGATAATGTTCATCACGATGCCCATCGATGCATCGCGGGCCATCACCATGCTGGCCAGCCAGCCGGCAATCCCGCCAACGATCAATGCGATAAGTATGCCCATGTTGGATCCTCCTGTCGTGTCCGTGACTACCGGCGCAAGCAGCGCCGGCACGCGACCGCACGGACCACAGCGGATCCGCCGGATCGGGTAAGACTATAGGAGCAAGTTGCGGTTGTCTCGCGACAAATTGATGTGGTTACGCGCCGCTCAATACTTGAGCTGGCGCTCGTAGAGGTCGCGATAGTGCTGGATGCGCGTGACCCGCAGGCCTTGCATTCCCGAACGGTCGACCGCGCGTTGCCACGAGGCGAACTCTTCGAGCGTGAGGTTGTAGCGCTCGCACACTTCGTCGATCGACAGCAGCCCGCCATTTACCGCAGCGACCACTTCGGCCTTGCGGCGCACGACCCATCGGGTGGTTTCGGGCGATGGCAGCGACTCAACCGTGAGCGGCTCGCCAAGCGGGCCAATCACCATTGCCGGTCGGATCTTCTGGTTCTCGATCATCATTTTCCTCGATCGCCGGAGATGGATGGACCGGCGACGTCCGCCGCTATGCGCGCGGGCTCTTTGCCATCCGCTAAATCAGTTGGGTTAACAGCAAGTGAGGCACAAAGTTCGAACGGCTCGTGCTCCGCCAGCGTCGCAGCGGCGCGCCCGTCGAAACTGCCGAGCCTGGCGGGCGCTTGCGCAAGTTCGAGAATCGAGCGTCGCGCGACGTGTGCCGCAGCGAGTCGCGCGTGCAGCCCATGCCAGTCGAACCCGCTCGCAGCATAGCTTGGCGCTGACCCCGCAGGGTATCCGGCGGCGTGGCCGGAAAGGTCGAATCCCATATCCATGGGCAGTGCTGTAGCGCAGAGATGGTCAAGGGCAGGTAAAGCTCGGCTTTACGAAGCGTTGAGGATAGTTAACCGTTCCCGGCGGCGTGATCGGCAAAGTGTATCCCCCAAATTTGGCCTTGCCGCCCGGGAAGTGTATGGGGCGCGGGCCATGGCCACCGCCCCGCTCCTGCCCGCACTTGCGGATTTCGCTGCGTTGTTCCAGCTATCCGCTGCGCGGACGCCCCGGCGGATCGTCGTGGCGATGTCGGGCGGGGTCGACAGCTCGGTGGTCGCCGCGCTGGCCGCCGCGAGCGGGGCCGAGACCATCGGCATCACCCTCCAGCTCTACGATCATGGCGCGGCAAGTGGCCGCAAAGGCGCCTGCTGCGCGGGCGATGACATCCGCGATGCGCGCAGCGTCGCGGACCGGCTGGGCATCGCGCATTATGTGTTCGACCATGCCTCTGCCTTCCGCCAGGAAGTGGTCGAGCGCTTCGCCGACGACTACCTCGCCGGGCGCACCCCGATCCCCTGCATCCGCTGCAACATGGGACCCAAATTCACCGATCTGTTCGCGATGGCGCGCGAACTGGGGGCGGACTGCCTCGCCACCGGGCATTACGTCCGCCGGGTCGAGACCGCGAGTGGGCCGCAGCTGCACCGTGCTGCCGATCCGGCCCGCGACCAGAGCTATTTCCTTTATGCAACGACCGAGGTGCAGCTCGGCTATCTGCGCTTCCCGCTGGGCGGTTTGCCCAAGGCGAAGGTGCGCGAACTGGCCGAGGCTGCCGGCCTGCGCAATGCGGCCAAGCCCGACAGCCAGGACATCTGTTTCGTCCCCGATGGCGATTACGCCAAGGTCGTCCGCGCGATCCGTCCCGAAGGCGAAGCGCCGGGGACGATAGTCCACGCTGTAACGGGCGAAGTCCTGGGTGCGCATCGCGGGGTGATCCACTACACGGTGGGCCAGCGCCGCGGGCTTGAGATCGGCGGGCTGGCAGAGCCGCTTTATGTGACGGGCATCGACGCGGCGAGCCGGCAAGTGCGCGCCGGGCCCAGGCATCTGCTGGCGGTCAGCGCGGCGCGGATCGTCGAGACCAACCGGATCGGGCCTATTCCTGATGCGCCGCTAACCGCCAAGGTCCGCTCATTGGCCAAGCCCGTGCCGGTCACGCTCGACGGTACACTGGGGGATGGTGCCGACACCACGATCCGCTTCGCCACCCCCGAATACGGTGTCGCACCCGGGCAGGCCGCGGTGCTTTATGCCGGCGACCGGGTGGTCGGCGGCGGCTGGATCGCTTCGACCGAGCCCTAATCGGCCCACTTCTCCAGCACGCAGCCCTGCCCTTCGCGGAACGTCGCGGTCTGCGGCGAAAGCAAGGCGAAGCGCGCAGTCACGCTTTTGGCGGCGGCGTCTTCGCTAAGCGAAACAAGCTCCATCCCGGCTTCCATGTCCTTTTTGCAATCGGCCAGACTGCGCCCCCCGGCATAGCGGCACGAGCAGGCGACCCGCGCGCCGTAAGACGAGCCGGTCACCGCGTAGGAGGCGATCGGTCCCCAGAATACCGCGACCAGCGCGCCAAGCAGCGCCAGCCCGAGCAGCAGCATCCGGCGCGAGCGCGGGCGTGGCGGGGTCGATTGGGGGTTTGCGGTTGCCATCGGGACTCCGCTTGCGCAAGGGGAGCACGCCATGTCGACGCGCCGCCTGTCCCTTATCCTGCCGCTTGCCTTGCTGCCAGCCCTGATCGGCTGCAGAGACAAAGCCCCGCCCCCGCTGCCCCCGCTCAGTGCCGCGGCGATGAAAGCGGTGGCCGAGAAGCCCGGCATTTCGCGCGATAAGCTCGCCCGCGCGGTCGATACGCTGTTCACCGATCCGGCGACCGACGAGACCCGCGCGGTGCTGGTCCTCCATAACGGCCGGATCGTCGCCGAGCGCTATGGCCCCGGCTATCACGAGAACACCCGCTTCGTCAGCTGGTCGATGGCCAAGAGCGTCACCGGAGTGCTGATCGGGCTGCTGGTCGCCGACGGCCGACTGCGGCTCGACGAGAGCGCCCCGGTCCCCGGCTGGGACCGACCCGGCGATCCGCGCGGCGAGATCACTTTGCGCCAGCTGCTGCAGATGCGCTCGGGGCTGCGCCACACCGAAGCGGGCGATCCGCCGTATGAGTCCGATGAAGTACGGATGCTGTTCCTTGACGGGCGCGACAACATGGCCGCCTATGCCGAGAGCCAGCCGCTCGAGGCCGAGCCGGGCCGCAAGTGGGAATATTCCTCGAACACCACCGTCATCCTCGCCGATATCGCCGCGCGCGCGCTGACCAGCAGCACCGACCCGGCGGCGCGGCGGCAAGCGGTGACCGACTATCTGCGCACCCGGCTGTTCGAACCGCTCGGGATGAAGTCGATGCTCCCCGAATTCGACGCGGCGGGGACGCTGATCGGCGGCAGCCTGATCCACGGCACCGCGCGCGACTGGGCGCGGTTCGGCGAGTTCCTGCGCGAAGGCGGTTCGGTGAGTGGCGCGCAGCTGGTGCCGCGCGCGTGGATCGATTTCATGCTTGCCGCCAATCCGCGCAATCCCGGCTATGGCGCGCAGATCTGGCGCAACCGCCCGCAGGCCGGGACCGGTAAGGTCGAGTTCCCCGGCGCGCCGGGCTCGGTCTTTTCGGCCAATGGCCATCTCGGGCAATATGTGGTGGTTTCGCCCACCCAAGCTTTGACCGTGGTACGGCTGGGCAAGACCAACGAGGGCGCGCTTGAGCCGGTGCGCGCGCGGATCGCCGACCTTATCAAGTTCTTTCCCAGGGACGCCGCATGACCAAGACCGCGCTGATTACCGGGGTCACCGGGCAGGACGGGGCTTACCTCACCCGGCTGCTGCTGGCCAAGGGCTACCGCGTCCACGGCATCAAGCGCCGCTCATCCTCGTTCAACACCGGCCGGATCGACGACATCTACCAGGATCCGCACGAGCCCGACCCGCAATTGGTGCTGCACTATGGCGATTTGACCGACGCGACCAATCTGATCCGCATCGTCCAGGAGGTCCGCCCCGCCGAAATCTACAACCTCGCAGCGCAAAGCCACGTCGGGGTGAGCTTCGAGACCCCCGAATATACCGCCAACGCCGATGCGCTGGGTACGCTGCGATTGCTCGAAGCGATTCGCATCCTAGGGTTGGAACGGACTACCCGGTTCTACCAGGCATCGACCTCCGAGCTTTACGGCAAGGTCGGCGAAGTCCCGCAGCGCGAGACCACCCCGTTTTACCCGCGCAGCCCCTATGGCGTCGCCAAGCTCTATGCCTATTGGATCGTGGTCAACTATCGCGAGGCTTACGGCCTCCACGCCTCCAACGGCATATTGTTCAACCACGAGAGCCCGCTGCGCGGCGAGACCTTCGTCACCCGCAAGATTACCCGCGCCGCCGCTGCGATCATCGAGGGGCAGCAGGACACGCTCTACCTCGGCAACCTCGATGCCCGGCGCGACTGGGGGCATGCGGCGGAATATGTCGAGGGCATGTGGCGGATGCTCCAGCAAGACACTCCCGACGATTATGTGCTGGCCACCGGGCAATCGACCTCGGTGCGCGAGTTTACCGAATGGGCCTTCGAGGACGCCGGAATCGCGCTCGACTGGCGCGGCGCGGGCGCGGAGGAGCAGGGCTTCTGTCGTGCCACCGGCGCGCTGCGGGTTGCAATCGACCCGCGCTATTTCCGCCCGACCGAAGTCGACAATTTGCTCGGCGACCCGGCCAAGGCTTTGGCGAAGCTCGGCTGGAAAGCCGAAATCGGAGTGCGCGAACTGGTCCGCGAGATGGTTGCGGCCGATCTGGCGGAATTGCGTGGCTGAATCGCTCTACCGCCTCTCGGGCAAGCGCGTCTGGGTTGCTGGGCATCGCGGGATGGTCGGCGCGGCGCTGGTGCGGCGGCTGGCGCGCGAGGATTGCGAAGTGCTGACGGTGGGGCGCGAGACGCTCGACCTTACCGACCAAGCGGCGGTGCGCGACTGGCTGGTGGCGGAACGCCCGCAGGCGGTGTTTCTGGCTGCGGCGCGGGTTGGCGGGATCCTTGCCAATGATACTCGCCCGGTCGATTTCCTGCTCGACAATCTGCTGATCGAGACCGCAGTGCTGGCGGGCGCGCACGGCGCGGGCGTGGAGAAGCTGCTGTTCCTCGGCTCGAGCTGCATCTACCCGCGGCTCGCCGACCAACCGATCCGCGAGGAGGCGCTGCTGACCGGGCCGCTCGAGCCGACCAACGAATGGTATGCGATTGCCAAGATCGCCGGAATCAAGCTGGCGCAGGCCTATCGCCAGCAACACGGCAGCGATTTCATCTCGGCGATGCCGACCAATCTCTACGGCCCCGGCGACAATTTCGACCTCGCCTCCAGCCACGTCCTGCCCGCGCTGATCCGCAAGGTGCATGAGGCGAAGGCGGCAGGCACGCCCGTGAGCGTGTGGGGCACCGGCAGCCCGCGCCGCGAATTCCTCTATGTCGAGGACTGCGCCGATGCCTGCGTGCATCTGATGCAGCATTATTCGGGGGTCGAGCCGGTTAATGTCGGGACCGGCGAGGATTTGTCGATTCTCGACCTGACCCGGCTGGTGATGAATGTGCTGGGCTATGACGGCCCGATCGAGACCGATCCAAGCAAGCCCGACGGCACCCCGCGCAAGCTGCTCGATGTCGGCAAGCTCGATTCTCTGGGCTGGCGCGTCACGACCCCGCTGCGCGAGGGGATCGCGCTGACCTATCAGGCGTTTCTCGCAGGTTAGAGCATCGGCTCGAAAAGCTGACCCACCCGATCCTCCCCCTCTGGGGGAGGTGGCCCACCGTAGGTGGGTCGGAGGGGGATTGAGGGAAACCAAACAGCGTGACAGACCCTCTCCGCCTCGCTCCGCTCGGCACCTCCCCCAGTGGGGGGAGGATTGGGGAGCAATTTAGATTCCCGGTTCTTTGCTCTAGAGCCTGAACGTCCCTTCCACCACCGTCACGCATTGGCCGCCCAGCCACGCGCTGGGGCCATCGCGGCAGCAGGTCAGTGCGCCGCCGCGCATCGAAGCCTGGAAGGCGGTGAAGCTCTCGCGTCCCAGCCGGTCCGCCCAGAAAGGGGTGAGCACCGCGTGGGCCGATCCGGTCACGCTGTCCTCGGGCACGCCCGCGCCGGGCACGAACACCCGGCTAACGACATCGGTTTCGCGGCCCGGGGCGGTGACGATGAACTGCTGCTCGCCCAGCCCGCCCAGCGCGGCGATATCGGGAGCGAGATTGCGGACCCGATCCTCATCGGCGAGCAGGAAGACGTTGTAGTGTTCGTCGGCCGAGCGCCAGACTTCCTGCACCTCAGTTCCCAATGCGGCGACCGCCTGCGGCCACTCGCCCAAAGTGGTTGGGATGCCCGGCAGTGCGACTTCATAAGCATCGCCCACCCGCCGCACTTCGAGCACGCCCGCCTGCCGGGTGCGAAACCGCACGCGCTCCGGCCCCGGATCGAGCCCGAGCAGCACATGTCCCGAGGCCAGCGTGGCATGCCCGCACAGCCGGATTTCGACTTCGGGGGTGAACCAGCGCAATTCCCAGTCCGCCTCGCCAGTCTTGTCGGGCACGACGAAAGCGGTTTCGGCGAACAAATTCTCCGCGCCGATCTCCTGCAGCACGGCATCGTCGAGCCATTCGTCGAGAATCATCACTGCCGCCTGATTTCCGGCAAAGGGACGGTCGGCAAAGGCATCGACATGCCAATAGGGGATGGTCATTTCGTCACTTCCGGTTCGGGGTGAATCAGCACTTCTACGCCGGGGAATTCCTGCATCAGCCGGGCCTCGATCTCGTCCATCACGCGGTGTGCCGCGCTCAGGCTCATCGTCCCGTCGACCCACACGCAGAACTGCACGAAATCGCGATTGCCCGCGCTGCGCGTGCGCATGTCATGCACACCCTTGAGCTCGGGCTGGCGCGCGACGACTTCGAGGAACTGCGCTTTTCGCTCATCGGGCCATTCCTGGTCCATCAGCTGCTCGATCGCTGCTTGCGAGGCACGCCACGCGCCCCAGCCGAGCCACAGTGCGATGAGGAGTCCGAACAGCGGGTCGGCGCGCGTGAACCCGGCATAGCGATCGAGCACCAGCGCCGCGATCACCGCGAGGTTGAGCGCGAGGTCCGACTTGTAGTGGACATGATCGGTCGCAATCGCGAGGCTGCCGGTCTGGCGGATCACGTGGCGTTGCCACGCCAGCAGCGCGAGCGTGGCCGCCATCGCAAGCGCGGAGACCAGGATGCCCTCGCTCGCCGCCTGGGGCCGCGCCCCTGCGAAGAGCTGGGTCAGCGCGCGGAACGCGAGGCTCAGCGCCGAAATCGAGATCAGCACGACCTGGAACATCGCCGCCAGCGCCTCGGCCTTGCCGTGCCCGAAGCGGTGGTCGTCGTCGGCGGGCTGCGCGGCGATCCACACCCCGGCCAGCGTGGCCACGCTCGCGACCAGGTCGAGCATTGTATCGGCGAGGCTGCCGAGCATCGCGGTCGAGCCGGTTGACCACGCCGCCCAGCCCTTGAGTCCGACCAGCAGCAGCGCGACCGCAATGCTCGCGTAAGCCGCGCTGCGATTGAGGGAGGCCGAACTCTTCACGGGTAGAGCAGGCTGCTGGTCCAGCTGCCATCGACCCGGCGGGTGAAGCGGCGGCGATCGTGCAGCCGGTGCGCGCGGTCGCACCAGAATTCGATCGCGCGCGGGGTCAGGCGAAAGCCGGTCCAGTGGAGCGGGCGCGGGGGTTCGCGGCCCTCGAACTCGGCCGCCGCCGCGTCATAGCGATCAAGGAACGTGCCCCGCGCATCGAGCGGCGCGGACTGGTCCGAGGCCAGCGCGCCAAGCTGCGAATCGCGGCTGCGGCTGACGAAATAGGCGTCGGCGGTGGCGACATCGACTTCGCCGAGCGAGCCTTCGATGCGGATCTGGCGGCGCAGCGATTTCCAGTGGAATAGCAGTGCGGCCCGCGGATTGGCGAGGATTTCCGCGCCTTTGCGGCTGTGGCTGTTGGTGTAGAAGGTGAAACCGTCCGGGCCATGCCCCTTGAGCAGCACCATTCGCACCGATGGCACGCCCTCGGGCGTCGCGGTGGCCAGCGCCATCGCATTGCTGTCATTCGGTTCGGCGGCGCGCGCTTCGGCCAGCCACGCATCGAACAGCGCGAAGGGATCGCTGTCGGGGATCAAGGTTTCGGCTGGTCCGGAATTCACCGCATTGTCCTGACAAGCTTGGCGCTCATTTGCTGTGATGCCCATAGCCGTGCGCCCCGCGCGAGGAAAGCACGGCTTGCCCCGGCGCGGTGTAGCACCTAGCTAAGCCAGTATGGCCGATCCCTATTCCACCCTGGGCGTGGCGCGCAGCGCCAGCGAGAAGGAGATCAAGTCCGCCTATCGCAAGCTCGCCAAGGAACTTCATCCCGATCGCAACAGCGATAATCCCAAGGCCACCGAGCGGTTCGGCGAGGTGACCCGCGCTTACGATCTGTTGTCGGACAAGGACAAGCGCGCGCGGTTCGACCGGGGCGAGATCGACGCCGAGGGCAATCCCGCCGGCTTCGGCTTTGGTGGCGCGCCGGGCGGGGGCTTCGGGGCGGGCGGTCAGCGCGGCTTTCGCGCCGACGGGTTCGAAGGCTTCGGCGGGGGCGCGGCCGAGGGGATCGACATTGGCGATATTTTCGAAGGCCTGTTCGGTGGGCGTGGCGGAATGGGCGGCGGGCCGGGCGGTGGCACCCAGCAACGCCGCGCCGCACCCAAGGGGGCCAACGTCCAGTACCGCCTCAACGTCACGCTGCCCGATGCGGCGACGCGCGCGACGCAGCGGATCACTTTGGCCGACGGTAAGACCATCGACCTCAAGCTGCCCGCCGGGGTCGATGACGGCACCCAGATGCGCCTGCCGGGCAAGGGTGAGGCGGGGCCGGGCGGCAAGGGCGACGCCACGGTCCTGATCCAGCTGCAGCCGCACGCGTTCTACAAGCGCGAGGGTGACAATCTGCGGCTCGATCTGCCGGTGACGCTCGACGAGGCGGTGAACGGCGCGAAGGTCAAAGTGCCCAGTCCCGATGGCGCGGTGATGCTGACGGTGGCACCGGGGAGTAGTTCGGGCAAAGTCCTGCGCCTCAAGGGCCGGGGCTTCAGTCGCAAGGACGGGACCCGCGGCGACCAGCTGGTCACGCTTGAAATCCAGTTGCCCGAAGCGGACGCGGATCTGGCCAAGCGGCTCGAAGGCTGGACCGATCCGCGCCCGCTGCGCGGCCGGCTGGGAGTCTAGCCAACTGTCGCTCATTCACGCCCCCGCGGTCGAGGAACGGCCGGTTGCGCAGGTCCAGCCCGAGCCCGATGCGCCCGCGCTGAGCGTGCCCGACCTCTCGCCCGAGGCGCGCCGCAAGCAAGCGTTGCGCTGGCGCGCGGGGCTGCAGGAGAGGGTCGAACAGACGGTGGGTCCGGGCACCCGGTTGCACTGCATCGTTACGCGGGTGTGGACCGGGGCCTATAACGACGGCTTCATCCATGCCGGTAACCTCGCCTATATGGCGCTGATCTCATTGTTCCCGTTTTTCATCACTGTTGCAGCGATTGTTTCGCTGATCGGGGAACCGCAGCAGCAGCTTGCCTCGCTTCATGCGGTGCTGCGCGCGGTCCCGCCCGATGTCGCGGCAGTAGTCGAGCCGGTCGCGCGGCAGGTTGTCGCCGCGCGCTCGGGCTGGCTGCTGTGGGCGGGCGGTCTGGTCGGGCTGTGGACCGTCGGCAGTCTGGTCGAGACGATCCGTGACATCCTGCGCCGCGCTTATGGCACCCGTGCGACGCAGGCGTTCTGGCGCTATCGACTGCTCTCGACGGGCGTGATCCTCGCCTCGGTGGTGCTGCTGCTCGCCTCGCTGCTCGCGGGCGTGTTGCTCGGCGCGGCGCAGGAAGTGGTCGATGCGTGGTTTCCGCAAGTGGCCGATCGCTATCATCAGCTCGCGTTATCGCGGTTTATCCCCGCGCTGGGGCTTTATGGTTCGCTGTTCCTGTTGTTCATTTCGCTGACCCCCGGCCGTTATCGCGGACGCGGCTTCCCCAAATGGCCGGGCGCGCTGCTCACGACGCTGTGGTGGATCGGAGTCACGGCCTTGCTCCCGGTCGTGCTGCGGACGCTGTTCGCCTACGACCTGACCTATGGCAGTCTGGCGGGGGTGATGATCGCGCTTTTCTTTTTCTGGCTGGTCGGCCTAGGGATGGTGATCGGGGCCGAACTCAACGCCGCGCTGGCCGAAACGCCGGAAGAGCGCGATATGCTTGGCCAAGCCGACAATCGCTCGCGCAAGACGTTGGTACAGGACGGAGATTTTGACGAATGACCGGGCTGATGAAGGGTAAACGCGGGCTGATCATGGGGCTGGCCAACGACAAGTCTCTGGCCTGGGGGATCGCGCAGAAATTGCACGGGGCGGGCGCGGAGCTCGCCTTTTCGTATCAGGGCGAGGCGCTGGAAAAACGCGTCCGTCCGCTCGCGGCGAGCCTGGACAGCGATTTCCTGATCGAATGCGATGTTGCTGACATGACCGCGCTCGATACCGCCTTTGCCGCGCTGAAGGCGCGCTGGCCGGTGCTCGATTTCGTGGTCCATGCGATCGGTTTTTCGGACAAGGCCGAGCTGCGCGGCCAGTATCTCGACACCAGCCTCGAAAACTTCCTGATGACGCTGAACATTTCGGCCTACAGCCTCGTCGCGGTGACCCAGCGCGCCGCCGCGATGATGCCCGAGACGGGGGGAAGCGTACTGACGTTAAGCTACTACGGGGCCGAAAAGGTCATCCCGCACTACAACGTAATGGGGGTGGCCAAGGCCGCGCTCGAAACCAGCGTCAAATACCTTGCCAACGATCTGGGGCCCGCCAATATCCGGGTCAACGCCATCTCGGCCGGCCCGATCAAGACTTTGGCCGCGTCGGGCATCGGCGATTTCCGCTACATCCTCAAATGGAACGAATTGAACTCGCCGCTGCGCCGCAATGTCACGATCGAGGACGTCGGCGGTGCCGGGCTGTATCTGCTGTCGGACCTCGCCTCGGGCGTGACCGGCGAGATCCACCATGTCGATGGCGGCTACAATGTGATCGGGATGAAGCAGGAAGACGCGCCCGACATCGCGCTGGCCTGAAACGCCGTAGCAGCCCAGGATCAAATTCGGAGCAATTCGCCGTCTGTGTGCTCGCTGGGGCGCAAATCCCTCCTGCGGTTGCGTTGCGTTTCAGGCTGACGGACCAGCAGTACGCAGGCAATCGCCATCACGCTGCTCATCGCCGCCGTGCGTAACGGGTAGTCAACTAGGCTGTGCAGCAGTTCGACCGCAATCACCACGCTAGCAGCCAGTGCTACAGGATGATTGCGTTCGTTGGTCCACAGGTTCCAGGCGCGCGGCGCAAACCACACCAGAAACAGACCCACCGCGGCCAGTCCGAACAAACCGGTTTCAATCAGCAATTCGAGCAGGTCGTCATGCGCATGGTTGACGTAGGTCGTGCCCACCTGAGCGGGGTTCTCGTACCAGCGATAGAGGTCTTGGAACGTGCCCACGCCGCTGCCGAACGGCAGGTAATCGCGCAACATCTTCACGCCGTTGACGAGGAATTCGCCGCGGCTGATACCCGCCACCGCGCCCTTCGCTGTAAGATCGTTGGCAATCGGGCCAAAGAGCAGGAAAGCGACAAAGCCGCCAACCACCACCACTGCGCCGACCACAATCACTGGCAGCGCAACCCGCAGCTGGGGCCTGGCAATGAACAGCGACGCGACGGTGACCGGAAGCAACAACGACAGGCAAGCCAGCGAACCGCTCACCAACACACCCATTATCAGCAGCCCCGCGATCGCCAACAGGACCGTTTGCGAGCCGCCGAAGCGACCGGGGCCGCAACGCGAGGGTTGTTGCCGGGCTGCGGCGATCCAGCCCGTCCACAGGGCCAGCGTGGTCAGGACGAAACTGCCCTGATGGTTGCTGTTGGCGAAAAAGCCCGGACCCTCGCCGTAGTTGGTCACAATATAAAGGTAGCCCGTGCCGGCCTGCTGCAGCGCGCCCAAGACGACCGAAACCGCCGCCACTGTTGTAATCGTCCAGATCAGGCTGCGCGCCGACGGAGCACTTTCTGCGCGCATCGCGACGAACAGCGCGATCGCCGGAATCCACCAGGCGAACGAGGCGATGCTTTTCCACGGGGCAAGCGACAGGGTTAGCCACGGCAGTGGTTCCCCGGCAAGGGCAAAGCCCTGCGCTATGGCGCCGCGTCCTGGCATATGGGTCCACAGCGCCGGTGGCAGCGGCAGGAATTGCACCGCGATCAGGACTGCCACGGCGATCAGGAAACGCCGCAGTCCGGTCACGGAAGCTTCGCCCGGCGCACTGGCCCAATAGACCCAGCCGACCAGTCCGGCGCCCGCAAATTGCAGCAAGGTGTTGCCCGAATAGCCCCCAGCGCTAGCGCCGCCCAGCAGGAGCACGGCGACCAGGTAGGCAAGGGTCGCGATCGACCGGGTCGAATTGGTCATGGCCGGACCTCCGCCCGCACGACATCGAGGCGCCGCACATCGATCCGCTGGGCTTCCTGGACTTCACCAAGCCTGCCGACCAAACGGAGCGCCTGCGCCGGACAGGCCCCGGAAGGCACGGCAAAACCGAGCCTGATTGTCTGGGCGACTTCGATCTTGCCATCAAGCGGGCGCGCCGCCAGCAAAACATCGCCGGTCGCGCAGCGCAGTTCGAGCGCCAGATTGCCCGGGGCTCCCGAGGTGCTTCGATAGTCGAGCACAGCGACGTACTGCCCGGGTGCGAGCGTCAGCAATTGCGAGGCCAGTACGCCAGCCAAACGGCCATAATAATCGACCAGCAACCCGCCGCCAATATCGCGTTCGGCCGCCCCAATTTCGTTTATGGTCAGGTCCCAGTTGAACGGAGGCGGTGCCCTGGTATCGATGAAATCGGGGCTATGGACCAACCCGGTCGAGGGTTTCGCCAGCCGGGCACGCCACAACGCCCGTGCCGCGCCGAACTCGCCCGCGCCGACCAGCTGGGAAATTGCCAGCTGGCGCACGATCGGATCACCCATTGCCTTGGGCGGCAGGTCGGTGATCGCCCGGACCGTCAGCGCGGCAGGCTTGGCGGCCGCGCCGAACCCGCGCAGGAACGGCGCGTAGAGCTCGGGATGCGGGGCAAGCGCAGCGACTACGTCGGTCACCTGCCGTTCGGTGACAATGGCTTTGCCCAGCGCCAGCATGAGCTGGTCGATCGGCGCACTGCCCAGCTGGTTGAGGACCGCCAGCTGGTTGATCGCTTCCGGTAGTTTGCGCTGACCCACCGCTTGGCGCAGCAGCAATGCGCGCGCCTCGCGAGCACGGGGGTTGCGGCGCACGGCCTCGCGCAGCAGCGCTCCATCATGCAGGCTGCCGGTCGCAGTGTTCGAAAAGCCAGCTGCGGCGATGCCAAAGAACGGCTCGAACGCCAGCGGATTGCCGGTCATCGCGCTGCGAGCGACCGCGGCGATGCCGCGGGCAGGCCTGCCGTCTGGATTGAGGCGAAGACTCCGCAGAGCGCCGAGCTTGCCCGGACCGATCGCGTCCAGCGCGGAGGGTGCATGGGGCCGCTCGGCAACTCGCCCGGTTAGCCCCAGCAAGGCCAGAATGCCCAGCCCCAGCGCTGCGGCGAGCGCGGTCGCACGACGCGGCCCGCCGCGCCCAGCTGCGGAATGAACTAGCGGTGTCATGGAACGTCCCTTACTCGGCCGACCCGCCCAGGTCGAGCGCCCGGCTGGGATCGGAGCTGACCCTTCCGCCACTGCCATCCGAACCATAGGTGTAGGAATAATAGTTGTAGCCGTATCCGTTACCGCCAAGACTCACCTTGGTCAGGATAACCCCGATGACCGAACCGCCCGCCTCGGTCAGTCGCCGGTTCATCTCAATCACATTGGCGGTGCGAGACGCCCGGCTTTCGATGACGATGGCGGTCGATTCGGCGGCGGCGCTCAGCAACGGGGCGTCGGTCAAGCCAAGCACCGGCGGCCCGTCGATCACCACCATGTCGTAGGTTTGGCTTGCTTCGTTGATAATGATCGGCAAGCGGTTGGAACTCAGCAGTTCAGCAGCTGAGCCGACAAATCGACCGACGGGTATCAGGCTGAGATTGTCGATCTGGGTTTTCTCGACATAGGCGGCCAGTGGTTCTTCGGTGCCGAGAAGATGGGCAAGTCCGTAGCCGTCCTTGCGGCTCGACATGAAAGTCGGCCTGCGCAAATCGGCGTCGACCAATAGCACCTTGCCCCCCAACCGCGCCATCGAACTGGCGATGGCATAGGCCGAGGTCGATTTGCCTTCGCCCGGCCGCGTCGAGGTGATCAGCAAGGTTTTCGGGGCACCCCCGGGCCGCGAGAACTTGAGCGCGGTCCTGACCGAGTAGTAGGCCTCCGATACGTCCGATTTTCGATCGGCCAGCGCCTCCATCAGCGTGCGCCCCTCGGACTCGAGCGGGATAACACCAAGCACAGGCAAGTGGAGCTTGTTACGAACGTCGCCCGGATCGATAATGTTGTCGAACAACAGATGAATCGCAAAGGCTGAGGCTACCCCAAGGGCCAGACCCAGCAGCATCCCGACGCCGGCATTGATCGGCAGGCGCGGCTTGAACGGGCCGCGGGGCGCTTCGGCCTGATCGACGATCGAAACCGTGCTCTGCCCAATGCCGCCAGCTACGCCAATCTCCTTGTAGCGCTGGAGCAGGGCGTCATAGAGCGCGCGGTTGGTATCCACTTCTCGCTGGAGAATGTTGTACTGGATCGACCGGCTGCGCTCGCTCTGAACCTCGCCCTTGGCTGCGGCAACCTGGGCCGCAATCTGGGCTTCGGTCCGCTGCGCCGCCATGAAATCGCCCATGAGTTCGCCGCGCTTGTTGTTAACTACGCGTCCGCGTTCGCCACTGATCGAGCTATCGATGCGAGAAATCTTGGCCTGAAGCTCGCGCATTTGAGGATAGTCAGGCTTGAATGTCCGCGAAAGCTGGTCGTATTCGGCTTGGAGTTGCGTGCGCTGGTCGACGAGGGTGCTGACATTCGAAGCTTGGTCGGCGGCAAAATCGACAGCTGAATTGCGGTAGGCCTGCTCGCTGTTGATGCGCTTGACTCGTGCCACGTTAAGCGCCTCGTTCAAAGCGATAAGATCGTTTGCGGCAAGGGTCGAACCTTCGCTGGTCTTGCCATCGACTACCGTCCCGGGCGTGCGGAACAGCCCCGCATCGATTGCATAGGAATTGACCGTACGTTCGGAGTCTTCCAGCGCGACTTTGGTTCGGGCAAGTTGGTCGCTCAGAAACTTTCGCGCGTAGGACGAGGAATCGTACCTGCGCTCAAGACTTGACGCGATGAAACCCTGCGCCAAAGCATTGGCGACCTTGGCCGCGTCAACCGGATCGGTCGCAATGTGATCGACGCGGATCAGCAAGCTGTTTTTGGCCGGCTCGACCGTGGTATTGGCCTGGATGATAGCTACTGCGCGTTCGGTCCGCGCATCGCGCGTGCCTTCGGCCCCACCGTACGCGGGGGCAGAGACAAGGTTGAGGTTCTGCGCCACGCGTCGGGCCAGCGTCTCGCTTTTGAGCAGGCCGATCTGCGTACCCAGCATCTCCTGATTGGCTCCGCGAACCGCTCCCTGCTTTCCGCCCGCAGCACCTTCGATCATCTCGTTAGTCTGCGGATTAAGCTCGAGCGTGGCGGATGCGCGATACAGCGGCGTCATCATCAGCGCACTGATTATGCCGAGAAGCAGGCCGATTGCACCGCTGCCCAGGATGATCCAGCGACGCTCCGAGACGATCCGAAGGACATCGCCGAGTTCGAATCCGACGACCGGCCGATGCGCGGTCAACGGCGGTGCCGTGCCGACGGGTAGTCCAGTCAAAACCTGCGCTGTCATCTATTGAACTGCCTTGTAGTCCCGTTGCATGGTTACTGCCCGCCCATGCGGTGTGCCCGGGGTGAAGTCTAGAGTTGGCCGAAGATCGCAAATAGGGGCAGCGTTTGCAGCAATTCGCGATAAATCGCGCGCAGCTGGGCACCATCGACAACAATCGTATCGCCCGGATAGACCAGCGGATCGACCATCTCCCCATGGCGGATCGAAACCAGGTCGAATGCCGCTGCAACCGTCTTGCCGTCGCGCTTGCGGAAAATTGCGACCCGCTTGGGATTACCGTTGTCAGCGTTGACTCCGCGGGCAATCGCGATCGCGCCAAGCAGGGTGGTCTTGCCCGGCAAAGCATAAATCCCGGGCGCATTGACCCCGCCATCGACCGTGATGTTAGCCTGATTGGTCGACAGCACGCGGACAGTGATGTCCGGATTGTTGAGATAGCGCTGGCTGTACAGCCGTTCGAGCGAATCGGCCAGTTGCTCGGGCCGCTGGCCTCGCGCATCGATCGCGCCGATCAGCGGCAGATTGACTAGCCCGCGCGAATCGACCTGGAACTCGCCAGTGAGGTCGGTGACCCGAAATACCGTGATTCGCAGCACATCAAGCGGGCCAACTGGAATGTCATAGGCCGGCTCGCTCAGCGCAGAGGGGTCTGGAGGGCCGAATCCGACCGGATCGTAGGGAATCTTGCCGCCTCGCCTCGCGCAACCGCCAAGCGCAATCGCAACAATTGCCAGGACTGTTGCAAAACGCACAAGTCGAGGGCCTTTCACCGCGCGACCCGCAGTCGGCACTCGCTCAGGCTGAATCAATTCCATTCTCCTCGTTGCGACGGTACACGCACGCTTAGTGTGCTTGGCAGCGGGGCTTTAAGCCAAGGCAGGACGATTGGGAAGGCCCTGCAGCGCGTCTCATAGCGCTGTTGGCGGCAGGATGCCCGCGTCGATCAAGGCGGAAAAATAGAGGCGATTGACCCGTTCGAGCGAAAATTCGCGGATTACCCGGGCGCGGCCCGCATCCGCCATGCGGTGCCAGTTGTCGTCATCGGTCGTCGCGGCGCGCGTCAGCGCTGTGGCCAGCGAAGCGGAATCGCGCGGCCGGCATAAATAGCCGTTGGCGCCATCGGTCACGATATCCCGGCAACCCGGCACATCGGTGGTGACGATCGGGCGCCCCATCGCGGCGGCCTCCAGCAGCACCCGCGAAAGTCCCTCGCGATAGGATGGCAGGACGATGAAGTCGGCCGCCGTTATCGCGGGCCGGACATCGTCGGTCGGCTCGATGAGCTCGACCGTGCCTTCGGCTTCCCATGCGGCCAATTCCTCTGCGCCGACGGCGGTGCGGTTGGCCACATCTCGAAACCCGAGCAGGCGAAAGCGCGCGTCCGGCCAGCGCAGCTTGATCTCTCGCGCGGCCGCGACATATTCCCGGACGCCCTTGTCGGCGACAATCCGGGCTATCATCAGGAAGCCGCGCGGCGCGGGTCGCGCGGGCGAGTGCGGCGCCCAGGCGGCAGCATCAATTCCCGAACCCGGCAGCAGTCGGGCCTGTTCCGACCGGACTATCCCTTGCGCGAGGAAAAGCTCGCAATCCTCTGCATTCTGAAAGAACACGGTGCTGGCCCGGGCAAAGCCGATCCGGTAAAGCCCAACGACCAGCGCCGTGAGGAAGTTCTTTCTGAGGAAAGCGGTCCCCAGCCCCGAGACGTTCGGCAACGCCGCGACTCCCGCCATGCCAGCTGCCAGAGATCCATAGACATTTGGCTTGATGGTCCAGCTTAACCAGGCAACCGGGCGCTGCACGCGGATGATCCTGCGCAGCGCCAGGAGGGTACGCAGATCGCGCCACGGCGACAGCCCCATCGCATCGATCGGTGCGGCCGCGAAATCGCATCCCATCGCGCGAAGCCGCGTTTCCATCGTCGGGTCGGGCGGCGCGATCGCGAGCACCCGGAACCCTGCGTCACGCAATGCGGCAATCAGCCCGGATCGGAAATTGACGAGGTTCCAAGCCTGGTTAGCACAAACCGCGATCAGCGGGCCGACTGCTGGGACGCTATCCGCCATGGGGTCACAGGTTCTGCAGGATCGACTGGTAGGGGACCCAGTAAATCGAGTGGGTGGCGTAGACCAGCCACACAGTCTGCACCGCCGCAGCGATGGCAATCAGAAGGATCCGCAAAAAGAACGTCATCCGATTGGAAATGCCTAAAAGGTCGCGGATGTCACCAAATGCAGCCAACTGGACGATCGAGAAATAGAGCGCCACCCGATCGACCAGTGTTGATGACGCCGATATCAACAATGCTACTCCGGCCATCAGGTTTGCGATCGAAATGGCGATCCAGATCGAACGGGTACGCGCCGAAGAGGCGAACCGGCGATAGCGCGCCAGGATCAGTAGCGACGGCACAAGCCCCATCAACAAGCGGATGCCCGCGCCGCTGGATTCATACTCGGTATCGATGTAGCCGATTTCGAATTGGTTGAGGCGCGGTGCCAACAGCGTGACAAACATCAGGGCGCCGACCACCATGGCGACAATCGCGAAGGCGCGGTTGCGCTTGATCAACGCATAGCCGAATAGTGGCACCGCCATCGCTGCGGAAGAGTGCAACAATGTGGCAATCACAAGATAGACGATCGTCCGAAGCGGGCGAGATCGGTCGATTGACGAAATTGCGATTAGGATCACTCCGATCGCTGCGCCCTGGCGCACATAACCAAGCCCAACGACAATCAGCAGATAGGGAACCGCAATAAGCAGCGCCAGCCAGGGTTCGCGCGTCGTCAGCGCGGCACGGACTGCGCCGTAGCCCAGCACAAAGCAGCAAATGCCGTTGACGAGATAGATACCGGTGCCGAGTTGGGCCGACATCCAGTTGATCACGCCGTACAGGGGATCGGTTGTGGTCACCGCATATAAAAGCGATTCACTCTGTATTTCGTCGAACATTTCCCCGTAGGTCAACCAGTCGCCGCCCGTTTCGAATCGCAGCGCCCCCAACAGCACGTAGAACAGGACGAATGCCATCAGCGCCAGGCCCTGGGCGGGGCCCGGAATATAGCGTTCGGTCCGGATCGGATAGGCCAGTGCCATGATCGCAGGAAAGGCAAACAGGAGCCAGTAAATCGTCATGGGTTAGCTGCGAGAATCCTGGTCTAAGGGGGAAGAAGGACGATTTATCATGCCGCCGGGAGTGCCCGGCTCCGCTGGTGATTATCGCTCTATCGGTTTGTTGCGACGACCACAATTGCCAGATCGCTTCCCGTTCGGCTGCATTACTCGCCGCACTACGGACCGATCCGGCGCGCCGGAACCCCGCCATAGCTGCCCCTGCGGGCGAGCGAGCGCGTGACGACGGCATTGGCGCCAATTATAGAGCCCGGTGCAATCTCGACGCCTTTGGTGACCGTGACCTTGGCTCCCAGCCAGACGTTGTCGCCGATGGCGATCGGCGCGGTCGCGAAGCCCTGCACCGCAATCCGGCCGTCGCCGCCGTGAAGGTGATCCTGGTCGCGAATCGTGACGTGTTCGGCGATCAATACGCCGTCGCCCAGCGCGATCCGGTCCTGGCAGACGATGACCGAGCAACGACCGATCAGGCACTCCCGCCCGATTGTCATCCGCCCGCGCTCAACATGGATCGAGGCATAGTCCTGGAATGCGCTGTCATTGCCTATGACAAGCGTGCCGTGATCGAAGGCAACGATAGTTATCCCCTTCCCGAAACTTACGCGCCGCCCGACACTTATGCCCGGGAACGCCATCGCAAGGTACCAGCGATAGGCGATGTTGCGCGTAGCCGCCCGGAGGATGCGCAGTGCGGAGAAAATTCGTCCCATCGCGCTTCCATATGCGTGCCTATGTCGCGCGCAAGCCCTATGGCTCGGCCAATGCCCGCATGCTAGGTGGCTAGCACCTCCGGTCTGCGGGGTGATCGGGAACGAAACGACTGGCCGGCGCCGACCGCCGCTCACGTCCAACATGGCGAAGAAAACACCCTTCCGTGACGGTCCCTTCACCTCCCGAGAATCCACCCGGCACGGCCGCATCGTCCGGACTGTTGCGCAAGCTGGCGGAGCAATCGTCGTTTTCCGGCAACGTCGCCGCCAATTACGCCGGACGCGTGTGGGAAGCGGCGATGAGCGTCGCGTTCGTTCCGCTCTATATCCACCACCTCGGCTCGGAAGCTTACGGCATCATCGGCATTCTCGCGGTGATCCAGTCGTTCATGCTGGTGCTCGACTTCGGCATGACCCCGACACTGACGCGCGAAGCGGCACGCTATCAGGCCGGTGAGCACGACGCCGTCCATCTCAAGGATCTGATCCGCAGCGTCGAGTGGGTGATCGCCGTCGTTGCCGTATTGATCATCGGCGGGCTCGCGCTGGCCGCGCCGACCATTGCCCAGCGATGGGTCCGCGCCGACGCCTTGAGCGCCACCACCATTGCCCATGCTTTGACGATCGGCGGAGCACTTATCGCGCTGCGGTTTGTCGAAAGCGTGTTTCGCGGCACGCTCTACGGACTCCAGCGGCAACTACTGTGCAATGTGATCGCGGCGGTGTTCGCCACGCTTCGCGGTGTCGGCGCAATCGTGGTCATTGCCTGGCTCGATGGCGGGCTCGGGGGATTCTTCCTGTGGCAGGTGCTGATTTCACTGTGTATAGTGATCGCGCTGCGTAGCGGAGTTGCGCTGGCCTTGCCGCAGACATCCCGCAGCGGCCACTTTTCGCGCGAAGCCTTGGCGTCGATCGGTCGCTTCGCGCTGGGAATGGTGGCCATTTCGGTACTGTCGCTTGCCGCGACCCAGGCCGACAAGATCGTCCTGTCCCGGCTCATTTCACTCAAAACCTTCGGCTATTACGTGTTCGCCGCGAATGTGGCGCTGCTGCTCGAGCTGGTCGCGGCGCCAATCATGACCGCACTTTACCCGCGCGTGGTCGAATTTGTTGCGCGTCGCGACGAGACCGGGCTCGACGACTTTTTCCATCACTGGGCGCAGGTCATAACCGTGCTGACCGCACCTGCAGCGACCTGGCTGTTCTACTTTGCACCCGCGATCATTCTCGCTTGGTCGGGCAATCCGGTGTTGGCAGCCAATTCGGGCACGCTGTTGGCGATCATTGCGATCGGGACGTTCCTTCACGGACAATGCGTGCTGCCCTATTACTTCCAGCTTGCGACCGGCTGGACCAGCCTGAGCATCTGGACCAACGCCGTTGCGCTGGCGATCATGGTCCCATCGCTTCTGCTGTTCGTGCCCCGCTATGGCGCAAATGCCGGGGTGTGGACGTGGGTGGCGGTGGCCTCTGTCTACTTCTTCGGCGCGCTCAATGTTATGTTCGGCCGGATGCTGCCAGGCGCACGCTGGCGCTTTTACCTGATCGACACCGGCCTGCCGAGCGCGGTTGCCTTCGGCACAATGGGATTGCTGGCGCGAACCGGATTGATCGAGCCGTCACAACCGTGGTGGTTGCGAGCGGCGCTGCTGGGAGTGGCCCTGCTGGTTACGCTTGCGGTCACCGCTGGGGTCGTTTTCGTCAGCCGATCAAGGCTTCGCGCAAGAGGCCTGGAGGCGTAACGCCCCAGGCCCGCCGACAAAAATCAGGCTTGGCCGAGCGAGGGCCCAAGTGCGCCTGCCACCGGAAAATTCAGTGGCACGGCGTTAACCGCTTCAAGCACATCATCATACCGCCGATCTGCTTCGGCCCGTCGCCACCTGTACCGGGCGACCAAGCGCTTGGCGGGTGCGAGTAGACCATACCGCTCCAGCAGGTTCCGTGCCCGGAATGCCACGGTTTCGCGGCCATCGATCTCCGCCCGACCGATCGCAAAACGATCGCGGTCGGCGGCCGGCAGACCTTCCGCGCTGGCCAGCAGGGCCCGCTTCATCGAGCCGATGGCAAGCGGCGAGCCGAGCTCGCGCTTGACCTGCAGCTCCCGGTAGTTGAGCAGCAGGTAACCGACGGGATCGATCGGCGGCACTTGCGCGCCGGTCGTTTCCGCCACCCACAGATAGTCCCGGATCGTTGTATTGATAACGGTGTCGATTGGCACCAGGCATCCAGCAAACGTATCGACTCCGAACTGATCGGTATAAGTCGCGACGCCATTGCGCATAACGGAGGCACCGTTACTGCGCGAGCCATGACCAGCATAAAGCGGAAAGTCGATCTCCACCATTCGATCGGCAGCCACTAGCTGGTGAAACGCACTGGTGTAATCGGGTGCGAGTGGTGCGTAGAAGCGGCCATGGCGTCGGCGCGAGCGCTCAACTAGCTCGCGACGAACTGCGCTGTTCAGCCCGCGTGGCAAGCTGTTTGTTCCAAGCAATGTGCTGCGCCATTGTCCACATGCCGCAAACTCAACCAGCACCTCGCGCGTCGATCGCGTTCTGATTGCACCGCCATAGGGGCGCTCGAAAAATGTCCCATCGGCAGCAAGGCCTGCCTCTGTGTGCCAGCAAATGATTTCGGGCGGGCCGGCTGTATCGTTCGCAATTGCCTGGCCGATGATCCGAAGTGCGTCGGGCCTCATCACGAAGCGATCGGTCAGGATCAGCAAATAGTCTCCGGTTGCGTGGCTGGTCGCGAACTCCCAATGGTCTGGCATGCCCAGTGGCACGGGCGGGCGGACGAAGCGGATGCGGGCATCGTGGGCAAACCGTTCACCGAGCGCGCGGCCTGCCTCGATTTCCGCAGCAACGGTCGAATTGTCCGAAACGATGATTTCGAGCTCGTTACAATTCTGCGCGACAACGCTGGCCAGGGCGAAATTCAGAAGATCGGACCGGTTTCGTGTTGGAATGACGACCGAAAACATGTTCGGGAAGACACCTCGTTTGAACAGCCAACTCGGTCCTTGAACCGCCTTGGTAAATCGGTACAGGCAAAGTTCTACTCGGAACAGCCATTAACTGTCGTAAGGGAGTCAAACTTTGAAACCTTGTCCCTTATGCGCTTCCGCCGCGGTCCATGCGACTGTGCGGCGCGGGAGTTTGCCTATTTATCAGAATGTTGTCTGGCGAACCGTCGCTGCGGCCCGCCAGGCACCGACGGCACCTTTCATGTTGGGTACTTGCCCGAAATGTGGCTTTTCATTCAACACCGAGTTTGATTCCGCTGCGATTGTCTATGACGAGCGCTACGACAATTCCGTGCCTTCCGCGACATTTCGCAACCATTGCCAATCGGTCGTCGAAATGTTGCTCAATAGGGTTGATGGGTCGGGTGGGGCGATTTACGATGTAGGGTGCGGCAAGGGCGAATTCCTCGAGATGTTTTGTGCGAGCGCGCCGGCTATGCGCGGCATCGGCATCGATCCAAGTTGCCAGCCGACTGAGCGTGCCAATTTTCGCCTGATCCAGTCCAATCTCGAACCAGGCCTTATTGCTAGCGACGCGCGGCTGGTGGTGCTGCGTCACGTGCTCGAACATATCGCCGATCCGGTGGCCTTCCTCGCAATGATCCGCGCGTGCATGCCGGATGTGCCACTCTACGTCGAAGTCCCGGATCTGAGGTGGATTTTAAAAACGCATGCATTCTGGGATTTCTGCTACGAACATTGCAATTATTTCGAAGCCGAGACCCTCGCCACCTGCGTCCGGGCTGCGGGCTTCGCGGTCATCGACCAAGCTTACTCGTTCGATGACCAATACCAATGGGTCATCTGTCGTCCGGCGAAGCTGGAGGAGCCCCCACAAGCGGGCGGGGCGCAGGCGGTTGCCGCGACGACCGCCTATGCCCATGCCGAAGCCGAGGCGATTGTCCAATTGCAGGACCTCGCCAATGATGGGGGTTTGGCAGTGTGGGGGATGGCGACCAAGGGAGTCATCCTGAGTACTATCCTTGGCGCCGATTGTGTACTCGGAGGGATCGATATCAATCCGGGCAAGCAAGGCTGCTTTGCGCCGGTGAGCGGGGTGGCAATCCACCCCCCGGAATGGATCTGTTCGCTGCAGCCGGACACAACGGTGCTGGTGATGAACCCGAACTATTTGCCCGAGATCGCTGCGCAGGTTGAAAGCTTGGGCGCGCAGGTAAGACTCGTGCCGGTTTGAACCCGGGGGACGGCGTACCGTCCCCCGGTTCGTTCAGCCCTTGCGGCGCAGGAACCCGTCAGGCGCGACCGACACGCCCAGCTTATGATCGATTGCCTTGTCAATTTCGAACTCGGGGTGCGCCTTGAGGTATTCCCAGACAGCCGTCTTGGGGTTGTCGCCCTTGCCCCACGACCGATCGCCGATCGATTCGGGCGAGAGGTCTTCAATTAACGTGTCGTAGACCACGCAATAGCTGCCAGCAGTGACCAGCGGCGCGTAGAGTTCCAGTTCACGCAAAACGTGATCATGCGTGTGGTTCGAATCGAGCGATACGAGCACGCGCTGCTTGCCGTCGGCAAATTTGCGCACCTGCTCGGCGACCACGTCATCCACGGCCGAGCCTTCGATCATCTCGAGGTAATTGCGCAGAGGGTGGGCTTCGATTGCCGCCCGGTTGTGAGGGCGGATGTCGATGTCGATGCCTAGGATCTTGCGGGGGGGGCGAGCGGGATCGAGCGTGGTCCCGGCGCTGGCCGCATCGCAGAGGTCGAGCATTGCCAGCAGCGACGCGGACAGGATCAGCGACCCGCCGTGCGCGATCCCGGTTTCGATGATGACATCAGGCTGCACACGCCAGACCAGTTCCTGGAACACGACGATATCCTGTGGATACTGGATGATCGGGCGGCCAAGCCAGTCGAAATTATACGAATATTTCAGCGTCTGCGCGCGATCGAGCCACTTGCGCGATGCCTCGAGAAAGCTCGGGTCCCGGCCAAGCGTCCGGATTTGGTCGTTACGTTCGTCTGCGAACTGCGTTTGCGGCACGGCTCGGCCCTTTCAAATTTTGCAGATGAAATTGGAAAGATTGTGAGGTCTACGAAAAGGCAGAATTGGCCTCTATCGCGGTCGGCGCACCCAGGACAACCGGGGGATCGATCGCATTCTCGGGTCGAGCGCCAAATTCGAGCAAGTCGCGACGGCAGAATTCATCCGCTATAGATTCAGCCAGCGCGCGAACCGTGACGGGAAGGCCAGAGCACACGTTTGCGGCGCCCTCGTAAGCTGACAAGGCGATGCTGGCAATCCGCTCGCCCGCAGTCGCGACGTCGAGGAAGTCACGGATCTGGCGGCCCTGCGTCAGCTGCACAGGCTCGCCCCGGGCAAGCTTGGTACGAAGCCCTGCCACCAGCCGCTGTGGATCCTCATTTTGACCGTAAAGGTAGAACAAGCGGCACCAGGCGAAGGCGGTCCCGCGCGCCGGAAGCATTCGCGACAGCGCGAGAAATGCCGCTGCCTTTGCCGCAGCATAGGGCGAAGTTGGTGCCAGCGGTGTATCGAGTGTCAATGGATCGGGCCCGAACGCATATTCCAGGCAGGTTCCGACGCCCACGAACCGTTGCACTCCGGCGGCTGCCGCGCCCTCCGCCAGTCCCAGCGTGCCGCGCAGGCAAGCAAGATTCCGGTCCGACGATTGATAGTCGCCGGGCGCCACATACCACGCGCAATGGATCACGACGTCGATGTCGCGGCAAATCTCTTCGTACCAGGAATCGCTCTGCGCAAACAGGTCGGGCGACTGCAGGTAGCGCAACCGGCCATCGTGCGATGCGATGGCCTGGCGGGTCAGCACGGTCACCGTCACGCCATCGGACTGCAGCAAGGCGCGCAGCACTTGTTGTCCGACAAAACCAGTGCCACCGGTAAGGAGAATGCGGGTCATTTCGGAACACTAGAAAGTCGTAAGGGACGGAACGGCGGTCGCGAATCGACCGCCCCATTCGCGGACCTGGCTCATGCTTGAGGCCACTTCCTCCGCGATGTTCCAGGGCAAAATCAGGACCGTGCGCGGCGTTGCCAAGGCGAGCTGGTTCGGGGCGAGGATCGGGATATGGCTGCCCGGAAGGAAGCGCCCCTGCTTCGATTTCGCCGCATCGCAGACATAGGGTAGCAGATCGGGTTTCACCCCGGCGAAATTGAGTAGCGTATTGCCCTTGGCCGCAGCACCATAGGCAGCGACGCTTCGTCCAGCGCGCTGCTCCGCGATCAGGAAGGCCAGCAGGTCATTCTTGATCCGCTCGGCTTCGCCTTGCAGCGCTTGGTAGGCGGCCAGGCTGTTGAGTTGGGCCTGCTCCTCGCGTTCGCGAAATCCCCCGACGGCGGGCCTCAATTCATGCGCCGCGGCGGCGTGGCACGCGAACAGGCGCAGCGAGCCGCCATGGGTGGCAAGCTCCTCGACATCGAACACGCGCAGTCCCGCAGCTTCGAGCACACTGCTGGCCGACGAGAGCGAGAGATAGGAATAGTGCTCGTGATAGATCGTATCAAACTGCAACCCCGTGAGAAGGCTGAGCAGATGCGGGAACTCTAGCGTGATGACCCCCTCGGGCGCCAGCAGTGCGGCAAGGCCGGCGCTGAAATCGTTGATGTCGGGCACATGCGCAAACACGTTATTGGCGGGAATCAGATCGGCCTGGCCGTGGCTGGCGGCAATTTGCGTGCCGGTCGCGGCGCCAAGGAAGCATTCGACGGTTTCGATTCCCTTGGCCCTGGCCGCAGCCGCAGTCGACCCGGTCGGCTCGATCCCCAGGCATGGAATGCCTCGCTGCTGGACGAATTGCAGCAGATAGCCGTCGTTCGAAGCGATTTCGACCACGCGGCTTTGAGCGTCAAGCCCGAACCGCTCGACCATCACGGCGACATAGCGCTCGCAATGGGCGAGCCATCCGCGCGAAGTTGAAGAAAAATAGGCATAGTCCGGGGTGAACAATTCGCTCGCTGTGGCATGGGCGGGCAGCTGCACCAGCCAGCATTGCGTGCAGACGAAGACCTTGAGCGGGAAGCTCACCTCCGGCTGTTCCAGCCCTTCCGCCGACAGATAGGCGTTGGACGGCGGCTGGTGCCCGAGATTGATGACCTCGTGGCTGAGCGGCTGTGAACAATGGCGACAATTATGCATGATCTAAAGGGCCTCGAAGGTGTCGTCGAGCATGGGGTGGGAGCGATCGCGCGCGGAAACCTCGCCAACCGGCAGAGGCCAGCCGATCGCCAGCTGGGGGTCCATCGGATGGACCCCGCCTTCATGCTCCGGCGCGTAAGCGGCAGTATGGAAGTAGAGCATCCCGCAGTCGTCGGTCAGCGCCTGGAAGCCGTGGGCGAAGCCTTCGGGAATGACAAAGGTCAAGTGCGCGTCCCCCGCGAGCTCGACCCCGTGCCATTTGCCGAATGTAGCCGAGCCGCGCCGCAAATCGACCGCCACGTCGAACACCCGCCCGCGCAGGCAATGCACGAATTTGGTTTCGGCATGCGGCGCGCGCTGGAAGTGCATGCCCCGGACGGTGCCTTTGGTACGAGTCACGGTCCGGTTGATCTGGCGGATCGTGCGGCCCGCAGCAATCGTCGCCAGGTCCTCGTCGCACCACAGCCGCTCCACAAAGCCGCGCGCATCGCCGATTGGTCGGCGCTCGATGACCAGCGCACCGTCAAGCTGGGTCGGATGTTCGAAAAATCGCGTGATCATTGCAAGGGTGAGGCCGGAGCAGGGGCAGCGCCACCGGCTCCCCCATAGTCTGCAATTTGCGTAAGGGTGAAAGCGTGCATGTCCGTCCCGCCGCGCCAGGCCGTGTGCCAGGCCGCAGTGCGATCCAGCGCCTCGCCAAGCGTCCAGCGCGGCAACCAGTCGATCGTTGCGCGGGCTAGGGAGGAATCGAGCCGCAATAGACCGGTTTCGTGGAGATTGTCCGCGCGTGGCGGAACTACCACTCTCTGCCCGGTTCCCGCCAGTTCCATCATCATCTGCGCGACATACCCGACGGTTGCATCGCCGCTGCCGTCGGGTCCAAAATTCCAGGCCTTGGCGAATTCATCGCCGTTAGGGCCGCAAAGGTGGTCGGCAAGCTGCAAATAGCCGGCGAGCGGCTCGAGTACATGCTGCCAGGGTCGCACGGCCTGCGGAAAGCGCAGCTCAAGGTCGCGCTGATCGTCGCTCGCCCGGAAACAATCGGGCACCAGCCGCTCAGCTGCCCAATCCCCTCCACCGATCACATTGCCGGCGCGCGCGCTGGCAACATGAGCCGGGTGCCCGTCACGGCCAAAGAAGCTGCTGCGATAGCTCTCGACAATGATTTCCGCCGCAGCCTTGCTTGCGCTGTAGGGATCCGAGCCGCCCAGATAGTCGCTTTCGCGATAGGGATAGGCCCATTCTTCGATGCGGTAGACCTTGTCGGTGGTAATCACGACCACCGCCTTGAGCATCGTCGCCCGGCGCGCTGCTTCGAGCAGATGCGCGGTGCCCTGCGTATTCGAGCGAAACGTCTCCAGCGGGTTGCGGTAGGCTTCGCGGACCAGCGGCTGGGCAGCCAGATGGAACACTACATCGGGTGTTGCATCCTGGAGCGCCTGCGCCAGCGCCGCATAGTCATCGAGATCGCCGCGCCGATCCGAGGCCAGGACCGCGCCCACACCAGCAACTTCGAATAACGATGGTTCGGTTGGCGGTTCAAGCGAGTAGCCGTGCACCCGCGCGCCGAGCTGGTGCAGCCACAATGCCAGCCACCCGCCCTTGAAGCCGGTATGGCCGGTCAGAAAGACGTTTCGTCCGGCCCAATTGCCGCTGCCGCTCACCACACTTTCCACGGCGCGCTGCCAGAGGCCCACTGTGTTTCGAGCGCGTTCTTTTCGCGCAACGTATCCATCGGCTGCCAGAAGCCCGTGTGGCTGAAGCTCATTAGCTCCTGCTGCGCGGCGATCTTGGGCAGGACTTCGCCTTCCCAGCTGGTGTCATCGCCCGCAATCATGGGCAGCACCTTGGGGGAGAGGACGAAGAAGCCGCCATTGATGAACCCGCCGTCGCCCGGTGCCTTTTCGACGAACCCCGTGACGCAGCCGTTTTCGATCTCGAGCGCGCCGTAACGACCGGGCGGCTGAACTGCGGCAACCGTCGCCATCCGGCCATGCGCCTTGTGGTATGTCACCTCGCGTCCAATATCGATGTCCGACAAGCCATCCCCGTAAGTGAAGCAGAACGCGTCATCGTCCTCAAGCAGGCCGGCCACCCGGCGGAGCCGACCGCCGGTGTTGGTGAGCTCGCCGGTATCGATCAGCGTCACTTTCCACGGCTCGGCAAAATTGTCGCGGACGTGGCGTTCATTTGTCGCCATGTCGAAAGTCACATCGGACATGTGCAGGAAATAGTTAGAAAAATATTCTTTGATTACATAGCCCTTGTAACCGCAGCAAATCACGAAATCGTTCAGACCGTGAGTCGAATACATCTTCATGATGTGCCACAAAATGGGCTTGCCGCCGATTTCCACCATCGGTTTTGGCTTGGCTCCGGTCTCTTCCGAAATGCGCGTGCCCAGGCCACCGGCAAGAATGACGACTTTCACGAAAATGCCTTTTGATGGAACCGCACGGTTGTGAAAAATACGAACTGGCGATTGATAAATTACGGTTTTCTAAATAGTCAGGACGCGCCGATTCCCTAGCCCGCGCGCCGGGACCGCACAAGGGTATTTTCCCGCGGCCAAGCGGTGCAGCGGAGCAAGTCCGGCCCTCCTATCACGCTGTCAGCGAGGAAACAGCAGCGCCTCGTACGCGTCGAGCGCCCGTTGGATTGAAAATTCACCGGCGCGTTCGCGCCGCCCCGTCGCACTGCCGGGATCGTCAAGCGTCAGGGTGATAGCTGCCGCCAGCGCATCCGGATCGCTCGGCGAGACCAATGTCCCCCAGCGTCCGTCCTCAAGGATTTCACGCGGGCCGGTCGGACAATCCGTCGAAACGACCGGGAGGCCGAAATGCAAAGCCTCGACCAACACATTGCCGAAGCCTTCATCGTTCGACGAAAGCGCAAACAGGTCGGCCCCGGCATACCAATCGCCGGGCGTTGTGGTGAAGCCGCCGAGCAGGACCTTGCCGGTCAATCCGAGCGCCACAATGCGCGCCTCCAGTGCCGCCTGTTCCTGCCCGACGCCGACGATTGCGAGCACAGCGTCGCGCTGCGCCGCGACCCGCGCAAAGGCGTCGATCAGCAACAGGTGGTTCTTCTGCGGTTTCAGCGCGCCCACGGTCAGGATCCGGCGGCCTGTCGCGCCACGCCAGCAAGCATCGGGATCGCCTGCCGATCGAAGCGGAAACCCGACCGGATTGACAATCGCCGTGACCCGGTTAGCTGGCAGGCCCGCCAGCTCGGCCTGTTCGGCAGCCACACCCGACGAAACTCCGACTATGCCATCAGCCATCCGGTACATCGCCAAGGCCGACGCGCGCATGGCGGCCAGCGTCATCGCTTGCCCGGCATACTGATGCCGCAGCATGCAATGTTCGGAAATGACCACGCGCAGACGCGGCCGCAATCCTGCTCCTGCGGCGAGGGCAACATTGGTCAACGGCCACATTGCGGCTAGCAGCGCGTTGGGCCGGTGCTTGGCGAGGTGTCGGCGTAGCGGCAGGATCGCCGAGCACATTCGGTCCACCCCAAGCCCGGTTATGCGAACTTGCGGTGGCAGGAGGTCGAGGAGAATCCCGCGCTTCCGCAGAAGGATCAACTCCACCTCAAAGCCCCGGTCAACGAATCCTGCAGCAAGGTCGACGGTAAGCCGCTCGGCACCGCCGCCGCCCATATCGGGCAATAGGAATGCCAGGTGACGGGACAAAATTTGCACTCGATCCGAAGTTGCCAGGTAAGCGGCGTTGACGGCTCCGTAGGCATCGGCGCCGCGACTTGCAATTCAAAACCCGATGCCGGTGCGGCGCTTGCCTGTCGCGCAGCGAATCTCTATCGATCGCCCGGACTGGCCAGAACATTCGGCCTGACGGTGCACTTTCTCAGCCAGGAACAATCCGATGTGCGGTATTGCCGGACTGCTCAACAGCCGTACCCCCGTCACCCCCGAGCTGCTGCGCACCATGACCGACCGCATCCTGCCGCGCGGGCCGGATTCGTCGGGCGAGTGGCTGGGCGATAATGATGCAATCGGCTTCGGCCATCGCCGCCTGGCGATCATCGACCTGACCGAGGCGGGCCATCAACCGATGGCTTCGGCCGACGGGCGCTATTCCGTCACCTACAACGGGGAAATCTACAACTTCATGGAGCTGCGCGCTGCGCTCGAGGCCGAGGGCAATGCGCCTGAATGGCGCGGGCATTCGGACACCGAAGTCATGCTTGCCGCCTTTGCCGCCTGGGGCATCCAGCCGACGCTCGAGAAGCTCTCCGGAATGTTCGCGCTGGCGCTGTGGGACAGCGAGCGCCGCGAGCTGACGCTGGCGCGCGACCGCTTTGGCGAGAAGCCGCTCTACTATGGCTGGACCGCCGCGGGCTTTGTCTTCGCTTCGACACTCGCGCCGATTCACGCGACGCCAGGCTTTGCCAATCCGGTCAATCCGCAGGCGCTCGCCTGCCTGATGGCACGCGCCTATGTCCCCGCGCCGCTCAGCATCCATCGCGGCGTCTTCAAGCTGCTCCCCGGGTGTCTGCTGACGCTGCCCGCCGATGCCGACCGCATGCCGCTGGCCGAGCCACCGGTGGAAGGCGCGCCGGGACCGATCCGGCTGACACGATATTTCGACTACGCCGATCAGGTCCTCGCCGGTGCCGCCGATCCGATCGACGATCACGGCGAAGCGCTTGACGCGTTGGAGGAAGTGCTCGGCGCGGCGGTCGCGCGCCAGCTGGTGGCGGACGTGCCGGTGGGCACATTCCTGTCGGGCGGGATCGATTCGTCGCTGATCACCGCGCTGGCCCAGAAAAGCGTCTCGCAGCCGATCCGCAGCTTCACCATCGGTTTCGAGGAAACCGAGTTCAACGAGGCGGTTCACGCCAAGGCGGTGGCGCGCGCGATCGGGACCGAGCATACCGAGCTCTATGTAACCGCGCAGGATTCGCTCGATCTCATCCCGCAGCTGCCCGCGATGTATGACGAGCCCTTCGCCGATTCGTCGCAGTTGCCGACGCATCTCGTCTCGAAGCTGGCGCGCCAGCAGGTCACCGTCTCGCTCTCCGGCGATGCTGGCGACGAGCTGTTCGGCGGCTACAACCGGCATATCCAGTTTCCCAAGCTGTGGCGGCGGATGCAGGCGCTGCCCGCGCCGCTGCGCCGGGTAGTACTCGGCGGGGCGGGCGCGGTGCCGCCCGGGGTGTGGAACGGTCTGTCCGATCTTGCCCGGCGGCGGCGTTCAAGCCAGTTCGGGCGCAATGCACAGCGCGGTATCAAGGTCATGGCGGGAGCGACCAGTTTCGATGCGATGTTCGACACTTTCCTCGACGACTGGGCGACCCAAGCCTCGCCGCTGGCGGGTGGGCTGTGCTGCCAGCAGCGGCTGCGCACCGATCCGCGCCTCGCTGCGCTGCCGCTCGAGGTGCAGATGATGCACGCCGATGCGGTGACCTATTTGCCCGACGACATCCTCGCCAAGGTCGATCGCGCGGGGATGGCGGTGAGCCTTGAATCGCGCATCCCGTTCCTTGATCCGACAGTGACCGCGCTGGCGGCGCGGATTTCGCCGACGCTCAAGTTCGCCGGCGGCGGCAAGGCGATCCTTAAGGACTTGCTGTGCCGCCATGTCCCACGCGCGCTGATCGACCGGCCCAAGGCGGGATTCGCGATTCCGGTCGGGTTGTGGCTGCACGGCCCACTGCGCGACTGGGCGGAGGACTTGCTGTCTGTACAGGCGTTGGACGCCGACGGTTTGTTCGATCCCGCAGTGGTGCGGGCGCGCTGGGCCAGCCATCTCGCGGGGCGCGAGGACGCTACGCAGCCTCTGTGGTCGGTGCTGATGTTTCAGGCGTGGCAGGCGTCGCTGCGGTCCGGCCCAGCACCCGCTTGAGCCACCGCCGGACCTTGCCGGTCTGGCGTTCCGTCAACTGCGCGAAGACCCAGGCAACGCTCAAGGCCAGCATGATTTCGCCCGCGTAGGTCGCCAGCGCCAGCCCATCGGTCGGTGCAAAACCACTCGCATAACCCGGATTGCCAGTCACGCTCCCCAGCACCGCGACCAGCAGTATCATCACCGGGAAGTGGGTCAAATAGAGGCTATAGGAAAAATCCGCCATGAAGCGGTTGACGCCCGCCAGGGGCACCGCCCAGCGCGGTGGCTTGGTCCGCCAGCCGAGCAGCATCAACCCCATCGCCAGACAGATCCCGAATTGAATCCCGAGCCCCATCGGCTCGGTCGGCGCGAGCGCGGCGTCGGCGTAGCGGCGAAACAGTAGGAGCCCGCCAAGCAAGGCCCACGCGGGTAGCGCCAGTGGGAGTCGGGGCGGCCGGATCACCGCGGCGACCACGCCGATCAGCCACATCCCGAAATAGAGCCAGAACATCGGCCCGAGCACCAGCGCCGCGCCCACCGCCAGTGCGCCCAGCATGAACCGCGCGAGACCGCCACGCAGCGCCGCGGCTGCGGCGAGGCCGAACACCGCATAGAACCAAAATTCGCTCGACAGCGTCCACAGCGGTGGGTTCGAGCCATAGGGCGCGACGAAATAGAACTGCAGCATGGCGAGATTGCCAAGGAAAGCCCCGATGCCGCTGTTCGCGACAAAGTTGATCGCGGTGTCCTTCTCGGTGAAGGTCGGATTGGTGGCATCATACAGCCCGGTCGCGTTGAACCAGTATTGCCCGATCGCGGTCAGCGCGACGGTCAGCAGCAGCGCCGGCAGGAACGCGGTATAGAGGCGGCTGAACCGGTCGATCGCGTAGCCCGGCGCATCGAAGCTGCCGCGCCTGAGCCGCGCGCAGACCATCCCGCCGACCAGGAAGCCCGACAGCACGAAGAACACCAGCACCGCCTCCACGAAATAGCCGGTGACGAAGTACCACCCCTGCACCCATAACGGGCGCTGCTCGGGCGCAAGCAGGCCATAGCCCTTGAGCAGCGGGAACCTAGCGTGGCCGATCACCACCATCACCGCCGCCAGCCAGCGCGCCAAATCGATTGCGGAGACCAGCCCGGGATGCTGCAAATCGGTGAGGAAGTCCGCAGGCTCGCCCGGCGCGTCGGTGAGCGCTGGCGTCACTCCGCCACCCCGCGCCGACCCAGCAGCGTATCGAAATAATCGACCGTCTTGCGCAGTCCCTCATCGAGCCCGACTTTGGGCCCCCAGCCCAGCGCCGACTGGGCCAGCGCGATATCGGGCTGGCGCTGGCGCGGATCGTCGGCGGGAAGCGGGCGGAACACCAGTTGCGAACGCGAACCCGTGATGTCGAGCACTTGCTGCGCGAGTTCAAGCATCGTGAACTCGCCCGGATTGCCCAGATTGACCGGGCCGGTGAAGTCATCGGGCATCGCCATCAGCCGCTGGAACCCGTCGAGCAAATCGCTGACATAACAGAACGAGCGGGTCTGCTGGCCCTCGCCGTAGATCGTGATGTCTTCACCGCGCAGTGCCTGGACGATGAAGTTGGACACCACCCGGCCGTCATTGGTGGCCATCCGCGGACCGTAGGTGTTGAAGATCCGCGCGATCTTGATCTGGACCCGGTGCTGGCGGTGATAATCCATGAACAGCGTTTCGGCGCAGCGCTTGCCCTCGTCGTAGCACGAGCGGATACCGTGGGGGTTGACCTTGCCCCAGTAGCTTTCGGGCTGCGGATGAACCTCCGGATCGCCATAGACTTCCGAAGTCGAGGCCTGGAAAATCTTGGCCTTGGTGCGCTTGGCGATGCCCAGCGGGATAATCGCGCCGATCACGCTGGTCTTGACCGTCTGCACCGGATCGAACTGGTAGTGGATCGGCGAGGCCGGGCAGGCGAGATTGTAGATCTGATCGACCTCGACAAACAGCGGCAGTGTGATGTCGTGGCGCAGCAGCTCGAAATTGCGATGGCTCATCAAATGATGGATATTGGCGCGCGAGCCGGTGAAGAAATTGTCGACGCACAGCACTTCGTGACCCTGCGCGATCAGCAGGTCGCACAGATGCGAGCCGAGGAAGCCCGCGCCGCCGGTCACCATGATATTGGCCATCTATCGCTTCCCCCGCCGCGCGCTCAATCGAGATATCCGGCGTAATATTCGGCGAGATATTCGTCGAGGCAGGTTCGCCAGTCGCGCATCACATTGATCCCACGCAGGTCGAGTTTCTTGGTCAGCAAGCGCTCCGAAGGCGGGCGCGGGGCGAAATATTCCTGGGCGAAATAGTCGGAGGAGACCGGGCTGACCTTGATCTCATCGGCCTTGCCCAAGGCCTGAACGAGATATTGCGCGACCTCGAGCCGGCTGGTTACCCCTTGGCAGACCATATTGTAGAGGCCCCAGTATTCGTGTTCGATGAGCACCTTCACCTGCGCCGCGAAATCGCGGGTGTAGGTGGGCGTGCCGAGCTTGTCGTCGACCACCTTGAGCTCTTTGGCCCCGGCCTTGAGCTGCGCCATCAGCTTCTGGATGAACTTCTTGTCCTTGGCCGGACCCGCCCCCATCATCCACCCGGCGCGGCACACCAAATAGCGCTGGGCGTGCTCGACCACGAAGCGTTCGCCCATATATTTCGAGCGTGCGTAATGGCCCAGCGGATTGGGCTGGTCCCAATCGTCATAAGTCTCCTGCGCCCCATCGAAGATCCCCGCGGTGCTGATATAAAGCAGCGGGATGCCGAACTTGTTGGCGATCCACACCGCATTTTCCACCGCCAGCGTGTTGGTGGCATAGGCGTCATCGACCTCCTGCTCGCACAGTTCAAGGCTGGTGTGCGCGCCGATGTGGAACAGATAATCGGGCGCGAAGGCTTCGACCTGGCGGGCGTATTCGTCGCGATCGCGGAAATCGAGCAGGTCCAACCACTCGGCATTGATGTCCTTGTCGGTGCAGCGGAGGTCGTGGCTGTCCTTGAACACGTGGTGGAACGCTTCGCCCAGCATCCCGCCGACACCGGCCATGAAAATCTTCTTGCGCATTGTCATCCTGCCTGGCGGGCCGAAGCCCGATCGATAATTTCGCGGTATTGTCCTGCTATGGCGGCTACCGAGTAGAGTGCAACCGCATCCTTGCGCGCCGCACTACCCAGTCGGCGGCGCAGCTCGGGATCGCGGAGCAGGCGTTCGAGCGCGGCTTCCCATTCGTCCTCGGTCCGCACCAGCAACCCGTTCTCGCCGTCGCGGATCAGCATCGGGGTGGTGCCGACCTCCGTCGCGACGCAGGGCAGCGCAAAGGCCATGTACTGGATCGCTTTCAGCCCCGATTTGCCCAGCACCCAGTCGTCGATCGGCAGCGGATAGACCCCGATGTCGAGCGCTTGGAGCTGCGCGACTTCGTCAGCCGAATTCCACCGCACGACTTCGAGATCGACCCCCGGCAGATCGTAGTCGAAATTGCCGATTACCCGCAGCTTGAACGGGACTTTTCCTGCCAGCCGTTGGAACACCCCGCGCAGCAGGTCGAGGTAAACCCTGGAGCTGAAGGTCCCGGTCCAGCCGATCACCACCGGCTGGTCATTGCTGTAGCGCGTCGCGGGCTGGAACCGCGCGGTATCGACCGACGAGGAGACATAGGTGCAGGCACGCCGAGTGTTGATCCCCAGGCAAGTTTCGTTGAGGAACGGCGAGCTGGTGATGACGTGATCGGCGGTGCGGATCAGGTGGAGAAACTTCCCTTTGCCCTTGAGCAGGCGGATCAGTGGATTGGGATGATCCGCGCTGTCGTCGGTGCCACCCAGGACATTGTCCTCGATGTCATAGACCAGATAGCGCGCGCGCGCGCGCGTGAGCCGCTCGAACAGCGACGTGCCGATGGGCGTCACCCACATGCAGACATAGACGAGATCGTAGCGCGGCATGTGCAACAGATCGCCCAGCCGCTTGGCATAGCCCTTGGCTACGCCCAGCGCCTTTCGCACCAGATGGCCGGGTTGATAGAGCACATCCCAAGTCGGCCGATCGACAAAGTTCGAGACGGTGATCTCCCAGCCATGCGCGCGCCAGTCAGAGAAATACTGTTCGTACTTCAATCGCTGTTGCGCCGCGCACCCTTCGGGGAAGGGGCAGATCACCAACATGCGCCGAGGCAACTGCAAGCTCACGCGGCAAGGCTCCGATAAATCGAACCGTATTGTATGACGCCGTCTTCAACCGAAAACAGCCGCTCGGCAACCGCGCGGCAGCGCAGTGGCGTGGCGGGTTCGGCACAGAGCGCGAGCAACTGGTCGATCACGCGAGTGCGCTCGGCCGGGGTGAATTCGTGCAATGCGACACCGACTCCCTCGCCCTCAAGGATCGCCTGCATGTCGCCGACGTCCACATTGCCGAGGCACGGCACACCGCAGCCGAGATATTCGGCCAGCTTGGTCGGGGCGCTGGCGATCTTGGAGAAGACCGGGCGAATGATCGCTGCACCCGCGCTCATCCGGCGGATCATCGCCGGGACTTCGGCGTGTTCGGCGGCGGTCAGTTCGAGACATTCCTCGGGCAGTCCGGCATCCGCCGCCAAGCGGCGCACCAGTGCCTGTTCGTTGCGGTTGACCACCAGCAGCCGCGCTCCGGGCCGACGCTCGCGAAGCACGGCGAAGCAGGCGAGTACCTCCTCAAACATGTACCAGGTCCCGATCGAGCCGAGATAGCCGAGCGTGAATGGCTCGGATCCGGTTGCATCGCCCGGGCTGAAGCGGTCCAGATCGGCGCAGGTTGGAATCACGCTGAGCGGAGCATGACGTCCATCCGCCATATAGGGAAAGGCTTCGATCACGCCTTTCGAGGCGTGAGTCAGGGTCACAATATGATCGGCGGCAAGCAGCAGCAACCGCTCGATCCGCTTGGCCGTGCGATAGACCCACCCGCTCGCCGGCCACAATCCGCCGTCAACCCGCTCGTCGGCCCACAACCCCCGCATATCGAACAGCAGTTTCGTACCCGTCAGCAATTTGCTCAGCCAGCCGATCAGTGCCGCAACATAACTTCGTGCGTGAACAATCGAAAGGCGATGTCGCGCGACCAGCCACAGCGCGAGCGCGACGCCTTGGGCGATGTCGAACAGCGTCGCCGGGACGGTGGGAGTCCGGTGATAGGTCAGCGGGTGCCAAGCGATCCCCACGCCTGCAAGCCGGGTCTGAAGGGCCTCGCGGCGCGGCTTGTCGGCCCAGTCGGCGGGCTTTTCATAGCTGATCAGATGGATTCGCGCGTCCGCGGTCAAGCGCTCAAGATAGGCGAGCACCTGGCTCTGCCCGAGCGGTTCCAGCATGCCGTCGTAGCTGATGTAAAGCACGCCGGGATGACCGGCGACGTCATTCATGGGGGTTGCGGCCCTGTTCCAGCAGCGCGAGCAGATAGCGGCCATAACCGGTCTTGGCAAAAAACTCGCCGCGCGCGCGCAATTGCGCATCGTCGATGAAGCCCTGCTGCCAGGCGATTTCCTCGAGGCAGGCGAGCTGGATGCCTTGGCGGTGCTGGAGCGTGCGGACGAACTCGCTCGCTTCGAGCAGGCTGTCGTGCGTCCCGGTATCGAGCCAGGCATAGCCGCGCCCCATGCGTTCGACATGCAGCGCGCCCAAATCCATGTAGAGCCGGTTGAGATCGGTGATCTCGAGCTCGCCGCGCGCCGAGGGGCGAACCTGGCGTGCCAGTTCGACCACACGGGAATCGTAGAAATAGAGCCCGGTGACCGCCCAGCTCGACTTGGGCTGCGCGGGCTTTTCCTCGATCGAGACTGCCAGCGCCGCGCTATCCAGCTCGACCACGCCATAGGCCGACGGGTCTTCGACATGGTAGCCGAAGATCGTCGCGCCTTCATCCGCTTCGGAGCGCGCGCGGGCGCGGGTGAGCATCTCGGCCAGCCCCGCGCCGTGGAAGATATTATCGCCCAGCACCAGTGCGCTGGGCCCGTCACCGACGAACTCTGCGCCGATCAGATAGGCTTGCGCCAGCCCCTCGGGCCGTTCTTGGACCGCGTATTCGATTGAGAGGCCAAACTGCTCGCCACCGCCAAACAGGCGGCGGTAATTCTCGAGATATTCGGGCGAGGAAATGATCAGCACCTCGCGGATGCCCGCCAGCATCAGCATCGAGAGCGGGAAATAGATCATCGGCTTGTCGTAAACCGGCAGCAGCTGCTTGTTCACGGCGAGCGTGGCGGGATGCAACCGCGTTCCCGCGCCGCCCGCAAGGATAATGCCTTTCATGCCGTCCGTTCCTCTTCGGCGATGACTATCTTGTATACGATCCCATCAACCGCGGCCTCCCACGGTGCCGAACGCAATCCGAAGTCACGCAAAATCTTGGTGTTGTCGAGCCGAGAGTTGGCCGGACGTTTTGCCGCGGTCGGATATTCCGCCGTTGTAATTGCGCGCAGACGCGGCGAAGGGCGGTCCAGTTTCGCGGCACTGGCAAAGACGTGCGCCGCCACGCCGTGCCAGCTGGTCTTGCCGGAATTGGTTCGGTGCCAGATTCCGCTGGGCTGAACGGGATCGTCGAGAAAGCGCTTGCCGATGTAGATGAGCTGCGCGGCGAGTTCGTCTGCGTCAGTCGGGCACCCGAATTGATCTGCAACCACTTGCACGTCGCGGCGCTCGCGCCCCAAGCGCAGCATGGTCGTCACGAAATTGGACCCGCGCGGGCTGATAACCCAAGCCGTGCGCACGATGGCGTACCGCGCGCCCGAGTCAGCAACCGCTTGTTCGCCCGCAAGTTTGGTTCGGCCATAACAGCTCTGCGGATCGACTGGATCGTCTTCACGATAGGGCCGGTCGTTAACATCTCCGGCGAACACGTAATCTGTCGAGACTTGGATGAACGGAATTCCCACCCCGTTCTTCGCGCGGGCTGCCGCACGCGCCAGCCGACCCGCCGCAGTCGCGTTGATGGTCATTGCAAGATCGGGTTCGCTCTCAGCTTTGTCGACTGCGGTATAGGCAGCACAATTGACGATCGCGTCGATGTCGCGCTCGGCCAGCATGGCGTCGAGAATGTCATCGTCCGGCAAGGCGGCCAGATCGAGTTCGGCACGCGGCGGTGCCCACCACTCGTCGTCACCACGGGCTGAAGGCGTGATGATCCCGCCGCCGATTTGCCCGGTCGCGCCGGTGACCAGCCATTTAGCCATCCGCCAGGCCCAGCCGTTCACCGCGATAGCTGCCGCTTTGCACCGCGCGCCACCAGTCCTCATTGTCGAGATACCAGCGCACTGTCGCGGCGATCCCGCTTTCGAAGCTCTCCCGCGGCTCCCAACCGAGGTCGCGGTGCAGCTTGGCGGCGTCGATCGCATAGCGGAAATCGTGCCCTGGACGGTCGGCGACGAAAGCGATCTGGTCGCGATAGGGCTGGCCATCGGCGCGCGGCCTCAACCGCTCCAGTTCGGCGCAGATTGCCTCGACCACTTGCAGATTGGTCCGTTCGCTGTTGCCGCCGATGCAATAAGTTTCGCCCGGGGTCCCGGCATCAACCACGCGGCGCAGCGCGCGGGCATGATCTTCGACATAAAGCCAGTCGCGCACATTGCTGCCATCGCCGTAAACCGGCAGCGGCTCGCCCGCCAAGGCCTTGAGGATCACCAGCGGGATGAGCTTTTCGGGGAAGTGGCAGGGTCCGTAATTGTTCGAGCAATTGGTCAGCAGCACCGGCAGCCCGTGGGTGTGGAACCACGCGCGAACGAGGTGATCGCTCCCCGCCTTGGTCGCCGAATAGGGCGAGCGCGGATCGTAGGGCGTGGTCTCATCGAACGCGCCCTCGGCGCCGAGCGAGCCGAACACCTCGTCGGTCGAGATGTGGTGGAACCGGAACGCGTCGCGCGCCTCGCTATCAAGACCGCGCCAATAAGCGGTCGCGGCTTCGAGCAGGGTGAAAGTGCCGACCAGATTGGTGCGGATGAAATCCGCCGGGCCGTCGATCGAGCGATCGACATGACTTTCCGCCGCAAGGTGCATCACCGCGTCGGGGTGGAACAGCGCGAAAGCCCCGGCTACGGCGGCGGCATCGCAGATATCGGCATGGCGGAAGTGGTGGCGGCTGGAGCGCGCGGCATCGCCCAGCGAGGCGAGGTTGCCGGCATAGGTCAGCGCATCGAGCGTGCAAACCTCGGCCGAAGTCTCGGCGATCAGCTGGCGCACCACTGCCGAACCGATAAAGCCGGCCCCGCCCGTGACAAGGATTCGCGGGTGGCGCATGCCGGTCAGTCCAAGGCCTGCATCGGTTCGCCGTGATAGGCGAAGTGGCTCACAAAGTCGCGCAGTTGCGGCAGTGCCCGGTCCTTGGCGGAGAGGACCGGAACGATATCGTCGCTCGGCCAGGCGATTGCGATGTCGGGATCGTCCCAGGCAAGCCCCGCGTCGCATTCGGGCGCATAATAACCAGAGGCCTTGTAGCCGACCTGGACATTCTCGGTCAGCGTCAGGAAACCGTGGCCGAAGCCTTCGGGCACGAAGAGCTGCTCGCCGCCATCGGCAGTCAGCGTCGCACCGACCCATTGGCCGTAGCTGGGCGAGCCGGCGCGTAAATCGACCGCGACATCGAAGATTGCGCCCGCGATGCAGCGCACCAGCTTGGCCTGGGGATGCGGCGGCACCTGGAAATGGATCCCGCGCAGCGTGCCGCGCTGGGCCGAAAAGCTGTGGTTGTCTTGCACGAATTCGACATCGATGCCGCGCTCGGCAAGGCGGCGGCGGCTGTAAGTCTCGCTGAACCAGCCGCGTGCGTCGCCGTGGCGAACCGGGACAATACGCTGGGGAATCATGCGGTTGTTACTCTGGCCCGGGCAAGTTTGTTGATGCTGGGTCCGTTAGGCGCAATTGCTCCCAGCGTCCAGCCTCCGCGCGGGCTGAGCACTCGAAGCGATTGCGGCGCTGCGCCATCCGCCCTATACGCGCGTCAAAGCCGCCATCCATGCCGCCCGCGCGGCTAAGTGGCGGCAGCACTGCGATAATCGGGCGAATAACAGGCAATGCTTTTTTCCAACCAGCGCTTGCAGCGGCGCGGCCTGTGGCTCAATCCGCTTGTCCGCTTGGCGATTGCGATCGTGATTTGTGTCGGGCTGCCACTGGTCAGCCAGACCTGGAGCCTTCCCAAGGGCTGGCAAGAGCCCGAGGCGCTCAATACCGCTTGGGCGGCGCTGGGCGGGCTGGTGATCGGCTTCTGGCTCCATCGTTCGGTCAGCGAACTGCCCGGGACGCAGGAAAGCTCGGGCATCCTGCCCGGCTATCTGACCTCGTTCGGCCTTGCCCTAACCGTTATCCTGCTGTTCCGGATAGACTATTCGCGCTCGATCCTCGTGCTCAGCTTTGTCATGACGGTGGCGTGGTTCTTTCTGCTCTACGTCGTGACGCAGCGCCGCGCGCTGCTGCGGCTGGGGGTGGTGACCGGCGGCAGGATCGAGCTGTTCGACGATATGGTGGGTGTCCAACCTGTCCGGCTGACGCTGGACCAATGGCCGAACGAAATCGACGCGGTCGCGGCCGATTTTCGTTACGATCACAGCGATGCATGGGAAGCGCGGCTCGCCGATATCACGCTGGCGGGGATCCCGGTCCACCATTCGAAGGATCTTTATGAATCGCTGACCGGGCGCGCCGACCTCGAGCATCTGTCGGAAAACAACTTCGGCTCGCTGGGGCCGCTCGCGACGCTGCTGGGGTTCAAGCAGGTGGTCGATGTGCTGATCTCGATCCCCGCGCTGATCGTGCTGGCACCGATTTTCCTTGTCTCCGCCATCGCGATCAAGCTCGATTCGTCCGGGCCGGTGCTGTTCCGCCAGAGCCGCGCGGGCTATCGCGGCCAGGAATTCACCGTGTTCAAGTTCCGCACGATGCGCGCGCTCGACGAGCGCCAGGCCCCGCGCGAGGTCGACAGCTTCATCACCCAGGAAAACGACCGGCGGATCACCCGCGTCGGGCGGTTCCTGCGCCGCACCCGGATCGACGAGCTACCGCAGATCGTCAACATTCTGCTTGGCCAGATGAGCTGGATCGGCCCGCGCCCCGAAGCCTCCAAACTGTCGGAGTGGTATCAGGAGGAAATCCCGTTTTACCGCTATCGCCACGTCGTGCGGCCCGGGATCACCGGCTGGGCGCAGGTCAACCAGGGTCACGTCGCCGAGATCGCCGACACCCGCAAGAAACTGCAGTACGATTTCTATTACATCCGCAATTTCTCGCTGTGGCTCGACCTGCTGATCATCATGAAGACGGTCAAGACCGTGTTCACCGGCTTCGGCCACAAATAAGGATTCTTGCGTGACCGCTCACTCCCTCCGCCCAAATGTCCGCGTGGTGGTGATCGGGCTCGGCTATGTCGGGCTGCCGCTTGCGGTCGCGCTGGCGCGGCAGTTCGAAACCGTCGGGCTCGACGTCGATACGCGGCGGATTGCGGAGCTGAAATCGGGTCACGACCGCACCGGCGAGATCGAGCGCGAACGGCTCGAAGCTTCGACGCTCACGCTGACCGCCGATCCGGACGCCTGCGCCCCGGCCGATTTCTACATCGTCACCGTGCCGACCCCGATCGACGCGGCCAACCGACCCGATTTGCGCATGGTCGAAGCCGCCAGCCGTACCGTCGCCGCGCTGCTGCCCGCTGCGCTAGCCGAGGGCCGCGTGCCGGTGGTGGTCTATGAAAGCACGGTCTATCCGGGCGTGACGGAGGACATCTGCGCGCCGATCCTCGAAGCCGGATCGGGACTCAAATGTGGGAGCGACTTCTTCCTCGGCTACAGCCCCGAACGGATCAACCCGGGCGACCGCGAACACACGATCGACAAGATCACCAAGGTAGTCGCGGGCCAGACCCCCGAAGTGCTTGAGCGCGTCGCCGCGCTCTACGGCGCGATCACGTCGGGCGGCGTGTTCCGCGCCGCCTCGATCAAAGCCGCCGAGGCCGCCAAAGTGATCGAAAACGCCCAGCGCGACATCAACATCGCCTTCATGAACGAGATCGCCCAGATCTTCGGGGCGATGGACCTTTCGGTGTGGGACGTGCTCGAAGCGGCGCGGACCAAGTGGAACTTCCTGCCCTTTGCCCCCGGCCTCGTCGGCGGGCACTGCATCGGGATCGATCCCTATTACCTCAGCCACCGCGCCGAAGCCTTGGGGCTTGATCCGCGCGTGATCCTGGCGGGGCGCGCGACCAACGACGGCATGGCTGCCTGGGTCGCGGCAAAACTGCACGAGGTGCGCGGGAGTGTGGCGGGCAGTGTGTTGGTGTTGGGGCTAACCTTCAAGGAAAACGTGCCCGATCTGCGCAACAGCAAGGTCGCCGACCTGATCCGCGAACTCACCGCGCTGGGCCACACGGTCACCGTCCACGATCCCCATGCCGACGCCGACGAAGCGCACCACGAATACGGCATCGCGCTCTCCGCCGACGCGCTGACGCACCAGCATGATCTCGTGCTGCTGGCGGTGCCGCACCGCGAATATCTGGCGCTGGACGCCGCCGCGCTGCGCAATTCGGTTGCGCCGGGCGGGACGCTGGCCGATCTCAAGGGCCAGCTCGGCTCGGCCGCAGACTGGAGTCTGTGAGATGCAAGTAATCGTCACCGGCGCGGCCGGGTTCATCGGCTACAGCACCGCCGAACGGCTGCTGGCGCGCGGCGACAGCGTGATCGGGATCGATTGCGTCAACGATTACTATGACGTCACGCTGAAAGAGGCGCGTGTGGCCCGGCTGCAGGAGCTGGGGGGCAACCGTTTCACCTTCCTGCGCCAAGACTTCGCCGACTACGCCGGACTGGTCGATGCACTCAAGCCGCTGAGCTTCGAGCGGATCATCCACCTCGGCGCGCAGGCCGGGGTGCGCTATTCGATCGAGAACCCGCACGCCTATATCTCGGCCAACATCCTCGGCCATCTCAACATGCTGGAAATCGCGCGGCACCGCGCGCTCGATCACATGGTCTATGCCAGCTCGTCCTCGGTCTATGGCGGCAACACCAAGCTGCCCTTCGCGGTCGAAGACCGGATCGACCACCCGCTTTCGCTCTATGCTGCGACCAAGAAAAGCGACGAGCTGATGAGCGAAACTTACGCCAATCTCTACCGCCTGCCGCTCACCGGCCTCCGCTTCTTCACGGTCTATGGCCCGTGGGGCCGCCCCGACATGATGATGTGGATCTTCACCCGGAAGATCCTGGCGGGCGAACCGATCCCTGTGTTCAACCACGGCGAGATGTGGCGCGATTTTACCTATATCGACGACATCGTCAGCGGGATCGTCGCCTGCGTCGACAACCCGCCGTCCGACGACGGGCTGGAGAAAGCCGGGGGCAGCTTCAAGCCGCATCGGCTCTACAATATCGGCAACCACCGCTCCGAGCCGCTGATGAAAGTCATCGGCATCTTGGAGGAGCAATGCGGCCGCAAGGCCGAGCTGGAACTGCTGCCGATGCAACCGGGCGATGTGCCGCAAAGCTACGCCGACATTTCCGCGATCTCAGGCGACCTCGGCTTCGCGCCAACCACCGCGATCGACGTCGGCGTGCCCAATTTCGTGCAATGGTACAAGCAGTACCACGGATTTGATGCCTTAGCCCTTGGGCGGCACCGGTAGCGGCGCGTCGGTCGCCGGAGCGGCAGCATCGCTCGCCGCATCCTCGGCCTTGAGCCGCGCTTCGTATTGCTTTTCGAGGCTTTCGACCCGGGCCTGCTCGGCCGCCGAACTCGCGTCGATGGTCGCCAGGCGCCGCGCGCGTTCGGCCGCGATCAGCTGGCCGAACCGCACGTCGGGCGATTCGAGCTTCTCCTTGTAGGCATCGTTGATCAGCTTGGCTTCACACCCGGTCCAGCCGCTGCCGCCGACCGGCGAGCAGCTCATCGTGCCGGTGCGACCCACGGTTTCGTAAGCGAGCACCTTGTTGGTCCAGGCCTCGTTGGCGGGAGATTCGGCACCGCGGAACATTTCGGGGATGCGAAAGCGCTCGGCCTCGGGTTTGCGCGCGCAGACCGTGATCTCGTCGGGATTGGTCGCGGCCGGGCAAGTGTCGTTACCGTAGATGATCAGCTGGTTGACCTTGTCACCGCCCGTGTCCTGCGCGGTGGCAGGTGCCGAAAAGGCTAGGGCCGCACCAAGTGCGGCAAGGCTGGCGATAAACGGGCGCATAAGTGCGGTTCCTGTGAATTGTTCGGGAGCAATATAGGCCGCTCCGCCACTGAATAACAGATGAAGCGTCAGATGCGTTCCGACAGCCGGATCGCCATGCGGCAGCCGAGGCGAATCGCGCCCGACAGCAGCGGGTAACCCGGCGCGCGTTCGGCCCCTGCAGCAATCGCGGCGGCATGATGCTCGCGCTCGTCGTCGCGGAAGGTGCGGATCATCGCGCCCAGCACGGGATCGTCCTCGCCCAGCTCGTCGAGCTGCGCTGTATAATGTTTCTCGATCTCTTCCTCGATCGCCGCGGTGCAGGCCATCGCGGCTTCGGGACCGATCAGCGCGGTCGCCGCGCCCAGCGCGAAACCGGCGACCGACCACAGCGGCTGGAGCGCGGTGGGGCGCACTCCGCGCGCGGCGATCAGCGCATCGAACTTGCTTTGATGCTCGGCTTCCTGCGCGGCCATCGTCGCCACCGTGCCCGCATGCGCGGCGCGGTCGCCCATCACCGCGAGCTGCCCGGCGTAGATCCGGGTCGCGCCATATTCGCCGGCTTGGTCAACCCGCAGCATCCGCGCCGAGCGCCCTGTCGAACGGTGGTCGGTCACGCCGTCCTCCCGCGCCGCAACAGAACGGCAATCGTGAGTGCCGCAGCGCTTGAAATGAGGAAATTCCAGCCCGCCAGCGAAATCCCCAGCAGATCCCACGGCGCGACATCGCACCGCACGATCGGCGCGTTCATAATCGCTTCGAGCGGATCGCCGCCCAGCGTGGCGGTGCTGCTGCAGGCGGTCACGCCTTCCCACCAGTGGTATTCAACCCCCGCGTGAAACGCGCCGAGCAGCCCGCCCACACCAATCGCCAGCGCGGCTGCCCAAGTCAGTGCGTCATTGCGCCGCGACAGGGCGAGGCAGGCGAGCACCAGCGCGACAAAATGCGCATAACGCTGCCACCAGCACATCTGGCAGGGATAGAGGCCGAAGCCGTATTGCGAGATATAGGCACCGCCAAGCAGCGCTGTCGGGGTGGCAAGTGCCAGCACCCGCGCGGTGCGGCGGGCCTGTTCCCCACGCGCCAGCATCATCTGGTCCGGCTGGCGAGCGCGGCTCCGCCGGTGCGGCGCAGCGTCGAGACCGCATAATAGAGCTGGAAGTCGTCGATTTTCTTCGCCTTGAGCTCATCTGCAGTCATCTTGAAGCGCGGATCGTCCTGCTTGTCGGATTCGAGCTGCTTGTCGTCGAGCGACACCTCGTTGACCAGATGATGGCGCAGATCGGATTCGCGCAGGCTCAGCTCGGCGCGGCGGCGCGCGTCGGGATCGCTGAGCTGCGGCACCTTGATGTCGGGCTCGATCCCGCCCTCTTGGACAGAGCGGCCCGCGGGCGTGAAATAGCGCGCGGTGGTCAGCTTGACCGCGTGCGTGCGATCGAGCTGGAACAGCGACTGGACACTGCCCTTGCCGAAGCTGCGTTCGCCCATAATCAACGCGCGGTGCTGATCCTGCAGCGCCCCAGCGACGATTTCGGAGGCTGAGGCCGACCCGGCGTCGATCAGCACGACCAGCGGCACGCCCTTGGCACTATCGCCGCGGAACATGCTTTCGGCGCGGTAATATTCGTTTTCCGAGGCGATCCGGCCGCGCTGCGAAACAATGTCGCCGTGATCGAGGAACAGGTCCGACAGCGCCACCGCCTCATCGAGCGAGCCGCCCGGGTTGGAGCGCAGATCGAGCACCAGCCCGGTCAGCTTGCCACCCGAATCGCGCCGCATCTTCGCAATCGCGGCGTTGACGTCATTGCCTACATCGCGCGAGAATTCGTTGACCGTAATCACCCCGACCGTGCCGTCGAGCTTCGCGGTCACCGGCTCCAGATCGATCACGTTGCGCGTCACGGTCAGGTCGAACGGCGCATCGCGGCCTGGGCGGAAGATCGTCAGGCGGATCTTGGTCCCCGCCTCGCCGCGCATCTTCTCGACCGCGTCGTCGAGTTCGAGGCCGTAGATGAGCTTCCCGTCGAGGTGGGTGATGTAATCGCCCGCCTTGACCCCGGCGGCTTCGGCCGGGCTGCCGCGCATCGGCGAGACGACCTTGACCGTATCCTGATCGAGCACCACCGAGAGGCCGAGCCCGGTATAGCTGCCGTCGATCATCGTGGTCAGCCGCTGCAGGCCTGCGCCCTCAAGATAAGTCGAATGCGGATCGAGACTGGCAAGCATGCCGTCGATCGCGCCGTTGACCAGCTTTTCGTCATCGACCTGCTCGACGTAATTGGCTTTGACCAGCTGGTAGATCGTCAGCAGCTTGCCGAACTGCGGGCCCGAGCGGGCATCGACCGCGGCAAGCCCCGCAGTGGTTGCGGGCAGCAGCGCGACGGCGCTGACCAGCAGCGCGGCGCGGAACAGATTGGCGGCTTTGTTCGGCATATAAGAAATCCTCGTTCGACGCCGCTTTATCGCGCTGCAGCCCTTAACGCCAGATGGCCGTGATCAGTTGCTATTCACAAACTCCAGCGGGTTGACCGGCTCGCCGTTGCGCCGCAGTTCGAGATTGAGCACCGGGCGGCCCGGCCCGGCGATGCCAAGCGGCGCGCCGCCGACCAGCTCGTCACCGACCTTGGCGTCAAGCTGGGCGAGCCCGGTGACCAGCGAAGTCCAGCCGCCTGGGTGTTCGATGATCACGATATTGCCAAACCCGCGATATGGTCCGGCGAAGGCGACCCGGCCCGCAAACGGCGCGACGGCTTGCGCGCCATCGCGTGCGGCGAGCGCGACCCCGCGGCTGCGCGCACCGTCCTGCAGCACATCGCCGAACCCCGCGACCAGCCGCCCGGCGACCGGGAGAAGATAGCCGGGTAATCCGCTCGGTTGCGCAGACGGCAACGGCGTCGTGGCGGCGATGACTTGCGATTCCTGCGGCCGCTCGGGGCGCATGATCGGGCCGGGCAGCGCGGCCAGCTGATCGCGCAGCGCTCCGGCCTCCCCCAGGCTATCGACCAGCGAGCCAAGGTCGCGCGCTTGTTCGGCCAGCGCCAGCGCGCGTTCGCTTTCGCGGTCGGCCACCCCGCTGGCGGCGCGGGAACCCAGCCGCTGGCGGGTTTCGAGCGCGGCGAGCGCCTGTCGCCGCCGGCTCAGCTCGGCTTCATCGGCGCGCAGTGCCCGGCTGGTGGCAAGCGCCTGCTGCTCAAGCGCCTCGCCGCGATCGATCTCGGCCCGGAGCGCACTGGTCCGTCGCTCGACTTCGGGAAGCATGGTGGCCAGCACCGCGCGCAAATGCATGGTGTCGAGGGTCGATCCGGGTCGCAGCAGCGACAGCACCATCGGCCGGCGCGACAGCCGCTGGAGCGCGCCGGTCAAGCGGACCACCGGCTGCTGGCGCGCGGCAAGGCTGGCTTGCAGCACGGTGCGCTGGCGCGCGATCAGCTTGAGCCGCGCCTCATTCGCGGCAATCGCGGCTTCGCCCTGCTGGATCCGCGCGGCGACCGCAGCGGCTTCGCGCGCGGTCTTGTCGGCCGCCTCGGTGGCGCGGGCAGCCTCGGTTTCGAGCGCTTCGCCGCGGCGCCGCGCGACTTCGCCCTGCTGCTGCGCGGTCGCCAGCGCGCGGCGCGTCTCATCGACGTCGTCATAGCCGAGCTGCGCCTGCGCGAGCACAACCGCGCTCAACGGCAACAAGAGCGGGCACAACAGCGGCAACAGGCGGGCAAGGCGCATCACCCGCGCACCTATCCCGAACGATGGTAGGGATGGCCAGCAAGAATGCTCGTCGCGCGCCATAATTGTTCGGCGAGCATCGCGCGGACCATGAGGTGCGGCCAGGTCATTTCGCCGAAGCCGAGCAGGAAGTCGGCCTCGCGCCGCGCTTCCGGGCCGTGCCCGTCGGCCGCACCGATCGTGAAGCGCGCCTCGCGCACCCCGGAATCGCGCCACTTGCCGAGCAGCGTGGCAAAGTCTTGGGAGGAAAGCTGCGCGCCGCGCTCGTCGAGCAGGACTTCGCGCGCGGGGGTGAGCGGGGCAGGCACGGTGCCGCCGCTGTCGGGCAGTTCTGTCAGCTTGACCGGCCAGACGATCCGCTTGAGGTAGCGCTCGACCAACTCGGCTTCGGGCGAGCGGCCGATCTTGCCCCGCGCGATGATATGCAGCTGCATTTAGGTGCGTTGACCGGTCACGCTATCGCGCGACCTCGCGCGGCACCGGCCCGCTCCCCCGCCCGGCCACCCAACGGAATTGTACGCTATGGGTGGCCGGGCGGGGGAGCGGGCCGGTGCCGTATCTAGCCGTGAGGCTGGAAAACTCACGCCGCTCCGGACGGCCCGTCGCCAAACGCCCACATCCGCTCGAGGTTGTAGAAGCTGCGCACTTCGGGACGGAACAGATGGATCACCACGTCGCCTGCATCGACCAGCACCCAGTCGGCCGCAGGCAAGCCTTCGATCCGGACATGGCCGAAACCGCCGTGCTTGATCCGCTCGGCCAGCTTCTGCGCCATCGCCGCGACCTGGCGGGTCGAGCGGCCCGAGGCGATCACCATGTGATCGGCAATCGAGCTTTTGCCTTCGAGCGGGATCGAGATGATGTCCTGCGCCTGGTCGTCGTCGAGCGACTGGAGCACCAGCGCATGGAGCGAGCCCGGCTCGCTGGGAGGGAGCGGGGTTGGCCCATCAGCCGAGGCTGACAGTGGATTGAGGTCAGCGGAGGCTGACAAAGGATCGATACCAGTGGGGACTGGCGAAGTTTCAACGGCGTTCATGTAAGTGGGGAAGGCTCCTGGGGGCGGGCGAGCGGGGTGGGCGGAAAATCATGCGCTGTCCGGTCGGATCGGTTGATGCGTCACTTGATCGCGCTGGGACAGACCGGCAAATCGCTCGGCCCAGTCGGGATCGGCGCGGCGAAGCTCGGTCGCCGAACGCGGATCGGGATCAAAACGCAGCTCTATCAGCGCGGGTGCGCTCCATTGTGCCCGGTTTCTAAAACTGACGGGCGACCGCCGGTAGCGGGCGAGCCAGGCCAGCGCGGGGCTCGCGGCGGCAGCGCGGTCATAGCCCGGACGCGCGATAACCGCAATCGGCATGCATCGCGCGACTTGCCGCCAGGCCTTCCATCGGCTGAACTGCGCCAGATTGTCGCTGCCCATCAGCCACACGAAGCGCCGTTTGGGATAGCGCTGGATGAGCGAGCGCAGCGTATCCACCGTATAGCGCGTGCCCAATTCGCGCTCGATAGCACTGACGCGAATCGGGGCGCGGCGGGCTTGCCGCCGAGCCGAGGCGAGCCGCGCGGCGAGCGGTGCCATCCCGGATTTGGGCTTGAGCGGGTTGCCGGGGGAGACCAGCCACCACACCTCGTCCAGCCCCAGCGCGGCGCGCGCGAACAGCGAGATGCGCCGATGGCCGCCATGCGCCGGGTTGAAGCTGCCCCCGAGGAGCCCGGTTACGATCATGCAGGCTTTCTGCGCGGCGAGACCTTGGTGTCGCGGTAGCCGCCCTGGAAGCCGAACATCCAGCCGGGATACTCGCGCGGCAGTGCGGAAAGCGTGTCGAGGCTCGCCAGTTCGGCGGCACTCAGCGCGACTTCGCAGGCGGCGATATTGTCGGCCAGCTGGTCGGCGCGCTTGGCCCCGACAATCACGGTCGAGACCATCTCCTGGTGGAGCAGCCACGCCAGCGCGATTTGCGCGACGCTGCATCCTTCGCGGCCCTTGGCCATGCCGCGCATCGCATCGATCAGTGCATAAGCGCGGTCGTGCTCGACGGGCGGGAAATCGAACTCGGCGCGGCGGCCTTCACCCTGGCTGCGGTCATCGTCGCCGCGGCTGTATTTGCCCGAGAGCAAGCCGCCCGCCAGCGGGCTCCACACCATCAGCCCCACGCCCTCGCTCATCAGCATGGGCACGATTTCGCGCTCAAGATCGCGGCCCGCGACGGTGTAATAGGCCTGGAGCGAAGCGAAGCTTTCGAGGCCGAGCCGCGCCGAGATCCCCAGCGCTTTCACGATCTGCCACGCCGCCCAGTTGGATACGCCGATGTAGCGCGCGCGGCCGCTGCGGACGATATCGTCGAGCGCGCGCAGCGCCTCTTCCATCGGGGTCTGCGAATCCCAGCCGTGGATCTGGTAAAGGTCGACATGGTCGGTCCCGAGCCGCGCGAGGCTGGCATCGATCTGGTGCATCAAATGGTAACGACTGACCCCGGCATCGTTGGGCCCCGGCCCCATCGCGCCCATCGCCTTGGTGGCGATCACCACATCCGAACGCTTGAGCCCCAGCGCCCGAATCGCCCCGCCGGTGAACTCTTCGGACTGGCCGGTGGTATAGACATTGGCGGTGTCGATGAAGTTGATCCCGGCATCGAGCGCCTGTTTGACCAGCGCATTGGTCGCGTCCTGATCAAGCCCGGCAATCGCGCCGAACCGGCCCGGATTGGTCCCGAAGGTCATCGCGCCCAGGCATAGTTCGGAGACGATCAGGCCGGTCGAGCCGAGACGATTGTAGCGCATGCGAATGTCCTTGTGATTGAGCCTCACCATGCGCGGGCCCCCCCGGCGCGGTCAACCGCTTAGGGACGCACTTGGCCCGTGCCGCGGACCAGCCATTTGTAGGTCGTCAAGCCTTCGAGCGCGACCGGACCGCGCGCATGAAGTCGGCCGGTGGCAATGCCGATTTCCGCGCCGAGCCCGAACTCACCGCCATCGGCGAACTGGCTCGATGCGTTGACCATCACGATCGCGCTGTCGACCTCGGCAAGGAAGCGTGTCGCGGCGGCGGTGTCCTCGGTGACGATCGCTTCGGTGTGATTGGATGAATGGCGGGCGATGTGGTCAAGCGCGGCGTCGAGCCCGTCGACCACCGCAACCGAGAGGATGGCATCGAGATATTCGCAGTCCCAGTCATTGGCGCTGGCGGGCGCGACGCGCGGATCGAGTGCGCAGGCCCGGGCATCGCCGCGCAATTCGCATCCGGCTTCGAGCAGCGCGGACACAACCCCCCGCGCGTCGGGAAACTGCGCGTCGAGCAGCAGCGTTTCCATCGCCCCGCACACTCCGGTGCGGCGCAGCTTGGCATTGACCGCGATGGCCCGCGCCATCGCCGGATCGGCGGCGGCGTGGATGTAGGTGTGGTTGATCCCGTCGAGATGCGCGAGCACCGGTACCCGCGCCTCGGCCTGAACCCGCGCGACCAGGCTCTTGCCGCCGCGCGGCACGATCATGTCGATCAGCCCCGCAGCGGTGAGCATCGCCCCCACCGCAGCACGATCCTGCGTCGGCACGAGCTGCACGGCATCTGCAGGAAGTCCTGCAGATTTAAGCCCGTGGACCAGAGCGGCATGGATCGCACGGTTCGAATCGACGGCTTCGCTCCCGCCGCGCAGCAGCACCGCATTGCCCGAGCGGACACACAGCGCTGCGGCGTCTGCGGTGACGTTGGGGCGGCTTTCATAAATGATGCCGATCAACCCGATCGGCACGCGCACGCGCGACATTTCGAGCCCGTTGGGCTGGCGGTGAATATCGATGACGTCACCCACCGGATCGGGCAGCGCGGCGACCCGCTCGAGCGCATCGGCCATGCCTGCGAGCCGCTGGGAATCGAGCATAAGCCGGTCGAGCATTGCGGGCGAGAGGCCACTGGCTTCCGCGGCGGCCAAATCGACCGCATTGGCGGCGAGGATTTCGGCTTCCGCCGAGCGCAGCGCCTGTGCTGCGGCGCGCAGCGCGGAAGCCTTGGTCGCATCATCGGCCAGCGCGAGCTGGCGCTGCGCCACGCGGCCCATCCGTGCGAGGCGCTCGACCATGTTCTCAGGCGTTTCTGCGGCGAGGGCGGGCGTGGACATGCGGTGCGCCTAGCAGCTTGCAAGGCGCTTGTCAGCGCGGTGGGCCAGGACCGATTCGCACGCAGCGAACCCGGTTTCCTACACCAATGTCAGTAAGCGCAACGGCTCATCGCGCGACTCAACCGCCTCGGCTTGAGTCGCGTCCGCACGATTCGCGTGGGCGGGAACTTACTGCTAACCGCGCGCCACAGAACAGCTTTTAAGCCAAAATGACAGGGGACGGGGTCGTCTTGCAAAATTCTACCGCTGGCGGATTGAACTCCCGCCTGCGGGCCTGGTTCCCGGATCGCGAATTTTTCATGCGGTCGCAGGGGCAGGTCCGGTTCATCAAATTTTCCGCGCGGATGCAGATGATCGCTGCAGGGCTGGTCGTGGCTTTGCTCGCGGTGTGGTTCGTGACCATGGCCGGAATGGCGATTTCGCAATACCTCGGCACACGCGACCGGATGGCGCTGCTCGACCGCGAAGCCAAGGTCGCCAGCTCCGAAAGCCGCGTCAACACCTATCGGAAAGGCCTCGACGGTGTCGCCACCGATCTCGAAAAACGTCAGGACTTCATCGAGAAGATGGTCGGCACGCTGCCCAGCGATGTCCGCTCGGGCGAGACCGTGTCGGACAGCAGCAGTGCTGCCGCGCAGACCATCGACAAGGTCAGCGCCGCGGTTCCCGAAGCCGCCGGCCTCGCCCGGCTCGAAGCGCGCCAGCTGGCCTTCGTCGAGCGGATGACTCGCTTCGCGGATCGCCGCGCGGCCGATGCCGCCGCCAAGATCCGCAAGCTCGGGCTCAACCCCGGCGTCATGCTGGCACGGCTTGACGACAAGACCGCGATGGGCGGACCGCTGCTCAAGCTGGCGACCTCGGCCGATGGTTCGCTCGATCCGCGCTTCCAGCGCTTCGGGCTCAGCCTCGCGCGGATGGAAGCGCTCGAGCGCGGCCTCTTGTCGGTTCCGCAGGTATCGCCCACCAGCGCGCCCTATGTCTCGTCGAGCTACGGCTACCGCCTCGACCCGTTCACCGGCGGCGGCGCGTTCCACGCCGGGCTCGACTTCCCGGCCCCGCTTGGAGCGCCAATCTATGCCGCGGCGCGTGGGACGGTCAGCTTCGTCGGGCAGAAGCAGGGCTACGGCAATGTGATCGAAGTGTCTCACGGCAACGGGTTGATGACCCGCTATGCCCATATGTCGGGATTTAGAGCGCGCGTAGGCCAGCAGGTTGGCGCCGGCGACGTGATCGGCGCGATCGGCAATACCGGCCGCTCGACCGGGCCGCACCTCCACTTCGAGGTCCGCATCAACGACCAGCCGGTCAATCCCCGTCCCTTCCTGGAGGCGATGCCCCATGTTCTCGAAAAAGGTGGAAACTGATATGGCCGCTCCTTCCCCCGCGCGTGGCGGTTCGACCTTCTCGGTGTTCGGCGCGGATATCGCAATCAAAGGCGATGTCGTCGCTTCGGCGGATTTGCACATCGATGGCAAGATCGAAGGCGATGTCGCCTGCACCGCGCTGGTTCAGGGCGAATCGAGCGTGATCGCGGGGGCAATCAAGGCCGATAGCGCGCGGCTTGCGGGCACGGTGCGCGGCTCGATCGACGCGGCCGAGCTCGTCATCCTGCGCAGCGCGCGGATTTTCGGCGATGTCCATTACGATGCGCTGACGATCGAGCAGGGCGCACAAGTCGACGGCAAATTCGCCCCGCGCGGCGCGGCGGTCCAGGCGATTTCGAGCGATGCTGTGGTTGAGAGCGGCGAGCCGAGGCTGATCCTGGCGGGTTGATCCGGGCAGATTGCGCGCGGCCTTCGATAAGCTCAGGCTGAGCGGACTTTTGGAAATGGATACAAACACCCGCTCATGCTGAGCCTGTCGAAGCACGCGCCCTAAGCCTGCCTCCTTAAACTCCCACCTCAGCTCTAAGCGCTTTCCTGTCGAGCTTACCGATCATCGTCTTGGGCAGGCTCTCGCGCACCACCACCGCATCGACCCGTTCGTGCTTGCCGATCCGCGCGTTGAGCCAGTTCTTGAGTTCATCGGCGCTGGCCTCGCCATCCTCCACCAGCGTGACATAAGCGCGCGGGACTTCGCCGCGGTAGGGATCGGGCATGCCGATTACCAGCGCTTCCCTGACCGCCGGGTGCTGGACCAGCACCGCCTCGACCTGGCTGGGGAAGACCTTGAAGCCGCCCACCGCGATCATGTCCTTGAGCCGGTCGACGATGCGGACGTAGCCTTGCGCATCGAAGGTCGCGACGTCGCCGGTGCGCAGCCAGCGCTCCCCATCGCGCAGCGCAAAAGCCGCCGCGGCGGCGTCGGGGCGGTTCCAGTAGCCCCGCATCACTTGCGGCCCGAGGACCGCCAGTTCGCCCGGCTGGCCGTTGGGAGCATCCTGCGTCGGGTCTTCCTTGTCGAGCAGCCGCAGCCGGGTTTGCGGTAGCGGCTGGCCGATGGTTCCCGAACGGTCGTCGCCCTCATACGGATTGGTGGTGGCGACGCCCGAAGTCTCGGTCAGCCCGTAACCTTCGACCAGTCGCGAATGGGTCGCCGCTTCGAACCGCGCCTTGACCGGCGCGGGCAGCGGTGCCCCGCCCGAGATGCAGACGCGCAGGCTCGAGAAGTCGGTCTTGGCAAGGCTGGGATGATCGAGCAGCGCTTGGTACATCGTCGGCACGCCGGGCATCGCGCTGGCCTTGACCCGCGCCACGGTCTTGAGCGCCTGCCCGGCATCGAAGCGCGGCAGCATCGCGATGCAGCCGCCGTTGGCCACGGTGCGGTTGAGCACGCAAGCGTTGGCGAAGACGTGGAACAGCGGCAGCACGCCGAGGATCATGTCGCGGCTGCCGGCGTCGGGATCAATCGCCGCAATCTGGCGCGCATTGGCCGAAAGATTCTGGTGCGTGAGCATCGCGCCCTTGGGGGTGCCGGTGGTGCCGCCGGTATATTGGAGCAGCGCGAGATCGCGTTCGGGATCGACCGCGACGGGCACCGGCCGCGCCGCGCCGAGCATCGCCTCCCACCGCCGCACATCGCCCTGATCGGGAATCGGGCTGAGCGACTTGCGCCCGAGCAGGCGCAGCGCCAGCCCTTTCCCCCATGGCAGCTGCGCGGCGAGCGAGCCCACCACCAGCGTCTCCAGCAACGACCCCGCCAACACCTTGAGCGCATTGGGCAGGAGCGCCGCGACATCGAGGGTCACCAGCAGCCGTGTGCCCGAATCGGCGACCTGCGCTTCAAGCTCCGCGACAGTGTAGAGCGGCGAGAAATTGACCACTGTCGCCCCGGCAATCATCGCGCCGTAATAGGCCGCGACATAGATTGGCACGTTGGGCAAATAGAGGCCCACCCGATCACCCTTGGCGATCCCATGCACCTGCAACCCGGCGGCGAAAGCATCCGCTTGCCGGGCAAGGTCGGAATAGCTGAAGCGACGGCCCATGAAATCGACCAGCGCGCGCTGCGAATGCGCCGCAACGCTTGCCGCGAAGAATTCGGGCATGGTCAGCGGCGGGAACGCCGTGTCCCATGCACAGGGATGCGCATAATGCGCGCGCCACGGCTCTTCCGCTTTACTTACAGCCATGTAAGCGGGTTTGCCCGCTCGCCGGGCAATGCGCAAGCGTGCGAAAGCTAGCTCGCTTCGCTAACCACTTCGGCCTCACCCGCCGCTTCGGCGGCGCGTTTGGCTTCGAGCCAGGCGGCGGCTTCGGCTTGCTGCGCGGCTTCGCCCGCCAGCTTGACCGCGGCGTCGCGTTCGGCGCGCAGTTCCTCGATCAGCGAGGCACGGTCATCGCCGAGCCGCGCATCGTCGCCTGCTTGATCGACCAGCCCGGCCTTCTTGGCGGCTTTGGCGACGATCGCATCGAGTTCGCGCTGCGAGCACAGCCCCAGCGTCACCGGGTCCTTGGCCTGGATGTTGGCGATGTTCCAATGGCTGCGGTCGCGGATCGCGGAGATGGTGTTGCGCGTGGTGCCGATCAGCTTGCCGATCCCGGCGTCGGAGATTTCCGGGTGGCTGCGCAGGATCCAGGCGATCCCGTCGGGCTTGTCCTGACGCTTGGAGACGGGGGTGTAGCGCGGGCCCTTGGTGCGGTTGACCGTGACCGGGGCTTTTTGCATCTTGAGCGAATAGGCCGGATCGGCCTGTCCCTTTTCGATCTCGGCCATGGTCAGCTCGCCCGAGCGCAGCGGATCGCGCCCAGTGTATTTGCTGGCGGCCAGATCGTCCGCCATCGCCTGCACTTCGAGGATGTGCAGCCCGCAGAACTCGGCAATCTGCTCGAAGCTCAGCGCGGTGGTGTCGACCAGCCACGAGGCGGTCGCATGCGGCATCAACGGGGTGGGCTGGGTCACGGGTTTTCTCCCCAAGGGGTAAAGCTGAAATAATAAGGGCCGCCCCTTGCGGAGCGGCCGTGTGCCGGGCCGATGTAGGATAAAGCTGCAGATTCGGCAAGCAGCGAGTGGCCGGACCATTGTCTGCCCCGGCATGCCCCACTAAGAACACCGCTCTGGAGCTTGAGACGCTTGGCCAAACTCGATTTTCTGATTCACAGCATCGCAGGAAGCTTTGTCCCCGCCCGTCAGCTCTGCCTGAACTGCGGCGGACAGGGGAAGGTGGTGTCGCGCAAATATGTCGTGGCCGCGCTGCGCCGCTGCACCCAGTGCCAGATGCTATATCGCACGCCCACCGATACGCCGGCCGAAGCTGAATCCTTCTACAATGCGGATTACGTGCAGGGTCTCACCACATCCTTGCCGGCTCCCGCCGAACTGGCGGCGATGAAAGCGGCGGGCTTTGCGATGATGGAGAGCGATTACGCCGGATTTGCCGCAACCCTCAAAGCGCTGGGCGCGGCGGAGGGTTCGCGGGTGTTCGATTACGGCTGCTCGTGGGGTTATGGATCGTGGGTCTTCGCGCAGGCCGGCTTCCGCGTGAAGAGCCATGAAATCTCGCGCCCGCGCCGCCACTATGGCCAGCAACATCTGGGCATCGATCTGGCCGAGGATTTCGACGGTTTCGTTGCCGCCAATCGCGGCAGCTTCGACGTGTTCTTCAGCAGCCATGTGCTCGAACACGTGCCTTCACCAAGCGTGGTGATCGCCAAGGGTTTTGAATTGCTCCGGGCTGGCGGCCTGTTTGTCTCGTGCTTCCCCAATGGAGCGGATGCCTGGCGCAAGGCGAGTCCCGATAGCTGGCAGAAGCTGTGGGGCGAAGTGCATCCCAATCTGCTCGATGATCGCTTCATGGGCGCGCTGCTGCACGATCGGCCGCACCTGCTGGGCGTTTCGCCATTTCAAATAACGCCCGAAGCGCTGGACCATCTCGCCGGCAGCGCGCCCGGCGCGTTCCTGCTCAACGATCTGGCGGGATACGAATTGTTCGTTGCTGCGCGGAAAGCGGACTAAGCTTCGAGCACGATCTTGCCGATATGCTCGCCCGCTTCCATCCGGGCATGCGCGGCGGCGGCCTGCGCCAGCGGAAAAGTCCGGTCCATCACCGGGCGCAGCTGGCCCGATTCGACGAACGGCCAGGCGATGCGCGAAATTTCCTCGGCGAGCAGCGCCTTGAACTCGGCGGAGCGCGGACGCAGCGTCGAGCCGGTCAGCGTCAGTCGCCGGACCATGACCTGCGCCATGTTGAGTTCCGCCTTCATGCCGCCCTGCACCGCGATCGTCACATGGCGGCCATCCTCGGCAAGACATTGCAGATTGCGCGGCACATAATCGCCCGCGACCATGTCGAGCACCAGCTGCACCCCCTTGCCGCCGGTGACGCGCTGCACCGCTTCGACGAAATCCTCGGCCTTGTAATCGATCGCCAGCGCCGCGCCGATCTCGCGCGCGGCGGCGCATTTCTCGGGGCCGCCACAGGTGACGATGACTTTCATCCCGAACAGTCTGCCGAGCATGATCGCCATCGAGCCGATCCCGCTGGTGCCGCCGTGGACCAGCATGGTCTCGCCCTCGCACGCCCAGCCACGCTCGAACACATTGTGCCAGACGGTGAACAAAGTTTCGGGCAGCGCGGCGGCCTGATCGAGCGGCAGCCCTTCGGGCACGCCGAGGCAATGGCCCGCCGCCGCCACGCAATATTCGGCATAGCCGCCGCCCGAGACCAGCGCGCAGACCTTCTGCCCGAACATCGCGGCATCGACGCCCGCGCCCAGTGCGACGACTTCGCCTGCAATCTCGAGACCCGGAATCGGCGAGGCGCCCGGCGGCGGTGGATAGAGGCCCTGGCGCTGGATGACGTCGGGCCGGTTGACCCCGGCAAAGGCGAGTTTGACCAGCACTTCGCCCGTGCCCGGCCGCGGCATCGCCAGCGTCTCAGGCCGCAGCACCTCGGGCCCGCCGGGAGCATCGAAGCCCATTGCCATCATGGTTTCGGGAAGAATTACCGGCATTTGGACGCCCCTGATCGCTAGCCGAGTTGTATTTTGGCCACGGCATCCGCCCTAACCTTCGGCCCGGTTGACAGCAAGCGCCGCGCGCATGATGCTGCACCGCAATGGACGACGACCTGCCCCGTCCGCGCGGCGATGCCGCAGCCTTGCTCGCCCGCGAGAGCCTTGACAGCTATTCGCACGACGAACTCAATGAGCGTATCGAGGTGCTCGAAGCGGAAATCGTGCGCGTCGTGGCGCACCGCGACAAGGGCAAGGCGCATCGGCTCGCGGCAGACGCGCTGTTCAAATCGGGTTCGGGCGGATGAAAAGGCCCCTCCCATCGGGGCGGGCGCGTTCCCATATAGGTTTCGTTAACCATCCCTGTTCATACCTTCCGGTATTCGGAGGGAAATTCCTGAGACAGAAAGTCCGCTGATGCCCAGTTTCGCCCAGAGCCTCGAAAAGACGCTGCATGCCGCGCTCGCCAATGCGGCCGAACGGGCGCACGAATATGCGACGCTCGAGCATTTGCTGCTGGCGCTGATCGACGATCCCGACGCGGCGCAGGTGATGGAGGCCTGCGGGGTCGAGCTGGGCGACCTGGGCGACGTGGTGCGCCAGTATCTCGATCAGGAATACCAGTCGCTCAAGACCGAGGAAAAGGGCGATCCTGCGCCGACCGCGGGCTTCCAGCGGGTGATCCAGCGCGCGATCCTCCACGTCCAGTCATCGGGCAAGGATACGGTCACCGGCGCCAATGTGCTGGTCGCGCTGTTTTCCGAGCGCGACAGTTACGCGGTCTATTTCCTCCAGCAGCAGGACATGAGCCGTTTGGACGCGGTGAGCTTCATCAGTCACGGGATCGGCAAGGGCGGCAAGCGAATCGAGGATCGCAGCCCCAAGGGCGTGGAAGCGGAAAGCCCGGCGGCCGAGGACAAGAGCGATCCCAAGAGCGGCAAGAAGGATTCGGCGCTCGACCAGTTCACGGTCAACCTCAACGAAAAGGCGCTGGCGGGCAAAATCGATCCGCTGATCGGGCGCGGTCCGGAAGTCGACCGGACGATCCAGATCCTGTGCCGCCGTTCGAAGAACAACCCGCTCTATGTCGGCGATCCGGGGGTGGGCAAGACCGCCATCGCCGAAGGGCTGGCGCGCAAGATCGTCGAGGGCGAAGTGCCCGAAGTGTTGACCGAAGCGGTGATCTACAGCCTCGACATGGGCGCGCTGCTGGCGGGCACGCGCTATCGCGGCGATTTCGAGGAGCGCCTCAAACAGGTCGTCTCCGAACTCGAGAAGATGCCGAATGCAGTGCTGTTTATCGATGAAATTCATACAGTTATCGGTGCTGGAGCGACCAGTGGCGGGGCGATGGACGCGTCGAATTTGCTCAAGCCCGCGCTGTCCAGCGGCGCGATCCGCTGCATCGGTTCGACCACCTACAAGGAATTCCGCAACCACTTCGAAAAGGATCGCGCGCTGCTGCGCCGGTTCCAGAAAATCGACGTCAACGAGCCGACGATCGAGGATACGATCAAGATCCTCAAGGGCCTGCGCAGCGCTTTCGAGGAGCATCACAAGGTCAAATATACCCCGGATGCGATCAAGACCGCGGTAGAACTCTCCGCGCGCTATATAAACGACCGCAAGCTGCCCGACAAAGCCATCGACGTGATCGACGAGGTTGGCGCGATGCAGATGCTGGTGCCGCCCTCCAAGCGCAAGAAGACCATCACCGCCAAGGAGATCGAGGCGGTAATCGCGACGATGGCGCGAATCCCGCCCAAATCGGTCTCCTCGGACGACCGCACCGCGCTCGAACATCTCGACCGCGACCTCAAGCGCGTCGTGTTCGGGCAGGACAAGGCGATCGGCGTGCTCGCTTCGGCGATGAAGCTCAGCCGCGCCGGCCTGCGCGATCCCGACAAGCCGATCGGCAGCTTCCTGTTCTCAGGCCCGACCGGGGTCGGCAAGACCGAGGTCGCGCGCCAGTTGGCGAGCATCATGGGCATCCCGCTGCAGCGCTTCGACATGTCCGAATATATGGAGCGCCATTCGGTCAGTCGGCTCATCGGCGCGCCTCCGGGCTATGTCGGGTTCGACCAGGGCGGGCTCCTGACCGACGCGATCGACCAGCAGCCGCATTGCGTGCTGCTGCTCGACGAAATCGAAAAGGCGCACCCCGATCTGTTCAACATCCTGTTGCAGGTAATGGACCATGGCCGGCTGACCGATCACCACGGCAAGACGGTCGATTTCCGTAATGTCGTGCTGGTGATGACCACCAATGCCGGTGCCTCCGACATGGCGCGTCAGGGGATCGGGTTCGGTGATGTGTCGAAGGAGGATGCGGGCGACGAAGCGGTGAAGAAGATGTTCTCGCCCGAATTCCGCAACCGGCTCGACGCGATCGTGCCGTTCTCGTACCTGCCGACCGAAGTTATCAGCCGGGTGGTCGACAAATTCATCCTCCAGCTCGAACTCCAGCTGGCCGACCAGAACGTCCATATCCAGTTCGACAGCGATGCGCGCAATTGGCTGGCCGAGCGCGGCTATGACAAGCTTTATGGCGCGCGGCCGATGGCGCGGCTGATCCAGGACAAGATCAAGCAGCCGCTCGCCGAGGAACTGCTGTTCGGCAAGCTGCGCAACGGCGGCGAGGTGCATGTTTCGGTCAAGGACAATGCCCCGAGCTTCGAGCTGACCCCCGCCCCGCCCAAGCTGGTCAAGCCCAGGAAGCCTAAGCCGGGGCGGAAAGCCAAGCCAGCGACCGAGACCAGCGGCGACGACAACGCCGAATAACGCGCAAAACCGCGCCGGTTGCGCGGCGCAACATGCGCCGTCGTGACGTCGCTAGGATGGACCGACGACCGCTGCGCGGTGGTGCCGCCCGTTCTCGACATAATGCGCCACCCCGGCGCGCATCCCGGCGATGGCCGTATCGTCGAGCTCGCGCATGAAGCGCGCGGGACGGCCGCCCCATAGTGTGCGCGCTTCGATCACTTTGCCTTCGGTGAGCATCGCGCCCGCGGCGAGCATCGCGTCGCTGCCGATCCGCGCCTTGTTCATGACGATCGCGCCCAGCCCGACGAAACCGCGATCCTCGATGATGCAGCCATGCACCATCGCCATGTGCCCGATTAGCACATCCTCGCCGATCAGCGTGGGCGAGCCGCCCGGATCGCCGGGGCGCGGCGGGTCGCAGTGGATCACGCTGCCGTCCTGGATATTGGTCCGCGCGCCGATCACGATCCGGCTGACATCGGCGCGCAGTACGCAATTGTACCAGATGCTGACATCCGGGCCGATTTCGACATCGCCGATGATCCGGCAGCCCGGCGCGATAAAGGCGCTGTCGTGAATGCGCGGGCTCTTGCCGTGGATGGCGATAATCGTGACATCGGGACGTGGCGTATTCATGTCATTTCCCCAGCAAGTTTGCCCAGCGGACATAGGGCAGGATCGAGGCGTGGTCATCGCTCCACGGCTCGGGGGCCGGAGCCATGAGCGGATCGAACGGATAATCCTTCGCGCCGGCGCGGAGAGCAGCAAGCTGCGCCGGATCGCGCGCCAATACCACCCACGACGAGGCGGTGAGCAGCGGATCGGCGGGGTAATCATTGCGCACCGCGACCGCCAGGCCGTGCCGCTTTGCCGCCGCCGCGAGTACCGGTTCCAGCTCGATATAGCGGTTGGAGATATGGACGATCAGGAACCCGCGCGGGCTCAGCGCGCGCAGATAGACTGCGAAGGCTTCCTCGGTCAGCAAGTGCAAGGGGATTGCGTCCGAGGAAAACGCATCGACCGCGAGCACGTCGAGGCTGGCAGGCACGGCCTTGGCCAGTTCGAGCCGCGCATCGCCCAGGATCACTCTGGCATCGGGGGCGCAGTCGTCGAGGAAGGTGAACGTGCGGTTGCGCGAGAGCCGCAGCACTTCGCGGTCGATCTCGTAGAACGACCAGCGCTCGCCCGGGCGGTGGTAGCAAGCCAATGTCGCGGTGCCGAGCCCGACCACGCCGATGCGGGCTTTGGGGCCGTAGAGCGCCTGGGCCCGCTCCATCACGATGCCGACGCCCGAGCCGGGGCCGTAATAGCTGATCGGCGTGTCGCGCAGCGCCGGATCCGTCGATTGCTCGCCGTGCAGCGTGGTGCCGTGCGCCAGCATCCGCAGCTTGCGGTCGGGATAGTTGCGGATCGTGTAGATCCCGAAGTAGCTGCGGCTCCTCAGACCTTCGAGCGAGGTCTGGATCGTATCGACCCCGCCCTGCGCCAATAGCAGCAGCGCAAGCACCGCCACGAACAGCGCGCGCCACGGCAACAGCAGGAGTCCGCCAAGCGTGACGCCCGCAGTGAGCCACCAGCGCAGCGCCTGCTGGTCGGGATCGAGCGCGACATCCTGCAGCTGCCAGCCGAGGAATGCTGCAAAACCCAGCACGGTGAAAGCCGCGAGCAGCGCCTGCTCGCGCCCCAGCCCGGGCAGCCGCCGCCAGTCGAACCAGGCATCGAGCGGGACGAGGCAAGCCGCTCCCAACACCAGCATCGGATGCTCCCACGCCCAGTCGAATAGCAATGGCGCGAGCAGCGCGGTGAACAATCCGCCCAGCGCGCCGCCGGCCGACATGACCAGGTAGAACAACGTCAGCCGCGCCGGTTCGGGCCTGAGCGCGTAGAGCCGCGAATGCAGCGCGACGCAGACCACGAACAGCAGGCCCAGACTGGCGAAAACCAGCACGAGACCGCTCGATCCGCGCGATTCCATTGCGGTCCCGCCCGCCGCCAGCAGCAGCAGCGGCGCAAGCAGCGCGATGAACCGCGCAGCGCCGCGCCGGTCGGCGAAAGCGAGCACGAAGCTCAGCAAATAGAGCCCGAGCGGGATCACCCACAGCAGCGGCATCGCGAAGATGTCGGTGGTGAGGTGCGTGGTGGTCGAGAGCATCAGCCCCGAGGGCACTGCAGAGAGCACGAGCCACAGCATGATGCGCTTGGCCGGAATTTTTCCGACCGGCGCTCGGGCTTCAACCGGCAGACTTGGCGTGGCCCACCGCGCCCATGCGGCCAGCGCGACCAGCACCACCAGCGCCCCGTAACCGAGGCTCCAGCCGAGGCTCTGCGCCTTGAGCGCAAAGGCGGGCTCGACCAGCAAGGGATAGGCGATGAGGCCCGCGAAACTGCCAAGGTTGGACGCGGCATAGAGCGCCCAGGGCGCGCCCGCCTGCGGGTTGGCAGCGAACCAGCGCTGCATCAGTGGCGCCTGCGCGGAGACGAGGAAAAACACCGGGCCAATGCTCGCCACGAACAGCAGCGGCACCCACCAGACTTCGTTGCCGGGCGCGGGCGGGGAGAGCCGGGCCAGCCCGATCGGTAGCGTGAACCCGGCCAGCACCAGCAGCGCGAGATGGATCGTCGCCTGACGCCGCAGCGCAAACCGCCCGAGCCAATGCGCATAGCCATAGCCGCCCAGCAGCAGCGCCTGGTAGACCAGCATCGCGCTGTTCCACACATTGGGCGCGCCACCCAATTGCGGCAGCGCCATCCGCGCAACCATCGGTTGGACCAGAAACAACAGGAAGCTGCCCGTCAGGATCGTCGCGACATAAAGCGCGCGGCGGACCGGCAGCGGGGCGCTCAAGCGGCGGGCCACTGCGCGCGTTCGAGCCGATAGGCGACGTGCGGGCGCAGTGGATCGCCTTCGGTAATTTTCGGATGGTCGAAATCGAGCTCGGGCCGGTAGGTCATTCCAAGCTTTCCCATCACCGCGCGACTGCGGGTGTTGTCGACAGCGGTAATCGCCCAAAGCGCATCGTCGGGCAGGTTGGCAAAGGCCCAGGCGACGCAAGCCTGCGCCGCCTCGATCGCATAGCCCTGACCCCAACAGTCGCTCGCCAGCCGCCAGCCAAGCTCAGCTTTCCCATCGACCGGACCCGCGGTTCCGCGGATCACTCCGCACCAGCCGATCAGCCGCTCGTCTTCGCTACGTTTCAGTGCCCAGAAGCAATGGCCGTGTTCCGCCTGGAGCGCTTGGCAGCGTGCCACCAGTGCGGCGGTTTCGGCCAAATCCATCAATGGACCTAGCGTCGCCATGACCAAGGGATCGCTGCAAATCGCGTAGAACGGCGCAATGTCGCGCTCTTCCCACGGACGCATCCGCAGCCGCTCGGTCGTGACGGTTGCCGTGCTCATACCGCCCAGTCGGCGCGGTCGAGACGGTAGACAGTGGTCGGATTGTCCTCTGCCGGATAGTCGGGGTCGAGGTAGTCGAGATCGCGCAACCGCGTGAAGCCGATACGGGCCATCAGCTGGGTCGACGCGCGGTTGGAATCGCTGGTCTGCGAATAAACCACATCGTGACCGAGCGCGGCAAATAAATGCCGCAGGACCGCACGCGCGGCTTCCTCGGCGATTCCCCGACCCCAGTGACGTTCGGCGAGCGACCAGCCAATCTGCAGATGACCGCGCAATACTTCGGGCGCGTGATCGGATTCGACCGCGCTCACGCCGCATTTGCCCGCGTTGGCGCCCCCCTCGCGCAGCACGACCGTCCAGAAACCGATGCCGGTGCGGGCGAAGGTTGCGACATTGCGCGCGAAACCTTCGGCGACCGCATCGGGCGCGCACACTCCGCCGAGGTGGCGCATCACCATTGGCGTATTCATCTCGTCGAGGGTCCAGGCGAGATCGTCGGCGACTGGCTCGCGCAAGATCAGCCGCTCGGTCTCGATCATGCTCCCAGCAACCGCGCGGCATGGGCGGCGTGGTAGCTCAGCACCCCGGTGCACCCTGCGCGTTTGAAGGCCATCAGCGTTTCGAGCACCAGCGCATCGCGATCCCCCGCGCCCGCCGCCGCCGCAGCCTCGATCATCGCGTATTCGCCGCTGACCTGGTAGGCGAACACGGGCACGCCGAAGCGGTCCTTCACCCGCGCGATCACGTCGAGATAGGGCAGCCCGGGCTTGACCATCACGCTGTCCGCGCCCTCGGCCAGATCGAGCGCAACCTCGCGCAGGGCCTCTTCGCCATTGGCCGGGTCCATCTGGTAGGTCGCCTTGTCGCCCTTGAGCAGCCCGGTGCTGCTCACGGCGTCGCGGAACGGGCCGTAGAACGCCGAGGCATATTTGGCGGCGTAGCTCATGATCTGTACGTTGGCGTGGCCCGCGCCTTCGAGCGCGGCGCGGATCGCGGCGATGCGCCCGTCCATCATGTCCGACGGCGCGATGATGTCCGCGCCCGCCGCCGCCTGGTTGAGGCTTTGCCCGACCAGCACTTCGACCGTCGCGTCATTACCGACATAGCCCGCGCTATCGACCAGCCCATCCTGCCCATGGCTGGTGTAGGGATCGAGCGCGACGTCGGTGAGCACGCCGACCGAGTCTCCGCAAGCATCGCGGATCACGCGGATCGCGCGGCACATCAGATTGTCGGGATTGAGCGCCTCGCGGCCGAACTCGTCGCGGCGTTCGGGCTGGGTATTGGGGAACAGCGCGATGCACGGGATGCCCAGCGCAACGGCCTCTCTGGCGCGCGTCGCAATCCCGTCGACCGACCAGCGCGAAACCCCGGGAAGCGAGGCAATCGGTTGTTCCACACCCGAACCATCGGTCACGAACAGCGGCCAGATCAGATCGGCGGGGGTCAGCTGGGTCTCGCGGTACAGCGCGCGGCTCCACGCGGTGGCACGAGTGCGGCGCAGGCGCAGCGCGGGATAGCTTGCAGTCATCCGGCGGTCCTGCCGGAAATCTGCAGCTACATCAATCGGCCAGCGTTATTCGGGCAGCCGGATCGCCACCGCCTGCTTGGAGGCAAGGCTGCCCAGCGCCGCGCCCGGCTTGATCGCCTTGAGCTGGGCGAGCTTGGCCTTGAACAGCGCCAACTCCTTGCCGTCGACCTGCGACTTGATCGTGAAGCGGACCGTGAGCGGGTTCACCGTTTTGCCGTTCTGGTAAAGTTCGTAGTGCAAATGCGGCCCGGTCGAGAGCCCGGTCGAGCCGACGTAGCCGATCACTTGCCCGGCCCGGACATGCGATCCCGGCGCGACCGCGATGCGGCTCATGTGGCCATAGCCGGTGCCGAGCCCGCCGCCATGCTCGAGCCGGACGTAATTGCCGTGCCCGCCATGTCGCCCGGCAAACGAGACCACCGCATTGGCCACCGCGTAGATCGGCGAGCCCCACGGCGCGCCGAAATCGACCCCGGCGTGCATCCGGGTGTAGCCGAGGATCGGATGGCGGCGCGCACCATAGCCCGAGGTGATGTGGCCGACCACCGGCATGATCAGTCCGCTGCGCTGCTCGCCGATGCCCGAGGCTTCGTAGAACTGGCCTTCCGTGCCCCAACGCAGCAATTGCGTCTGCGGCTTGCCGCCGCGCTCGAGCCCGGCGAACAGCAGCTGGCCGAGCTGCGCCTCGCCGCTGGCGACGCGCTTGTATTCGACCACGATGTCGAAGCTGTCGGTCGGCTGGATATCGGTATCGAGGCTGAGATGCGCGTCGAGCGTCTGGAGATATTGCTGGATCGCGCCGATCGGCACCCCGGCGGCGCGCGCCGAACGGTACAGGCTCGCACCAACCAACCCGCGTATCCTGAGCGGGGTCGAATCGACCGCGATTGGCTTGCGCTGGAGCACCAGCCCGCCGCCGCTGCGCGCAATCGCAAGGTCGAGATCGAACCGTGCGCGAAATGCGAGGCTATGGAGCGCGCGCGGCTGGCCCGGTGCGATCCGTTTGCCCAGCGTGAGGTCGAAGCGTGTGCCCGGCGCAATCTCGCCCAGAGGCACGCTTTCGCCGATCAGGCCGGCAGCGCGCGCGGCATCGCCGGGGCCGACCCCGGCGCGCTCGAGCATCCGCCCGAAGCTGTCGCCCTGGCCCAAGGTCGCGACCATTTGCAGCGTCGGCCTCTCGGGCGCGCTGGCCAAGGGATGGACCCGCGCGGTCGCGCCCATGTGACTGCCGCTGTCGCCGCCCAGGCCAAGCGGCTGGATCGTCTGGCTGCGAAACTGGTCGCGCGCCGCGCGGTCGAGCCGGAGCGGCGGTGCGGCTTCGAGTGAGGAATAGTCGGGCCAGAACGATAGCGCGACGCTGGTCAGGATCAGCATGATCCCAAGCCCGCGGAACCACCGTGCGCTGCCGATGTCTTCGGCAAGGTCGGTGGCAACGTCGAGGCTGTGGACTTTCGCGCGCGCGCGCTGCCGCCAGATTTCGAAAGCGGAGGAGACGGGAACCGCCGGAGCGACAAGTAGCTGCGCATAACTCAGCGCGGCCGCACCCGTCGCCGGGCCGCCGGTCCCGCTTTCCATCTGCTCGCGCAGCTTGAACACCAGGCACCCTCCGCCGGATCGACGTGACCCGGCCATCGGAATTCCCTGCACCCGTAAGGTTAAACTTTGGCTAAGCGCGGCGGCTCACGCTGCCCGCGCGGTGTGGTCCGGCGGCGGAAGTGTGCGCGTGCCAGCCCCCGCTTGACGAGCCGCTTGACGACCTTGGCGCAAATCCCATAGCAGCGGGGGCCAGCATCACGCCCGAGGGGAAGCCGCCGCCATGACCTATGTCGTCACCGACGCCTGCATCAAATGCAAATACATGGATTGCGTCGAGGTCTGCCCGGTCGACTGCTTCTATGAGGGCGACAACATGCTGGTCATCAACCCCAGCGAATGCATCGATTGCGGGGTGTGCGAGCCCGAGTGCCCGGCCGAGGCGATCCTGCCCGATACCGAGAGCGGGCTCGAGCAATGGCTCGAACTCAACACCAAGTTCTCCGCTGAGTGGCCCAACCTCACCACCAAGAAGGAATCGCCCGAAGATGCCGACGAGCACAAGGGCGAGGACGGCAAGTTCGAAAAGTACTTCTCCACCGAGCCCGGCGAGGGCGACTAACCCCTCCTTCACCCGACGGCGAATCGCTTCGGCGCGGTTGCCAAAAATGCAACCCGTAGCATTCTGAAACCCATGAACAGGGGCGATATTCTCGCCACTGGTAATTTTGTTGCGGCTATGCTATATAATCGGCGAACTGCCGCGGTTTTCGGGTCGGGACGGCAGACGAACATCTGGAAGGCAGGATCACTCCAATCGGTTGATGGGGGCATCGGACCGGGTCGCAGACCTTACGGTTCCCTGCCATCAAGCGAATCAGGCAACCGGGTTGCCTGCTCCTGCCGAGTGAAAGGACGATACATGGCGATCAAGGCAAATGCCTTCGATGTTGGTGATTATGTCGTTTATCCCAAGCACGGTGTCGGCCGGGTGATCGAACTGCAACAGCAGGAAATCGCGGGCATGCAGCTTGAACTCTATGTGCTGCGCTTCGAGAAGGAGCGCATGACGCTGCGCGTTCCGGTGGGCAAGGTCGAAGCGATCGGGATGCGCAAGCTATCGTCGGACAAGACGCTGCGCGAAGCGCTCGATACGCTGACCGGTAAGCCCAAGGTCAAGCGCACCATGTGGTCGCGCCGCGCCCAGGAATACGAAGCCAAGATCAATTCGGGCGATCTCGTCTCGATCGCCGAGGTGACCCGCGACCTGTTCCGCGCCGACGACCAGCCCGAGCAGAGCTATTCCGAACGGCAGATTTTCGAAGCCGCCTCCTCGCGCCTCGCGCGCGAGCTTGCGGCGATGGAAAAGACCGACGAGCCGACCGCGCTCCAGAAGATCCTCGCGATCCTCAACGAGCATGCGCCCAAATATTACGAGGTCGCCGCGACCGCCTGACGCTCGCACGCTTTGCAATCACCGAGGAGGGCCGTTTCCGCAAGGAGGCGGCCCTTTTGGTTGTCGGCGTGCCGCACGGCGGAAAAACACACTCTTGAATCTTCTGCGTTGCTGTATTATGTCAACAACACACATTTGCCCAGGGAGGTTCGTTATGAAATTCGCAAAATTCGCCAGGGTTCTCGCGCCCGTCGCCGCAATGGCGCTCGCCACCGCGCTGTCGGCCTGCGACGGCGCGCATTTCAGTATCAATGGGGAGGACGGCAAGAAGCTGTCCGAACTCGACATGTCCGGGACTGCGCCGACCGAACTGGTCCTCGCCGGCCCCGATGCGGTCAATGTCACGCAGGGCGACAAGCTCGCGATCACGGTCGATGGCGACGAGGAACTGGCCAAGCAGATGCGCTTCACGCTCAAGGACGGGGCGCTGGGCATCATGCGCAAGGACGGCAAGTGGGGCGGCGACGATGGCCGGGTTACGGTCAATGTCACCATGCCCGCGCTGCGCGAGCTGACGCTGGCCGGTTCGGGCAAAATTACCGCCGCCGCGCTCACCAAGGACGCCCAAATCACGATCGCCGGATCGGGCGAGGTCGATACCCCCACTGTCGCCGCCGATTCGCTCAAGATCGATGTCGCCGGATCGGGCAGCTACCGCGCGGGCGGCACCGTGCGCGAACTCAAGCTGACCGTGGCGGGTAGCGGCAATGCCGAAATGCCCACGCTCAAGGTCGATAGCGCCAAGCTGACCATCGCCGGCTCGGGCAGCGCGCGCTTCGCCTCGGACGGCAACGTCAGCGCCGACATCATGGGTTCGGGCTCGATCTATGTCACTGGCCGGGCGACCTGCAAGGTCAGCTCGATGGGTTCGGGCAAGCTGGTTTGCGAACCTGCGGCAGAAGCCCCTGCTCCTGCGGCGGATGCCAACACAGCCGCGCCGAAGACCTAGGCCGGTTCAGGGCCCGCTAACCCCGCGCCGCTATTCGGGTCGCTCGATCCGGTCGCGGCGCGGGGAGCCAAAATTGCGAAAATCACTGCTGTTAGTGCCATTGCTCGCCATTTCACTGAGCGGCTGCATCGCCAAAACGCTGGTCGATGTCGCCACCGCGCCAATTCGCGTCGCGAACAAGGCGGTCGACCTTGCCACCACCGGCCAGTCCGAAGCCGATCAGAAGCGTGGCCGCGAAATCCGGCGGCGCGAGGAGCGGCTGGGCAAGCTCGAGCGCGATCACGCCAAATATTCGGAGCGTTGCGCCAAGGGCGATGACCAAGCCTGCGCCCGGCGCGATGCGGCCTATGGCGAAATCCAGGCCCTGCTCCCGACCGTGCCGCTCGAAGCGGAACGCCGCTAGGCTGCCGCGCGGCGCAGCCGGTCGTTGATCGCCGCACCGACGCCATCTTCCGGGACTGGCACAACCGCGATGTGCTTTTTGGGCGAAGCTGCCGCGGCATGCAGTCCGGCGTAAAGGCGCGATGCCGCCTCGGCGAGATCACCGCCGACCGACAGGTTGAAATCCCCCGCCACAGCGCCGAAGCCGAGGTGGAACTCGTCTTCGTCAGCGGAGATCGCATTCAGCCGCACCGGTTTACCCGGCGCATAATGGCTGGCGAGCTGGCCCGGGGCTTCGATTTCGCTTGCCGCCGTGGTGTCATTTGTCCCGCCGAGAACCGCAGAAATCTGGGCTTCGGTGATCGGACCGGGACGCAGCACTTGCCAGCCGCCGTCCGCCCGCAGCGCAACAATGGTCGATTCGATCCCGGCGGTGCAGGCACCTCCGTCGAGCACCAGCTCTATCCCCTCGTCCAGCGAGGCCACAACATGCGCGGGCGTGGTCGGACTGACCCCGCCACTGCGGTTGGCCGAGGGTGCGGCGAGCGGGAGACCCGTGGCAGACAGCACCGCACGCATCGCCGGATGCGCCGGGCAGCGCAGCGCAATGGTGGCGAGACCCGCCGTAACCGCCGGGGCGATTCCCGCATCGGCGCGCAGCGGCAGCACCATCGTCAGCGCGCCGGGCCAGAACGCAGCGGCAAGGGCATGCGCGCGACCATCGAGAACCGCCAAAGTCTCGGCCTGTTCGACGCTCGCAACGTGGACGATCAGGGGATTGAACTCGGGCCGACCCTTGGCGCGATAGATCGCCGCAACCGCCGCTGCACTGTCAGCGCGCGCGGCGAGGCCGTAGACCGTCTCGGTCGGCAGTGCGACCAGCCCGCCGCCGCGCAATAGCGCACCAGCCTGCCCAATCCCGGCGGCATCCGCGGGAATGATCCCGGGACCTTCACTCAAACCCTTGTCGGTCATGGCCCGCCGCTATAGGCGAAGCCAGGCAAAGCCAAGGAAAAGCGCGCATGGACTATCGCCCCGCCACCGCCGATCAGGTCTTCGCGATCCGCGTCAACGCCGGGATCGACGAGCTGGCGAGCCACGAACGCTTCGCCGCGGCGAGCCCCGATATGGTCGAGGCGATCGTCGAGGGCGTGGGCAATTTCGCCGCAGGAGAATTCGCGCCGCTCAACCGGATCGGGGACCAGCAGGGCGCGAAGCTGGTCAATGGCACCGTCTCGCTGCCCGCGGGCTTCGCCGAAGCCTATGCCGCCTATGTCGCGCAGGGCTGGAACGCGATTTCCGGGGCGGAGGAATTCGGCGGGCAGGGGCTGCCCTTCACTTTGGCCTGCAATGTGCTCGAAAACCTTGGCAGCGCGAACATGGCGTTCAGCCTGCTGCCGATGCTGACCGTCGGCGCGATCGAATCGCTCCATCACCACGGCAGCACGGCGCAGCAGACGCTCTATTTGCCCAAGCTGATCAGCGGCGAATGGGCGGGGACGATGAATTTGACCGAGCCGCAGGCGGGGAGCGATGTCGGCGCATTGCGCACCAGTGCCACGCCGCGCGAAGACGGCACCTACGCGATTCGGGGCACCAAGATCTTCATCACCTGGGGCGAGCACGAGCTGGCCAGCAACATCGTCCATCTGGTGCTGGCCCGGACTCCGGGCGCGCCGGCGGGGACGCGCGGCATCTCGCTGTTCATCGTCCCCAAATTCCATGTCGCGGCCGATGGCACGCTGGGCGCGCGCAACGATCTGCGCTGCGCGGGCATCGAGCACAAGCTGGGGATCATGGTTTCGCCCACCTGCGTGATGAGCTTTGGCGATAATGATGAGTGCATCGGCGAGCTGATTGGGCGCGAGAACGAGGGGCTGAACGCGATGTTCACGATGATGAACGCCGCGCGCATCAATGTCGGCAGCCAGGGCGTGCAGATCGCCGAGCGCGCGCTGCAGCAGGCTGCGGGATTCGCGCGCGAGCGCATCCAGTCGGCGCGCGCCGGATCGCCCGACAAGACTCCGGTGGCGATTGTCGAACATCCCGATGTCCGCCGCACGCTGCTGCGGATGCGTGCCTTGACCGAAGGCTCGCGGGCGCTGCTCTATTATACCGCCGGACAGGTCGATCGCGGCGCGCTCGGCATCGACGGTTCGGCAGCGCGCGCCGATGTGCTGGTCCCGCTGATCAAGGCCTGGGGCACCGATATCGGCTGCGAAGTCGCCAGTCTCGGCGTGCAAATCCATGGGGGCATGGGTTTCATCGAGGAGACCGGTGCCGCGCAACATTATCGCGACGCGCGGATCGCGCCGATCTACGAAGGCACCAACGGGATTCAGGCGGCGGACTTGGTCACGCGCAAGCTCGGATATGAGAATGGCGGCGTGCTGCTGGCATTGCTGGACGAGATTGCCGGTGACGCTGCCGATGCTCCAGCGCTGGCCGCGCTGGCAAACGAGTGCGCCGGGATTGCCCGCTGGATGCTGGACGGCGCGAGCCTCGACGACCGGCTGGCGGGCAGCGTTCCCTACCTCACCATGTGCGCCACCGCCGTGGCCGGATGGCAACTGCTGCGCCAGGCGCGCGCGGCGGGCGAGGCGGGCGGCACGCTGGCGCAGACCAAGCCGGTGGTGGCGCGCTATTTCATCGACCAGCTGGTGCCCGAAGCGCTGGGGCTGAAGGCCGCGGCAATGGGCGGCGCGGCGCTGCTCTACGCGCTCGACGCCGAGTTGCTCGCGGGATGAGCGATCGGGGCGATCCTTTGGCGCGGATTGCAGACGCGCTTGACCGGCTTGCCGCGCCTGAACACCTGTCGGCCGACTGGTCTAGTTCTCCCGCCTATGTCTGGGACGGAACCGCCGCGCGCTGCGTGGCCGAGATCGTCGCCCCACCGCTCGAATTGCTGCGCGGGATCGACGCGCAAAAGGCGCTTGTCACCAGCAATGTCGCGCGGCTCGCCGCAGGTCATGCCGCGCATGACATGCTGCTGTGGGGTTCGCGCGGGATGGGCAAGTCGGCGCTGCTGCGAGCCAGTGTTGCCGCCGCTCAGGCAGCGCCCGACGCCCGCATCGCGCTGGTCCAAGTAGCGCCCGATGCGCTGGCTGGCCTCGCGGCGCTGTTTGCCGCGCTCGCCGCCGTTCCCGAGCGCCGCTTCCTAGTGTTTATCGACGACCTTGGCTTCGAGGATGGCGACAGCAGCGCGCCGCGCGCCTTGCGCTCGTGGCTCGAGGGCGGGGTCGAGGCGCGGCCGGGCAACGTCCGCCTTGCCGTCACTTCCAACCGCCGCGCGATTGTCCCGCGCCATTTGAGCGAGCAGGACGATCCTATAAATCCGCGCGATGCGGTCGACGACAAGCTCGCGCTGGCCGACCGTTTCGGCCTCAGCATCGGCTTCCACGCCTGTAGCCAGGACGATTACCTCGCGATCGTCGCGGGCTATGCCGCTGCGCATGGGCTCGCGTGGGACGAGGCCGAAGCGCTCGAATGGTCCAAGCGGCGCGGCGCGCGCTCGGGCCGGGTGGCGTGGCAGTTCGTGACCGAGCTGGCCGGGCGGGTCGGCAAGTCGCTCTGATTACTGCCCCACAGATTATTGGCCCTCGCCCTCATCCTTCTTGAAGCTGGCCGAATAGCGTGCTTCGTCCGGGTCGCCCTTGAGGTCCTTGACCGGGGGCAGGCCGGTGCTGGCGATGAATTTGGGCGCGGCCGAAGGCGCAGCGCCGCTGGCAATCACCCGCCAGATGATCCCCGCGGTATCGTCGCTGACCAATAGCCCGCCACTCTTTTCCCACGCCACCCAGGTCGGGCGTCCATGCGTGGTGCCCTTGCCGGTGAGGAAGCCGGACAGCACCGGGATCGGCAGCCCCTTGGGATTGCCATTGGCATCGAAGCGCACGAAGACCACATCGTAGCCGGTCAGCGGCTTGCGGTTCCACGAGCCGTGCCGGGCGATGAAGGCGCCGTTTGAGAAGCCCGCGCCCAACCGGTGCCCGCCGGTGTCGAAGGCCAGCCCCAGCGCCGCGACATGCGCGCCCAGCGCATATTCGGGCTTGCGGATGTAATCGGCGAGGAATTCGGGCGGAGTGATCTGCACGCGTTCGTCGGTGAATGTCTTGTAGTACATCCACGGCCAGCCGTAATGCGCGCCGACCGGCACATTGGTGAGGTAATCGGGCACCAGATCCGGACCAAGCTGGTCGCGTTCGTTGACCGTGGTCCACAGCTCGCCGGTCGAAGGATTCCACGCCAGGCCATTGGGATTGCGCAGCCCGCTGGCGAACTGGCGGTGGCTGCCGCTGGCGACGTCGATCTCCCAGATCGCGGCGCGGCCCTGTTCCTTCTCGATCCCGTTTTCGGCGATGTTCGAGCTGGAGCCGACCGCGACGTAGAGCTTCTTGCCATCGGGGCTGAGCAGCAGATTGCGCATCCAGTGGTTGCCGGCGGGCGGCAGGTCCATCAGCTTGATTGGCTTGCTCGCCAGCGCGGTCTCACCCAGCGCATAATCGAACGCCAGCACCGCGTCGTGGTTGGCGATGTAAAGCTTGCCATTGCCCCAGGCCATGCCCGAGGGCGAGGAGAGCCCCTCTTTGCGCAGATCGAACCGCGCTTCTGCCTTGCCGTCGCCGTCCGCGTCGCGCAGCAGCACAATGGTGTTGGCCGATGCCCCGGTCGCCCCGGCGCGGCTCATCAGCGCGTCCTGGATGACACCGAGCAGCCCGCCACCCTCCGCCGGAGGGTCGCGCGTTTCGGCTACCAGGATGTCGCCGTTGGGCAGCGCCAGCATCGTGCGGGGGTGATCGAGCCCTTCGGCATAGCGCGCCACGGTGAGGCCCTGCGCGGCGACCGGCGCCTCGTTGGCCGCCCAGCCGATCGGCTCGGCGATCGAGACGCTGGGGATGCTTTCGGCGCGCGGCGAATCAACCAACACCGGGTCCGTGCCCGACAGTTCCGAAACCGAATGCTTGGCCGGGGTGCCGTGCCAGATCCACGCGACGAAGCCGCCGACGAGCAGGACAAATACCGCGAGGGCGACGAGCAGCTTGCGCATGGACGATGACATGACAGGCGAAATAGAGCCTGCGCGCCTAGGCGGCAACCATTCGCTGGTTTAGATGCTGGCAATGTACGATTTTGCCCCCCTGCCGGGCCAGCCCAAGCCCGAACTCTACGCCGAACTCGCCGATGCCGCTGCTGCGCTCATCGCGGGGGAGCCCGACCGGGTCGCGAACATGGCCAATCTGGCCGCGCTGGTCTGGCAATTCGTGCCGCAGCTCAACTGGGCCGGGTTCTATCGCGATATCGAGGGCGAATTGGTCTTGGGACCCTTCATCGGCAAGCCCGCCTGCATCCGGATCGCTTTCGGACAAGGCGTGTGCGGCGCGGCGGCGGCGACCGGTGAGACCCAGCTGGTGGCCGATGTCCAGGCCTTCCCCGGCCATATCGCCTGCGACGCGGCGAGCCGGTCGGAACTGGTGGTGCCAGTGATGCGCGGCGATGTGCTGGTGGCGGTGATCGATCTCGACAGCCCCGAGCCAGCGCGGTTCGATGCCGAAGATGCCGCCGGGATCGAACTGCTTGCGCGGACGATCGCTGCGGCGATCTGATTCCGAATCTGAGCGATTCTGCGCCGAATCGGGACAGCCGCGACTCAATCCGTCCGAACGCTTGGTTATCTGCGGCTGACGATGCTAAATTCCGGGTTAATGCCGGGATTCGCCCGGTGCGATCAGGGGATTTCCATGCGCATTCGCCGTACCGCGCTGCTCAGCGCTGCCGCGCTCGCCGCCACTCTCGCGCTCGCCTCGCCCGCGCTGGCGCATGATGGCCATCCTCTCCCGCCTCCCGGTGTCGCCTATACCGATGGCCGGATCTATGATAGCCCGATGCCCGACATGCCGCCGCCCCCGGGCATGCATCCCGACATGCGCCCCGAATGGCGCGAGCATGGCGATCAAGCCCATTGGCAGGAGCGGGGTGGCTGGGAAGCGCAGCGCGGCGAATGGCTCGATGAATGCCATCGCCGTTATGGCAGCAGCGACAATGGGATTGGCGGCGCGGTGATCGGCGGCGTGGTTGGCGGCTTGCTGGGCAACCGCATCGCCGGGCGCGGCAATCGCACCGCCGGAACAATCATCGGCGCGGGCGTCGGTGCCGTTGCCGGGACTGTGATCGACCGCTCGGAAGATCGCGGCCGATCGCGCGACTATTGCGAGAGCTATCTCGACCAATACATGGCGAGCTATGGTCGCGGCGGCTATGGCTACGGCTCTGGCTACGGTTATGGGCCGCAGCTGGCCTATGGTTATGCGGTCCCGATGATGATGGTCCCGATGGTCCAGACCCAGGCGCAGCAACCCTGCACCGAGACCGTGGTTACGACAGAGGAATGGGTCACCGTCCCGGGCCCCCACCGCTACATCCCGCGCCGTCCGGTGGTGCACGACAAGCGCGTGCGGATCGTTCCGGACAAGCGCATTCGCAATTAACGGCGACGGCCGCGCCTAAAGCTTGCGCCCGATCAGTTCCTTCATGATCTCGCTGGTGCCGCCGAATATCCGCGTCACCCGCGCGCTGCGCCAGGCGCGGGCGATGGGATATTCGTTCATATAGCCCGCGCCGCCGTGGAGCTGGAGGCATTTGTCCATCACTTCCCACTGCAGTTCGGTGTGCCACAGCTTGGCCGCCGCGCCTTCCTCGGGGGTGAGTTCTTTCTTCAGGTGCCGTGACAGCGCCCAGTCGAGATGCGCCCAGCCGACCTGCAGCTTGGCCTTCAAATCGGCCAGCACGAAGCGGGTGTTCTGGAAATCGAGAATCGGCTTACCGAAGGCCTTGCGCTCGCGCGTGAATTCGACCGTATCGTCGAAGGCGCGCTGCGACGAGGCCTGCGCGCTGACCGCGATCGACAGGCGTTCCTGCGGCAATTCGCTCATCAGATAGATGAAGCCCTTGCCCTCTTCGCCGAGGCAATTGGTGATCGGCACGCGCACGTCCTCGAAGAACAGTTCGGAGGTATCGGCCTCATCCTGCCCGATCTTGTCGAGATTGCGACCGCGCTTGAAGCCCTCGCGGTTGGCTTCGACCAGCACGATCGAGACGCCTTTCCACGCGGGCTGCACCTCGGTGTCGGTCTTGACGCAGACCAGCACCAGATCGGCGTTCTGGCCATTGGTGATATAGGTCTTCGAGCCGTTGATGACGTAGTGGTTGCCGTCCTTCTTCGCGGTGGCGCGCATCCCCTGAAGATCCGAACCGGTGCCCGGCTCGGTCATCGCGATCGCGGTAATCGTCTCGCCCGAGACCAGCCTGGGCAACCATTCGCGCTTCTGCTCTTCCGAACCGTATGAGGCGAGATAGTTGACCACGATGTCCGACTGGAGCGAGAAGCCGGTGGTGACGCGGCCGTAATAGGCGCTTTCCTCGTCGACAATCGCGTTATAGCCGAAGTCGAGGCCCAGCCCGCCGTATTCTTGCGGAACCGTCGGGCACAGCATCCCCACCGCGCCGGCCTTGCGCCACAGCGCCTTGGGGACGATCCCGGCCTCGGCCCATTCGGCCTGGTGCGGCGCGACTTCCTTCTGGAGGAACTGGCGCACCGACTGGCGGAACGCCTCGTGATCCTCATTATAGGCAGAGCGGGAGAGCGTATCGAGCGACATGGGGCTTCCTCTGGTCCGGGGCTTGCGCAAGCGAGGTTTGGCGCGCAGCACCAAGCCGGTCAACCGAATTTAATCGCGCGGTTAAGGAGCCGTGGCCACTTGCGACGGGCGGGCGGCGCTGGCTAGCCGCAGCGCGCCCAATTGCAAGGTGGTATGCGCCCGGTCGAGCGCCGCAACCGCGCCGAGATCCGCTTTTGCCCCCAGCAGCTGCGCCGCCACCGCGCTGAGCCGCAGGCGGTATTGGCCATAGGGCACCAGATCGAACAGGAAGTAACCGTCGAATTCGGTACTCGTCTGCGCGATTGCCGTCCCGTGATTGTCGACCAGTTCGAGCGTCACCCCTTCGCGCGGGCTTCCGTCGATCCCGAGCAACGATCCCTCGACCTCGCCGGTCGGGGTCAGCGCCAGCACGATATCCGCCGCCACCCCGGGACGCGGCACGATCACCACGCCGCGGCCCTTGGGCTGGAGCAGCGGATCGGGCAGCGCATCGGTGTTGACCTTGACCAGAACCGGAGCGAACGGCCGCAGTCCGCCGAGCATCGCGTGCCCGGCCTTGTTGGTCAGCTGGTCGTTGCCGCCAAACCCGGCCTCGACCGAAATCCCTTCGATCGGTTCCTCGCCCGGCTGGCGGACGCCGTCGCCGTTTTCGTCGCGGAACACGGTGACTGCGGCCTGCCCGTTCTGCGCGAGCTTTTCGCCCGAGAAGCGCCAGCCGCCGTCGAGCGGATCGGGCCCGAGGCTGAAGGCCAGCGACAACCCTGCGCCAACATTGCCGCGCGTCCCCACGGTGCCCTCGGCGCGGAGCGCGAAACGCTCGAACTGGCGGACATAGCCCAGCGTGAAGTCGGTGCGGTGGTTGGCGGCGATATATTCGGCGCCTGCGCGCAAGTCAGACCTTCCGCCGAGGTGCGTTTCGGCCACCAGCTGCGCCGATTCGAACCCGTGCCGCGCGCCCGACAGGCGGAACCGCGCGTCGCCGCGCAGCCGGACCTTGCCGATCGAGCCATTGGCGAGCACGCCCAGCCGCATCCCGTCGTCATCCGTAACCGCGCGCGGACCGCTGCTGCGCTTGTCATTGAGTTCGGCTGTGAGCGAAAGCCCGCGCATCATCAGCGAGCCGCGCGTTAACCATTCGGTAACCTTTGTCCCGTCGCGGGTCAGCGTCTGGCGCAGCGCCGCCTGCACCGGCAGGCTGAGCTTGCCGAATTTGAGTTCGGAATCGAGCCGCAGCCCATATTGGCGGCGGTCGTTGCGGGTAATCGCCTCGCTTTCGTAGCCGCCATCGATCCACAGCGTCTCCGCCTGGAAGTTGATGCGGCCAATCTTGCCCAGCGCCTGAACGCGCAGCGCACGCCCCCCAGAACCTTTGGCGCCGCCAAACTCCTGCGCCCCCGAAAGCTCGACGAGCATCGGGCCGACCGCGCGTTGCAGCCTGGCTTCGAGATAGGAGTGGCGTTTGCCCGAAAGCACGAGGCTTTGCGCCTCGATCCCGGCCACGGTGCGCTGGTCGATTCCGCGCTCGACCCCCACGCCCCAGCGCCAGCCGGTTTGCGGGGCGACGAACCGCCGGGAGAAGTCGATCAGCTCGTGATCCTGCTGGATGATCCCGGCCCAATACCAAGTCTTGCCGGTCGGGATGCTTTCGGTCCCCACCGGGATGTCCTGCCGGTCGCGCCGGATCTGGCCTTGCGGGCCATAGAGCACGACCTCGAGCGAGTTTTCGCCGAACAGCAGCTCGACATTGTCGAAATTGTAGCGCCCGTCGCCGCGATCGGCCTGGAATGCGTAAAGTTGGCCATTGCGATAGAGCTCGGCGTCCCAGCCGCTCGGCAATTCGCCGCGCACCTCGGTTATCCCGAAGCGCGAGGGCCGGTTGAGCGGACGGTTGGAGATGAACATGCCGCGCCCGACCGCGCTTTGCCCGGTCAGCGCGCCGGCAAAGGTCTCGACATCGCCCACCGCGACCCGCGTGGCCTTGAGCGGACCGAGCAGATTGCCCGTGGGATCGTTGCGATAGGCGCGCAGCCGCAGGCTGGCGGGTACGCCGGTAATATCCGAGGCAAGCCGTGCATCGTAACTGATCCCGAGCGCTTCGCCGCTGGCATAGGCCTCATATTGCAGCTCGCGCGCATTCTGCCCGCCGCCGCCCTTCCACGCCGCGGAGACGAGCACATCGACCGAGGGAGTGCGCCATGATTTGTAGGGTGTGGCCTGCTGCGGCAAGGCTGAAAGATCGAAGCTGTTAGCCCCGTGGCGAAGTCGCGCGGCGCGACTTCGCCGCTCGATCGCCTGGAGGAATGGCAGTTTTCGGGGAGTTTCGAGCACGACCCGCAAATTTCCGAGTTCGGGACGGAAGGTGACCCCGAACCAGCCCGACAGCGCCCGGGTATCCGCGCACCAGCCTTCGGGGGTGTCGATCACCGCCGAACGGGCCAGCGAAAAGTTCCCGTTCACGGTTTGTACCGTATTGGCTTCGCGGTCGAGCGTGAAGCGTTCGCGCTCCTCGAACAGCCAGCCGGTTGCGCGGCGCGACTTCTTGTCGAGTCGCACCGGCAGATCGAGCGCCTGGATGACATCGGCCATGTCGACGCAGACCCCCGCCGGGGTCTGGTAGCCGCGCAAAGTGTCGCCCAGCTTGTAGGCCCCGCTGTGCAGCTCGAGGATCAGCGCATCGTCTTCGCCCGGCTGCCACGCCTCGGCCCCCGCTGGCGCGGAAGCGCCAACGGCAGAAGCCGCCGCAAGGTATGCGACGGCTTGGCCAAGGAAGGAAAGACGGCGTGTCATGACGTCAGTTTGCTATCTTTCTTGTTATATTTCAGAGTGTTGCATCGAGTGAGGCAATCAGCTTGCCGCCGCTTTCGTCCGGCTCGCGATATTCGAAGCGCAGTGGACCCTTGAGCGCGGCGGCCTGTTCGGGTGAAAGCGGCAGGCTCAGCGTGCGTGCGGTGAGTTCGGGATAGATGGCAATCCCGCGGACCAGGAACACCGGCTCACGCGCGCCGCGCGGAATGGCGCGGATCTCGCCGTAGACCGAACGCGCGCCGCTGCGGGTCAGCGCCAGATTGAGCGACGCGCCAGTCCCCTCGCGCAGCACTTGCGGGCTGGCGATTGTCGCACTGGCGTCGAGCTGGCCCTTGCGCACGATGACCGGGATGGTGATGCCGTAAATCGGGGTGAGCTTGATCTGCAGCCCGGTAACGGGCGCGGGATCGGCGGTAGTGGGAGCAACTGGCGTGGCATCTGGCACCGCGCGGAACGACATGTGCACCCGGTATTCGCCGTCGAGGAGTTCTGCCCCGGGACGCGCGGTGATTCGCACCGATTGCGGCTGGCCGGGCTCAAGCGTGATGCGCCGCGGCGCGTAGCGAATCATCGCCAGCGCGGCGGCCTCGGCCGCATTGGCATCGGTCTGCGCAACATCGTCAAGGCTGCCGTCTGGCAGCATCCGGCGCAGCTCGAGCGTGATCCGGTAGGTTGCCGGGGTCGCGCCGATATTGCTGAGGATGACCTGGGCATTGCTTCCGCCGTTCATCACCACGCGGGTCGGTGCGATCAGCAGATCGCCCTGCGCTGCCGCGGGCGGCGCGATCGCGACAAGAGCGAGAGCGAGAGCGCCAAGCGCGCCAAGCGCGCGAGTGAGGTAATTTCCAAATGGCATTGCGGTCTGGCCCCGATCCTTAAGGTGCCCCGCGGGGTTTTCCCGCTCAGGACATTCCCCTAGCCATAGGAAATCAGGGTTAATTTTCGGCTAACCAAGCGCGCCTCGCGGGCGCATGAAAAAGGCCGCGCCGGGTTTCCCCGACACGGCCTTCAAGTTTTCAGTCGCGACCGAAGTCGCGGCTTAAATCACTGATATTCGACCGAAACGGTGAAGTTGCCGCTGTAAAGCCCGGCAGCTTGCGAGGCACCAACGTTGAGCGTGCCGCCAACGTTGAAGCTCGACGCGCCCGCCACCAGCGTGGTGCCGTCGGGGAAATAGACGCTGAAATTGTTGAGCGTCATGGTGTTCGCACCGCTCGACAGCGGGACCGAAGCGGTGGTGACAACCGCGCTATAGGCAACGCCGCTGGTTCCGGTGACATTGAACGCCGCGGTCTGGCGCGTGCCGGTGCACACGAGGTTGGCGGAGCAAGTGATCGAACCATCGCCGGCGACACGCAGCGTGCCCGCGCCGTTGACGGCGACCTGACCGAAGTCGAGGCCCCGGGTGTTGGTAACCGTCAGCGTCGAGAGGATCTCGGCGGTGGCGGTGGCGGAGGCGGTGGCGGCAGCGTTGGCCGCCGAACCGAACGAAACCGCAGTGGCCAGAGCGGCCCCCATTGCGGCGAAACGGATTGAATTGCGCATTTTTCCTGGTCCCTTTCCAAGTATATCGTGCTCGGCAGGAACCCGTCCAAATGTGGACATTGCCCCCTTGCAGGACCGGCTTGTAGGAACTGACTGTTCAATCTTTGCTGGCGAGCGTGGTTAACGGAACGCGCGGCAAAATTAAGGAAACGCGCTAATCCTGGCTAGATACCACCGCCGGTCAGCCGCTGGCAGACCAGGTCGAGCTGGTCGAGCGAGCGATAGCGGATGGTTACCGCGCCCGAGCGCGGATCGGCATCGGCGTTGATCCGCACCGAAAGCCCGAGAAATTCCTCGAGATGGCTCTGCACTGCCGCGATGTCGGCCGAATCGCCCGCCAGGCGCTCGGTCCTCGCGCGCCGCGGCGGGGCAGTATCGCGGCCGCGACGGCGGATCAGCCGCTCGACCTCGCGCACCGAGAGCTGGCGTTCTACGGCGGCTTGCGCCAGCGCGGTCGCATCCTCAGCCCCGACCAGCGCGCGGGCGTGCCCCATCGAGAGCTTGCCGGTCTCGACCAGCACGATCACCGGCTCGGGCAGCGTCAGCAAGCGCTGGAGATTGGCCACATGGCTGCGCGACTTGTCGACCATCCGCGCGATATCGGCCTGGGTCAGCCCCTCGCTGGTCGCGAGACGATGATAGGCGCGCGCTTCCTCGATCGGGTTGAGGTCTTCGCGCTGGAGGTTTTCGATCAGCGCCAACGCCATAACCTCGCGCTCGTCTAGCTCACGAATTAGCGCTGGAATCTCATGGAGTTGCGCCTTTTGCGCGGCGCGCCAGCGACGTTCACCCGCAACCAGCTGGTATTTTCCGGGCCCATGCGGGCGGACGATCACTGGCTGGATCACGCCGCGCGCGGAGATCGAGGCGGCCAGCTCGTCGAGCGCGGTCTCGTCGAAATGGCGGCGCGGCTGGTCGGGATGCGGGGTGATATCCGCGATTGCCAGCGACGCCAGTCCGCCAGCCTGCAGCGGCGCGGCGGCTTCGCCAGCGGTGCCGGCCAAGGGTTCCTCACGCCGGGTCTCACCCAGCAAGGCCCCAAGCCCGCGACCCAGTGCGAGCGGCTTGCGCTTCGCGGGTGCGGCTTCGCGAATCGGCACGGAAAAGCGGACTACCGGATCATCGTCGTTCATGCGGCCTTCCTTCGTTCGGGCAAACGCGTGATCAATTCGCGGGCCAGCGCCATATAGGCGCGGCTGCCGCTGCAATTGCGATCATAGACCAGCGCAGGCAGTCCGTGGCTGGGTGCCTCGGACAAGCGCACGTTGCGCGGGATCGCGGTTTCGAACACCAGCGCGCCCAGACAGGCGCGGACATCGTCGGCAACCTGGTCGGTCAGGCGGTTGCGGCGATCGAACATGGTCAGCGCGATCCCGACGATCCCGAGGTCGGGATTGAAGCGCTGCTGGACGCGTTCGACGGTCCGCAAAAGCTGGCTAAGCCCTTCAAGCGCAAAGAATTCGCATTGCAAAGGCACAAGCAGCGTGTCGGCGGCGGAGAGCGCGTTGAGCGTTAGCAGACCGAGCGACGGCGGGCAGTCGATGAAGCAGATGTCGTGGCGGGTATTGCCGGCCAGTGCGCTGCGCAAGCGATCGGTCCGGTGTTCGGCCCCGACCAACTCGATTTCCGCGCCCGAGAGATCGACCGTGGCGGGCACGATATCGAGACCCGGGATGCGCGTGGGCGTGATACATTCGGCGAGCGGCGCTTCATCGACGATCAACTCGTAGGACGAGCGCTCGCGCTCGCTGGCGGGAATCCCGATCCCGGTCGAGGCATTGCCTTGGGGATCGAGGTCGATCAGCAGCGTCTTCCACCCCGTGGCGGCCATCGCGGTCGCAATGTTGATCGCCGTAGTGGTCTTGCCCACTCCGCCTTTCTGGTTGGCAATCGCGACGCAGATCACACTTTCGGCCCTTTTCGCTGCAGCAACTCACCCACGATGATTCCAGCGTTGGGATCGGTCAAGGATTGTTCCACGTGGAACATATTTTCCCAATTTTCGAGCTCCGACAGTTCTTGCGCCGCCGAGCGTCCCTTGGGCAAGAGCCAGCGCGTGTCGCTTGTGGAAAATCGCGCGGCGAGTTCGAGCAATTTGGGCAGCGATGCGAAGGCCCGGGCCGAAATGACGCGAACTTTTTGGTCGGGAACGCGTTCAAGCGACGCGCCGATGATGCGAACATGGCGCAGGCCCAGTGCCGACGCTGCGCGTTGCAACCAATCGATCCGGCGCGCACGCGATTCGACCAACAGCACTTCCTGATCGGGCAGGAGCGCCGCAATCACCAGCCCGGGGAAGCCCGCGCCGGTCCCCAGATCGAGCCAAGGCGTTGTTTCACGTGAAACATGCGCAAGAAGCTGCGCACTATCAACGATATGACGACGCCAGACCTTGCCCAGACTGGCTGCGGAAACGAGGTTCTGGCGGGTGTTTTCCTCGGCCAGCAAGCCGACCAGCAGCTCAAGACGTTCCTCGGCGGCACGGTCAAACGTTGGAAGTCGGCGCAACCATTCGCGCGCCTCCGCCTCGTCGGCAATCATGCTGCGAGTCGGCGCGCGTGGACGAGTAGCGCGGCCAGCGCGGCGGGGGTGATCCCCGGCAATCGCCCGGCTGCGGACAATGTTGCGGGTCGCGCACGACTCAGCCGTTCGACCATCTCGCGCGCGAGGCCGGGTGTCTCGCCATAAGGAAACAGGTCGCCGAGCGTCAGCGCATCGGCAGCGCGCAAATCGCGCAGTTCGTTGTCTTGCCGCGCTAGATACGGCGCATAGGCTGCATCCTCGGACAGCTCCTCGGCAAGCTCGGGATCGGCCCAGTCGGCATCTTTGAGCCACGGCGCCAGGCCGCCGAGCGTCACCCCGCCAAACCGCAGCCATTCGCGCAGCGCCAAGCGGCCGCCCTCCGCGCGGACGGGAAGGCCATGCCTGCCCAGCTCCGCGGCGGAAGCGCTCTGGTCCAGCTCCGCATCCAAACGACCGCGTCGTTCCTCACGCCGCGAAAACCAATCCATCCGCTCCGATCCGACACACCCTGCCGCCAATGCCAGCGGCGTCAGCCGCGTCGAGGCATTGTTGCCGCGCAGCCGCAGGCGATATTCGGCGCGTGCGGTGAGCATGCGATAGGGCTCGGTAACGCCGTGCAGCGTCAGGTCGTCGATCATCACCGCAAGATAGCTGTTGGCGCGGTCGAGCGGCGCGGGCGCGCGCCCCAGCACCTCTGCGGCGGCATGCATCCCTGCGACCAGCCCTTGCGCTGCGGCCTCTTCATAGCCGGTGGTGCCGTTGATCTGCCCCGCGCAATAGAGGCCAGGCAAATCGCGCAGTTCCAGCGTCGGGCGCAGCGCACGCGGATCGATGTGATCGTATTCGACCGCATAGCCCGGCACCGCCATATCAACACGCTCAAGCCCTTCCATCGTCCGCAGCATCGACAGCTGGACGTCGGCGGGTAGCGAGGTGCTGATCCCGTTGGGATAGACCAGATGGCTCGAAAGCCCCTCGGGCTCGAGGAACACCTGGTGTCCGTCGCGATCGGCGAAGCGGTGGATCTTGTCCTCGATCGACGGACAATAGCGCGGCCCCTGCGCGCCGATAGCGCCCGAAAACAGCGGCGAGCGGTGCAAATTGGAACGAATTACCTCGTGACTCGCCGGATTGGTCCGGGTGATCGCGCAGAACAGCTGCGGATTGCGCCGTTGCGGGGTGAGCGGCGACATTGTCCACGGTTCGGCGTCCGAGAGCTGCTCGGCGAGCCGCGCCCAATCGATCGTCCGGCCATCGAGCCGCGGCGGCGTCCCGGTCTTGAGCCGTGCCAACGGCAGCGCCGCTTCGCGCAGCTGCGCGGCGAGCCGCTGCGCCGAGGCCTCGCCGATCCGCCCGCCAGTCATGCGCTCCTCGCCGCGGAACAGCGTCCCGCCGAGGAATGTGCCAGTGCACAATACGACCGCCGACGCGCCCAGTTCGGTCCCGTCGGCAAGCGCGATCCCGGTCACCCGGCCTTTCGCCATCCGCAATTCGGCCGCTTCGCCCGCGATCTGGACCAGATCGCCCTGCTCGCGCAGCAGCCGCTGGATCGCCGCCTTGAACAGTACCCGATCGGCTTGCACGCGCGGTCCTTGGACCGCGCTGCCCTTCGAGCGATTGAGCATCCGGTAGTGGATCGCGGCGGCATCCGCCGCCCGCCCGATCAGCCCGTCGAACGCATCGACCTCGCGCACCAGATGGCCCTTGCCCAGCCCGCCGATCGCCGGATTGCAACTCATCGCGCCGATTGCGGCGAGATCGAAACTCACCAGCGCAACCCGCGCACCCATCCGCGCCGCGACCGCCGCCGCCTCAACCCCGGCGTGCCCGCCGCCAATCACGATGATGTCGAATGTTTGCATGACGCGCCCATTAGCCGCTGCGCGGATTCGCGTCAAAGCGGGCGATGTTTCACGTGGAACAGCCTATTTGCCGATGCAGAATCGGCCGAACAGCGCGTCGAGCATATCTTCGGTGGTGGTTCGCCCCAGCAGCCCGTCGAACGCGACCCGCGCCAGCCGGAGGCTTTCGCCGATCAGTAGCGGATCGTTCAATTCCATGGCTGCGCCCAGCGCGACCTCGGCCTGCGCCAGCAAGCGATGCTGGCGGGCATTGAGAGCGGCTTCGCCGGGGCGCGGCATAGAGGTCCGGGCTCGCGCCACAAGGTCGGCGCGCAATTCTTCCATCCCAGCACCGGTTACTGCCGACACACGGTGCCGTGGTTCGCGCTTCGCGGTGCCGAAGCTACGATCAACCTGCGCCTCGATTTCCCACGCCGCGGCCGGACTGGCACCTTCATCCCCCAGCCACAGCACCAGATCGCCCTCAGCGACCGCGGCGTGGGCGCGCTCGACCCCGACCGCCTCGATTGCATCGCCCGCCTCCTCGCGCAACCCGGCGGTATCGACAAAGGTGAACGGCACCCCGGCGAGCGCGACCGAGCGCGTCAAGACGTCACGGGTGGTGCCGGCCAGCGGGGCGGTGATCGCTGCCTCACTCTCAACCAACGCATTGAAAAGTGTGCTTTTTCCTGCGTTTGGCGGTCCTGCCAGGACAACCCGGAAGCCCTCGCGCAAAATCTCGGCGCGGGGCCGCACCAGCCAGTCCGCGAGCTCCCCACGCAACTCGGCAAGCGCCCGTCCGAAACTGTCCGGGAGTTCCGAAACATCGTCCTCGTCGCCAAAATCCAACACTGCCTCGACCGCTGCCGAAGCGCTCAACAGCCGCTCGCGCCAATCCTCGATCTGCCGCGAAAATGCGCCGCCCACCATGGCTTGCGCGGCGCGGCGCTGGAGATCGGTTTCGGCCAAGAGCAAATCGGCCAGGCCTTCGGCTTCGGCCAAATCGATCCTGCCGTTGGCAAAGGCGCGGCGGGTAAATTCGCCCGGCCCGGCGCGGCGCAGTCCGGGAAGCGCGGATAGCGCCGCCTCAACCGCCGCGACCACCGCCCGCCCGCCATGGCAATGGAGTTCGGCGGTATCCTCCCCGGTCGCGGTCCCCGGCCCCGGCAACCACAGCGCGAGCGCGCGGTCGAGCGTCTCGCCCCCCGTATTGCGCAAGCGCACCGAAACCGCGCGCCGCGCCACTGGCAGCCTGCCCGCAAGCGTAGCCAGCGCTTCTCCCGCGCGCGGACCGCTGATCCGCACTATCGCAATGGCGGCCGGCGGTGCGCCGCTCGACAGGGCAAAAATCGTCTCGGTCATATTTGCGGATTAACGGAAATGGGCCGGATTGGCCAAGGCGCAAGCATCAATCCCCAAGGTCAGTCGTCGTCTTTCTTGCGTTTGGACCCGCTGCCGAAAGCCGCGCTGTTTTCCATGAACTGCTGGAAAAGCTTCATCCCCATCTGCCCCATTGGCGCGATCTGCTTGGCCATATCCTGCAGCTGGTCGACGCTGGTCACGCCTTTCATCGCCTTGGAGATCGTATCGACGTAGACGTCGTTGGCCTTGCTGACATCGGGCAGCCCGAGGAACCGGCGCGCCTCTTCGGGCGAACAATCGATCTCGACATTGACTTTCATCGGCTCTGTTCCTCCCCAGCCCCCGGCTGATTTTCCCACGCTCACCAAGCTGACATAAGGCATCGGCAAAGTCCATTGGCACCCTTGGCAAAGTCCGCGCCAAGCGTAGGGTGCCGGTCAAACAGCAACCGGAGCAGACGATGCCAGAAACAATTCAGGTTCCTACTCTCGATGGCGCGGCGACCATCCCGACCTATCTCGCTCGGCCTGCGGGTACACCCAAAGCGGCGATCATCGTCATTCCCGAGATCTTCGGGGTCAATCCCGGAATCCGGCAGAAATGCGAGGGTTGGGCGGAGCAGGGCTATCTGGCGGCGGCACCCGACATCTTCTGGCGCTTCGCTGCCGGGGTCGAGCTAAATCCCGATGTACCCGCGCAGCTCCAGGAAGCCTTTGGCTATTTCGGCCAGTTCGATCCCGATGGCGGGGTCAGGGATATCGAAGCGCTGATCCACTGGATCCGGCGGGAATCGGGCGTCGCCAGAGTCGGTTGCGCAGGCTACTGCCTCGGCGGGCGGCTCGCCTATATGGCCGCGACGCGCACCGATATCGATGCCTCGGTCGGCTATTACGGGGTGATGATCGACACGATGCTGGGCGAGAGCCACGCCATCGCCAAGCCGTTGATGCTGCATGTGCCCACCGCCGATCACTTCGTCGGTCCCGAGGCACAGGCCGCGATCCACGCCGCGCTCGATGGTCATCCGCGCGTGACCTTGCATGACTATCCGGGGCTCGATCACGGTTTTGCCACCGAACTGGGCGACCGCCGCGATGAGGCCGGGGCAACGCTGGCGGACGGACGCACCGCGACCTTCTTCGCGCAGCATTTGGCATGAGCGCGGTGCATCCCGGGGTTACGGCGTGGCATGCCTATATGGCGAGTGGCGGCGATCTGGCGGCCCTGTCCGCTCTGCTGGCCGACGATGCGGTGTTCCACTCGCCGGTGGTCCACACCCCGCAAGTGGGCAAGGCCAAGGTCATGGCCTATCTCGGCGCCGCCGCGGTGGTGCTGGGGGGTGAGGGCTTCCGCTACGTCCGCGAGCTGGTCGACGGCGACGAAGCCTGCCTCGAGTTCGAAACCGAGCTCGACGGCATCCACATCAACGGCATCGATCTGATCCGCTTCGGCGCGGATGGCAAGATCGTCGATTTCAAAGTGATGGTGCGGCCGCTCAAGGCGGTGAACAAGCTATGGGAGTTGATGGCGGCGCAGCTTCAAGCCAGAGAATCGTCACCTGCAGATGGATGAAGATAATAATCTCCACGTCCTTGTGGATTGACCGGAAATGCCAGGGCACCAAATGGGGCAAGCAGGAGTGCCGAGACCGGAAATGCACCCATTGTTACTGCTGCCAGGATCATCGCGCTGTAGGTAGCGACCCAGACGCCTACAACGCGCAAGACCGCCTTGCGCAATCCAAAGCTAAAGCTCCATTCCTCGTCATCGAGCACTTCCAGCAGAATTTCGCTGGCGGCGAGATGCTGGCTGGCCGGAACCCATAGCCGGTGCCCGCCCAATGCCACTGAATTGATCTCGACCGAGGCATGACCCGCGCCGCCGATGTGCACCAGCACGCCGGCTGCCTCGAGCATCGACGCGACCACGAGCGCCTCTATCCGCGATACCAATGCGGCCAGAACCACCATTGCATCGTCGGATTGCTCGAATGCCAGGTGATAAGCGAGTCCTACTGGTTCATCGTCGCGAAGAAGTCTTCATTGCTCTTGGAATCCTTCATCTTGTCGAGCAGGAATTCCATCGCGTCGATCGTACCCATCTGCATCAGGATCCGGCGCAGCACCCACATCTTGGAGAGCTTGTCCTTCTCGACCAGCAATTCTTCCTTGCGGGTGCCCGACTTGCCGACATCGAGCGCGGGGAAGATGCGCTTGTCCGAAACCTTGCGGTCGAGCACGATTTCGGAATTGCCGGTGCCCTTGAATTCTTCGAAGATGACTTCGTCCATCCGGCTGCCGGTATCGATCAGCGCGGTGGCGATGATCGAGAGGCTGCCGCCTTCTTCGATGTTGCGCGCCGCGCCGAAGAAGCGCTTCGGCCTTTGCAGGGCATTCGCATCGACACCGCCGGTCAGCACCTTGCCCGACGAGGGGACCACGGTGTTGTAGGCACGGCCCAGACGCGTGATCGAATCCAAGAGGATCACCACGTCGCGCTTGTGCTCGACCAGCCGCTTGGCCTTTTCGATCACCATTTCGGCCACCTGCACGTGGCGGTTGGCGGGCTCGTCGAAGGTCGAGGAGATCACCTCGCCCTTGACCGAGCGCTGCATGTCGGTGACTTCTTCGGGACGCTCATCGACCAGCAGGACGATCAGGAACACCTCGGGGTGGTTGTCGGTGATCGCCTTGGCGATGTTCTGCAGCAGCACGGTCTTGCCGGTGCGTGGCGGCGCGACGATCAGCGCGCGCTGGCCCTTGCCCTGCGGCGAAATGATATCGATCACGCGTGCCGACTTGTCCTTGACCGTCGGGTCGAGCGTATCGAGATTGAGCTTCTCATCCGGATAGAGCGGGGTGAGATTGTCGAAGTTCACCCGGTGGCGAACCGCCTCGGGATCATCGAAATTGACACTGATCAGCTTGTTGATCGCGAAATAGCGTTCGCCGTCCTTGGGTGCGCGAACCTCGCCTTCGACCGTGTCGCCGGTGCGCAGGCCCCATTTGCGGACCTGGTTGGGGGAGACATAGATGTCGTCGGGCCCGGCCAGGTAGTTGGCCTCGGGGCTGCGCAGGAAGCCGAATCCGTCGCTCAGCACCTCGATCGTGCCGATGCCGAGGATTTCCTCACCGTCTTCGGCGACTTCCTTGAGGATGCCGAACATGATGTCCTGGCGGCGCAAGGTCGATGCGCCTTCGACCCCCAGCTCTTCGGCCATTTCGACCAGCTCGGCGGGGGTTTTCTTCTTGAGTTCTTTGAGATGCATGTCGGGTGTGTTCCGAAAATCAGATGGCAAATGGCCGGCGGGCGATTGGGCTTGGAGAAAGCGCACCCGGTCGCGGTTAAACGCGAACCATTGCCGGTGAGGAATTGGCGACTAGTGCGGCGGTGCGGCCAAGTCAACGCAATGACGCGATCAGAACGGTTTGACGATCACCATGATGACGATCAGCGCGGCAGCAATCCCGGGCGCTTCGTTGATCAGCCGCAGCTGCTTGCCGGTGAGGCGGCGCTCGCCGCGCGCCAAGGCCTTGGCATAGCCCGCCAGCCAGACATGGTAAGCGCTCAGCGCCAGCACGAGCGCGAGCTTGGCGTGGAACCAGCCTTGCCCGAAGGCCCCGATGCTTACCGCCAACGCCAGCCCCAACGTCCAGGCGACCAGCAGCGATGGCCACAGGATGATCCTGAGCAGCTTGGCCTCCCGCTCAGCCCACAGTGCATTCTCGGGAGAATCCGGGGCGCACTCCTGATGGTAGACGAAGAACCGGGGGAGCATAAACAACCCGGCCATCCAGAAGATCACGAAAATGATATGGCCCGCCTTGAGCCAGAGATAGGTCATACTGAGAACCTGCTGCATATTGTGGCCATATCCTATCGGGTCCACCCGCGCACCGCGCCGAGCAGCTGCTCGACATGCTCGATCGGCGTGAACTGGCCGATCCCGTGGCCCAAGTTGAAGACATGCGGCCGGTCGGCGAAGGCGTCGAGCACGCGGATCGCCTGCCGCTCGAGCTCCGCTCCGCCCGCGAGCAGCAGCAATGGATCTAGATTGCCCTGCACCGGCAGGCCCGCGGGCAGCGCCTTGGCCGCCCAGACCGGGTCGATCGTTTCGTCGATCCCGAGTGCATCCACCCCGGTCTCGCGCGCATAGGCAGGGAGTTTTTCGCCCGCGCCTTTGGGAAAGCCGATTACCGGCACGTCGGGAAAACGCCGTTTGAGCGCGGTCGCAATCGCCGCATTGGGCGCGATCACCCAGCGCTCGAACTCGGCGGGCGCAAGGCTGCCCGCCCAGCTGTCGAACAATTGCACCGCCTCGGCCCCGGCAGCGATTTGTCCGGCGAGATAGTCGATTGTGACGGCAACGATCGCATCGATGATCGCCTGAAACGCTCCCGGATCGCGATAGGCCATTGCCCGGGTTTCGTGCTGGTCGCGGCTGCCTTCGCCCGCGACCATATAGGTTGCCACGGTCCAGGGGCTGCCCGCAAAGCCCAGCAGCGTCCGACCAGCGCCCAGCCCGGCCTTGACCTTGGCCACGGTCGCATAGATCGGCGCAAGGCGCTCAGGGACCGCGTGGAGGCTCTCCAGCGCATGATCGACCAGCCGGGGCGACAGGCGTGGGCCTTCATTGGCGAGGAATTCGAGATCTTGCCCCATGGCGTAGGGAACGATCAGGATGTCGGAAAACAGGATTGCGCCGTCGAAGCCGAAGCGCCGGATCGGCTGGAGCGTGATTTCGGCCGCGGCATCGGAATCATAGACCAACGCGAGGAATCCGCCCTTCTCCGCCCTGAGCGCGCGGTACTCGGGCAGGTAACGCCCCGCCTGGCGCATCAGCCAAACCGGGCGCTGGACAGCATTTTCCCCGCGCAGGACACGCAGGAGCAAACCGGGCATCGCGTAAGTCCAATCAATAGCTAGAAATTTTTATAAAAGGATTCTGTAGGTAGTTGGTCTGTGGATAGCGGGAACAGCTGCGCCTTGCCCGATTTGTGCCGGGGTGAACAGGGGCAAGCCGCGTTCGAATCGTCACGCTCCCGCGTCAAGCAATGCTTATCCCTGCTATCCCCAGCCTGTGGGGAACACTGTCCCCATGTCCACAAGTGCCGGATCGGAGTCGGGGTAGTGGGCAGCGTTATCGCCGCAAAACTTGTCCGTGGTTTCCTCCCGTGGTTTATGCCGGGAACTGTCCACAGGCTCGCTGAAAGCTCGATACTTGCCCACCACCCGGCTTCATCTCCACCTGCTTTCGGATTCGACCGGCGAGACGCTGGAGATGATCGCCAAGGCGGCGCTCGCGCAGTTCGACGATGCCGACATCATCCGCCATTTCTGGCCGATGGTGCGCTCGCAGCAGCATCTCGACCGGATCCTCGGCGATATCGCGGCCAACCCGGGGCTGGTGCTGTTCACATTGGTCAACCATGACACCCGCGCCCGGCTCGAGGAGCGCTGCCGCGCGCTGGGGTTGCCGGTGATCCCCGCACTCGACGCGGTGACCGACGCGCTCGAAGCCGCGCTGGGCCAACAGCCCAAGGCCCGGCCGGGCCGCCAGCACGCGATGGACGAGGCCTATTTTGCGCGGGTCGAGGCGATCCAGTTCACCATCGCGCACGACGATGGCGTGGCCTGGGAAGATTGGGAGCAGGCCGACATCGTGCTCGCGGGGGTATCGCGCAGCTCGAAGACGCCGACCAGCATCTACCTCGCCAATCGCGGCTATCGCACCGCCAATATCCCGATCGTGGTCGAAAGCCCGCCGCCGCCCGCGCTATTCGGGCTCAAGCATCCGCTGGTGGTCGGGCTGACCACCGCCACCGAGCGGCTGATCCAGGTCCGCCGCAATCGGCTGCTGTCGCTGGGTCAGGCTCCCGAGACCGCCTATGTCGACGAAGAGCGCGTGACCAAGGAAGTCCACTACGCGCGGCGGATGTTCGCCGACAACGGCTGGCCGGTGATCGACGTCACTCGCCGTTCGATCGAGGAAACCGCAGCGGCGATCATCAACCTCTACAACGAGCGCCAGAATGCCGCCGGGGAAGGCGCGGCCTGATGCTGGTGCTCGCTTCGCAAAGCGCGTCGCGCCAGGCGATGCTCGAGGCGGCTGGTGTCGCGTTCACGGCGCAACCGGCCGCGGTGGATGAGCGGGCGATTGAGGCTACCCTCGGCACAATGTCGCCCGGCGAGGTCGTGCTGGCACTGGCCGAGGCCAAAGCGCTGGCAGTCTCGGCACAGAATCCCGGCGCGCTGGTGCTGGGGAGCGACTCGCTGGTCGAAGTCGCGGGCCGCCGGTTCGACAAGCCGCGCAGCATCGAGGATGCCGCCGATCATTTGCGCTATTTCTCGGGCCAGATCATACAACTCCACAGCGCCGCCGCGTTGGCGCGCGACGGGGCGACGCTGTGGCGTCACGCCGATTGCGCGGAATTGCAGGTGCGCGTGCTTTCGGAAGGTTTCATTGCCAGCTATCTCGCCGCCGAGTGGCCCGAAGTCGGCGGTTGTGTCGGGGTGTTCCGGATCGAGGGGCTGGGGGTGCAATTGTTCGAGTATATCGCGGGCAGCCAGTTCACCGTGCTCGGCATGCCGCTGCTACCGGTGCTCGGCGCGTTGCGCGAATTGGGCGAGCTACCGACATGACGCGTCCCTATGCCGAAGTGATCGGCGACCCCATCGCGCAATCCAAATCGCCCGCGATCCATAATTTCTGGCTTGAGAAGCTTGGGATCGATGCCGAGTATCGAGCTTGCCACGTTCGTACCGACGGCCTTGCGGATTACCTTGCCGAGCGGCGCGGCGATCCGGATTGGCGCGGCTGCAACGTGACGATGCCGCACAAACAGACAATCATTCCACTGCTGGATCAAGTCGATCCCACTGCGGCGATGATCGGGGCGGTCAATACCGTGGTGAAGCTCGATGGTTCGCTCACCGGCTACAACACCGATGCACCGGGTTTCCTAGAACCGTTGCGGCAACTGCTCGATCAGAAACGACTGTTCCACATGGTGCGGATCTTGGGTGCAGGCGGTGCGGCGCGAGCGATTGTCGCGGCGCTTTCGCGGCAGGGCTTTGTGCTGGTGCTTGCCGCGCGCGATCCGGCCAAGGCGCAGGCGCTGCTCGATGAACTGGCGCGCGGGACCGATCATCACGCGGTCAATATCGCGCAGTTTGCTGAACCGACCCAGTTTTCCTTCGATGATCGCGAAGGCATCCTCGACCTCATCGTCAATGCCAGCCCGCTGGGCATGGTGGGGCAACCGAAGCTGGAATTCGATTTCTCCCACGTCCCGCCGGGCAGCGTGGTCTACGATATCGTCACCCATCCGCTTGAAACGCCGTTTCTGGCCGAAGCGCGCAGGCTGGGCTTCCGCACCATCGACGGCCTTGCAATGCTGATCGGGCAGGCGGGGGCGGCGTTCGAGATGTTCTTCGGCGTCCCAGCCCCGCGCGAACACGACATGGAATTGCGCAGGATACTGATGTCATGACCAAGCCTTTCGTCTTGGGCCTGACCGGCTCGATCGGCATGGGCAAATCTGCGGTGGCAGCAATGTTCCAGGGGCTGGGCGTGCCGGTGTTCGATGCCGACGCGGCGGTGCACCAGCTGCAGGGGCCGGGTGGCGCGCTGCTTGGTGCGATTGCGGCCGCTTTCCCCGGCGTTGTGACCCCGCTAGGTGTCGATAGACCCCGTCTAGGTACATTTGTGTTCGGTGATGCCGACGCGCTCAAGAAGCTCGAAGGCATCGTCCATCCGGCGGTCTCCAAGCTGCGTGAAGCGTTCCTCGAACGGCACAAGTCCGCGCCGCTGGTGGTGTTCGACATCCCCCTGCTGTTCGAAAAGGGCCGGAGCGGAGAGGTCGATGCGGTGCTGGTGGTCTCAGCTTCGCCCGAGGCGCAGCGTGCCCGCGTGCTCGCCCGCCCCGGCATGAGCGAGGAAAAATTTGCGAAAATCCTTGGCCTGCAAGTGCCCGACGCGGACAAGCGCGCGCGCGCCGACCATGTGATCGACACCGGCACTTCGCTCGCCGCAACGCGTCATGCGGTTCAGCGGCTCGTGCACCAGTTGACCGGCCCCGAACCCCGCGCCGAATAAAGCCGGGCAGACCCCTTGCCACCGGCCCCGCGCAGGACGATATGAACGGTAATGCGCGAGATTATCTTCGACACCGAAACCACCGGCCTTGATCCCAAGACCGGTGACCGACTGGTCGAGATCGGCTGTATCGAGATGGTCAACCGGGTCGCGACTGGCGAGGTGTTCCACGCCTATTGCAACCCCGATCGGTCGATGCCAGCGCAGGCCGAGGCGGTGCACGGCCTGTCCGAAACCTTTCTCGCCGACAAGCCGCGCTTCCACGAACATGCCGCCGCACTGATCGAATTCATCGGCGATGCCCCGTTGATCGCGCACAATGCCGGGTTCGATTTTGCCTTCCTCAACGCCGAGCTTGAAATCTGCGGGCTCGAGCCGGTGTGCCGCACCCGGATGGTCGATACGATCGCGCTGGCCAAAGTCCGCCACCCCGGGGCCAAACTGTCGCTCGATGCGCTGTGCACACGCTACGGGATCGATCGCAGCCACCGGACCCGCCACGGCGCGCTGCTCGACGCCGAGCTGCTCGCGCAAGTCTATGTCGAACTGACCGGCGGGCGGCAGATCGGGCTCGAGCTTGCCGCCAACACTAGTGATGCGCTTGTTGCCACGATTACCTCGGTGGTGCGCGAGCGGCCCTTCCGTGATGCCCGCGCGCATATGGCGAGCCCCGAGGAGCTGGCGGCGCACGCCGCCTTCCTTGGCACGATCCAGTCTCCGCTCTGGGACAGCTGACTTCAGGTCAGCCTTTCCGGGCGGGACGTTACGACAGGAGAAGCACCATGGATATTCGCGTATCGGGCCACCAGGTCGCCACCGGTGATGCGCTCCAGGCGCATGCCCAAGACCGCCTGACCGCGGTGGTCGACAAATATTTCAGCCGCGCGCTTTCCTCCAGCGTGACCTTTGGCAAGGCCCCGGCGGGTGCGTTCCGCTGCGATATCGTCACCCATGTCATGCAGGGGCTGATCCTCAAAGGCGCGGGCATTGCGCAGGATGCGCATCTCGCACTCGACCAGGCGGCCGAGAAGATCGACACCCAGCTGCGCCGCTACAAGCGCCGCCTGCGCGATCGCCACGAGCAAACCGCGCATGCCGCGCGCGAGGAAGAAGCGGCCTATACCGTGTTTGCCGAGCCCTCCGCCGAAGCCGACGAGGTGCCCGAGGATGCGCCGCTGGTGATTGCCGAGACGCGCGTCGATGTGCCCGAGACCACCGTTTCGGATGCGGTGATGATGCTCGATTTGCGCAACACCAATGCACTGCTCTTCAAAAACGCTGGAACCGGCAGGCATAATATGGTCTACCGCCGCGGCGATGGGTCGATCGGCTGGGTTGAACCGTCCTGATGCGGCGCCTAAAGGCGCGCAGTAATTTTTCCGCGCGGGAATCACGGGACATGGCACGGAACCTCCGGCCGACCCCGCCTTTATTCCGCACGGAAACGGAATTCTGGACCCTTTGACCCAATGACACTTTTCACCCTGTTGCCCGAAGCGGTCGGTACGTTCGGTGCCGACAGCAAGCAGGCTATCCTGGAACAGCTCGCTGCACGGTTTGCCGCGGTTTACGGACTCGATCCGATGCTGGTGCTTGAGCGGATCGAAGAGCGCGAGAAGCTGGGTAGCACCGGCTTCGGGCGCGGCGTTGCCGTCCCTCACGCGCGCTTGCCGGGGCTGAACCGTCCGGTCGCTGCATTCTTCCGCCTCGATGCGCCGGTCGCGTTCGATTCGGCCGACGGCATGCCGGTCGATTTGATTTTCGGGCTGCTCTCGCCCGAACAGGCTGGCGCCGCGCATCTTCATGCGCTCGCTGCGATCAGCCGGATGATGCGCGACGAACGGATGCACGAAGCGCTCAGCGAAGCACCGGGAAGCGAAGCGCTGTTCGCGCTGCTCGCCAATGTCATCGACCGCGACGCTGCCTGACGGGACTGGGCCTGACGGGACCGGGCCTGAAGGCGCGCAGCTCCATTGGCGCGCGCTGGAGGGGCTCTACACCTCCGCGCCGGTCAACCGCCTGTTCGAATCGCAGCTGACGATAACCGGCGAAGGTATCGCGCGGATCGAGTTCGAGATCGATGAGCGGGTCTATCATGCAGCGGGCGCGGCGCACGGCACGATCTATTTCAAGATGCTCGACGACGCTGCGTTCTATGCCGCGAACACGCTCGTCACCGACCGCTTCCTGCTGACGACCTCGTTCAACCTCCACTTCGTTCGCCCGGTCAAGGCGGGGCGGGTCATCGCCGAAGGGCACTGGATCAGCGGGCGCAAGCGCGTGCTGGTGGCCGAAGCACGACTGGTCGACAGCAACGGCGAGGAGATCGGCCGCGGCACCGGCACTTTCATGCGCAGCCGGATCGCGCTGTCCGGGCTGGCCGGCTACGCCGCCGGACTGGCCGGGGCGGCAGCCTCTTGAATGGACGCCCGGTTGCCCGCGCATCTCGAAGTGGCGGGGCTGCTCCGCCGGGCGCAAGCCGCTGGCGGTTTTGCGATGGTGCTCGAAAAGGGTGAACGCGAGGGCGGGACAATATTGGTCGTCCTGCTCGAAAACGGCGCAAATCCGCGCGTCTATGAGCGTATGCCAAGCTTTGAAACCCCCCGGATATGGACCATCTCCAAGACCGAAACTATTGATAACAAATCGGAATTTGGTGAATATTTGGCACGTCGCAAGCGCCAGGACCCCGATCTATGGATCATTGAACTGGACGTCGCGAATGGTGAACGGCTCATCGGGTTAAGCACGCCTGCGAGTTGACAATGCTGCATTGCAACATCTAAGGGCGCTCCACCTTTACCTATGTGCGCAGGCGGCGCGGGGGCATTCGGCCCTTTCGCATGCACGCAGACGGGGGGCAGCCGGCAGGATTTCCGGTGGGGCAAGTGGCTTTTGGCGACCTCTCCCACCCATCCTGCGCCGGGCGCGTCCACCGCCCAATACGACGGACAAATGAGCCGCATTCTCAACCGGGCCAGTGCATTTGCAGTGGCCGCCACTGTTATTTCAATCCTCGTCAGCGCCGAAGGTTCCGGCGCGGTCGCGCAGAGCAAAGCTCCCGTGACGATAAATCCGCAACCGACACTCCAGTTTTCCGCCACCCCGGTGGTCCAGCCGCTTCCGGCGGCGCAGCCCGACAGCGGCGCAGCATCCGACGACCCGCTCGATGTGCCTGCGGTGCCGGTTTCGGCCGCTTCGCTGCGCGAACTGGTTGCAGCGCAGCCCGCTGGCGGCGACCTATCGCGCGAGCTCAATTGCCTCGCCGGCGCGGTCTATTTCGAAGCCAAGGGCGAAACCCTGCCGGGGCAGCTTGCCGTGGGCCGGGTGATCGTCGCGCGCTCGAAATCGGGGCGTTTTCCCAACAGCTATTGCGGGGTGGTCTACCAGCGGTCGCAGTTCTCGTTCGTGCGCGGCAATGCCATGCCGGGGATCGACAAGGGTTCGCGCAACTGGCGTAATGCCGTGGCGATTGCGCAGATCGCGCATGCCGGCAGCTGGCGCAGCCCGGTCGAAGGTGCGCTCTATTTCCACGCCGCTTATGTATCGCCCGGCTGGCGCCTGACCCGCATGGCGCGCATCGACAATCACGTTTTTTATAGATGATGGTGCGGTCAGGCCCTCCGGCCTGACCTTCCACCGTCAGGTGGACAAAGAATCCTGGACGTCGATCCAGACAGGCGCATGATCGCTGGCCTTTTCGCGTCCGCGATAGTCCTTGTCGACCCCGCAGGCGACCAGCCGGTCGGCCAGCTCGGGCGAAAGCAGCGCGTGGTCGATGCGGAACCCGTGGTCGCGCTGCCAGGCTCCGGCCTGGTAGTCCCAGAAGGTCCACACCCCGCCGCGCGGATTGTGCAAATCGAGCGCGTCGGTCCAGCCATCGGCGAGCAGCCGCGCATAGGCATCGCGCGATTCGGGCTGCATCAGCGCGTCCATCGCCATCGCCGCGGGCGACCAGACGTCATGATCGTGCGGGATGACATTGAAATCGCCGATCACCACTGCGGGGACTTCCTCTGCGGAGATTTCGCGCATCCGGCTGCGCAGCCGCTCCATCCATCTGAGCTTGTAGTCGAACTTGGGCCCGGGTTGGGGGTTGCCATTGGGCAAATAGATGCAGGCGACGCGCAGTCCGAACACCTCGGCCTCAAGATAGCGCGAATGCTCGTCCTCGGGATCGCCCGCCAGCCCGCGTCCAATCTCGACCGGCGCCACACCGTCCGCAAGGATCGCCACGCCGTTGAAGCCCTTCTGGCCGTGCCAGATCGCATGATAGCCGATCTTCTCGAACTCGGCGGCGGGAAAGCCTTCGTCCTGGGTCTTGATTTCCTGCAGGCAAGCGACCGCAGGGCGCGTTTCTTCCAACCATTCGAGCAGCCGCGGCAGCCGCGCCTTGATCCCGTTGATATTGAACGAAGCTATCCTGATCACACCGCGAAGCTCGAACCGCAGCCGCAGCCTGCGGACGCGTTGGGGTTTTCGACCTTGAACGCCGCGCCGCCGAGCGATTCGACGAAATCGACCGTGCATCCCGCGACCAGATCGAGGCTGACCGGATCGACCAGCAGCATCACCCCGTCGGTTTCGGTCACGGTATCGTCACCCTCGGGCGCGCCCGCCAGTTCGAACTTGTACTGGAAGCCCGAACAGCCGCCGCCTTCGACCGCGAGCCGCAGCACCGGCGGGCGATCCTGCTTTGCAGCAATCGCCGCAACGCGCGCGGCGGCGGCGTGGCTGAGGTTTACGGTCTGGGCATCCATCCCGCCGATGTAGGGTGCGGCCCTGCCTGCCGCAAGCGCTCACGCGGTCTGGATATAGGCGCGCATTGCTTCGGCTTCGGACTCGATCCGTTCGATCCGGTATTTGACGAGGTCGCCGATCGACACAATGCTGACCACGGTGCCGTTCTCCACCACCGGCAAGTGGCGAAACCGGCGCCGCGTCATCAGCCCCAGCGCATCCATCACCCCGGTGCCCGGATCGACCGTGATCGCGGGCGCGGTCATCACCGCGCCAACCGGCCCATCGAGCATCGCCGGACCATGCGCGGCCAGCTGGTAAATCACGTCGCGTTCGGAGAAAATCCCGGCAATCTGGCCATTCTCAAACACCGGCAAGGCGCCGATCCGCTTCTCGGCAAGGAGCGCGACTGCTTCGCGCACCGAGGTGGTGGTCTCGCAGCTGAGCAAGTCCGTGCTGCGGCCTGCGATCAATCGGGCAATCGTCATGACGGCTCTCCCGCAACCAATTGTCGCCGCGATGATGTCACGAATCGTCGGGCGAGGCAAAACCGCGTTGCCTGTCCCGGAGGCGAAGCGCATGGGCGGGCGATGCCACTGCCCCAGACTCCGCAATCCGGCTTTGCCAAGAAACGCTTTATCCGCCTGATGAAAGGGATGGGGATTGCCACTGCAATCGCGGTCGCACTGACTTGGACCCTGTTCTATCGCGAACTCGGCTTCGTCTCGATCCACTTCTACATCGCCACCGGGCTGGGCGTCGCCTTTGCGATGATGCTGATGGGCGCGCTGATGGGACTGGTGTTCCTGTCGAGCGGATCGGGCCACGACGAGAGCATGCCCGGCCGGGATCAGGACCGTGAAGCGGATCCCTGAGCCGGAGGCTTGAGCCGATATTCCTCGACCGGAACGCCGCCGATCAAATGCTCCTGGATGATCCGTTCAAGCACTTGCGGCGTGCAGCTATGGTACCAGGTGCCGCCCGGATAGACCACCGCGACCGGCCCCGCGAGGCACACGCGCAAGCAGCCGACCTTGTTGCGCATCACCCCGGCGTTGCCACCCAGCTCGAGTTCGCCGAGCCGCTGCTTGAGGAATATCCACGAAGCGGAGCCAGTCTCGCGATCGCAGCACTTGGGTTCCTCGGGATCGGCGCAGAGCAGGATGTGCCAGCGCGTCGCGAAACCGCCGAGCTTGGCGAGCGCACGCTCGGCTTCGATCACTTCGTCGGGTGGAATGTCGGCCATCTGCGGCGGTTAGCCGAGCAAATGCCGACCGGCTATCGCCAATCAGCCCTTCTTGCCGACGATCCGCGCGATTTCGGCCGCGACCATCCGTTCGACCAGCGGCGGCAGGTTCTTGTCGAGCCATTCTGCGAGAGCGGGGCGCAGCAGTTCGCGCGTCATGCCCTCGAGCGAGGTTTCGCCCGAGCGGACGATCTGCGGCGGGACGCCGGGTTCGGACAGCATCGCCAGCGCGGCAAGCGATTCGCGCATCGAGGCGCGCGGACCCGCACCGAGCAGCGGGGCATCGGGTTGGCTGTCATCGCTTTCCTCGATGAACTCGCCCGCTTCGCCAAGGTCTAGAATATCGTCTGAATCGTCGAGATCGGCGGGCTCAGGCACCGCAATTCCGCGCGATTCGCGTTGCTTGCGCTGCTCGGCCGCGCCGGCGCGATTGTCGCGCGCGATCACTTTCTTGATCGATTCGAGGATTTCCTCGACCGAAGGTTCGCCGTCCTGGCGCATGTCGCTTTCCCCCAGCTGTCCCAATAAGGAACGAAAGTTACTGGGGAGGAATTGAACCGTCCTGGGCGGGTGTGTCAACCGTGCGTGTCGATTGAGCCTTGGGATCGGGATCGCGGTCCCAGTCGAAGAACTTGCCGCGCACCCGCTCATAGTTGACCTCCGGGTCGTACAGCGGCCCGCCGTCGAGGCCCAAATCCTGCGCTTCGGCCTTGCCCATCGCCGATAGCAGGTTGAAGCCCGCGACATAGGCATTGCGCCGCGCGGTGACGAGCTGGACCTGCGCGTTGAGCAGCTCCTGCTCGGCGTTGAGGATGTCGAGAATCGTGCGGTTGCCCACCGTGTTCTCGGCCCGCACGCCTTCGAGGCTGAGCGTCGCCGCATCGACTGCGGTCTGGTTCATCATGATGATCTCATTGGCCGCGCGCCACGACGAGAAAGCCGAGCGCACGGTGGCGATCACCTCGCGTTCGACCCCGATTTCCTGCTCCATCGTCGCGCCTTCGCGGGCCTGGGCCTGGCGCTGCTGTGCGGCGGGCAGCCCGCCCTGGAAGATCGGGATCGTGGCACGGACACCCGCCTGCGCGGTGGTCTGGCGCTGGGTAAAGGTTCCCACTGGAACCGAGCTTCCGCCGAGCGTGCCGAGGTAGTCGGTGTAGTCCGCGCCGGTAAAGACACTGATTTTGGGCAGGCGGCCCGCACCCGCCACGTCAGTGTCATAACCCGCCGCTTTCGAGCGTTCGCGCGCCGCGATCAAATCGGGATTGTTGTCGAGCGCGACCTGCACCGCTTCGTCGGGCGAGGCTGGGATGCCGGGGAGCGGCGGCGGCGGCTGGAGGTCGACCGGTGCCTTGCCGACCAGCTGGATGTAGCGTTCGCGCGCTGCGGTGAGGTTCGCTTCCGCAGTGCGCAGATTGCCGCGCGCCAGCGCTTGCCGGGCCTGCGACTGCGCGACGTCGGTGCGGGTCAAATCGCCGATCTCGAAGCGGTCGCGGGTCGCCTGGGTGTTGACCGTCAACACCTGGACGTTGTTGCGGCTCAACCCGACGATCGCCTGGTTCTGGATCACGTCCATATAGGCCGCAACGACCTGCGCGAACACGCCCGATTCGGTCCCGCGCAAATCGGCCTGTCCGGCTTCGACCCTGACCTTGGCGGCGCGGATCGAATTCTTGACCGCGCCGCCCGAAAAAATCGGCACGCTCAAATTGCCTTGCGCACTGACGGCGCGTTCCGGCGCGGTGAAGCTGTTCGAGCTGCGCTTGACGAATTCGGTGTAGGTCGCGGTGCCGCTCAGCGAGGGCAGCCCGGCGGCGCGGGCGATCGGCACGCCTTCGTCGGTCGCGCGCTGCTGCGCGCGCGCGGCCTGTAATGTCGGGTTGGTGTTATAGGCCATGACCAGCGCCTCGCGCAGATCATCGGCCAGCGCGGGGGCGGCGACGATAGCAATGGTGGCGAGCAATGCGGCGCGGATCGGCCGGGGGAGCGTCGGCTGTCGAGCCATGGTCAGAAGCTCCAGCGTTTCGGCGCGGCGAATTCGCGCAATACGGGGATGCCGAGCTCGGCGAGCGGCAGCAGGGTGATGACCCCTGCCAGTTTGCGTCCGATGGCGAGGCGCGTGACCCCCCGCTCGACCAGTCCGGTGACGATGCGCCCGCCCTCGGCAAGCTGCGCGGCGAGTCCGTCGGGCAGTTGTTCGATCGCGCCGTCGATCACCAGCAGCGAAAAACTGCCTTTCTTGCGGCGACCAGCGAGCGCATCGGCTTCGATCGCTTCGAGCGAGCCGACCAGCGGGCGCAGCAGCTCGGCGAAGTAGTCGCTGCCGCCGCTGACCAACAGCGCCGTGTCGGCAAGGGTAGGTGTGGCCTCGGCCAGCATCCTGCCCTGCACCAGCGGGGCAGCAAGGAAGTGTCCATCACCCAGCGGGATAGCGCGGTCGATATAGGCGGCGTCGCGCGCTGCGGCGGGGACGAAGTCCTCGCGCGCGACGCGCGCCATAGCGGCAAGCACGAAGTCTTGGTTCACGCCGCTGGGGCGCAGCTGGCTGTCGATCATCGCGCGGCGCGCGAGTGCCGCGGTCGTGGGTTCGGAAGTGGCGGAAACGGGCCGCTCATCAAGCACGGTCATCAAATGCATACCCTCATGGTTGCTGTATTGCACACACAACACAGCAACGCAATTGCCTTGCTTCTAGGCGAAGCGCCCAGCCGCGCCAAGCGCTTTGAAGGTCGCGCCAAGCGCTTTGACGGCGGCCCATGCGCGGGCTTATGGGAACCTCGATTCGTATTGTTGAGGAGCGCGCGACAATGGCTGATACTGGGGCCGCGATGGTAACGATCCGCGAGGAAGACCTGATCGAAAGCGTTGCCGATGCGTTGCAATACATCAGCTATTATCACCCGATGGATTATATCCGTGCGCTGGGCGAGGCGTGGCGGATCGAACAGGGTCCCGCGGCCAAGGATGCGATGGCGCAAGTGCTCGCCAACAGCCGGATGTGCGCCGAGGGGCACCGTCCTATCTGCCAGGACACCGGCATCGTCAATGTGTTCCTCAAATGGGGGCAGGAATGCCGGCTGGAATCGACGCGCTCGCTGCAGGAGGTGGTCGATGAAGGGGTGCGCCAAGCCTATAACAATCCGGAGAACAAGCTGCGCGCCTCGATCGTTGCCGACCCCGCTTTCACTCGCCGCAACACCCGCGACAACACCCCCTGCGTGCTCAATGTCGAAATGGTCCCGGGCCGCACGGTCGGGGTCGATGTCGCGGCCAAGGGTGGCGGCTCGGAAAACAAGTCCAAGTTCAAGATGATGGACCCCAGCGATTCGATCGTCGACTGGGTGGTCGAGATGCTGCCGCAGATGGGCGCGGGCTGGTGCCCGCCCGGCCAGCTCGGTATCGGCATCGGCGGCACCGCGGAAAAGGCGATGCTGCTCGCCAAGGAAGCGCTGATGGAAGAGATCGACATGGCCGCGCTCAAGGCGCGCGGAGCCCAGACCGACACCGAAAAGCTGCGGATCGAGATCTATGACAGGGTCAATGCGCTGGGAATCGGCGCGCAGGGTCTGGGCGGGCTGACCACGATCCTCGACGTCAAGATTGCCGAATGGCCGTGCCACGCCGCGGGTAAGCCGGTGGCGATGATCCCCAATTGCTCGGCGACGCGCCACGCGCATTTCACGCTCGACGGCTCGGGTCCGAGCTTCCTCGAGACCCCCAAGCTCGACGACTGGCCCGACGTGACCTGGGCACCCGACAAGGCGGCCAAACGCGTCAATCTCGATACGCTGACCCCCGAGGAGGTGCAGGGCTGGCAGCACGGCGACCGACTGCTGCTGAGCGGTGCGATGCTCACCGGGCGCGACGCGGCGCACAAGCGGATCCAGGACATGCTGGCCAAGGACGAGCAACTGCCGGTCGATTTCAAGGGCCGCGCGATTTACTACGTCGGTCCGGTCGATCCGGTGATTGGCGAGGTCGTCGGTCCGGCCGGCCCGACCACCGCGACGCGGATGGACAAGTTCACCGAAATGATGGTCGATCTCGGGCTGCTGGTGATGATCGGCAAGGCCGAACGCGGGCAGGGCGCGGTCAAGGTGATCGCGCAGCACAAGGTCGCCTATTTGATGGCGGTGGGCGGGGCTGCCTATCTCGTCAGCCGGGCGATCCGCGAAGCCAAGGTGGTCGCCTTCGAGGACCTCGGAATGGAGGCGATCTACGAATTCCGGGTCGAGGACATGCCGGTGACCGTGGCGGTGGATGCCGAGGGCAACAACGTCCATGAACTCGCTCCGCTGGTGTGGCGCGAGAAGATTGCGCGCGAGCACCTGCTGCAAAACTAGGCGGCCCCTGCCCAAGGCCAATCGACCAACGCCCCTTGCGCTCCGACAAAGCCGCTGGCCCTGGCGCACCCTGCCGCGCTAACGCAGGTCGATGACTGCCGCCGTTCCCTCCCGGGTTTCGCCCCGCGTGGTGCTCGCCTCGATTGTTGGCATGTGGCTGTGCTATTTTGCCTTGGTCACCGCGCGCGGCTGGATTGTCGGGCTGGAAATGCATGGGCCCTTGTTGTGGCGACGGCTGGCGGTAGCTGCGGCGTCGATGGCGGTAACCATCGCAATCTGGCCGGTGCTGCGGTCGCTCGATCCGCGCCCGCTGTGGTTCAAAATCGTCGCGGTGCTGGTGCTGTCGCTCCCTGCCTCGCTGCTGCTGGCGGGAATCAACCAGTGGGTCTTTGCGGACATCGAGAACGAGGTCGTCACCAAGATTGGTGAGCGCGAGGGCTTTCGCATTCGGCAGGACGAGGCGGGCAATCTGCTGGTCGATCCGCTCAGCCAGGCGAGCGATCCGCCCGATGATTCGGACGACGAAGCTCCCCCCGCACCGCTGCCTACTGCTACTCCGCACGTTCCGACGATAGCGCAGCAGGAACAGGATAGTTCCGCGATCATGATCAGCAGCGCGGAGCGCGAGGTGACGCGCTGGCGCCAGCTGACCGATGTCGCGCTCGGCCGTTATTTCCTGTTGCTCGCCTGGGCCTCGCTCTATCTCGCGCTGGCCGCGGCCGAGCAGGCTCGCAGCGCCGAGCGGCGCGAGGGCCAGTATCGCCGCGCCGCCAAGGCGGCCGAGCTGCGTTCGCTGCGCTATCAGGTCAATCCGCACTTCCTGTTCAACACGCTCAACTCGCTTTCAGCGATGGTGATGACCGGCAAGACCGAAGCGGCCGAGACGATGATCCAGACGCTGTCCAACTTCTATCGCCGCAGCCTGACCGGCGATCCGACCGGCGATCTCTCGCTCGACGAGGAGATCGGACTCCAGAAGCTCTACCTCGATATCGAAGCGGTGCGCTTTCCCGAGCGGCTGCGCAGCGAGTGGGACATCCCCCCCGAGCTTGCCGAAGCGCAGTTGCCGGGGATGATCCTCCAGCCATTGATCGAGAACTCGGTCAAATACGCTGTCGCCGCGAGCCGCCGCGCAGTGACGGTCAGCATCGCCGCGCGCGAGGAGTTTGGCCGGTTGGTGTTGAGCGTGACCGACAATGGCCCGGGCCAACCAAGCCGCGGCGAGCAGGGCCACGGGATCGGCCTCGCCAATGTGCGCGATCGGCTGGCGGCGCGGTTCGGCGATGCCGCAAGCCTTGCTTCGGGTCCGGGCGAAACCAAGGGGTGGCGCACTGTCGTGCGCTTGCCGTTGGTGCGGCATGGCTGACGTGCACCCGGCCGAACTGCGCACGCTGCTGGTCGACGACGAGCCGCTCGCGCTCGAGCGGATGCAAGTGATCTGTTCGCGCGTGCCGGGGATCGAGGTGGTGGCAACCGCCGCCGATGGCAGCGAAGCGCTCGAGCGGATTGCCGAGTGCCGCCCCGACCTCATCCTGCTCGACATGACCATGCCCGAGCTCGATGGCTTGGCGGTCGCGCGCGTGCTCGCCGCGCGCCATCAGCGCCCCGCAGTGATCTTCGTCACCGCGCATGACAGCTTCGCGGTCGAGGCCTTCGATCTCGATGCGGTCGACTATGTGCTCAAGCCGGTCACTCCCGAGCGGCTCGAACGGGCGATCTCGCGAGCGCTGGCGCGGCGCGGCGAACGCCCGACCGAGCAGGGTAACTGGCTCGCCGAATTCTGGGTCCCGCACCGCTCCGAACTGCTGCGCATCGCGGCGGGCGATGTCGACCGGATCGATGCCGAGCGCGACTATGTCCGTTTGCATATTGGCGCGCGCAGCTATTTGTTGCTGCAGACGGTCTCGGGGCTCGAAGCGCGGCTCAATCCCGGGCGCTTCATCCGCCTCCACCGCTCGACCATCCTGCGCCGCGACCGGATCACCGGGTTGCGCCACGACGGGCTGGGGGTGTGGTCGGCGGAACTGGACGACGGCACTTCGGTGCGGATCGGGCGGACTTACCTCGCCAAGGCCAAGGCGATGGCGGGACGCTAGGTAAGGAAAAGGGAGCCCGGCTCAAAGGGAAGCCGGGCCCAGGACGGCATGTCAGCCAGCCAGCTTGGCCGAGATCCCCTTTGCAGCCAGTCGCTCAACGATCTGCCTGCGGGCCTCGGCGATGCATTCGCTGCGGGCATGGCTGTTTGCGATGTGCGTTCCGGTCGAGACCGGTTCGAAGCAAGCGCGGCGCACCGCGGCCTCGATTCGCGCATCGAACGTAGCTTTGCCCGCAGCGGTCGACAGATCGAGGTCGTCGATCCGGAAGACTGCAGTCTCGGCCTGGGCGGTACCGGCGGCAATGGCCAGGGCCGCGGCGAGGGCGATGGACGTAAACTTCATGGCAAACCTCCTGTGGAGCGCTGCGGAATCGCAGGAAAACGTCCGTTGCGCTCAACTGTGTTATCCAACCAACACACATCGCACGAGCCCTGCTCGACCAACCCATCCGGCAACCCGACCGGGGGCGTATGCGCCCGACGAACGACGGTCCGCAGCCGCCGAATGCACTGCGACCAGTCATTCCAATCCCGGCGCAACGCTCCTACATTGCTCGGGCACATGGGAATCCTCGCCGCCTTTCTGTTCGGCATCGTCAATTTCGCCTTGCACAAGGCGGTGCTCGAAAGCCGTCACCCGCTGCTCGGGCAGGTCCCGTGGTTCTACCACTTGCTCGGCGGGCGGTTCAGCATGGGGGTGGAATTTGCCATGCTGCTCGGCGCGATGCTGATGATCGCGGCGGGATCGACCGGCTGGGCGTGGGGCTATGCGGTCTATTCGCTGGCCAATGGGCTGTCGGCTTGGTTGATCCTGTCGCGCCGGATCTGAGTCGGTTGGAACCAACCTCACTCCAGCCCGCTGTCAGGCCATGGCAGCGACGGGAACACTCTGGCTGATCGCCAATCACGCCAGCGGCAGCAACGACGATGCGGCACTCGATCGGCTGATCGCTGCCTTGGCTGAAATCGGGAGCAAGCCTGCGCGGGCGATCGATTGCCAGACCGGGGACTTGCCCGGCCGCGCCGCGCTCGAACGGCACGATGTCGCCGCTCTGGCACTCTTCACCGGCGATGGCACCGCGAACGCCGCGATCACGGCAATCGAGGGCTGGACCGGATTGGTCTTGCTGCTTCCGGGCGGCACCGCCAACTTGCTGGCCAGGTCGCTCCACGGCGACCGTAGCGCGGAACAGATTGTCGCGGACTATGGCGCGGGGGCTTTGCGTCCGGTCGCCCGCAGCTGCATTCGCTCGAGCCAGGGAACCGCACTGATCGAAGTGCTGGCCGGGCCTGGCGCGATTTGGAGTGAGGTGCGCGAGGGGATGCGCGAAGGTGCGATCGGCGAAACCGCAAACCGGGCGGTCGAGGCGGTCAAACAAAGCGCGACCGGACCGATGGTGATAATTGCAGACCCCGCGCTGGGCCGGGACGCGGGTTACGCAGGCGTCCGCCTTGCTCCCGAACCGGACGGCATGACGGTCGATGGCTACGGCGCGGACAATGCGGGCGATTACATCAAGCAGGGCATAGCGCTGCTCAAACGCGATTTCCGTGAGGGGCCGCATGACGAATTGGGCGCGCACAGCGAAGTGCTGTGCCGCTCGGCCGACGGCTCGCCGATCGCGCTGATGATCGATGGCGAGCGGCGCACCGGCAGCGGGGAGGAGCGCTTTTCGCTTGCGCCGCTGGGCGTCAATCTGCTTGGCAGTCCGGGTGGCTGATCCGCTCGTCCTGTTCCACCTCAGCGATATCCATTTCGGTCTGGAAGACCGGCGCGCACTCGATTGGGTTGCCGCGTGCATCGTCAACGAACAGCCTGCGGCAGTGGCGATCACCGGTGATTTGACGATGCGCGCGCGCCGCCGCGAGTTTGCTGCGGCCTGCGCATGGATCGGGGGACTCGGTCCACCGGTCACGGTCGAGGTCGGCAACCACGACTTGCCCTATTTCAACCTGGTCGAGCGCTTTACCGATCCCTATCGGCGGTTCCGCGCGATCGAGGGCTTGGTCGAACGCCAGCTCGACCTGCCCGGCGTGGCGATCATCCCCTTGAAGACCGTGACCCGCGCGCAATGGCGCTTCCCGTGGTCGAACGGCTGGGTGACCGAGGCAGCGCTGGCCGAGACTTTGGCCGCGATCGACGCGCTGCCCCCGGGCAAGCGCGCGCTGGTCACCGCGCACCACCCGCTGACCGAGCGCGACCCGCGCGGCAAGCGGCTGACGATCAATGGGACGCACGCGATGGAGGAACTGGCGCGCCGCAACGTGCTCGCGATCCTCACCGGCCATGTCCACGATGCTTTCGATATCGAACAACCGACTCCGGCCGGGCCGCTCCGGATGATCGGAGCGGGGACGCTGTCCAAGCGCATCCGCTCCTCGCCGCCCAGCTTCAATGCGCTGACGATCGACGAGACCGGCGTGCGCGTGACGGTCCGCAACCTCGAAGCCGTGCCGACCCCGGCGATGCAGATTTCTGCCGTTCCCGAAAATGCGCTACCCCCGCGCCAGCCCGGGGATCCGGTCGCGCCGGTGGGCACTGTCCCGGCAACCGATCCGCCGGTTCACTGACCATGCGAAAAGGGCGGCCCGTTGCCGGACCGCCCTCTCATTCCCGCCGTCGCGGAAAACTCTAACCAGCCAAAATCAGCGCTTGCTGAACTGGAAGCTCTTGCGGGCCTTGGCCTTGCCGTACTTCTTGCGCTCGACGACGCGCGGATCGCGGGTCAGGAAGCCGGCCGCCTTGACCGCGCTGCGCAGCAGCGGCTCGTATTTCGACAGCGCCTGGCTGATGCCGTGCTTGACCGCGCCGGCCTGGCCCGAGAGGCCGCCACCCTTGACGGTGCAGACCACATCGTACTGGCCGGTGCGTTCGGACACGTCGAACACCTGGTTGATAACCAGGCGCAGCGTGGGGCGCGCAAAATAGACTTCCTGATCGCGGCCATTGACCGTGATCTTGCCCGAGCCGGGCTTGAGCCAGACGCGGGCAACGGCGTCTTTGCGGCGGCCAGTGGCGTAGGCGCGGCCTTGCGCATCGATTTCCTGCTCGCGGATCGGGGCGGGCGGACCAGTGCGAACCACAGGAGCGACAGGGGCTTCGCCATCCTGAGTTACAGGGGCGGCAGCGACCTGGGCAGCCCCGGCGGCGAGAACGCCGAGATCGGCGAGATCGGTGACGGTGTTAGTGTCTGACGTTTCTGGCATTATGCACCCACCTTGTTCTTGCGGTTGCGCGAAGCGACATCGAAGGCTTCGGGCTGCGTGCCGCCATGCGGATGTTCGGCAGCGGCGTAGAGATGCAGGGCGCGCATCTGGTCACGGCCCAGCGGACCGCGCGGGATCATGCGCTCAACCGCTTTTTCGAGCACGCGCTCCGGAAAGCGGCCGTCGAGGATCTTGTCCGCGGTCACTTCCTTGATGCCGCCGGCATAGCCGGTGTGCTTGTAATAAATCTTCTGCTTGAGCTTGTTGCCGGTCAGCCGCACCTTGCCGGCGTTGACCACGACGACATGGTCGCCGCAATCGACGTGCGGCGTGAAGCTCGGCTTGTGCTTGCCGCGCAGGAGATTGGCGATGATCACCGCGAGACGACCGAGCACCAGACCATCGGCATCGATCAGATGCCATTTCTTCTCCACCTCGGCCGGTTTGATCGACCGGGTGACCTTGCTGAGCGCCTTCATGGCCACTCCTTCCTGATTCGGGGTCATTCCCTAGAAACGAGCCGTTGCCGCACCAAGGCGGACCAACGGAGAGGCGGGCCTTTCGTGGAAAAGGCGCAGCAAGTCAAGCAATACGGCGGGTTTGCAAGGAGGTAAAATAATACCGCTACTGAGAAGCCGATCAGGATGTGCTGGCCGACAGGGACCATTCCTCGCGCGTTTCGCGGCGATCGCCGCCCATATCGGTCACCACCACACGCTCGATCGCTTCAAGCAGCCCGTTGGCGGAAGAGGTGCGCGCGGCGGTCGATACCGTGACCGTGCCCTCACCACCGCCGGGCAGCGTGAGCCGTTTGACCTCACTGCGGTGGCCGGGAGCAGGGCGGAACAGGTCGCGCGGCCATTCCGCACCACTCGCGCCGCGCGCGGCCAAGGCGCTGAGGAAAGTCTCGGCTTGCGCCTTCTCGGCAAGACTCAACGCGGATTGCGCAACGCGCGAGGTAACAAGCGCTGCGCCTTGGCGAACCGCATCGGTCGATCGGGATGCCGTCGCCTCGACAATCCGGCCGGTTGCGTCGAGTAGCAGCGGAAACGGTCCGCTTTCGGGGCGTTTGCGTTCAAGTTCGGCGATCGCCTGGAGCGCGGCAGGCGCCTCGACCGCGCAATCGATCAGCTGGCCATCGACCCGATAGCCCGCCCCGTCCGGCACGATCCGCACCGCATAGCGCCGCCGCGCGAGCAGTTCCTTGCCCCCGGTCAGCGACCGGTGGATCGTGCGGGTCAGCACCATTTCGGCAGCGGGCGGCGCGAATTCCGCCGCGCCGGATGGAACTACCGTCTGCGCATTGAGCAGCGCCACGGGCAGCACTGCGGCCGCCCCAGCCAGGAGGATGCTGGCGCGTTTCATGCCCGGAGCTCGCTCGTTCCGCGACCCAGCACATGCGCACCCCACACCGTGCAGGCCACCAGCAAGGCGCCGACCAACTGGTGCAGCACCGCCAGCCACAGCGCGATACCGCTCATCACCGTGACGATACCCAGCAACAGCTGTATCCCGAACGCCGAATGGATCGCGCGCGCGGCTGGTCGATCACCCGACCGCTTCGCCGCGCGCGCCATCACCACCAGCAGCGCGACCACCACCCAAGCCCACCAGCGATGCAGGAAATGGAGCAGGAACGGATCGTTGAGCACGGCGTGGACCGGGCCCGCCGACCAATCGACACCCTCTGGGAACAAGCGTCCCTGCATCAGCGGCCAGTCACTCGCGACATGACCCGCGCGCAGTCCGGCGACCAGCGCGCCGAGGAACAGCTGGAGCAGGAGTGCAAGCAAAGTTCCCGCTGCGAGGCCGGTCATCCGGGCGGGTCGCTCGCCGCGTTCCAGCGCGCGCAAGTCGAGCGCGGTCCACACCACGCCGCCCAGCGTGACCAGCGCCACCAGCAGATGCGCCGCGAGCCGGAAGTGGCTGACTTTCACATCAGCAGCGAGCCCCGAGCTGACCATCCACCAGCCGACCACGCCTTGCAGGCTGCCCAGCGCGAGCAGCCCCAGCAGCCGCGGCTTGTAACCGCCTGGGATGGCTTGCTTCTTCCAGAACCATGCCAGCGGCAGTGCGAAGGCCAGCCCGATCAACCGCGCGAGCAGACGGTGGGCCCACTCCCAGAAATAGATGAACTTGTAGTCGGCCAGCGTCATCCCCGCTGGACCGTTGATCTCGACATATTGCGGGATGCGCTGATAGGCGGCGAATTCGGCCTGCCATTGCGCTTCGCTCAGTGGCGGGAACGCGCCAGTGACCGGCTTCCATTCGGTGATCGACAGCCCCGATTCGGTCAGCCGGGTGATGCCGCCCACCGCGACAATTCCGACGATCAGCGCCGCGACGAACCACAGCCAGTTGGCCAGCGCGCGCGGCCGCGCAGCCGATGCGGCGCGTTGCGGCTGGGCCAGTTCGGGGTTGGCGAGCGATGCCATCGGCGATTTCACTGCGTCCGGGCGCGGCAAAGCGCAAGGAGATATAGCAATCCTTCGGGACCAAGACCTTGCCAGATGATATACTATAACATATCTGGGGTGGGCATGCGCAACGCCATTCTCTCGATTCGCGACCGGCTCGACCGGGCCGGGATGTTCCTCTCGGCGCTGTGCGCGGTGCATTGTCTGGCGGGACTGCTGCTGGTCACCGGGCTGGGGCTGGGCGGACAATTCCTGCTCGCCCCGGCGATCCACCGCGTCGGGCTGGCGCTGGCGATCGGCGTTGCGCTGGTGACACTGGGCCTTGGCGTAGTGCGTCACGGCCAGCGCGGACCGCTGTTGCTGGGCGCTGCGGGGATATCGCTGATGGCGCTCGCGCTAGCGGCAGGTCATGGCGAGGCCGAAGCCGCGCTAACCATCGCCGGGGTCGCGCTGGTCGCGCTCGCGCACATCCGCAACTTGCGCCACGCTGCTTGATCCAGCCTGACGGCCGGTGCCGTTCAATGCGCCGACAGCGCATTGCCAAAAGACTCTTGAGCGCTATCTGCGGGGGAATGACCTCCCCGCTTTCCATCACCGTCAACGGCGAACCCCGCCAGGCCTCGCCCGGCTCAATCGCCGATCTGGTCCGTAGCCTCGAACTCGATCCCGCCAAGGTTGCGGTCGAGCGCAATGGCGTGATCGTCGCGCGCTCGACGCTGACGCAAGTGCCGCTGGCTGCGGGCGACGTGCTCGAGATCGTCCACTTTGTCGGCGGCGGCGATCATGCGGTCGCGGCCAGCGGAGCCAATACCGACTCCGATAGCTGGACCGTCGCGGGCCGCATTTTCCATTCGCGGCTCATCGTCGGCACCGGCAAATACAGGGACTTTGCGCAAAACGCCGCGGCACTCGCCGCCTCGGGCGCGGAAATCGTCACGGTCGCAGTGCGGCGCGTCAATGTGACCGATCCCACGGCTCCAATGCTGACCGACTTCATCGATCCGAAGAAAGTCACCTACCTCCCCAACACCGCCGGGTGCTTCAATGCCGAAGACGCAATCCGCACCTTGCGGCTGGCGCGCGAAGCGGGCGGCTGGGATCTGGTCAAGCTCGAAGTGCTGGGCGAGGCGCGCACGCTCTATCCCAATATGCGCGAGACGCTGCGCGCGACCGAGGTGCTGGCGAACGAAGGCTTCCTGCCGATGGTCTATTGCGCCGACGATCCGATCGTGGCGAAGCAGCTTGAGGAAGCGGGCGCGGTCGCCGTAATGCCGCTGGGCGCGCCGATCGGCTCGGGGCTGGGCATCCAGAACCGGGTGATGATCCGCATGATCGTCGAGGGCGCGAGGGTGCCGGTGCTGGTCGATGCCGGGGTCGGCACCGCCTCGGATGCGGCGGTGGCGATGGAGCTGGGCTGCGACGGGGTGCTGATGAACACCGCGATCGCCGAAGCGAAAGACCCGGTGCGCATGGCGCGCGCGATGAAGCTCGCGGTCGAGGCGGGGCGGCACGCCTATCTGTCGGGCCGAATGGCAACGCGCAAATACGCCGATCCCTCCAGCCCGCTCGCCGGGTTGATTTAGCCGTCATGGTTAACCGGATAATAACCAAGTTCTGGTGATCTCTCGCTCACGGCCACGCGGGCCGCGAGTGGGGGCTACCATGAGCAATACCGGCACCGCATCACTGACCATCGCCGAACTCAGCGAATTCGCCGGCTTCGACGCGGCCGAACAGCGCTATATCAAGCGCAGCCTCGATATTGGCCTCGGCCGCCAGGACGCTTTCAAGCTGTGGGCGCGCGACGCATCCGAAAGCGCCTCGATCCGCAGCCAGTATGTGGTCTATCAGGAACTCAAGACGCTGCGCGGCGCGCTGCCGAGCGAAACCGGGTTCGAGGCAATCGAGGATTACATCGGCAAGCTGGTCCGCGTCGCCGCTTTCGATCTCGCGCAGGAACGCTTGTCCAGCTTCTCGGCCTTCCGCTTCCTTTACGAGCGCCTGCTCGGCCCCGAAGTGCGGCCGTGGCTGCCAAGCGCCTTCTGCGCCGCCTCCGCGCTCCCGCAAATCCGTCCCGACCGGCGCAAGAACCTGCTCCAGTCGATCAGCGAAGCCGCCGCCACCGCGCCCGGCTGGTCGGCCCGCGCACCGAGCTTTTTCCCGGAGTGGATTGAGAAGGAAGCGGCCTAATCGTCGGCACGCAGCCGCTTCAGTGTGGAAATGTGTTCGTTGAAATGTCGAAATTTGGCACGGAGCGCAAAAAGGCGGCCGAGCACGAGACCAAAGTTCAGCTCACTTAGCGATTTACCCTCGCGAACAGACGTCTCGACTAAGGCGGCGTAAAAACGGGTCGCAGCGTCGAATGGCGTGCCACCGTCGTTGAGGGTGACATTCACTGCACCTCGCAACAACTTTTCATGAAGCATGTTCAACGGTTTACGCAGCGGCAGCTCATAATAGGTTTGCAAGACGCCCAGTGCGCGCGCTTGAAATCAAGGTCGGCGGATCGCGTTGAACATCAACCCTTGTACAGCCCGTCCAGCCGCACCCCATAGCGCTCCTTCAGCTTGTGGCGCCGGATCTTCAAACTCGGGGTCATTTCCTCGTTCTCGATTCCGAACGCCTCGTCCGCAAAGGCGAACTGGCGGACTTTCTCGGTCACCGAGAGACCGCCGTTGACCCGATCGATCGCGGCGCGGATCGCGCTGCGGAAGGCGGGGAGGTCTTGCAGCGCGGTGAAGTCGAACTTCTCGCCTTGCGCGCGCGCCCAGTCGAGCGCCCATTCGGCGTCGGGGACCACCAGCCCGGCGATGTAGGGCCGCTTGTCGCCCACCACCATCGCTTGCGCGATCTCTGGCTGAAGGGTGAGCATCCCCTCAATCTTCTGCGGCGCGATATTGTCGCCCTTGTCGTTGACGATCATGTCCTTCTTGCGGTCGGTGATGACGATCCGGCCCTTGGCATCGAGGTGACCGATGTCGCCCGTATGCAGCCAGGCGCCTTTGTCCGGCTCGGCTGGGTCTGGCTTCAAAACCCGCGCGGTCTCGGTCTTGTTGCGCCAATAGCCGTGCATCACCAGCTCGCCCTGCACCAGGATTTCGCCGTCCCCGGCGATCCTGACCGTCACGCCTTCGAGCGGCGGACCGACGGTGTCCATCTTGAGGCCCACCTTGGGGCGGTTGCAGCTGATCACCGGCCCGGCCTCGGTCTGGCCATAGCCTTGCAGCATCGTCAGTCCCATCGCCTCGAAGAACACCCCGATGTCGGGATTGAGCGGCGCCCCGCCCGAGACCATGGCTTTCATTCGCCCGCCGAACTTGGCGCGAATCTTGGGGCGCAGCGCCTTGCCAATCACGAAATCCATCGGCGCATCGCGCAAGCGATTGCGCCCCGCCGCCTTGTGCCCGCCGATCGCCAGCGCGCGGTCCATCATGTAATTGGCGACTTTGCCCTGCTTCTCGATCTGCTTCATGATCCGCGTGCGCAGCACCTCGAACAGCCGCGGGACCACGACCATGATCGTCGGGCGAACTTCTTCGATATTGCTGGCGAGCTTTTCGAGCCCTTCGGAATAATAGATCTGCCCCCCCATCCCGATCGGCAGGAACTGCCCGCCGCTATGCTCATAGGCGTGGCTGAGCGGGAGGAACGAGAGAAACACCTCGTCGCCCCAGCCGAAGTCCTCTTCGAGGATGCGCGCCGCGCCATAGATGTTGCAGAGGATCGCGCCGTGATGCTGCATCACCCCGCGCGGAGCACCGCCGGTGCCGCTGGTGTAGATGATGCAGGCGGTGTCCTTGCGCGCAATCGAGGCGATCCGTGCCTCGACCGCAGCGCGCGCAGCCTTGGCATCGCCGACGATCAACGAGGTCCAGTCGTGGAACGCGGTGTCGCCGCCCTGCGGGCTGCGCATCGGTTCGATTGAAATGACATGGTCGGCGATGCCCGAGCCGAGCACCGCGGGCATCAGCGGCTTGGCCAGCTTGCCGTTCGAGACGATCACGCAGCGCGCTTCGGAATTGCCCAGGATATGCTGGTGATCGCGCTCGGTGTTGGTGGTGTAGGTCGGCACCGTGACGCACCCCGCCGCCATAATAGCCAGATCGGCGAGGCACCATTCGGGGCGGTTTTCCGAGACCAGCATGACCCGGTCGCCCGCTTCGAGTCCCAGCGCGCGCAGGCTTTCGGCAATCAGGCAGACCTGCCGCGCGGCCTCGGCCCAGCTCAGCGATTGCCAGTGGCCATCGCGCTTGGCCCACAGGAACGGCTTGTCGCCTTGCGCATCGACGCGCGACAGGAACAGCGCGACGAGGTTGGGGCTGGCGCTGATATCGGACAATTGCACGGACGAAACACCCTCTCGGCTTGCCCTCGTTAGCGCGGCATTAGCGCGGGTCTAAGGCCCCATTAGCAGTGCGGCAAGCCAGACCTACTCGCTAACCGCCCGGCCGTCGCTGCGCGGATCGGCCGCGCCGACCAGCTGGCCGCCCACCACTTCGATCGCATTGGCCTTGAAGCTCGGGGCGCGAATCTGGACATCGGCATGACCCAGCGCGCGCAGCGCGGGAACCATCGCTTCGAGCGCGCTGCCCTTTTCGACATAGACGGTGTCACCCGGCGCAAAAATCGTCGGCAGCGCGATCGCCGCCTGCGCCGACAAATCCCAGTCGATCACGCCGATGATAGCTTTGAGCACCTGCACCGGAATCGTCGCACCCCCGGCCGCACCGATCGCCAGCCGCAGTCTGCCGTCGGGGCCATAGACCAGCGTCGGAGCCATCGAGCTGCGCGGGCGTTTGCCACCCTCGACCCGGTTGGCCACCGGCACGCCGTTCCGCGCCGGGATGATGCTGAGATCGGTCAGCTCGTTGTTGAGGTAATAGCCGCCCACCATCAGCCCCGATCCGAACGAACTCTCGATGGTCGAGGTCAGCGTTGCCGCCTGCCCGCTGCGGTCGATGGCGACGAAGTGCGAGGTGCCTTGCTCGGCGACCTGCAAGCCGTCGGCCAACGCCATCGCACCGGCCGGAACCCCGGCCTCGGCCCTGGCCATCGTGCGGTCGGGCGAGATCAACGCCCCGCGCGATGCGAGATAGCGGTTATCGATCAGCCCGGCGACCGGCACCGCCACGAAGTCCGGATCGGCGAGGTAGCGTTCGCGGTCGGCATAGGCGAGCCGTTCGGACTCTGCGATCAGGTGCCACGCGACCGGGGAATTGGGTCCGAGCGCTTTCAGATCGAAACGCTCGAGCTGCTTCAGTGTCGCGAACACCGTGGTGGCGCCCGACGAAGGCGGCCCCATCCCGCACAGCCGGTGGCGGCGGTAGAGCACGCAGACCGGCGCGCGGTCCTTGGCGGAATAGGCGGCGAGGTCGCCCGCGGTCATCGGGGCGGGATTGCGCGCTGCGGTAGTGACCACGCTGACGATCGCTTGCGCATTGGGCCCGACATAGAAGCTGTCCGCGCCGCGCGCGGCGAGGCTTTCTAGAAACGCCGCCAGCGCCGGATTTTTGATCACCGTTCCAGCCGGCAGCGGCTCGCCATCGGCCTGGTAATAGAGCGCGCGGCCTTGCGGGGTCATCGCGCCGGTTTCGGCATAGGCCTTGAGGAAGCCGACATTGCGCGGGGTCTGCACCCAGCCATCGCGCGCCAGCCGGATCGCGGGGGCGAACAGCGCTGCCCATTTGAGCTTGCCAAAGCGCTCGTGCGCCTCGGCCATCAACCGCAAATTCCCCGGCACGCCCACGCTGCGCCCGCCGGGGATCGCTTGCGGAGTGGTCAGCGGCTGACCGCCCACGAAGAACCAGTCTGGACCTGCCGCCAGCGGTGCGGTTTCGCGGCCGTCGAAGCTGGCGACTTTGCCGTGGCCATCGTCGACCAGCAGGAACCCGCCGCCGCCGATCCCCGAGCTTTGCGGTTCGACCACGGTCAGCGCCAGCAGCGTGGCGAGCGCGGCGTCGGTTGCACTGCCCCCGGCGCGGAGGATTTCGGCCCCGGCATCGGCCGCGCGCGGATCGGCCGAGCTGACCATGCCGCGCTCATAGAGCGGCGCGGCAGAGCGGGGCGGGGTGGTGGTCGCGCAACCGGCCAGAAGGAGCGCGGCGGCAAGCGGAGCAAACAGGCGATAGATCATGGCGTTCACGCTATTCGCTTCCCACCGCCTCGGCAATGCTCGCGAAACCCTCGCGCCGCATCAGCCGTTCGAGCCCGCGCACCACCAGATGCGCAATCCCCGGTCCGGCAAAGGTCATCGCGCTGTAGAGCTGGACCAAGCTTGCCCCCGCGCGGATCCGCGCCCAAGCGTGCTCCGCGCTGGCGATCCCGCCGACCCCGATCAGCGGCACCGCGCCGCCGGTGGCTACACGGAAATCGCGCAAGCGCTGCTGCGCCAGCTCGCGCAAGGGTTCGCCCGACAGCCCGCCGCCCTCGCCTGCGTGGGGTGATTTGAGCGGTGGGCGCGAGATCGTGGTGTTGGCGACGATCAGCGCGCCCAGCCGCTTGTCGATCGCGATCCGGCTGATTGTGTCGATGTCCGCCGGTTCGAGATCGGGCGCGACTTTGAGAAACACGGGTGGCCCAGACGGACAGCGCTCGGCCAGCACTGCATCGAGCAATGCGCTGAGCGCGCCTTCGTCCTGCAGCGCGCGCAGGCCCGGCGTATTGGGGCTGCTGACATTGACCGCGAGGTAGCTCGCCAGCGGGGCCATCAGCCGCGCCATCGTCGCGTAATCGGCGATCCGGTCGATCGAATCCTTGTTCGCGCCGATATTAATCCCGACGATCCCCGGCTTGTTCGCGCGCCGCGCCAGCCGCTCCATTGCGGCCTCCGCCCCGCCATTGTTGAACCCCATCCGGTTGATCACCGCGCGGTCTTCGGTCAGCCGGAACAGCCGGGGCTTGGGATTGCCCGCCTGCGGCAGCGGGGTGATCGAGCCAACCTCGGCGAACCCGAAGCCCAGCCCGAGCAGCGCATCGGGGACTTCGCCGTCCTTGTCGAACCCCGCAGCCATGCCCAGCGGGTTGGGGAAGTCCAGCCCCGCGACCGTGATTGCCAGCGGGCCATCGGGGCAAATCCTGCCGCCACCGGGCAACAGCTTGAGCGCGGCTATCGCCAGCCGGTGCGCGGGCTCGGCATCGAGCTGGAACAATGCGGGGCGAAGCAGGGCATAGATCATGGATACTGCGGCTATGACAAAGCCCGGCCAGCCTGTCGCGCGCGATTATGGCGATTTTCACCATAAGATTGTCGATTCCATACAATTCGCTGCCGCTTCAATGCCCTATCCGACCCACGCGACCCGAAGGGCTCAAAGGCAATCCTGCCGCGAGTTCGAGACTTCAGATGGCGGTTTTCCAGCCCTAGGGCCGGTAAACCGCCATTTTTTTACCGAATCGCGCCGATTGTCGGCGCGATTGTAAAATCACCCGCGCGCTCCTAGATGAAACCGGAACGAATCACTCCGATTTAGCGAGTTCGCCGCAATGCGCCTCTCGAGCATGGCCGATTATGCCGTCGTCACAATGAGCGCCGCCGCGCGCCATTGCGGGATGGTGCGCGTTTCGGCGGCGCAACTGGCCGAGGAAACCGGCCTCCCGGTGCCGACCGTGCAGAAGATCGTCAGCAAGCTCACCGCCGCGGGCCTGCTGCGCTCGTCGCGCGGCGTCGGCGGCGGCCTCAAGCTGGCGCGGCCTGCGGCGGCGATCACGCTGGCCGATATCGTCGAAGCGGTCGAAGGCCCGATCGCGCTGACCGCCTGCACCGATCACGGCAAGCATGATTGCGGCCTCGAAAGCGCCTGCGCGGTCCGCCCGCACTGGGGGCTGGTCAACGCCGCAATGCGCGGGGCGCTGGCGGGCGTGCCGCTGACCCAGCTTGCAGAGTTGGTCGCATGATTATGCTCGCGCAAAGGCGCAAAGGCGCAAAGATGTCGCGCCTTCGGCGAAGCCGTCCAACCAGGCTGGCAGCCGGCCGTGGCGGAACCTTGCAGGGATTTGTGGCCTTCGGCCGGGCGCAGCATCTTTGCGCCTTTGCGCCTTTGCGCGAACCCACACTTTCGTTGTGCGACGCGGCATGAACGAGCAGGTCGCCCTCAAGGACCAAGCCGCGCATGACGCTGCGGCGCGGGCGGCGGATTATGAGCATGGCTGGTCGGCGGATATCGAAACCGATTTCGCGCCCAAGGGCCTCAGCGAAGACACCGTCCGCTTCATCTCGGCCAAGAAGAACGAGCCCGAATGGATGCTCGACTGGCGGCTCAAGGCCTATCGCCACTGGCTGACCATGCCGATGCCCGATTGGGCCAAGCTCAAGATCGACCCGATCGATTACCAGGATGCCTATTACTACGCCGCGCCGCGCGCCAAGCCCAAGCTCGGCAGCCTCGACGAGGTCGATCCCGAAATCCTGCGGATCTACGAAAAGCTCGGCATCCCGCTCGAGGAGCAGAAAGTGCTGGCCGGCGTCGAAGGTGCGCGCAAGGTTGCGGTCGATGCGGTGTTCGACAGCGTCAGCGTCGCCACCACTTTTCGCAAGGAGCTCGAAGCCGCCGGAGTGATCTTCCGCTCGATCTCGGAGGCGATCCAGCAATACCCCGAGCTGGTCAAAAAGTGGCTCGGCAAGGTGGTGCCGATGCACGACAATTTCTTCGCCACGCTCAACTGCGCGGTCTTTTCCGACGGCACCTTTGTCTATGTCCCCGAAGGCACCCGCTGCCCGATGGAGCTATCGACCTATTTCCGCATCAACGCCGAAAACACCGGGCAGTTCGAGCGCACATTGATTGTGGCCGAAAAGGGCAGCTACGTCAGCTACCTCGAAGGCTGCACCGCGCCGATGCGCGACGAGAACCAGCTCCACGCCGCGGTGGTCGAACTGGTCGCACTCGACGATGCCGAGATCAAATATTCGACCGTGCAGAACTGGTACCCCGGCGATGCCAGCGGCAAGGGCGGGATCTACAATTTCGTCACCAAGCGCGCTTTGTGCCAGGGCAAGCGCTCGAAAGTGAGCTGGACCCAGGTCGAAACCGGCAGCGCGGTGACGTGGAAATACCCTTCCTGCGTGCTCAACGGCGAGGACAGCGTGGGCGAGTTCTATTCGGTCGCGGTGACCAACAATTACCAGCAGGCCGACACCGGCACCAAGATGATCCACAACGGCAAGGGCACGCGCTCGACGATCATCAGCAAGGGCATCAGCGCGGGGCGCAGCAACAACACCTATCGCGGGCTGGTTCGCGTGGGGGCCAATGCCGAGAATGTGCGCAATTTCACCCAATGCGATTCGCTGCTGCTCGGTAGCGAATGCGGTGCGCACACCGTGCCCTATATCGAGGTCCGCAACCCCTCCGCCCAGATCGAGCACGAGGCGACCACCAGCAAGATTTCCGACGACCAGCTGTTCTACGCGATGTCGCGGGGCCTTGGGCAGGAGGAAGCGGTGGCGCTGATCGTCAACGGCTTCGCCAAGGAAGTGCTGCAGCAGCTGCCGATGGAGTTCGCGGTGGAAGCGCAGAAACTGCTGGGGATCAGTTTGGAAGGTTCGGTCGGATGACCGGTCACGAAGAAATTTCGAAGGCTCTATTAGCGATAAGACATAACCGCGCGATTGTAGAAGCGAGCAGGGAGTGTGGCTGTGTAAACTGTCTGACGATTTACGAAGTTAGCGAGAACTTCGATTGGGTAGATAAGGACGAGCTCTCCAGCAGATGGACTGCGTTGTGCCAACTCTGTGATGAGCCTTTTGTAATCGGCGACGCAGCCGGGCTGCCGTTGAGTAGCGATGATGGCCTGCTTGATCGCCTCTACGATCCTCTGGTGCGCTTTAGGTTAAACAATGCTCAGAATTGACAACCTCTCCGCCACCATCGCCGACAAGCCGATCCTCAAGGGGCTCTCGCTCAGCATTTCTGCGGGCGAGATTCATGCGGTCATGGGGCCGAACGGGGCGGGGAAATCGACGTTGGCCTATGTGCTGGGCGGGCGGCCCGGGTATGAAGTGACGGGGGGTTCGGTTACGCTGGGCGGGCAGGATTTGCTCGCGCTCGCTCCCCACGAACGCGCCGCCGCCGGCCTGTTCCTCGGGTTCCAGTATCCGGTCGAGATTCCGGGCGTGTCGTTCGTCCAGTTCCTGCGCGAGAGCCTCAATGCGCAGCGCCGTGCGCGCGGGGAAGCGCCGCTCTCGGGTGGCGAATTCCTCAAGCTGGCGCGCGAGAAGGCGGCGCTCTTGAAGCTCGACATGGACATGCTCAAGCGCCCGGTGAACGTCGGCTTTTCGGGCGGCGAGAAAAAGCGCGCCGAGATGGTCCAGATGGGGATTCTCGATCCCAGCTTCGCGGTGCTCGACGAGACCGACAGCGGCCTCGACATCGATGCGCTGCGCGTGGTCGGCGACGGGATCAATGCGATCCTGCGCCGACCGGACAAGGGCGTGCTGCTGATCACCCATTACCAGCGGCTGCTCGATTACGTGAAGCCCGACTTCGTCCACGTCCTCGCGAGCGGACGGATCGTCAAGACCGGCGGCCCCGAACTGGCGCACCAGCTTGAAGCCGAGGGCTACGAGGCGGTGGCGGCGTGAAAATCAAATCACTCTTCTTCCTCCGCGTCTCCGCGCCTCCGCGTGAAATCAGATTGGTTCACGCGGAGGCGCGGAGACGCGGAGAAGGTTTGCGGCGATGAATGCCATCGCCCTTCCGAGCCGCAAGGACGAGGCTTTTCGCTACGCGGATTTGGACGCGCTCGCGCCGCTGTGGCCGGTGGCGGTCGAGACAATCGTTGTTGCAGCGGGCGAGGCCGGGCAGCTGTCGATTGTGATGTCGGGCGATGAAGACGTTGCACGCAATCTGGCTATCACCCTCCCAGCAGGCGCATCCTTCGACCTGCGCATTCTCAACACCGGCAGCGCCTATGGTCGGATCGCGGTCGAGGCGGAGCTGGGCGCGGGGTCGAACTTCACGCTCGGCGCGGCGCAGCTGGGCAGTGGAAGCGCGACGCTGGAGATCGTCACCGAGGTCACCCACGCCGCGCCCGATGCGGTCAGCCGCCAGATAGTGCGCTCGGTGCTCGCGGGGCATGCCACCGGGACCTATCTCGGCAAGGTCGCGGTGGCGCGAGGGAGCAATGGCACCGACAGCGAGCAATCGGTCCGCGCGATGCTGCTGGCGCGCACCGCCACCGCCAATGCCAAGCCCGAACTCGAAATCTACGCCGACGACGTCAAATGCGCGCATGGCTGCGCGGTGGGCGAGCTCGACGCGAACGGGTTGTTCTACCTGCAATCGCGCGGACTGCCACCCGAGGAGGCCAAGAAGCTGATGCTCCAGGCGTTTATCGCCGAAGCTTTCACCGGCGCGGCGGATGAGGAAGACTTGCAGGCCAAAGCGCTGGCCGCGTTGGGGGCCATGCTGTGAATACCGCCACGCTCATTCGCCCGAACCTGCGCGCCGATTTCCCCGGCCTCGGTGACGACTGGCACTATCTCGACACCGCAGCCACCGCGCAGAAGCCGCAGGCGGTGATCGACGCGACCGTCCGTGCGATGGGCGCGGATTACGCCACGGTCCACCGCGGGGTCTATGCGCGCTCGGCCGAGATGACGCTGGCGTTCGAAGCGGCGCGGGCCAAGGTCGCGCGGTTCGTCGGCGGGCGGCCCGAGGAACTGGTGTTCACCCGCGGCGCGACCGAGGCGATCAACCTTGTCGCGCAGTGCTATCCGAACAGGGGCCGCGTGCTGCTTTCGACGCTCGAGCACCACAGCAACATCGTCCCGTGGCAGCTTGCCGGCTGGCAGGTCGATGTCTGCCCCCTCACTGCTGACGGGCGGATCGATCTCGATGCAGCCGAGGCGATGCTTACCTCCGAGCACACGATGGTTGCTTTTGCACATGTTTCCAATGTGTTAGGCTCGGTGCTCGACGTCGAGCGCGCGGGCGCGCTGGCGCATCGCGTGGGGGCCAAGCTGTTGCTCGATAGCTGTCAGGCGGTGCCGCGCCTTGGTATCACCTTTAGTAACCTTCCGGTCGATTTCGCCGTCTTTTCCGCGCACAAGCTCTATGGCCCGACCGGGATCGGGGCGCTGTGGGGGCGAGCCGAGCTGCTCGCAGAGATGCCGCCGTGGCAGGGCGGCGGATCGATGATCGACCGGGTGACCTTCGAGGCCACCACTTTTGCCCCGCCGCCGCAGCGGTTCGAGGCGGGGACGCCTGCGATCATCGAGGCGATCGGGCTGGCGGCGGCGGTGGATTATGTCGAAGCCATCGGGCTGCCGACGATCCACGCGCACGAGAACGCGCTGGTGGCGCAATTGCGCGATGAATTGCGGCGGATGAACGATGTCACGCTGTTCGGGCCCGAGGACAGCCTGGGCATCGTCAGTTTCGCGCTCGAGGGGGTGCATCCGCACGATGTCGCCACCATATTGGACGAAGAGGGCGTCGCGATCCGCGCCGGACACCACTGCGCGCAGCCGCTGATGGACCACCTCGGCGTGAGCGCGACCGCGCGGGTGAGCTTCGGGCTCTATTCGGACGAAAGCGATATTGCCGCGCTGCTGCGCGGGATCGAACGAACCAGGAGGATTTTCGGGTGAATATCCGGGTTGAAGAAGTCGAAGGCGTGGAACCTCCGCCGCGCGCGAGGATCGAGGAATCGACCGGCGAAAAGCTTGAGCGCAAGCGCGACTATCTCGAAGGCTTCCTCGCCGAAAAACCCACCGCGCTCGCCCCCGGCCAGCCGGGCGGCGATCTCTATGAAGAGGTGATTGCTGCGCTCAAGGACATTTTCGATCCAGAAATTCCGGTCAATATCTACGATCTGGGCCTCATCTACGCGGTCGATGTGACCGAGGACGGCGGCGTGGTGGTGACCATGACCTTGACCACCCCGCATTGCCCGGTCGCCGAATCGATGCCCGGCGAAGTCGAATTGCGCGTGAGCGCGGTCCCCGGGGTGCGCGATGCCGAGGTCAATCTGGTGTGGGACCCGGCGTGGGATCCCGCCAAGATGAGCGACGAAGCGCGACTCGAACTGGGAATGCTGTGATGACTATGACCACTACCCGCCGCCCGCTTCCCGCGGCAATCGTCCTGACCCCCGCCGCCGAAACGCGCGTCGCGGAGCTGATGGCCAAGGCACCCGAGGAGGCGATCGGGGTCAAGCTCTCGACCCCGCGGCGCGGCTGTTCGGGACTGGCCTATTCGGTCGACTATGTGACCGGGGCCGTCGCTTTCGATGAGCGGATCGAAACCCCCGGCGGTACGTTCTTCATCGACGGGGCGAGCGTGCTCTATCTGATCGGCAGCACGATGGACTGGGTCGAAGACGATTTCACCGCTGGCTTCACGTTCGAGAACCCCAACGCCAAGGGTGCCTGCGGCTGCGGGGAAAGCTTTACGGTTTGATGGTGGCGTCCCGCGAAGCACGCGCGCTACGGTTTCCGCAAAGCCGCCACACAGGCCGCCCGGTCGACATCCTGCCCGTCGCTCGGGCGACGCGCATCGACATAGGTGGCGTGAGGCTCCTGTCCGGCGGCGGGCGGATAGAGGAACACGTCGAGCACGCAGGGGCTGCCCGAAAACTGCAGCTTGCGCGCGTCGCCTTCCCACACGTCGAGCCGCGCGGTGCCGAAGCTGCGCTGCAGTTCCGCCGAAGTCGCGCCGATCACCCCTTCGAGCCCCGGCAGCACCTGGACTTGCGGGCTGAGGCCAGTGCGGCGCACCGGGGTGCGTACCGGGGTGGCGACGCGGGCCGGCGGGGCAACGCTCGCGCTCGCCAGCCTGGGCGCGCCTTGCGGGCCGCAGGCAGCAAGCAGCGGGATCAGGAGGAGGGGGAGCTTACGCAGCATCATTCGGGCGACCTTTAGCATGAACCAGATGGGTGGCCATCGCCGCGCCGATCAGCGGTGCCATAAAATTGACGAACGGTACGGTAAGCAGCACGACAACCACCGCCCCGAGAGCTGCGCGCGTCGCCGCCGGGGGGAGCGGCACCGTTCCGTCTGCGCGCGGATGGCGCAAGGCCACCATCTCGGTCAACTCGCGGCCCAGCAGCACGGCGTTGACCGTGCCGAACACCAGCGCCGGACCCACCGCCGTCGCGAGCGAGAGCAGCGCCAGCGGCAGCGCGAGCAGATTGTAGCCCAGCGCGCGGAGCAGGCTGCGCAAGCCCACCCGCAGTTCTTCGTGCAGTCCCAGCTTGCGGCCCGCCGCTTGCGGATAGTGCCGGGCTTCGACTGCGCGCACGACCTCATCGCCGAACAGTTGCAACACCGCCAGCGCGACCAGCCGGAATAGCACCCAGCCCAACAGCACCGCCAAGGCCACCGCCAGGATGGCGCGAAAGAACGGATCCGGGTCGCCGGGGGTGAGGGCCAGCCCGAGTCCCAACCAGCCGAGCCAGCCCAGCAGCGCAAATATGGCCAGTGTGATCGCCATGCTCTTGATCAGAATCGCCAGAATCGCGCGATCCAGCAATTGACCGCAGGCGAGAGTGAAGGCGCGGAGCATGCCGCCCGAATTGTCCCACAAGCCTTGCCTGTCAATGCGATGGTCGTTACCGGCCCGTTTTTTTGCAGAAACCGGGACCAGTCATGACCGCTCCGACCACCGACGTCATCGCCATCGGCAACGCCATCGTCGATGTCATGGCTCCCTGCGCCGATGAACTGATCGAGCAGCTCGGGCTGGTGCGCGGCGGGATGACGCTGGTCGATACCGACCAGGCGCATGCGTTGTATCAGGCGATGGGCCCGGCGCGCGAGATTTCGGGCGGCTCCGCCGCCAACACGCTGGCGGGTCTTGCCGCGCTCGGCGCGAATTGCGCGTTCATCGGCCAGGTCGCCGACGACCAGCTCGGCGAGGTTTTCGCGCATGACATCCGCGCCGGCGGGATTTCCTTCGCCACCCCGGCGCGCGCGGGCGATCCGCCGACCGCGCGCTGCCTGATCTTCGTCACCCCCGATGGCCAGCGCACGATGAACACCTACCTGGGCGCGTCGCAGTATCTGCCGGCTGCTGCGCTCGATGAGGAAGCGATTGCCGACGCCGCGATCCTCTACCTCGAAGGCTATCTGTGGGATCCGGCAGAACCGCGCGCGGCGATGCGCCGGGCGATTGCGGCGGCGAAGAATGCGGGCCGCAAGGTCGCCTTCACCCTCTCGGACGCCTTCGTGATCAGCCGCCATGGCGACGATTTCCGCAAGCTGATTGCGGCGGGCGAGATCGACATATTGTTCGCCAACCATGTCGAACTGGCGGCGCTGACCGGGCTCGACGATTTCGAGGCGGGGATTGCGGCGTTGGCCCCCAAACTGCCGCTGCTGGTGGTGACCTGCGGCGAAAAGGGCGCGGTCGCGCTATCGGGCGATGAGCGTGCCGATGTTCCCGCCGAGCCGGTCGCCAAGGTCGTCGATACCACCGGCGCGGGCGACCTCTTCGCCGCCGGGTTCTTGGCGGGTCACGTCAAGCAGCGACCTTTGGCCGAATGCCTGACGATGGGCGCGGTCGCGGCGGCGGAGGTCATCTCGCACTACGGCGCGCGGCCCGAGGCGGACCTCAAGGCGCTGATGGCTGCACGGCTGGGTTAGGAGCGCTACGGGCGCTCGTCGTAAAAAGTGCTTCCCGTATTTGCAGTAGTAAGCACTTTGAACCAGTTGATTTGCCAGCTTTCTTCAACCGTCATTGCTGGCGGGACCGACTGCCAGTTTTGTGCCGATGCACCCGTTGAGAACTCAGTCGTCAATCGTTCCAAGACAGGCGAACGGGCTTCCTCACGAGTTTTTCCGAACGCGTGACGCGTGGTGTAGAATCCTCGGAGGCCATTGCTCAGCGTCACGTCTCTTCCGTGGACCCTGAACCGGTAGAATGGCACACTAGATGCCTTTGCTGATTTGAATTTCGCGGCTTTCCCGCGCAACCTCGCGCCAACCGATGTCGCGGCGGCAGAAGCCGTCGGTAAAGTCTATCGCATCGACAGCCGCATAGGCGCGCTGTTGCGCCTCGCGCACGGTTGCGCCGCTGGCGGTCACGTTGAGAAGGCGGCCGCCGTTGGCGGTGAGGGTGCCGTCGAGGCCGCGCGCGGTTCCGGCATGGAACACTCTCGCGCCGGTTGCTTCGGCCGCCGGGATACCGTCGATCCGGCCGCCTTTGTGCGGCGCATCGGGATAGCCCTTCGCCGCCAGCACCACGGTCAGCGCGGTGTCCGGCAAGAAGCGCGGCGGTTCGACCGTGCCCAGCCGGTTCTCGGCGCAGGCCAGCAGCAATTCGCCCAGATCGCTTTCGAGCCGCGTCAGCAGCACCTGGCATTCGGGATCGCCGAAGCGGGCGTTGTATTCGATCAATTGCGGGCCGGTGCGGGTCAGCATCAGCCCGGCGAACAGCACGCCCGAATAAGCCATGCCCTCATCCGCCATCGCCTTGACTGTGGGCGCGATGATCCGCGCCATCGTCTCGCCTTCGAGCTCGGGGGTCAGCACGCGCGCCGGGCTATAGGCGCCCATCCCGCCGGTGTTGGGACCGGTATCGCCCTCGCCGACGCGCTTGTGATCCTGCGCCGAGCCGAACGGCAGAATCGTGCTGCCGTCGGTCAGCGCGAAGAAACTGGCTTCCTCGCCCTCCAGGAACTCCTCGATCACCGCCTCGGCTCCCGCACTGCCGAACCGGCCCGCGAAAATGTCCTTGAGTGCATCCACGGCCTGCCCGCGCGTCAGTGCCACCGTGACGCCCTTGCCCGCCGCCAACCCGTCAGCCTTGATCACCACGGGGATCGTGAAGCCATCGAGCGCGGTCAGCGCTGCGTCGAGCGCGTCAACGCGGACATAGGCTCCGGTCGGGATATTCGCGCGGGCGCAAATATCCTTGGTGAAGCCCTTGCTGCCTTCGAGCTGCGCCGCCGCGCGGCTCGGGCCGAACACCGCGAAGCCTGCAGCCCGCAGCGAATCCGCCAGCCCATCGACCAGCGGGGCTTCGGGGCCGATCACCACCAGCCCGATCCGCTGCGCCTCGCAAAAGGCGATAACCGCGCCGTGATCGGTTGCGTCCAGCGCGATGAGCCGGGCATGTGCGGCAATCCCCGGGTTGCCCGGCGCGGCATACAGAGTGCCCCCTTCGAGCAAGCGGGATTGCGCGAGCTTCCACGCCAGCGCATGTTCGCGTCCGCCCGAACCCAGCAGCAGGATATTCATGCCCGAAGTACCGCCTTTATCCGATGACGAGTTTGCTGGCGGGCTGGTAGCGAAGGATGCCGTCGGCGACAACGCCGCACCGCTCTCGATCAGCGAGGTATCGGCGCTGCTCAAACACACGATCGAGGACCGGTTCGGCTTCGTCCGCCTGCGCGGCGAGCTGACCGGGGTCAAGCGCGCCGCCTCGGGTCATCTCTATTGCGGGCTCAAGGACGAGAACGCGCGGATCGACGGGGTGATGTGGCGCGGGGCGGCGCAGCGGCTGGCGTTCCTGCCCGAGGACGGGGTCGAGGTGATCGCGACGGGCAAGCTCACCACCTATCCCGGCCGCTCAAGCTACCAGATCGTGATCGAGCGGATGGAGGTCGCGGGTGAAGGCGCGCTGCTCGCGCTGCTCGCCAAGACCAGGGCGCGGCTCGAGGCCGAGGGGCTGTTCGATCCCGCCACCAAGCGCGCGATCCCGTTCCTGCCGCGAGTGATCGGCGTGGTCACCTCGCCCACCGGCGCGGTGATCCGCGACATCCTCCACCGGCTGGCTGACCGCTTCCCGGTGCAAGTGCTGGTCTGGCCAGTGCTGGTTCAGGGGCAGGGTTCGGCCGAGCAGGTCGCGGCGGCGGTGCGCGGGTTTTCGGACATCGTCCCGGGCGGGTCCGTACCGCGTCCCGATCTGGTCATCGTTGCGCGCGGGGGCGGTTCGATCGAGGATCTGTGGAGCTTCAACGAGGAGATCGTGGTCCGCGCGATTGCCGAATGTTCGATCCCGATCATCTCCGCCGTCGGCCACGAGACTGACACAACGCTGGCCGATTTCGCCGCCGACCGCCGCGCGCCAACGCCGACCGCCGCGGCGGAGATGGCGGTGCCGGTGCGCAGTGAGCTCGCCAACCAGCTGGCCGAACTCGAATTGCGCAAGCGCCGAGCAGTAGTCCGGCCCGTGGCGCTCGGGCGCGAGCGGCTGGCGGCGCGGGCGCAGCGCCTGCCCAGTCTCACCGCACTCCTCCAGTCGCCAATTCAACGCTTGGATGAACAGGGCGAGCGGCTGCGGCGCGGGCTGGGCGAGCGGATCGGGATCGCGCGCACCGCCTTGCAGCGCGATGCGGGGCGCTTACCGCTGCCGCTGCTCGCCGCAAGGCTCGACCGCGCGCGCGATCGGGTTGGCGCGCTGGCCCGGATGGTCGAGCAATTGAGCCCGCGCCGGGTGTTGGAGCGCGGCTATGCGATTGTCCGGGGTAGTTCCGGGCAGCCGGTGATGAGCGCGGCGCAGGCCGGGGCGGAAGCAGCGCTCGAGCTGGAATTCCACGACGGGCGGATCGCCACGGGCAGCGGCTCGCCCCCACCCAAGTCCAAGGCAATGGCGAAACCGGGCCGTCAACCGGGCAAGGCTGCCGACCAGTGGAAATTGCTTTGATTCCGCGTTTTTGGTAAGGCGGGCTCCATGTTGATGTCATCGGGCGATCGCGCCGCAACGCTGTTCTACCAGCCCAACGGCTTCCGCGTGATGAGCCCAGGCAGCTATGTGACCTGCGCGGTGAGCGCCGAGCGCATCGCGCTCGAAGCGCTGCGCTACTGGAGCGTGGCGCGGCAGGAAGCTTACGCCAGCGCCGAGATCGCCTCGCGCCGCCTGCTGGGCGCGTAGTGCGGCATCTTGTGACCGGAATTGCCACGGCCGCTGTTATTGGCGCGACGGTCGTCGGCGTCGGTCAGTGGCACGCCAACGCCAAGACCGCCGAAGCGCTCGCGGCTTTCACCGTGCGCGGCGAGCTGACGCAAGGCGGCTGGATCAGGGGTTTCGCACCGCCGGACACGGTGTCGCTCTCATTCGATGGCAAACCCGTCCCGCTCGGCGGTGACCTGGGGTTCTTCGCGGGGCTTGATCGCGATGCTGCGGGAACCGCAACGCTGGCGGCGCGGCTGGCCGACGGGCGCAGCGTCACCCGTCCGCTGGCCATCGCGCCGCGTGCCTGGCAGATCGAGCATATCGCGATCGGGCCGCGGCCCGGCGCACCACCCAGCGAGGAATTCGCCCGCCGCCGCGCAATCGAACTGGCGCAGATCAATGGCGCGCGCGCCATCAATGCGGTGAGCGACGGATGGCGGCAGAATTTCATCTGGCCCGCGATCGGCCGCCTCTCGGGCCGGTTCGGCGCGCAGCGGGTCTATCGCGGCACCCCGGGCGCTTACCATTCCGGGCTCGATATCGCGACCGGCACCAGCGGCACGCCATTTGTCGCGCCCGCCGACGGGGTGGTGATCCTGGCTGCGGAGAGTCCGTTCACGCTCGAGGGGCGGCTGCTGATGATCGACCACGGCATGGGCCTCAACAGCGCGTTCCTGCATTGCTCGGCGCTGGTGGTCAAAGTCGGCGACCGGGTAAGCCAGGGCCAGTATATCGGCCGCATCGGGATGACTGGCCGCGCCACCGGACCGCATCTGCACTGGAGCATCAAATGGCGCGAGGCGCGGCTCGATCCGCTGCTGTTCGCCGGACCGATGCCCGAACGCTAGAGCGGCGCAATGGGGGCTTGAATCCTAAATTTCGCCGATTCATTCACTCACGTAATATAATTACAACGCTCTCGCCGCCCTGTGGCACGGTTGCCACAGCAACCCGATGAATGTGTGACAACCCCGCGAAATGCTTTGCTCGACTCCGGCCGTTTAGCCATGTGACGAGCATCTATCCGTAGATTTCGTGCACCGGGACTGGTGTGCGGGGTTGCGGTAACGGGAATTCCGGCCGCGCGCCGCCAGATGAACAGAGGGACTGTAACATGAAAAAAACCACTCTAACCTTTTTGAAGGCTGGTGCAGCGCCGTTGGCGCTGGGCTTGGCGTTCGTCAGCAGCTCGGCTGTCGCTCAAACCGCCACTGTCGATTGCGTAGCCACTCCGGACGATGCTGCCTGCGCCGATGAAGGCCGGGCCATCGTCGTTACCGGCTCGCTTTTCCGCCGGACCGATACCGAGACCCCTTCGCCGGTCACCGTGATCAGCGCCGAAACGCTTGAAGAGCGCGGCCTCAACAACCCTGCCGAAGCTATTCAGCGCCTATCCACCAACAACGGAAGCACCATTCAGCAGGGCTGGAACACCGGCTTCAACTTTGCTTCGGGCGCAAACGCGCCGGCGCTACGCGGCCTGACGGTGCAGACGACCTTGTCGATCGCCGATGGCCTGCGCATTGCGCCGTATCCGCTCGCGGATGACGGCCAGCGTAACTTCGTGGATCTCAACACCATTCCCTCTGCGATCATTGAGCGCATCGAAGTGCTGCGCGATGGCGCTTCGTCAACTTATGGCGCCGACGCGATCGCCGGCGTGATCAACGTGGTCACCAAGAAGGAAGTCCAAGGCCTGCACCTCAACGGTTCGGCCGGTATCTCGCAGCGCGGCGACGCGGGCGAACAGCGTATCGACGCGACCTATGGTTACGGTGACCTGGAAGGCCAGGGCTTCAACTTCTACGTCAGTGCCGAGTATCAGCGTCAGGATGCGCTGTTCGCACGTGATCGCGATTATCCCTACAACAGCACTAATCTGACGGGCATTTGTAATGCAGCTGGCAGCTGCATGACTAACCACAACTGGAACGGCTACACGGCGGAAAATGGCCTGTTCAATGGCCTGATCAGCATCCCTGGGGTGGCGCTGGTCCGCCCTGTCACCACCCCTGGCGCATTCAGCGGATCAGGCCGGTTTAGCTATCTGAACCCCGCAGCGGGCTGCCGTGAATTTCCGAACCAGCGGAACATCGGTACATCGACCACGGCACCGCTCAGCGGCGTCTGCGAAGTCGATTCCCAGAACAAGTATATCATGCTTCAGCCGGACATCGAACGAAAGGGCGTCTCGGCCCGCTTTACCGCTAATATCGGTGAACGCGCGCAGTTTTATGCAATGGTCAACTATTACGACACCAAGACGCAGGCTTCGTTCACGCCGCTCGGGTTCAACGGCACGCCGACCAATCCGACCAGTGGCGCGTTGGCCTACAACGTGATTGCGCCGGTTTATGTTTGCGCTGCCGGTGTCGGCACGCGCAACGGTGTGGGCACGGGTTGTGACGCGACCAACGGCGTACTAAACCCCAACAATCCCTTTGCAGCGCAAGGCCAGACCGCACAAATCTTCGTGCGTTCGACCCGCGGCCGCACGATTGATACGGATTCGCGCTCGCTGCGCGGCGTGCTCGGCATTGATGGCAGCTTTGGTGAAGGCTGGAATTATTCGGCCAACTTCACAGCATCTGAGATCCGCCTAGTTCGCGAACAGGGCAATTACTTCAAGCCTCAGTCGATCATGAATGCACTGGCACGTAATACTTTCAACTTCCGTGATCTGGAATCAAATTCGCAGGCCGCGTGGGATGCCATTGCACCGCTCAACTCAACGGTTTCGACTTCGAAGCTCTGGCAGGTTTCGGGCCAGATCGCCAAGGAGCTGATGGAACTGCCGGGTGGCAAGCTGCAGGTTGCCGTTGGCGGGCAGTATCGCAATGAATCGATCGATGCGCCTTCGGCCAACCCGGCCAACTTTGACGCGCCCTACACGCGTTACTACAGCGTTAACGCTGTGGGCACCAGTGGCAGCCGCAATGTGAAGTCGGCGTTCTACGAAGTGAACGCGCCGATCCTTGAGCAGTTAGAACTGAATGCTTCGGGTCGCTATGACAGCTACTCGACCGGGCAGAACGCCTTCTCGCCGAAATTCGGTGGGAAGTTCACCCCGATCCGGCAGCTGGCCATTCGCGGCACCTGGTCGAAGGGTTTCCGTATCCCTTCGTTCAATGAAGCCTTTGGTCTGCCTACCACCGGTTTCGTGACCCGTACGCTGAACTGCACCACCTTTGCGACTTTCTGCGCGGCGCATGGCAATAATGCCTATGCCACGCAATCGTTCAGCCTGGGTATCACATCGGTTGGCAACCCGGCGCTCGCACCCGAACGTTCGACTTCGATTACCGCAGGCGTGATTTTCGAGCCGACGCGTAACGTAAACCTGACGGTCGATTTCTGGCGCATCAAGATCAAGGATCTGATCGTCGGCGTCACCGATACGGCCACGCCGCTCAGCGCTTACTACCTCAACAACGGCGTAGTAAATCTTCCGGGCATCGCCGTCACACCCAGTGGCAATGTCGATCCGGCGTTCCCGAATGCTCTGCCGCACCTTGGCACCATTCAGGCTTCGTTCCGTAATGCCAACGATGAGACCGTTAGCGGTATCGACTTTGGCGCGAATGCCAAATTCGACATCGGCAACGACCTGACCTTTATCAGCTCGGTGGATGCTTCCTACATGCTGAAGTATGAGCTGAACGACGGTGGCACGATCTCGCGCTATGATGGTTCGCTCGGACCCTGCAACAATACTTCATGCGGGGGCGTTCCCAAGTGGCGCGGTAGCTGGCAGAACACGCTGAAGTTCGGCGGAACCACCATGTCACTGACCGCCTATTACACCAGCGGGTATGACAACGCGGCAGTTGATGCCGGGGACATCATCGGTGATTGTGCAGGCAATGCGGCGAACGGCAACTCCGTCGCCTCCTATGTCGATGGGACACCGGTCCAGTGTCGGGCCAAGCCAACTTGGAATGCTGACTTTACCATCAGCCAGAAAGTCGGCGATCAATTCACTCTCTATGCCAACGTCTTGAATGTGTTCGATATCGGCGCACCGCTGGATACGGCATCGACCTATCAGCTCTTCCAGTTCAATCCGGCTTGGGCCGGTCCGAACATCATGGGTCGCTACTTCAAGGTCGGCGCAAAGGTCGATTTCTAGAACCTGCGAAGCTAAAATGAACAGGGGCGGCCCCGCAAGGGCCGCCCCCTCTTTTTGCGTCTATGGACAGACCGGCGGTCGCGGGCACAACGAAACGGCGCGCGGAGCGATCCGCGCGCCCATCAGAAATTCAGCTGAAGCCCGCCCGCAGGCGAGGGGCGCTTTAGGCGGCCTGCTTCTTTGCCAGTTCGCGCTTCACCTTGAGCGCGCTTGCCGAAAGCTTGGCATCGGAAGTCTTGACCAGCCAGTTGTCGAGCCCGCCGACATGCTCGACCGAGCGCAGCCCGTTGGTCGAGACGCGGAATTTGAAGCTGCGGTCGAGGCTTTCCGACATCAGCGTCACGTTCTGCAGATTGGGCAGGAACACACGCTTGGTCTTGTTGTTGGCGTGGCTGACGTTGTTGCCGACCTGGCGGCCCTTGCCGGTCAGTTCGCAGATGCGGGACATGGCTAAACTCGCTTGAAAATGACAAACCCGTTTCCGGGGAAGCCGCGCGCATAGCGAGAAGGTCCGGTGAGGTCAAGTTGCATGGCGCATTTGCTGGCCTTTCGGCCAGAAGCGGCACCGGCCCGCTCCCCCGGCCCAACCACCCATAGCGTATCCTGTCGGGCGGTTGGGCCGGGGGAGCGGGCCGGTGCCGCGAGGCAAGGACGGATGTCCTTGCCGCACCCGGACAAGGACTCTAGCGCAGCTGCATGACCCGTTGGCCGCTTCCCGATCCGATGCAACAGGCTCTGGCCGAGGCCCGTGCAGGCGCTGAGACAGGTGAAGTGCCGATTGGCGCGGTGGTGGTCAAGGACGGGATCGTGATCGCCGCCGCGCATAATGCGCCGCGCAGGCAGGTGGATCCCACCGCGCACGCCGAAATCCTGGCGATTCGTGCGGCGGCGGCCATGCTTGGAGCGGACCGGCTCGAGGGCTGTGAGCTGTGGGTCACGCTCGAGCCTTGCGCGATGTGCGCCGGGGCGATTGTCCATGCCCGGATTGCCCGGCTCTATTACGCCGCGCCCGATCCCAAGGGGGGAGCGGTCGAGCAAGGCGCGCGGGTGTTCGAGCAACCGCAGTGCCTGCACCGGCCCGAGGTCTATTCGGGGATGGGTGAGGCCGAATCGGTGGGATTGCTCCGCACGTTTTTCGCTGCGCTTCGCTAAAGCCCGCGCCAGATCTTTAGCGGAGCCGAATCGGGTGGGCCGAACTGGCCGCGCGGGCAGCGCATGGGCAGGTAACGGCGCGAGTAACACAGGTGCAATTCGCGCAGCCAGCCGGTCCGGCTGGTCACCACGCCGACCGCATCGGCCCGCCAGCCGGGGTTGGCGGCAACGAAGGCCTGCCGCAAGGTGCCCACGGCCAAGTTCTCATCGCGCGAGAGGTGATCGGTGTCGGGGAAGCGCAGCGAGCGCCACAGGATCGACGCGACGCGGTAATAGCCCTCCGGCGTCCTGGCCATGCAGCTGCCATGCTTGGCCCATTCGTGTTCGATCAGCCACGGCAGCGGGGTCATGCACAGATTGCGGCGCACGGTTTCGGGCGAGGGGCGCGGGGTGAGCGAGCACCACTGCGGTGCGGCACCGCTGCGCGCCTCGGGCCACAACCCGTGCAACACAAAGCCGAACCGGCCGTTCGCGCCGCTGCATTGCATCGCGTTGCCCGGACGGTTGGCGTCCTCGCCGCGGCAGAATTCGGGGCTCCAGCTTATTGCCAACGTATACCACGAAACGACGGCGCGCCGCGTCGGGCCGTCCTGCTCGATCGGCCGGGGCGGATCGACGCGCGTCGGGGGCACGCATTGATAGGCTTGCGCCGCTGCGCTGATCGGCAGCGCCAATGCGACGAGCGCAGCGGCGAGACCGGCTTGCCTAGTCAAAGACGGTGGGATCGACCGCCCCGACACGCCCCTTGCTCGCCAGCCAGTCGCGCGCGTCGCGCTGGAACAGGAAGTACAGCGCGGCGATTTCCAAAGCGGTGCTCGATAACATCAGAATCATCTGGATACCGCCGCCAGCCGACCCGTTGGCGAATGAGGCAATTGTCATCAACAAGCCAAGCGCTGTGAAAGGCACAAGAATCCACTTGGCGACGTTACTCGCCCGGTGAGCGACAAAAAACCACAGCAGGAGTACCAACCCAACGCCGACGGCCATCGTCGCAGCGAGAAATCCACCCCCAAGCCCCAACTGAATCGAGGTCGGATCTCTGGCCAATTCGGCGCGGTTTGCATCGAACGACAAGGCCGTCTGGACAACCGAGATGACAATCGAGACGAGATAGATTCGCTCGAAGCGGATGATGGATGTTGGACGCATGCTTCCCCCGGGGCTGAACGTTTGTCGGGTGATGCCCCAACCGCGCGGCGAGCGCAAATGCCTAAAGCGGCGTGAAATCCAGCCCGATATCGGCGGCAGGCGCGCTTTGGGTGAGCCGCCCGACCGAGACGAAATCGACGCCGGTCGCGGCTATCGCACCGATCGTGTCGAGTCGTACTCCGCCCGAGGCTTCGCAGGGCACCCGCCCCGCGACCAGCGCCACCGCCTCGCGCAATTCGGCGACGCTCATATTGTCGAGCAGAAGGTGATTCGCGCCCGCCGCCAGCGCGGGTTTGATCTGCGCGATGCGGTCGACCTCGCAGATGATTCGCTGGACTCCCGCCGCCTTGGCGCGCCGCACCGCTTCGCCCACGCCGCCCGCGATCGCCACATGGTTGTCCTTGATCATCGCGGCGTCCCACAGCCCGATCCGGTGGTTCTGCGCGCCGCCCATCCGGGTGGCGTATTTCTCGAGATGGCGCAGCCCGGGGATGGTCTTGCGGGTATCGAGCAGCACCGCCTTTGCGCCCCCCATAGCGTCCACATAGGCCCGCGTCATCGTGGCGATGCCCGACAAATGCTGGACGGTGTTGAGCGCGCTGCGTTCGGCGGTCAGCATCGCGCGGGCATTGCCCGATAGCCGCATCAAATCCGATCCGGCGGGCAGCTGCACACCCTCCTCGGCCATGATCTCGATTTCGATTCCCGGATCGAGCGCGCGGAAGAACGCCGCCGCTATCGGCAGGCCCGCGACGGTAATCGAATCGCGCGTATCCATCACCCCGGCAAAGCGCGCCTCAGCGGGGATCACGCTCTCGCTGGTGACGTCATGCCCGCCGCCCGGCAGGCCGACGCCTAAGTCTTCGGCCAGCGTGGCCGCAATGAATTCAGCGAGGTTGAACCCCGCCAGTTCCCAGCCACTGCTCATTGCTGGCTCAGTGCACGAACCGCGCAACCACATCGCGGTAGGACCGGCTGACCTTCACATCCGCGCCGCTTTCCAGCACCAGGAAGCATTCGCCATTGGTGTGGGGTTTGACCTGGCGGACGTTGTTGAGGTTGACGATCCACGAGCGGTGGACCCGCTGGAACACGCGCGGGTCGAGGCGGCGCTCGAGGTCTTTCATCGTCTCGCGCAGGATTAGCGAGTTGTCCGCGGTGTAGATGCACATGTAATCGCCGGCGGCTTCGATCCGTTCGATCGAATCGACATCGACGCGGAAGATCTGGCCGCGATCCTTGATGTTGATGAGCTTTTCATAGCGGTTCGGCGCCGAGCCTCCACCGTCAACATCGTCGGGCATCGCGTCCATCGCATCGGGCGCGACTTCGGCGAGCACGGTCTTGAGCATTTCGGCTTCTTCGGCCGAACGTTTTTCGGTCAGCCGGGTGCGGACCCGGTCGAGCGTATCGGCCAGCTTGTCCTCGTCGACCGGTTTGAGCAGATAGTTGACCGCATTGGCCTCGAACGCGCGCACCGCATGTTCCTGATAGGCGGTGACGAACACGAACAGCGGCGGCTCGATCTCCATCACCCCCTTGACCACGCTGAACCCGTCGAACCCCGGCATCTGGATGTCGAGGAAGACGAGGTCGGGCTTTTCGGTCTTGATCTTGCGGATCGCCTCGCGTCCGTTGGCGCAAGTCTCGATGATCTCGACATCGGGGAATTTCTCGAGCCGGTGCTGCAAGCCCTGGATGGCCAGCTTTTCATCATCGACGAGGATCGTGCGGATAGTCATAGCTCAGGTCCTGGTTGCCGCGTCATTGCGGCGGTGCATCTCAACTCTAGCTGCCCCCAGCCTGCTCCAATCATAGCGTCTGCTCCAATCATAGCGCCAGCTCCGGTCATCCGGCCAGCGCCGGAATCCTGGCCAATTCGGGAACGGGCACCGCGGCTTCGCGGCGCTCGAACGGTAACTCGATCAATACGGCAAATCCCCCCTCGGGCGGGTCAAGCGTTTCGAAGCGGTGCTCTTCTCCATAAGCTTGCGCCAGCCGATCGCGAATGTTGGCCAAGCCTACCCCGGTTGAAACCGGCTCACCTCCGTCAAAGGTTACGCCGCTTACCCTGTTGTCGCTCGCCCCACTTTGCAATCCCGGCCCGGTATCGGAGACGGTGATGCGAAGGTTCTGGCCGACGAGTTGCGTGGCGATGGTGATCTCGGCCCCGCTTTCTTGCGGGCCGACTGCATATTTGATCGCGTTTTCGACCAGCGGCTGAAGCAGCAGCGATGGCAGCAGCGCACCTTGCGTCAGCGGATCGATCCGGAAAATGGTGCGCAGCCGCTCCTCGAAGCGCATTCGCTCGATGTCGAGATAGAGCTTTAGCGTCTCGACTTCCTGCGCCACGGTGACGCGCCCGGCGGGCTCGTTGATCAGCGTATAGCGCAGGAACGAGGACAGCCGGCTGAGCATCGCATTGGCCGGCTCGGTCTGCCGCAAGAGCACCAGCGTCGAGATCGAATTAAGTGTGTTGAACAGAAAATGCGGGTTGAGCTGGTAGCGCAGCATCGCCAGCTGCGCGCTGGTTGCCTGGTTTTCCAGCCGGATCAGCTGGTCGTTCTGCTCTTCCACCTGGAGGAAGAAATTGATCGCGTAATAGAGCGCCGACCATGCCCCCAGCAGCGTCAAATCGTAGGAAAACACCCCGATGAACAGCTGCGCGAAGCCGGTCTCGCTCTCGGGCCGGTAAAGTCCGACCACCCAGGCATCGATGAAGGCATAGAGCGCCACCGCAACCGGCAGAACCAGTGCAGTCACACCCCAGGTGATCAGCGGGCGCCGGTTTATCAGCTGGCGGAATACGACGGCAAGGATGAGCGAAATCGAGAATCCGGTGACGCTCGCGATCAACACCAGCACGAGGAAAGAAAGTTGTTGCGCGTTGGCGAGGCTCGACATCCCGCGCAGCAGCAGGGCGCCGCCCCAGCCGGCCGCCTGGAGCCGCCAGAAGGCCTGGTTCTTGTTGGCGAAGAACGGGGTCGGTCGAAAGGGCAGCACAGCCATGGCGGCAAGCCTTAGCGGATATCGCCGCCTGCGTGAATCTTTGAATCTGCAATCGGATTGTGGCAATGGGCGGACAAACGATGTAGCCTGCGTCGGCACGCTGGTCGATGCATGTCGCTGGGGCGCGGCGGCTAGGCAACCGACGAAGGGAAGTCGCGGTGGTCACACGGACGATAGCAGGAGGAGTGCGCGGGCTTGCAGCTCTTGCCGCGCTTGTCGTCGTGCCCGCTTCGCCAGCGCAGGCCGCCTCATCGCACAAGATCACCTTGGTGCCCGAGATCAGCCGTGTTTGGGTGACCAGCAAGCTTGGATTTAGCATTTGTAGCTCGCGTGGCACCGCCGAGGCGATGGTCGAATGCACCAAGTTCATACCGATCGGCGAAGCCGGAACTGTCCCGATGGTTGGGACTATGGTCTATATCGTTCTCACGACCCATTCGGAGTACCTCAAAGGGGAATACTTTGTCGAGCTGCCTCAAAATCACCCGTGCAGGTTGCCCGTTCCTCCCAAACAGAGCAAAACTATGAAGCCTATCGGTTGTCCTCGGTGAGTGACGCACGCGGGTGAGCGATGTTTTCATTTCCTACGCCAGCTCATCGCGCGCGGTCGCAGCGCGGTTAGCGGCAGGGGTGGAGCGGCTCGGCTATAAGGTATGGTGGGATACCGAACTCCTGCCGCACGACCAGTACGGCCAGATGATCGAGCGCCAGCTCGAAGCGGCAAAATGCGTGATCGTCCTGTGGTCGGACGACGCCCGCGAATCGCGCTGGGTGCTGTCCGAAGCCAATCGTGCGCTGGGCGAAGGCAAGCTCATCCAGGGCAATCTGTCCGATCGCCTGCCGCCGCTGCCATTCGACCAGATCCAGATCGTCGATCTCGATGGATGGAAGGGGGATGATGATCATCCCGGCTGGATGCGCATTGCCGCAAGCGTACACCACCTGGCCGGGGGTAAGCCACTATCGCCGCTCGGGCTGTTATCCGCCGCGCGAACCTTGCCGCGAAAGGCCGTGCCGCAGGCACGGGCTTTGGTCGTTGCCGGGGTCATTTGCCTGTCCGCCCTGCCCCTGATCGCCGAACGGATACTGCTGTCCGACGCACAAGATTTCTTGAGGAATCAGTTGACCCCGGTGGCCGTGTTTTTGGTCACCATTGCTTTGCTACTATTCGTGCCGGGGCGAAGGCAAATGTTGCGCACGGGGCTGATCGCCGCAGCCGTCGTTGGTTCGCTGGCCGCCGTTACGGCTCAAGCGATGCTCGCCGCTAACTTCATCGAGTCGGATCCTGAAAACAAGCCCATGCTGCTCGGCTGCGGAGCAATTCCGGAAAGCTGCACTGCGTTGCGCAACCACAACCTGACGTGCACCACGGCAGCCTCAGTGTGCCCGTTCGACGGAAATGACCTGCCCAAAGAAGTGCTCAATTTCATAGGATACAAACCCGACGACCTTTATGGTCAGCAGGGAATAGAGCGGGTCAAGTTGTGGATGCATTTGGCGTGGAACGGACTGTTCCTGTCGCTCGCGGTGCTTGGCGCGGCCTTGCTAGCACCGCTGGTCCCGCCGCGGCGCGTGAACTAGCACGGGGGCCACCCGCCATGCCTGCCCCTCCCCCGGTGATCGTCTATTGCGGCCACATGTTCGAGCACGGCTCGCCGGAGGAGCCTGCGCTCGCCGCGCGGATCGCAGGCGCGCTCGGTGCGCTGGGCGCAACCGAAGCTTACGGGCCGCTGGCTTGCGGGGCCGATATCATGATCGCCGAAGCCGTGCTGGCGCGGGGGGGCACGCTGCATGTCGTGCTGCCGTTTGCCGAAGAGAATTTCATCGCCGAATCGGTGGCATGCGGCGGCGCGGAATGGCTGCCGCGCTATCGTGCCTGCCGCGCGGGTGCGGCCAGCCTCCATTTCTCCACCCCCGGAAGCTATATCGGCGACGACAACCAGTTCGCTTATGCGACGCGCATGGCGATGGGGCTGGCCTCGCTGCGTGCGCAGGCCTGCGGGGGCGAAGCGGTCCAGCTCGCGGTCGTCGCCAGCGGCGCGACCTCGTTCTCGCAGACCGGGCTCGCCGGGACCGCGGCGGACGCAGGGGTGTGGGAGAGGCTCGGCAACCGCACCGTCACCGTCGAGGCTGGCGCGGTCGGTCGCGCCCTTAATTTCCCGCCGCGCCAGCAGCCGCCCGACGATGCGCGACGCGAGATCCGCTCGATAATCTTTGCCGACTACAAGGGCTTCTCGCGGCTCGACGAGCGCCAGCTGCCGCTGTTCATGCGCGAGGTCATGGGACGCATCGGCGAGGTGCTCGACGGCTTCGGCGCGCATGTCGAGTTCCGCAACAGCTGGGGTGACGCGGTCTATGTGATCGTTGACCAGCCGACGATTGCGGCGCGCATCGCGCTGGCGCTGCAGGACCGGCTTGGCGATTTGCCCGCCGAGCTGCGCCCGCCCGGCGCGATCGCGGGCATGCGGATCGGGCTGCATTACGGTCCGATATTCGTCGGCCGCGACCGCGTGACCAAGGCACCGCTGTGGTACGGGGGCGAGGTCAACCGGACCGCGCGGATCGAGCCGGTGACCCCGGTCGGCGGCATCTATTGCACCGAAACCTTCGCCGCCGCGCTGTTGATGGACGGCTGCGCCGATTGCAGCTTCGTTTCGGTCGGGAAACGGGCACTGGCCAAGGATTTCGGGGAGGTTGAGCTATATCGCATCGACCATCTCGGGCACTGCGAAGCTTAGACCCTCAATCAGCGCGGAAAAAGTCCTCGCCAGTCGCGCAGTTCCCCGTCCGGCTTGGCGGGCGTTGCATTGAGCACGGCCAGCTCGGCGGCGATGGTGCGCTGGCGGGTTTTCCACCCGTCATGGGTCGTTCCGGGGAACAGGATCGGCCCGCGCCGCCGCGCCCAGCGCTGCATGAAGCTGGTGGCGGTCGCGGTGTCATAGCCGGCATTGGCCATCAGCCACAGCCCCAGCCGGTCCGCCGCGCGCTCGGTCTGGCGATAGTTCTCGGGCGTGCGGCCCAATTTGTCGAGCAACGCGCGGTGGCGCAGGATGTTGTGCGCCAGCTCGTGCCCGATCACGAACGCGGCCTCGTCGTCGCTGGGCGCTCCCGCGAGAAACCGGCGGCTAATTACCACCCGCTGGCCGTCAGCGGCGGCCTGGTCGCCGCTGGTGAGCAATTCGAAGCTGCTGCGGCACACCGGCTCGGCTTTGAGCACCACCCGGCGGCTGGCCACGCTGCCCGGCGTATGGAGCATTAGCGCGAGTTGGCCATGCTGGACAAGCTGCGCATCGATCCGGGTCACCAGCGCAACCTGCCGCGCAAAGCTGTTGGGCGGCACATCGGGCAGCGCGGCGAAGTCGATCCCCTCGATTCCCACCAATTCGTCCCCGGCCTTGACCCCGCCCAGATCGGCGGGCGAGCCTTGCGCGACCGCACCGACCCCCAGCTCGCCCGAGAGCCCCAGCGCTGCCCGTACCGCGGCCGGATCCTTGAAGCCGCGCGCGTCCATTGGCAGCAGCCCGACGGCTGGCTGCGGATCGGGGCACAGGCTGGCATTGCCATGCGCCACCCGCCAGGCGATCGACTGGAGCCTGGTATCGTCGCGTTGCAGCCCGGCCAGTTCTTCGCGCAGCTCGGCAGGACTTGCTGCCGCTGCGGGAACTGCGGGGAGGGCTAGCGCCAGCGCGATGACCAGGCGGAGCATCGCAATCAGCCGCGCGCCGCCGTTACGGCCTTGGCCAATTCGTTCTCGCCCACTGCGCCGCTGAGGATCTGCTCGCCCACTACCCAGCTCGGCGTGCCATCGAAGCCCAGCTGGCGCGCAAGATCGAGATTATGGGCGATTTCGCCGTCGATCCGCGGATCGGCGATCACCCGCCCCGCGCGCGCCATGTCGAGCCCGGCGGCGCGCGCGGCGGCGGCGATGGTCTGCGCGTCGGGCCGCCCGGCCTGCCACATCGCCTTGTGGAACGCGGCGTAGCGGCCCTGCTCGGCCGCGGCGAGCGCCATCCGTGCGGCATCGCCGCTGGCGGGCGTCAAGATCGGAAGTTCGCGCACCACCACGCGCAGATCGGGATTGGCGGCGATCACCGCCTCGACGTCGGCCACGCTGCGGCGGCAAAAAGTGCAGGCAAAATCGGTGAATTCGACCAGCGTGACCTTGCCCTGCGGATTGCCCAGCACCGCGCCGGGAAAGGGCATTTCGACCTGGTCGGCCACCCCGGCGAGCTGCTTGCGCGCCTCGCGCGCGCGCAACCGCTCCATCGCTTCGGGCAGGATTTCGGGATGGTTGAGGATGTAATCATGAACCGTGCGCTCGATCTCGGCACGGCTGGCCGCTTCCGCAGGCGTAGTTGCGGCGACGGATTTCGACTGCCACATCCAGCCCGCCAATCCGCCCGTGACCATCAGCACGAGACCGGCAGAGGCAAAGCTCAAACTGCGAAAACTGTTCATACCAGGGTGCTACCGGTGTTTGCGCGACCGTTCAATCTCGGCGCGGGCCTGCATCGCGATATCCTGGGCGCGCAGCCAGTCGGGCGAGCCTGTCGGCAACTCGGCTTCGGCCGCCTCGGCGCTGCGCAGCGCTGCGGGCATTTGCAGGCTCAAGACCTGCTGTTCGGCGCTCGCCAGCTTGGCGCGCGCGAGGTCGCCATTGGCGGCATAGACCACCCCCAGCTGGTACCAGGCGAAGGGATTCTCGCGGTCGCGCGCCACCGCATTCTTGAGCACGCGCTCGGCCTCGATGAAATTGGCCTTGTCCTCGGTCGCGATCAGCGCGTGGCCGAAAGTCGTCGCGATCAACGGCTGGTTGCCCGACAATTCGGTGGCGCGGCGCAGCGGGGCCAGCGCATCGGCCGGCTTGCCGGCTTCGAGCAGCACCTGGCCTTTGAGCTCGAGGAAATAGGGATCATTGGGCGCATCGGCGAGCAGCGCATCAACCTCGCTCATCGACTTGTCGAGGAACGCCTCCTTGTGCCACGCATAGGCCCGGGCATAACGCGCGGGCACGCTGGTCATGGTCAGCGGGTAGACCTGCATGGTGGTCTGCGGTTCGGCCAGATAGCCGAACAGCTTGGCCTTGGCGCGCTGGAAGCGCGCCTCAAGCGCTGCATCGTTGGGCTTCTTCCACGACGGGTCCTTTTCGTAGGTGTCCTGCAGCGTCGCGATGCGGTCGCCGGTCATCGGGTGGCTCGAATAGAATTCGCTGTCGGCGTTGCGGGTGTAGCCGTGGCGGAATTCGAGGTTTTCCAGCTTCTTGAAGAAATCGATCGAGCCGCGCCCGGAGATCCCGGCCTTCGACAGGTACGATGCACCGGCAGCATCGGCGCTGGCTTCCTGCGAGCGGCTGAAGGCGAGGTATTTGCCCAGCGCCGCCTGCTGCCCGGCCATGATGACGCCCATCGCCGCCTCGCCCGCGCCGGCGGCGGCCGCCGCCGCGCCGAGCAGCAGCGAAAGGATGCTGATCCCGGTGGAGGCCCGGGCCGCATCGGGGTTGCCGAGCGCGTGCCCGCCGGTGACGTGACCCAGTTCGTGCGCGATCACGCCTTGCACCTCGTTGGCGCTGGCCGCTTCGTTGAGCAGCCCGCTGTGCAGGTAAACCGCCTGCCCGCCCACCACGAAGGCGTTGATCGATGGGTCGTTGACCAGCACCACATCGACATTCCTGGGGTCGAGTCCAGCGGCGGTCACCAGCGGCGCGGCCATGTCGCGCAGCAGCGCTTCGGTTTCGGCGTCGCGCAGGATCGACTGGGCCAAGGCTGGCTGGATGGTGAGGGCAAGCGCGGCGAAGGCCGCGATGATCCGGACAAGCAGGAAACGCATGGTTCTGCCTATTGCCCCGCGGCCTGAACCGCGGCTGAAGGTGGGCCGGCGTTCGCTCGCAGAAAGCTCAGGATCGCAGTCTTGACCCGGGCGTCGCGGTCGAACGGCCTGGCCAGCTTCAGGATCAGATCGTCGTGGCTCATGCCGTCCATCAGCACCGCCGTGGTCGGTGCGCCGGACTCGGTCAGCCGTCTGGCGAGAATTACGGCGTTGCGCGGGCGCACCACGGTGTCCTCGGTGCCGTGCACCAGCAGCATGGGCGGTGCATCCGCGCGCACGAAGTTGACCGGTTGGGTATCCTGCGGGCGGGGCCAGTGGCCCATCGCATCGATCGAGCTTTGCTTGGCGAACGGATAGAAGTCGCTCGGACCGGCGAGAATGACGGCACCCACGACCACGCCATCCGGCACGCCTTCGCGCCCGAGCCATTGGCGGTCGAGGCTCAGCATCGTCGCGTTGTAGGCTCCGGCCGAATGGCCCATCAGCACGATCCGCGTCGCGTCGATGCCATGCTTCGGGGCTTCGGCAAGGGCAAAGCGGGTGCCCGCCGCGCTGTCCCGCAGCATCGCTGGAAAGCGGCCGCCCTCGCCCAGCCGATAGCCGACCAGCGCGCTGGCATAGCCCTGTTCGGCCAACGCACGCGCGATCCAGCCGTAGGCATAGGGATCGCCGCTGTGCCAGCCGCCGCCGTGGAAAAACACCACCAGCGGGAATCCGCCCGCCGGAGCTTTACCCTGCGGCACGTAGAGGGACAGCTTTTGCGCCGGATCGCTACCGTAGCGGGCCTGTTCGACCAGCGTGGCGGCGCGGCTGCGCGAGAACCGGGCATCGATGCTGTCGAGCGTACCGGCCGGATCGGTAACGATCGCCCGCCACAGCAGCCCGCCGCACACGAGCGCCGCCAACAGCACCGCTATGCCCGTCCACCCCATCCAGCCAATCCGTTTACGCTTTTTACGATCCATCGGCGCGCTTGTATCGGCCAAACGGAGAGGGCGCCATGCCTTACGACATGACGCCCCGGTCCCCCGTCCGTGAGGAGTTTTTTGTCTTAAAGCAACTTGCGCGCCGCGCGTTCGAGCAGAGCGGTATCTTCGGCCACTTCCCCGACCAGTACGACCTCGCCCGAGGGCAGCCGCCGAGCGAGCAGCAGGGTGAATTCGGTGCCTTCGCTGGCCACGCTGTCGAGCGAACTGGTGCCTAGCTGACGCAGTTTGCGCGCCAGGGACTCGGTTGGCGTTTCACGCGGGTCGAGCGGCTTGCCGGTTTCTTCGCGTTTGAGTTGGCGTTCGGCGTTGACCACACCCTTGAGTCCGCCCGGTGCGGAAGCGAGAAAACCCGCCAGCGTGCCGCGTTCGAGGCCGAGGCGATGGGCATGACCCAGCGCCGAGGCATATTCGGTGAGCCGCGTCTTGTCGTATTCTGCACCGAACACCAGCTTGACCACCGGGGTCATTGGCGCACGGTCCTGCACGGTCAGGCCCGAATCGCTGACCAGTTCGTCGAATTCTTCCGGCGCGCCAACCGCCGCGAGCGAGAAATCATAGGCCCGGCCGATCGCGGCGTAGAGCGCGTGGCGCGTGCGGTCCTCGGAGCCTTGCGCGGCTTGCGCCAGTTCGCGGGCCGAAGCGAGCCAGTCGGCCAGCGCCATGCCGGTATCGGCGGGTTCGGCAACGATTGACGGCACGGCTTCCTCGGCGATCGGATCATCGATCCCGAACGCGGGTTCGGGCCAAGCCAGGATATCCGCCGAATGATCGAGCGGCGCGGTCAGGTCGAGCACATCGGCCTGATCTTCCACGGGGCCGTCGGCCCACTCGGTCAAGGGCTCTTCGGCGTGCGCTGCGGGGCGGGCGTGGTCCGCTCCGCCTTCGAGCGCCTGATCGATTTCGAGCAGCAGCTCGTCGGTGGTCTGCTGGTCGGCCAACTCCTTCCAGTTGATCACCCCATAGATGAAATCGATAGTGTCATCGTCGCTCGAGAACGGCAACAGGATGCCGCGATACAGGATCGTATGCTCGCGCTGGTTGACGAATTCGGCCTCGAAGCCGATCGGTGCCTGGTTGGCGAGGATCTGCATGTAGTGGTCGGTGATCCGCGACAGCAATGAACGGCTGGGCACGTCGTTGAGCCCGCCGATCGGTCCGGTCGCGCCGCATTCCTGGGCCAGCTTGTCACCCAGATACTGGATCGCCGGGTTTTCGATCCCGTTGGTGAAGTCGAGCAGCACGCTATGCGGCCCGAAATCGGGCAACTCGTCGGGGTGCAGATCTTCGATCGAGGGGAAATTGCGGTTGTCGAGCAGGCTCGCCCAGTGGTTGTAGGCGCGCACCTGCATGCGGCGCTCGTCCTGGCCGATCGGTGAGGGCGGCACCTCGCGGCCCACTTCATCCTCGCCCGAATCGTAGTCGGCCGCCTGGTCGGCGCTGTCACGATCGTAGAAATTGCCGCGCAAACTATCCATGTGGGTTCCCGCCCCCAATATCTGGCCCAAGCCATTTTCAGCGACCGATCTGGCCGCCTCCAGACCGTTCTGGCGCAACATGGTAAACTTTGCGTTAAGTCGCGCCGCAAGCCGGTGACGTCGCGGCGGTGACGTCAGAACATGTAGCGCATGCGGATGGCCTGGTGGATTTCGGTGCCTGCGACATCGAATGCCGCCCGCTCGAAGCGCGGCGGACCGAAGCGCACCGCGGCATCGCGCGAAAAACCGAAGCCTTCGCGCGGCATCATCAACACCATGTCGGCCTTGCCATTGCCGTTTTCGTCATGGAGCAGCGAGACCGCGTAGCGCCCGGGTGCGAGCCGCCCGAAATCGAGCACCACCGCGCTGGTTGCGGGGACCGCCAGCCTGTGCGCGGCAGGGTCGTGCGAGCAATCGGGAAAAGCCCGGGCGTCGGTCATGAGACAGGCAAGGACCTGGCCCCTGTTCGAGCGCAAGCCGGTAACACTGATGCTGAGGCCGCCTTCGGGCACCGGGGCGGTGCTGGCCAGCAACGGCGCGACGCCCGCCAGGATCAGGGCGCAGAGAGCCCGCGATCGGTGCGGCACAGATGATCCCAGAAGCGGAAATAGAGCCCGTAGTTGCATCGATAGTGCTCGTGATGGCGCTGGTGGTGGCTGGCGGTAATCAGCCAGTTGCCCAGCCGCGAGTGGACGAGGGCCCTGGGAAACAGCTCCCACCCCATGTGGTTGGTCACCCCCATAAGCGTCATCACCGCCAGCACCAAGCCAAGCACGCCGACGTGGACGGGGATAAGGAACACCAGCGCGGGGATGACCACCGCCCCGGTGACCGCCTCGAGCGGGTGAAAGCTCATCGCCGCCCATGCGGTGGGCGGGCGGCTGGCGTGGTGCACCGCATGCGCGATGCGGAACGGATGGGGCCGGTGCATCCAGCGGTGGGTCCAGTAGAACCACGTATCGTGCGCGAGCAAATAGAGCAGCAGCGATACCGGCAAATACCACAGCGGCAGCGCGCTTGCGTCGGTGTAGGTCCGCGTCCAGCCGCGTTCCTGCCAGCCCCAGGCGACTATCCCGGCGGGAACGCCATAGATCGCCGCCGAAGCCAGCGACCACACCACTTCCTTGCGGATTTGCAGATTGAGCCCAGCGTAAAGTCCCGGCCTGACGCGCGAAGTGGCCCAAGCGAACACCCCGCTGGTCAGCAGGTAGCGCAACGCAACGATCGCGCTCATCGCAAGGGCGGAAGTTAGAAGAGTCATGAGCGAGCCCTCATCGCGCCATTATGGGCGGGACGAGGGCTCGCGCCTAGTGTTTTGGATCGGCGGTTCAGCCGGCGAAGCGTGAGCGGCCGCCCCCACCACCACCGGCGCCACCGCGATTGCCGCCGCCGTTGCGGTTGCCCCCGCCGTTGCCATTGCCGAACGGACGCTGGCCACCTTCGGGGCGGGCCGGGCGACGATCGCCGGTTGGTGCAGGACGGCGGTCGCCTTGGGGTGCAGGCTTGCGGTCCCCATGCGGTGCGGGACGGCGGTCGCCTTGGGCGGGTGCCGGGCGACGATCGCCCTGAGGCGCAGGCCGACGGTCACCATGCAGCACCGGGCGACGCTCGCCTTGCGGCGCTGAGCGGTGTTCACCGCCTTCGCGCTTTTCGGCGTCGAGCGGATTGAACACCGGACCCCGCTGAGCGGCTACCGGACGCTGACCGCGGTCATCGCGGGCATAGGCACTACGCGCATGCGCATCGCGCGACTGGCCGTCGCGGGCCTGGCCGCCGCGGCTCTGGTTGCTGTTACGGCCCTGACCACCGCTGCGCTGACCGCCACGACCGCGCGCGTCGCGTTCGTCGCGGCGCGCATCGCGGGCGGCTTCCTCGGGCTTGCGCGAAGGCGCGGGAAGCCGTGCGGCTTCCTTGAGGAAATCGTCGGGCAAAGCCAGCGGCATCAGCTTGACCCCGGTCAGCTTCTCGATGTCGCGCAAATAAGGCTTCTCGTCGGGCGCGACGAAGCTCACCGAAATGCCGTCGGCCCCGGCGCGCGCGGTCCGCCCGATGCGGTGGACATATTGTTCGGCCACATTGGGGATTTCGAAGTTGAACACGTGGCTGACGCCGGTGACGTCGATGCCGCGCGCGGCGATGTCGGTCGCCACCAGCACCGGAGTTGCCCCCTGGCGGAACGCGGTGAGCGCGGCGGTGCGCTGCGCCTGGCTCTTGTTGCCGTGAATCGCCGCGGCATTGACCCCGGCGGAGTTGAGGTGGCGCACCACGCGATCGGCACCGTGCTTGGTGCGGGTGAACACCAGCGCGCGGTCGACTTCGCCGCCTGCGGTGCCGTGCTTGAGGCTCAGCGTCAGCAGCGCCTGCTTTTCAGCCTGGTTCACATGCGTGACGAACTGGTCGACCCGCTCGACCGTGGTCGCCTGCGGGGCGACTTCGACGCGGACCGGGTTGTTGATGAACTGCTTGCCCAGATCGGCAATTGCCTTGGGCATGGTGGCCGAGAAGAACAGGCTCTGGCGCTCCTTGGGGAGCATGTTGGCGACGCGCTTGAGCGGGACGATGAAACCGAGGTCCATCATCTGGTCGGCTTCGTCGAGCACGAAGATTTCGACATTGCGCAGCGTCAGCGCGCGCTGGTCGATCAAATCGAGCAAGCGGCCCGGGGTGGCGACGAGGATGTCGCAGCCGCCGCTCAGCGCGCGCGACTGCTTGCCGACGGGCACGCCGCCGAAGATGCACTGGACGTTGATCGCCAGATACTTGGCATAGCCGCGGATGTTATCCGCGATCTGCGCGGCGAGTTCGCGGGTCGGTGAGAGCACCAGCATGCGGCACGAGGCGCTCTGGCGCGGCTTGGGGTTGGCCGCAAGGCGGTGGAGCGAGGGCAGCGAGAAAGCTGCGGTCTTGCCGGTGCCGGTCTGGGCAATGCCCAGGATGTCGCGGCCCTCAAGCAGCGCCGGGATGGCCTGGCGCTGGATCGGGGTGGGATCGGCATAGCCCTTGGTGGCGAGCGCACGAATGATGGGCTCGGCCAGGCCAAGGTCGGTGAAATAGGACATGGAATTCTCTTTCTTTCGCTCCGACCGCTCATGCAGAGCCGGTCGAAGCATCAATATGAAGCATGAGCGCGCGGCATCGAGCCGCAACGCAAAGCGAGGCGTCGTTCGATGCGACCCTGCGTGAAGAAGGAAGCTTCAGGCGAATAAGCGACCGTACGTTCGGGCAGGTTCTGCGTGTATTCCGCGAACCTCACGCTGCCGGAACTGCGGCGGATATTGGACCCGCGCGCCGATTGCTGGAGCGGCATGTAGGGTGCATTGCAGCAAAACGCAAGAAAATTGCGTGGGGGTGGGGTGGAAGTCGGGGGGCGTACCAGAACCGGTGTGGCGAGCGGGATAAATGGGCCGTGAGCTGACATGCCGCTTCGCGGCGCTATTGCCGGATAGCAGCCGTGGTCAAATATAAAGTCGAATTGTCCACGCGGCCTAGTTGTTCAAGTCGGCCATGAGGGCGGCCACGCTATCAAAGCGCGTGACCTTGCCTTCCTGTATGTCTCGCATGGCAGCCTGCGATTCCGCATTGGGTGCGCGGAGATCGAAAGGCATTGCCTTATCGGCCGCGACGCGGATGAGGAGCAGACGGATTGCATCAGAGATGGACAGGCCCATGCCTGCCAGCACCGCAGTCGCTTCCTTCTTCAATCCCGTCTCTATGCGAGCGCGTACAACTTCGGCAGCAGCCATAACTCAGCCCATTCCTTGACCTGTGAGCCACATTGTAGCTACAAACTCTAAATGAGGGTTTAAGCTCGGAGGGTCAACCCTTCCGTACCATCCGGCAGCACGTGCAGCACAGTAGCACGTAGCAGGACATGTAGCACATGCAGCACTGTCGTAGGGCCGATTTTCCCTTTTAATATCAATGGCTTGGTCGGACAGCTGTGCAACATATGTTGCAATAATGCTATTTGAGATGCAATAACTACGCTTGATTCCATCCTGTGAGATGTGGTATCCGGGCAGCTCGTCGCGTCCGAGTAAATACCTAAGTTCTTGTTTTTACGCGATATATCCCGCATATTAAAAATAACAGTTCAAGCCGTGTAGAAACAACTCTCAGGGATTTACGACGATGACGAGCATTAGGGAAGCGGGGGCAATTGCGAAAAAGCAGCTTGCCATCCGTGAACTGCACTGGCCGGGCGTTGAGCCGCACCTATGGAATCGTAGAGCCCATAAGGGCTTCACGACCATCCCGAAAACCATGCCCTTGATCCTCAAGGCAATGGACGAGATCACGAAGGGCGCGCCCGTCTCCTCGACGTATTTGACCCTGTGGTGCTGCACGTGGGACAACTCCTTCGTAGTGCTGAACAAACCGCAGGATATGGCGGACGCAGCGGGTTTTGGCGGGCAGCGCGGAGTACACACGTGGGCCACACGGATGAAGAAGCTACAGGAGCTACACTTCATCGACATCAAGCCTGGTAAGTCGGGCCCGATGAGCAATGCCATTATCTGGAATCCGCATCTGACCTTGCGGTATCTCCATGACCAGAAAACGCCGGGGCTTACCGAGGCAACATATAACGCGCTGATCGAGTGGGCCTTGGAAGTCGGCGCGAAGGATATGACGGATCCCTTCCCGTCGCTTGCTGTTACGCCTGTGGCTGCTCCTACGGCGGGGATTGTCCCTACTCCGGTCGTGCCGAGCACGGTTCCGCTGCCCCCGCCGCCTGCGCCGGGATCGGACGTGCCGCCCGTGCCTGCTGCGGATCTTAAGGAGCACGATCTGTGACCCGCACCATTGAGACAACGACGCGCTTCAAGCGCGACTATAAGCTTGCGCTGAAAACAGACCCCACGTTGCCGGACAAGCTTATGCCTGTGATCGAGCTTTTGGCGAACGATGCGAAATTGCCGGAGAGGCTGTCCGACCATCCCTTGCAGGGCGATTGGAAGGGCTTTCGAGATTGCCACATCAAGCCTGACCTCGTGATGATCTACGCCAAATCGGAAGGCGCTTTGAGCTTGGCCCGCCTTGGCTCGCACAGCGAGCTCTTCGGTTAGTCACCGTGGACGCCTAGAAACGCGATAGGTGACCTTCAGGTGCTCGGGCCCGTCCCGCTAATGTCCGGAATGCGGGCGCAAACCCACAAATTCGGGGAGCGCGAGGGCGATGGCCCTCGCTATCTCGCAGCATCCCCAAACCATTTTCCTACACGCGCCCGGTCTGCGATGCCTGGCCCGATGATAGTCCCGCACCCCAGCCGCATTTCCCGCCGCGTTGCAGCGCGCGGTTTAAACGGATGTGTCGCCCTGCGCGCCAACCCTTTGAAAAACGTCGGAACTATGCGCAAGGACCGGGTGACACGGTGTCGCCTTTGTCACCCAAATGTCACCCTGTGACCTTCGTGAACTTCCGCCTCGCGATGCCCCTCTGCGCGTCTTTAGACAGGCTCAGGATGAGCGGGGGGAGGGGTTTTTGGGTTTCGACCGAATTGTTCTGGGTATCACCTTTAGTAACCTTCCGCGCGAATTGCGCAGGTCTGCAAATCGGCTACACCGTGCGCATGATCCGCACTTTGGTCCTTGCCGCGCCCGCGCTCTTTGGCGCGTTCCTCGCTTCGCCAATCGCCGCCGCGCCGCCGACTCCCGCCGAGCGCCAGATGACCGCCACGGTCGATGCCGAGCAGGCGCGCTCGCTTGCTTTGCTGGAACGCGTCGTCAACCAGAACAGCGGGACGCGCAATCTGGCCGGGGTGCGCGCGGTTTACGAGATGCTGCGGCCCGAGTTCGAGGCGCTGGGCTTTTCGGTGCGCTGGGTGCCGCAGGACAGCGTGAGCCGCGCCGGGCACATGATCGCGGTGCATCAGGGCCGCAAGGGAACGAAGCGGCTGCTGCTGATCGGCCACCTCGATACGGTGTTCGAGGCGGATAATCCGTTCCAGAAGTTCGAGCGGATCGACGCGGCTCATGCGCGCGGACCCGGGGTCAGCGATGACAAGGGCGGCGATGTGGCGATGATCGCCGCGCTTCGGGCGATGCACCGCGCGGGCACGCTCAAGGATGCCAATATCGAAGTGGTGCTGACCGGCGACGAGGAGGAGGCGGGACTGCCGCTCGAACAATCGCGCGCCGATCTGCTGGCGGCGGGTCGCCGGGCGGATGTGGCGCTCGATTTCGAGGGGCTGGCGCAGGACAATGGCCTCGACATGGGCTCGATCGCGCGGCGCTCGGCGGGCAATTGGCGGGTGACAGTGACCGCGCGCAGCGGGCACAGCAGCGGGGTGTTTTCCGAGCGCGCGGGCGAGGGCGCGATCTATCCGCTTGCCGCAATCCTGACCGCGTTCCGCAAGGAGCTGCCCGAGCCCAACCTCACTTTTAATGTCGGGTTGCTGGTCGGCGGAGCAAGCGCCGCGCTGTCCGCCGATGCCGCTCACGGCGAAGCGACGGGCAAGACCAACATCATTCCCGCGCAAGCCGTCGCCAGCGGAGATTTGCGCGCGCTCAGCCGCGAATCGATCGCCCGCGCCGAAGCCAAGATGCGCGCAATCGTCGCGCGCCCGTTCAATGGCGGCGAAGCGAAGCTGGTGTTCGAGGACAAATATCCGCCGATGGCCCCGACGGCTGGCAACCGCGCGCTGCTGGCCAGGCTCAACGAGGTGAACGTCACACTCGGCCTCGCACCGATGGGCGAACTCGACCCGCTCAAACGCGGGGCGGGCGATATCAGCTTCGTGGCTGCCGACGTCGATAGCCTCGTCGGGCTGGGTCCGGCGAGCGAGGGCGATCACACCGCGGCGGAAACGGTCGATATCCCCAGCCTGTGGCGCCAGGCCAAGCGCGCCGCACTGCTGATGACCCGGCTATCGCGCGAACCGGCCCCGAAGCGCTAGGCGATGTTCACCCCGGCATCGCCGTGCGACGGCATCTGCCGGATCGATCTGGAAAGCGGCTGGTGCCTGGGCTGCCAGCGCACGCTGGGCGAAATCGCCGACTGGCCGATGCTGTCGAACAAGGAGAAGCGCGCGGTGTTGGCGGCGGTGGAACAGCGCAGGCAGGCTGACGGCTAGCCGCCCCACCCGGCGCAATGCGGATCGAGACCGACCAGCTGGCGGCGCAGCGAAACCCGGGCGAGGCGCTCGATCTCGGCCTTGCGGCGCGCGGCGTTGAGCGAGCGGGTCGGTGCTGGGCGGATAATCTCGGCGTCATAGCCGTCGGCGACGATCAGCCCGCAGCACTCGGGGCGGAACGCCTCGGTTTCCATGCAGGCACGGTCGAGAGGGGCAGCGAGGCCCCAATAGAACCGGTCGCAATGGTCGAGGTAGTCGGGCCATTTGGCATCGCCCAGCAAATCGGCCTTGCTGACCTTGATTTCGACGATCACGATCTGCCCCTTGGGGTCGATCCCCATCAGATCGGCGCGGCGGTTGGAACGCAGCGGCATTTCGGCGAGGCACCAGATATCGTTACGCGCGAACAGCCGGCAAATCCCGCGCGCGACGGCTTGGGCGGCGCGCTCGTCGGGTGACATTGCGGGAATCGGGAGAATATCTGCCATCACCCCGTTCTAGGAACAGAGCGCGAACTCGGCAAGCATTTCAGGCGCTGCGCAGCGGTCCGTTCGAAGCGGGCGGCGGGGTCAGCGCCATCAGTCCGGCGCGCGCGGCCTGGAATTCCTGCCACAGCGAGAGCGCGGCGGAGGCCGAGGCACCGCGCGCGTGGACCGCGAGCAGCGCGGCAAGGCCTGGCTCCATGATCGCCGAAAGATCGTCGACGCCCTGTTCCGCCATACTCCGGCGCCAGCCGCCGGCGTCGCGCATCACCGCGGGGAAATTGCGCACTTCGGGGCGCATCGGCTCGCTGGCGATCCCCGCCAGCAGCGCGACAACACCCGCAGCATCGTGCAGCGCCGACCATTTCATGCTCATCGCGCTGGCCGCAGCCTGGCCGAATGCCGCCCGGCCCGAGGTGGGCAAGGGACCGGCGGCACCGGCGGGCGGGGTCGTAAAGCTGGGCGGCTGTGCGTTCATGCCTGCGAGTCGTAGCGGCTCCGCCTTGCCAAATTGCTAAAAGCCCGAATCGCTAAAAGCACTGGCGTGCGCCCGGTGCCGCTGCTAACCGCACGCCGCACGCCGCACGCCGCATGGCGAAGGCACCCGTAGCTCAGCTGGATAGAGCGCTGCCCTCCGAAGGCAGAGGCCACAGGTTCGAATCCTGTCGGGTGCACCAGTTTCCCAAAATCGTCGGAAAACCAGCATCTTGGGGATGATCTGTGCCCAAAGTGTAGCCCAACGGTGTCGCCCACAACCGTCATTGGGGACCGTCAAATTGGCAGAAATCCGCCAAAAATTGGCCTTCGGGGGTGTAGCCCAACTATGTCGCCCAAACGCCTTCCGGGGCTGTGGCGACGCGGCGGGGTCTATCAGTATCGTGTAAGGGTGCCTGTGGACCTGATTGGCGTCTTCGGCACCGCGAGAATCAACAGGACTCTGAGAACTGCTTCATACCGTGAGGCACTTACGATGGCGCGGATGGTCGCCCTCGACCTTGAGAATCGGTTCCAGTTCGCACGTGACGCCGGGACCCAGCCCAGCGAGGCAATGCATCCGACAGGCAAGGTTGCGCTACCTGCCATATCTCGCGCATCGTTGGGAGTGACGCTTAGTGATGCTTGGCAACGATACCTCAGCGATCCTGCGAGCAGCCGCTCAGAGAAATCAGCGCTCGCCTACACCACGGTTCGAAACCTCGTGGTTGCGCTCATTGGTGCCGACACGCAGATGGACAGCGTGGACCGTCAGGATTGCAGGAAGGTTCTCGAAACACTGCGGGTCCTTCCACGGAATTACGAAAAGCGTTGGGGCGAGATTACACCCGCTGCCGCAGCGACGCGCGCCAAACATGAAAAGATCGATCCAATGTCGATCAGCAACGCCAACGGCTACATGCAGAAGTTTTCGAGCCTGTTTAACTGGGCGGTCAAGGAGGAACTCGTTGCACGAAACCCCTGTCGGGGGCTGCGCATTGCCGATCCCGTCGCCGATCGAGACAGGCGATTGCCGTTTAGCACCGTGCAGTTGGAAGCGATTTTTACCGGGTCGGTCTACGCCAACGTTGGCGAAGTCGCTCGTGGGCAACGCGAAGTTGAACATGCCGCGCGGTTCTATGTCCCACTCATCGCGTTGTTTTCAGGCATGCGACAGAACGAGATTTGCCAGCTTGCTACCAATGATATCGTGATTCTTGACGGCGTTCCTTGCTTCGTCATCAAAGCTGATACCGCACAGGGCAAGCGCGTCAAAACGGCGGCGAGTCAGCGCATCGTTCCGATCCATCGTGCATTGGTGTCGGCAAGGCTTTTGGACCATTGGCAGCGCTGTCGATCTGGCAGAGAGTTACGCCTCTGGCCGGAACTGCGCCCCGATAGGTTCGGCTATGCGCGCGTGAGCAGTTCGGGGCAATCGCTCGACATCCAACATGAGGCGCTGGTCGCCGCAGGGTGCGAGAAGGTATTTGCGGAGAAGATGTCCGGTCGATCGACCAAGGATCGCGATCAACTCGCCGAAGCACTCGACTTCGTGAGGGAGTCAGACACCTTAATTATCACCCGACTAGATCGACTCGCAAGGTCTGTCGGCGATTTGCACAACATCATCGAGCGGCTGACCGAGAAGAAGGTCGCCTTCAAGTGCATCAGCCAGAGCGGCGTCGATACCGATTCCAGCACCGGCAGGCTCATGCTGGCGATCCTCGGGGCGGTCGCTGCCTTCGAGAACGACATCCGGCGAGAGCGACAACTCGAAGGAATCGCCAAAGCCAAGTTGGCTGGGAAGTATCGCGGGCGACCCGTGAGCATCGATCCTGTGAAGGTGAAGGCGCTTCGTGCCGATGGGATGGGGCCCGCCGCGATCGCTCGTGAGTTGAAGATCGGTCGGGCGTCAGTTTACCGGGCACTGGCAGCGTAGCCTTATGATGATCATTGACCCGCCATCCTTGTTCGCGCCGGAAACGGAATGGCGCGCGTTCTTAGCAGGGATGGAAGCGCTTGCCTTAGAGCACCCCCAAGATGCCGCGCTCGTCCGTCTCCACATCAAGATGGCAAAGCAGCAGTTGGCGATCCCGCTCGACGATCCGCGCTTCAAATGTCCGCAGTGCAAACAGAGGACCGGCGTGAACATCCTCTACGGCTACCCAAGCCATGAAGCGTTCGAGCAAGCAGAGCGGAACGAAACAGTGCTCGGAGGCTGCTGTCAGCCGATGGGATCGCCGGATCGACAATGCCTTGCCTGCGGGCATCAGTGGGAGATCATCCGACGCGGGCCGCAGAATAGTCAGCCTTGACCCGGTCGCCCCATACTGGCCGACCTTAGTCCCTAACATGGCCCTCCAGAACCCATTGACGAACTCGCGATCCGTGAGACCATGGCCTTCATGATCGACCCCCACGCTTCCCCGACGATCGCCGTCACATCGTCAACGCCGCAAACATCAAATCAGGACTGTCCGACCATCGTCGAGCCCAGCATCCCAGCACGCCCCGGTGAAGCGTCACCCAGTGCTGAATCGCACGATCCCGATGAACAGTGGACCGAGACCGTCATTGCCAGCCTCCCCGCACGCTCGCCGGAGGCAAGGGAAGCGTTGTTGCAGGCTTTGGTGGACGGTGCCAATATGCCCACACCCGATCCTGTCGGGTGCACCAGCACAAAGGGCGGCTCCGCAGGGCCGCCCTTTGTGCTGGGGCAAGCGCTTCAAGTTCGAACCTCGTTCGAGCCGGAGCGAAGCGGAGGCGACCGAGCGGAGCGAGGTCAATCCTGTCGGGCGCAACGCTCATCGAGGCTTTGTATCATGACTTCTTCCGCAATTCGCGAATGCCGGTGGCGCGACGAAGGCGGGGGCGAGGCTGTGGCGAAGCAAATCGCCGATTTCCTTGCCGGATTGCGCATCGCCGTCGAGGCGAAGCCGGTAGCCGACTCGGCAATTTCCGGGATGACCGTGAAGCTGGGCCGGATCGTGGTCGATCCATCCATCCCGGCATGGCCCGGCGACATGCTCCACGAGGCGGGGCACCTCGCAGTCAGCGATCCCGCGCAGCGCAGCATCGACGCCATGACCGAAGCCGGCGGCCTGGAAATGGCGGCGATTGCCTGGTCCTATGCCGCTGCGCGCGCACTCGGGGTCGATCCCAAGCATGTGTTCCATGCCGGGGGCTACCACGGCGGCGGGCCGCATATCGCCGAACAGTTTGCGGCGGGGCGGCCCTTTGGGGTGCCCTTGCTGGCGCTGTGGGGGCTGACATCCGAGCGGGGCGATGGCGACATGCCCGCCTATCCCGCAATGCGCGGCTGGCTGCGCCCGGCGGGCATGATCGGCTGACTCAGGCTTTCGCGAAACCCTCGGCGAGGAAGCGCTCGGCGAGGCCCGCGAGCAGTGCCGCGCCTTGGGGCAACACGGTCTCGTCGACCATCATCCGTGTCGAATGGATCCCGCAGCACTGGCGCCAGTCCTCGCCTTCCTGCGCGACGCCGAGGAAGAACATCGCGCCGGGGACTTTCTCGAGCACATAGGAGAAGTCTTCCGCGCCCATGATCGGTTCGGGCAGGCGGCGGAAGGCCTGCTCGCCAAACAAGGCGCGGGCGACCGCTTCACCGTGATCGACCGCGCGCGCATCGCAGATCGTCACGGGGAATCCCTCCTCGATTGTCACCTCGGCGGCGAGGCCATGCGCCGAGGCGATGCCCTCGGCCAGCTGGCGAACCGCAGCGTGCAGCTGCGCGCGATGCTGCGGCGAAAGCGTGCGCATCGTGCCCTTGAGCGCGGCAAAATCGGCGATGACATTGTGTGCCGAACCCGCCTCGACCTTGGCCACGGTCACCACCACCGGGTCATGCGCGTCGAACTGGCGGGTCACCAAAGTTTGCAGCGCGAGCACGATCTCGCAAGCGACCGGCACCGGATCGCGCGTCTGGTGCGGCATCGAGGCATGGCCGCCCCGGCCCTGCACCGAAATTTCAAGCTGGTCGGCGGCGGCGAGCAGCGGCCCGGCGCGCCCGGCGACGAGACCATGCGGCGCATTGGGCATGATATGCAACGCGAAGGCCGCGTCGGGCAGCGGATCGAGTAGGCCGTCATCCAGCATGAAGCGCGCGCCGTGCCAGCCTTCCTCGCCCGGCTGGAACATGAAGCGCACTTCGCCGCGCAGCGCGTCGCGGCGCGCGCAGAGCAGCTCGGCGGCGCCCGCCAGCATCGCGGTATGTGCATCGTGGCCGCAGGCGTGCATTGCGCCGGGGACGGTCGAAGCGAACTCGAGCCCGGTTTCCTCGGGCATCGGCAGCGCATCCATGTCGCCGCGCAGCAGGACCGACCGTCCGGAACCCGCCCCTCCGGCCAAAATTGCTACCATCCCGGTGGTTGACGGGCCTTCGCGCCATTCGAGCGGCAGATGCGCCAGCGCGGCGCGAACCTTGTCGCGCGTTTTGGGCGTGTGCAGCCCCAGCTCGGGCTCCGCATGGATCGCGCGCCGCAGCGCCACAACGCGCGACGCCAGATCGCGGGCCTGGTCGAGCAGCGATTCATGAAGCATGGCCGATCCTTTGGTCAGGCAGTAATCTGGGCGGCTATCCGGCGCGCGGCGGCATTGTGCATCGTCACCGAAGCCACCAGCAGCAGGTTGAGCACTACCGACTGGTAGAGGAAATACCACAGCGGCCCGGTTCCCGACGCTGCGCCCGCGATCATCGACAGGCCGAGCACGATGGCGCGCGGATTGGGGCCGAGGAATTTCTGGATCAACAGCAGGCGCGGCGCTTCGGCGCGCACGGCGGCGCGGATTGGCTCCAACCTCGCCGCATCGCCCTGCGCCGCTTCAACCGCGGAATCGATCTTGAGCGCATGCGGCGTCATTCCCGCCGCCGCGCCCAGATAGGCCGATACCAGAGTGCCGAAGACGCTCTTGCGCGTGGCCGCTTCGGCATTGCTGTGCGTGTTGCGCAGCCACGGCGTGCCATAGACCCACCATTGATACTGCCGGCGCTGGACCTCGACGTGGTTCGACTGGACGAGGTGGCTGAGCCCTGCGGCGACCGTCAGCCACCAGCCCGCCGCGCCGAGCGCGATGGAGAGCAAATACCCGAGCACCAAATAGAGCACGATATGGCTGAGATAATCGCACAGCCCGTCGACCATCTCGCCGATCGGGCTGGTCCGCCCGGTCATCCGCGCCAAATCACCGTCCGCGCCATCGATCACGTGCCAGCTCATGTGCAGGATCATGCCCAGTCCGGCCCCCGCCACGCCCCACGGCTGGGCATAAACGGCAGCCGCGGCGACCACGAACAGCCCGCCGATCACCGACACCGCATTGGGCGTAAGCGGGGTTTTCGCCAGCTGCCGTGCCAGCTGCCAGGCAAGCGGATGATAGAGATGAAAATTGAGGCGGTCCTGCAGCTCGCGCGGACGTTTGGGCCGGGCGGGAACCCGGACGCGGTTTTCGTGGTTGTTCCGGTCAGCCAACGTCAACGGTCCCATGCAACTATTTCCTCCGCCCGCCCGTATCTGGCTTGGCAAGCGCGTGAACGTATAAGGATTTCGCATGATAGTAACAGGGGACAGTGCGACGCGTGCCGTCCGGTTCGACTCGGAAATGTATTCCGCCGCTGCCGTTGTTCGCGGTCGGGCTGACCCTGATCGGACGCGCGGCCAAGGCCAGCAAGCGCCCGTTCACGTTCAATGCGGTCAAGGAACGCGTCGGTGCGGGCAAATCGCGCGTGGTGACCTGGTTGATCTGGCTGACCATGCGCGATTTCTTCGCACTTGCCGCAGCCCCGTTGATTATCGTAGGATTGGCACCGCTGGCGATGTTCGCCTTCGCCGTCGTGACGGTCGGCTGGTTGACGGTGGTGCTCGTGGTGCTTTTCCGCCAAGCGGCTTGACGCATGCCAAACTTCTTGCTTTTGGCGCGCGATTTTCACAATGACGCGCAATTGTCGCAGTCGCGCCGCGTCTGTCTAAAGGGATCGATTTGATGAAGCCAATCAAGGTTGCCGTGATCGGCGTAGGCAACTGCGCCAGTTCGCTGGTGCAGGGAGTGGCCTACTACCGCTCGAACAACTCCTCGCAGGGTCTGATTCATGACCGCATCGGCGGCTATGGCGCGGGTGACGTCGAGTTTGTGATGGGCGTTGACGTCGATGCGCGCAAGGTCGGCAAGGATATCTCGGAGGCGATCTTCGCCCAGCCCAACAACACTGCGGTGTTCCAGCCCGATGTCGATACGACCGGCGTCAAGGTCATCATGGGCAAGGTCCTCGACGGAGTCGCCGACCACATGACCGGGATGGGCGAAAAGGGTTTCATCGTAGCCGACGCGCCCGAGGCGACCCACGAGAGCATTGTCGCCGCGCTCCGGGAATCGGGTGCCGAGGTCCTCCTGAACTTCCTCCCCGTGGGGTCGGAAGAGGCGACCGAATTCTACATGGAATGTGCGCTCGAAGCCGGGGTCGCGGTGGTCAACTGCATGCCGGTGTTCATCGCCAGCCGCCCCGAATGGGAACGCCGCTTTGCCGAGAAGCGCATCCCGATCGTCGGCGACGACATCAAGGCGCAAATCGGGGCGACCATCGTCCACCGCGTGCTGTCCAGCCTGTTCGGCGCGCGCGGCGTCACCATCGAACGGACCTACCAGCTCAACACCGGCGGCAATACCGACTTCATGAACATGCTCGACCGCCAGCGGTTGGGCAGCAAGAAGACCTCGAAGACCGAGGCGGTGCAGGCGATGCTCGCCCAGCGGCTCGCCGACGAGAACATCCATGTCGGTCCGTCGGACTATGTGCCGTGGCAAAAGGACAACAAGCTGTGCTTCCTGCGGCTCGAGGGCAACCAGTGGGGCAACGTGCCGATGAACCTCGAGCTTCGGCTTTCGGTCGAGGACAGCCCCAATTCGGCAGCCTGCGTGATGGACGCGATCCGCTGCTGCAAGGTCGCGCTCGAACGCGGTGAGGGCGGGGCGTTGATCGGACCGTCGGCTTACTTCTGCAAGCATCCGCCGCAGCAGTTCAACGATGACACCGCAGCACAGATGGTCGAGGAATATGTTGCGGAATCGGCGCTGGCGGCGGAGTAACGCCGTCCCGGTTTCCGGGAGGAATCAATGGACGCGCTGATTATTGCTGCTGGCTATGGCACCCGATTGCGTGACATCGCCGATTCAAAGCCGCTTGCACCGGTTGCCGGAGTGCCGCTGCTCGAACTCGGCGTACGCCAGGCGCGTGCCGCCGGGGTGGAGCGCGTTGTCGTCGTTACCGGACACCAGGCGGTCGAAATCGAGAAATTCCTGCCGAGGCTTTCCGCCCGCGTGGGTATTCCGGTGGTGTCCGAACGGGTGCAACATTGGTCGACCCCCAACGGTCATTCGGTCATGGCCGGCGCTGCGCGGATCAATGGCGACTATCTTTTGCTGATGGCCGACCACATCTTCGAGGCTTCGATCCTTTCCCGACTGGTGCGCGAGGGCACGACGAGCCGGGGCGTGACGCTCGCGATAGATCGGCGCACGGATAACCCCCTCATCGATCCCGCTGACGCGACTTGGGTCAAGACCGATTCCGATGGGCGGATCGAGGCGATCGGCAAGCAGATTGCTGAGCACGACGCGGTCGATTGCGGCGCCTTTCTGGCGACGCCCGAACTCGCGCAGGCAATTCGGGCCGCCATCGCCGAGGGCAAGCCCGGCAGTCTGTCCGATGGCATGCAACGCTTGGCCGGCGCGGGCCGGGCGGCGACAATGGACATCGGCGAGGCATGGTGGCTCGATGTGGACGATCCGCGCACGCACGCGATTGCGGAGCAACAAGCGCCGTCGATGCTGCCCGAAATCTACGCCTCGTCCCCAGCCTGATCCGGCGAGTCTTTGCGGGGTGCTTCCGCCGTCAGGCGGAAAAGACTCTCCCTTACGGATATTTCATCTGGATTCTCGTGGTCAGCCCGGCGCGCGGCACATTGAGGCGGACCGAACGGAACGAGGGCAGGCCCGCGATCGTCGCGGGATTGTTCGAGAACCCATAGCCTTCGGCCGGGAGCCCGATCCCGGTGCGGTCGAAGCTCTGGTTGGCGTTGGTGTCGTGGTAGACCGCAATCGCATAGACCCCCGGCTGCGGCACGAAGATGCAGGCGCGGGTGGTGCCGGCGGCGGCATCGACCCGCCCGACATACATCGAGCCATGCCGGACGAGGAATTTGCGGCTGTTGTCGGGATAAAGCGTCACCGCGACCAGCCCGTCGCCCGACCGGACTCCATTGACCACGACATTGAGCCAGGTCTGGCTGGCCGGGCCGGTGCATCCTGCAGGCGCGCCGCCTTGGGCCTGCGCTGTGCCAGAGGGGACAGCGCCGGTAAGCAGCACAACACCGGCAACAAGCACGGGAATGGCCGCGGCGCGGAAACGTCTCGGCAATATCATGGTGTTCAATCCTGATCTGGGGGAGTGGGCCGGGCCAGCAGGCTCAAGGCAGTTGCAGGGTCCTGCATCGAGCTCCGATTGGAGTCGTGGCGGTGAATAGCGGCTGAATCAGGCCAAAATGCGATTGCGGGGCAAGTCTCGCCCCGATGCTTGCAGATTCGCGACAATTTGCTGGGAATTACTGATTGGAACCGGTCACGAACCGGATGTAGCGGATTGCGGTCAGCGCGCGCATCAGCCCGATGGCATGGCCTGCGACGACATCGCCGTCGAGCGTGGAACGGCTTGGCCAGTCATCGATGATGCGCTCCATCCGGTCGAGATCGACGATCTCGGCCACGTCGGGCACCTCGCGGCTTCGGGCGATCTCGGCCCGGAATTCCGCCAGGTACGGCGTTAGCCGCTCATGCCAGTCTGCGGCCTGCATCCCGATCCGCCGTTCGCTGCGTTGCGCCTCCGGCATCAGGCCTCGGCCGAGTTCGCGGGCGAGCCAGCGCTGCTCGCCGTCGTGCAGGAATATCTCGGTTGGCAGTCCGAGGCAGAACTCTACCAGCGGGCGGTACGCGGTGACATCGCGCCACTTCACGCCATAGACTTGCTCGAACCCTTGGATCAGGTCGCCCGAATCGGCATCGCCGCGTGCGAACTGGTCGCGCATCATCGCGGATCGCCACGCGTATTGGTCGCGCTCGTACCATGTCCCCGCGCGGCGCGCGCGCGTGACAGCATCGAGCTGGCGGGCGATGTCGGCGCGGACGAAGCCGACCTGAACATTGTCGGGCGTGACCGATTGGCCGGTTCGCCGCTTCCACGCGCGCCACCAGCGGTCGGGCAAATGCGGGATCACCGCGCGCGAGATGAGCCGACGGAGCAGCGGCCGGGTGGCGAATGGGTCGCCGCGCAGCGCACGTATCAGCTGGCACCACTTGCCGCGCCGCAGGAACTCGCCATAGGCCCAGCTCCCGGTGTTGCTGAAGGTGAAATTGCCCAGATCCGACGCGAGCAGCAGGTCGCATCCTTGCTCGCGCGCCAGCGCGAACAGCCCGCGGAACGCGAACGCCGGGGCGGTGCCGCCCGGCATCGTGCCCATCGCCAGGAACAGCCGCTCAAGGTCGCTGTCGAAGCCTCGCCCGGAATTGTCGGTGAAGTGCGGATCGAGCCGGGGATGCATCGCTGCAAATGCCTTCACCGCCGTGCGCTCATCGCCGAAGAAGCAGTCCGATCCCGGATCGCGCCACTCTGCCAGCGGTCCGAAGGTAAAGCTCTTGAGCCGCGCAGGCTCGGGCAGTGCGCGCAGCGCGCGCGCCGCGACATTGGCGGAGTCGAGCCCGCCGGACAGCTGCACGCCTGGGCTCGATCCGCTGCGTAGCGCCGCAGCGGCGGCCTCGTCGAGCAGCCGATCGACTTCGGCAACATAATCCCGCAGCGTCGCGCGCGGGAGTTTGCGCGGAGCCAGCGGATCGAAGCTGCGCACCGTCCGCCGCGAATGCGCATCGAGATAGACCACCTCGCCCACTCCGACTCGCCAAGTTCTGGCAACGAAGCCTTCGGACCCGGTTGGATTGGCCAGCATTGTATCGACCAATTTTTGCCGGTTGAGCCCTTGGGAAAGTCCCATCGCCAACAGCGCGCGCGGCACCGATGCCGCAGCCAGAACTGGCCCGTCGCTGAAGTAATGCAGCGGCGGTGCCGCCAGCGGGCTGCGCGAAAGCCGCAGGGACTGGTCGAGGGGATAATCGACGATGGCGCAATAGTGGCCGATCAGGCGCTGCTCGGCCCCATCGGTCCAACGCTCGAGCGCCGCCTCGTAGAGCCGAGCACAGTTGTCCGCCGCGACGCCCAGTTCGGCGGCCAGCTCTGCCGCGTTGTCGATCCAGCCCTTGAACAGGATTACCTGCCCCGTACCGCTCACCGTGGGAGCCCACGGGGGGGTCCCGCGGGGTTGGCGGGAGCCGGGCCGATTGGCGGACCCGAGATCGTCGGCGTGGGCGTAGAACGCGCCGTTGCCAATCGAAAATGCGCCGCCATCGCCCGAAAACAGGCCGAGCGTAGCCGCTACCCGGCGGGCGAGGTTAGTATCGGCAAAATCGGGGCCACGGTAAACCGCCAGCACAAGACGGTCGGATATTCAGGCTATGGGGAAAATAAGGCGCGGGCGGGTCCGCGTCACGATGCGCGCGGATTAACCGATGCGCCATCGACGATCGCACCGTTGTTGCCAGCCACATCGGCGATCTTGCCGAGCCGCACCAGTTCGGGCTTGGTCCATTCCGCCATGGGCGGGACTTTCTTGGTCATGCAGCTGTTCCTCGAACATCGCGCAGCCAGCGCGGGAAGGCCCGCTCCGCACTGGTTACGCGCGGTTAATGCGGCATTTTCCATGCGGTTGCAACCGCGAAGTGGCTCAGCCCCGCAGCTCCAGCGTGACGATCCACGGACCCGGCAACTCGCCCAGCACAGTGCTGTCGCCACATTCGATCCAGGCATGGAGATCTTCGATCGTCCCGCGCTGCATCGCCGGGCGGACCGCCAGCTTGCAGCTGTAGCCAAGCCCCTCGCGCCGGAGCAGCCAGGCCAGGGCCATCGCGCGCGGCAGGCATTTGGTGGCAAATGGCAGGCGCGTGGCGGCGCGCTCGACGTGGAGCGCCAGCCGCCGGGCTTGCCGGACTTGGTCGGGCCCAGGCAAGCTGCGCCCAAGGCCCTCGATCCGGCCCAGCGAACCGCGCCACAACCGGAACGGGACGAGCGCAACCGCAAGGCGGGCAGCGCAGAGCAATAGCATCGCCTGCCCGGTCCGCGCCCTGAGGCACCAGGCCTCAGTCTGTCGCAAGCAGCCCGGCCTCGGCGAGCTGCGCGAGGAAGGCGTCGATTTCGCCGACGATCGCTTCGCGCACCACGCCGTTGCGCCCGGCCAACGCAGCGACGATCGCCGCGCGGTCATGCGTTCCGTCGATCAGTTCCCAGATGTCGCGCGCGGTGCCGGTGAGCGAGAAGAAATCTCCGCTGTCGAGGCTCATCACCACCACCTCGGCGTCGATCACGGTTTCGCTGAAGTGGCCAGTCGCCTTGGCAAGCGCGATCATGACCCGGTCACCAGCTGGCGAGCGAGCTCAACGCTCTCGGCAAACCGCGCCGTGTCGCGCGGGCGGATCAGGCGATGCATCGCGATCTGTCCGGCCATTCGCGCCTGGACAGCGAAACGGCCGCCAAGGTCGAGCTGCTGGCCCAGCGCGAAGAGTTCGGCGGTGTAATGATCGTTGGTCAGCCGCGCGAAGCGCTCGGCCCCCGTGATTGGCACCAGCGCCGGTTCGGGGCCCTCCTCAAGGAACACCAACCGCGCCAGCGGCAGTGGCTCACGAACGTGGCCGGCGGGTGGCGCGGCATAGAATTTGTCGATCATCGCGCCGACCTTCTCCTCGCGCGCAGCGCCGGTCAAGCCGATTGCCTCGGCCGAGAGCTTGAGCCGCTTGTGACCGGGCAGGCAGACGATCTGCTCCGGATTGGAAAAGTCCAGCACCAGCGTGTCGTCGCAGAACATCGCCATCCCCGCGCTGCCCAGCGCAGCAATCAGCGTCGATTTGCCTGCACCGCTCGGCCCGGTGAACGCATAGACTTGGCCCTCATGCGCGACGGCTGAGGCATGGATCGGCATAAACCCGTTGATGCTCGCAACCGCGGCATAGACGCTGCCATTCAGCCACAGCGCCTCTTCTGCAAGGTCGAAAGTGTCGGGCCGTTCGATCCGAATGCCCGCGCCCGGTTGGTAGAAATAGCGGTATCCACTGTCGCTGTGCAGCAGATAGCTCCCGCCCATCATGCGACTTTGCCCCGGTCCGACCTCGACCTCGCCGAGTGACGGGGGAACGGGCGCGTAGGTCACGCGCGCTTCCCTGGTCAGCAGACGCATCGCGGCGCGCGAGGAAGCCAAATCAGCCATTGCGACAGGGCTTTGCCGGGCAGCCGGCGCACCGTCAATCGCGGGACCGGCCCGCCAAGTCGAGATACGGTGTGGAAAACGCGCAATCGCGCGCTTGTCCCCCCCAGATGTGGTAGGTAAGCGCCAATGAAGGGAGCTTGCTTTCGCTCATGCCCGCGCCGCTCATCTCGCCGTCGATTCTTTCCGCCGATTTTGCGCGTCTGGGCGAGGAAGTCCGCGCGGTAGATGCAGCGGGCGCGGACTGGATCCATGTCGACGTCATGGACGGGCATTTTGTCCCCAACATCACCATCGGTCCCGGCGTGGTCAAGGCGCTGCGCCCGCACACCGCCAAGCCGCTCGACGTCCATCTGATGATTTCACCGGTCGATGGCTTCCTCGAAGCCTTTGCCGAGGCGGGGGCGGACATCATCACGATCCATCCCGAGGCCGGCCCGCACGCCCACCGCACGGTGCAGGCGATCAAGGGGCTGGGCAAGCTCGCGGGGATTTCGCTCAACCCCGCGACCCCGGCCAAGATGCTCGATTATCTGATCGACGAGATCGATCTGGTGCTGGTGATGAGCGTCAATCCGGGCTTCGGCGGGCAGAGCTTCATCGCCAGCCAGCTCAAGAAGATCGAAGCGGTGCGCAAGATGATCGACAAGACCGGGCGCGACATCCGGCTTGAGGTCGACGGCGGCGTGGATGTCGAAACCGCGCGGCAATGCGTCGCGGCGGGCGCGGACGTGCTGGTTGCCGGGACCGCGACGTTCCGCGGTGGGCCAGAACGCTATGCCGCCAATATCGCAGCGCTCAAGGGGCTGGGCTAGCTTGTGGCAGAAGTCGCCGCCCCCGTCCGGCCGCTGCGGTTTGCGCCGGATGCGGGCATGGCGATCCCGCTTGCGGTGTCCGGTGACGAGGCGATGATCGATCCTTCGGTCGAGCCGGTGCGTGCCGCCGAACTGATCGAGCCCGGCCGCGCGCTGGCCTTGGCTGACTTTTCGGCACCATCCATAGGCGCGGGCGAGCAACTGCTCCGGCTGGCGTATCGCATGGGTATCCCGGGGTCGGTGCTGACCAAGCCATTTGCCAAGACCGCGCGGCCGCGGCTGCTCGCCACGGTCGCCAACCCGCTGCCCGGCAGCAAGGTCGGGGGTACCGCGCTGCGCGCCGGGCATTTCCTGCTCCACGGGGTCAAATCGCCGATCGCACAGGTCGATTTCGGCGGCGCGGCGCGGCTGACTCCGCCGTTCGAGCGGCTGGTGCATGGCTTCGGCTGGCTCGCCGACCTCGAAATGAGCGGCGCGCGCGAACAAATTGCTCCGGTGGCCGAACGGATTTTCGGTGCGTGGCTCGAGGCCAACCGCAAATTGCCGTCGCGCCCCGGCAAGGGTTCGGCCTGGTCGCTCGCCAATGCCGGCAACCGGATGCTCAACTGGCTGGTCCACGCGCCGCTGCTGCTGTCGGGCCAGGACAAGGCGCAGCGCGCCCGGACGCTTGGCGCGTTCACCCAAAACGCGCGCTGGCTCGACCGCAATGTCGGCCGGGCGGAGGATTTGCTGGGCGAATGTGCGGGCTGGTGCGGGATCGTCGCGGCCGGGTTGCTGCTACCCGAAGGCCGACCGCGTCGGCTTTATGGCGAAGCGGGGCTGATCCGTGCACTGGGCGAGCTGGTCGGCGACGACGGCGGCATCCTGTCGCGCAGCCCGCTGGGGCAGGCCGAGGCGATTGCGCTGCTGGTACGGCTGCGCGCCTGCTATCACGCGTTGCGCCAAGACCCGCCCGAGGCGCTCGAATCGATCATCGCCGTGCTGGTCCCGCCGCTGCTCGCGCTGACCCACGGCGATGGTTCGCTGGGCAGCTGGCAGGGTGCCTGGGCGATGGATACCGCCGATTTGTCCGTGCTGATCGCTGGGTCGGGGGTGCGGACCCGCCCGCTGCGCGATGTGCGCCAGTGGGGCTACCAGCGGGTGGTGGCGCAGAACAGCGTGCTACAGTTCGACGCCGCCCCGCCGCCGCTGGCGCGGCACGCGCGGACCGGCTGCGCCTCGACGCTGGCGTTCGAGCTTTCGACGGGTGGCCAGCGGCTGATCGTCAATTGCGGCGGCGCGGCGTGTGCGGGCGGGCTGATGCCGGTGCGGCTCGAGCAGGGGCTGCGCGCCACCGCCGCGCATTCGACGCTGGCGCTCGACGACGCCAATTCCACCGCAGTGTTGATCAATGGCCGGATCGGCACCGGCGTGAGCGAGGTCGAGATCGACCGGCGCACGGTTCAGGGCGACAAATCCGGTAGCGGCGCGACCCGGCTCGAGGCGAGCCACGACGGCTATGTCTCGCGCTATGGCCTGACTCATCGCCGCATCCTGATCCTGCGCGACGATGGGACCGAGCTGCGCGGCGAAGATTTGCTGGTCCCGCGCGGCGGCAAGGGCAAGCGCGGCAAGGTCGCCTTCGCGATCCGCTTTCACCTCGGTCCCGGCATCGAAGTCGGACTGTCCGAGGACAAGCAAGGCGCAGGGCTCGCGCTGCCCGACGGCAGCTATTGGCAGTTCCGCGCGGGCGGCGAAGTGACGCTTGAGGAAAGTATCTGGGCCGATGGCCAAGGCCGGCCGCAGCCGGTCCAGCAACTGGTGCTGCAAGGCTTGGTCTCGCGCGGCGGCGGCAATTTTGCCTGGCTGCTCAAGAAGATGGGGTAGAATTCAGGTGAGCGACGTAGTTATCCGCCGGGCGCTGCTGTCGGTGTCCGACAAGGCTGGGCTGACCGAGCTGGGGCAGGCGCTTATCGCGCGCGGCGTCGAACTGGTCTCGACCGGCGGGACTGCCAGGGCGCTGCGCGAGGCGGGACTGGCGGTGCGCGACGTCTCCGACCTCACCGGCTTTCCCGAGATGATGGACGGACGGGTCAAGACTTTGCACCCGATGGTCCACGGCGGGCTGCTCGCGGTGCGCGACAATCCCGAACACGCCGCCGCGATGGCGCAACATGCGATTCAGACGATCGACCTGGTGGTGGTCAATCTCTATCCGTTCGAAGCGACCGTGATGCGCGGTGCGGCGCGCGACGAGATTGTCGAGAATATCGATATCGGCGGCCCGTCGATGGTCCGTTCGGCCGCCAAGAACCATGCTTTCGTCACCATCGTTACCGACCCCAATGACTATCCGGCGTTGCTCGCCGAACTGGAAGCCAAGGATGGGGCGACCGGCACCGAATTCCGCAAGCTGATGGCCGCGCGCGCCTTTGCCGCGACCGCTGCCTACGACGCGATGATCAGCCAGTGGTTCGCCTTTGCCGACCAGCAGCAGCTGTTCCCCGAGATGCTGGCGGTGACCGGACGGCGGGTTGAAGAATTGCGCTATGGCGAGAACCCGCACCAGCGCGCGGCGCTCTACCTCCCCGTCGGTCCGCACGGCAAAGGCATCGCGCAAGCCGAGCAAGTGCAGGGCAAGGCACTGTCCTACAATAATTACGCCGACGCCGATGCCGCGCTGGAATTAGCCGCCGAGTTCAAGGGCGGCGATCCGGCGGTGGTCATCGTCAAGCACGCCAACCCTTGCGGGGTGGCGCAGGCCGCCACACTGCTCGGCGCGTGGCAGGCGGCGCTCGAATGCGATTCGGTCTCGGCCTTCGGCGGGATTGTGGCCAGCAACGTGCCGCTCGACGGACCGACTGCCGAGGCGATCTGCGAGATTTTCACCGAAGTGGTCGTCGCCCCCGCTGCCAATGAGGCGGCGCGCGCTGCCTTTGCCAAGAAGAAGAACCTGCGGCTGCTGCTGACGGGCGATTTGCCCGATCCGCGCCGCGGCGGGCTCTCGATCAAGCCGATCACCGGCGGGCTGCTGGTCCAGTCGCGCGATAACGGTGCGATCACGCTGGCCGACCTCAAGGTGGTGACAAAGCGCCAGCCGACGACCCAGGAACTCAACGACTGCCTCTTCGCCTGGACCGTCGCGCGGCACGTGAAGTCCAATGCGATCGTCTACGCCAAGGACGGCATCACCGCCGGGATCGGCGCGGGGCAGATGAACCGTCGTGACAGCTCGCGTATCGCTGTGATGAAGGCTGCCGAAGCGGCCGGGAAATATGGCTGGCCAGGTTCGCGCACCGTGGGCAGCGCGATCGCCTCCGATGCGTTCTTCCCCTTCGCCGATGGGTTGCTCGCAGCTGCCGAAGCCGGCGCGACCGCGGTGATCCAGCCGGGCGGATCGATCCGCGATGACGAGGTCATGGCCGCCGCGGACAAAGCCGGTCTGGCGATGGTCTTCACCGGAATGCGGCACTTTCGTCACTGATCCGCTCGGTTTGTCGCCGCAATCAGTCGGTTGGCCGCAGAGTCGCGTCTGCAATGTAACCGTTCACCGCTCTGCAACCGTATCTTGGCCATCTCCGCGTCAACACACATCACACGAGTCTTTTCCGATGGGCCTGTTCAAGTCCGACCTCTACCGTTCCTTCGCGATCGGCTTTGCGCTGGGCGCTGCGGCGCTGTTCGTCACCGTTGGTGACGAAGCGCGCACGCGATGGGCGAGCAATATCCTGCCCGCGGCCGTCGCCGCGCCGGTCAAATAATGGTGCTCACCCGCAAACTGCTATTGTTCGCCCTGGCCACCTGCGCGGCCTGCCAGCAGCCCGCCAGCGCAGAACCGGTCGTGCTCGCCCCGGCCGCAGACCGGCAATCGAACGAGGCGCGCGGGCTCAAGACTGCAATCTTCGCGGGCGGGTGCTTCTGGGGGGTCGAGGGCGTGTTCAGCCACGTCCAGGGCGTGACCAGCGCGGTTTCGGGCTTTCATGGCGGCAACCGCATCAATGCCAGCTATGATCGGGTCTCGGGCGGCGACACCGGCCATGCCGAGGCGGTGCGCGTAACTTACAATCCCGCCGTAGTGCGCTACGACCAGCTGCTGCGCATCTTCTTCTCGGTGGTGACCGATCCCACCCAGCTCAACCGCCAAGGCCCGGACACCGGCACGCAATATCGCTCGGCCTTGGTGCCGATGAGCGCGGAACAGCGGCTCGCTGCCACCGCCTATCTCGGGCAACTGCGCGCGGCGGGGCTGTGGCGCGCGCCGATTGTCACGCGGCTCGAAGCCTATCAGCGGTTCTATCCGGCCGAAGCCTATCATCAGGACTTCATGGCCAAGAACCCGACCCACGGCTACATCGTCGCCTGGGACGCGCCCAAGGTGGCGGCGCTGCGGCGGATGTTCCCCGGGTTCTACAGCCGCGCCTTCAGGCCCGGCTGACATTGCCGGACGGGGCGGTCCCGCCTATATCGGGCGCATGGCCAGCCATCATCATCACGAACATTCGGGCATGGGACTGGTCGATGCGGCGCGCGCCTCGCTAATCGGCGCGGGCGAGCTATGGACCGAAATGCGCGCCGACGTGTTTGGCGCGCTGGCCGCGCAGGAGCGGCCTGCCTCAGCCTATGACATCGCCGAGAACGTCTCGGCGGGGCGCGGCAAGCGGGTCGCGGCCAACAGCGTCTATCGGATCCTCGACCTGTTCGTGCGCACCAACCTCGCGCGGCGGGTCGAAAGCGCCAACGCCTATATCGCCAACCCGCATCCCGGCTGCCGCCACGACTGCATTTTCCTGATCTGCGACAGCTGCGGCAAGACCGTGCACATCGACGACGACCGGCTCACCGGCGCGCTGGTCGGCGCGGCGCATGACGCGGGATTTGCCGATATCCGCCCGGTGGTCGAACTGCGCGGGATGTGCGGGGCGTGCAGCTGAAGGGATGCGTTGACCGGAATTGGCAAGCCAATTCCTCGCTCTGCCGTAAGGCAGACAACGACTCACCCGAACTGGGTCAGGCTGAGGATATTGCCATCGGGATCGGGAAACCAGGCGACTTGGGCGCCGCCGCCGGGCGAGGCCCAGACCCCGTCGGCATCCTGTCCGAAACCTTCGTAGATCGAAAAACTCACGCCCTTGGCCTTGAGCGCCGCGATCGCTGCGCGGATATCCGCGACATGCCAGCCGAGCACGGTATGGCCGGCACCGACATGCCCCGGCATGGTGGTGAGCCGCAACGGGGTCTTGTTGCCAAGGTCGAAAGTCGCCGCATGATCGTCCTCGCCGAGCAGGCGCAGGCCCAGCACCTCGGCATAGAACGGCTTGGACTTGGCGCGGTCGGCGGTGAGCACGAAGCACATCGGCTGGGCAGAGGCGGGGAGGCTCATCGGCTGGTCCTTTCGGCGTCGCAAAGTGTCAGACTAGCGCGTCTAGTCTCAATCGACACTTGTTTTGCAAGCGTGTAAGGCGTGGCTCATGAATCCTGATCCGGCGACGCCGCTTCTCGACACGGTCGATACTCCCGCAGACCTGCGCCAGCTCGCGCCCGGCCAGCTTCGCCAGCTGGCCGACGAATTGCGCAGCGAAATGATCGCGGCGGTCGGCACCACGGGCGGGCACCTCGGCTCTGGCCTGGGCGTGGTCGAGCTGACCGTGGCGATCCATTATGTGTTCGACACCCCTCAGGACCGGCTGGTGTGGGACGTCGGCCACCAAGCCTATCCGCACAAGATTATCACTGGACGGCGGAATCGGATCCGGACGCTGCGTCAGGGCGGCGGGCTGTCGGGCTTCACCAAGCGCAGCGAGAGCGAGTACGATCCGTTCGGCGCGGCGCATAGCTCCACCTCGATTTCGGCGGCACTGGGCTTTGCGGTGGCGAACAAACTTGGCGGCACGCCGGGCAAGGGCATCGCGGTAATCGGCGACGGCGCGATGAGCGCGGGCATGGCCTATGAGGCGATGAACAACGCGCATTTGGCGGGCAACCGGCTGGTGGTGATCCTCAACGATAACGATATGTCGATCGCCCCGCCGGTCGGCGGGCTCTCGGCCTATCTCGCGCGGCTGGTCTCCTCGCGCCCGTTCCTGACCTTGCGCGACATCGCGCGGCGGCTGTCGCGGAGGCTCCCCGAACCGCTCCACCGCGCCGCCAAGAAAACCGACGAATTCGCGCGCGGGATGGCGATGGGCGGGACGCTGTTCGAGGAACTGGGGTTCTACTACGTCGGCCCGATCGACGGGCATAACATCGACCAGCTGGTGCCGATCCTCGAAAATGTCCGCGATGCCGCCGAAGGGCCATGCCTGATCCATGTCGTGACCCAAAAGGGCAAGGGCTATGCCCCCGCCGAGGCGAGCGCCGACAAGTATCACGGGGTCCAGAAGTTCGACGTCATCACCGGCCAGCAGGCCAAGGGCGCGGCCGGCCCGCCCGCCTACCAGAACGTGTTCGGCGAGGCTCTGACCAAGGAGGCCGAGAACGACCCGCGGATCTGCGCGATCACCGCGGCGATGCCCTCCGGCACCGGGCTCGACAAATTCGCCGCCGCGCATCCCGAGCGCTTCTTCGATGTCGGGATCGCCGAGCAGCATGGCGTGACATTCGCGGCCGGGCTTGCCGCGCAGGGCATGCGCCCGTTCTGCGCGATCTATTCGACTTTCCTCCAGCGCGCCTACGACCAGGTGGTGCATGACGTCGCGATCCAGAACCTGCCGGTGCGTTTCGCGATCGACCGCGCCGGGCTGGTCGGCGCGGACGGCGCGACCCATGCGGGCAGTTTCGACGTGACCTATCTGGCCACGCTGCCCAATTTCGTGGTGATGGCCGCCGCCGACGAGGCCGAACTGGTGCATATGACGCACACTGCCGTGCTCCACGACAGCGGACCGATCGCGTTCCGCTATCCGCGCGGCAACGGCACCGGCGTGGCGCTGCCAGAAGTTCCCGAACGGCTTGAGATCGGCAAGGGCCGGATCGTGCGCCACGGATCGAAAATCGCGCTGCTCTCGCTCGGCACCCGGCTGGGCGAGGCGCTCAAGGCCGCCGACCAGCTTGAGGCCAAGGGGCTGTCGACCACGGTCGCAGACTTGCGCTTTGCCAAGCCGCTCGACGAGGATTTGATCCGTCGGTTGGCGGCCAGCCACGAAGTGATCGTCACGGTCGAGGAAGCAAGCATCGGTGGGCTTGGTGCGCATGTGCTGACGCTTGCCAGCGACGAAGGGCTGACCGATGCGGGTCTCAAGATCCGCACGATGCGCCTGCCCGACCTGTTCCAGGATCACGATTCGCCCGACAAGCAATACGACCAAGCCGGGCTGAACGCCCCGCAGATCGTCGAGACGGTGCTCAAAGCGCTGCGGCACAATAGTGCGGGGGTAGAAGAGGCTAGGGCCTAACTACAGCCACCGCCACACGCCAGCCGGGATATAGTCCAGCCAGACGTGCGCCCAGGTCGCCAGCAGCCACCCCGCCAGCCCGGCCAGCCATAGCTTCCAGCCGAGCTGCGCAAGGTTGACCCAGCGCGGCCAGTAGCTGGTCTTGCTCTCCCATTGGCCCCAGGCCTCGCCCATCAGCGCCTGCTTCTTGCCGTCCTGCAGATGCGCGCCGATCAGCGCGAGGAACAGCACCGCGCCCGCCAGCACCAAAGAGCGGGGGGTTGGGCTGACGAGGATATGCGCCAGCCCCCATAGCGCAAAGCCCCACATCATCGGGTGACGCGTGACGAGGAACGCGCCGTGCGGTTCCAGCACCGCCAGTTTCTCGGTGCCGGGCGCGGGGAATGCGGGATTGCGGACCAAGGAGCCCAGGAACAGGGTCAGCGCGATCAGTGTCAGCAGGCTGGCGATCCCCCACAGCGCATCGCTGCTGCCATTCCACAGCGGCACACCGCCGGGGCCGACCGCGCGGAACGCTAGGATCATCCAGCCAAAACTCGCCAGCGCAACCAGCGAATAGACGATCTGGAAGCCCACCGCGCCGATGACCTTCACCAGTGGGGCCCGCAGCGGATGCGACAGCGCGAAGTGGGTGCCGAGGAACGTCACCGAAGCGGCGATCAGCGAAGTCAGCGCCGCATTCATAATTTATCCCCCAAGCGCGCTTCCAGCCCGCCCCCTAGCTGCGCGCGGGCAGCGAACCCTCGGTATTCTCGCCCTCGCCGCCGCCGTAAACCGCACCCTGGTCGCCCGGGGTGATACGGTCTTCGAGCGTGTCGAGGTGCATCCACTTCTTGACGATGGGCGAGAGGACCAGGACCACGACGCTGATTCCGATCGTGATCCAGCCGATCTTGGAATAGATCGCCAGCGTCAGTTCCTTCGACATTTCGCCGCTTTCGCCGCCGGTCGCTTCGCCGATCTTGCCCGCGACGAAATTGCCCACCGCGGTCATGTAGAACCACGCGCCCATCACGAAGCTGGCGAGATGCAGCGGCGCGAGCCGCGCCATCGCCGAAAGGCCAACCGGGGAGAGACACAGCTCGGCGGTGGTGTGGATCAAATAGAGCAGGAAGACGAAGATCACCGGGGTCATCGCCGCTGCGCCGACCGAATTGGCACCCCACACGAACACCAGGAAGCCGATCCCGACCTGGGTTAGCGCCAGCCCGAACTTGGCCGGGGCCGAGGGCTCCAGCCCCTTGCGCCCGAGCCATTGCCACAGCGCCGCGAAGATCGGCGCGAGCATTACGATGTAGATCGGGTTGATCGACTGGAACAGGCTGGTCGGCACCCCGCCCTTGTCGACATATCTGTCGGTATAAAGGTTGAGGCTGCCGCCCGCCTGCTCGAACAGCCCCCAGAAAATCGGGTTGAGTGCGATCAGGAACAGCATCGCGAAGATGCGCTCGCGCGGCTCCTTGGGCAGCTTGAAGGCTTCGTAAAGCGTGTAGCCGAGCATCGCCAGACCCGACAGGATCAGCAGATTCTGGATCACATCTTGGTACTGGATCAGCCCCCAGATCACCGCAACCGCCGCAAGCCCGATGCCGTAGAGCGAGAATTCGCGATTGCGGGTGAGCGGCACGGGCGCTTCGCCGCGGCCGCGCAGCGACGGGCGACCGATCACGAAGATCACCAGCCCGATGACCATGCCGATACCGGCGAGGCCGAAGCCATAGGACCAGCCGATCGTCTCGCCGAGATAGCCGACGAGGATGGTGCCGAGCGCCGCCCCCACGTTCACTCCCATGTAGAAGATCGTGTAAGCCGCATCGCGGCGCACATCGGTCATCTTGTAGAGCTGGCCAACGATCACCGAGATGTTCGCCTTGAGGAACCCCGAGCCGACGATGATGAACGACAGCGCCATCCAGAACACGTTGATAACAGGGTCGCTCTGCCCGCCGCTGCCTTCGACCGCCATCAGCCCGTGGCCCAAAGCCAGCAGGGTGCCGCCGAAGATCACCGCCTTGCGCTGGCCGAGATAGCGGTCCGCAATCAGTCCGCCGAGCACCGGGGTGATATAGACCAGCGCGCCATAGGCGCCGTAAATGAGGTTGGCCTTGCCGTCGCCGTAGAGCCAGTGCTTGGTCAGGTAGAGTACCAGCAGCGCGCGCATCCCGTAGTAGGAAAAACGCTCCCACATTTCGGCGTAGAACAACACGAACAGCCCGCGCGGGTGGCCGACCACTTCCTCGCTCTTGCGCGCCGCGATCAGCCCGCCGATGGTGAGGAAGGCGAACAGGAAGAGCGCGGCAATCACCGCGATCCAGTCGCCCTCGTTCCAAGTGGCCATGTCTTTCATTGTCGCTCCCCGCGAATGTCGTGCCGTGTTCGGCTGTTGCGGCGCGAGACTAGCCCGCAAATCGCGGGTGTGAAGCGAAAAGTGGTTACAGATGAACCTTTCTTCGCGAGTCCTTGTTGGGTGCGCCCATGACATCCATCACGCCGCTTCCGCCGTCAGGCGGCGGAACGCGCTTGCGTGCCGCGCTGTATTATGGCAGTAATGCGCCATGCGCTCGAACAGCCAACCCGTCTATCTGAGGCTCCGCGACAAGATCGCCGATGCGATCATCGATGGGCGCTATGCCGAAGGCGCGATGCTGCCCTCGGTCCGGGCCTTTGCCGCGCAGCAGGGGGCCAATCCGCTGACCGTGGCCAAGGCCTACCAGCAGTTCCAGCTCGACGGTTTGGTAGAAGTCCAGCGCGGCGTCGGCATGTTCGTCGCGGCTGGTGCGGCCGAGCGCCTGCGCCGGACCGAGCGGCAGGCGTTCCTCGCCGAAGAATGGCCCAAGGTCCGTGCGCGGATGCAGCGGCTGGGGGTCGAGGTTGCCGAACTGCTTGCTCAACGCTGATCCGGCCCAATGCCGGATCATCGCGATTATCGGCACTGATTCTAAGTGATTGCACGAATCCTGCCGCTCTGGCAGTGTCGTCGAACTACCGCATCATCGCCGAGGGGTCGGGCGTGGTGTGGTCGAAGTGCCAAAGGGGTTCACCGGGCCATCCGGCCGGTCGGGAGGCATCATGATACGTTCCGAATTGCTGCAGGCCTTGGCCAAGGAAAATCCCGGCCTGCGAATGGAAGACATCGAAAAACTCTGTAACGTCTTTTTCGACGAGATCGCCCAGCGTCTGACGGCGGGCGGTCGCGTCGAATTGCGCGGCTTTGGGGCGTTTTCCACGCGCGAGCGCGATGCCCGCACGGGCCGCAACCCGCGCACCGGCGAAGCGGTCTTGGTGCCCGGCAAACGCGTTCCCTATTTCAAGCCCGGCAAGGAAATGCGCGCGCGGCTCAACGCGGACTGATTTGTTGGATGCGCTATTCGCATCCGCGAATAGCTTGCGGCACCAGCCCGCTCCCCCGCCCGGCCACCCATAGGCTACTATGTTCGGGTGGCCGGGCGGAGGAGCGGGCCGGTGCCGTTTCCGCCGTGAGGCGGACAACGTAAGGCAGGGAAGACGCGGACGTGGCGGAATGGTAGACGCCGGGGACTTAAAATCCCCTGATCCTCGATCGTGCGGGTTCGAGTCCCGCCGTCCGCACCACCTCCCGCCCGCAAATCAGAGCCGCGTTAACCAGCGAATAACCATTTTCCTTCACGTCTGGCCCCCTAGTTCAAATGGGGGCCACATCGTGACAACGGGTTTCGCAGGTACGCCGGATACGCCGCCGTCCGGTGAATTGAGCGTCGATGTGGCGATCGTCGGGGCGGGGCCGGCCGGGCTCACCGCCGGGTATCTGCTGACCAAGGCCGGCCTCAGCGTCGCAATCATCGAAAAAGACCCGGTCTATGTCGGCGGGATCAGCCGCACGGTCGAGCACGAAGGCTATCGCTTCGATATCGGCGGACACCGCTTTTTCTCGAAGTCGCAGGCTGTGGTCGATCTGTGGAACGAACTCCTGCCCAACGATTTCATCCAGCGCCCGCGGATGAGCCGGATCTATTACGAGGGCAGGTTCTACTCCTATCCGCTGCGCGCGTTCGAGGCGCTGTGGAACCTTGGAATCCTGCGTTCGGCGTTGTGCATGATGAGCTTCGCGCGTGCCAAGGCGTTCCCTAGGCAGCAGGTCAAGAGCTTCGAGGACTGGACCGTCAACGCCTTCGGACAGAAGCTCTATTCGATCTTTTTCAAGACCTATACCGAGAAGGTGTGGGGCATGCCGTGCGACGAAATGAGCGCCGACTGGGCCGCGCAGCGCATTAAGGGCCTGTCGCTGTGGGGCGCGGTGGTTGATGGGCTCAAGCGTAGCCTCGGACTCAACCGCGCGCCCAACGACGGGATGCAGACCAAGACATTGCTCGAAACCTTCCGCTATCCGCGGCTTGGCCCCGGGATGATGTGGGATGCCGCACGCGACAAGCTCCTCGCCTCGGGCAAGGGCGAAGTGCTGATGGGGCATGCGCTCAAGCAGCTTGCTTCGGACGGACAGCAGGGGTGGCGCCTCACTGCGAGCGGTCCGGAGGGCGAGCGGGTGATCCGCGCGCGCCACGCGATCAGCTCCGCGCCGATGCGTGAGCTGGCGGCGCGGCTGCACCCGCTGCCCGTCACCATGCTGCAGGCGGGTAATCTCAAATACCGCGACTTTCTCACGGTTGCGCTCAAGATCCGGTCGGAGGATTTGTTCCCCGACAACTGGATCTACATCCACGACAGCAAGGTGCAGGTCGGCCGCATCCAGAACTTCCGCTCGTGGTCGCCCGAAATGGTGCCCGATGAAGGCGTGGCCTGCGTTGGGCTTGAATATTTTTGCTTCGAAGGCGACGGGCTCTGGTCGATGTCTGACGACGATCTGGTTGCGCTTGCCACTCGCGAGATGGCGGTGCTCGGCCTCGTTTCGGCCGAGCAGGTGATCGGCGGAGTCGTGGTGCGTCAGGAAAAGGCCTATCCGGTCTATGACGAGGATTATGCCGCCAATGTCGCGGCAATGCGCACCGAACTCGAAGCGGCCTATTCGACGCTGCACATGGTCGGGCGCAACGGCATGCACCGCTACAACAACCAGGATCACGCGATGATGACCGCGATGCTTTCGGTGGAGAATATCCTCGCCCAAGCACGCGTCTACGACATCTGGTGCGTCAACGAGGACGCCGAATATCACGAAGCCGGCGACGAGGGCGCGCAGGCCGCGCTGCCGGCGCGCGGAGCGGTCAGCGATGACCAAGCCGCCGCGCTCGGCTCGGTCCGCGACGTGCCCGAACGTCGCCGCGACGCGGCCTGATCCGATGCTTCGCCGCGCCACCGACATCGTCCTGCTGCGCTACCTCGTCGCCAGCGCGCTGGCGCTCGGGGTCGATATGGCAGCGTTTCTGGCGCTGCTCGAATTCGGCACGCCTGCCGCATCCGCTTCGGCCGCGGGGTATTCGCTGGGGATCGTGGCGCACTGGCTGCTCTCCAGCCGCACCGTCTTCGCTGCCGGAGTGGCAGAGCGCGGCCCGGAACGCACCCGGCAGAAGGCATTGTTCGTCGGCTCGGCGCTGTGCGGGCTGGCGCTGACCACCGGCATCGTCGGCATCGGGGCCGCATTCGGCCTCGATCCACGTTTCGCCAAGGGGATCGCGATATTCTGCAGCTTTGCCGCAACATGGCTGCTGCGCGAAAAAATAGTTTTCCGCGCCGGAGAACGCCGGTGATCCTGCGCGAGCGCCGCCGCCCTTCGTTCGACGGAGAACTGGTGATGCGCACGACACTCGCCTGGGTGCTGGTCTGCGTCCTCCTACTGGTGACCGGCGCGGGTGCGATCCTGAGCAATCGGTTTCCCGATCCTGATGATGCGCTGCGGCTCATCCAGGTGCGCGACCTGATCGCCGGACAATCGTGGTTCGACCTGACCCAGCACCGGATTGACGCGGCGCATGGCGGGGTGCCGATGCACTGGTCGCGACTGGTCGACCTTCCGCTGGCGGCGATGCTGCTGCTGCTCACGCCGATCGTCGGCTCCTCGCTCGCCGAGACGATCACCATAGTCGCGGTACCGCTGCTGACCTTCGGGCTGGCGCTGCTGCTGGCCGGGCGAATCGCGTGGCGGGTTATCGGCGACGAAGCGGCAACTTTCGCCTGCCTCGCGCTGGCGATTTCGGTTCCGGTGGTTGGCCAGCTGCGGCCGCTCAGGATCGATCACCACGGTTGGCAAATCGTCTTGGCGCTGGCGACGCTCAACGCGCTGATGGCGCGCTCGGCGAGGACCGGTGGGCGGATCGCCGGACTGGCGCTGGCGGCGTGGCTGGCGATTTCGCTTGAGGGGCTGCCGATGGCGGCAGCTTTTGCCGGAATCGCCGCGCTGCGCTGGCTGCGCAATCCGGTGGACTGCGGCTGGTTGGTGCACTTGATGCAAGGTCTCGCCGGGGGTTCGCTGTTGCTGTTTTTCGCGACGCGCGGAATCGGTGATCTGACGGTCCATTGCGACGCGATCGGGCCAGTGCATCTCGCGATGTTTGCACTGGCGTCGCTGGTGCTGACCGCGCTCGGTTCGGTCCGCGCGCTGCCGATGGTTCCTACGCTGGCGGGTTTCGCCTTGGCTGGGGGCGGCGCACTGGCGGTGCTGCTGACCGCCGCGCCGCATTGCGCTACTGGCACCTTCGACATGCTCGACCCGGTGGTGCGCCGTTTCTGGTTCGACAATGTGCTCGAAGGGATGCCGGTCTGGCGGCAGGATGCCGGCACCGCCCTGCAAACCCTGCTACCGCCACTGATCGCGCTGTGGAGTACGGTCAAGCTGATGGGCAATTCGCAAGACTGGCTGCGCCGCTGGTGGCGCGATTATGCGCTGCTGCTCGCGGCGGCACTGCTCCTCTCGGTTTTGGTGACCCGCGCCGGAGCCGTCGCGGGCGCCTTCGCCGCGGTGCCGCTGGGCTGGCAGATGCGCGAATGGATCGTCGCCGCGCGCCGCCACCGCGTAGTCCGCCGCCGGGTGGCCGCGCTGGCCGGGGTTGGCTTGGCCTTGCTCCCGACGCTGCCGCTGACGTTATTGGGTCTCGCCATGCCGTTGCGCGCCGCCAGCGCTGTCGCTGCGCCGCGCGTCTCGAGCTGCGGCATCGCGGAGGCCGCCGCGACGCTGCGCGCCCTGCCGCAGGGGGATATTCTTGCGCCGCTCGATATCGGTCCGGGCTTGCTGCTCGAGACCGGCCACAGCGTCGTCGCCACCGGCCATCACCGTGCAGGCCCTGCGATACGCGCGGTGATCGATTCGTTTACCGGCAACGCCGCTGCCGCGCACAAGATCATTGCGGAACGCGGCATCGAATATGTCGCGCTGTGCCCCCAACTGGCCGAGCCCGTGCTCTACCGCACCGCCGCCCCCGATGGCTTTGCCGCCCAACTCAGCCGCGGCCATATTCCTGACTGGCTCGCGCCGATCGCTGTGCCCGGTGGCGTCGATCTCAAAGTGTGGCGGGTAGTGCGCTAGGCGGGACGGAACAGCAGCGCGTCGCCGTTCATGCAGTAACGCTTGCCGGTCGGCTGTGGGCCATCGTCGAAGACATGACCCAAATGTCCACCGCAGCGGCTGCAATGCACTTCGGTGCGCGGGATGCCCACTTCCCAATCGGTCGAGGTGCCGATCGCGCCCGGCAAAGGCCGCCAGAAGCTGGGCCAGCCGGTGTGGCTCTCGAACTTGGTCGTCGACGAGTAGAGCGGATTGCCGTCCGCCGCGCAGACGAAGGTGCCGGGGCGGTGCTCGCGGTTGAGCGGCGAGGTCCCGGGCGTCTCGGTGCCTTTCTGGCGCAGGATATAGAACTGGTCGCGCGTCAGCCTTCGGCGCCATTCGGCTTCGGTGAAACGCACCGGATAGGCTTTCGCCTCGGCGGCGGTTCCGCTGCACGCCGCGACGATGGGTATCGCTGCACTGGCGCCGAGCCAGGCGAGGAAACGGCGGCGCGGCAGAGTTCGAGTGTCGTGGGCCATGGTCGCTCCTTTCACATGCCTATACGCGGCGCGATGTGAATTGGACGCAACCGCGATCAAAATTTCTCCAGCGTCACTTCGAGCTTGCGGAAGCCGTGCACGAAGTTGGCGCGGACCCGCTCGATTTCGCCCGTCACATTCACCCGCATCCGCCGCGCATGCATTTCCTCGAGCAGGATCTTGAGCTGGAGTTCGGCCAGCCGCGCCCCGACGCAGCGGTGGATGCCATAGCCGAAGGCGAGGTTGCGGCGGGAATTCTCGCGCCGGACGAGCAATTTGTCGGGCTCGTCGAACACCGTCTCGTCGCGATTGGCCGAGATGTACCACAGCACAATCTTGTCGCCCTGTTTGATCTGGTGGCCGAACAGCTCGCAGTCCGCGGTCGCGGTGCGGCGCATGTGGGCGAGCGGGGTGACGTAGCGAATGCATTCCTGCACCGTGTTGGGGATCACCGAGGGATCGGCCTCGAAAATCGCGCGCTGGTCGGGGAACCGGTCGAGCGCGTGGATGATTCCCGACATCGTGTTGCGGGTGGTGTCGTTGCCGCCAACGATCAGCAACACCAGATTGCCCATGAACTCCTGCGGGCTCATCTGGCTCATCGCCTCGGAATGGATCATCATCGAGATGAGATCGGGGGTAGGCTCGGCGTTGATCCGCTCGACCCACAGCCGCTGGAAGTACTGTGCCATTTCGCTCAGGATTTCGAACCGCGTGTCTTCGAGGTCCCGTGCCAGGCTCAGTTCGACATCGCCCGCCCAGTCGGACCAGAAGGTCAGCAAGCGGCGGTCTTCCCACGGAAAGCCGAACAGCAGCGCGAGCATGCCGGTGGTCAGTTCGATCGAAACGTCTTCGACCCAGTCGAACTCGACGCCGTAAGGCAGGCTATCGAGCACCGCCGCGGTGCGCGCGCGAATCTCGGTCGACATCCGCTCCATCTCGGCGGGGGTGAAGGCGGGAGCGACGGTGCGACGCTGGCCGGTATGTTGCGGTCGGTCCATCGCGATGAACATCGGCAAGCGGCGTTCCTCGATTTGCTCCGGCGGCACATCACTGGGCGGTTGGCTGATCGTGATTCCGCCATATTCCCATGAGGAGGAGAACAGTTCGGGCAGCGACTCGACGTGCTGGATCGCTTTGGAGGTGGTCACGTTCCAGTAATCGCCAAACGGCGTGTCGGTCACCTTGTTGACCGGGGCCTGCGCGCGCATCTCGGCAAAGATCGGCTGCCAACGGTCCTCGACGTAGATGTCGCTGCGGCTGACATCCCACGGATGAGAGTGCTGGGGCAGTTCCTGCGGGTGCTCGCGCAGCCATCCCTCGAACGCTTCGCTGGCACCCGGGCCGGTGCGATAGGTGAAGGGCTGGTCGGCGCTGACTGGATTGGTGGCCATCTCGATTTTCTCTCCCGCGCATGTCGGTGACGATGCGTTGCCTTAAGAGACTTATCTCGCCGAACTTACCGGCGAGTCAATAGTTGCGCCGGAATGGACCCGGTTACAAGCTGGCCGCTTTACAAGGTGGCTGGGCGCGCGCCGAACCAGCCGCGCTTGGGCTTGGCGGTCGCCGGGCCCGATTTCATCACCCGGCGGCGGAACACGCTCGCCCCCACCCGCACGAACACCGCGACGCACACGATCTGCCAGGCGATGGCCACCAGATGCGGCCACACCGCCGCCTGCTGCGCCGCGCGCGCCAGCATCGCGAAAGGTGAGCTGAACGGGACGATGACCGCCGCCAGCTCGATCATCGAGCCGGGCTGCGCCATCGCGTAGCTGGCGAAGAAGAACACCAGCAGCTGGAGCATCGTCACCGGCATCGACAAAGTCTGCACCTCGCGCACGGTCGAAGCCATCGAGCCGATCGCGAGGAACAGTGAGCCGAGGATTAAATAGCCCATCGAGAAATAGACCACCCCAAGCAGCAGGAACAAAGGCCAGCCGACCGCCGGCGCGGTCAGCGCCGGCAGCGAATTGCCGGCCACCAGGCCGATCACCGCGCCCGAGACAGCCCAGACCGAAATCCCGACCAGCGAAACCGCCAGCATCGCGAACAGCTTGCCCAGAAACACCGCGTCCATCGGGACCGCCGCGGCGAGGATTTCGATGATCTTGTTGCCCTTTTCCTCGACCAGATTGGACAGCACCATGCCCGCTAGCAGCATCGTCAGCAGGAACAGCAGAGTCTGCCCGGCTTGCGCGGTCAGGATCCGCCCGCGGTGCTGCGATGCCGTGCTGGTGGCGAGCTTGGTGAGCGCGACTTCGGGATAGGCGGTCGGCGCGCGGCCCATGGCTTGCGCTGCGAGCAGCGAAATCGGGCCGCGCCAACGCTCGATCTGGTCGGCCGAGCCGGTCAGCACCGGCGCGTCGGGCGAACCCGTCACAATCGCGGCGAGATTGGCGCTATTGGCTTTCATCGCGGCGGCGGGATCGAACGCTTCGCCCGGCTTGATTCGCGCGACCTCGACCAGTTCGGGCAGGTTCCTGCCCAGCCGGGGTGCGAGCAGCCGGTGCGCGGCGAGCATCGCGTCGACATCGGCGGCGGCCATCGCGATGCCCAGCTGTGGCTGCTGGGTGCCTTGCTTGACCTGAGCGCCAATCCCGCCTGCCATCGTCCCCACCAGCAGCGGGAACAGCGGGCCGAGCAGGAAAAAGAAAAAACTGCGACTGAACAGGATCGCGGTGAAATCGCGCCGCGCGATAACCAGTGCGGCGGCGAAGGTGGACAGGCGACCCGAGCGGATTGGCGAAGTCATGCGCGTTGCTCGAGCGGGGTGCCTTCGGCCAGCGCCTTGGCCGCCGCCTCGCCCGCGATCGCGACGAAAGCATCGTGCAGCCCGGCGCGTTCGATCGACAGCGAAAGGATCCCCGCCTCGCCTTCGATCAGCGCGCGCAGCAGCGGCTCGACTCCGGTTTCGGGCAGCGAGAAGTGCCACAACCGGCCTTCGCGCCGGGCATCGGCGGGCAATGCCTTGCGCCACACGCCGTCGGCGTCGCGCGTTTCCAGCCGCACTTGCGCAGGGATACGATCGCGCGCGACATCGACCGGGCCCGCGAACGGGACTTTGCCCTCTGCGATGATCGCCACCTCGTCGCACAGCCGCTCGGCGTGCGCGATGACGTGGGTGGAGAAGATGACCGTGGTGCCGCGCTCGGCCAGCTTGCGAATCATGCCTTCGAGACGGCCCTGGTTGATCGCGTCGAGCCCCGAGAACGGCTCGTCGAACACCACCAGCCGTGGTTCGTGGACCAGCGTGCCGAGCAGCTGGACCTGCTGCGCCATGCCCTTGGAGAGCTGGCGGATCTGGCGGTCGGCGGCGTAGCCCAACCCATGTTCCTCGAGCAGCGCGCGCCCGCGCTTGCGCCCTTCGGCCAGCGGAAGCCCGCGCAATGCGCCGACAAAGGCGATCGCCTCATAGGCTTTCATCGCGGGATAGAGCCCGCGTTCCTCGGGCAGATAGCCGATCGCATGCGCGACTTCGTGCGGCCGATCATGGCCGAGCACGCGGCGCACCCCTTCGTCGGGATCGATGATGCCGAGCAGCATCCTGAGCGTGGTGGTCTTGCCCGCGCCGTTGGGTCCGAGGATGCCGTAAATCGCGCCTTCGCGGACCGCGAGATCGACGCCGTCAACCGCGGTAAACCCGTCGAAGCGCTTGATCAGGCCGACTGCTTCAATCGCCAAGGACGGCTCGGCCACATTGCCCGTCACTGGCCATTCCCCTAGGTCGATCCTCATGCGCTGCCGGTAAAGCATCGCGCGTGAACAGGAGCAACAGCAACTTTGGTTAACGCCGCAACTATCACCGAGCTGACGGTCGAGCTGAAGGCCGAAGCCGCGCGGCTGGGCTTTGTCGCTTGCGGGATTGCTCCGGCGGCGGAGGATCCGATCGCGGCGGGGCGGCTCGCGGAGTGGCTGGCGCAGGGCAGCCATGGTCAGATGGGGTGGATGGAGGATCGCGCGCATCATCGCCGCAGTCCGCAGGGGCTATGGCCCGAGGCCCGAAGCGTGATCGCGCTGGGGATGAGCTATGCCCCGGCGGGCGATCCGCTGGCGCTCGAAGCGCAACCCGATCGCGCGCGAATTTCGGTCTATGCGCAAGGCAAGGACTATCACGACACGGTCAAGAAGGCGCTGAAAGCGCTCGCCCGCTGGCTGGTCGCGGCGGCGGAAAAGCGCGGGTTGGGAGAGATTGGCGTCAAAATATTCGTCGATACCGCGCCGGTGATGGAAAAGCCGCTGGGGCAGGCGGCGGGGCTCGGCTGGCAGGGCAAGCACACCAATCTGGTCAGCCGGACGCATGGCTCATGGCTGTTCCTCGGTGCGATCTACACCACTGCACAACTGGTGCACAACGGCACCGAGACCGACCACTGCGGCAGCTGCAACGCCTGCCAGACGGCCTGCCCGACCTACGCCTTCCCCGCCCCCTACCAGCTCGATGCGCGGCGCTGCATCTCCTATTTGACGATCGAGCACAAAGGCCCGATCCCTTCCGAATTCCGCAAGGCCATCGGCAACCGGATCTATGGCTGCGACGATTGCCTCGCGGTCTGCCCGTGGAACAAGTTCGCGGAGCAGGCGCAGGCGAACAAGGCGTTCCTGCCGCGCGCCGAACTCGCCGCGCCCAAGCTGGCGGAGTTGCTGGCGCTTGACGATGCGGGCTTCCGCCAGCTGTTTTCCGGCTCGCCGATCAAGCGCATCGGGCGCGACCGCTTCATCCGCAACTGCCTGATCGCGGCGGGGAATGGTGGTGATCGGGATTTGCTACCCCAAGTGCAGGTGCTGGCCACCGATCCCGACGAGACGGTCGCGGAAGCCGCACGCTGGGCCGTGGCCGAGCTCGCTTAGCGCGCCAGCAGGTTCCGCGCCTGGCTGGCGATTTGCGCGAGCATTGCCGGGGCCACCGCCATCGCGCTTTGCGCGCGGGTGACCATCGCGCGGAACTGGCGGATCGCGGGGGCCTGCGCCTCGGCCCAGCGCTCGACCGCGACTTGCGGATCGCCTTTCCGGCCCGAAGCGCGGCGCAGGAAATCGAGCCGCATGTGCTGGAAATCGCGCGCCAGGCCATTGACCAGCAGGCGCTCCCACGGGTCCGAGGGGTTCATCTGCTCGGCGGTCTGCTGTGCCCAGTCGAGCCCGAGCAGCGTGCCGATCTCGGTGAAGGCGCGAGTCAGCACCAGCGCCGAAACCCCGCTTCGCCGCGACAATGCAGCCAAACCCATCACCCCGTCGATGTCGAACAGATGCGCGACTTGTCCGCCGACGTTATCGGGCGCGCCAGCCGCGGCGAAATCGGCGCGCAGGCGGGCCGATTGCGCCTTGGTCTCGGCCGCGAGCAGCTTGCCGGTCGCCTGGCTCAACTCGCGCACTCCCGCGCCAAGGTCGGCGACTATCTGGCCCGGACGGGTCGAGCCGCTTTCGACCCGCAGCAAATCGGCCATGTGCGTGACCATTGTTGCTGCCGCCCGGTCGAACAGCAGGATGCGCGCGCGCTCGGGCATCGCCGTGGCTTCGATCGCTTCCCACACCGCAGCCATGCCGAGCAGCCGTTCGGCCGCGACGAAAGCGGCGGTGACCTGCGCGAGGCTGGCACCTTCTTCCTCGACCAGTTCGAACGGGTGGATCAGCCCGAGCCGGTTGACCATCCGGTTGGCGAGCTTGGTGGCGATGATCTCGCGGCGCAGCCGGTGGTTCAGGATGTCGCGTTTGAACTTCCCGCGCATCGCCGCAGGGAAGGCGGCGAGCAGCTCTTCGACGAGCCCCGCATCGTCGGGCACGTTGCTGTGCTCGAGCGCATCCTGCAGCACCAGCTTGGCGCTCGACAGCAGCACCGCCAGCTCGGGCCGGGTCAGCCCCTGGCCATCGGCCGCCCGGCGCGCAAGCACGTCGCTCTCGGCCAGCCCCTCGGTCTTGCGATCGAGATGACCGCCTTCCTCCAGCGTTTCGAGCAGGCGCAGATGCGAAGCGGTGGCCGGTGCCCCGCCCGCCTGCGCGATCGACAACGCCAGCGCCTGGAGCCGGTTGTCCTCGAGCACCAGCGCGCCAACGTCGTCGGTCATGCTTTCGAGCAGCTTGACGCGGCCCGGCTCGGTCAGCCGCCCGGCGCGCTTGGCCGCAGCCAGCGCGATCTTGATATTGACCTCATTGTCCGAGCAATCGACCCCGGCCGAATTGTCGATGAAGTCGGTGTTGATCCGCCCGCCGCTGAGCGCGAACTCGATCCGCCCGGCCTGGGTGGTGCCAAGGTTGGCCCCTTCGCCGATCACCTTGGTGCGCAGCTGCGCTCCATCGATGCGCAGCGCGTCATTGGCCGGATCGCCGACCTGGACGTTGTTCTCGGCCGAGCTCTTCACATAAGTTCCGATCCCGCCGAACCACAGCAGATCGACCTCAGCCTTGAGGATCGCGGTGATCAGGCTGTCGGGATCGATGCTTGGCGCCTCGATACCCAGCATCGCGCGCGCTTCGGGGCTGAGCGGTATTTGCTTGAGGCTGCGCGCGAAGACGCCGCCGCCCTTGGAAATCAGCTTCTTGTTGTAATCGTCCCAGCTCGAACGCGGCAATTCGAACATCCGCGCGCGCTCCTTCCAGCTTTTGGCCGGGTCGGGAGCGGGATCGAGGAAGATGTGGCGGTGGTCGAACGCCGCGACCAGCTTGATAGCTTTCGACAGCAGCATGCCATTGCCGAACACGTCGCCCGACATGTCGCCGCAACCCGCGACGCGCACGGGCTCGCGCTGCACATCGACGCCCATCTCGAGGAAGTGCCGCTGGACCGAAAGCCACGCACCCTTGGCGGTGATCCCCATCGCCTTGTGGTCGTAACCCTTCGAGCCGCCGCTGGCGAAAGCATCGTCGAGCCAGAAATCGAACTCGTCGGCGATGGCATTGGCGGTGTCGGAGAAGGTCGCGGTGCCTTTGTCTGCGGCGACCACGAAATAGGGATCGTCGCCGTCGCGCACTTCGACCGCCTTGGGGTGCACCACCTTGCCCCCGACAATATTGTCGGTGATCGACAGCAGGGTCCGGATGAACAGCTTGTAGCTGTCCTTGCCCTCGGTCAGCCAGGCGTCACGTGTTTCCGGACGGTCCGCGACGAGGACGGGCAGCTGCTTGGGATAGAACCCGCCCTTGGCCCCGGTTGGCACGATCACCGCGTTCTTGACCCGCTGCGCCTTCATCAGCCCAAGCACTTCGGTGCGGAAGTCGTCACGCCGGTCGGACCAGCGCAGCCCCCCGCGCGCGACCGGGCCGGCGCGCAAATGGATGCCCTCGACGCGGCGCGAATAGACGAAAATCTCGCGCCACGGCACCGGCCTGGGCAAGCCGGGGACGAGGCTCGAATCGAGTTTGAAGGCCAGCGCTTGTTGTCCGGCGGGGGCGAAGGCATTGGTGCGCAGCATCGCTTCGACCACCGCGCGGTACTGGCGCAGCAGCCGGTCGTCGTTGATCGCGCTGACCAGCGCCAGCCCGCCCTGGATCGCGGCCTGGATCGGCGCTTCGCCGTGCGCGCGGTCGCCGTGGTGCGCCGGATCGTGCCGCACCGTGAAGAGGTGGATCAGGCCCTTGGTCACCGCGGGCGCGTTCTGCAGCGCATCGACCGCAGTGGCGATCCCGAAATTGACCCCGGCCTGCCGCAAATAGCGGTACCACGCCCGCAGCCAGTTGGCTTCGCGCGCGGACAGCGCAACGCTGGTGATCAGGCGATTGAACGGATCGTCCTCGGCAACCCCGTTGAGCACATCGGCCAGCGCCGCCTCGATCGCCTCGCTGCGTGCCAGCAGCGCGGTTTCGGTGAGGCCGGTGGGAAGCGCGAGGAGGAAGTCGTGGATCGTCCCCAGCCGACCGACCCCCGATTCATTGGCATCGAGCGCGGTGGGCTGGTCCTCGATCACCCGGAACCCGAAATTCTCGAGCGCCGGGACCACGTCGGACAGCGCCAGAGACCCGTGGCGCTGGTAAAGCTTGAGCCGCAGCGAACCCGCCGGATCGCCCGCCAGCCGGTGCAGCCGCGCATCGCGCTGCGTGCCCGAGGTGCTGTCGTCGGGCGCGAGGCGGCGCAGCCGGGCGATGTCGGTCGCGGCCTCGGCCGGACCGTAGAGCGAGCGGTAGGCGAGCGGGAAGGCTTCGGCGTGGCGCGCGGCGATCGCAGCGGCGCGGCTGGGCTCCTCGCTCGCCGCAATTTCGCTTTCGACCGCCTCGTTCCAGCCGCGCAGCATCCCCTGCAGCCGGGCATCGAGCGCGGCTTCGTCGGGGACTTTTGCGACCGCCGGGAGATCGAGGACATAGCGCAGCAGGGCAATGCTGCCTTCGACTTCAAGGCTCCAGTCGAGCAGCGGGGCGCCGCAGGCTTCGACCAGCATCGCCTCGACCTGCTTGCGGGTGCCGGTCGACATGATGTCGCGCGGCAGCCACACGAAAGCGAACAGATGGCGGAGCAGCGCCGCCGGAACCAGCGCCAGCTTGGGACGCGGGCGGTCGGTCAGGCTCATCATCGCGGTGGCGACGCGTTCCAGATCCTCGTCGGCGAAGCTGGTCAGCAAATCGTGCGGCAGCGCGGTGAGCGCATGGACCAGCGCCTTGCCCGCATGGCCCTGCGGCGCGAAGCCGAACCGCGTCATCAACTCGGCCAGCTGGCTGCGCAGGCGCGGCACCTGGGTGGGTGCGGCGGTGAGCCCCGCGCTGGTCCAGATGCCCGCATGGACCGACAATGCGGAGACCTTTCCCTTCGCGAATATCGGCACGATGAACAGGTCGAGTGGGGTGCGGCGATGGACATTGCTGACCGTATTCGACTTGACTGCGAGCGGGGCCTGTCGGCCTTTCACCTTGGCATCGAACCAGGCAAAGGCGCGCTCGTAGGAAATCGGGCCGAGCAGCGTCTTGGCACCGCGCTTGCAGATGCCCAGCGCACCGGTCTGGGAGCCGTCACGATGCCGCGTGACATGGCCGAGCTGGGTCAGCATCCCGTCCTTGAACCAGCGCAGCAAGGCCGCGCCTTCGCTCTCGCCCAAGGTGTCGGCGTCGGCACCCATCGCCGCCTGCAGCCTGGGCCAGTCGGTAACCGCAGCGCGAACGTCTGCCAGCGTGCCGCGCAGTGCGCTTTCCAGCTGGCGTCGCTGGCGCGCATCGACTCGCGGGGTTTCGAGGTAGATCATCGATTCGCGGTTCTCGCCCGCCACGATTGCGGTGAGCTGTCCGGCGTCGTCGCGCCGCACCGCGAGCACCGGATGGACCAGCCGATTGATCTCCAACCCCTGCGCGGTGACCGTCGCGGCGATCGAATCGACCAGGAACGGCATGTCATCGTTGATGATCGCCAGTCGCATGAAGCGCTCGGTCGCGCTGCCCGAGATCGATTCGATCGCGACCACGGCATCGCCCGGTTCGCGCGTCGCGGCGGCAGCGAGTACGAAGGCGGCGGCACTGGCGAGATTGTCGGCGCTAAACGGCGCGTCACCGGGGAGCAGCGATTCGCCCAGCTGCTGCGCGACGGCGACAGTGAGGCCCGAAGCGGCTTTGGCAGCACCCGGGTTGCGGGCGGGGCGGTTACTCATCGCGGACGGTCTCCTCGAGGATGCGAGTCATTATATTACCGCGACAAGCACCTTTCGTGCGCATTGTAGAGCCGACTAAGGACGACGGCAACCCGTTTGGGCCTCGGCATTTAGCCCTTGATCAGTGCTTCCATGGTCAGCGCGAGCGAGCGGCGACGGGTAGCCGGATCGAAGGTTGCCCCGGCCACGATCAACTCATCCGCCTGCGTTCGCTCGGCGAACCGAGCGATGGACTCGCGCACCGTGGCAAGACTGCCCACCGCGCTGGCTGTGCGCATATGCGCAAGCATGCCGCGCGCCTGCGCGGGCAGGCTCTCGCGGTAGCCCGGCACCGGCGGCTTGAGGCGGCCCGGCGTGCCGCTGCGCAATGCAACGAAGCTCTGGTCCATCGACGAGGCGAGCAACGCGGCTTCCGCGTCGGTCTCGGCGGCGATTACGGTCATTGCCGCCATGACGTGCGGCTGGGCGAGCGCGGCAGAGGGCTGGAACCGCTCGCGGTACAGCTTGAGCGCGGCGTCAAGATGGTCGGGCGCGAAATGCGAGGCGAAAGCGAAGGGCAGCCCCAGCGCGGCGGCCAATTGCGCGCCGAACAGGCTTGAGCCGAGGATCCACATTTCGACTGCCGCGCCCAGCCCGGGGGTAGCGGTCAGCGCCAGTTGCGGTTCGCCGGTGAACAAAGCGCGCAGCTCGACCACGTCCTGCGGGAAATATTCCGACGCCTGCATCAGATCCTTGCGCAAGGCCTGCCCGATCCGGCCATCGGCTCCCGGTGCCCGGCCGAGGCCCAGATCGACCCTCCCCGGAAACAGCGCGTCGAGGGTGCCGAACTGCTCGGCGATCACCCACGGGCTGTGGTTGGGCAGCATGATCCCGCCCGCGCCGATGCGGATCGTCCGGGTGGCATGGCCGATAGCGCCAAGCACCACCGAAGTCGCGCCGCCCGCGACCCCGTCCATGCCGTGATGCTCGGCCACCCAGAAGCGCTGGTAGCCCGCCTCCTCCGCCGCCTTGGCGAGCAATGCGGCTTCGGCCAATGCGTCGGAAACAGTGCCGCCCTCGCGGACGGGGACCAGATCGAGGACGGACAGCGGGATCATCGTGGGACGGTAGCAGCGGGTCCGAGTTGGTCGAGGTATGTTTTCGCGGTTCTGGCCGAGGGCGAATCGGGTGCCGCAGCGATCACCGATTGCCAGCTGCGGCGCGCTGCCTCGGCCCGGCCCGAGAGCACCGCGATCACCCCCGCCTCAAGCCCGATTTCGGGATCGATCGGCAGCAGCCGCGCGGCCTGCTCGATCTGCGCCTGCGCTTCGGCAAGTTTGCTCATCCGGCGCGAGAGCGTGGCGGAGAGGAGCCAGCCCAGCGCATTGGTCGGGTTGGTGTTGCGCACTTCGGCCAATGCGGTCGCGGCTTCGGCGGGGCGCTGCAGCGCGACCAGCGCCTGCGCGCGGTCGAGCGCGATATCGCCGCCCAATCGCGCGTCGCTGCCCGTCAGCGCATCGGCGTGGGCCAGGTCGAGCGCGGTGAGCGCGCGGTCGGGCGATCCGGCGGCCAGCGCGGCATTGCCCGCCATCGCGCCCAGCCGTGCGCGCAGCACCTTGTCGCTCGCCGCCGCGGCATCGCGCGCGCCGAGAAACGCGGTCTCGGCTTCGCCCCACCGCAGCAGCCGCGACAATGCGACGCCGCGGCACTCCTCGGGATCGGCGCGCGGAGTGCCTTTGACGGTCATCGCCCAAGCTTCGGCAATATCGATCGCTTCGGTGGGGTTCGCATCGGCCGCGGCGAGGCATTGGCCGAGTTTGCCGGTCGACTGCGGGACGAAGGGCGCGGGCGCGGGCTTCTCACTAGCCCGGCGTTCGATCCGCGCTTGCGGCAGCGGCATCGTCGAGGGTCCGGGGTTCACCAGTGGGCCGATTTGGGCGAGCAACATCAGGGCAAGGATCATGGTCACTCCGGATCGAGCGCCGCCAGCGCGGCCAGCAGCAGCGCGATGTCGCATGGGCGCGACAGGCGATGGTCGCCGTCCTTGACCAGCGTGACCTGAACATCCGCCGAACGCAGCGCCGCCGCCAGTTGGAGCGAGGTCTCCCACGGCACGTCGCTATCTGCCTGGCCGTGGAGCAGTCGCACCGGGCAGCTCAGCGTGAGTCCGCCGTTCAGCACCCGGTTTGCTTGGCCGTCGGCCCAGAGTGCCGGATAAGTCGGGGTCGGCTCTGGCCCGTAAGGGTTGTCTTCGTAGACCGTCTCGCCAACCGCAAGCGCGGCTTTCTGGTCGGCGGTGTAGCCCCAGTCGGTGAAGTCCGGCGCGGCGGCGATCCCGACCAGCGCCGCGACGCGTGCCGGTATCGCCAGCGCGACCAGCAGCATCAGCCAACCGCCCATCGACGAGCCGATCAGCACCACCTTGTCGTCGCACTCCGCCGCGATCAGCGCGAGCACCTCGTCGCGCCAGCGGCTGAGCGTGCGCTCGGCAAACGCGCCTTCGCTCTCCCCGCAGCCCGAATAATCGAGCAGCAGACAGGCGCGGCCCTGCTGGGTCGCCCAGTCGAACACCACCGCCGCCTTACTGCCGCCCATGTCGGACATATAGCCGGGCAGGAACACCAGCGCGGGACCGCGCCCTCCGGTCTTGCGGAAGGCGATGCGCGTGCCGCCGGGCAGGGTGTGGAAGCGCGTCTCGTTCATCCTCGCCTCATGCCGTGCTGCCCCGCGCTTGTCTTGTCACAATTCCTCCTTAGTGTTGGCGGCGGGAGGGAATTCTTCATGCCGACATCACTGCCGCCCGTCGCGCTGGCGACCGACCGCCGCGGGCTACTCAAGGCGGGGGCGCTGGGCCTCGCGGGGATCGCCCTGCCACTGTCCGCCGCCGAAGGACCCAAGGGCTTCACCCACGGCGTCGCCAGCGGCGAGCCGGGAGATCGCCAAGTGCTGCTGTGGACCCGCTATGTCGGCGGCGTCGATACCAGGCTGGGCTTCGAAGTGGCCGAGACGCTCGATTTCGCGCGGATCGTCGCCAGCGGCGAAGCGCTCGCCTCGCCGCAGCGCGACTGGTGCGCCAAGGCCAAAGCAACGGCGCTCGAGCCGGGCAAATGGTACTATTACCGCTTCATCGCACCTTCGGGCGAGCGTTCCGTCATCGGCCGCACCAGGACCATGCCGGTGGGCAAGCTGGCCTCGTTCAAGCTCGCGGTGTTCTCCTGCTCGAACCTCGGTTTCGGCTGGTTCAACGCTTACGCCCACGCCGCAGAGGCGGGCGAATTCGATCTCGCGGTGCATCTCGGCGACTATTATTACGAGTACAAGCGCGGCACTTACCCTTCCGCCCAGCAGGCGCTGGCCGGGCGGCTGCTGTGGCCCGAGCACGAAGCGGTGCTGCTCGCCGACTACCGCGAGCGCCACGCCAATTACCGCGCCGACCCCGACCTCCAGCGGCTCCACCAGCTGCTGCCGTGGGTGGTGATGTGGGACGATCACGAGGTTGCCAACGACAGCTGGAAAGACGGCGCGGAGAACCACCAGCCCGCCACCGAGGGCGATTACGCTGCGCGCAAGGCCGCCTCGGAACGCGCGTTCCGCGAATGGCTGCCGGTTTCGGACGACGACTGGGCGAGCTACGAGATTGGCGATTTGGCGACGCTGTTCCGCCTCGAATCGCGCCATGTCGCGCGCACTCAGCCGCTCGATCTGCTTAAAGCAGGCGATGTCCCGCCCGATCAGGCCGAGGCCGCACTGATTGCATTCCGCGACGGCAGCTGGCGCGATCCGACGCATACCCTGCTCGGGCAAACGCAGGAGTCCTGGCTTGCTGCGGGGCTCAAGCGCTCGGTGCGCGCGCGCAAGCCGTGGCAGGTGCTCGGCCAGCAGATCGTGATGGGCAGCCTCGCGATGCCCGATGCGGTGGCCGAAACGATGCGCGCCACCACCGCCGACTGGCTCAAGCGGCGGATCCACAACACCGTTGCCGCCGCGCATGTCGGGCTGCCGTTCAACATGGACGCGTGGGACGGCTATCCGGCGGCGCGCGACCGGCTGCTGCAATCCGCGCTCGCCGCCGACGCCAATTTGCTGGTGCTGTCGGGCGACAGCCACAATGCCTGGGCCTTCGATCTGGATCGCAAGGGCGCGCGCGTCGGGGTCGAAATGGCCTCGCAATCGGTCACCTCGCCGGGCGCGGAAGGAACGCTGAACTGGATGAAGCCGGAAGATCTTGCGGCGGCGCTTTACACCCGCAACCCCCAATTAAAATGGGCCGACACCGCACGCCGCGGCTACCTTGCGGTCGAGCTGACCCCGGCAAGCGCGACCGGCGAATGGCGCTTTATGAGCAGCGTTCGACAAAAGGGTACGGCCTTGTCCGGAACCCGGCGGATGACGGTGATGGCCGGGCAGCGGCGCTTCGTTGCGACTTGAGGATTTCAGTCGCGCTGGAAAATCTCTTCGATCGCCAGCCCGAACACGCCGGAAATGCGGAAGGCCAGCGGCAGCGAGGGATCGTATCTGCCGGTTTCGATCGCATTGACCGACTGGCGTGAAACCGCGAGCCGGTCGGCCAGCTCCTGCTGGCTCCAACTGTGCTCGGCGCGCAGCACTTTGAGCCGGTTTTTCATGCGCAGGAACCTTCGTCCTGGACCAAGCGCAGATAGATCGCGCCGATGCCCAGTCCCATAAACCAGACGAAGGTCGTGCCGAATCCATGAGAGTCATGGCTGACCAGATCGTAGTTCTGAAGAAATTCCCACACCGTCATCACCGTCAGGCAGAAGCCGGTGGCGAAGAGGTTCTGCTTCACATGGAGCATCCGCAGATATTCGTCGGTTTCCTCGATGATCAGCCGCATGATCGACCAGACCACGCCGATGATGGGCAGGGCGGGCAGCACCGCGAGGGCATAGGCGGCAAGGCCGTTCGGCGGGTTATGCCGGAACAGGTAACCGGCCAGGAAAATGCAGGCGACATAGATGGTCATCAGCACCGCAAGTCGGGTCAGGTAGCGGCGCATGGCCGGAGACAAGGTGCGAGGCATGGAAAGCTCCTTTGGCTAAAAGACAAACTACCTTTACTCATAAGTCTCACCCATGTCAAGCATACAGGACATTATACACTTGAGATACCGATCCACAAAAAGAAGGGGCAGCCGAAGCCGCCCCAGTGGTTGATGCCGCCCGATCCCGCGAAGGGATCGAGTGCTATGCGAGGGCGTCAGCCTCTAGCGTGAGCGCCAGTGCGAGCAGACATGCTCAACACTGCCGAACCGCACGCGGACGTATGCGCGAACGTGAACCATGGCCAAATGCCTTGATTGTGGCGGCCAGACGTGCGATTCCGCAGTTGCAAACGTGGGAGATCGCGCGGCTCTGGCCGCCGGTTGAACAAGGGGGGTCGGCCGCAAGGTCGGCCCTTTTGCGTTGCGGCTGTGGCGGCGTCCGCGACCGTGACCTCATCTCATAGGCGTGGCCCCCTTTCTGACCGCGAGCCGGGATTCGGCCTCGCCACAGCGACGCCATACACCAAACCAATTCTCCGCTGCAACCCCCTGTTTGTTCCGGACCAATTTTCGTTGGCAATTTTTTCCGAAATCGGTATCAAGGAGCACATTTTCCGCTGATGCTAACTGGAGACCCGGCAATGGCCCGCATTCGTAGCCCCCGTTATCCGTTCCATAATCTGGACGAAACAATTGAATTAGTTGCGAAAATTCATGCAGAAGACCGGCAGCATCCGGTGGGGCGAGATGTTGCCGCCCGGCACATGGGTTTCAGCGGCATTTCTGGGACGTCGGATCGAGCCCTCGCATCTTTGATGCACTACGGCCTAGCGGAAAAAGCTGTGAAGGGTGAAATCCGTGTATCTTCTCTAGCCCTAGAGATTCTGCACCCGTCGCACGATGGGGAGCGGACCAAGGCCCTAAACACCGCAGGTTTTAATCCAGAGCTGTTTCAGGAGTTGCGGCAACGCTATCCCGAAGCCCCGCCGTCCGCTGCGTCGTTGGAGTCTTTTCTGACGCGCTCCGGCTTTGCGCCCGTCGCAATTCGGCCAGCTTCAAAGGCATATCTAGAAACTTGCCAATTTTTGCAGCGGAACGGCGCTTACGAAAGTGATGGTGAGACTAATCCATTGGCGGCAGAATCGGCGGATCAAATTGATCCGAAGGAGCCTTATGCCGTGAGTGCCCAATCTACCACCATAAATCCCGCGACCTTCGCGGCATCTGTTTCAGCAATCCGAGGCGACGTATTCACATTGCAGGGCGGCGGCGAAGTGATCGCCAATCTGCCTGACTCCATGACTCAGCGGGATTATGACGATTTGAAGGATTGGCTGGAATTGATGATTCGGAAGGCTGGTCGCAAGGTGGTCGTTCAAACCTCCATCGCGGCCCCGGTGGATGAGGACGAGGACGGCGATGAAGACTGAGGACGACCACCTTTCCGAAAGCGAGGCCGCAAAGCGCCGCGATGAGGTGGTGCGCCGAATGCTGGCGACGCCTCCGAAGCCGCACCCCAAGCCCAAGGAAGGGCGAAGACCAGGAAGGCCTGTAGCCTCCTAGTCTTGCCGCTTTGGTCGTGGCTTCCATCGGGCCTTTTTGCCGCGATTGGCGGGCTTGCTACGCCCCTGCGATAATAGGTCTAGCATACATCAGACGGCGGCCAACGGTGCCTTCCACTGCCTTGCGCGCGCGGTCTGCGTCATTGCAGCCGGTGCCGGAACGGTTGGTGTAGCGGAAGTCAAATTCGACCAGATAGCGATGCAAATGTTGCTTGCCGCAGTGCTGGTAAATCCCGCGCATCCCGCGTTTGAAAATACCGAAGAAGCCCTCGATCTGGTTGGTAGTGATGCTGCTATCATCGCGCGAAACGTATTCGCCGCGCGAGTGCGACACGGTGCCGTGCGCGGCAAAGGTTTTGCCGGGGCGCTTGTAGTGATGGGCTTCGTCGGTCAGCAGCCGCGCTTCTTTGGCAATGTTCGCTTCTAGGATAGGCGTGATGTTGGCGGCGCTTAAGTTGCCCTCGAACACCATCGAAACCGACCGGCCCGTTGTGCGGTCAACCAGCGTCACGATCTGGTTCATGTTGCGGATAGCGGTGCGGCTCTTGGGAACGTCAGGATTGCGCCCGAAGAATGTTTCGTCGGCGAACACGTCGCCACCGCCCGAACCCATCGGCGTGGTATCATCCGAACGCATGGCCTCACGAATGCGATGGGCCATGAACCAAGCGGTGCGGTAGGAGCCGAAGCCAAGCATCCGGTGCAGCTGCGCAGCCGCGATGCCCTTCTTGCTGGCGCACATCAAATGCGTGGCGAGCAGCCATTTGTGCAGGGGGATATGCGAACGCTCGTAAACCGTCCCCATCGTGGCGGTGAACGGCTTACGGCAGTCCTTGCACTTGTAGAGGCCAGCGCGGGTCGTCTTGCCCTGCATAAGGGTCGAGTTGCCAACCGTGCCGCAGTGAGGGCAGCCGCGGCCATCGGCCCAGCGGATAGCCTCGAAGTGGCGGCGGGCCGCGTCTTCGTTGTGAAAAATGAGATCGGTGAGTTGCATTCCCCTTCCCTAAGGGTAGGGGTGTGGTATGTCAAGTGCATAATGTCCAGCATACACGACATAATGTCGCACCTCCTTTCCGTTGACCCGGCAATATCCCCGGTTGAGGCTGGCTCCCGCCACCGCTAAGGGCATCGTCATGTCCGAAATGATCAAGATCAGCCTGCCCGATGGTTCCTCGCGCGAAATGCCGCTGGGATCGACTCCCGCCGACGTCGCGGCGGCGATCGGGCCGGGCCTCGCCAAGGCGGCGCTGGCGGCGCGGGTCGATGGCGAGTTGGTCGATCTGACCCGGCCCTTCACGGGCGATGCCAGCCTCGCGTTGGTCACTTCGCGCGACGAGGCCGACGCACTCGACCTCGCGCGCCACGACTATGCACACGTCTTGGCCGAGGCGGTGCAGGTGCTGTTTCCGGGCACGCAGATCACCTTTGGTCCTTCGACCGACGACGGCTTCTACTATGACTTTGCGCCCAAGGATCGTCCATTCACCGACGATGACCTGCCCGCGATCGAAGCCAAAATGCGCGAGATCATCGCCCGCGACGAGCCCTTGGTCCGCGAAGTGTGGAGCCGCGCCGATTTAATCGCGCGCTGGCAGGCGCAGGGCGAGACCTTCAAGGCCGAATGGGCCGCCGAACTGCCCGAGGGTGAGGAGCTGACGGTCTACCGCGCCGGGCATCGGGCTGATGCGTGGCTCGACATGTGCCGCGGGCCGCATTTGCCCTCGACCGGCAAGCTCGACGCAGCTGCCTTCAAGCTGACGCGGGTTTCGGGGGCCTATTGGCGCGGCGATCAGGCCAACGCGATGCTCAGCCGCATCTACGGCACCGGCTGGCTGAACAAGAAGCAGCTTGAGGCGCATCTGGTCCGGCTCGAGCAGGCCGCGCTGCGCGATCACCGCAAGATCGGCGCGGAGATGGATTTGTTCCACCTCCAGGCCGAGGCTCACGGCAGCGTGTTCTGGCACCCCAAGGGCTTCATCCTGTGGCGCCAGCTGGAAAGCTACATGCGCCGGAGGCTCGACGCCGCCGGCTATGACGAGGTCAAGACCCCCCAACTGATGGATTCGCGCCAGTGGGAGAAGAGCGGCCACTGGGGCAAATACCGCGAGAACATGTTCGTCGTCCCCGACGAGATTCCCAATGCGGAAGAAGATGGTCCGGTGCTCAGCGGCACGGGCGAGCTGATGGCATTGAAGCCGATGAATTGCCCGGCGCATATCCTGATCTTCAAGCAAGGCATCACCAGCTACCGCGAACTGCCGATCCGCATGGCCGAGTTCGGCTGCTGCCACCGCAACGAACCGCACGGCGCGCTCCACGGGATCATGCGGGTGCGCCAGTTCACCCAGGACGATGCGCATATCTTCGTGCGCGAAGACCAGCTGATCGAGGAAGTGAAAGATTTCTGCGACCTGCTCGACAGCGTCTATCGCGATTTGGGGTTCGAGAGCTACGCGATCAAGCTCGCGCTGCGCCCCGACAAGCGCTTCGGCAGCGACGAAATGTGGGACTGGTCCGAACAGTCGCTGCGCGATGCGGTCGCGGCGACGGGGCGCGACACGGCTGAATACGGCTGGGAAGAGCTGCCCGGCGAAGGCGCGTTCTATGCGCCAAAGCTCGAGTTCCACCTGACCGATGCGATCGGGCGGACCTGGCAGGTCGGGACGATCCAGACCGATACCGTGCTGCCCGAGCGGCTCGACGCGAGCTACATCGGCGAGGACGGCGAAAAGCATCGCCCGGTGATGCTCCACCGCGCGATCCTCGGCACGTTCGAGCGGTTCATCGGCATATTGATCGAGCACCATGCGGGGCGCTTTCCGCTGTGGCTCAGCCCGGTGCAGGCGGTGGTCGCGACTATCGTTTCGGATGCCGACGATTATGCCCAGGATGTCACTGCCCAGCTCAAGGCTGCGGGCATCCGGGTCGAAAGCGATCTGCGCAATGAGAAGATCAACTATAAGGTGCGCGAGCACAGCCTCGCCAAGGTCCCGCATCTGCTGGTGGTCGGCAAGCGCGAGGCCGAGGAAGGCAGTGTCGCGATCCGCACGCTGGCAGAAGAACGCCAGCGTTTCATGCCGCTGGCCGAAGCGATTGCGATGTTGCAGACCGAAGCAACCCCGCCGGATTTGCGCTAGGCTTGGGCATCGACCGATCAAATCCTCCCCCTCTGGGGGAGGTGTCAGCCCGAACGGCTGACGGAGGGGGAATGCGCGGGAACGCGCCCATCCATCTTATTCCCCCACCGCCGCGCCTGGGGCGCGCCACCTCCCCCAGCGGGGGAGGATTTGGCGCATGCTAGGCCTCGCTCCCGAACAGCTCGCCGTCGCCATCGCCGCCGCGCTTGCCGCCGCATTCGTGCGCGGAATGGCGGGGTTTGGGCTCGCGATCCTGCTGGTTCCGGTGCTCGGCCTTGCCATTCCCCCGCGCGAGGCGGTGGTGGTGGCAAACTGGCTGGGGGTGCTGATCGGGCTGGTCGCGCTGCGCCGGATCCTCAGGGAAAGCGAGCGCTCGGCGTTCGTCATTTCCGGGCTGGCGATGGCGGCCACCCCGCTGGGCGTGTGGCTGCTTGTGCTCGCCGACCCGGCGCTGGCGCGGTTCCTGATCGCGCTGATTGCGTTCGCCTCGTTCGTGCTGGTGCTGTTGCCCAAACGTCCCGAGCATCATGTGCCGGGCGCGGGCGAAACCGGCGCGACCGGGATCGTCTCGGGCATTCTCACCGGCTTTGCCGGGATGCCGGGGCCGCCGGTGGTGCCCTACTATTTGCGCCGCCACATCGCGCCCGGGCTCGCGCGCGCCTCGATGATGACGATTTTCATGGCGACCTCGATTGCCGGGGTAGTCTCGGCCTCGGTGCTGCGCGTCGCGACCTGGCGCGAGCCGGCGCTGGCACTGCTGCTGTTCCCCGCGGTGCTGCTGGGCAACTGGCTCGGCCATCTTCTGTTCGGCAAGGTCGGCGACAAAGGCTGGCGGGTGTTTACCGGCGCGGTGCTGGGGGTCTCGGCGCTCGCCGCGCTGTGGCGGCTGCTACAGGCTTAGCGAGGGCAGCGCACGATCCGCGAGGATCAGCGCGAACGCGCAGCCGCAGACGATCGCAGTACGCAGCCAGTTAAGCTGAGTGAGCCGAAATTCCGTAACAAGGGCGATAGCTTTGGCCATTGCGCGATCATGCGCCCGGTGCGGTTAGCGGATCGTTAAAGCGGCATCTGCTGGCTGGCGCAGTGGAAGCTGCCGCCGCCTGCCAGCACCGCGTCGGCGGGCAGGCCGATGGTGGCGCGGCTTGGGAACAGCGCGGCGATGGCAGCGACGCCGTCGGTATCGTGCTGTGTGCCATAGGTCGGCACGACCACGAGATTGCTGGTCACCGCGAAGTTCATATAGCTCGCGGGCTCGATACGATCGCCGCTCATCACGCGTCCGGGCGAGGGGACTTCATGCACCAGAACCCCCGCCGCCTTCGCCCGCGCGCTTGCATCGGCATAGATCGCCGCATTGGGATCGTCCTTCCCGGTGGCGCGCGGAACGGCGAGCGTACCCGCCGCAACAAACCGCGCGAGGTTGTCGACATGGCCGTCGGTATGATCATTGATCAAGCCCTCGCCCAGCCACAGCACCCGGTCCTGCCCCAGATCGCTCAACAGCCGTGCTTCGATTTCCGCGCGCGACAGGCCCGGATTGCGGTTGGGGTTGAGCAGGCACTGCTCGGTGGTGACCGCCAATCCCGCCCCGTCGATGTCGATTGCCCCGCCCTCAAGGATCCAGTCGGCGGTTTCGACCGGCAGCCCGGCGCTCGCCGCCAGCTCGGCCCCGATCGTCTGGTCGCCCGCCATCACATATTTCCCGCCCCAGCCGTTGAAGCCGAAGCGCTGCGCGCGCTGACGCCTCCCGCCCGCCAGCACCAGCGGGCCGGTGTCGCGCAGCCAGATGTCGCCATAGGCGCGCTCTTCCAGCGTGACTGCGGCCGAACACAGCGCCCGCGCCCGCGCCGCATTGGCCGCATTGCGCACCACCAGCCGCACTTCCTGCCCGCTCTCCGCCACCGCATTGGCGAAGGCCGCGATCTGCTCCTGCGCCGCGCCCAGCAACCCCGGCCACTCCTGCGCATCATGCGGAAAGCCGATCCACAGCCAGCGCTGCGGATGCCATTCGGGGGGCAGCCGCATCGTCGTATCCGGCATGAGTGACTACTTCCCCGCGCGGCTGCGGTCGCGGATCGCGCGGAATTCGTCCGTGGGGTGCCAGTTGGGCCAGTCGGTGGTCATCGCCAGGCTGCGGCCGAGCCGGTAATAGAGCTCGCCGGTCTGCAAGGGGCCCGACCAGTCCCAGTTGCCGTCATATTCGTCGCTCGGCTGGTGATAGTTTTCCCTGGTGTATCTGTCCGCTGCGGCTTGCCCTGCCGCCTTGCCGCCCACGACCCAGTCCGAACCGCGACCGACCGAGAACATCGGCACCCCGCGCTTGGCGAGGCTGAAGTGGTCCGAGCGGTAGTAGCTGCCGCGCTCGGGATACGTCTCGGGCGCTTCGACCAGCTTCATCGCCGCCAAGGTCGTACCGAGGTAGCGGGTGAGGCCGGATTTGTCGCCGCCGGTCACGGTGACATCGCGCGAGGGACTGCCCGGGCCGACCCCGTCCATGTTGACCCCGCCGACGGTCTTCGCCAGCGGATAGACCGGGTTGGCGGCATAATATTCGGAGCCGAGCAGCCCCGATTCCTCGAGCGTAACCGCCGCGAAGATTTGGCTGCGGTCGGCCGGGCCGGCCTTGACATTGGCTTCGGCCAGCGCGGTGAGCATCGCGACCCCGCTCGCATTGTCGAGCGCGCCGTTGCAGATGTCGTCGCCGGTGGCATCCGCCTTGCAGCGGCCCAGATGATCCCAATGCGCGGTGTAGAGCACATATTCGTCGGGGCGCTTGGCCCCGGGCTGGATGCCGATCACATTGTGCGACATCGCCCGGCGGATATTGTTGTCGAACGACAGCGAGGCTTTCACCCCCAGCGGCACCGCGCGGAAGCCCTTTTGCCCCGCCGCCGCGCTTAGCATTGCAAAATCCTTGCCCGCTGCGGCAAAAATCGCCTCGGCCACCGGCTTCTGGATCCAGCCATTCGCCTCGGTCTGGTCTTGTCCGTCGTTGGCGGTCTGGACATGGTACTGCGCGCCGGTCCAGCTCGATTCGACCACATTCCAGCCATAGGCGGCGGGGAAGGTATCGTGGACGATCAGCGCGGCGGTGGCACCCTGGCGCGCGGCTTCCTCGAACTTGTAGGTCCAGCGCCCGTAATAGGTCATGCGGCGACCCTTGAACGGGCCGTCCTGCGTTTCCATCGCATAGTCGGGGTCGTTGACCAGGATGACCGCGGTCTTGCCCTTCATGTCGAGGCCGGCATAGTCGTTCCACCCCAGCTCGGGCGCGTTGATGCCATAGCCGACGAACACCAGCTCGCTGTCGGTGATCCGGGTTTGCGGGGTGATGCGGTAGCTGCCCGCCACCATGTCCTTGCCATAGGGGAACAGCAGCGTCTTCGCCCCGCCGGTAACCGCAAGGCCGGTGACATGGTCGGCGGTAATCTCGACCGTGGGCACATCCTGCGTCCACGATCCCTTGTTGCCCGGCTGGAGCCCGGCCGCCTTGAACCGGTCGATCAGATAGGTAACGGTCTTGTCCTCGCCCGCCGTGCTCGGCGCGCGGCCTTCGTATTCGTCGGAAGATAGCGTGCGCACCATCTGCTCAAGCGTGGTCTGAGAGACCGCGACCGGGGTGATCTTGGGCACGGGGGCCGAAGCGGCGAGAACCGGACTGGCGAGCAGCGCGGCGATGACAATCAGCGGCAGGGGGCGAATCACGGGCGAAACCTTTCGAATGGCGGCTCGGTGCGGCGCGGCACCGATGAATGCGCGACGATTGGCAGAGGCTTGCGCGCGTCGCAAGCATGATAGGCAAGCTTGACCCGCACTGGCGGTTGCGCGCATCGCCGCACCGATGACCGCGAATTGGACCGGAGCGATCGACCGCGCGCGAGCACACGCGCCGTTCCTTGCGCGCGGGCTCGATCTCTTGCCCGACCTCGAAGCGCTGCTCGCGGCGGGCGACAGCGACGGCGCGGTGGCCTGGGCCAAAGCGGCGGGCGTGGGCGCGGACAGCGTGCCCAGTGCACTGCGACGTGAGCGGCTGGCGCTGGCGATTGCTTTGGCCATCGGCGACCTTGCTGGGGTGTTTCCGCTGGCCCGCGTGATCGGCGAGCTATCGGACTTTGCCGATCGTGCGCTCGACGCTGCGATCGCCGACGCAATTCGCCGCCGCATGCCCGATGCCGAGCCGGCCGGGTTCTTCGCGCTGGCGCTGGGCAAGCACGGCGCGCAAGAGCTGAACTACAGCTCCGACATCGATCCGATCCTGCTCTACGATCCCTTGGCTCTGCCGCGCCGCGCACGCGACGATCCGGGCGAGGCGGCGCAGCGGGTGGCGCGCACTTTGATCGAGACGCTGAGCCACGTCGACGGCGAGGGCTACGTCTTCCGCGTCGATCTGCGGCTGCGTCCGGCTTCCGAAGTCAGCCCACTGGCGATCACCGTGGATGCCGCGCTAACGCATTATGAGTCGAGCGCGCTGGCGTGGGAGCGCGCCGCGTTCATCCGGGCCCGCGCCGCGGCGGGCGACATCGCCGCGGGCGAGGCGTTCCTCGCAGCGATCCGGCCGTTCGTGTGGCGCAAGAGCCTCGATTTCGGGGCGATCACCGAGATTGGCAGGCTTACCTCGCGAATACGCGCCAACCATGCCGGACCTGCCCGTCCCGGCCCCGGCTTCGATCTCAAGCGCGGCCGCGGGGGCATCCGCGAGGTCGAATTCTACGCCCAGACGCACCAGCTGATCCACGGCGGACGCAACCCGGCGCTGCGGCTGCGCGGCACCCGCGCCAGTCTCGACGCGCTGGCCGCGGCGGGGATCATCGGTGCCGATGACGCGGCGGTGCTGGGGACAAGCTATGACCGGCTGCGCATCATCGAGCACCGGCTGCAGATGGTCGCCGATCAGCAGACCCACAGCCTGCCGCGCGATGCTGCGGCGCTCGACGGCGTGGCGCGGCTTGAGGGGCTGGCCGATGGCGCGGCGCTGGTGGGGGAACTTGCCGCAATTACCGATGCGGTCGGGAGCCGCTACGACCGGCTGATTGCCAAACATGCGGGCGGCGAGACACCCGCAGTGCCCGCCGCGCCGACTGGGGGCGGCGCGCTGGAGGCGGAGCTGGCGCGGCTCGGCTTTGCCGGTCCCGCTGTGCTGGCGGCGCGGATCGGAGGCTGGCGCGCGGGCAGACTGCGCGCGTTGCGCAGCGAGGCCTCGCGCGCCGCGTTCGAGGCTATCCAACCGGCGCTGCTCGCTGCACTGGCCGCCGCGCCCGAGCCCGAACGAGCGCTACTTCGCTGGGAGCAGTTGCTGGTCAATCTACCCAGTGCGGTAAACCTGTTTCGTCTGCTCGAAGCACGGCCCGCACTGCTCGAATTGCTCGCGCGGATCCTCAGCCTCGCCCCGCCGCTCGCCGATGCGCTAGCCCGGCGGGCCGATTTGCTCGATCCGCTGATCGATGCCACCGCGTTCGACCTGCCCGGCGACGTCGCGTCGCTCGCGGCGGAGTTTGCCGAGGGCGAGCTGGACGCCGACTATCAGCAATTGCTCGACCGGGTGCGGCGGCTGGTCTCCGAGCGGCGCTTTGCGCTGGGGGTCCAGTTGGTCGAAGGTTCGCGCGATCCGCTCGCAATCGGTGCGGCATTGTCGCGCATCGCCGAGGCGGCGCTGACGGTGCTCGCCGCAGCGACGATTGCCGAATTCGCGCACAGCCATGGCCGCATCGCCGGCGGCGAGCTGACGATCCTCGGGCTGGGTCGGCTGGGCGGCGGGGCGCTGACCCATATGTCGGACCTCGACCTGATCTATCTGTTCACCGGCGAACATAGCGCCGAGTCCGACGGCGCGCGGCCCTTGGGGGCGACGCTCTATTTCAACCGGCTGGCGCAGCGCATCACCGCGGCGCTCAGCGTCCCGACCGCCGAGGGCGCGCTTTACGAGGTCGATACGCGGCTCCGACCTTCGGGCGCGCAAGGGCCGCTCGCGGTCAGTATCGACAGCTTCGCACGCTACCAGCGCGAGCAGGCGTGGAGCTGGGAGCATATGGCGCTGACTCGCGCGCGGCCGCTGTTTGGCCCCGCTGCGGCGCGGGGCGAGCTGGAGGCGATCATTGCGGGCGTATTGCGGGCCCCGCGTGATCCGGGCAAATTGCGTGCCGATGTGCTGAAGATGCGCAGCGAGATCGCTCGCCACAAACCGCCCAAAGGCCCGCTCGATGCCAAGCTGGCGCGCGGCGGGCTCGTCGATGTCGAATTCATCGTCCATTTCCTCCAGCTGCGCGACGGGGTCGGGCTCTCGCCGGACTTGGGGGAAGCGGTGGCAGCGCTGGCGGCGGCGGGGCTGGTCGCCGACGACCTTGTCGCTGCGCATGCCCTGCTCACCCGGCAGCTGATCGCGCTGCGACTGCTCGCACCCGATGCCGAAGAGCCGCCGCAGGCGGCGCGCGCGGTGCTTGCCAAGGCTTGCGCTTGTCGCGATTGGGATGACTTGGTGGAGCAATTCGCAGGCGCGCGGCGCGCGGTGGCGGCAGCCTGGTCAACTTGCTTTGCGCAGCAGCTGGAGATCGATTGATGAGCAACTTCCCGGGAGTCGGCGATCCGCTACCCGATATCGCGCTGTCAACGCCCGACGACGGCACCGTCCGCCCGAGTGACTTTGCGGGGCGCAAGCTGGCGGTGTTTTTCTATCCCAAGGATGACACTCCGGGTTGCACCACCGAGAACAAGGATTTCTCCGCGCTGGCGGGCGAGTTTGCCAAGGTCGGGGTGGCGCTTCTGGGGGTGAGCAAGGATCCGCCGAAACGCCACGCGAAGTTCATCGCCAAATACGGACTTGCTGCGCCATTGGCGAGCGATCCCGCAACGGACGGCCTTGCGGATGCGCTGGGCATCTGGACCGAGAAGTCGATGTATGGCCGCAGCTACATGGGGATGGTGCGGACAACCTATCTGGTCGGCGCGGACGGCAAGATCGCTCGCGTATGGGACAAGGTAAAGGTCAAGGACCACGCCGCCGAAGTGCTGGCGGCAGCGACAGCGCTTTGAGGAGCGTCGCCGCAGCGATTCGCGCGGCGCTGCTGACGGGCAATCCCTCCGCCAAAGTCATGGCGACCCGCGCCGTGGCGCGCGACTGGCGGCTGGGCCACCTGCAATTTGCGTTCGACACGGTCATGCCCGATCGCCCGGCGCGTCCCGCCGCGCCCGAGCTGCTTCCCGCCAATCGCATGCCCAAGCGCGGGCGAGGCTTGTCGCAGCGCGGCCGCATCGCGCTGTGGCACTCGCTCGCGCATATCGAATTCGTCGCGATCGACCTCGCGCTCGACATGGCCGGGCGCTTCGGCGCGGAGATGGGACCCGAGTTTGTGAGCGATTTCCTCGCCACCGCGGCGGACGAGGCGATGCATTTCGCGCTGATCGACCGGCATCTGCACGCGCTGGGCAGCCGCTACGGCGCGCTCCCCGCGCACGACGGGCTGTGGCAGTCGGCCGATGCGACGCGGCATGACGTCGCGGCGCGGCTGGCGGTGGTGCCGATGGTGCTCGAAGCGCGCGGGCTCGACGTCACCCCGGCCATGCTCGAGCGTGTCATGGCCAGCGGCGATGCGCGCGGCGCGGCGATCCTCAAACGAATCCTTGACGATGAAATCCGCCATGTCCGGTTCGGCACAAAGCACTTTATCGCGCTCGTTTCAGCGCGCGGAGAATCGCCCGGCGAAACATGGAAGAGTTTGGTTGCGCGCTATTTTAAGGGCGCGATAAAGCCGCCATTCAACGACTCAGCCCGCCAGTCAGCCGGTCTACCGCTGAGTTTCTACGGCGGTATTGCCTTGTAAGCATTTTGCCGGGTAGCCCCCAACTCACGAGACGGCGGGGGGTTCCGACCATCTCCAAAAAATTGTCCGGCTGTAGTCCGAGTGCCCGAATTTGTGCACCTGCCGCAGCCGAAAGAACAGGGTTCGCACGCCGCGCTCGGCAACGAGAACGGCGCCTAAGACAAGGTAGTTTGAGTTTGGTCGCTTTTTCGTTAGTTGCTCAATTCCGTACGATTGCCGCTGCCGCGGCGATGGTTCTCGGGCTTGGTGCCAACCCCGCGCTCGCCAACAGCAGCGCCACCTCCGATATCGCCGCGCCGCTGCGCGCCGCCGCCGCAGCCAAGCCCTCCGCGCTCGGTTCGGGCGACAACGAGTTCCGTGCGCTGTTCGCCAGCTGGCAGTCGATGGACAAGACCATCGTAACCTCGCCCTCGATCACGCGCCGCAGCACCGCAGTCTCGATCCCCTCGCGCATGCCGGTCGATGGCGCGCATTTGACCAGCGATTACGGGATGCGCTGGCATCCGGTGATGGGCGGCCGCCGCCAGCACAAGGGCGTCGACCTGGCCCAGCCGACCGGCACACCGGTGCACGCCACCGCCGATGGCGTGGTCAGCCGCGCCGACTGGTTTTCGAGCTATGGCTTGTATGTCAGCCTTGAGCACGGCGGCTCGCTTGAAACCCGTTATGGCCACATGTCGCGGCTCAACGTCGCGGCCGGGCAAAGCGTCAAGAAGGGCGACATCATTGGCTACGTCGGCTCGACCGGCCGTTCGACCGGCCCGCACCTCCACTACGAAGTGCGCATCGCCGGCGAAGCGGTGAACCCGATTCCCTACATGCAGGCGAACGAAGTTCGCGTTGCGGCCAACACCGCCTCAACCCAGATCGGCGCGGGCGGCCCCGAATAAGATTTCACGCTTACTTCACTGGACCGGGCGAAGACCCGGCCAGAGCGCTCCTTCGAGAGGATGCACGGAAAAAGGCGGGGGCGACCCCGCCTTTTTCTTTGGCATCGTTCTCTTCGGCACCTTTTTCTTTGCGTGATTTAATCAAGCGGTTAATCTGTCCCCAGACGTCGGCGTGAACAGCTGGCGCGGGAGAGTCGACACCGCCATGCATCCTTCAGTCCATGCCCAATCCCATCCGGACAAACCCGCCGTCATCATGGCCGCGACCGGCGAAACGATCAGCTACGCCGAGCTCGACCGCCGTTCCAACCGGGTCGCGCAACTGCTGCGCAGCCGCGGCATCGGGATCGGCGACACGGTGGCGATGTGCCTCGAAAACCACCCGTGGTTCTTCGGCCTGACCTGGGGTTTCCAGCGCGCCGGGGTCCATTATGTCGCGATCTCGAGCCGGCTGACCGCGCCCGAAGTCGCCTATATCCTCGAAGACAGCGGCGCAAAGCTGCTGGTGGGCTCGCGCTATCTCGCGCCGGTGCTCGACGAAGTCAGCAAGCTGTCACCGGATGTCCCGCAATTGCGGTTCGATGCGCCCGGAGAGTTGAGCGCCGAAGCCGCGCTGGCCGAAATGTCCGACAATCCGATTGCCGACCAGCGCGCGGGGACCGACATGCTCTATTCGAGCGGCACCACCGGGCGGCCCAAGGGGGTCAAGATCCCGCTGCCCGAAGACCCGGCAATCGACGCGGTCAACCCGTTGCTCCAGCTGTCGATGGCGGCGTATGGGATCACGCCCCAGGGCATCTATCTCAGCCCCGCGCCGCTCTACCACGCCGCGCCATTGCGCTGGTCGATGACCATGCACCGGGTTGGCGCAACCGTGGTGGTGATGGAAAAATTCGATCCCGAAACCGCGCTGGCAACGATCGAGCAATACAAGATCACCGACGGCCAGTTCGTGCCGACGCATTTCGTGCGGATGCTCAAGCTTCCGCAAGAGACCCGCGCGAAATACGATGTCTCGACGCTCAAATGCGCGATCCACGCCGCCGCGCCGTGCCCGGTCCCGGTCAAGCGCGCGATGATCGAGTGGTGGGGGCCGGTGCTCTACGAATATTACGCCGGGACCGAGGGCAATGGCAGCACCTTCATCACCAGCACCGAATGGCTCGAGAAACCCGGCTCGGTCGGCCGCGCGCTCAACGCAGTGGTGCGGATCTGCGACGAGCAGGGCGACGAAGTCCCGCGCGGGACCGAAGGCCAAGTGTTTTTCGAGGGCGGCAACCCGTTCCACTATCACAACGATCCCGCCAAGACCGCCGATGCCACCAACCAGCACGGCTGGACCAGCCTGGGCGATGTGGGGCGGCTCGACGAGGACGGCTTCCTGTTCCTGACCGACCGCAAGAGCTTCATGATCATCTCGGGCGGGGTCAACATCTACCCGCAGGAAATCGAGAACCTGCTGGTCACGCATCCCAAGGTGGCCGACGCGGCGGTGATCGGTGCGCCCGATGCCGACATGGGCGAGAAGGTGGTCGCGGTGGTCCAGCCGCTCGACATGGCAAGTGCGGGACCGGCGCTGGCCGAGGAGCTGATGGAATATCTCAAACCCCAGCTCAGCCGGGTGAAGATGCCGCGCCAGATCGATTTCCGCGCCGAGCTGCCGCGCGAGGCCACCGGCAAACTCTACAAGCGGCTACTCCGCGACGAATATCGCGCTGCTGCCGCCAAGGTCGAAGGAGCTGTGGCATGAGTGTTTCGAACATCGCCGATGCGCCCGCCGACATTGCCCGCGCGGTGATCGATCCCGCTGCTTACGCGGAGTGGGGCGGGCTGCTCGACCAGTTCGACTGGCTGCGCGAGCATCTCCCGGTGGCACGCATCGTCTCGACCGAGCCCGAAGGCGGCACCGGTTGGCACGAACCGTTCTGGCTCATTACCCGCTACGACGATGTCATGCAGATATCCAAGGATAACAAGACTTTCCTCAACAATCCCCGGCCGGTGGTGTTTACCACCAAAGTGGGCGAGGATTTCGCGCGCATGGTTACCGGCGGCAGCCACAACCTCGTCGAGAGTCTCGTCGTGTTCGATGCCCCGCTCCACATGCTCTACCGCAAGCTGACCCAGGAATGGTTCATGCCCAAGAGCCTCGCGCGGATCGAGGCGCAGATCCGGCAACTGGCCAAGGAACGCGTCGAAGTGCTGCTGGCTGCCGGGCAGGGGGGGCCTGGGGGCAGCAAGGACGTGGATTTCGTCAAGCTGGTCTCCGCGCCCTATCCGCTCCACGTGGTGATGCAGATCCTCGGCGTGCCCGAGGCAGACGAGCCGCGGATGCTGATGCTGACCCAGCAGATGTTCGGCGGACAGGACGAAGACCTCAACCAGTCGGGCATCAAGAACCTGTCGCCCGAAGCGATTACCCAGCTGGTCGCAGGGGCGGTCGCCGATTTCGAAGCCTATTTCGCGCGGCTCACCGAAGATCGCCGCGCCAGTCCGACCGACGACGTCGCCAGCGTGATCGCCAATGCCCGGATCGACGGCGAATACGTCAACGACCGGCACCTTGCGGGCTATTACATCATCCTTGCCGCCGCCGGGCACGACACGACCTCGGCCAGCACTGCGGGGGCGATGATGGCGCTGGCCCGTGACCCGGAGCAGTTCGCGCGGGTCAAGGCGGACCGCTCGCTGCTGGCGGGAATCGTCGAGGAAGCGATCCGCTGGACCAGCCCGGTCCAGAATTTCATGCGCACCGCCGCCGACGACACCGAGGTCGGCGGGCAGGAAATTGCCAAAGACGACTGGCTGATGATCAATTACGTCGCCGCCAACCACGATCCCGCGCAATTCGCCGACCCGCGCCGCTTCGACGCCGCGCGCAGCCCCAACCGGCACCTCGCCTTCGGCGCGGGCGCGCACCAGTGCCTCGGCCTCCACCTCGCCCGGCTCGAAATGCGCATATTGTTCGAAGCGCTGCTCGACGGGCTGGAAAGCGTCGAACTGGCCGGCGAGCCCAAGCGCGCCAAAAGCACCTTCGTCGGCGGGCTGAAGACCTTGCCGCTGCGCTTCACCGCCAGCTAGGAGCGCACCCGCCATCGCAACGCGATTGACCGCCCGGTCCTCGCGCCCGATGGCGGGTGCGAATGAACTCGGTCGCACAATTCATCGTCGAAATGACCTGGGGCCTGACCATGGCCCTGCTGATGAGCGCCGGCGTGGTGGTTGCGATCGCCGTGGGTGCCGCCTGCGCATTCGGGCTCTGCGGCACACTCTGCTGGCGCTGGTGGAAACGGCGGCGCTAGAGTGATCCCCATGCAATTCCGTAATTTCGATTCCGCCGCGTTCCTGCGCGAGCATTGGCAGAAACAGCCCGCACTGATCCGCAATCCCTGGGCGGAGTGGGCCAACCCGCTCGAACCCGACGAGCTGGCCGGGCTCGCTTGCGAGGAAGGGGTCGAGGCGCGGCTGATTACGCACACTTCGGGCAGCCTCGCCGCCGAGCATGGCCCGTTTGCCGAGGCGCGCTTTAGCCAGCTGGGCAAGGTGCCGTGGACGCTGCTGGTTCAGGCGGTCGACCACCATGTGCCGGAAGTGGCCGCGCTGCTCGGCGAGTTCCGCTTCGTGCCCAACTGGCGGATTGACGATGTGATGGTCAGCTACGCCGTGGACGGCGGCGGGGTGGGGCCGCATTTCGACCAATACGACGTGTTCCTGATCCAGCGCCTCGGTCGCCGCCGCTGGCAGGTCGGCACGAAATGTGACGCCAATACGCCGCTGCTCCCGCACGACGATCTGCGCCTGCTCGCCGAGTTTACCGCCACCGAGGAATGGCTGCTCGAACCCGGCGATATCCTCTACGTTCCCCCCGGCTTCGCGCATGACGGCGTGGCGGTGGGCGACGATTGCATGACCTACTCGATCGGCTTCCGCGCGCCTGCCCGCAGCGAATTGCTGGCCGGCTGGTGCGACGAGGTGCTGGTGGGCCTCGACGACGATGATCGCTACGCCGACCCGGAATTGGCGGCACAAGCAAATCCGGGCGAAATCTCGGCAGCGGCGCTGGCCAGACTGCACGCAATGGCCACCGAAAAACTGGGCGACAAAGCCGCCTTCGCCCGCTGGTTCGGCGAGCATTCGTCAGCACGCAAATATCCCGAAATCGACTGGGCACCCGATGAGCCGATCGGTGTCGAACAATTGCGCGAATCGCTGGCGGGCGGCGCACCCTTGCTGCGCAACCCGGCGAGCCGGTTTGCGTTTGTGCGCGGTGAAGCAGGTGCGGTGCTGCTGTTTGTCGATGGGGAGTGTTTCGAGTGTTCGGGGGAGGTTGCCGTGCTGGCGGCGCTGATTTGTGCGGGGGATCGGGTTGAGGTTGGGGCGGAACTGGTGACGTCGGATGCGGCGGCGGAGTTGATCGCAACGCTGTTCAATCGAGGCAGCGTGGCGTTCGAGCCGGAATGCTGAGAATTCGAGCAACCACAAGCCTCTTGAAGTGGTAGGACAATGGCAGATCATCGTGCGTCGGCACTTGCATCGTGACAAGCTTGCCGCATAATCCCCAACTCTTGATCAGGCCGAGTCTACCGCTAATCTGCTTCGCGGTCAGCGCCACAAGTTCTGATGGCGGATATGAATGGATGGCAGTGACATCAAGATTTCCTGAACGATGATCAACCGCAAAATCCACCGCTGGCTAAGCGTCATCGGCATCCTCTTCTTCCTCAATGTCGCCGCCACCGGAATCTGGTTGCAGGGCGAAGCGCTGTTTGGTGAGGAAGAGGCCGAGCAAGAGGCTGCCGCCGCGATGACCTCTGCGGTTTCGCTCTCCGCGCCCACAGACGGACTGGCTATGTCGCTCGACAAAGCTCGGGCAGCGGTGCTCCGCGGTTTTGGCGACCGTCCTGTCGCCGGGATCGATTGGATCATCAAGGCACCGGTGCCGACGCTAGTCGTCCATCTCGACGGTGCCGCGCCCGTCAAAGTGACGGTCGATGCCCGCAGCGGTGCGATTCTGAAGAGCGAGGCGGACGGCGAGAGCTGGATCTTGCGGCTCCACACCGGCGAGATACTGGGTGACGGCGGCAAGGCGCTGGGCCTCGCCTGGGGTCTCGCGCTGCTGGCGATGAGTGTCACCGGCATTCTGGTCTACCTTCAGATGTTGCGCAGCAAGCGCGGCGCGGCGGCGCAGGTGCGTGGCTGGCGGAGGTATTTCTGGTGAACGCGAAGGCGCTCGCGCTCGGCGCGCTGCTGTTCGCCGCCGGCACCGATGCGGCACGGGCCGAGACTGCGCCCGCCGACGAAGCGCCGCCGATTCTGTCGTTTAATCCCGACGCGGGAGTTGTCGTCCAGTCGGCTGATTTCCGCATCACCGCCTGGGGCTTCGCCGAGCGGCTGATCGATCCCGATGGCAAGGATGGCTGGCGCCGGGTCCGCCAAGGTGCCGAATTCGACCTGCCGCGCATCACGCCGCACCTGCGGCCCGCCTTGGTCTATGAGGTCGATCTCACCAACAGCGATTTCTTCCGCAATGGACCCTTCCGCCGCAACTTCGAGAACCTGTTCGTCTCGCTGCAGGATGCTGACGATCCGGGCAAGTTCCGGCTGCTATTCGGCCACAACACCCATATCCTGTCGCGCGACGATAACCTGTCTTCAGGCAATCTGCCGACGATCAACCGCTCGCTGGTTCTGGAAGAGCACGGCTCGGTCAACGCCTTTGGGGCGCAGATGGGTTTTCAGGTGCAGAAGGCACTGTCCGGCAAGGCGACCGTGCAGTTCTCGGTGGGCGACAACCGGGGCTCGCTTAACGCTGGCGAGGTCCGTAGCAGCATCGGGCGATCGGTCGCGGGCAAGCTGCTGCTGACTCCGATCAACGACGCACAAGCGGGCCGCAAGCTGACGATGGGCTTTGCCAGCGACTATACCGGCGGCATAGCCAACCGCAGCTTCACGCTCGCCACGGCCATTGCCCTGGTTCCGCTCGGAGGGGTCCCGGCGACCGGCGGCAAGCTGACCTTCGAAGCGGATGCTGCCTATACCTTTCCGCTGATGGGCCGCCCGGTGACGATCGAGGGCGAAGTGATCCGCTCGCGCTTCTCCGGCAGCCGCAGCGACGTGCTCGGTGGCTATGCGATGGCGCAGGTCTCACTGTTCGATACGCCCAAAGCGGGCGATCTCGACCTGTTCCTGCGCTATGATTTCGTCAGCCTCGGGCAGGACGCGGTTGCCGGACAGGCAGACCAACGAGCGATCCGGACCGGCTTCAACTACAATCTCCCTTTCACCGGCAAGCTCGCCAGCCTGCACTTCGAATATGCGCACAACAGCCTGACCGGTCCGGCGGCGATCGTCTCGACGCCGAATCCAGGCGACGAATTCCGTATCGGGATCAGGGTCAGCCTTCAGCGCTACCAGCGGCATTGAGCGGATGAAGCCCAATAAGTCAGGCGAAGAAGCTTCCGTGCGAATTCCCCGTACCGTCTGGGCGCTTGGGCTGGTCAGCCTGTTCATGGACCTGTCTTCGGAGACCATCCACGCGTTGCTGCCCTTGTTCCTGACGACGACGCTGGGAGTAAGCGTCGCGATGGTCGGACTGATCGACGGTATCGCCGAGGCAACGGGTTCGATCAGCAAGGTTTTTTCCGGCTATATCTCGGACCGGATGGGCCGGCGAAAGCCGCTCATCTTGCTGGGCTATGGGCTGGGGGCGATGACCAAGCCCTTGTTCGCGCTGGCGGGCTCGGCCCCGGTGGTGCTGGGCGCGCGCTTTGCCGACCGGATCGGCAAGGGCCTGCGCGGCGCGCCGCGCGATGCGTTGGTGGCCGATGTCACGCCCGAAGCGATTCGCGGACGCGCGTTCGGGCTTCGCCAATCGCTCGATACCGTCGGGGCTTTTGCCGGGCCGCTGCTGGCCATCGCGCTGATGGCGGCCTTTGCCAATGACATGCGACTGGTGTTCTGGGTTGCTGTCATCCCCGCTGTCCTCGCGGTCCTGTGCGTAATTTTCGGGGTCGAGGACCAGCGCGATACCGGGCAATCGAAGCCATCACGGCCCCCACTCTCGCTGCGGGACATAAAGCAGTTCGAAGGCCCGTTCTGGGCGGTGGTTGCGCTGGGCGTGATCTTCACGCTCGCCCGGTTCAGCGAAGCATTTTTGATCCTCAAGGCATCGGCCGAGGGCTTGCCGCTGACATTCGCGCCGGCGGTGCTCGTCGTCATGAATGTCGTCTATGCGCTCGGGGCCTATCCGGCGGGCATTGCCTCGGACCGTATCCCGGCGCGCATCCTGCTGGGATGGGGTTTGGTCTGCCTGATCATGGCCGATCTGGTTCTTGCGCTTGTGCCGGGTTTGACAGCGACATTTGCCGGAATCGCACTGTGGGGCCTCCACATGGCCTTGACGCAAGGCCTCATGGCAAAACTTGTTGCCGACCGGGCACCAGCGAACATGCGCGGGTCGGCGTTCGGCCTGTTCAATCTGGCGACAGGCATCGCCATGCTCGCCGCCAGTGTTGTCGCAGGATTGTTGTGGGATCAATTCGGAATGAGCGCCACTTTCGTTGCAGGAGGCGTCTTCGCGAGCGGCGCACTGGTCATGGTGCTGATTGGAACCCGCACCCGCTCAGCCTGAGCTTGTCGAAGGCCCCGCGCTGGCCTCCCGCCACTCCCCCAACCCCAGCCCCTCCAAAGTCCACTCCCCGATCCCCCACCGCACCAGCCGAAGAGTCGGAAATCCCACCGCCGCCGTCATCCGCCGCACTTGCCGGTTGCGTCCTTCGCGGATGGTCAGTTTGAGCCAGCAGTCGGGCACGCTTTTGCGGAAGCGGACGGGCGGATCGCGGGGCCATAGGTCGGGGGTTTCGATGCGGGTGGCTTCGGCGGGCCGGGTCAGTCCGTCATTCAGCATCACGCCTGCGCGCAACGCCGCAAGCGCCGCTTCATCGACCTCACCTTCGACCTGGACGAGGTAGGTCTTGGGCAATTTGAATTTGGGGTCGGCGATGCGGGCTTGCAGCTGGCCGTCGCCCGTTAGCAGCAGCAGCCCCTCGCTGTCGCGGTCGAGGCGGCCGGCGGGATAGACCCCTGGCAGCTTGATATGATCCGACAGCGTCGCGCGCGGGCCGTCCGTGCCGCGATCGGTGAATTGCGAGAGCACGCCATGGGGTTTGTTGAACAGGATCAGGCGGGGCATGATACCCTACTGGCGCGCGCCCGCGTTCCTGCAAACCATTTTCCTACACGCCCGCTGCCTGCCACACTGCGCGCCGGGCCTGCTGGCTCACGCTCTTTCAAACCGTCGATGTGCCGCCCTTGCGAGAATCTCTCACCTGTCACCCTTTGGGGTTAGGTATCTGATTTTACGAGGAAATATCGGAATAACATGGGTGACACGGTGTCGCCTTTGTCACCCGTTGGTGTCACCTTTAGTAACCTTTCGCCGGGCCGCGCTCAGCCGTCCAGCAACCTTCGCGCCATTGCCCGCACTTCGTCGGCCATGTCCGCGCGCTCCAGCGCGACCGCCAGCGTCGCTTCGACGAAGCCGGTCTTGCTGCCGCAGTCATAGCGTTTGCCCGCGAAGGTCACCGCGTGGAACGGCTGGGTGCCGATCATCCGCGCCATCGCGTCGGTCAGCTGGATCTCGCCGCCCGCGCCTTTCTCCTGCCCTTCGAGCACGCGCATCACTTCGGGCTGGAGAATGTAGCGGCCCGAGATGATCAGGTTCGAGGGTGCGTCCTCGAACCGGGGCTTTTCGACGAGCCCGCATACTTCGGTCAGCGCTCCTGTCCGCGCGCCGGGGTCGATCACGCCATAGCTCGAGACCTCGTCATGCGGGACTTCGAGCACGCTGATGAGGTTGCCGCCGACCTCGTTGTATGCCTCGACCATCTGCTTCATGCAGCCGGGGCTCCCGATCATCAGCTCGTCGGGCAGGAACACCGCGAAGGGTTCGTCGCCGACGATCGCGCGCGCGCACCAGATCGCGTGGCCGAGCCCGAGCGGCACCTGCTGGCGCACGGTCATGAGATTGCCGGGGGCGAGCCGCGTCGGGGCAAGGACGTCCATGTCGCGGGCGCGGTCCTTGAGCGTGGTCTCGAGCTCGAACGCCATGTCGAAATGGTCGATCAGCGCAGTCTTGCCGCGCCCGGTGACGAAGATCATCTGTTCGATCCCCGCCTCGCGCGCCTCGTCGACCGCATACTGGATCAGCGGGCGGTCGATCACCGGGAGCATTTCCTTGGGGATCGCCTTGGTCGCGGGGAGGAACCGCGTGCCCAGCCCGGCGACGGGGAATACGGCTTTGCGGATGGGTTTGCGCGTGCTCATCGGCGTGGAATCGCAGTCCGCCGGGGCAAGGTCAACCGCGTAGCTTGCCGGTTCCACAATTGGCGCTAGGGAATGCAAATGGACAAGATCATCATCCACGGCGGCAAGCGCCTGGCGGGCACCATTCCGATCTCGGGCGCGAAGAACGCGGCGCTGACCCTGCTGCCCTGCGCATTGCTCACCGAAGAGCCGCTGACCTTGCGCAATTTGCCGCGGCTCGCCGATATCGACGGGTTCCAGCATCTGCTCAACCAGTTCGGGATCTCGACCAGCATCGCGGGCAGCCGGCCGCAGGATTTCGGCCGGGTGATGACGCTCGAAGCACCGCGCATCACCTCGTCGGTCGCGCCCTACGAGCTGGTGCGCAAGATGCGTGCCTCGATCCTTGTGCTCGGGCCGATGCTGGCGCGGATGGGCGAGGCGACCGTGTCGCTGCCCGGCGGCTGCGCGATCGGCAACCGTCCGATCGATTTGCACCTCAAGGTGCTCGAAGCGCTCGGTGCGGAGATCGAAATGGCGGCGGGCTATGTCCGCGCGTTGGCTCCCGATGGCGGATTGCCGGGCGGGCGCTACAGCTTCCCGGTAGTCTCGGTCGGGGCGACCGAGAATGCGCTGATGGCCGCGGTGCTGTGCACCGGCAAGTCCACGCTGCACAACGCCGCACGCGAGCCCGAGATTGTCGATCTGTGCAATCTGCTGGTCGCGATGGGGGCCCAGATCGAGGGCATCGGCAGCTCGGACGTCACGATCCACGGCGTGCCCCGGCTCCACGGGGCGACCTACCGGGTGATGTCCGACCGGATCGAGGCAGGCTCCTATGCCTGCGCGGCGGCGATCACCGGGGGCGAAGTGGTGCTCAAAGGCGCGAGGATCGAGGAGATGGAAGCCACCGTCCAGGCGCTGCGCGACGCGGGCGTGACCTGCGAGCCGGTCGCGGGGGGCCTGCGCGTCGCGGCCGATGGCCCGATCAAGCCGGTGACCCTGTCGACCGCGCCCTATCCGGGGTTCGCGACCGACATGCAGGCGCAGCTTATGGCGCTGCTGGCCCTCGCCGAGGGCACTTCGGTGCTGACCGAGACGATCTTCGAGAACCGCTACATGCACGTCCCTGAATTAGGCCGGATGGGCGCGCACATCGAAACCTCGGGGCGAACGGCGATCGTCCACGGGGTGGGCAAGCTGACCGGGGCCGAGGTCATGGCGACCGATTTGCGCGCCTCGATGAGCCTGGTGATCGCGGGCCTCGCGGCGGAAGGCGAGACTCAGGTCCACCGGCTCTATCATCTCGACCGCGGCTATGAGCGGCTTGAGGAGAAACTGGCTCTGGTCGGCGCGCAAATCGAACGGGTCGGGGGCGACTGACGATTTATTCCGCAAAAGCATGAACCCGAATCGGGCTTGCCGCGTTGACCCGGCACAGACCTTCATTCGGGAGAGCCATCATGGGCTTGCTACAGATCGCCGCCGCCACTGCCGCCGGTTATGGACTATATCGTTTCGCCAAGCGCCAACAGGCGCATCACGGCCGCGCTGCCTTCGCCACCGGCGAGACCGAAGGGCCCAACTTCGCCAAGGTCCGCAACGCGGGACCCGAAGCCATGCGCTCCGATCCGCCCGAATGGGAAAAGACCGATCAGGAAAGCGATGAGAGCTTCCCGGCGAGCGATCCTCCCGGCAACTACTGAGAATTCGCCAGCCATAGCCGCACCGCGCTTGCCAATCCGGGCGGCGTCGGCGCGGCAATCCGTTCGGCATCGATCCGCGCGACCAGCGCGTTGATCGGCAAGCCTTCGCGCGCAGCCGAGCTTTTCAACAGGTCCCAGAACAGCGGCTCGAGGCTGATCGAGGTCTTGTGCCCGGCGATCTCGACCGAGCGCTTGACCGGCGGGTGGTAGGGGGTTTCGCTTTGGGGCACCGTTTCGCGCGTCCTTCGACAGGCTCAGGATGAGCGGGTCTTGGTGAAGCATCCGCTCATGCTGAGCCTGTCGAGGATCAATACATGTGCTGCCCGCCGTTGATCGACAGCGTCGATCCGGTCACGAACCCGCCCTCCTCCGAGGCAAAAAACGCCACCCCGCGCGCAATTTCGCTGGCCTGACCCAAACGGCCGACCGGAATTTTGGCGACGATCTTTTCGAGCACCGGCGGCGGGACCGCGGCGACCATGTCGGTGTCGATATAGCCCGGCGCGATGGCGTTGACGGTGACGCCGAATTTCGCGCCTTCCTGCGCCAGCGCCTTGGTGAAGCCGTGGATCCCCGATTTGGCGGCGGCGTAATTGACCTGGCCATATTGCCCGGCTTGCCCGTTGATCGAGCCGATGTTGACGATTCGCCCCCAACCGCGCTCCCGCATCCCGCCGAAGGTCGCCTTGGCCATGTTGAAGCATCCGCCAAGGTTGATCCGCATCACCTCGTTCCAGTCGTCGAAGCTCATCTTGTGGAGCGTGCCATCGCGGGTGATGCCCGCATTGTTGACCACCACGTCGATCGGGCCGTGCTCGGCCTCCACCCTGGCGCAGCCGTCGATACAGGCCTGGTGGTCGCCAACGTCCCAGCGGTAAGTGGGTATGCCATTTGCGTCGGCGAAGGCCTTGGCCTTGACGTCATTTCCGCCGTAATTGGCGACCACGGTGAAGCCCTGATCCCTCAGCGCAAGGCAGATCGCCTCACCGATGCCGCGGGTTCCCCCCGTCACAATTGCCACGCGTGCCATATCCAGACCTTTCCATGCCTTTTTACCTTACGGCATGCTTAGGCACGGCGTTCGAAAGCGGCAAGCCGCATGCGTCAGGAATACGCACGCAAACGCTGCGTGGCGACGGGCAGGAAAGTTAGAAGCGGAAGCGCGTGCCGACGTAGACTGCCTGGCCATCCTGCTTGCCATCGACGGTCGAGAGCAGGCGGTCGCGCTCTTGCGAATAGCGTACCCCGGCGGTGACGTTGAGGTTGCGGCCGAGACGATAGCTGCCGCCGACATCGACCGACTGCGCGCCCGCGCCTTCGAGCGTATGGGGCGCACGGCCCGCCTTCTCATGCTCGTCGAGCGCGATGCGCGGGGTGAAGCGCGGCTCGGAGGCGCTCGGCTTGGTGCCGAATTTGGCGAGGTCGGGCATCTCCAGCTTGCGGAGGTCCGAGGGCTGGACCAGCCCTTCGGCAAAGCTCTTGTACCCGCGCGAGACGCCAAGGCTGTAGGCCACCGGTGCAATCCGCATCGGACCGACCCCGGTATCCGCCTCGGCCAGCGGCGAACGCACCGAAATGGCTTGCGCGCTCGCCGGATCGACGCGCACCGCGACTGTCACCGAGCGGCCCGGGCCGGTTGCGGTACTGGCGGGCGTAAAGCGATAGAGCTGCCCCTTGGACAGCGTACGCACCGCGATGCTGCGCGCCAGCCGCGGGTCGAGCGCGCTGGGTGTGATGGTCTCGATCTCGCTGCGCGCAATCGGGGAAACCGGCATCGCATCGAATCGGCTCGAGAAGGCAAGGACTGCGCTGGGCAGAGCGAGCAGGCCGACCGCACCGGCGAGCAGAACCGATGCAGCAACGCCGCCGCGCTTGGTGGTTTCGCCCGAACGTATCACGCTTGCACTAGCTCCTGCTGGCGGACAATCGCTGCCGCTTGGCGCACAGACTCGCGCAGCGGGCCTGAACCAAAGCTTAGTTTCTGCCTGAATGCGGCAGAATCCAAGCGGAATTTCCGGATTGCCGCGCCCCTCGGGCAAATTGGGGTCAGTCGCATGCCGGGCGGCCAGTGTTCATCGACAGTTCACGGGTCGGGCGGCCAAAAGCGCACACTTGCCGCGCGGGCAGCGGTGGCTATAGAGGCGCAGGCGGCGCGCCGGGCAGCATGGCCCTGATACGCCTCAACGATACAGGATTTGGACCTACGATGATTGGCAGCACCACCTCCGGCCGCACTTCCTTTCGGCGCATTGGCAAGGTGGGGCTTGTCGCCTGCGCCGCGCTCGCGCTGGTCAGCTGCGGCAAGAAGGATCGCCCCAAGGCTGATCTCGCCGCCAGCCGCGTCACTACCATCGGGGTCAACAGCTATCTGTGGCGCGCCAGCCTCGAGACGCTGTCGTTCATGCCGCTGCTCCAGACCGACAGCACCGGAGGGGTGATCGTGACCGACTGGTACGCCAACCCGACCAATCCCGGTGAGCGCGTCAAGGTGACCGTCACGATTCTCGACCAGGATTTGCGCGCCGATGCGTTGCGCGTTGCCGCCAGCCGCCAGCTCGCCCAGGGCGGCAGCTGGGTCGATGCCCCGGTCCAGGCCGCGACCGTGCAGAAGCTCGAAGACATCATCCTGACCAAGGCCCGCGACCTGCGCCAAAGCGCGGTCAAGTAAGCGTCCCGCCCCTCGACAAGTCCGCTTGACGGGCTAGAGGGGCGCAGATGACTACTGTTCCGCCCGAACCAAGCCGCTTCGATCCCGCTGCAGCCGACCCGCGCTGGCAGCGCGTGTGGGACGAGCGCCAGTCGTTCCGCGCCGACGATGCCAGCAACAAGCCCCGTAGCTACGTGCTGGAAATGTTTCCCTATCCCTCGGGGCGCATCCATATCGGCCACGTCCGCAACTACACGATGGGCGATGTGCTCGCCCGCACCAAGCGGATGCAGGGGCACGAAGTGCTCCACCCGATGGGCTGGGACGCCTTCGGGATGCCCGCCGAAAACGCGGCAATGGAACAAGGTGTCCATCCCGGCGGCTGGACCCGCGCCAATATCGCCACGATGAAAGCCCAGCTCAAGCGCCTCGGTTTCGCGCTCGACTGGAGCCGCGAGCTGGCGACTTGCGAGCCCGATTACTACGGCCACGAACAGGCACTGTTCCTCGATCTCTACGCCGCCGGGCTGGTCACCCGCAAGGAAAGCGCGGTCAATTGGGACCCGGTCGACATGACCGTGCTGGCCAACGAACAGGTGATCGACGGGCGCGGCTGGCGTTCGGGCGCGCTGGTCGAGAAGCGCAAGCTCAGCCAGTGGTTCCTCAAGATTACCGACTTTGCCGAAGAGCTGCTCGAAGGCTTGGACAGCCTCGACAAATGGCCGGAGAAAGTGCGGCTGATGCAGGAGAACTGGATCGGCAAGAGCCAGGGGGTGGAGTTCGCCTTTGCGCCGCTCGCGCCGCTCGAAACGCCCATCGAAGTCTATTCGACCCGCCCCGATACGATCTTCGGTGCGAGCTTCGTGGCGATCGCGGCGGATCATCCGATTGCGCAGGAACTGGCGCGGACCTCGCCCGAGGCGGCCGCTTTCATCGCTCAATGCAAGCGCGGCGGAACCACCGCTGCCGAACTGGAAACCGCCGAGAAGCTCGGCTTCGATACCGGGTTTGAAGTGCTGCACCCATTCGACAGCGAGTGCACGCTGCCGGTCTACATCGCCAATTTCGTGCTGATGGAATATGGCACCGGGGCGGTGATGGGCGTGCCCGGCCATGACCAGCGCGATTTCGATTTCGCCAGCAAATACGGACTCAAAATCACCCGCGTCGTCGCGCCGTCGCTGGCCGAGGCGGACAAGCCGCTCGCCGATGGTGCGGACTCGGGTGACGGGGTCTGCGTCAATTCGCGCTTCCTCGATGGCATGACCGTCGAAGCCGCCACGGCCGAAGTCATCGCGCGTGCGGAGCGCGAAGGCTGGGGCAAAGGCAAGACCGTGTGGCGGCTGCGCGATTGGGGCGTTTCGCGGCAGCGCTATTGGGGCACGCCGATCCCCTTCATCCATTGCGACACCTGCGGCGTGGTGCCGGCGCCCAAGGACCAGTTGCCGGTCGTGCTGCCCGAGGACGTCGACTTCAAGACCCCCGGCAACCCGCTGGAGCGGCACCCGTCGTGGAAGCATGTCGCTTGCCCGGATTGCGGCAGGGCGGCGGTGCGCGAAACCGATACGCTCGATACTTTCGTCAACAGCAGCTGGTATTTTCTGCGTTTCGCCAGCCAGCCGGTGGGTCAGCCGTTCGACCGCGCGGCAATCGCCAAATGGCTACCGGTCGAGCAATATATCGGCGGGATCGAACACGCGATCCTCCACCTGCTCTACGCCCGCTTCTGGACCCGCGCGCTCAATCGGATCGGCTTGATCGATGTGAAGGAGCCTTTTGCGAGCCTGTTCACGCAGGGGATGGTGACGCACATGACCTATGTCGGTCCTGACGGGAAATGGCTTGCGCCTGCAGAGGTGAAGGACAAGCTTGGGAGCATTGTCACAGTCAAAGGCGAGCTGCCGGTAAAGCTTGGTCGCATCGAGAAGATGTCGAAATCCAAGAAGAACACCGTCGATCCCGACGACATCATCGTCAAACATGGTGCCGATACAGTGCGCTGGTTCATGCTGTCGGACAGCCCGCCCGAGCGCGATTTGCCGTGGTCGGAAGCGGGAATCGAAGGCTGCGCACGGTTTGTCCAGCGGCTGTGGCGCCTGTTCGGGCAGTTCGATGCGGGTGCGACGGGCGAAGACAAGGCCCTCGACCGCAAGCGCGACCAGTCGGTCGCGGCTGCAGCGGACGACATCGCCGCGCTGGGCTTCAACAAAGCGGTCGCGCGCGTTTACGAGCTGACCTCGGCGATCGAGAAGGCCGCGCCTTCGGCCAGCCGCTCCGTCGCGATCCGCACGCTGCTGCTGTTGGTCGCACCGATGATGCCGCATCTGGCCGAAGAGGCCTGGGCCAGCATGGGCGAAGGTCTGATCGCCGATGCCGCCTGGCCGACGGTCGATCCCGCGCTGCTGGTCGAGGATGAGGTGACCGTCGCGGTGCAGGTCAAGGGCAAGCTGCGCGACACGCTGACCGTGCCCAAGGGTACGCCGCGCGAGGAGCTTGAGGCGCTTGCGCTGGCCAGCGACAAAGTCCAGCGTGCGCTGGCTGGAGCGGAGATAAGGAAAGTGATTGTGGTGCCCGACCGGCTGGTCAATCTTGTTGCGTGAGCCGATGGGCATGAAGCGCGCGCTCGCCTTGCTCCTGCCCTTCGCGCTGGCCGCCTGCGGGCTCCAGCCGATGTATGCCGGCGGCAGCAGCGGCGCGGTTGCGCAGGGGCTGGCAGCGATCGATGTCCCGCCGATCGAAGGCAAGGCTGGCTGGCTGGTGCGCAACGCGCTTATTGACCGACTGGGGACAGCGAACCGGGGCGGCAGCGCGCGCTACCGCCTCGATGTGCGGCTCGACGACAAGCTTGAAGGACTAGGCCTGCTGTCCGATGATTCGATCGGGCGCGAGCGGCGCACCTTGCGCGCGCGCTACCAGCTGGTCGACGTCGCCAGCGGCGAGATCCTGGTCGATTCGACCGCCGGTTCGGACGCGGGGATCGATATCGTCAGTTCCGAATACGCGACCATCGCGGCGGAAAACACCGCGCTGGAAAACCTTGCCAAGGACGTCGCCAACCGGATTGTGACGCGGCTGTCGCTCCAGCTGCGTGGATCCAGCCCTGCCGGCCCCAGTCCTGTCGGAACGCCGTGAAGGCCACCCAGAAGGACTTTGCCGCCGCCGCGCCGCGTGCGGCGCGCGCGGCGCGCGTGTTCTTCTTCTGCGGCCCCGATGAAGCCGGGGCGCATGACGCGGCCAATCGCATCACCGCGATGCTGGGTGACGCGGGCGAACGTATCGAACTGTCGGGCGGCGATTTGAAGCGCGATCCGGTCCGGCTCGGCGACGAGGCGCGCTCGACCTCGCTGTTCGGCGATACGCGCCATATCTATGTCCGCGCGCAGGGCGACGAAGTCGCCGAGGCGGTCGAAATCCTGCTGGGCGGCGAGGCCGAGCCTTGCCCGGTGCTGATCGTCGCCAGCGGCGCGACCGACAAATCGCGCACCGCCAAATTGCTCGCCGACCGGCCCGATGCGCTGGTCGCGATGTTTTATCCACCCGATTTGCCGAGCGTCGCGGATGCCGTGCGCAGCATGGGCGAGGCTGCCGGACTGCGAATGGGCAACGACCTTTCCGAGCGCATTGCCCGCGCGGCGGGGCTCGATACCCGCCTCGCGCAGTCCGAAGTCACCAAGCTCGCGCTCTATCTCGATGCCGATCCGCAGGCCCCCAAGACTGCCGATAGCGCGGCGCTCGAAGCCATCGGCGCGCGCACCGAAGACGATGGCTTCATGCCGCTGGTCAACGCCGTGCTCGGCGGCGAAACCGGCAAGCTCGCCGGGGAGCTGCGCCGCTTGCGCGAGCTTGGGCTCAATCCGGTTGGCGTGCTGCTCGCCTTCGAGCGTCGCGCCGCGCAGCTCGCGCAGCTTGCCGCCAAGCTTGGTCCGCGCGGCGATATCGCGGGCTTGCTCAAGGGCGAAGTCGCGGCGCGGCGGGTGTTCTGGAAGGACCAGCGCGATGTCGATGCACAGCTGCGCAAATGGCGCGGCAAGCGGCTCGAACGGCTGGTGGCGCGGCTGGTCGAACTGCACCGCGCGCTGCTCGCCAACAGCCAGAACGCCGAACTGCTGCTCGCTCAAGGGTTTGCCGAGATTGCCCGTGCGGCCGGTCAGCGCGGGTGATGCGCGCGTGAGCGGCACTCTGGACCAGGCTGCGCTTGTCGCGGCAGGACTCCGCGACGTTCCCGAGCACACGGGTTGGCACCCGGTTCCCTCGCTCGAGCGGCGGCGGTTGCAGTGCTACCTGGCTTTGCTGGTGGGCGATATCCTGATGTTGTTCGTCGGCTTCGCGCTGGCCGGATATTTATACCTGGGCAGCATCATCGGCTCGGACTCGCTGTTGCTGGCGCAGCTCATCCTCCCGGTGTTCCTGACCATCGCGCTCTACAACGGCGCCTATTCGATGCAGGCGCTGATCCGCCCGCTCCATGGCATCGTCCGGGCCGGGGCCGCGCTGTTCATTTCCTTCGCGATCGTGGTCTTCGTCGCGTTCTACACCAAGTCGAGCAGCGAATTTTCGCGCGTCGCCTTCTCGATGGGGATGGGCCTCGCCGGGTTCGCGCTGCTGTGGTGCCGCCTCCAGTTGCGCGATTTCGTGCGCTGGCGCTGCGGCGCGAACGTCGTCAACGAGCTGCTGATCGACGATGGCGGCCCGGTCCTCGACCTGCCGCATGTCCCGCTGCTGGCGGTCGGCCCGGCCGGACTGCGGCCGGACCTCGCCGATCCGCGCGCGCTCGACCGGATCGGCATGGTGCTGCGCAATGTCGATCGGGTCGTCGTCTCGTGCCCGCCGGAACGGCGCGCGGTCTGGGCAATGATCCTCAAGAGCGCCAACATCATTGGTGAAGTGGTCAATGAGGATGTCGCGGCGCTCGGCGCTCAGGGTGCCCGCCATGCCGGCGGCAACGGGTTGCTACTGGTTTCGGTCGGGCCGCTCGGGCTGCGCGCGCGGATCATGAAGCGGCTGTTCGACCTGGCGCTGGCCGGAGCGGCGACGCTGGTCATGGCACCCGTCATGATCGTCGTCGCACTGGCAATCTGGCGCGAGGATGGCAGCCCGATCCTGTTCGCCCAACCCCGCGTTGGCCGGGGCAACCGGTTCTTCACGATGCTCAAGTTCCGGTCGATGAGCGCGACTCGCGCCGATCGTCACGGCGATGCCTCGACGGTGCGCGACGATGACCGGGTCACGCGAGTGGGGAGCTTCATCCGGCGCACCAGCATTGATGAACTGCCACAACTGATTAACGTCCTGCGAGGAAATATGAGCCACGGGGCGGGGCGGTACTTGCTGTCGCCGGTGGTGTTGTAGAGCACGCGGACAATGTCGAGGCAGGTGTCGAGCCCGACGAAATCGGCCAGTTCGAGCGGGCCCATCGGATGGTTGAGGCCCAGTCGGCAACCCTTGTCGATGTCCGCGATATTGGCGGTGCCTTGGCCCAGCACGAACACCGCTTCGTTGATC
>DASZZS010000009.1:0-38314 GCA_035543295.1 Novosphingobium sp.
GATCAACGAAGCGGTGTTCGTGCTGGGCCAAGGCACCGCCAATATCGCGGACATCGACAAGGGTTGCCGACTGGGCCTCAACCATCCGATGGGCCCGCTCGAACTGGCCGATTTCGTCGGGCTCGACACCTGCCTCGACATCGTCCGCGTGCTCTACAACACTACTGGAGATTCGAAGTATCGTCCTGCTCCGCTCCTTGTAAAATATGTCGAAGCTGGCTGGCTGGGGCGGAAGTCTGGGCGCGGTTTCTATGATTATTCCGGTGAATCTCCGTTACCAACCAGATAGCATCTAGACTCCGAACCCTAGCATGCTCGTCAGGGCAGAGATCGGATGATCGGTGTGGATGAGTCTCAAGAACTCTGCGAGCAAGTGAAGCTGCGATCGCCCGGCAGGTTGGTCATCACTGTGCGGGCCAGGTTACGTAAATCAGATTCTGCGGAACGTTGATGGATCGACCGATTTAGCAACCCCCCGGTGCAGACGGCGAACTTCCCAGTCCTTTGATGCGCTATCCATTCCAATCTGGCGCTGGATGGCATCCCTCAGTGCCTGCAGGTCCAGGTCGAGGTCCAGTTCGAAACCGAAGGACAGATTATCGACCCATCGGACCAAGCCGGTGACTTCTTCGTGATGAGGAAGCAGAATCGAGAGCTTCTCGCCCTTCACTGGCGGGAGACCCCGTGAAGCGGCACCTATGCCACGACCTGAAATATTCCGGATGATGATGTCCACTCCAGGAAGCCTGTCGTTGAACATCCGGGCGCGGATTAGCCTGCGCTGCCGCGGCTCACGGGCGCAATCATCTGCTGCAACAATCTTACCATCCAGATGTGACATTGACCCGCATCGCTATTGCCAATCAGATTGAGCACGTTGCTTACTTTTTGCCGCCCGAATACCGGATCTTTCCGCGGCGCATCCCGGCGTGGAGTGCATTGCCAGCATAATGTTAATTTACAATAAATCGGCCGGGCATTGCAGCCGGTATCGCCCAAATTGATACCCGCTGTAAACACGCTAACGGGTGCTATCAGTCTAATCGCAACCCCTCTCTGACCGGAGCAGCTATCGCTTGGCAGCGCAAGCTCAACTCATAAGCGACTGCCAGTCGGCCAATGCGACTAAGCGGCTTAGCCGCTAAGCTCATAGGTCGGCGGGTACTGTCAAAGCAAATGCACGGTCATTTTCCCAAAAAGCTATTCACGCAAATCGCTCTCTATCGTTCAATGGGAGAATTTTCGGCAAGGAGCGCGGAAGTTCCAAACTGAAAATCATCCAGCTGCCGTGACCTGCCCCGTCAGGGCGATCACCGCCGCTCGCGCGCATCTTGCGTCAGTTCACCGCAATCGCCAGCGCCGAGTTTTTCAACATAATCGGCCCCGTTGCGGACGTTTGACCTTGTCGGAAGGCTCGGCTCTTGGATCGCTCTATCACTCATCTCACCGGAGACACCACTCGAGTAGCTGTCAGCCCTGCCCACCGCCAGTCGGTGCATTTGCTGTGACAGTGACGCTACCCGCAATGAAGAGGTGCTCGTTTCCAGTCTTGACGACTCAGCCAATCCAGAAGACCGGGCTTTGCAACATCAGGCGAGAAGCAAAGATTGCCTTGGTCGAAATGTTTCTGGTTCGCCCGGCCTGACCAATAAATCTACCGGGCGGCTCATGCCCTTTTTCGACACTCAAATTCGCGATCTGGCCCGGCTAGAAGAGCAGAGCCGGTTGCGACGGCTGATCCCGCGCGCTGGACGTGATTTTTCATCGAACGACTATCTTGGTTTGGCGGGCTCCGCTCGGCTGGCGAGAGCGGTTTCCGAGGCGATCGGCGGAGGGGTTCCGCTGGGATCGGGCGGATCGCGGCTGCTGCGCGGCAACCATGAAGTGCACGAAGCGCTGGAAGACGAGGCGGCCCGCCTCTTCGGGAGCGAGAGCGCCCTGTTCTTTTCGACCGGCTATGCCGCCAACGCGGCCCTCCTCTCCACATTGCCGCAACGCGGCGACATGGTGGTCCACGACGCACTGGTTCATGCCAGTACGCATGAGGGGCTGAAGCTGGGGCGCGCCGAACACCGGGCAGTCACCCACAACGATCCAGGCGCGTTTGCCGATGCGATTCAGGCCTGGCGCAGCGCAGGCGGCACGGGCCGGGTGTGGATCGCGGTCGAGAGCCTTTACAGCATGGACGGCGATATTGCGCCGTTGGCTGAGCTGGCCGAACTGGCTGCGCGGCACGACGCGTACCTTCTGATCGACGAAGCGCACGCAACCGGCGTTTTCGGACCGGACGGACGCGGCCTGGCCGCAGCATACGACGGAGCCGAGAACGTCATTACTCTGCGGACCTGCGGCAAGGCGCTGGGCTGCGAAGGCGCGCTGCTGTTTGGCCCAAAAGTGATGCGCGATTTCCTGATTAATCGCGGCCGCGCGTTCATCTTTTCGACGGCACCGTCTCCATTGATGGCGGCGGCTGTCCGGGAGGCGCTTCGCGTGCTTGTGGACGAGCCCGAGCGCCGGACCCGTTTGCATGCGTTGATCAACACGGCGCAACGCCTGCTCGTTCCGCACGGTGCAACGACGACCGGATCGCAAATCGTGCCCATCATCCTCGGCGACGAGGTGCGAACGATGCGCGCTGCCGAACAGCTCCAGGCAACGGGGTTCGATGTGCGCGGTATTCGTCCGCCAACCGTCCTCTCGGGAACGTCGCGACTGCGCGTGTCGCTGACACTCAATATCGGGGAGAATGACGTGGCCGCGCTGTCTGACGCCTTACGCGAGACCCTGGCATGAGCGACGGGATCGTCGTGACGGGAACGGATACCGGCATCGGCAAGACCGTGTTCGCCGCTGCTCTCGCAGGGGCGCTCGATGCGGAATACTGGAAACCCGTGCAGACAGGGCTCGATGAAGAGACCGACAGCGACCTGGTGGCGCGGCTTTCGGGCATTCCTGCCCATCGCATCCATGCTGAGGCCTACCGGCTGCAAACACCCTGTTCGCCGCATCGGGCGGCTGAACTCGATGGCATTTCCATCGACCCGGCCCGGCTCGAGCCGCCGGTTCGCGAACGCTGCTTGATCATCGAAGGCGCGGGCGGCGTGCTTGTCCCTGTTACCCGCGACCTCGTCTTTGCCGACATCTTTGCGTGGTGGGGGCTGCCGACAGTGATCGTCGCGCGGACGAGCCTGGGCACGATCAACCACAGCCTACTCTCGATCGAGGCGTTGCGCGGACGCGGCGTCGTGGTTTCCGGTATCGCCTTCGTCGGCGAGGCAAACGAAGATACCGAGGCGACAATCTCGGCGATCGCCGGGGTTCGGCGGCTCGGCCGGCTCCCCCATCTCGATCCTCTAGACCGCAGCAGCCTTTCGCGGGCTTTCGCCGCGAACTTTGCAATCGAGGCCTTCGCATCATGATATCACCGGTCTGGCATCCGTTTACCCAGCACGGTCTCGACGAGCCGATCCCACTCGTCACCCATGCCCAGGGCGCCGCACTGTTCACCGCCGATGGGCGCCGCATCATCGACGCGATCTCGTCGTGGTGGGTCACAACGCACGGACATTGCCACCCTGCGATCATGTCAGCGATCGCCGCACAGGCCGTGCAGCTCGACCAGATCATCTTCGCAGGTTGGACCCACGAGCCCGCCGAGACTCTGGCGCGCGCGCTGATCGCGATGATGCCCGAACCTCTGGCCCACGTCTTCTTTTCCGACAGCGGTTCGACCAGCGTCGAGGTCGCGCTCAAGATGGCGCTCGGCTTCTGGGCCAACACCACCTCGCCCCGTCACCGCATAATCGTAATGGAGCACAGCTATCACGGCGATACGATCGGCGCGATGTCTGTCGGCGCGCGCGGGGTCTTCAATCACACCTATGCGCCGTTGCTGTTCGATGTCGGCACCATCCCGTTTCCTGCGGCCTACTGTGAGCAGCAGACGCTCGACGCGCTCGAGCGCCACTGCGCGCAGGCACCTGCCGCCTTCATTGTGGAGCCGCTGATCCTCGGCGCGGGCGGCATGCGCATCTATTCGGCGGCCGTGCTTTCTGAAATGCATGCGATCTGCCGGAATCACGACGTCCTGTTCATCGCGGACGAGGTCATGACAGCGTGGGGGCGGACCGGGACACTTCTGGCGTGCGAACAGGCCGGGATCGTGCCCGACATTCTGTGCCTGTCCAAGGGACTGACCGGCGGATCGCTGCCGCTGGCGGTGACGCTTGCGACACCGGCGATCTTCGATGCGCACCAGTCGCAAGACCGCGCGCAAATGTTCTTCCACTCGTCGAGCTACACCGCCAATCCGATTGCGTGCGCCGCGGCAAACGCGAACCTCGCCATCTGGCGCGACGAGCCCGTGCTCGAGCGCGTCGAAAATCTGGCCCAGCGTCAACGGGCGCAGCTTGACCGGATTGCGCTAAACCCCGCAGTGCACGGCGCTCGCCGTCTTGGCACGATCGCCGCCTTCGAGGTGGGCGATGATACGGGGCGCTACCTCTCGACCGTCGCGCCTCGACTGATGGCGTTTTGCCACGCCCGAAACGTCCTCGTTCGTCCCCTCGGCAACACGGTCTACATCATGCCGCCCTATTGCATTGATGATGCGGACCTTGGAGCAATCTACGAGGCGATAGAGGCCTTTGTTGCCTGATCCTCTGGCGAGGTTCGGGCCCGATAGCGGACGGGCGGGTCTCGGAAGAAATCGGCGAAGAGTAGCCGTCAGCAAACCGGCGCAGCTTGCGACCTCAATCGCCCTTCATCGCGGTCGTTCGGTATACTTGTCCGCGCAGCTGGTCTCTGCCCTGCGTTCAGATTCCGACTGTGGCCGAAAGCTGGCGGGCTGCAACAGACAAAATCGGTTGTTCGCCCATGGTGCCTCGGTTGTACCACAAACTTCTCTGGGCAATATTCCAACGCACCTTAGGCCACACTCGCTGAACGGTTTACATCAAGGCCACCAATCACCGCGCCAGCTTTGATCGGCCTTCCAAAGTGGTATCCCTGCATCGTGCGCACGCCAAGCGATCTGGCGATTGCCTGTTGCTCGAGCGTTTCAATTCCTTCGATTGTACATTCCAGCCCCAACTGACGGGCTAGCGCCAGAATTGTGCTGACAATGGCTCTCGCGCGTTCACTGCTGACAAGGTCACGGGCGAAACTCTGATCGATCTTGAGGTGATCAAGTGGCAGATTGTGAACATGGCTCAGCGACGATTGGCCGGTGCCGAAATCGTCAAGCGCAATCCGGAAGCCCGCGTGACGCAGCTTCTGAAGGTTGTCGGCCGCGCGGCGGTAATCATTGAGTAGCGCCGTCTCGGTAATTTCAAGGATGATGCTGCTGGGAGGAGCCCCAGCAGTGGCGACAATCCCGCCAATCCAGCTCGCCGCATCCTCACGCAATATGTCGCGCGCCGAAAGGTTGATTGCAAGGCTACAGTCCCATTGCCAGACACGGCATTCGTCAAGCGCCTTGCCCAGAACGTGCTGGGTGAGCTCACCAATCCGGCCAGTCGTTTCCGCCAAATTGATGAAGGCTGCGGGCGGTAGCCAGCTGGTGCCGTCAGGCGACCAACGAACCAAGGCCTCAAAGGCAATGGGTCGGCATAAATCACCGTCGATGATCGGCTGATAAACCAGGGCGAGTTGTTGGCCAAGGTCGGCGGATGTGAATACTCTGACGGCATCGCGACGTTCACGCATCGCGCGCTCATCGGATTCTGTGAAATCGGCCACAGCACCGCTGCGATCCTCTTTTGCTTTGTAAAGCGCAGTGTCTGCTCGCTCCAGGCATTCACCGAGATCTGTGCCACTGCATTGGTGGAGGCCAATCGATCCCCTTACCGTGAGCTTTAGTTGACCCACCTCGATGGGCTCGCATATCGCTTGGCTCAGGCCGATAAGTGCGGCGCTGACCTCCGGCCATTTCAGGTACCCGGAGATCATGACGGCAAACTCGTCGCCGCCAATGCGACCGAAAGCGTCAATCTCGGCAACAGCGTCAATCCGCTTACTCACCGCACACAGCACTGTATCGCCTGCAGCATGGCCGTAGGTGTCATTGATATGCTTGAAGCCGTCGAGATCGATGAGTGCCATCCAGGGCGAAGGAGAGGCCGGGTCCGCAAGTGCTTGATCGAACAGGGCCAGGATGGCGCGGCGGTTGTTCGCGCCGGTGAGTGAATCGTGAATTGCATTCAGACGATTCGTTTCCGCCAGTCTCGCTGATTCCTTTTCGCGCCGGGCAAGTTCCTGGCGCGAAAGCTCGAGGCCGACAAAGTCATCGTGATATCCTGCCGTTATCAGCAGCAACAGCAAGGTCACCACGATCTGAACTGCAACGACCCCGAACCTGTTTGGGTGGTCGTGCATCAGAAAGAATATGCTCGACGGCACCATCACCACGACGGCCATCCTGATCGCAGTTCGGGGTGCTTGGCCGAGGCTAAGGATACCCGCAAAGCACGTCACAGCGGTGATATAATGGACAAGACTTTGCTGGGAATTGTTGCCGAAATGGTAGAGTGACAGTGACCACCACGCGGGGACGAGCGACATGGCGGTGCCTATGGTCGAAAGCTGACCGATATCGCGCGACAGCACTTCCAGGGATCGCCGCTTCACATTGACCGGCCGCCAATAAGCAGCACGCAGACAGCCGACGGCGAGGAAAGGTAGCGGCAGCCAGAAAACCAAAAAGGCAGGAGCGACACTGTGAAAGTTGGCCATCAGCACAGCGACGTCGAACAGCACGACGCAATACAGCAGCGGTAAGCGATGAGACAGATTGGCGGCGTAAGAGCGGGTGAAGCCCTCACCACGTTGAAGCGCGGTCCGCTCACTGCGAAACAGACCCAAGGGGCGCATCGGCCTAATCCCGTCGTCGGGTTCAAACAGTTTCGCTGATGATTGTTCGTGCTCCATTTGGCGAGCTAGCTAACCTATAGACGTTAATTTTGACGCGCCGGGAGAAACGTAAATTTTACTGACATCTGCAAATGGAATCAGCGGATGATCCTTCAGTGGGGGTCGTTCAGGGTGTTGGCAGAATCGTTTGCTTGGAATTGGAACAGCCGGGCGGTGAACGCGCGTTCGGTTCCAGGATAGTGTGACACCGCCGTGTGCGGTTTGGTGAGGCGCAGGCCAGCACTGGGCTACGGTCGTCTGGAAAGGAGCCGATTGTGTTGCAAAACTCGACACTGCGATTGCTGTGAACTGACGCAAGGTGCGCGCACCAGAGTCGATAAGCGCGGCAAGATGGCGTGCAACGATGGGCAAGCTATTGTTCCGCCGCGAACTCGGCGGTCGCTGGAAGATCTATACCTGCCAGGTGACTGACCCGACGCTCGGTCAATTCGAACAGTTGATCGACACGGTCGTGGATGCTGGCACGGTCGGCGTCGAGAGCTTCACACCCAACTTGGATCTTTCTGGCCACAGCGCCTTCTTTCGAGGGGACTGCGGGGCAAAGCCGAGCATTGCTGTTCGGGTAAATTGCGTTCGTCCAGGCGGTCCGTGCCTCGCTCGGGTTGTGCACGAAGGCGTCCGGTTATCGTCGTTGGGGAACCGTAACACGTCGGCGCGCGTAGTCTCCTAACATTGGGCGGCAGCCACGCCCTCCGCCGGAGACTGCCATGATCGATCGCGACCGCGACCCGCTGCCCCCCGAAACCGCCAACCGCGAGCAGGATGACGAAGCCGATCAGGCCCAGTCGGTCGCGGACGAGGCGCTCGATGTTTCCACTTCGATCTTCGGGCTGTCCGACACCGAAAAAGTGCAAAACGGCGACGATAGCGACGATGCCCAGGATCTGGTCGATCACATGCGCCAGATGGAATCGAGCGGTCATATCGACATGAGCGCATTCCGCGGCGAGCGGAACGACGGCGACGAAGAAGGCCGCTACGGTGACAGCGCTGAGGAAGAATAGTTGCTTTGGGCGAAGTTCGGTTGGTCCCTTTCGTGCTTGGAAGAGGCGGTTTCAATGGTTCAACGGACGAGAGTTCGGTAGCGGCAGACGCTCGAACGGCCGCTTTCGGGATGGTCCCTTGATCGAACGTAGGGCCGAGATGAGGGCGCGAAGCGGACATAGCCACCATATCCAACCCTGCACAGATCGCAGTCAGGGACGTCCGTGCAACGAGACCTTCATAAAGCTACTACGGGATCAACGCGCTGGCACCTTCGACGACGGTTGCACTCTCAGATAGCAGGTCTCGAAGTTGGTTGGCATTCTCGCGAAGTTCCTCAGTCGGCACGCGACCCTGGCAGCGAGCCGCGATCGTCGCGGCATCTTCAAGCTTGGCAGTGATCCCAGCGAACATCCGCGATAGGAGGTCTGCGCGTTGCTGCTGCTCTTCGTGGTCCATCGTGGCACCTCCGCTGCTACCAAGCCGCGATGCTACCGCGAAGTCCATGGCCAGCTTTTCGGCGTGGCGAAGGGCGGCGCGATGCCGTAAGAGTGCCCCGCGATGGGGACAATTGGCAGCAGGATTGATGAACGCGGCACGATGGCGTGCGACAACGGGCAACTGTTGTTTCGCCGCGAGCTCGGGGGTCGTTGGAAAATCGATACGTGCCCGGTCACCGACGTGACGCTCGGTCAATTCGGACAATTGATCGGCACGGTCGTCGGGGCGGGCACGGTCGCCGTCGAGCGCTTCACGCCGGAACTCTGATCATTCTCGCGCGAACGTCTTCTTTCGAGTGGACTGCGCGGCAAAGCCGAGCATTGGTGTTCGGGTAAATCGCGGTCGCCAGGGCGGTCCGCTTGCTCCGGCCGGGTGACCGGCGGGGCTGTGGGTGGTGGGGAGCCGCAAAGTGCGGCTCCGATCGAGGAGACCCACCCATGACCCAGTTCAAACGTATGGCTCGCCCCGCGATGCAAGATGCATCTGTCACGCCGATAACCCCAGCAACCGCCGACCTAACCCCGATTGCCCCAGCTGACGCAGTTCCCCCGACGCCGCCCAGCAAAATCAGCCAGGTCATCAACTTGCTTCGCCGCGATCAGGGCGCGCTGCTGACTGACATCGTCGAGGCGACCGGCTGGCAGCCGCATACCGCGCGCGCGACGCTGACTGGGCTCAAGAAGAAGGGCTACACCATCGAGAGCCGGCGCGCTGACAAACAGACCACCTACTTCCTCACCTGACATGCGCAGCGCAGGGAGAAATGAGCGAGCCGAGGCCCGGCTCGCCGGTGACATCGCTCGGCTGGGGCCGCTAACCTCAGCCGAGCTTCGCAGCGAGTGGACCGTCACTAGCCGAGTGCCTGCGCCCAACGTCGGCACAGCATTGTTGCGCCGACTACTTGCGCAGCACATTCAGGAGAAGCGCCTGGGCGGCCTCCCGGCGATGGTGGTGCGCGAGCTTGAACGCGCGGCGGCGGGGCCGGTGGCGGTGACAGTTCCGACGCGAATCACAGTCTCACCCGGCGCCCGGCTCATCCGCGAATGGCAGGGTCGCACCATCGCGGTTCTGACCACTGACACCGGGTTCATCTGGGAAGAGCGCGAGTACAAGTCTTTGAGCCAGATAGCCCTCGAGGTAACTGGCGCACACTGGTCGGGCCCGCGCTTCTTCGGTCTGACCGGCCGTGGCTGACAAGGTGTTCCGCTGCGCGGTCTATACCCGCAAGTCGACCGAGGATGGGCTCGAGCAGGAGTTCAACAGCCTCGACGCGCAGTATGCTGCCTGCGCCGCCTATGCGCTGAGCCAGCAGCACGAGGGCTGGGTGCTCAACCCCGAGCGATACGACGATGGCGGGTTCTCGGGCGGCAATATGCAGCGCCCAGGGCTCCAACGAATCATGGCCGACGTCGCCGCCGGCAAGGTCGATATCATCCTGCTCTACAAGATTGACCGGCTGACCCGTTCCCTCGCCGACTTTGCTAAGATTGTGGAAGTGCTGGACAAGGCCGAGGCCAGCTTCGTCTCGATTACGCAATCATTCAACACCACAACCAGCATGGGAAGACTGACGCTCAACATGTTGCTTTCCTTCGCGCAGTTCGAGCGCGAGGTCACCGGCGAACGCATCCGCGACAAGATTGCTGCTTCCAAGCGGCGCGGCATGTGGATGGGTGGCAGGGTGCCGCTGGGTTACGATGTGATCGACCGCCGACTGGTCGTCAACGAGCCCGATGCCAAGCTCGTTCGACATATCATGCAGCGTTATCTCGCGCTTGGTTCGGTCGTCGAACTGGTTGATGAGCTGAACCGTGAGGGTCGCCGAACCAAGGTACAGGAAATGACGAGTGGTCCGCATCGCGGCGGCTGTGCGTTCCGCCGGGGCACGCTCTACCATCTGCTCTCCAACCCGATTTATCGCGGCAAGATAGTGCACAAGAGCGAGTGCTTCGACGGCGAGCATGAGTCGATTGTTGCCGAAGAACTATGGAACGACGTCCAGGCCGTTCTTGCCGACCGTGCCCAAGGCCACTCGCGCCGGCTTAAGGCCAAGCATCCTAGCCTGCTGGTCGGCAAATTGCTCGACGGCGAGGGCAGGGCGATGACCACCAACCACGCCTGCAAGCCCGGCGTTCGCTATCGCTATTACAACACTCGCACCGACCTGCTCGACGGCACACCGGCTTGGCGCGTCTCCGCGCACGACCTCGAGCAGCTCGTTTGCACCCGCATTGCTGAGCTGCTCACCGACCAACATGCGCTCTGCGAGCTGCTGTGCGACTCTTCTGACGATGCCCAGATAGTTCGGAAGGTGATTGATGCGAGCGATGTCATGGCCGCCCAGCTGCGCAGCGGCTCGTTCATCACGCGCGCACCAATTGTCGAAGCGGTGGTCGCACAGGTCGCGCTGCAGGATGATAGTATCGACATAACTCTGCGAGCACGGGGCCTGCTGGCTGCACTTTGTGTTGATGTCGAACTGGGCGTAGCGACCGACCCAATCCAGCTTTCCTGCCCGGCAACAAAGGTGAGGCGCGGGCATCAGCTTCGATTGGTCATTCCCGCACCAGGCAATCACGTCCTGCCAGCAACTCGGGACGAGAAGCTCATCACGCTGGTCGCTGAGGCGCATGCTGTGGGCCGGTTGCTCAAGGCTAATCCTGATAAATCGATCGCAAGCATCGCTGCGGGCGAAAGGCGCTGCCGCTCTCGACTGACTCAGCTGGTGGCGTTGTCCTGCCTCGCACCCGACATCGTCACTGCTATTGTCGAAGGGCGACAGCCGCAGTCACTGACGGTTCGCTCGCTGCTCGGCACTGAGCTTCCGCTCGCCTGGAGCGAGCAGAGGGCCGCGCTCGGGTTCTCCTGAGCCATATCCGACTGCAGTCAGAATTTTTGGACCAGAGACGCGCGCAGTTTGCGGTGCCAATGTCGCGAGTAGTCGGGCTGTCTCTGACTGCAGTGCCCGAATTCCACTGTCCAAAACCGCGCGAAACTGCGCCATTTATCGACGAAATCTCTCGAAGTGAGATTCCTTGCAATGATCTCAGGACTGTCTGGTGCGGTCGAGAAGACTCGAACTTCCACGGGCTTTCGCCCACAACGACCTCAACGTTGCGCGTCTACCAATTCCGCCACGACCGCTAAATCATCGGGGCAAAATGCCGCCCCGGGGGGGTAGGAGCGCGCCCTTAGCAAAGGCATAGGAGCGGAGCAAGCGGCGATGGTGGCGGAAGGTTCGGCCCGGCAGTGTGCCGTCCGTGGACAGCTTTGAAAGCGCTGTTGCGGCAAAGGTAAACATCGCGTTCACCATGACGGATGGGCCTCGCTCTCCTTCTTGCCGCCGCTGTCGCGACTGCACCGACGCTACCGCCGGGCGTGACCGCCAGAGCCAGTGCGACGGTCGAAATCCTGCAGGCCGAGCGGGCCGACGCCGATCCGGGGCCGAACGCGGTCATCCGCCAGGTTCGGCGCGTGCCGGGCGGCGCGATGATCGAGTTTAGCTAAAGCGCCGCTCAGGCCGGCTTCCAGCCGATCTCGGCGAACTTGGCCGATTTGGGCACATCGGTAACCGCCTCGTTGACGGTAACGCTTTCGCCCGGGGCAAGGCTGCGCTTGGGCGGGGCGACTTCCCAGCTGTAGACGATCCGCTCACGCCGGTCGCGCAGGACGATCAGCAGCGCGGGGACCGAGCGCGTCTCGCGCCCGATATTGCGGATCGTCCCGCTCGCGCCGAAGAATTCGGTGCCGTTGGGCAGCGTGCGGCGATCCTGCCGGTTGGGCGGGAATTCGAGCACCAGCCCGGCCTGCGCTTCGGCAAAGGTCGGCCGCGCCAGCGGGACCCAATCGGGCAGGCCGTAATAGGCCACCGCGCCGATCGCGCTGAGGCTGACCACCGCAAACAGGCTGGCGGCGATCATCCACATCCGCGCCGGATTGCGGCGCGCGCGGAACGGCGGTTCGTGCGCAAAGCTGGAATAATCGTCATACTCGCTATCGTCGTACACGCTTTGGCCCGCGGCATCGTCGCGCTCCGCGACCGATTCTTCGGCCAGTGGGGGCGGGGCGGCGAATTCGGGTTCTGCGGCGATGGAGGGAGGCTCGGCGGCGACCGGCTCGGTCGGCACCGGCTCGGCCGCAACCGGGGCAGCGACCGGCTCCGGCGCATGCGGAGCCTCGACGACAGTCGGCTCGGGCTCAGAGGCGGGCGGCGGTGCGGCCGACGGCGGGGCGACCTGCACCGGGCCATCCTGGAACCAGCTGTGGCGGCATTTGGCGCAGCGCACCGTCCGGCCGTCCACGCCGATCGCGCTGTCGGGCACCGCGTAGCGGGTCGTGCAGGCAGGACACGCGATAATCATGACGTTACGTAAACAGGAAGCTGGCGCGCGCGGCAAGGCTTGGGCTGTGCACCAAACGCGCCAATGCCCTTTTTTCCACGAGGTTTGACGGCTATAGGCCACTCCGCAATCCGCGAGCCTGGGCACACTCCTGATTATGACGCAGAATTCCGACGGGGACATCGTCCAGTTCGACAACGTCGGGCTGCGCTATGGCACCGACCGCGAGGTGCTGACCGACGTGTCGTTCACGCTCTATCCGGGCAGCTTCTACTTCCTCACCGGGGCGAGCGGCGCGGGCAAAACTTCGCTGCTCAAGCTGCTCTACCTGGCCCAGCGGCCCTCGCGCGGGATGATCCGGATGTTCGGGACCGATGCGATCACGCTGCCGCGCGCCCGGCTGCCCGGATTCCGACGGCGACTGGGCGTTGTGTTCCAGGATTTCCGGCTGGTTGCGCATCTGTCGGCGTTCGACAATGTCGCGCTGCCGCTGCGGGTCGCCGGGGTGGCCGAGAAGGATTTGGTCAAGCCGGTGACCGACATGCTCGATTGGGTCGGCCTCGCGGACCGGATCCAGGCCCGCCCGGCGCAACTTTCGGGCGGCGAGCAGCAGCGCGTGGCGATTGCGCGCGCGGTTATCGGCCGCCCCGACATGCTGGTGGCGGACGAGCCGACCGGCAATGTCGATCCCGAGATGGCGGTCAAGCTGCTGCGCCTGTTCGAGGCGCTCAACCGGCTCGGCACGACCGTGGTGGTCGCCACGCACGACGTTCATCTGCTCAAGAAAGTGCCCGAATCGCTGATCATGCGGCTCGACAAGGGGCGGCTCAGCGATCCCACCGGCGCGCTCAAATATCCGCCGCGGCGGCCGGTAGCGGTGCAATGACCAAGCGGGCCAGCAAAGTCCCCCCGGTCATCGCCCGCGGCGTGTCGCGCGGGTGGCGGACGCTGTCGGGCATGGGCGAGGCCGACCTCGTGCCGCAGGCGCGGCTCTCGGGGCCGATGCCGTGGGTCATCGCGATCATGATTACACTGACCGTAATCGCCGCGGCGGCGGGTTTCGCGCTGCGCAATATCGCCAATGCGACCGCCGCCGAACTGGCGGGCGGGATCACGGTGCAGATTGTCGAAGCCGACCCCGGCGTGCGCGACCGGCAGGCCGAGGCAGCGCTTGACGCGCTGTCGCGCACGGCCGGCGTCACGAACGCGCGGCTGGTCCCGCAGGAGGAAGTCGATGCGCTGGTCGAGCCCTGGTTGGGGAGCGGCGCGAATGCCGAGGCCGTGCCGGTGCCCGCGCTGATCGACGCACGGCTGACCGGCACGATTTCCGGAGAGCGTATAAGGGGATTGGCGCAAAACTTGCGCGCAGTTGCCCCGGCCGCGCGGGTCGATGCCCAATCGAGCTGGCTCAGGCCGGTGTTCGGTGCGATCGCTTCGCTGCAGTGGCTGGCGCTGGCGCTGATCGTGCTGCTCGCGCTGGCCACCGCGGCGGCGGTTCTGCTGGCGGCGCGCACCGCGCTGGGGTCCAATCGCGACACGATCGAGGTGGTGCATTTGCTGGGCGGCACCGATGCGCAAATCGCACGGGTGTTCCAGCGCTCGATCGCGGTTGACGCCGCGGGCGGCGGGGCGGTCGGCCTCGCGCTCGGGCTTGGCGTCATCCTGTTCCTCGGCCGCCGCTTCGCAGCGCTCGGCGCGGGGATGGTCGCGGGCGGCACGCTCGACTGGCTCGACTGGGTGTTGTTGGCGTTGATCCCGGTGGCCGGCGTGATACTGGCGATGCTCACCGCGCGGCTGACCGTCATCCACGCCTTGAAGCGGATGCTCTGATGCTTCGCCGGATCGTCTCGGTCATCCTGGTTGTCTGGGCGCTGGGCTTCGTGTGGTTTGCGATTGCGCTGCCGCGTCCGCTGGAAGACGGCGAGAGCGCGGCGGTGGTGGTCCCGACCGGGGGTGCGGGGCGGATCGATCGCGGGCTCGACGTGCTCGAGCAAGGCCTTGCGCCCAGGCTGTTCGTCTCCGGCGTCGACCGCGAGGTGCGCCCGGTCGAATTTGCGGTGGAATACGAAGTCCCGGTGGCAACCATGGCCTGCTGCGTCACGCTGGGGTTCGATTCGGTCGACACCCGTTCGAACGCGCGGGAGATTGCGCGCTGGCTGGCGGTCAACAAGATCGGCTCGGTCCGGCTGGTGACCAGCGATTGGCATATGCGGCGCGCGGCGTGGGAACTGCGCCATGTCGCATCGGGCAATCTCATCGTGCTTGAGGATGCGATCCCGACGCGGCCTTCGCTGCGCACGCTGTTCCTCGAATATCACAAGTTGCTGGCGCGGCGTGTGACGGCACTGTTCGGGGCCTGAGCGCGATGGATTTGATCCGCTCGATCCTGTTTGCGCTGGTGTTCTACCTCGGCAGCATCCCGCTGGTGATCTTCGCTGGCCTGACCGCGCTCGGCAACGAGGCGTCGGTACTTTTCGGCGCGCGTCTATGGGCGCGCTGGCACCGCTGGTGCGCGGCGCATATTTTGGGCATCCGCACTCGCATCGAAGGCACACTGCCGCAGTCGGGCGCGCTGGTGGTGTTCAAGCACGAGTCGATGTTCGAAACCATCGAGGTGCTGGTGCTGTTCGATCGCCCTGCGGTGGTGTTCAAGAAACAGCTACTGGCAATCCCGGTCTGGGGGCTGGCGGCCAAGCGGCACGGCGTCATCCCGATTGATCGCGATGCGGGCGCGGCCGCAATGCGGCAGATGATTGCGGCGGGCAAGGCCGCGCTGGCTGGCGGACGCCCGATCATCCTGTTCCCCGAAGGGACCCGCGTCGCGCATGGCTCTGCGCCCGAGCTTGGCGCGGGGATGGCGGGGCTTTATCGGCTGCTGGGGGTTCCGCTGGTGCCGGTCGCGCTCGACAGCGGGCGGATCTGGCCGCGCGGGTTTATCCGGCATCCCGGGGTTGTGACCATGAAGGTCGGCGATCCGATCCCGCCCGGCCTGCCCCGCGAGGAGATCGAGGCGCGGGTCCATGCGGCAATCAACGCGCTGAACGGCTCCGCTGCGTGAGCGAAGCCGCCAACCAGAATCGTTCGGCCTTCGATGTACTCGGCCCGGGGCTGGTTACCGGTGCCGCCGATGACGACCCGAGCGGGATCGGCACCTACAGCCAGGTCGGCGCACAGTTTGGTTACGGCATGGCGTGGACCATGCTGTTCGGTTTTCCGCTGCTTGCCTCGATCCAGGCAATTTGCGGGCAAGTGGGTGCCACCACCGGCAAGGGCATCGCGCAGAACTTGCGCCAGCACTATCCGCGGCCGCTGCTGCAGTCAGTGGTCATGCTGCTGCTTATCGCCAACGTCATCAACATCGGTGCCGATCTGGGCGCGATGGGTGCCGCGTTGGGGCTGTTGGTGCCCGGACCTGCGCTGGTATATATCGCGCTGTTCGGCTTGCTCAGCGTGGGTCTGGAAGTGTTCGTCAGCTACGCGCGCTATGCCAGCATCCTAAAATGGGCCACGCTTTCCCTGTTTTCCTATGTCGGAGTGGTGTTCGTCGCGGGCGTCCCGGTGGTCGAGGCGCTGCGGGGCACGCTGATCCCCAGCTTCACACTGGACAAGGCGCATACCATGGCGCTGGTCGCGATATTCGGGACCACGATCAGCCCTTACCTGTTCTTCTGGCAGGCGGGGCAGGAAGTGGAAGAGCAGCACCGCCGCCACACCAAGCCGCTTTACGTCTCGCCCAAGACAGCAGGTCCCGAATTGCGCCGCATCCGGACCGATACGCTCATCGGGATGGCATTCTCGCATCTCGTCGCGCTGTTCATCATCGTCGCCACCGCCGCAACGCTGCATGCCCACGGGGTGACCGAGGTCACCAGCGCGGCGCAGGCGGCCGACGCGCTGCGCCCGATTGCGGGAAATCTGGCGTTCGTCCTGTTTGCGATGGGGATCATCGGGACGGGGCTGCTGGCGGTGCCGATCCTGGCGGGTTCGGCGGCCTATGCGGTCAGCGAGACCTTTGCCTGGACCGAGGGGCTGGACCGCAAGCCGCGCGAGGCCAAGGCGTTCTACGGAGCGATTGCAGTGGCCACGCTGGCCGGGGTCGCGTTGAACTTCATCGGCATCGACCCGATGCGGGCGCTCTATTGGGCCGCAGTAGTCAATGGCCTGCTGGCCCCGCCATTGATGCTGGTGACGATGCTGATCGCCCGCAATCCCAAGGCGATGGGGGAACTGACCATCTCGCGCAAGCTGGCATTTGGGGGCTGGATATCGACCGCGATAATGGCCGGAGTTGCGATCCTGTTCCTGGTTTTTTGAGCTAGCCGCCGTGATCGGCGCGCCCGAAATCGGGTCGCGCATCGTCCTGGCCTTCGGCGATGATCGAGCGGCGAATTGCGCGGGTGCGGGTGAAGTGATCGAACAGCCCGTCGCCGTCGCCCACCCGGATCGCGCGCTGCAGCGCGGTAAGATCTTCGCTGAACCGCTGGAGCATTTCGAGAACCGCATCCTTGTTGGTCAGGAATACGTCGCGCCACATCGTCGGGTCCGAGGCGGCGATGCGGGTGAAATCGCGGAAGCCGCCGGCCGAATATTTGATCACCTCGCCGCGCGTCACCTGCTCGAGGTCGGAGGCGGTGCCGACGATGGTATAAGCGATTAAATGCGGCAAATGGCTGGTGATCGCGAGCACCAGATCGTGGTGCTGGGCATCCATCAACTCGACATTGGCACCCAGCGCTTCCCAGAAGGCCGAGAGCCGCGCGACATCTTCCGCTGCAGCTTCGGGTGGCGGGGTCAGGATGCACCAGCGGTTGTGGAACAGGCTGGCAAAGCCCGCATCGGGCCCGCTGCGCTCGGTCCCCGCAACCGGGTGCGCGGGGATCACCGTGTGGCCGGGGAGCGCCTCGGCCAGCGCGGTGGCGACGGTCTGCTTGGACGAGCCGACATCGCTGACGATGGCGCCGACGGGTAGCGCTTGGGAAAATTCGGCGGCGGCAGCGCCCATCGCGCCAACCGGCACGCAGAGGATCACAAGGTCCGCCTCGCGCACCGCCTCGGCGGCGGTTTCGCAGACTTGGCCGACGAGGCCGCGTTCGGCGGCGCGTTCACGCGTCGCGGGGTCGGCGTCGTAGCCGGTCGTGGTCGCGTGCGGCAGGTGCTCGCGCACCGCGAGGCCGATCGAGCCGCCCAGCAGTCCCAGCCCGATGATGGCAACGCGCTCAAAGCTCATCGCGCGCCCTCGGCCATCTCGCGCAAGGCCCGTGCGACCACGTCCATCTGGTCGGCGGTGCCGATAGTAATACGCAACGCATGGGGCAGGCCTTGCCCCGGCAGCCAGCGCACGATGGTTCCCCTGTCCGCAAGGCCGTCCAACGCGGCTTGCGCGCTCAGCTTGCCCTCGAACAGCACCAGCACGAAGTTGGCTTCGCTCGGCAGGGGCCGGATGCCATAGTTGCCCAGTGCTTCGAGCGCTGTGACGAAGCGCTCGCGCGTGGCGCGGTTGTGCTCGCGCGAATGGGCGACGAAGTCTTGGTCCGCCAGCGCCGCCAGCGCGATTGCCTGGCCGTTGTTGGTGACGTTGAACGGCCCGCGAATCCGGTTGAGCGTGGCGATGATCGCGCTCGCACCGGTCGCCCAGCCGATCCGCTCGCCCGCGAGGCCGTAAATCTTGGAAAAGGTCCGCGTGACCAGCACATTGTCATGCGCGGCGGCCAGCGCCAGTCCGCCGTCATCCATACCGGGGGCAAGATATTCGGCATAGGCCTGGTCGAGCACCAGCAGCACGTCGGAGCGCAGTCCGCCATGGAGCCGCGCAATCTCGCTACCGGGCAAATAGCTACCGGTCGGATTATTGGGATTGGCGATGAACACCACGCGGGTCTTGTCGGTCACAGCCGCAAGCAGCGAATCGATATCGGTGCCGAAGTCGGCATCGGGAGCAACCACCGGGGTTGCCCCGCAGCGCCGCGCGGCGATGTCGTAGACCATAAAGCCATAGCGAACGTAAATCACCTCGTCGCCCGGACCGGCATAGCCCTGCGCTGCGAGGTTGAGCAGCTCGTCAGAGCCGGTTCCACACACGATCCGCGCCGGGTCGATGCCGTTGTGCAGCGCTAGACCCTGTCTCAGTGCCGTGCTGTCGGGATCGGGGTAGCGGCTCGGCTCGGCCGCGTTTTCGCGTGCCGCCAAGGCTTTGGCGCTGGTCCCGAGCGGGTTCTCGTTGGCCGAAAGCTTGATCAGCGGCTGGCCATCCCTGCCCACAGATTTGCCGGGGACATAGGCATGGATCGCCTCGATCCACGGCTTGGGAGTGGGTGCGTCCGTCATTGCCGGGTGCGCATAGCAGTGTTGCGCTCGATTGACAGCCCGCCCCTGCCGCTTTGCAGCAATTGACAGCCGAACTGCACTCCCCCACTTCGCTTGGCCTATGGCCACCGCCACCGCCCCTGTCCTTGCCGCTCGCCAATTGCTGGAGCTCGCCGAACCGCTGCCGCTCGACAGCGGTCAGCAGCTGGACGGCGTGCGGATCGCCTATGAAACTTACGGGGAACTGGCGGAAGACCGCCGCAACGCCATCCTCGTCTGCCATGCGCTGACCGGCGACCAGCACCTCGCCAGCCCGCATCCGATCACCGGCAAGCCCGGCTGGTGGGACCGGATGGTCGGCCCGGGCAAGCCGATCGACACCGCGCGCTATTTCGTGATTTGCGCCAATGTGCTGGGCAGCTGCATGGGTACTACCGGCCCGGCCAGCGCGACGGCGGACGGCAAGCCTTACGCGATGCGGTTTCCGGTGATTACCGTGCGAGATATGGTCCGCAGCCAAATCGCGCTGCTCGACGCGCTGGGTATCGCCAAACTCCACGCAGTGGTCGGCGGGTCGATGGGCGGGATGCAAGCGCTGAGCCTCGCCGCCAACTTCCCCGAACGGACCGCTGCTGCGCTGGCGATTGCGTCGAGCACGCGGCAATCGGCGCAGAATATCGCGTTCCACGAAGTCGGGCGGCAGGCGATCATGGCCGACCCCAAGTGGAAGAACGGCGATTACTACGCAGGTAAAGGCCCCGATGCCGGTCTCGCGGTAGCGCGGATGGCCGCGCACATCACCTATCTGTCCGAAGCCGGGATGCACGAGAAGTTCGGGCGGCGCTTGCAGGATCGTGACGCCAAAACTTTCGGGTTCGATGCCGATTTCCAGGTGGAGAGCTATTTGCGCCACCAGGGGCTCAGCTTCATCGACCGGTTCGACGCCAACAGTTATCTCTACATCACCCGGGCGATGGACTATTTCGATCTGGCCGAAGAGCATGGCGGCAGGCTGGCGCAAGCCTTTGTCGGCACTTCGGCGCGGTTTTGCCTGGTCAGTTTCGATACCGACTGGCTCTATCCGACTGCCGAATCGCGCAGCATCGCCCATGCGCTCAATGCCGCAGGTGCGGCGGTGAGCTTCGTCGAGCTGTCCGCGCCGTTCGGCCACGACAGCTTCCTGCTCGACGTGCCCGCGCTCGACCGGGTCGTGGCCGGGTTCCTCAACCAGTGAGCAACCTGCGCCCCGATCTGGCGGTAATCGCCGCCAATGTCATGCCGGGTAGCCGGGTGCTCGATGTCGGCTGCGGCGATGGCGCGTTGATGGCCGCGCTGCGCGATGAGCGGCGCGTCGATGCGCGCGGAATGGAGCTCGATCCGGCCAATGTCGCCGAATGCGTGGCGCGCGGATTGTCGGTGATTCAGGGCGATGCCGATGTCGATCTGGCCGACTATCCCGACACCAGTTTCGACTACGCGATCCTCAGCCAGACGCTCCAGACCACGATGCGGCCCGACAAGGTGCTCGACGAATTGCTGCGGATCGGGCGGCACGCCTTCGTCAGCTTCCCCAATTTCGCGCATTGGCGGGTGCGGCTGAGCCTGCTGTGGGGCGGGCGGATGCCGGTCACCCGGCTGCTGCCGGTGGCGTGGTACGAAACGCCCAATATTCACCACGTCACGATCGACGATTTCCGCGCGCTGGTCGCAGCGCGCGGGTTCAAGGTGGAGGAATGCTGGTTCCTGACCGGCGACCAGCGCACCAGCGCCGCCGCCGCCAACTTCCGCGCCGAGCACGCGGTGTTCCTGCTCGCGAAGTAACCGCCGCCCCGGTTGGCCCCGGGACGACGTCTACGTCACATCCGCTTCAGGGCGCAGAGCTTGTTGCCGTCGGGATCGCGCAGATAGGCCAGATAAAGCTGGCCGAAGCTGCCTTCGCGAATGCCCGGTGCGTCTTCGATCGCGGTGCCCCCCGCCGCAACGCCCGCGCCATGCCACGCGTCGGCCTGCGCGGCGTCGTTCATAGCAAAGCCGATCGTGCAGCCGTTACCGACGGTGGCGGGTTGGCCGTCGATCGGCGGGGTGACCAGGAACAGCCCGTCGTTGTGCATGTAGATCAGGCGGCCCTTCTCATCCTGGATGCCCGGCTTGCCGCCGATTGCACCGAACACGGCGTCGTAAAAAATCTTCGACTTCGCGACGTCGTTGGTGCCAACCATATTGTGACTATACACGCGTTACTCTCCTGTTTTTGCGTTGCGAATTGCTACTCATAATGAGTCGTTCTGGCGGGTCAAATGCAAATCGCGGCGATTGCGGTAGATGGTGGGCTGGCGTTCAGCTTCGGCGTAGTAGCGGGACGCATGATCAAGCATTTCGCCATCATCTTTGCGCTCTTCGGCACGCCGCTGGCAGCGCAAACCCCGCCGCCGCCCGAACCGCAGCTGACGCTCGATCACCACGCCGCGCTGCGCTGCTCCGCCTTGTTCGCGATCGTTGCTGCCGATCAATCGCGTGGCACCAAGTGGGCGCTGGCCTATCCGCCGCTGCACCTGCGCGGCAGGGAGTATTTCGTTCGTACCGGCGCGCGGTTGCTGGACGACACCGGGTTGAACCGGACCGAGGTGCAAGCGCTGTTCCAGCGCGAGGCCGCGACGCTGCGCTCGGACATGGCGCGAACCGGCGACTCGGCAACGGTTTTCTCCGGAACGATGCCACTTTGCCTCGAACTGCTCGAAACGACTATCCCTGTAGTCGCTGGTCGGACTCCATAGCCCGCTGGTCGAGGTGCGACGGTATTGGCCGTATTGTTCGCCTAACGCACTCCTGAGAACAGCAGGTCAAGGGAGAGATTGTGAGCGCCACCCGCATTGCCGCAAAAGTACTGGTTGCGGTTGGCGCGCTGGCTTTGACTGCGGGGCAGGTCCATGCGGCCCAGGCGGATGCCGCCGCCGCCGAGGGAACCACTCCCCCGGCGGATAGTGCTGCGCAGGTCTTCACTCCGGACTACTTCACCCGCTTCGCGCCCCGCACCGCGCTTGACATGGTGCAGCAAGTTCCGGGCTTCCAGATCCGTGAAAGCGAGCAGCTGCGCGGGCTGGGTCAGGCAACCGGCAACGTGCTGATCAACGGCAAGCGCCTGTCGAGCAAGTCGGACGACATCTTCACCCAGCTCCAGCGCATCCCTGCCGGCAATGTCGTGCGCATCGAGATCGCCGATGGCGCAAGCCTCGATCTGCCAGGACTGAGCGGACAAGTCGCCAATATCATCGCCAAATCGGACAGCACTACCGGCCAATTTGAATGGAACCCTGCGGTGCGGATCCACGCGGTCGAACCGTTCATCGCCCGCGGCTCGGTGTCGGTCAGCGGCAAGACCGGCGCGGTCGATTACTCGGTGACCATCGCCAATCGCGGCGGGCTGGGTGCCGCGGTCGGCCCGACCTACATCTACGATGCTGCGGGCAGCCTGATCGAACTGCGCAACGACACCTGGAACAACCGCTATCAGGAGCCGGGCATCAGCGGCCGGACGACGATCGACGGTCCGGGCGATTCGGTTATAAATCTCAACGCGCAGTACAAACGGTTCTACGAGCATTACCGCGAAAAGGGCTTCCGCGACCGGGTGACCGGGGTCGATCGGGGACGCACCGTTTCGTCGAATGCCGACGGCTGGAACTACGAGCTGGGCGGCGACGTTGAATTCGGGATGGGCCCGGGCAAGCTCAAGCTGATCGGCCTCAATCGTCGCGCGCACGAACCCTATGTGCAGACAGTGATCACCACGCCGGTCGATGGCAGCGCACCGTTCGGCGACCGCTATTCGCAGGTCGGCGAAGTCGGTGAGCGAATCGTCCGCGGCGAATACACCTTCAAGACCGGCAAGTCCGACTGGCAGCTATCGGGCGAGGCAGCGTTCAACAGCCTCGATAATGCCGCCGCGCTATTCACGCTCGATCCGGCCGGGAACTTCGTGCCGGTGCCGTTCCCCGACGGGACGGGCGGGGTACGTGAAAGCCGCTACGAAGGCCTTTTGAGCTACGGTCGGCCGCTGTCGTCGAAGCTGACCCTGCAGATTGTGGCCGGTGCCGAAAGCTCGCGCATCGCGCAGACCGGACCGCTCGGCCAGACCCGCAGCTTCTTCCGGCCCAAGGGTTCGCTCTCGCTCGCCTGGCGGCCGAGCGCCACTTTCGACGTCTCGCTCAAGCTGCGGCGACGGGTGCTCCAACTCTCGTTCTACGATTTCCTCGCGCGGGTGTTCCTCGACAACGAGAACGCCAATGCCGGCAACAATGAGCTGGTTCCGCAACAGGACTGGTCGCTCGAAATCGAGGCGAACAAGAAGCTCGGCCGCTGGGGTTCGACCAAGCTGCAGCTGATCGGTCGGCTGGTGGAAGACTACGTCGACATCGTGCCGATCGGCCTGACCGGCGAATCGGTCGGCAACATCCCGCACGCCAACGCGCAGGCGATCGACTGGACCAGCACGATCCTGCTCGATCCGATCGGCTGGAAAGGGGCGAAAGTCGATGTCCGGCTCTTGCTCCAACACTCGAGCCTGCGCGATCCGCTTACCGGCGAGCGTCGCCAGTACAGCGGCTTCACCGACCGGCTGGTCGAACTCGGGCTGCGGCACGACATACCGGGATCGGACTGGGCCTGGGGGTTCGATCTGTTCCACCAGCACAATCAGCCGTCGTTTCGCCTCAACGAGGTGGGTACCCAGCACGAAGGGCCTTGGTGGGGCGGAGTATTCGTCGAGAACAAGGACGTCGGCGGTCTCACGGTGCGGCTCGACGTCCGCAACCTGACCGATGCGCGCAGTTATTGGGAGCGCACGGTCTATGCAGGGCGGCGCAACGCATCGCCGGTCGCGTTCTACGAGCGGCGCAATCGCCTGATCGGGCCGATCTTCAACCTGACGGTCAAAGGCAGCTTCTAGAGGTCGGGCAGCGTTTGCTCGGCGAAACCCCATCCGGCGAGGCCTTTGCTGCGAGACCGGGTGAGCAGCCGCGCGGCATCGCCAATGGCGAACGGATGCGCGTTTTTCATGTCCGCCAGTTCGCCCCACGCTATCGGGACTGCGACCGGAGCGTTCGCGCGGGCGCGGGCGGAATAGGGCAGCACGGCAGTCGCGCCGCGCTGGTTGCGCAGCCAGTCGATGAAGATCTTGCCCTTGCGCTTGGCCTTGCTCATCGTCGCAAGGAAGCGCTCGGGTTCGGCGATGCTTAGCGCTTCAGCGAAGCGCTTGGCGAAGTCCTTGTGCGCCGCCCACGAATGACCCCCCGAACCACCGGGATTCGTCAGCGGCACCACCACATGCACCCCCTTGCCGCCCGAGAGCATCGCAAAGCTGGTCAGGCCGATATCGGCCAGCCGGTCATGGATATGTTTGGCTGCCGATTTTACGGCGGCGAAGTCCAACCCCTCGTCGGGATCGAGATCGAAGATCATCCGGTCGGGCCGCTCGACCGCTGCGGCGCGGCTGCCCCAGGCATGGAACTCGATCGTCCCCATCTGGACGCAGGCAAGCAGCCCGGAGGCGTCTTCGACGAATAGATAGTCCTCGGTGCCCCCATCCTTTTCGCGGATCGGCACATGGCGCACATGGTCGCCGAACATACCGCTGTCGTGCTTCTGGAAAAAGCACTTGCCCGACCGCCCTTGCGGGCAGCGCACCAGACTGACCGGACGGCCTGCGGCAAATGGCAGCATCAACGGCGCGATCGTCTGGTAGTAATCGGCGAGGTCACCCTTGGTCTGGCCGCTTTCGGGGAAGACTACCCGTTCGCGGCTGGAGATTTTCACCGGAGCTTCGGCGTCGATGAGGTGTTCGACCTTCTCGGGCCTGACCGCGCTGGCGGGCTTGTCGGCGCGCAGGCCGATGAAGCTGGCGTGGCGGACCGATCCTTCCGCAGTGAATTCGGCAAAAGCGACCTCGGCGACCAGTTCGGGCTTGAGCCATGTCACTCCCCGCCGATCCTCGCGCGGGACTTCGGCGGGTGACTCGTTGCGGGTCATCTTGGCCATGCGCATTTCCAGATCGTCGAGCGCTGCGGCATTGAATCCGGTACCGACATTGCCCTTGTAAATCAGCTTCTTGCTCTCATGCTGGGCGAGCAACAGCGAGGCGAACGGGCGCGTCTTGGTACTCGATTTCTTCCAGCCGATCACCACGAATTCCTGCCGCTGAACGCATTTGACCTTCAGCCAATTGCGGCCGCGCTTGCCCGAATAATGCCCGTCGATGCGCTTGGAGATGATCCCTTCCTGACCCGAGGCGCACATCGCCGCGAGCAGCTTCTCGCCCGCGCCAATCACATGGTCGGAGACATGGATCGGCGGCGCGGCCTCGGCGAGCAGCGCTTCGAGCCGCTCCTTGCGCTCGATATTGGGCAGCCCGGTCAGGTCCAGTCCGTCGATTTCGAGCAGGTCGAACGCGTGAAAACTGAGCGGGGTCGCCTCGGTCTGCATGCCGTGGCCCCGCTTGAGCACCGCCTGCAGCGCCGAAAAGTCCGGATTGCCGTCCTTGCCATAGGCGACGATCTCGCCGTCGATCAGCGCGGAGGCCAGGCCGAGCGCCGCGATATGCCTGACCAGCGGCGCGAACTTGTCGGTCCAGTCTAGCCCGGTGCGGGTGTGGACCGCGACTTTGCCGCTCGCGACCGCGATCAGCGCACGATAGCCGTCGAATTTGATCTCGTGCATCCAGCCGTTACCGCTCGGCACCGCATCGACCAGCGTGGCAAGCTGGACCGGACGGAATTTCGGGAGCTTGGACGGGCCTTTCGCCTTCGGCTTGGCAAGTTTGGCGTTGTGGCTCGCCGCGTCGGCCATGATCGCGGTGAAGGCTTTGCCTTTCTGGCCCCTGAGCGAGTGGCTGCCTGCAGCATCGCCCGCGATTTCCTCCATTGTCCGCCCGGTCAGCACCGAAGTCAGCGCCCGATCGACCAGAACATCGCCCTGCTTGGCATAAGCGTCGTCGATCTTTCGCAGCAGCCAGTTTTCGCGCTTCTCGCCGGGGCGGGGCTTCAGGCGGATAAGGATCCACTCGCCGCTCATCCGCTCGCCTTGAAGCGTGAAGTGGAGGTGGCCCTGATCGAGGTCCTTGACGCTTTTGCCTGCGATCGGAGTCCAGCTGCCGCGATCCCACAACATCACCGTACCGCCGCCGTATTCGCCCTTGGGGATCGTCCCCTCGAACGCACCATAGGCCAACGGGTGGTCCTCGGTGCGCACCGCCAGCCGCTTGTCCTCGGGGTCGGAGCTGGGGCCTTTGGTGACCGCCCACGACTTGAGCACCCCTTCCACCTCGATCCGGAAGTCCCAGTGCAACCGTGTCGCGTCGTGTTTCTGGACCACGTAGCTATTGCCGCCCGCGCTTGTGGCGCGCTTGCCCGCCGGTTCTGCGGTGCGCTTGAAATCGCGCTTGGTGTTGTAGGTCGCGAGGGGATCGGGTCGGGCCATCTCAGGCCCGCTTGCGTGCGGGGGGCTTCTTGGCTGGGGCCTTCTTCGTTTCTTTTTCGCCGCCGACCGAACGCTTGAGCGCCGCCATCAGGTCGATCACATTGCCGCCGCGCGCCGCAGGTTCGCCGACGTCTTCGAGGATGGTCTTGCCCTTGGCCTTGGCTTTCTTTTCGACCAGCCGCTTGAGCGCATCGACGTAGCGGTCGTGGAACACTTCGGGCTTGAACGGGCCGGTCTTCTTCTCGATCAGCGTGGTGGCGAGATCGAGCAGCTCGGCGTCGGGCTTGGTATCGGGAATCTCGCGGAAGAAGCTCTGCGCCTTGGCAACCTCGTCGGCATAGCGCAGCACTTCCATCACGATGCCCTTGCTGCAGGGCTTGAGCGCCACCAGCTGTTCGCGCCCGCGGACCGACAATTGCCCGAGCGCGACCTTCTTCGCTCCGCGCAGTGCCTCGCGCAGCACGACATAGGCTTCCTCCGCCAGATCGTCGGCCGGGACGACGAAATAGGGCTTCTCGTAATAGAGCACGTCGATGTCTTCGGCGGCGACGAACTGGACCAGCTCGAGCGTCTTGCGGCTTTCGATTTTCACCGCCTCGATCTCGGCATCTTCGAGCAATACATAATTGCCCTTGGAGATCTCGTAGCCTTTGAGGATTTCATCACGATCGACCGGGCCGACGCCCGCTACGACCTTTTCGTAATTGACCCGCTTGCCGGTCGGTTCGTGGATCTGGCGAAAGCTGATCGCCGCGCCGGATTTTGTCGCCGGGTAAATCTCCACCGGGATCGAGACCAGCGCCAGCCTGATCTGCCCCTGCCAATAGGCCCGTGCCGCCATCGCTCTTTTCCCTTGTCGTTCTAAGGCTAGAATCCTTCGCGGCCTTCGGGTTCCCGCGCGGCGGTGTCGCCCAACTGTAACAACCGTCAGGCAAGCTTGCACCGGCATGGGCAGGGGTTCAGTGTCGGAGGGATGATGGCGAGCGTGCAGTCGAGCGAAATCGGGGCGATGGATGACATCACCGCCAATCCCGGCGAGCGCTATTTCAACCGCGAAATCAGCTGGCTGCAGTTCAATCGCCGGGTGCTCGCCGAGGCCGGCCGCCGCGCGCATCCGCTGCTTGAGCGGTTGCGTTTCCTTGCCATTTCGGGTGCCAATCTCGACGAATTCTTCATGGTCCGCGTCGCCGGACTGCGCGGCCAGCAGTTGCGCAAGATCGAGGACCGCTCGATCGACGGGCTGACCCCGGGGCAGGCGCTCGATCTGATCGCGATCCACACCGCGCAGTTGATGACGGACCAGCAGGCACTGTGGCGGGGGCTGCGCGATGAGTTGCGGCTGGCGGGCATTCGCGTGCTCGAACTCTATGACATCAAGCGCGCGATGCAGCCGCATCTCGACATGTTTTTCGCGCAGCAACTGTTTCCCGTGCTGACCCCGCAGGCGCTCGATCCGGCGCATCCGTTCCCGTTCATCCCCAATCTGGGGCTGAGCATGCTGTTCGACCTCAAGCGCAACAGCGATGGTGAGACGGTGCGCGAGCTGATCATGCTGCCCTCCACGCTGCCGCGCTTCATAGTTCTGCCGGGCGAGGACTGCACCTGTGTCCCGATCGAGACCGTGTTGCGTCACTTCGGAGGGCGCATCTTTCCGGGGTTCGAGATCGTCGGCTCGGCGACGTTCCGCGTCATCCGCGACAGCGACATCGAGCTGGAGGAAGAGGCCGAGGATCTGGTCCGCTACTTCCGCTCGGCGATCAAGCGGCGGCGGCGCGGCCGCGTGATCCGGATCGAGGCGGAACGCTCGATGCCCCCCGAACTCGCCCGGATGATCTCGAGCGAGCTGGACGGCGAAGCCGCAACGATGACCGAAACCGACGGATTACTGGGGCTGAGCGATCTCGACCAGCTGGTCGGCTTCGACCGACCCGACCTCAAATTCCCGCACTACGCCCCGCGCTTTCCCGAACGCATCCGCGAACACGACTGCGATTGCTTTGCCGCGATCCGCGAAAAGGACATCGTGGTCCACCATCCCTACGAAGCCTTCGACGTGGTGCTGGCGTTCCTGCGCCAGGCCGCCGAGGATCCCGATGTGCTGGCGATCAAGCAAACGCTGTACCGTGCGGGCAAGCAGGACGCTGTGATCCGCGCGCTGTGCGATGCGGCCGAGGCGGGGAAATCGGTGACTGCGGTGGTCGAATTGCGTGCCCGGTTCGATGAGGAGCAAAATTTGCAATGGGCCGCGCAGCTCGAGCGTTCGGGGGTGCAGGTGGTCTACGGCTTCATCGAGCTCAAGACCCACGCCAAGATCAGTCTGGTCGTCCGCCGCGAGGGCGATGGAACCCGGAGCTACTGCCACTTCGGTACCGGCAATTATCATCCGCAGACCGCACGCACTTACACCGATCTCAGCTATTTCACCGCCGATCCCAAGCTCGGTGAGGATGCGGCGGCGGTGTTCAACTTCATCACCGGTTATCTCGAGCCAAAACTGCACCAGCTGACGATCAGCCCGCTGCAGCTACGCCACAAGCTCAACGATCTGATCGATCGCGAGATCGCCAATGCTCGTACCGGCAAGCCCGCGGGAATCTGGGCCAAACTCAACTCGCTGTCCGATCGCCAGACCATCGACAAGCTATACGAGGCGGGCGCGGCGGGTGTGCGAATCGTGCTGGTGGTGCGCGGTGTTTGCTGCCTGCGCCCCGGAATTCCCGGCGTATCCGAAACGATCACGGTCAAGTCGATCATCGGCCGGTTCCTCGAACACAGCCGCATCTGGGCCTTTGCCAATGGCACCGAGCTGCCAAGCCGCGCCGCCGCCGTTTACATGTCGTCGGCCGACTGGATGAGCCGAAACTTCGATCGCCGGGTCGAGTATGCGCTGCCGATTACCAACCCGACCGTCCACGACCAGGTGCTCGACCAAGTGATGGTGGCGAATTTGCTCGATACCGAACGCAGCTGGATACTCCAGCCAGACGGCAGCTATCTGCGAGCAGCGTCAAGGGGGCAGCCGTTCGATTGCCACTCCTATTTCATGACCAACCCGTCGCTCTCGGGCCGCGGCGCCGCGCTGGGCGAGGCTGGCGTGGTCCCCAAACTCTCCCTACAACCGCCCGGGTGAACCAAGCCCCCCGCCAGGCCATCATCGATATCGGCTCGAACTCGATCCGGTTGGTTGTGTTCGGTGGCCCCGCCCGCGCCCCGGTGGTGCTGTACAACGAAAAAATCATGGCCGGGCTGGGGCGGGGTGTGGTTGCGACCGGGCGGCTCGACCCCGACAATGAAGCGCTGGCTCTCAGGGGCTTGGCCCGCTTCGCAGCGCTGCTCGACCTGATGCAGCCGATCCCGGTCCGCGCCGTCGCGACCGCGGCGGTGCGCGATGCGACCAACGGCAAGCAGTTCCTCGGGAAGGTGCGCAAGCTGGGCATCGCCGCTCAGCTGCTCGACGGCGACGGTGAGGCGGTCGCCGCGGGCTACGGGGTGATCTCCGCGTGGCCTCAAGCCGACGGACTGGTTGCCGACCTTGGCGGCGGCAGTCTGGAGCTTGTCCGGGTCGCCGGCGGCGAGGTGCTCGACCGGGTCTCGCTCCCGCTCGGCGCGATGCGCGTCGCCAGCATCCGCGCGGGTGGACCCGGAAGCTTGCGCAAGGCGGCGCGCGCGATGATCGCGCCGCTCGACTGGATCGGCGAATGTGCGGGGAAGCCGATCTATCTGGTCGGCGGCGCGTGGCGCGCGCTCGCCCGCGTCCACATGCACCAGCGCGGCTGGCCATTGGCCGTGCTCGGCAACTACAGCTTCCCGGCCAGCGAGGCCGCCCCCCTCAAGGCCAGCGTCAGCGCATTTGGCTCCGCGCAACTTGCAGCCGTGCCGGGCGTGCGTTCCAGCCGCGCGCTGCAGCTGGACGATGCAGCTGCGCTGCTCGCCGCGCTGGTTGCGGTGGTCGAGCCCGATACGATCGTCATTTCTGCCTTCGGCCTGCGCGAAGGACTGCTCTACCAGCAGCTCGATGCCCGGACGCGCGCGTGCGACCCGCTGATCGACGCGATCCGCCATGCAGTCGGTACCCAGCAGCAGGCCGAAGGCTATGCCCAAGCGTTGCTCGCGTGGAGCGATCCGCTGTTCGCCGACGAGCCCCCGGCGATGCGCCGCCTGCGCCATGCCGTCTGCCTGCTCTCGGGCGCGGGCTGGGCGATCAATCCCGATTTCCGCGCCACCGATAGCGAGGATTTGGCGCTCCACGGCAACTGGATCGGGATCGACGCTGCCGACCGCGCGACGATGGCGATGGCGCTGCATGTCGCGCTGGGGGGCGATCCGGCCAAGGCCCCCGCGCTACTCGGCCAGCTCGCCTCGCAGGCCCAGATAGCGCGCGCGACCGCCTGGGGCTTCGCGCTGCGCGTCGCGCAGCGGCTGTCGGGGGGCGGACCTCAGGCGCTGTCCGCGCTGCCGCTAGGATTGGCGGAGGATGGCGATATCCTGCTCCAGGTCCCGCTGCGCCTCATCGCGCTCTCCGATCCATCGCTCGAACGACGCCTTGCGCGGCTCGGTGCTGCGCTTGGCCGCGCGGCGCGGATCGAAAGCCTGCCTTATGCACCGGAAAAAGCTGCCTTACCCGGTGGACGAAGCGCAGCGCCTTCGCCATGAGTCGCCGCCATGTGGCAGCTCTACCAATTTCCCCTGTGCCCGTTCAGCCGCAAGGTCCGCCTGCTCCTTAGCGAGAAGGGGATCGCCTACGAGCTGTGGCGGGAGAACCCGTGGGAAGGGCGCGACGAGTTCCGCGACCTCAACCCGGCGGGCCGCACACCGGTGCTCCACGATCCGCAGAAAGGCGCGACGCTGGTCGATAGCCGGGCGATCTGCGAATATTTCGAAGAGACCGTCGACAAGAACCCGATGATCAACGGCACCGCCGCCAACCGCGCGGAAATCCGCCGGTTGGTCGCGCTGTTCGACGAGAATTTCTTCGGCGATGTCACCGCGCCCTTGCTCCACGAGCGGATGAAGAAGCGCCTGATCATGCGCCAGCCGCCGGACTCGAAAATGCTGCGCGAGGCGATGAAGCTGGCGCATGAGCATCTCTATTACATCGACTATCTGATCGATCACCGCCCGTGGCTGGCGGGCGCGACGATGAGCCTCGCCGATCTTGCCGCCGCCGCGCAGATCTCGGTCGCGGACTATCTCGGCGGGCTCGACTGGACCGGCCACGAACAGGCGCGCGGCTGGTATTCGGTGTTCAAGAGCCGCCCCAGCTTCCGCCCTTTGCTGACCGAGCGGATGGAAGTGATCCAGCCGCCCAGCCATTACGGCGATGTAAACGCCTGAGATTTAGCTCGCGGCAGCCTTCGCGCCAAACCTGCCATGTTTGCGGTAGCGCACCATCCAGCGGTCGAGGAACAGCGCCAGCGGGCGCGGCACAATGCCCAGCGTCTTGAAGCCGGGTAGCCTGGCATCGGCGACATTGCCGGCCTTGAGCAGCGCCCATTGGTCGCGCGTGATCGGTGCGCCGGGCAGCCAGCCGGTTGCCGTGGCGAACACGCTGGACGCCGCATCGGGCAGCGCGGCAAACAGGCGGGTGCGCCCCTGGGCCTTGGCAATCCGCTGGTTGAGCTCCAGCATCGTCAGCACTTCGGGCCCGCCCAGTTCGAAAACCTTGCCGCCCAGCTTCACCGGACCGTCGAGCGCTGCCGCCACCGCCAGCGCGACGTCATCGACGAACACCGGCTGCAATTTCGCCTCCGGTCCGAACACCGGCAGCGCGGGCAGCATGGCGATCAGTCCGGCGAAGCGGTTGATGAACATGTCGTCCGGCCCGAACACGATTGAGGGCCGCAGCACACTTGCACCGGGGAAGCCCGCGCGCACCGCCGCCTCGCCCTCGGCCTTGGTCCGCGCATAGGGAACCGGCGAGGAGGCATCCGCGCCGATCGCCGAGATCTGGACGAAGGCTTTGACCCCCGCGACCTTGGCCGCCGCCGCGATCGCCGCCGGGCCTTTCACGTGCAAGGCGTCGATATTGCCGCCGAACACCCCGACCAAATTGACCACCCCATCCGCGCCCTGCAGCGCCGGGACAATGCTTTCGGGCCGCGCCATGTCGCCGCGCAGCAGCTGGAGCTGGCCGAGATTGCCCAGCGGCCCGAGCCGGAATGCGCGCTCGGGATGCCGGCTGACGATCCGCACCCGCGCCCCGCGCGCCAGCAGCTCCTGCGCGACATGCGCGCCGACAAAGCCGGAACCGCCCACCAGCACGATCAGTCTGCCCCGCAGTCCGTTCCCATCGCTCGCGCCGCTCATTGCCTGTTCCTCAGAATTGCCGGATCGCCTTTGCATAGCCGCGCGCGCCAACGCAACCGCCCAGAGCATCGCACCGCCCGCGACACAAGTTGACAACCGTCTGCCCCGCCCGTATCGGCCCGCTCCTACCCGGCATCATGCGGCTTTGCGCGATGCCACCCGTGCCCAGATGGCGGAATTGGTAGACGCACCAGCTTCAGGTGCTGGCGCTCGCAAGGGCGTGGAGGTTCGAGTCCTCTTCTGGGCACCATTTACCTATTCGTAAAAGTCCGGCGCGGGTTGCGAAACCCGCGCTTTTCTGCTAGTTTTCGCCTTGGTTTGGTTGCCTCCGGTCGCTGGCGTTCGCCGACAATCGGAAAAATTTGGGGGCCTTTTTGGGGGCCTTTTCCGGATTGGCAATCGCCGCATTTGGGAAAGGCTAGGGCATGGCGCTGACTGATACTGCGATCCGAACCGCAACGGCGGGTGCAAAGGACCGCAAGCTTGCAGACGACAAGGGGCTATATCTGCTGGTTACGGCTGGTGGATCGAAGCTTTGGCGCTTCAAATTCCGCATAGACGGCAAGGAAAAGAAGCTCGCGCTGGGGGCCTATCCCGAAGTCAGTTTGAAAGATGCCCGCGCGGCGCGTGACCTCGCCCGCAAATCTGCGCAAGCGGGCAGCGATCCGGCGGCTGCTAAACGCGAAGCGCGGGCGGCGAAGCGCGTGGCAGCGGGCAACACGTTTGGAGGGATTGCCGAAGAATTCATCGCCAAGCTGGAGGCGGAAGGCAAAGCCGACGTTACCGTGACGAAGGCGCGTTGGCTGTTGTCGAAACTGTTGCCAGTTTTGGGCACACGCCCGATTGCCGACATTACGCCTGCCGAGTTGCTTGGCGTGTTGCGCGTATCCGAGCGGGCAGGGCAGCGCGAGACTGCGCGGCGACTGCGCTCCTTTTCTAGCCGCGTGTTTCGCTATGCGGTTGCTACTGCTCGCGCGGCGGTCGATCCGGCCCAGCCGCTGGCCGGTGCGCTTATTGCGCCGATTGCCAAGCATCATGCCGCGATTACCGACGCCGTGGCGTTCGGCGCGCTGCTCCGTTCTATCGACGGCTACACCGGCCAGCCCGTGACGACGCTGGCGCTACGCTTCACTGCCTTGGTTTTCCAGCGGCCCGGCGAAATCCGCCAAGCCGAATGGAGCGAAATCGACTTCGACGGCGCGGTATGGACGATTCCAGCCGCGCGCATGAAACAGCGCCAGCCGCACCGCGTGCCACTGTCGTGCCAAGCACTGGCTATCTTGCGCGAAGCCGAAGCGCTGAGCGGCGACGGGCGTTTCGTTTTTCCCAAACTCGGCACTCAGCTGAAGCCAATGTGCGAGAATGCGATAAACGGGGCGCTCCGCCGGATGGGCTATGGGGCCGACACCATGACGGCGCATGGCTTTCGCTCGACGGCGTCGTCGCTCTTGAACGAAAGCGGCAAGTGGAATCCCGATGCAATCGAACGCTCGCTTGCCCATGCCGACGCCAATCAGGTGCGAGCGGCCTATCATCGCAGCGCCTATTGGCCGGAGCGGGTCGAAATGGCGCAATGGTGGAGCGATTACCTAGACCGGTTGCGTATTGGCGCTGACATTATAGTTTTCCGTTCACAGGACGCGGCGGGGTAATCGTTGCGACGTGAAGGCAGGCGCTAGGTTTGCGATCTGAACGCGCCCAATTTGGCGTGCCCTGACGCTATCCGAAGCCGTTTGGGAGGACGGAAAGCTAGATGGAAGGCAGCGCCGAGAATGCACAGGCCGCGCTGCGGATCATGCGGAAGTGGCAATGGCTCCAATACGATCCAGACGGGCGTCCTGTTAGACCATCGCTTGGGCTAAACCTCGTGGTCAGCCGGCTCGCTATGGCGGGACAAAAAAGGCCGCACAGCGCGGTTCTCACTCTCTTATGCAAAGGCGAACTTTTAGCGACGGGCGATTACCGGTGGCGTAAATACGAGTGGGGCAACTTGTTCTATCTTGAAGGGACGAATGCAGATCTTGATCAAGCACAGTGGCAGAAATTGGCGGACGCAATTGCCGACGAACAACGCCAGTTTTCAGATAACGAATGGCCCAGCCCCCATGTGAATTTGGAGAAGCTGGAATTAGAGAAATGCGATGTCTATAACTGGGAATTCGGAGATAATCGGTTCTCCACGGCGCTTTGCCCCCCTGACACGATATCCTTTGACCCATCATATTTTGAGGAATCATTCTCGGCTTGGGATATTGAGGTCATGCTGCATGATATTGACGGCTTGGACTCAGTAACTGAAGAACCATCCAATCTCAAAAGCGGAAGGCCAGCGGCCTATGATTGGTTGGAAGCAACAAACGCGATCTGGGCCAAGCTGTATGGCAACGAGCTAATTCCAACGGTGCAAGCCGACATAGAAAAAGCCCTAATCCTGCACTTACGGAAGGGCGATGCCGAACCGGGCCAAAGCACTGTGCGCCCGTTCGCGCGGGCAATTTGGGAGAAGTTTCAGGAGCATTGACGCGGAGGCTGATAATTGGCCGAAAAGACTTATCAGCCACTCTTCGGCCTTTTCGTCCGACCGCGTGTTACGATTCCACCATGTTTCACTGCATTCGCTGGCACACGCCAGCCGCAAGTGGAGCACTGCAAAATGGAACGCCTCGCGTATTCGATCAATGAAACTGCCCGGACGCTCAGCCTTGGCCGCACGTCCATTTACGCAATGATTGCCGACAAGCGGCTGGAGGCGTTCAAGCTGGGCCGCCGCACGCTAATCAGGGCGGAATCTATCCGGCGGCTGGTCGCTGGCGAGGCGTAAGGGTCATGCCCACGCGCCGGGCCAATCCGCAGCGGGTCAAGATGCACCGGAGCTATAGCGTCCCGGAACTGGCAACCCGGCTTAGCGTCCACAAGAATACCGTGCGCCATTGGCAGCGCAATGGGCTGGAGCCTATCGAGGCCAGCCGCCCGTGGCTGTTTCAGGGCGGCGCGGTGCGAGCCTTTCTGGCCAAGCGCTACGCCAGCCGCAAACGGCCATGTTCGCCCGGAACCATCTTTTGCTTCCGCTGTCGCGCACCACGCCCGCCCGCCTTGGGGATGCTCGACTACATCGCCGCAACGCCCATTTCCGGCAATCTGCGCGCGATGTGCGAAGTCTGCGGCGGCATGATGCACCGGCGCATTCGACGCGCTGATCTGGCCGCAAAAATGCCCGGACTGGCCGTTCACTTCAGGCAGGCCCCTTCACGCCTAGGTGGCAGCTTCTCCCCCTCCGAGAATTGTGACTCTGAAAGGCAGGTGACTCCGTGACCAAGCACAACGCCGCGAACGAGCGGATCAAGCGCGAATATTTCGGCTATCTGGGCCAAGCCAAAGGGCGCGATGAAGCGACAATCGATGGCGTCGCCAAGTCCCTCGTCCGGTTTGAGGAATCGACGCGATGCAAGGACTTCAAGCGGTTTCACCGCGAACAGGCGGTGGCCTTCAAGGCGCGGCTGGGCGAAGCGGTCAATGCCCGCACTGGCGCGCGGCTGAGCAAGGCCACCCTGCTTTCAACCTTACGCGATCTGAAGGCATTCTTTTTCTGGTTGGCGCACCGACCGGATTTCAAGTCGCATATCCGCTATGACGATTCCGATTATTTCAGCCTCAGCGACAAGGACGTGGCGATTGCCCGCGCCACCCGCGACAAGCCGGTGCCGACGCTAGAGCAGGTGCATCGTGTGCTTGCCGTCATGCCAGCCGCGACGGAGCTGGAGCGGCGGGACCGGGCACTGATTGCCTTTGCTGCGATCACCGGCGCGCGGGCCAATGCGCTTGCGTCGTTCCGGCTGGGCCATGTCGATCTGGACACCGCAATGGTATCCCAAGACGCCCGCGACGTGCGGACGAAATTTGCGAAGTCCTTTCCGACCTTTTTCATGCCGGTTGGCGGCAGCGCGCTGGAAATTGTGCAAGACTGGATTGGTGAGCTGACGCGCGATCACCTTTGGGGGCCAGCCGATCCGCTGTTTCCGGCAACGGAAATGGGGCTGGACGAAAATTGCGGCTTTGTTGCCAAGAGCCTTGCCCGCAAGGGTTGGGCCTCCAGCGGCCCGGTGCGCGAGATATTCAAGCGCGCTTTCGCGGCGGCTGACTTGCCCTATTTCAACCCGCATTCGTTTCGTTCGATGTTGGTGCGCCACGCGATGACGCTGGACCTTTCGCCGGAGCAAATGAAGGCATGGTCGCAGAACCTAGGCCATGCCGATGTGCTGACGACCTTCACCAGCTACGGGGCGGTGCCGATACACCGGCAAGGCGATTTGATCCGCTCTGCGCATACTGAGTGCGGAACGTCCGCCAGCCGCGCTCAAATCGAATCGCTGGAGTCTTTGCTGGCCGGACTAAAGGCAGGGACGAAGGGCTAGAGAATCTATCGCTTGTTTTGTTCTACTAATGTTCGCATTCAACGTGCCCCCTCGAATCGGCACGGATATGCGAAAACCTGAGACAATCGAACACCTCTATCTCGACTTCGACGGCTTTTTCGCGTCGGTCGAACAACTGCGCGATCCGTCCTTGCGCGGGCGTCCGGTCGGCGTGGTGCCGTATGAAGGCGGCAAGTCTTGCATCATCGCTTGTTCGCGTGAGGCCAAGGCGCGGGGCGTCAAAAATATCATGATGGTCGATGAAGCGCGACGCTTGTGCCGCGATCTGGTGCTCGTTCCACAAAAGCCGGACCTACGCGAGCAAGGAGCTGTTCGCGCAGTTTCTCGTTCGGATCCGCCACGAGTTGCCGAACGCGACACTCGCGATGTTCAGCACGCTCAAATATGTGAATGCGCCAAACTTCGAGCCGTTTCGACGCATCTGGCAAGCGAAATACCTTGATGGATTTGTGGTCCACAGCCGCGCATTCGACGGCCTCAAGGGTAATTTTCCCATTAGCTTTCTGATTTGGGATCAGGGCCAAAAGGTACCCCTCGCCGACATTGCGACCAATGTTTTGGATCGCGGAGGCGAGCTGATCGGCCAAAAGTCTTTCGCTGTTCGTCCGGCCGAAACGATGCTTAACGCGTGGATTACTGCGCCTAAGGCCCGTGGCGAACTCGCGCTACCGCTGTCCAACGCACTTACAGCCTCTCGAAATCCGCGAAAGAAGCTCTCCTGTGATGGAGCTTTGGGCCACCTGTTTGCAAGCAACAACGATTTGCAGAATGCAGGACAGGGGACGTGTCTAACCTCGTCTATATTCACGGGGAGGAATGGGGGCGGAATATTTGTCCTGCCCGGCAATTTAGCTTCTGCGGCCGTTCTCTTCTCAGTTCGTCTGCTCGCACGCCATACTTGGCTGAACCTGACGTGACCCCCGTTTCTTCATCCACTTGGAACTAGAGACCGGCCCCTCGAAGGGACGGACAGATGAAGCGGAAGCAGTTTTCGGAAGAGCAGATCATCGGCATCCTGAAGGAGGCCGAGGCGGGCGCAGTTGTGAC
>DASZZS010000010.1:0-53004 GCA_035543295.1 Novosphingobium sp.
GGCGCGCGTCGGCCCGCCGGATCACCGCGGTGGTGCCGTATTTCGGCTATGCCCGGCAGGACCGCAAGCCCGGCCCGCGCACCCCGATTTCGGCCAAGCTGGTCGCCAACATGATCGCCACCGCGGGTGCCGACCGGGTGCTCGCGGTCGATCTCCACGCCGGGCAGATCCAGGGGTTCTTCGATATCCCGACCGACAATCTCTATGCCGCGCCGACGATGGCCCAGGACGTGCTCGCGCAGACCGCGGGGCAGGACCTGATGGTCGTCTCGCCCGACGTCGGCGGCGTGGTCCGCGCCCGCGCGCTGGCCAAGCGGCTGAGCAACGCCCCGCTGGCGATCGTCGACAAGCGCCGCGACAAGCCCGGCTCGTCCGAGGTGATGAACATCATCGGCGATGTATCCGGGCGCACCTGCATCCTGATCGACGACATCATCGATTCGGGCGGGACGCTGTGCAACGCGGCGCAGGCGCTGCTCGATGCAGGCGCGGGAAGCGTGACGGCCTATATCAGCCACGGCGTGCTTTCGGGCGAGGCGGTGGCGCGGGTCAATGCCTCGGCGCTCAAGGAACTGGTGATCACCGATACGATCGTGGCGACCGACGCGACGCAGGATTCCTCGCGCATCCGCATCCTGACCATCGCCCCGCTGATCGGCGAAGCGATCCGCCGCATTGCGGATGAGAGCTCGGTCAGTTCGCTGTTCGATTGATGAATTTGGACGCAGACATCGGCCTTGCGCACCGGCTGGCCGATGCCGCGCGCGGTGCTATCCGGCCCTATTTTCGGACCGAATCCGGCACCGAGCGTAAGCCTGACAAGACCCCCGTCACGCTGGCGGACCGCGCCGCCGAGGAGGCGATGCGCCGCATCCTCAAGGCCGAGTGTCCGCGCGATACGGTGATCGGCGAGGAGTTCGGGACCGAGGCGGGCAGTTCGGGCCGGACCTGGGTGCTCGATCCGATCGACGGGACCACCGCCTTCCTTGCCGGGCGACCGATCTTCGGCACGCTGATCGCGCTGGTGATCGAGGGCTGGCCGGTGCTCGGGGTGATCGACCAGGCGATCCTCGATGAACGCTGGATCGGCGCTACCGGCCAACCGACCTTGTTCAACGGCAAGCCCGTCCGCACCCGCGCCTGCGCCGCGTTGGCCGATGCCGCGCTGGCCACCACCGGGCCGCATTACTTCGACGACCATGACGGCGGGCATTTCATGGCGCTCGCCGCGCGGACCGATCACAAGCGGATGGTGATGGGGGGCGATTGTTACAATTACGCCATGCTGTCTGCGGGCCATCTCGACGTGGTCTGCGAGGCCAATCTCAAGCTGCACGACTTTGCCGCGCTGGTCCCGGTAGTCGAAGGCGCAGGCGGCACGATGTGCGACTGGAGCGGCGATCCGCTCCACGCCGGGTCTTCGGGCCATGTTCTCGCGCTAGGCGATCCGGCGCGGCTGGAGGATGTGGTCGCAGCACTGGCCTGCCGCCATTGAAAAATTACTAAAGGTGACGCCTAGTCACCTCGCATCGGATAACTCAAATAACTGATTTATAACGATATTTTCGATAATGCATTAGCGGATGGGAAAATCGTGCCGGACCGCGTAGGGGCAGCGCGATGCTGCGCCTGACCGATCTGACCCTGCCGCTCGACCACGAACCCGGCGCGCTCCCAACGGCGATCTGCGCGCGGCTGGGGATCGCGGCGGGAGAGCTGCTCCACCACACTCTGGTCAAACGCGGCAACGATGCGCGCAAGAAGAGCGCGATCAAGCTGGTCTATGCGGTCGATGTGACGCTGGCCGACGAGGCGGGAGTACTCGCGCGGTTGGCGGGCGATCCGCATGTCCGGCCCAGCCCCGATACCAGCTACAAATTCCCGGTCATGGCGCCTCAAGGCTACACCGGCCCTCGCCCCGTGGTCATCGGCGCGGGTCCGTGTGGGCTGCTGGCGGCGCTGGTCCTCGCGCAAATGGGCCTGAGGCCGATCATCGTCGAGCGCGGCAAGGCGGTGCGCGAGCGGACCAGGGACACCTGGGGGCTGTGGCGCAAAAGCGTGCTCGACCCCGAATCCAACGTCCAGTTCGGCGAAGGCGGTGCGGGCACCTTTTCCGACGGAAAGCTCTACAGCCGGATCAAGGACCCGCGCCACCTTGCGCGCAAGGTGCTGGTCGAATTCGTCAAGGCGGGCGCCCCGGCGGAAATCCTCACCGAAGCGCATCCGCATATCGGCACCTTCCGGCTGGTGACGATGGTGATGAGCATCCGCGAAACCATCGAAGCGCTGGGCGGCGAATACCGCTTCGGCACGCGGGTCGACGGGTTCGATATTGCCACCGCACCCGATGGTTCGCGCCAGATGCGCGGGCTCCACCTCAGTGATGGCGAATACCTCCCTGCTAGCCAAGTCATCCTCGCGGTCGGCCACAGTGCGCGCGATACTTTCCACGTGCTCCACGATTGCGGCGTGCATATCGAGGCCAAGCCTTTCGCGATCGGGGTGCGGATCGAGCATCCGCAAAGTTGGATCGACGCCGCGCGGTTCGGACCCAATGCGGGCAACGCAATCCTCGGCGCGGCGGCCTACAGCCTGTCGCACAAGGCCAGCAACGGGCGGACGGTCTACAGCTTCTGCATGTGCCCGGGCGGCACGGTGGTCGCCGCCACCTCGGAGGAAGGCCGCGTTGCGACCAATGGCATGAGCCAGTATTCGCGCGCCGAGCGCAACGCCAACTCCGGCATCGTGGTCGATATCAGCCCCGAGCGCGACTATCCGGGCGGGCCGCTGGCGGGGATCGCCTTCCAGCGCCACTGGGAGAGCCTCGCCTTCGTCGCGGGCGGCTCGGACTACCAGGCGCCGGGGCAGAAGCTCGGCGACTTTCTCGCGGCGCGCCCCTCCACCGCGTTCGGCGAAGTCACGCCCTCTTACAAACCCGGGGTGCATCTGACCGATCTGGCGCAATGCTTGCCCGACTTCGCAATCGACGCGATCCGCGAGGCGCTGCCGGTGTTTGGGCGGCAGGTGCCGGGCTACGACCACCCCGATGTGGTGCTGACCGGGGTCGAGACGCGCACTTCCTCGCCGGTGCGGATCACGCGGGGCACGGACTGCCAGAGCCTCAACACCGCCGGACTTTATCCCGCCGGCGAGGGTGCGGGCTATGCCGGCGGCATCCTCTCCGCCGCAGTCGATGGCATCAAAATGGCCGAGGCTTTGGCACACGAACTGCTCGGCGCATGACCGCCTACTACGACGCGATCGTGCTGGGTGCTGGCGGGGCGGGGATGATGTGCGCGAGCGTGGCCGGACAGCGCCACAAGCGCGTGCTACTGCTCGACCATGCCGACGAGCCGGGCAAGAAGATCCTTATTTCGGGCGGCGGGCGGTGCAATTTCACCAATCTCCAGACTGCACCCGAGCGCTTCCTCTCGCAGAACCCGCATTTCGCCAAGTCGGCGCTGAGCCGCTACACCCCGCAGGACTTCCTCGCCCTTGTGGAGCGCTACTGCATCGCATGGCACGAGAAGACACTGGGCCAGCTGTTCTGCGACGGCTCGGCGCGCCAGATCGTCGCGATGATGGTCGAGGAATGCGCGCGTGGCAGCGTCGAGCTGCGCTTCGGCGAAGCAATTGGCGAAATCAGCCATGCCGATGGGCTGTTCCAGGTCACGCACGGTGCCAGCACCTCGACCGCGCCTGCACTGGTGATCGCCACCGGCGGGCCTTCGATCCCCAAGATGGGCGCAACCGGCTTTGCCTACGACCTCGCCCGGCGCTTCGGGCTCAAAGTGGTCGAGCCGCGCCCCGCGCTGGTCCCCCTGACGCTGGGCGGCGACGAAGTGCTGTTCCGCGAGCTGTCGGGCGTCTCCGCCGATGTCGTGGCGCGCTGCGGCAAGGCGGCGTTCGCCGAAGCCGCGCTGTTTACCCATCGCGGGCTGTCCGGCCCGGCAATCCTGCAAATCTCATCCTATTGGCGCAATGGGGAGAGCATCGGCATCGACTTCCAGCCGCGCCAGTCGCCCGGCTGGCTGCTCGAGGCGAAACGCGCCCGCCCCCGCACGCCGCTGCGCAAAATATTGGGCGAAGTCCTGCCCGACCGGCTCGCCGCCGCACTCGCCGGACAGCTTGGCGTCGATGGCGAACTGGTGGGCCTGACCGACCGCGCGCTGGCTTCCGTAGAAGCGCGGCTGGCCGACTGGCGCTTCACGCCCAACGGCAGCGAAGGCTACGCCAAGGCCGAGGTTACCTCGGGCGGAATCAGCACCGCCGAGCTTTCGTCCAAAACAATGGAAGCCAAACGGGTCCAAGGTCTGTATGCGATCGGCGAGGCCGTGGACGTCACCGGGTGGCTGGGCGGCTATAATTTCCAATGGGCATGGGCGAGCGGTTGGGCCGCAGGCCAAGCGCTCTGACGGATCCAACCGGGCTGCAAATGGCGGCCAGACATGCGAGATTTATGACTTTCCCCGACGTTACCCCGCTTCTCGCCGAGGCGCTCACCGCGCATGGCTATACCCAGCTTACCCCCGTCCAAGCCTCGGTGATCGAGCCCGGCGCGCGCAGCCGCGACCTGATCGTCTCGGCGCAGACCGGCTCGGGCAAGACCGTTGCTTTTGGCCTCGCGATGGCCGACGAGTTGCTGGCGGAGGGCGGCCTCCCCCAATCGGGCGCGCCGCTCGCGTTGGTGATCGCCCCGACCCGCGAACTGGCGCTGCAGGTCAGCCGCGAGTTGATCTGGCTCTATGCCAAGGCCGGGGCGCGGATCGCCACCTGCGTCGGCGGCATGGACCCGAGCAAGGAACGCCGCGCGCTGAGCCACGGCTCGCATATCGTGGTCGGCACACCGGGGCGGCTGCGCGATCATCTCGAACGCGGCGCGCTAGATCTGTCCGCGTTGCGCACCATCGTGCTCGATGAAGCCGACGAGATGCTCGACATGGGCTTTCGCGAGGACCTCGAGGAAATCCTCGGCGCGACCCCGGACGGCCGCCGCACCCTGCTGTTCTCGGCGACCATGCCCAAGCCGATCGTCGCGCTGGCGCGACGCTTCCAGCACGAGGCGGTGCGCATCTCGACTGTCGGCGAGGATCGCGGCCACGGCGATATCTCGTACCAGGCGGTTACCGTTGCCCCGGCTCAGATCGAGCACGCGGTGGTCAATCTGCTGCGCTTCCACGACGCTGAAACTGCACTGTTGTTCTGCGCCACCCGTGACAATGTCCGCCATCTCCACGCAACGCTGGTCGAGCGCGGATTCGCCGCGGTCGCGCTGTCGGGAGAACACAGCCAGAGCGAGCGCAACAGTGCACTGCAGGCGATGCGCGATCGCCGCGCGCGGGTCTGCGTCGCCACCGATGTCGCGGCGCGCGGGATCGACCTGCCCTCGCTCAGCCTGGTGGTCCACGTCGAAATCCCCCGCGATGCCGAAACGCTCCAGCACCGCTCGGGCCGCACCGGTCGCGCGGGCAAAAAGGGCACGGCGGTCATCGTGGTCCCCTATCCGCGCCGTAAGCGGGTTGAGAGCATGCTGCGCGGCGCGCGGATCGAGGCTGAGTGGCTGGAGGCGCCGACGCCCGACGATATTCGCCTCAAAGACCGCGAGCGCCTGATCGAGGCCATGCTGCTCCCGGTCGAGTTTGACGACGAGGACCGCGAGTTGGCTCAGCGCCTGCTCGCCGAGCGTGCGCCTGCGGACATCGCCGCCGCGCTGGTCCGCTCGTTCCGCGCCGCGATGCCCGCGCCCGAAGAGCTGATTTCGGGCAGCCACGATGCCCAGCGCGCCGCGCAGGCCGAGCGCCATCGCCCAGGCTTCGACGATGTGGTGTGGTTCCGCATGGATGTGGGGCGCAGGCAGAACGCCGATGCGCGCTGGATCCTGCCGCTGCTATGCCGCCGCGGCCACGTCACCCGCGGCGAAATCGGCGCGATCCGTATCGGCCCGGGCGAAACCCACTTCCAGGTGCCGAGCGCGGTCGCGCGCAAATTCGCCGACGCGGTCAAACGCACCGCCGGGATCGACGGCGACGATGAGAGCGGGATCACCATCGAGCAGTCCGAAGGCCCCCGCGAAGTCGCCAAGGAACGCCGCAAAGTGCTGAGCCCTCAGCCGCATCGCGGTCAGGGCGAGCGGACCGGGCCGAAGCCAGGGGTGAGACCGTTCCACAAGGGCAAGCCGCAGGGGCGGCGTCCTTAGGCTGGGCGGCTAAGCGGGGGATTGCCGATCAACTTGTGTCACGATCGCGGCTGCAATTGCGACGACCGCCAGCAGTGGTAAACCTATGAAGAATGGCAGCAGGCCGACTGAAAGCGTCGCGGCAGTCCATTTATTTTGCAGCAGGGCGTGCTGAGCAGCCTGGAAGCCCTCAAAATAGAAATACCCGAGAATCGCCATCGCAATGAAGAAGACCACAGCAAAGCTTCGCGTCTTTGCTCGCTTGTTGGCACCTCCGCAGATCAGAGCGACACCTCCGAACGGGACGAATAAAAGGACCAAGCCGACAATCGTCAGCGAGGCCCATCGCAGATGCTCAGCGACGGCGAAACCGAACCCCTCACCAGCGATGGTCATGCGAGCGAACAAGTCGGACCCTGTGACGGCAGCAATGAACCCCACGAGGGCGATCAGCAGATAAGCCTTGATATTCATACTCTCACGCCCCCTCGCATCCGTTGTAGACGGTAGCCCTCAGGCGACGCACGCAGCGACGCAACGGTTCAAACCGGGTCGCAAACCGATATTCGACTATTGGCATCATATTCTACGCAGCGCTAATCTCCACCACCTCAATCGCCCCTTCCTTCCCGCCAAAATCCAACCGTTCCCCCACCTCGGCACCCATCACTGCGCGGCATAGCGGGGCGGTAAACGCAAGTTTGCCGACGCTCGGATCGGCTTCGTCGTGGCCGACCAGTTCGATGGTGCGCGGCTTTCCGACCACCCTGAGTTCGACCCGGCAGCCGAAGCCGACCGTTTCGCACGAACGCGGCTCGGCCAGTTCCGCCGTTGCCAGACGGCTGCGCCAGTAGCGCAGGTCGCGCTGCGCGGCCTTGCGTTCCGCCTCATCGGTCAGCGCGGGCAGGCCAGCCTCAAGCTCGGCCACCCGCGCTTCGATCTGCGCCAGCCCGCGCGCGGTGACGAGGTTAGGCCCGGGCGGCAGCGGAATCTCGAACTTCGGCTCGAGATGTTCCTCATCGCTCTCGCGGCGGAAGGCAACGCTCATTTCCTGCTCCTTCGCCAGTGTGGCTGTGTCTCACTTGGTGGCAAACCGGCCCGCGCACAAGGATTGGGGACCCACACCGCTTGCCTTTCGGGGAACCTTGCACTAAGCGCGCCGACTTCATCGACACGATTGAGTCCCTGCCAGTCAGGGATTCTGTCACCGGCCTGGCCATCAAGGGCTGCCACGGCTGGTTTCACGCGTCGCAAACCAGGAGACCAAAATGCCCAAGCTCAAGACGAAGAGCGGCGTCAAAAAGCGCTTCAAGCTCACCGCCACCGGCAAGATCAAGCACGGTGCGGTTGGCAAGCGGCACCGATTGATCAGCCACAATGCCAAGTACATCCGCCAGCACCGCCGGACCGACACGATCTCTGATGCCGACGCAAAAGTGATCAAGAAGTGGGCGCCCTACGGGCTGAACTGAGCGGTTCCTTCGGGACATCGCTACACAGACATTCGGAGTACCGAACAATGGCAAGAGTTAAACGCGGTGTTACCACCCGCGCCAAGCACAAACGGCTTTTAGAACAGGCAGCGGGCTATCGCGGCCGCCGCAAGAACACGATTCGCGTCGCGCGTCAGGCGGTAGAAAAGGCCGGGCAATACGCCTATCGCGATCGCAAGGTCAAAAAGCGCAGCTTTCGCGCGCTGTGGATTCAGCGGATCAACGCCGCGGTCCGCGCCGAAGGGCTGACCTATTCGCAGTTCATCCACGGCACCAAGCTGGCGGGCATCACGCTCGACCGCAAGGTGATGGCCGATCTGGCGATGAACGAAGGCGGCGTGTTCGGCGCGGTCATCGCGCAGGCCAAGGCCGCGCTTCCAGCGTAAGCTACTCCGCGCAGTTCCAAGCGTTCCGGAAAGGGCGCGGATGGCACTAGCCGTCCGCGCCCTTTCCATTTCGGCACAGCCATTTAGCTTGCCCTGCTCCAACGGCTGCGGCATTTTGTTGGTATGAGGACAACCAAAGTCGAGATGCGGCGCTGCGGCGCGCGGCCATGCTGAAGCAGGTGCTGACCGATGCGGTAACGGTGCGGTTCTTCATGCCGTCGGCAGCGCTCGCACCCTATATTTCGACCTATTACCTCACCGAAGTGAACCTGCCCGAGGGCGAGACGATCGAGGATTGGCTTCATCCCGAATGGGCCAATCTGCGGTTTTCGCACAACGGCAGCTGGCGGGCCGCGATCGGCGAGGAGCCACTGCGACCTTGCGCCGATTTTGTCGCCACCGGCCCGACCAGCCAAGCGGTCCGTTTCGTTGCGGGTACGATGCGCGCCTGGGGCATCGGACTGCTCCCGCTGGGCTGGGCGCGGTTCATCGGCGCACCCGCCGCAGTCAGCGCCGACCGCTTTATCGATGGCATCGCCGACCCCAGTTTTGCGCGGTTTCCGGCGCTGCTGGACACCTTGTTCGGATCCGTGCCCGATGCCGCCGCCGAAGCCGCGCGGATTGACGCCTTCCTGCTCGAGCTGCTTGCCCGGACCCAGCCCGCCGAGGACGAAGCGCGAATCCTCGCCGCGCATTCCGCGCTGCTCGATCCCGATCTGGGCACCGTCAGCGACCTCGCCGAACGGCTGGCGATGTCGATCCGCTCGCTTGAGCGGCTGTGCCTGCGCGCGTTCGGGTTTCCGCCCAAGCTGCTGCTACGCCGCCAGCGGTTCCTGCGCAGCCTCGCGCAATTCATGCTCGATCCCTCGCTGACCTGGCTCAGCACGCTCGACTGGCAATATGTCGACCAGGCGCATTTCGTGCGCGATTTCCGTGCATTCATGGGGATGAGCCCGCGGCGCTATGCCGCGCTCGAACATCCCGTGCTGCGCGCCGCCGCTCGCGCCCGCGCCGCAGCGGCGGGCGCGGCGGTGCAGCTGCTCCACCAGCCGCAGGCATCGGCGTGCGCAACTTAGCGTTTGCCAAGCCCAACAGGGTCCCGCAGGACTGCGCGCAATCCAACCGGGGAAATTTCGGTGTCGCCAGAATGCACGGTCGCGGTGCGGTTTTACCCGCCGCCGCCCGAACTGCAGCGCTATTTCACTACGTTTTATCGTGCCGACATTGCCGTGTCCGATGGCGGCAAGGTCACCGACCAGGTCCAGCCCGAATGGGCCAATCTGCGGTTTATCACCGGCTCGCCGATCAACACCGAAACGATTGGCGGCGACCGGCTCAGTGATCTGCGATTCGTCGCCACGGGACCGAGCATGCAGGCGGTGCGCTTCACGATCGGCACTTGTCGGCTGTGGGGAATTGGCCTGCTGCCGCTGGGCTGGGCGAAATTCGTCGGAGCGCCGGCCGATGCGCTGGCCGATGTCATCGCCGACGGATCGGCCGATCCGACCTTTGCACGCTTCGCGTCGCTCGCCCGCACGCTGATCGACGGCCCCGACGACGTCGAACAATCGCTTGCGGCAATTTGCCATCATTTCAACGCCTATCGCAACGAGCCGGTGGTAGATGAAGCGCGGATCCTGGCGATTCACGAAGCGATTATCGATCCCGACGTGGATACCGTGAGCGAACTGGTTGCGCGGGTCGATGCGGCCCAGCGCACGGTCGAGCGGGTGTGTCACCGCGCTTTCGGCTTTTCGCCCAAGCGGTTGCTGCGCCGACAGCGCTTCATGCGCAGCCTGACGCAATTCATGCTCGACCCCAGCCTCAAATGGATCGGGGCGATCGACGGAAGCTATCACGACCAGGCGCAGTTCGTCCGCGACTTCCGCGAGTTCATGGGCATGACGCCGCGCGAATACGCCGCGACCCCGCACCCGATCCTGGGTGCCTTCATGCGCGAAAGGGCGCGGGTGTCCGGGGCAGCGGTTCAAACCCTCGATTCTCCGGCTGGTGGTGCCAACGCCCGCCCGGTTGCCGCAGCGCCGCCAAGTCCCTAAGGACCGCCCGCAAGCAACGTGAGGCGAGAACGGCAAGTGGACTACGCAAGCATCGGGCAGGAGGCGCTGGCAAGGATTGCCGCGGCGTCGGACCTCGACACGCTCGAACAGCTGCGCGTCGAATTGCTTGGCAAGCAGGGCAGCATCTCGGGCCTGCTCAAGACGCTGGGCGCGATGTCGCCCGAGCAGCGCCAGCTCGAAGGTCCGCAAATCCACGGCCTGCGCGAAACCATAGCCTCGGCGCTCAATTCACGCAAAAACGCGCTCGCAGGCGCCGCGCTCGATGCGCAGCTCGCCGCCGAAATGCTCGACCTTTCGCTTCCCGCACCGCTTGTCCCGCGCGGTTCGGTCCATCCGGTCAGCCAGGTGATGGACGAGCTGGCCGAAATCTTCGCCGACATGGGTTTCGCGGTCGCCGCCGGGCCCGAGATCGAGGACGACTGGCACAATTTCACCGCGCTCAACATTTCCGAAAGCCATCCGGCGCGGGCGATGCACGATACCTTTTATTTCCCCGATACAGCGCCGATGCAAACCGGTGCACAAAGTGACCAAGACGGTGCACCAGCGCAGCGAATGCTGCTTCGGACGCACACCAGCCCGGTACAAATACGTTCGATGCTTGAACACGGGGCACCGCTCAGGATCATCGCCCCGGGCCGGGTCTATCGCTCGGATTCGGATGCCACACACACCCCGATGTTCCACCAGATCGAAGGACTGGTGATCGACAAGGGCATTCATCTCGGCCATCTCAAATGGACGCTCGAGACTTTCCTCAAGGCGTTCTTCGAGCGCGACGACATCGTGCTGCGGCTGCGCCCGAGCTATTTCCCCTTCACCGAGCCTTCGGTCGAGGTCGATGTCGGCTGGACGCTGGTCAATGGTCGCCGCACGCTTGGCGGCAATGGCGATAGCCAGGACGGGGGCTGGATGGAGCTGCTCGGCAGCGGGATGGTCAACCGCAACGTGATCGCCGCGGGTGGGCTCGATCCCGACGAGTGGCAAGGCTTTGCCTTCGGCGTGGGGGTCGATCGGCTCGCCATGCTCAAATACGGAATGGACGATCTGCGCGCGTTCTTCGACGGCGATGTCCGCTGGTGCACGCATTACGGCTTCTCGCCATTCGACACGCCAACCCTCTCTGGCGGCGTGGGAGCGAGCGCATGAAGTTCTCGCTCTCTTGGCTCAAGGAACATCTCGAAACCGAGGCGAGTGCGGGCGACATCGCCGCCAAGCTCAACGCCATCGGGCTGGAGGTCGAGGGGATCGACAATCCGGCGGACAAGCTGTCCGCATTCCGCATCGCCCGTGTGCTGAGCGCAGCTCCTCACCCGCAGGCGGACAAGCTGCAAGTGCTGTCGGTCGATGCCGGGGGCTGCGCTGTCCAGGTCGTGTGCGGCGCGCCCAATGCGCGGGCCGGACTGGTCGGGGTGTTCGGTGCGCCCGGTGCGGTGGTCCCCGCCAACGGCATGGTGCTGAAAGTCGCGGCAATCCGGGGTGTCGAATCCAATGGCATGATGTGTTCGGTGCGCGAGCTGGAGCTTGGCGACGAGCACGAGGGCATCATCGAACTCGCCGCCGATGCGCCGGTCGGACAGCGCTATGCGGCGTGGGCGGGGCTGGACGATCCGGTGTTCGACGTCGCGATCACCCCCAACCGGCCGGATTGCATGGGGGTGCGCGGGATCGCGCGCGATCTGGCGGCGGCGGGAATGGGCACGCTCAATCCGCTCACCGAAGTCTACCGCATGGCGGCGCTTGCGCCGGTCCCGGGCGACGATCCCGCGCCGGATGTCGCGACTCTCGATCCCGAGGGCTGCCCCGCGTTCTACGCGCAGGCGATCTCTGGCGTGACCAACGGCACCGCGCCGCCGTGGATGCGCCAAAAGCTCAGCGCGATCGGCCAGAAACCGATCTCGATGCTGGTCGATATCACCAATTTCATCGCGGTCGATCTCGGCCGGCCGCTGCATGTCTACGACCGCGCCAAGCTAACCGGGCCGCTTGTGGCACGACTGGCCAGGGACGGCGAGCAGGTACTGGCGCTCAACGGCAAGAGTTATGCGCTCGACAGTTCGATGACGGTGATCGCCGACGATGCCCAGGTGCACGACATCGGCGGGATCATGGGCGGCGCGCATTCGGGCGTGTCCGGGGGCACCACCGACGTGCTGATCGAATGCGCGTATTTCGATCCCGAGCATATCGCCCGCACCGGCCAGAAGCTCGGCCTGACCAGCGACGCGCGCCAGCGGTTCGAGCGCGGGGTCGATCCCGCGTTCCTCGACGACGGACTCGCGATTGCGACCTGGCTGGTGGTCGAGCATTGCGGCGGGACGCCCTCGGCGGTGACCCGCGCCGGGCAGCCTCCGCTGGAACCGCGCGTGATCGCCTACGATCCCGGCCTGTGCGAACGGCTCGGCGGCATCGCCGTAGCTACGAGCGAACAGCAGGCGATCCTCGAACGGCTGGGCTTTGTCGTCGCGGCCGATTGGCAGGTGACAGTGCCGAGCTGGCGCCGCGATATCGATGGTCCGGCGGATTTGGTCGAGGAAGTGGTGCGGATTCACGGGCTCGACCGGGTCACAAGCGTTGCCCTGCCTCGCGCCGAAGGGGTCGCCAAGCCGACCGCCACGCCCCCGCAACAGCTTGAGCGCCGCTTGCGCCGCGCCGCGGCGGCGCGCGGGCTCAATGAGGCGGTGACATGGTCGTTCCTCCCCGAAGGCGAGGCGCAGTTGTTCGCAGAGGGCAATAGTGGGCTGTGGCTGCTCGCCAACCCGATCAGCGAGGACATGAAGGCGATGCGGCCCTCGCTGCTGCCGGGCTTGCTCAGCGCCGCGCGGCGCAACCTCGATCGTGGCGCAAATGGTCTACGGCTGTTCGAGATCGGGCGGAGCTATTTGCGCGGTGAAGCGGGCCGAAGCGACGAGCGCCAGACGCTCGGGCTGATCCTCGCGGGCGAGAAGACGCCGCGCGGCTGGGCGAATGGCAAAGCGGCAAGTTTCGACGCCTTCGACGCCAAGGCCGAAGCGCTGGCGCTGCTGGCCGAAGCAGGAGCGCCGGTCGATAATCTCCAGGTGATGGGTGATGCCGGGAGCCAATTCCATCCCGGCCAGTCGGCCACGCTGCGGCTCGGCCCCAAGGCGGTGCTGGCGCGCTTCGGCATGCTTCACCCCGTCACGCTCAAGGCGTTCGACATCGACGTTCCGGTCGCGGCGGTCGAACTGTTCCTAGATGCGATCCCGGCGAAGAAGGGCAGCACTTTCGCCCGCGCCGCCTATGCCCCGCCCGCACTACAGGCGGTGACGCGTGATTTCGCGTTCCTTGTGCCGCTCGCACTTCCCGCAAACGATCTGGTCCGTGCCGTCAAGGGCGCGGACAGAGCCAACATCGTCGCGGCGCGGATGTTCGACGATTTCCGGGGGGGCGGCGTGCCCGAGGGGCATAAATCGCTGGCGGTGGAGGTGACGCTCCAGCCGGGCGAGAAGAGCTATGACGAGGCGGAGCTGAAAGCGATTGCCGAGCGGATTACTGCCGCTGCCACCAAGCTAGGTGCGACCCTGCGGGCCTAACCATACCCCGTCGCCCCTGCGCAGGCAGGGGCCCATCCGAACTTGCCTTTGCCAGCAATGGTGCCGCATTGGCGAGAGCTTGGATAGGCCCCTGCCTGCGCAGGGGCGACGGTGTGTTTTGCCAACCTGACCTTTCAAACGAGTGAACCATGTCCAACCGCCGCACTTTCGCGATCATTTCGCACCCCGACGCGGGCAAGACCACGCTGACCGAAAAGCTGCTGCTGCAGGGCGGCGCGATCCACCTTGCGGGCGAAGTCAAGGCGCGCGGGGCCGCGCGGCGGGCGCGGTCGGACTGGATGAAGATCGAGCAGCAGCGCGGGATTTCGGTGACCTCGAGTGTGATGACCTTCGAGCGGCAGGGAATCACCTTCAACCTGCTCGACACCCCGGGGCACGAGGATTTTTCCGAGGACACCTATCGCACCCTAACGGCGGTGGACTCGGCGATCATGGTGATCGACGCCGCCAAAGGGATCGAGGCGCAGACCCGCAAGCTGTTCGAAGTGTGCCGGATGCGCTCGGTGCCGATCATCACCTTCATCAACAAGGTCGACCGCGAGGGCCGCAGCCCGTTCGAGCTGATGGACGAAGTCGCCGATGCGCTGGCGCTCGACGTCTGCCCAATGGGCTGGCCGGTGGGGATGGGCGGCGAGTTCCAGGGCGTGCTCGATCTCGCAACAAACCGCGTCAGCCGTCCCGCGGGGCCGAGCCGCGAGTTTCTCGGCAAGGTCGACGACGCGCCGCAGCTGCCCGGCCATATCGCCGACGAGATCGAACTGGCGCAAGGCGGTTATCCCAGCTTCGACATCGAGGCCTATCGCCACGGCGATTTGACCCCGGTCTATTTCGGCTCGGCGCTCAAGAATTTCGGGGTGGCGCAGCTGATCGACGCGATCGCCGACTTCGCGCCGCCGCCGCGCCCGCAGCCGAGCAATTGCGGGGTGATTTCGCCCGAGCGCGCTGAAGTCACCGGTTTCATCTTCAAGGTCCAGGCCAATATGGACCCCCAGCACCGCGACCGGATCGCGTTCATGCGGCTCGTCTCGGGCATTTTCAAACGCGGGATGAAGCTGACCCCGTCGGGCAGCGGCAAGCCGATCGCGGTGCACTCGCCGATCCTGTTCTTCGCCCAGGACCGCGAGATTGCCGATACGGCGCAAGCCGGCGACATCATCGGCATCCCCAACCATGGCACGCTGCGGGTCGGCGATACTTTGTCCGAAAAAAACGAGGTGCGCTTCACCGGGCTGCCCAATTTCGCCCCGGAAATCCTCCGCCGGGTGGTGCTCAAGGATCCGACCAAGACCAAACAGCTGCGCAAGGCGCTCGACGATCTTTCCGAAGAAGGTGTGATCCAGGTGTTCTACCCCGAGATCGGCGCGCAATGGATTGTCGGCGTGGTCGGGCAGCTCCAGCTCGAGGTGCTGATCTCGCGGCTGGAAGCCGAATACAAGGTCGAGGCGGTGCTCGAGGCGGCGCCGTTCGACACCGCGCGCTGGCTCAAGGGCAGCGAGGCGGCGCTCAGGACCTTTGCCGATTTCAACAAGTCCAACCTCGCGCATGACCGCGATGGCGACCCGGTGTTCATGGCGCGCTCGAGCTGGGACGTGACCTACCAGCAGGAACGCAATCCCGATCTGGCGTTCAGCGCGACCAAGGAAAGGTAGCGTCGGTCCGGGCTTGACCCGGGACCGCTGGCCTCCGGCCGCGAGCTTGCGTCGATGCGGCCAGCGATCCCCGCGTTCGCGGGGATGACGAGTGGCTTGCCCCAACCGCCGCCTCATCCTAGTCTCACTGCATGGAATTCACCGACACCCTGACCGCCGACCACCTCGCGATGATAGCGCGCCAGAGCGTGTTCTTCGTGGCGACCGCAGCGGCGGATGCGCGGATCAACCTTTCGCCCAAGGGGCTCGCCGATACCTTACGGGTGCTTAGCCCCAGCCGGGTCGCCTATCTCGACCTTGGCGGGTCGGGCAACGAGACCCACGCGCATCTCGCGGCGGACGGGCGAATCACGCTGATGATGTGCAATTTCGAGCAGCCCGCACTGATCCTGCGGATTTACGGGCATGGCCGGCCGGTGCTGCCGCAGGACCCCGACTGGGCGGAGGTCGCGGCCCATTTCGTCCTGCTGCCCGGCACGCGGCAGATCTTCGACATCGCGGTCGAGAGCGTCCAGACCAGCTGCGGCTGGGGGGTGCCGGTGATGAGCCTCGAGAAGGAACGCGCCACGCTGGTCAAATACCACGCCCAGTCCGACCCGGTAAAATGGGAAGCCAAGATGCAAGGCCGCACCCGGAGCATCGACGGGCTACCGACCCGCCCGACCGATCGCTACATCGCCGGGGAACCGGGAACCCTTCCGGGGACTTAACCCGGGTAGTGCAACTCACTTTCGCCAGCTACAATATCCACAAGGCGGTGGGGCTTGACCGGCGGCGCGATCCCGACCGCATCCTGGCGATCCTGCGCGAGATGGATGCTGACGTGATCGCCTTGCAGGAGGCCGATCGCCGCTTTGGCGAGCGCGCCAGCGTGCTGCCACTGGCGGGAATCGCCGATCACACTCCCTACCGCCCGGTGCCGCTCGACATGCGCCCGGACAGCCTTGGCTGGCATGGCAATGCACTGCTGGTGCGGCGCGGCATCAAGGTGGTGGAAGCCGCGATCGTGCCCTTGCCCACGCTCGAGCCGCGCGGGGCGATCCGCGCCGATCTGCTGGTCGAGGGACGGCCCCTGCGGGTGGTGGGGATGCATCTCGACCTCTCCGGCCTGCGCCGCCGCCAGCAGCTGCGCGCGATCCTGGCGCATTGCCGCGACTGCGGCGAACCGTGCCCGACCGTGATGATGGGCGATTTCAACGAATGGTCGATGCATGGCGGGAGCCTGCGCGAGTTCCATTTGCCGTGGCGCGTGCTTTCGCCGGGACGCAGCTTCCCCTCGCGCCAGCCGGTCGCGCAGCTCGACCGGATCGTGCTCTCGCCCGAATGGCGCGTGCTCGAGGCGCGGGTCCATCACAGCACGCTTTCCGCGCGGGGCTCGGATCATCTGCCCGTGATGGCCCGGGTGGAGCTGCTTAATAATTAGGCACCTGCGCGTTTGGCGGGCTTAGTGCCGCAGCGCCGCAGCCACCGTGAACTCCAAAATAGGCCGTTTCCTGCGCCTTGCGCCAATGTGGCACGCTGCTTGCTGCATGTGCGAAGCCGGGATGTGTCCGGCGGGCTAAATGAGGGGACGGCCATGAAGTTCATCATCGCCATCATCAAGCCGTTCAAGCTTGACGAGGTGCGCGAAGCACTCGGCGCCCTCGGGGTAGCCGGGATGACCGTATCCGAGGTCAAAGGCTTCGGGCGGCAAAAGGGGCAGACCGAGATTTATCGCGGCGCCGAATATTCGACCAACATGCTGCCCAAGGTGAAGATCGAGATCGCGGCCAGCGATGCGCTGACCCCGCAAATCGTCGAAACGATCCAGCAAATCGCCAGCACCGAAGCGATCGGCGACGGCAAGATTTTCGTGCTCGAGCTGGGCAGCGCCACGCGCATCCGCACCGGCGAAACCGGGGACACCGCGCTGTGACCGACAGGAGGGAATTCAACATGATTCGCAAAGTTCTTTGCGGCGCGGCGGGCTTGGGCACATCGCTCTTCGCCGCCAGTGCTGCTTTCGCGCAGGAGGTGGCCGCTGCCACCACCCCCGCGCCCGAAGCCGTCACCACGCTGATCAAGGCACCGAGTGTCGAGCAGATGGCCACCATGGTCAACAAGGGTGACACCAGCTGGATGCTGGTATCCTCGGCGCTGGTGCTGATGATGAGCGTTCCGGCGCTGGCGCTGTTCTATGGCGGGCTGGTGCGCACCAAGAACATGCTCAGCGTGCTGATGCAGGTGTTCATGATCGTCGCGGTCGCCTCGCTCGTGTGGGTCTGCTGGGGCTATACGATGGCCTTCACTTCGGCCGGAAGCGCATTCCCGTCGATCGTCGGCGGCTTCTCCAAGCTTGGCCTGATGGGCGTGACGGGCGGCACCTATGCCGCGACCTTCTCCAACAACGTCTATCTGCCCGAATATGCCTTCGTGATCTTCCAGATGACCTTCGCCTGCATCACCCCGGCGCTGATCGTCGGGGCGTTCGCCGAGCGGATCAAGTTCACGCCCTTGATGATCTTCGTCGTGGCGTGGCTCACCGTGGTCTATTTCCCGATCGCGCATATGGTGTGGTACTGGGCCGGGCCCGACTTCCTGATCGATACCGTGGTCAAGGATGCCGCAGGGAACCTCGTGTCGCAGGACGCGGGCTATCTCTGGGGCAAGGGCGCGCTCGATTTCGCGGGCGGCACCGTGGTCCATATCAACGCAGGGATAGCCGGGCTGGTCGGCTGCCTGATGATCGGCAAGCGCGTCGGCTTCGGCAAGGAAGCCACCCCGCCGCATTCGCTGACCATGACCATGATCGGCGCTTCGCTGCTGTGGGTGGGCTGGTTCGGCTTCAACGCCGGGTCCAACCTCGAAGCCAATGGCGTCACTGCCGTCGCCTTCATCAACACCTTCGTGGCGACCGCCGCGGCGGCGATCAGCTGGGCGATTGTCGAGCAGATCCACCACGGCAAGCCCTCGATGCTGGGCGGTGCGACCGGCGCGGTTGCCGGCCTCGTCGCGATCACCCCGGCCTCGGGCTTCGCCGCGCCGCTGACCTCGATCGTGCTCGGCCTGCTGGTTTCGCCGGTCTGTTACCTGTTCGTCTCGAAAGTGAAGAACGCGCTCAAATACGACGATACGCTCGACGTTTTCGGGGTGCACTGCATCGGCGGGATCGTCGGCGCCCTCGGCACCGCGATCGTCGCGGCGCCGTCGCTCGGGGGCCAGGGCTACTTCGACTACACGGTGTTCCCGGCAGTCGCGGTGACGCCCGAAGGCTACGACATGGTCCATCAGCTGTGGGTCCAGCTCCAGGCCGTGGTGCTGACGCTGGCCTGGTCGGGCATCGGTTCGGCGATCCTGTTCGGCGGACTGAAATATACCATCGGCCTGCGCCCGACCGAAGAAGCCGAGCGCGAAGGGCTCGACCTCTCCGAACACGGCGAACGCGCCTACAACTACTGAGAACACCCAGCTTGGCGGGACCGGGGCCTCCACCCCTCCTCACCCCGGACCCGCCACCCCACGTTCCTCCTGCGAACGCAACTCAACGGGCCCGGGCCAGCCGCCCGGGCCCTTTTTTGCCTGCCGGAGAATCTGGTTTCAACTGTGACTTTATTGAAACAGCCAGAGGACAATCCCGAGCACACATTGCAAGCCCCGCTTGAAAGCCGCAGGGGAACTTGGCAACGAGAGGCCTCCAGTACTCGCAAGAAGTGCCGGAAACCTTGGAGGAGGGACCTTATGCGACATATCGCCACGCAGCTGCTTTCCGGCATCGCCGTCATCGCCATTGCCACACCCGCTTTCGCGCAGGACGCCGATCCGGCAGCCGAGCAGACCGGCAACGAGATCGTGGTCACCGCTTCCAAGCGCGACCAGACGATCCAGGACGTGCCCTTTTCGATCAACGCGCAGACCGCTGCGGCGATCGAACGCAGCGGCTCGACCAACCTCGAAGACATTTCGCGCAATGTCGCGGGGCTTTCGGTGCAGAATCTCGGGCCTGGCCAAAGCCAGGTTTCGGTGCGCGGCGTCTCGGCCGGGCAAGTCGTGCGCGACCAGCCGGGCGTCAAGGAGCAGGTCGGCGTCTATCTCGATGAATCGGTGATTTCGCTCTCGCTGTTCACCCCCGATCTCGACCTGTTCGATCTCAACCGCGTCGAGACGCTGCGCGGGCCGCAAGGCACGCTGTTTGGCGCGGGCTCGGTTGGCGGCACGATCCGCTACATCACCAACCAGCCCAGGCTGGGTGCGACCGAAGGCATGGTCGAGGGCAACCTCAATCTGGTCGACGGGGATTCGCTCGGCGGCCACCTCAAGGGCGCGATCAACGTGCCGATGGGTGACAAGGCAGCGCTGCGCGCGGTGGGGTATTACACCCGGTACGGCGGCTTCATCAACGCGATCGGCCCGGCCGCGGGTGAGGATGTCAACACCGGCGAACGCTATGGCGGGCGCATCGCGATCGCCTTCGAGCCGAGCGAAGGAGTGACGATCACCCCGCGGCTGGTGTTCCAGAAGGTCATCGCTGACGGGTTCAACCGCCAGGAAGTGTTCAACCTCTATGGCAACAACTTCACCACCACCCGACCAAAGGTGGTGTTCAACGAGCACGAGCAATATCTGCTGCTGCGCGAAAAATTCAGCGACGAAACCCTGATCGCCGATTTGACCGCGTCGATCGATGTGGCGGACAGCGTCACGCTGACCTCGGTCACGTCATACGCCAACCGCGATATCCTCGTCAGCCGCGATGCCAGCGCGCTGACCGGCTCCGTCTCGGTCGATCTGGGTTATCCGGCGGCGGGCGTGCTGCTGCCCTCGAACCTGCGCGACACCACCGATCTCAAGACCTGGAGCCAGGAACTGCGGCTTTCGAGCAGCGGCAACGGCCCGCTGCAATGGGTGGTCGGCGGGTTCTATTCGCATGTCGACCGGTTCTATCGCCAGCGGCTCCCGACCCCGGGCTATGATGCCTTTACCGACGCCCGCTTCGGGGCCGGCACTTCGGTGGCGGTGGCCAACGGCTTCCCGCTCAATTCGCCCTATAACGCCGACCTGCCCTACAAGATCAAGCAGTTCGCGGTGTTCGGGGAGCTCAGCTACGACGTCACCGATGCGCTCAACGCGACCGCGGGCTTACGCTATTACGACTTCAAGGAAAATCGCAGTTTCAAGACCGGCGGGCTGTTTGCCAATGGCGACAACCGGACCGACGAGACCAAGTCGAACGGGGTCTCGCCGCGCTTCATCCTCAGCTACGAGCTGAGCGATAACGTGACGGTCAATGCTCAGGCCGCCAAGGGCTTCCGCCTTGGCGGGGTCAACGATCCGCTCAACCTGCCGCTGTGCTCGCCGGCCGACAAGACGCTGTTCGGCGGCTTCCAGGACTATGACGATGAATCGCTGTGGAACTACGAATTGGGCGTCAAGACCCAGGGGCGCGGCTTCACTTTCAACGCCGCGGCATTCTACAACAAGATCAACAATCTGCAGGTCACGCTCGACGCGGGAAGCTGCTCATCGCGGATCGTGTTCAATGTGGATGATGCGCATTCGATGGGGGTCGAGTTCGAGCTGGGGCTGCGCCCGGCCGACGGGCTCGAACTCAGCATTGCCGGCAGCGTGATCGAAGCCGAGTTCGACACCACCCTGCCCGGCGCGTTGACCGCGGCTACGGGCATCCGCGACGGCAACCGGCTGCCCTCGGTGCCCAAGTTCCAGATCGCGGCGACCGGCAGCTACGAATGGCCCCTGTCCGACAGCATGGACGGGGTGGTTACCGCCTCGTTCCAGCATGTCGGAACGCGCTTTACCCAGCCCGCCGACCAAGAGAACAACCCGCGCAGCTTCGTGAGCGGTCTGCCTTTCGGCGGGGCAACCGGGAACAACGCGACCGTTCTCAACCTCGAGCTGCCGAGCTATGACCTGGTCAATCTCAGCGCGGGGGTGAAGATGCACGACGGGCTGTCGATCATCGCCTACGTCAACAATTTGTTCGACGAAACTCCGCTGCTGTCGTTCGACCGCGAACGCGGCGGGCGCGCGCGGCTCGGCTACAACGTCGGCCAGCCGCGCACCTTCGGGATGACCGTGCGCAAGGAGTTCTGAGCGCGCGCGCCATTCCTAATGGCAATCCGAAAGGCCGGGATCGCACATGCGGTCCCGGCCTTTCGCTTTTGGCCCTAACACAGCGCGGCCTGCACGAAATCGCCAAGTGAACGATCAAACCGTGGCAATCCTATTCGCCAGCTAGCCTGGCACCGTCCGTCTGCCGTTCCAGCCAACGCGCGCGGATCATGTCCGAGGTGTCGCGGCTGCCATCGTGGGTCCAGCCCGGCTCCCGCCAGACATAGGACAGCTTGTGCCGCCACGGCGCGCGCCAGACGTCAGTCGCGATCCCGATCCATTCGTGGAACACCGCCCACAGCAGGTTGAAACTGCCGAGCTGCTTGACGATGCCGTAGCGGATGCGCTCGCCATCGACCTCGGGCGCGAAGGTCCCGAACATCCGATCCCAGACGATGAACACCCCGGCATAGTTGCGATCGAGGTAGCGCGGGTTGGTGGCGTGGTGGACGCGGTGGTGGCTGGGGGTGTTCATCACCGCTTCGAACCAGCGCGGGCATTTGTCGATCGCTTCGGTGTGGAACCAGAACTGGTAGATCAGATTGATCCCGCCGCAGAACGCGATCATCGCGGGATGGAACCCGATCAGCGCGAGCGGCAGGCGGAACAGGAACGAGACCGCGATGAACCCGGTCCAAGTCTGGCGCAGCGCGGTCGACAAATTGTAGTGCTGGCTCGAATGGTGATTGACGTGGCTCGCCCAGAACCACCGCACCCGGTGCGCCATGCGGTGGAACCAGTAATAGGCCAGATCGTCGAGCACGAAGCACAGCGCCCATGCCCACCATTGCCAGCCGATATCGAGCAGCCGGAACTTGTAGAGCCAGACAAATGCGGCGATGAGCAAGCCGCCCGTCAGTGCCCCGGCAATCGTGCTGCCGGTGCCCAGCGCGAGCGAGGTCAGCGTGTCGCGCGACTCGTATTTTTCGGGCGCGCGCTTCCAGGCCCAGGCCATTTCGAGCAGCACCAGCAGGATGAAGCCGGGGACGGCATAATCGACCGGGTTGAAGTCAGGCATGGACGCTCCCCAGATGCCTGAGGCTGCTCGCCCAGACCTGCGCCTCCGCGCCAAGATCGAGCGTCACACTTCCAAAGCGGCGTTCGCCGGTGCCAATGGTGAGAAAATTGTGGTCGAGCCGCGTGTCGGCATGCCCGTCGAGCAAGCGCGACGCAAAATGCGCCCCGTGCCGCCGCAGCAGCATGACGCGGCCCTGGCGATCGCGGAGCAGCGCGCCGATCCCGGCGCGGTCGAGCGCCACATCGACCGCGTCGAATCCGCAGACCGCATGGTCGGCCAGTTCGCGCGCCTCGGCCTCGCTGCGCAGCCGGATATCGCCGCCCAGCCGCAATTTGAGCGCGACCAAGAAGATCAGTAAGATCGCGGCGAGCGACCCGGCCAGCTTGAGCAGTTCTGTGGTCATCGCGCGCGGGCCACCAGCATGTCGAGGAGCGGCTGGATTGGGGTGAGATCGTATCCCGCCGCAGCGGCCTGCGCGCCGAGCAGCGCCGGGTCCGCCCCGCCGCTCGCCTCGGCCAGCGCCCACAGCAAGGTCGAGCGCGTGCCCGAACGGCAATAGGCCAGTACCGGGCCATTCGCGCTGGCGAGCGCGGCGCTCATCGCGGCAACCTGGCTCTCGCTGAACCCGGTGTGCGTCACCGGAATCGCAACATAGTCCAGTCCGGCGGAGCGCGCCGCGGCCTCGATCGCCGTGCCGGGGGTCTGGTCGTCGCTTTCGTCTTCGGGGCGGTTGTTGACGATCAGCGCCACGCCCTGCGCTGCCGCCTCGGCGACTTGCGCGACCGTAATCTGCGGACTGGCGAGGAGCTGGTCGGTGATCCGGCGAAACATGGCTATTCGCCCTTCGCCGCGCGTGCCTTGGCCCGGCGATTGCGGCTGAGGATATTGAGCGTCTCCACCCCGGCCGAAAAGCCCATCGCCGCGTAGATATAGCCCTTGGGAATATGCACCCCGAAGCCGTCCGCCAGCAGCACGATCCCGATCATCACCAAGAACGCCAGCGCCAGCATCACCAGCGTCGGGTTCTTCTCGATGAATTTCGCCAGCGGATCGGCCGCGATCATCATCACCCCGACCGTGAACACCACCGCCGCGATCATGATCGGCACTTCGTCGGTCATGCCCACCGCAGTGAGGATCGAATCGACCGAAAAGACGATGTCGAGCGCGATGATCTGCGCGATCGCCGCGCCGAACGCGATCTGCGCGACGCCCTTGTCCTGGTCGAGCAGCTCACCGCTATCGCCCTCGGGGTCCATGCTGTGGTGGATTTCCTTGGTCGCCTTCCAGAGCAGGAACAGCCCGCCCGCGATCAGGATCAGGTCGCGGCCCGAAAACGCGGTCTCGAACCCGGGTTCGCCATGCGCGCCCACTTTTCCGGCGATGCCGAGATCGAACAACGGCTGTTGCAGCGTTACGATCCAGCCGATCAGCGTGAGCAACCCGATGCGCATGATCAGCGCCAGCGCAAGGCCCAGCCGCCGGGCCTTGCTCTGCTGTTCGGGCGGGAGCTTGTTCGACAGGATCGCGATGAACACGAGGTTGTCGATGCCCAGCACGACCTCAAGCACGATCAGCGTGATCAGCGCGGCCCACGCGGTGGGATCGGCCAGCAGTGCGAGAATATCCATGCGCCGCTCTCTGCCAAGCACTGGCGTGGCTGGCAAGCAAGCGGTGCGCCGCAGGCCATCTTGGCAGAAATGTCACAGTGCATTGTCGGTCGGGCGGAGCATCTGAATCGATTCGCCATACTGCCGGTTTTCCGTTATGCGACAAGGTGCAGCGGAGAATGCCCTTGTGGTTTTCGGCCCTGTCGCCCGGCGCGAATTCGTCCGCGTGGCCTGGCAGATCGGTTTGGGACGAAACGTAAGGTGCGTTCGGGTTTATGGGTTTTGATAGAGGACGTCGTGGCCGTGGCCGCGACAAGCGGGACGGGTTCGGCGAAGAAAGTTTCGATCCGTTTTCAGGCGGTGGCGGTGGCGACCGCTTCGCTGGCGGTGGCGGTGACCGCTTCGGCGGCGGCGGCGGCGATCGTTTCGGCGGTGGCGGCGGTGGACGCGGCGGCTTCGGCGGCGGCGATCGGGCTGGCGGCGGCGGCGGCTTTCGCAGCGGCGGTGCGGGTGGCGGTGCTGGCGGAATGCCCGCGCAGGTCGTCGGCCAGGGCAAAGGCACGGTAAAGTTCTTCAATGCCAACAAGGGCTTCGGCTTCATCCAGCAGGATGGCGGCGGTGAGGACGTATTCGTGCACATCAGCTCGGTCGAGCGCGCGGGGCTTGAGGGCCTCGCCGAAGGCCAGCAGCTCGAGTTCTCATTGGTCGATCGTGGCGGCAAGGTTTCGGCCACCGATCTGGTCCCCGTGGGCGACGTGATCGCGGTCGAAAAACGCGCCGAAGCACCGCAGCGCGAGCTGACCGGCGAGAAGGCGACCGGCACGGTCAAGTTCTTCAATTCGATGAAAGGCTTCGGCTTCATCACCCGCGACGACGGGCAGCCCGACGCGTTCGTGCACATCAGCGCGGTCGAGCGCTCGGGGATGCGCGAGCTCAACGAAGGTGACCGGCTCGAGTTCGATATCGAGGTCGATCGACGAGGCAAGTACTCGGCGGTCAATCTGGTGCCGATGCAGGGTTGATCGCCGTCGCGTTGCGCCCGGGCAATTGACCGGGAGCACGGGAAAGCACATATGCACGCAAATGGCGGCTCCGGAAGGAGTCGCCATTTGTCGTTTGCGCTTCGTCACACAAATCTGAGTTGCAAGAGGGACCGTTTCCAATGTCGATCACCCCGCTGATGCCCGTCTATCCCCGCTGCGGCGTCCGCCCCGTGCGCGGCGAGCACTGTCATTTGATCGGCGAGGATGGTCGCCGCTTTCTCGATTTCGCCAGCGGGATTGCGGTCAATCTGCTGGGCCATTCGCATGACGGGCTGATCGGCGCGATCCAGCGCCAGGCCAGTGAGCTGATGCACGTCTCCAACCTCTATGGCAGCCCGCAAGGCGAGCGGCTGGCGCAGCGGCTGGTCGATCTGACCTTTGCCGATACGGTGTTCTTCACCAATTCGGGTGCGGAGGCGGTCGAATGCGCGATCAAGACGGCGCGCGCCTATCACCAAAGCGTCGGCAACGATCACAAATACGAGCTGATCACCTTCACGAACGCGTTTCACGGCCGGACGATGGCGACGATCAGCGCCTCCAACCAGGAGAAGATGCACCACGGCTTCCTGCCGCTGCTCGCCGGCTTCAAATATGTCGAGTTCGACGATCTCGAAGGAGCCAAGGCGGCGATCGGACCCAACACCGCGGGCTTCCTGGTCGAGCCGATCCAGGGCGAAGGCGGGATTCGCGCGGGGTCGGAGAGCTTTATTCGCGGATTGCGGGAATTGGCCGACGAGCACGATCTGATGCTGGCGCTCGACGAAGTGCAATGCGGGGTCGCGCGTAGCGGCACGCTCTACGCCCACGAACAATACGGGATCGAGCCCGATATCCTCGCCACCGCCAAGGGGATTGGCGGCGGGTTCCCGCTGGGTGCCTGCCTCGCCACCGAAAAGGCCGCGCGCGGCATGGGGATCGGCGCGCATGGCTCGACCTACGGCGGCAATCCGCTGGCGATGGCGGCGGGGAACGCGGTGCTCGACGCGGTCGCCAACGACGAATTCCTCGCCGAGGTCCGCGCCAAGGGCGAACGGATCCGCGCGCGGCTCGAACAGTTCATCGGCAATTACCCCGAACTGTTCGAACTGGTGCGCGGCAAGGGGCTGCTGCTCGGTCTCAAGATGCGCAGCGAGAGTCGGCCCTTCGTCGCCCATCTGCGCGACAACCACGGGCTGCTCACCGTCGCGGCGGGCGACAACACCGTGCGGGTTATTCCCCCGCTGGTGATCGACGACAGCCACATCGACGAGTTCATGGAGCGCCTCTCGGCGGGTGCGGCGAGCTATGCCGTTCCGGTAGCGGCGTGACGCTGCGCCACTTCCTCGACCTCGGCGACGCCGGCGGTGACGCGATCGCGGCGATGATCAACGATGCGCAGGATCGCAAGGCCGCGCGCGCCAGCTGGGCCAAGGGCAAGCCCGACGCCGATGCGCCGCTGGCGGGCCATGTGCTGGCGATGATCTTCGAGAAGAGCTCGACCCGCACGCGCGTTTCGTTCGACATGGCGATGCGCCAGCTCGGCGGCAGCGCGGTGGTGATGGATGCTGGCGGGATGCAGCTGGGCCGCGGCGAAAGCATCGCCGATACCGCGCGGGTGCTCAGCCGGATGGTCGATGCGATCATGATTCGCACCACCGATCATGCCAAGATCGAGGAACTGGCGCATTACGCCACGGTGCCGGTGATCAATGGCCTGACCGACCGCTCGCACCCGTGTCAGATCATGGCCGATCTGCTGACCTTGGTCGAACGCGGCTTCGCGCTGCCGGGGCTCGAGCTGGCCTGGCTGGGCGATGGCAACAATGTGCTCAATTCGCTGATCGAGGCGGCGGGGCTGATGAAGTTCAACATCCGCGTCGGCGGTCCACCGGGCTACGAGCCCGACCGCGGGTTTATCGAACGCGCGCGCGCGGCAGGCGCGAAAATCACGCTGACCCACAGCGCGCAGGACGCGGCGGCGGGCGCGCAAGCGGTCGTGACCGACTGCTGGGTCTCGATGGGGCAGACCGAAACCAACGCGCAGGTCGTGGCGATGCAGCCCTACCAGGTCGATGCTTCGCTGATGACCGCCGCCGATCCCGCTGCGGTATTCCTGCACTGCCTCCCCGCGCATCGCGGCGAGGAAGTGACCGATCCGGTGATCGACGGACCGCAATCGGCGGTGTGGGACGAAGCGGAAAACCGAATTCACGCGCAGAAATCGGTGCTGCGCTGGGTGTTCGGGCAGCTGTGAGCGATAGGTCGGCAAATCCGCCCGACGAAACCGGGTTCGATCGCATCCTTGCCTTTGCGCTGCCGGGCCGCAACGCGCGCGGCCGTGCGGTGCGGCTCGGTCCGGCGCTGGGCACGATCCTCGCCGCGCACGACTACCCCCCCCCGATCAAGCACTTGCTGGCCGAAGCGCTGGTGCTGACCGCGCTGATGGGAGCGCTGCTCAAGGATGACGGCAGCCAGCTGACCGTCCAGGCGCAGACCGAGGGCGGCATCGTCGGCCTGCTGGCCTGCGACTATCGCGGCGGGGAACTGCGCGGCTATGTCCGCCACGATGACGAGCGGCTGGCAATGCTGGGTGCCAATCCGTCGCTCTATGCGCTGTTTGGCAAAGGCTATCTGGCGATCACCTTCGACCTTGCGGCGACTGCCCAGCGCTACCAGGGGATCGTCCCGCTGGAAGGCGCTTCCCTCGCCGAAGCCTGCCAGGCATATTTCGCGCAGTCGGAGCAATTGCCTACGCTGATCCGGGTCGGTGTCCGTTCGGACGCGCAGGGCTGCGTTGCGGGCGGCCTGCTCGTCCAGCACCTTGCCGAAGGCGAGGAAGGGCGCGAGCGGCTGCATGTGCGGCTCGACCATCCCGAATGGGAGCATGTCGCGGTCCTGGCGGGCAGCACGCGGCATGACGAGCTGGTCGATCCGGCGCTGTCGCTCGAAGCGCTGGTCTGGCGGCTGTTCCACGAAGAAGACGAGGTGCGGGTTGAGCAAGGCGTGGTGCTGTCGCGCGGGTGCCGCTGCGATGCGAACTATTACCAAACCGTGCTGGCGAAATTCCCCGAGGAAGAACGCGCGGCGATGCGCAACGAGGCAGGGCAGATCGTGGTCGACTGCGCGTTTTGCTCGCGCGAATTCATTGTCTCGATTTAGCGACGTTTCATCGATAGAAAAACACGCTTGGACGCAGGACTGACTGCGGTTATTGAGCGCGCTGTGATAAATCGATCAAGCATCCTCGGAAAATCCCGGCTTCGCAAACCACTTGCGGCGCTGCTTGCCTTGCTTGCGGGCGCGACGGTGACGCCCGCCGCGGGGCAGCGCCCGGCGCTGGCGATGCTCGACCAGCTCGATCACGGACGCTGGGAAGTGCGGCTGCGCGATGGCAGCCAGAGCGCCTATCCGCTGTGCATCGACAGCGGGCGGCGGCTGCTGCAATTGCGCCATCCGCAAGCCAATTGCGACCGCGTGGTCATCGCCGACCAGCCCGAGTTGGTGACGGTCCAGTATACCTGCCGCGGGCAAGGCTATGGCCGCACCAGCATTCGACGCGAGACCAACCGGCTGGTGCAAATCGAATCGCAAGGCATCGCGCAGGGCCTGCCGTTCGACTTGCTCGCCGAAGCCCGGCGCATCGGTGATTGCCCGGCCTAGCCCGGTTGCCACGCACCGCCCGGCAGTCTAGCCCGGTGGCGATGGAAAATTCGCGAGCAGGATCGAAACGCCAAGCGGTAGTGCTGCTATCTGGCGGGCTTGATTCGATGGTTTCGGCCGGACTCGCGCGTGAAGCCGGTTTTGCGATCAACGCGCTGACCATCGATTACGGCCAACGCCATCGCTGCGAGATAGCGGCCGCGACAGCCATCGCCGCGCAGCTCGGCGCCCGGCGGCATGTGATCCTGCCGCTCGACTTGCGGCAATTCGGCGGTTCCGCGCTTACCGCTGATATCGCTGTGCCCAAAGACGGCGTGGGCGAGGATATTCCGGTGACTTACGTTCCGGCGCGCAACCTCGTGTTCCTCTCCCTGACATTGGCCTGGGCCGAAGCGCTGGGCGCGCGCGACATCTTCATCGGCGTCAACGCGCTCGATTACTCGGGTTATCCCGACTGCCGCCCCGAATTCATTGCCGGCTTTGCAGAGCTGGCAACGCTCGCTACCAAAGCCGGGGCGGAGGGTGAAGGCTTCACCATCCATGCTCCGCTGCAATATCTCGGCAAGGCCGAAATCGCGGTAGAGGCGGCGCGGCTAGGTCTTGATGCGGGGCTCAGCTGGTCGTGCTACGATCCGCAAGCCGATGGACGCGCCTGCGGGCAATGCGACAGCTGCCGACTGCGCCGTGCCGGATTCGCCGATGCGGGGCTGACGGACCCCACCCCCTATGCTGCCAATTGAAGGACGACGCGATGGATCAACCTGCTGCTGCCGAAACCCGCGTCAATCCCTACAGCTGGTACGTCCTGGGCGTGCTGGTGCTGGTCTACATCCTCAACTTCGTCGACCGGCAGATCCTCTCGATCCTCGCCGAGGACATCAAGCGCGACCTCGATCTCAGCGACGGCGATTTAGGCTTCCTCTATGGCACCGCGTTCGGGGTGTTCTACGCTCTATTCGGGATACCGCTGGGGCGGCTGGCGGACAATTGGCACCGGGTGCGGCTGATGACCACCGGGCTCGGGCTGTGGTCCGCGATGACCGCGCTGTCGGGTCTTTCCACGAATGGCGCCATGCTGGCCGGTGCCCGCGTCGGCGTCGGCATCGGCGAGGCCACCGCCGGACCATCGGCCTATTCGCTGATCTCCGACTGGTTCCCCAAGTCGAAACGCGCCACTGCCTTGGCGATCTACACCACCGGGCTCTACATCGGCGGCGGCCTGTCGCTGGGGATCGGCGGCTTCGTGGTGCAACGCTGGAATGCGGCCTATCCGGGTGGCGGACCGTTGGGGCTGGTGGGATGGCAAGCGGCATTCCTCGTCGTCGGCATCCCCGGCCTGCTCGTTGCATTGTGGGTTTCGACCTTGCGCGAACCGCTGCGCGGTCAGTCGGAAGGCATTTCCACCCCGCCGCATCCCGCGCCGTTCCGCGCGTTCGGCGAGGATTTGGTCGCCATCATCCCGCCGCTGACGCTGATTGGGGCGTTCCGCCGTGGAGCGCGCGCGCTGACGACCAATTTGGCGGTTGCAATGCTGATCGCGATAATCGTCTGGCTACTCGTCAGCATCGGCGAGCCGCTGGCGCAGTGGACCGCGGTCGGCGTGGGCAGCTATGCGGTCTATTCGTGGGCGAGCACCCTGAAGTCGCGCGACGCGCCCAGCTTCGCATTGATCGTCGGCAATCCGGCCTTCATCGCGATTGTGATCGCCTATGGCCTGAACTCGTTCGTGGCCTATGCGGTCGGCTTCTGGGCGGCACCGCACGCGATTCGCGATCTTGGTATTGACCCGGCACGTGCCGGGTTCACCCTTGGCGGGATCGGTGCCGTGGCGGGGTTCATCGGGGTCACCATCGGCGGGGTCGTCTCGGACCGCTTGCGCCGGACCAATCCTTCGGGCCGCATCGCAGTGGTCCTGTTCGGCGCGCTCGCGCCGATTGCGCCGGTGATTATCGGCTTTCTTACCACCGATCCTGCGGTGTTTTACGCGCTGCTGTTCTGCGGCCAGCTGTTGGCGGCAACCGCGCTCGGCGCTGCCGGCGCATCGATTCAGGATCTCGTCCTGCCCCGCATGCGCGGAACCGCGACCGGCTCGTTCTTCATCGGCACAACCCTGCTCGGGCTGGCGGTCGGGCCGTATATGGCGGGCCGCATTTCCACGCTAACGGGGAGCCTGCCGATCGGCGTGATTTCGCTGTTCGCTGTAACCCCGATCGCTCTCGCCGCCGGGATCTACGCGTACCGCACTTATCCGCTGGCCGAAGCGACTCGCGAGGCACGGGCACGGGCGGCGGGAGAACCGATCTAGCCAGGCCTCGTCAGGGATTGCGGATCAACACACCGCAAGCGATGCGCGCGCCGCTGTTGCCCGACGGATCTGTGCGATAGTCGTCGGCACTGGCGTGAATGACGATGGCGGTCCCGTCGACGTCGAACAGCGCGCGCTCAAGTTCGGCACGGGTGCCCGATAGGGTTGCGGTGATCGCGCCAGCGCCGTTCCCGCCGACTGCGAGATTGGGCAAATCGCCAAGATGGCTACCGTTGGGATTGAGTGAGCCGTGCTGGTGCCCTGCGGGATTAAGGTGCCCGCCAGCGCTAGTAAATCCGGACGCATCGCACCGACCCGTGGTGTGCAAATGGATCCCGTGGATCCCTTCGGGAAGTCCGCCGACGGCGACGGTCAGCGTCAACCGATCTCCGGCCGCGCCGATCGACGCAGTCCCGGCGGGCAAACCGTTGGCCGACACCAGCACGGCCGAGCCTGCGCGCGTCGTCGGAATTCCACCAATGCTGGCGCAGCCGGTCAGGGCGAGAGCGCCAAGCAATGCTGCGGACTGCATCGGCAGTTGGTTCAATGATCGGCACGGCATGCGTGTTCTCCCCCGTTGCGCATAAATCCGTGTCAGGCCCGCGCGTTCCCGAGGCAAAGAAAAAGGGGCCGGATTGCTCCGGCCCCCAATTCTTGTAGCCGTGAGGCCAGCTTAGAAGCCCGAACCCGGACCGTAAGTGATCTCAACGCGGCGGTTCTGCAACTCGCGCACACCGTCGGCGGTGGGAACGCGGTTGTTGGTTTCACCGAACGCCTGGGTGGTGATGGCACCACCAGCAATCCCGTGCGAACCCAGATAGCTGCTGACCGAGGCGTTGCGGCGCTGCGAAAGCCCCACATTGTACTCGGCCGAACCCGAACGGTCGGCATAGCCAGCCAACATGACCTGCGTGTTGGCGCAGCTGCCATAGGCCGTAACCGCGCTGTCGAGGATCGTTGCCGCTTCGGGCGTGATATCCGACTTATCCCAGTCGAAGAACACGATGTACGGACCCTTGTTGCAAATCACTTCAACCATCGGAGGCGGCGGAGGCGGAGGCGGCGGGGGCGGCGGGGGCGGCGGCGGGGGCGGCAGAGCAACCGGCTCGGCACCACCGAAGTTGTAGCCGATCGTCCCCATCAAGCTGTGCGACCGGAACCGCGAGTTCAGCGCTCGGCCACCGCTATCGACCATATCGACATCGTTGACGTTGAAGAACCGGTATTTCACGCCGACGTCCCAGTGATCGTTCAGCGGGGCGCGAACGCCAGCCAGCGCCTGCCATGCGAAGCCGGTGTCCGAATCGCGGACGAAGCCCGGACCATTGCGGTTGATCGAATAGTGGTTGTCGACACGGGCAACACCCGCACCGCCACCGACGAAGCCCTGCAGGCCGTCATCGTCGCCGAAATCGAGCAGACCGTTGACCATGAAGCTCAGCGCGTTCGCATCGCCGGCAACATAGTCATAGCTGCCGATGCCGCTCCGAAGACTGGCGACAGTGCCGGCCGCCGGAATGCGGACCGTGGCGATCAGGCTGTCCGGATCGGCTTCGCGCCAGCTGGCTTCGGCTTCAAGGCGGAAACCGCCGAAGTCGTAACCGACGATGCCGCCGAAATCATAGCCATAGTCGTGATTGACCACGACAGCGTCAGGCGTAGTGCCAACGATGTAGTGGGTGTCTTCGACGATCATGACACCGCCATCGACTTCGACATACCACGAATCGTCGCGGGCGAGCGCCGGCGTCGCTAGCGCCGTGGAGGCCATTGCCATCCCAAGGACCAGTTTCCGCATTATCCATTTCCCCTTTTTAGAGATTGAAACCACCGAGTGGCAGAATGTCTAACTACTTAGAAATCGCTGCGCAAGCGGGCAAAACGTCCAACTGTTGCAAGAAAGCCGCAATTTCCCCCGTTCATTACCGGAAAAATGGCTGAATCGCCTCCTGCGATGGGGTAATGGACAATCGCCGGGTTGGTTCCTCGCTAAACGGCCGTGACGACACCAGCCGATTCTAGTGTGGCAATTATGGCACTAATCGCGGCTCGGGCTTCGCTGTCGATGACGGCTCCGCCGGTCACCGCCGCCGGTCGGGCCGGAGTTTGCCACGCGCCGAAATAGCGGACCTCCTGGCCTGTCGCACGATTGAGCAAACGCATCCCGTCGCGTGCGCTGACGAACAGCCAGTTTCCGGCCTGGCGGCATGCCAGTTTGCCGGCCCGCCCGACAAACGCGCCGGTGGGACTCGCCCCGACCAGCCAGTTCGTTCCATCGACCGGCGTTGCCGGGGGAGTCGCTGCAATCCCTTCGATCGCGCAGTGGAGCAAGGCGTCGGTCAGCGCATGGGCTTCATTGACGAAAGCTTCCTTCTGCGCCTGCCCTGCAAGCGTGGCTGTGCTGCGGCCCGCGCAGGCTGTCGGGCTCGCCGGCCGAATAGAGCCAAGCGATCGCGCCGTTCTCCCAGGTCAGCTTGCGCAACGATGGCTCGAACACAGGGGCCAGCGCGCCGGGCGCGGCGGCGAGCACGCCGCTGTCGCCCTCGACCATCACGTTGCGCACCTCGGGCAAGGACGCCCCGACCAGCGCGATGCGCGCGCCGGGATCGTTTCGCGCCACGTCGCGCACCCATTCGGCCCCGGCGCGGGTCTTGCCGAAGCCGCGCCCGGCGCAGATCAGCCATGTCCGCCACGCCTCGCGCGGGGGGAGCTGCTCGTCGCGCGCCCAGCCCTCCCAGTAGTACGAGCCCAGCGCCGCCAATTCGTGCGGGGCGAGCTCGCGGGCGAGCTCGAGGCGCACGGCGTCGGCCTCCGGGCCGGGCTGGCGTAACCAGGCGCCGCGCGACGGCGCGGTCTTGCGTCTAGCCATCGCCCCGGCTCCGTTTGGCGATGTCCGCGCGGATGCGGCGCTCTGTGGCCGCACCTTCCTTTGCCCGGGCGCGCAGCGCGTCGATCTTGGCGTTGATCGATTCGATCGTCGCCACTTCCTCGGCCAGGGTGCGGCGGCCCTTCTCGCGCGCCACGTTGTCGCGGTGCGCGGTGAGGCAGCGCAGCGCCGTGGCGAAATCGAACTTGCGCGTGCTGCCGTCGGCGTCGGTCTCTTCCAGCCTCCCGTCACGCAGGCGCGACAGCAAGTCCATCTCGAGATTATCGTAGCCTTCCGCCAGCGCGGCATACCAGCGGCGGGCAAAGTGGGCATCGGTGCGGCGCAGGGCGTATACCTGTCCGGTTGAAAGCCCCGATACGGCCGCCGCGGCAGCGACGTTGGAGCTGTGCGCGAGTTCTTCGAGGAAGCGATTGATCCTAGCCGAGCCGCGCGGCGCGCGCGGCCCGGTCTTGCCGCGCTTGCGCCCGTCGGCCACCGCAATGCCATCCCATTCGGCGCGGAACTCGTCGTGGGTCCGGCGGCGGTGATAGGGGGTGGAGCTGGTCACACCGGCCTCTCGGCAAGCCTGTTCGACGCACTTTCCCGTGCGCAGGGCGGCGAGAAACGGCGCGACCCACCTCGGCGCGTCTGCTGTCGTATTTTCCATGATGTGCGATTTTCTCTTGGGCAAGACGCAATGCGAGACGGGTGCGCCGTAGCCAGCCGCCCATTTCGAATCACACCATCTCGATGTTCCATATTTGTGCCATATCAGCGTGACGATGTCAAGAATAAATAACCATATCGGTTCGTACGACTGTGGTTGAGCTCGTGCGGCCGATCCGATACTTACGACCGATGGCAGAAACCTTTTCCCACGGCACCGTGCACCGCGCTCCCGACGATCTGCGCCACGCGATCGAGGCCGATCCGGCGCTACTGGTGCTGTGGCAAAGCCTGACCCCGCTGGGCCGCAACGAATTCATCTGCTGGACCCTCGACGCCAAACAGTCCGCCACGCGTGCACGCCGCATCGTCCGGACCTGCGAAGAGTTGCTGGAAGGCAAGCGCAGGCCGTGTTGCTGGGCGGGCTGCATTCATCGCACCGACAAGGCCCCCAGCCGCTGGCAGCAGACAGTTTTGATCGATCAGCAAAAGCGCTAGTTCGTTCGCCCCTTTCCAAAGCTTGCACACTTGCGGTTGGCTTGAGCCTCGGACAAAGCGGGCGCAGCTCTCCACCGACAGGACCACCGATGCTGCGCCGCCTTTACGACTGGACCCTGGCCAAGGCCGCGCACCCCAAAGCCGAATGGTGGCTGGCGCTGTTCGCGTTCGTCGAGGCGAGCTTCTTCCCGATCCCGCCGCACCCGCTGCTCGGGCTGATGTGCCTCGCCGAGCCCAAGCGCGGGATCCGCTTTGCGGTGATTGCCACGCTGGCCTCGGTGCTCGGCGGACTGCTTGGCTACGCGATCGGCCATTTCCTCTACGATACCATCGGCACCCAGTTGCTCGCGCTGCTGGGCCTGACCGAAAGCTTCCCCAAGGCGGCCTGCTATCTGCGCGAATACGGGGCCGAGATCATCATGATCAAGGGCGCGACCCCGATCCCGTTCAAGCTGCTGACCATCACCGCGGGGTTCATCGGCATGCCGCTGCTGATTTTTGTCGGCGCGAGCGTTATCAGCCGCAGCATCAGCTTCCTGCTGGTCGGCGTGCTGTTCCGCCTGTTCGGTGCGCCGATCAAAGCCTTCATCGACAAATATCTGACCCTCGTCACCGTGGGCTTCGTGGTGGTGGTGGTGGGCGGGTTCGTCGCGGCGACCATGCTGGGAGGTGGCAGCGAAGAAACCAATGCCAAATGCGCGACGGCGACGCTTTCGGTCCCAGTATGAGCCTCAAACTCTACCACTGCCGCGATGCGCGCTCGTTCCGCGCGCTGTGGGCGCTGGAGGAACTGGGGCTGCCCTACGAGCTGGTGGTCATGCCCTTCCCGCCGCGCGCAAGGGTCGAGGGCTACCGCGAGATCAACCCGCTCGGCACCGTTCCCGCGCTGCTGATCGATGGCCGGCTGATGACCGAAAGCGCGGCGATCCCGCATTTCCTCGCCACGCGGTTCGGGCCCAGTCCGCTGGCGGTCGCGGCGGACGAGCCGGACTACGCCGCCTACCTCAACTTCCTCCACATGGGCGAAGCGACGCTGACTTTCCCGCAAACCATCCATTTGCGCTACACGCAGCTCGAACCGCCCGAACGCCGCGCCGCGCAGGCCGCCGAAGACTACGCGCAATGGTTCGGCGCCCGGCTGCACAATGCGGCAAAGCTGATGGGGCCGGAATATGCCTGCGCCGGGCGCTTCACCATGGCCGATATCTCGGTCGGCTATGCACTAATGCTGGCGCTGTCGATCGGGCTGGAGAAGCAGGTCCCGCCGGAGATGGCCGCGTACCTCGACCGCCTCAGCCATCGCGAGGGGTTCAAGCGGGCCAAGACGGCGCAAGGAACGCCGGACGGCGCGACCGATCCGCTGGGCTAGTCTGCGCTCTTCACCGGCACCGTATAATTCAGCCCCAGCCGCCCGCCGTCGGGGTAGATCGTCTGCCCGGTGATGTAGCTGGACTCGTCGCTCGCCAGGAACAGCGCGACGGCGGCCACTTCCTCGGGCTCGCCGCACCGGCCCATTGGCGTGCGGCTGAGGATGCGGTTCTGCGCTGCCTGATCGGTCATGATCCCGGCAAGCATTTCGGTCATGATCGAGCCCGGGCCGATTGCGTTGACGCGGATGCCTTTTGGCGCGAGCGCCAGCGCGGTGACATTGGTCAGCTGGCGCATCGCGCCCTTGGATATCACGTAGGGGATCTGGTTGGGGATCGCCAGCACCGCGTTGACTGACGACATGTTGACCACCGCCCCGCCGCTGCGCATCAGCCGCCCGGCGTGCTGGGTCGCCCATAGCGCGGATTTGAGATTGGTGGCGAACACCCGGTCGAAGTTCTCCTCGGTGAGAGCGTCGAGCTCACAGGCATGGGTAATCCCGGCGTTGTTCACCAGGATATCGAAGCCGCCCCAGCGAGATTCGACTTCGGCAAACAGCAGGTCGATCTCCGCCTTGCGCGAAACGTCGATTTGCATCGCATGCTGGCCGAGTTCGCTCGCCAGCCGCCTCGCGCCATCGCCATCGATATCGGCCAGCAGCAAGCTAGCACCCTCGGCAGCAAAACGCTCGGCAATCGCCTTGCCGATCCCCTGCGCCGCGCCGGTGACGACCGCGCGTTTGCCCGCGAGGCGAGTCATCAAATAATCCCCACCGCTTTCCCGGCACGCTCGAACATGCCGAGGATCGTCTGCACCTGTTCCACGCTATGTTCGGCGCACAGCGAGCAGCGCAGCAGCGTCATATTGGCAGGCGTCGCGGGCGGGCGGGCGAGGTTGACGTAGAGGCCCTCCTTCAGAAGTGCTTCCCACATCGCCGCGCCGCGCTCCAGATCGGGCATGATCACCGCGATGATCGCCGATTGCGGGGTTTCGGTGCCGAGCAGGAAGCCGAGATCGCGCAGCCCCTGGTGCAGGACTTTCGAATTCTCCCACAAATGCGCCCGCTTGTTGCCGCCGTGCATCAGCTTGCGGATCGAGGTCGCGGCGGTAGCCACCACGCTGGGCGGCAAGCTGGCAGTGAACACATAGGGACGGCACACCAGCCGCATGATCTCGAACTTGGGGTGGTTCGAAACGCAGAAGCCGCCGACCGTTCCGACGCTTTTCGAAAAAGTGCCGATCACAAAGTCGACATCGTCGATGCAGCCCTGATCCTCGGCCACCCCGCGCCCGTTGGGGCCGATGAAGCCCATCGAATGCGCCTCATCGACCAGCACCATCGCGCCGTTGTCCTTCGCGACGCGGACCATTTCCTTGAGCGGGGCGATATCGCCGAGCATCGAATAGACCCCCTCGAGGATCACCAATTTCCCCGCGCCCTCGGGAATCCGCTTGAGACGTTTTTCCATCGCCTCGATATCGTTGTGCTTGAACGGCACCACCTCGGCGTCGCCCAGCTTGCAGCCGTCCCAGATCGAGGCGTGGCTATCGATGTCGAGCACGATGTAATCGCCCTTGCCGGCGATCGTCGAAATGATCCCGAGGTTGGCCTGGTAGCCGGTCGAGAACACCATCGCATGGTCCATGCCGTAAAAGAGCTTGAGCGCATCCTCGCACTCGCGGTGGCCGCGATAGGTTCCGTTGAGCACGCGGCTGCCGGTGGTCCCGGCGCCGAACTCGTCGAGCGCGCGCTTGCCCGCCTCGATCACGTCGGGATCGAAAGTCATGCCCATGTAGTTGTAAGTGCCCAGCAGGATCGTCTCGCGCCCGTTGCACACCGCTACCGTGGGGCTGAGCACCCGCTCCATCACCAGGCTGAATGGGTCTTCCTGACCGGTCGCCAGCAGCGCCTCGCGCATCTCGATCAGCGGGTCGAACTTGGAGAATAGGTCAGTCATGAAACTTTGATTACCTCGATTTTCACTCGTCACCCTGAACTCGTTTCAGGGCCCATTTCTCCCCACAGACCGCCGAACCCGCAGGCGCGATGGGTGCTGAAACAAGTTCAGCATGACGGAGTGGGAGGGTCATGCGGATCGCAACTTCACCACGGCGTCCACCAGCTGGCCCCAGTTCTCGATCTCGGCCTGCTGGTTCATGCTGATGATGATGTCGAACTCGTCCTCGATCGCCGCGACGAAATCCATCACCGTCAGGCTGTCGAACTCGAAGTCTCCGGCAAAACTGGTCGCATCGGTGATCGCGACCTGCTTCTTGTTGAAGGGCTCGACCAGCGCGGCGATCCGGCTTTCTGTGGCGGCGCGATCCATATTACTCATGCTCCCGAATTGTGAGGCGGCCCTTGGCCGAGGAATGGGGCGGAAAAGCGGCCTTGCCCAAGCAAAGTCAAGCCGCGACCTTCTCGACCAGCGCGCGTACCGCCGCCATGAACGGCCCGATCGAGACCGGCTTGGCGAGATAGCCTTCGGCCCCGGCATCGCGGATCCGCTCTTCGTCGCCTTTGCCGGCATAGGCGGTGACCGCCAGCACCGGGATGCCGCGCAGCATCGCATCGGCCTTGGCCCCTTCGATCAAATCGAGCCCCGAGACATTGGGCAGCTGGATGTCCATGATGATCAGGTTCGGCACGAATTGCCGCGCGCGGTCGAGCGCCTCGAGCCCGTCGGCGCAAGGCTCGACCGCATAGCCCTGGCTGCGCAGCACGTCGCAGAACAGCTTGCGGTTGAGGTCGTTGTCCTCGACAACAAGGATGCGCTTTGCCATTGCGCCGCCCTACCCCTTGCACACGAGGCTTACAATTCTCCGCGAACCTCAATCCCCCGCTGCTGACCCGCAAGCCTTGGCGCTCGGCGCGCTCGGCTGGGTGCTCGCAAGCGAGAGTCGCGCCGAACGGCTGCTGTCGCTGACCGGCCTCACTCCGGAAGAACTGCGCGGCGGGCTGGGCGACCCGGCGGTGCTAACGGCGGTGCTCGATTTCCTCTGCTCCTACGAGCCCGATTTGGTCGCGGCGGCGGCGGAGCTGGGCGTGGAGCCACAGGCGCTGGCTGCAGCGCGGGAGCAAATGGCATGAGCCGCCCGCTGGTTATCAGCGACTGCGACGAAGTGATCCTGCACATGGTCGCGCCGTTCCGCGACTGGCTGGCCGAGGCGCATGACATCGAATTTTCGATGGCCGGCAATGATTTCAGCAAGGCGCTGACCCATCAATCCACCGGCGGCTTGGTCGAAGGGCCGGAAATCTGGAAACTGCTCAATTTGTTCTTCGATACCGAGATGCACCGCCAGCAACCGATCGCGGGCGCGGTCGCGGCGATCAACCAGCTGGGCGAGCAGGCCGATGTGGTGATCCTCACCAATTTGGGCGATCATCGTCAGGTGACCCGCACCCAGCAACTGCGCGAGGTGGGAATCGAAGCGCGGGTGTTCACCAATCAGGGTCCGAAAGGCCCGGCGTTGCAGGCGATCCTCGACGAATACCAGCCGAGCCGCGCGGTGTTCATCGACGATCTGCCACAGCACCTCGGTTCGGTCGCCGAAGTCGCGCCACACGTCATCCGCTTGCATCTGTGCGGCGAACCCCTGCTCGCCCCGCATATTGCCTGCGCGCATGCACTGGGTCATGCCCATGCGCGGATCGACGATTGGGACAGCGCGTTGCCGTGGCTGCTGGGGCAGCTTGAAGGAGTCAAAGTATGACGGACGCCGAAGTCGACGCAAAGCTGGCCGAGCTCGGCCTGACCCTACCAACCCCCGCCGCGCCGGTCGCAGCCTATGTGCCGGTTGTTGTCGCGGGCGGTCTCGCGCATGTCTCGGGCCAGGTCTCGATGAAGGATGGCCAGCTCATCAAGGGGCGGCTGGGCGAGGATGTCAGCCTTGAGGACGGCGTCACCGCCGCACAGGCCTGCGGGCTGATGATCCTCGCGCAGCTCAAAGCCACGCTCGGTTCGCTGTCCCGGGTCGAGCGGATCGTCAAGCTCGGCGGTTTCGTCAATTCCACCGCCACCTTCACCGACCAGCCCAAGGTCATCAACGGCGCGTCCGAGCTGATGGTCGCGGTGTTCGGCGAGCCGGGCAAGCATGCCCGCAGTGCGGTGGGTGTGCCTGCGCTCCCGCTAGGGGTTGCGGTCGAAGTGGATGCCATCGTTGCCGTTCGCGCTGCTTGACCGCTGGCTGACTCCCGCGCCGACGGCGAAGAAAGTCGGCTGGCTGGGGGAGTGGAGCTATGCGCATCGCGGCCTCCACGGCGCGGGCGTGCCCGAAAATTCGCCTGGCGCTTTCGCCGCCGCGATTGCGCGCGGTATGGGAATCGAATGCGATGTCCAGCGCTCGAGCGACGGACAGGCGATGGTGTTCCACGATTTCGAGCTCGACCGGCTGACCGGCGAAAGCGGGCCGATTGAACGCCGCAGCGCCGGGCAGCTTAGCCAGATTGTCCTGTCGGGCAGCAGTGACACGATCCCCGGCCTGCGCCAGCTGCTCGACCAGGTCGCGGGGCAGGTCCCGCTGCTGATCGAGATCAAATCGGGCCGCCAGCGCCGTAGCGCTGCGCTGTGCCTCGCGGTCCGGCGCGTGCTTGAGGGTTATCGGGGCCCGCATGCGGTGATGAGCTTCGATCCGCGCGTGGTCGGCTGGTTCGCTACCCACGCCCCGCTGACGGTGCGCGGGCTGGTCGTGACCGAGCAGGACGCCAAGACGTTGTCCGGCAGTGTGCGGCGGCGGCTCGCGCTGTGGTACGCCAAGCCCGATTTCCTCGCTTACGATATCCGCGACTTGCCCAGCCGCTTCGCTGCCGCGCAGCGCAAGCGCGGGCTGCCGGTCATGACTTGGACCGTGCGCAGTCCCGAGCATCTTGCGCGCGCCGCGCTCCACGCTGATGCGCCGATCGCGGAAGGCGCAGGGGTTTCGTGAAGGCCAATTGTTCCGTGAAGCAGCAGGCGTGAGCGAAACCAGCGTGGTCGCGCGCATGGCCGGATCGGTCGGCGAACTGCCCGCTGCCGAGTGGGACGCGCTGGCGGGCGATGCGAATCCCTTCATCGGCCACGCATTTCTCTCCGCGCTTGAGGATTCGGGCAGCGTCGGTCCCGGGACCGGCTGGGCACCCGCACCAATCGTCATCGCCGGAGCCGATGGCACGCTGGCAGCAGCCTTGCCCGCCTACCTCAAATCGCACAGCCAGGGCGAATATGTGTTTGACCATAGCTGGGCGGATGCGTGGAGCCGTGCGGGCGGGAGCTATTATCCCAAGCTGCAGATCGCCGCGCCCTTCACTCCCGCGACCGGCCCGCGCCTGCTGCTCCGCGACGAAGCTTTGGCCGTGCCGTTGCTGCGCGCGGCCGAGCAGCTGTGCCACGCCAACGGGCTGCAATCGGCTCATGCGACTTTCATCGAGCCTGCCCAGATCCCGCTGTTCGAACGCGCCGACTGGCTGATCCGCAGCGATATCCAGTTCCACTGGCACAACCGGGCCTACCAGAGCTTCGACGATTTCCTGTCCGCGCTGTCATCGCGCAAACGCAAGGCGATCCGCAAGGAGCGCGAGGCGGCGCAGGCGGGCGTCGAGATTCGCACCCTCACCGGCGCCGAAATCCGCCCCGAGCACTGGGACGCGTTCTGGGAATTCTATCAGGACACCGGCGCGCGCAAATGGGGTCACCCCTATCTGACGCGCGAGGCGTTCGCGCTTTTCGGCGAGCGGATGGCCGACCAAATCCTGCTGGTCATGGCCACTATCGGCGACATGCCGGTGGCCGGTGCGCTCAACTTCATCGGCGGCGATGCGCTCTACGGACGCTATTGGGGGGCGCGGCTCGACAAGCCGTTCCTGCATTTCGAGCTGTGCTACTACCGGGCGATCGACGCAGCGATCGCGCTGGGGCTCGGCCGGGTCGAGGCGGGCGCGCAGGGGCCGCACAAGCTAGCCCGCGGCTATGCGCCGGTGCGAACATTCTCCGCGCATTACATCGCCCATCCTGGCTTTCGCGAAGCGGTCAGCGATTTTCTCGAACGCGAACGCGCAGGCGTTGCGGCAGATCAATTGTTCCTGGGGGAACGGACGCCGTTCCGGAAAACTTAGGCGGCGCGGCGGGTGCTCGCGGCGATCCATTCGCGCGCGCGGCGCTGGGCTTCGGCGATTTCGCGAGCGGTCATTTCCTCGGAAATGTCGGCGCGGCACATCTGTGCTTCGGCATGGCCGCTGACCGCGGCAAGGTTGAACCATTTATGCGCCTCGACCAGGTCGCAATCGACCCCGTGGCTGCCGGTCGAATAGGCGACGCCCAAGTCGTAGTAGGCGCTGATATCGCCCTGCGATGCAGCGGCGAGGCAGCTTGCGACCAGCAAGTCTTCGGCCGCGCTGTCGATCGGTATGGCACCGGCGAAACCGCCGTTGCCGTCTTCGTGGATCCAGACCGTGGTCATCTCGAATTACCCCCGTTGGACGGACCCCTGTTGTCCGCCGACCGGCCGAAACTCGGCCGGACGTGGTCAACAAATGGTTAACGCGGGTGCGAATTTCCCCGAATGCACCGCCCGAGCTCCGGCGCACTCCTCGCAAATGCTTGTTTCAGCTTGATGAAGGCTGGAAAGGTGCTGTTTTGCACTGCTTAAGGATTGCCACGCTATGACGCCTGCGCATTCGCGCTTGTGTGGGTTTCGACCCACACCTATAGGCGCGGCGAACCGGAACACGGCGGCGACACGGGAACACCCGGCGCAGCAGGACGCACGACGACCGGGGGCGTTTTTTCGGAGAGTTTCATGGCGACCGTGCTTGGCGACGAAATCGATATTCTGGCGAAAGCGAAACGCGCGCTCGCCAACGACTATGTTCCCGATGATAGCGAACGCTACATGTCCGAAGCGCAGCTCGACTATTTCCGGCGGCTGCTGCTCGAATGGAAGAAGTCGATCCTCGCCTCTTCCGCCGACACGCTGCAGCAACTCCAGGACGGCCCGATGCGCGAGCCGGACCTTAACGATCGCGCCTCGAGCGAGACCGACTGGGGCATCGAGCTGCGCACCCGCGACCGGCAGCGAAAGCTGATTGCCAAGATCGATTCGGCGCTGCGCCGGATCGAGGAAGGCGAATATGGCTATTGCGAAGTTACCGGCGAGCCGATCGGGCTTGGCCGGCTCTCCGCCCGCCCGATCGCGACGATGACGGTGGAAGCGCAGCAGGCGCACGAACGCCGCGAAAAGATCTCGCGCGACGACTGAAGCTACGGGTGTTTACCTACCGCCCATTAACCGCTTTTTTGCCAATCCGCTTTATCTGTTGTCGACCGTGCCGGTGCTAAAATCGGAACGAGGACAGCGCGGACCGCTGGAACATGGAGCTGGATTGACGGCAATGGGCGACAACGAGCACCGGCAGATCGCACGCGACAGCCTGTTCGTGCTCGCCGAGGTGCGCCTCGACGGGGTCGATGGCGTCCAGCGCGTCAAGGTGCGCAATCTATCCGCCGGTGGCATGATGGCCGAGGGCTCGCTCAAGCCGGTCCGCGGCCAGCTGGTGTGGGTCGATGTTCGCAACATCGGCTGGGTCGAAGGCTCGGTTGCCTGGGTCCAGGACACGCGCTTCGGGATCGCGTTCCGCGAAGAGATCGATCCCAAGATCGCCCGCGCGCCGGTCGGCGCGGGGGAGGGCACCCCGCGGTTTGTTCGTCCGGTGCTCGCATCTGCCAGCGAAGCAAGCATGCTGCGCAAGATCTGACGCAGGGCGCTTTCGCCAAGCGCGTTTCCGTCGGCAAAAAATTCTCCTAGAACGTGGCATGGCATTTTCCGCCCGGCTCCTGATTGCCGCACTCCTTTCGCTTGGCCTCCTCGCCGCGTGCGGCCGCGACGCCGATCGCCCGGTCGAGATCGCGGTGATTGGCGATGCCGGTGCGCTGGCGCAGGGCGGCAAGACGCTGCCCTATGCCGCGCGGCTGGTCCGCTCGGCGACGACCGAGGGCCTCGTCGGGTTCGACGAGCAGGGCCGCGTCATCCCCGCTCTGGCCGATCGCTGGATCGTCACCGACGATGGCCAGAGCTACATCTTCCGGCTGCGCGACGGCACCTGGCTGGATGGCAGCCCGATTACCGGCGAATCGGCGCGCACCGCGCTGCTTGCCGCGCTGGCGGGGCTCAAGGGATCGCCGCTCGCGCTCGACCTCGCGCCGATTGGAGAGGTCCGGACCATGGCGGGCCGCGTGGTCGAGCTGAGGCTGTCGCGCGCCGAGCCCGATTTGCTCCAGTTGCTGGCCCAACCAGAACTAGGGCTTGCCCGCAAAGGGCGCGGCGCGGGACCGATGCTGGCAAGGCGCGACACGGGAGTGGTCAGGCTCGAGCCGATCGCACCGACCGAGCGCGGCCTGCCCGATGTCGAAGGATGGGCCGGCCTGGCCCGGCGCCTCAACCTGCGCAGCATGGATGGGGCAAGCGCGATCGAACGCTTCGGCACGGGGGAAACCGATGCCGTGCTCAGCGGACGGATCGAGGACTTCCCGCGGATCGACATTGCCGGATTGTCGCGCGGCGCGATCCGCTTCGATCCGGTCATGGGATTGTTCGGGCTGCAGGTCCTCCACGCCGACGGGTTCCTCGCGAAACCGGAGAACCGCGAAGCGCTGGCGATGGCGATCGATCGCGATGCGCTGATTTCGGCATTCGGCCTCAGCGGCTGGGTGGCTTCGACGCGGGTGGTCTCGCCGGGCACAGAAGGCGATTCGGGCCAAGTGAACGAGCGCTGGATCGGGCAGGACATGGCGGAGCGCAGGCTGGTCGCGGCAGCTCGCGTCGCCCAGTGGCGCGCGGGCGGCAAGGTGCCCGAGGCCTTGCGGATCGCGCTGCCGCGAGGCCCCGGTGCCGACCTGCTGTTCGCGCGGCTTAGCGAGGACTTCAAAGCGGTGGGACTGGCGACGGTCCGGGTCAAAGCCGGGACAAAGGCTGACTTGCGCTTGGTCGATACCGCCGCGCGCTATGCGCGGGCCGGCTGGTTTCTGAATCAGTTGAGTTGCACCATCGCCCAGGGCCTGTGCAGTTCACTCGCCGACCGGCGGTTTTTCGAGGCCCGCGCCGAGACCGATCCGGTCAAGCGCGCCGATCTCATGGCCGATGCCGAGGCGGAGCTGACCAAGGCCAATATCTTCATCCCGTTCGGCGCGCCGCTACGCTGGTCTTTGGTCAGCGGCAGCGTAACCGGGTTCGCGGTCAATCGCTTTGGCGTGCATCCCTTGATGCCGCTGGCCATGCGCCCCAAATAGGGAGAACCGGCCGAACGGGTCCGGAAGAATAGGGAATCCCGATGGTCCAATCCGATACCGTCCGCCGTCTCGCCGACGATCTGCCGCTGGGCACCGACGCGCTGTCGATCCGCCGCCGGGTGGAAGCGCTGGAGAAACTGCTCGAGCGCAGCTTCACCATCCCCGTGCTCAACCGCCCGGTCGGGCTGGACGCGGTCGCGGGGCTCATTCCCGTGGCCGGCGATATCATCACCGCGGCAATGGGACTCTATTTGGTGTGGGAAGCGCGTAACCTTGGCCTGCCGCAGTGGAAGCTGTGGCGCATGATCGGCAATGTCGGCTTCGATACGCTGGTCGGCGCGATCCCGGTCGCGGGCGATCTGTTCGACTTCCTGTTCCGCTCGAACACCCGCAACCTCAAGATCATCAAGCGGCACCTCGACAAGCACCATCCGGGGACGAAGGTGATCGAGGGATAGGAGCAGTCTTTTTCCGTTTCACGGTAGCGGTGCTGGCACCGCGCAAGGGGCAGCTTGCTGACCCGAACCATGCACACCAACGACTCGCGGGATTCCAAGCGTTTACGAGAAATTAACCTTTCATCTTCATTGGTCATATGGTTAATGGCGGGCAATAACCCTTGCGAAGGGGTTACGGGCCGGGAAACGGGGCAAAGGGGAATCCCATGCGCGTGTTGCTTATCGAGGACGAGCCGACCACGGCCCGCGCCATCGAACTGATGCTGACGACCGAAGGCTTCAACGTCTATTCGACCGATCTGGGCGAAGAGGGTTTGGACCTTGGCAAGCTCTATGATTACGACATCATTCTCCTCGATCTCAACCTGCCCGACATGCACGGCTATGACGTGCTCAAGAAGCTGCGCGTCGCCAAGGTGCAGACGCCGGTGCTGATCCTCTCGGGCATTGCCGAGATGGATTCGAAGGTCCGCAGCTTCGGCTTCGGGGCCGACGATTACGTGACCAAGCCGTTCCACCGCGAAGAGCTGGTGGCGCGCATCCATGCGGTGGTCCGCCGCTCCAAGGGCCATTCGCAATCGATCATCCGCACCGGCAAGCTGGCGGTCAACCTCGATGCCAAGACCGTCGAAGTCGACAGCGCCCGCGTCCATTTGACCGGCAAGGAATACGCGATGCTCGAGTTGCTTTCGCTGCGCAAGGGCACCACGCTGACCAAGGAAATGTTCCTCAACCACCTGTACGGCGGGATGGACGAACCCGAGCTCAAGATCATCGACGTGTTCATCTGCAAGCTGCGCAAGAAGCTCGCACATGCCTGCAATGGTGAAAACTACATCGAAACCGTCTGGGGCCGCGGCTATGTGCTGCGCGATCCCGAAGACAAGGCGCAAGCCGCCTAACCAGGTTCAGTCCGAGACTACCCGATCACGGCTCGCTCTTTCGGGAGCGGGCCGTTTTCGTTTGGCGCGGGAACACCCGGATGACATTGCATATCGATCGATGCCCGGGACAAAGGCTAGCCGTGAATATGAACCCGCCGCATATGGCCGCGAGCCGCTTCAAGCTCGATACTGCTGCGCTGATCTGGTCGCTCGCCGTCTTTGCGGTCCACGCTGCCTTTGCCGGTCGTTACGATTTGTTTCGCGACGAACTCTATTTCATAGTCTGTGGTCAGCATCCGGCCTTCGGCTACGCCGACCAACCGCCCCTCGTGCCATTGATGGCGGCCGGGCTCCACGCCCTCGGCCACGGCGCCTGGCTGGTGCGGATCCCCGCCGTGCTGGCAGCGGGGCTGCTGGTCTATGTCACGATCCGGCTGGTACGGCTGCTCGGCGGGGGCACCCTCGCGGTGGTCATGGCGGCGCTGGCCGCGGCGACAGCGCCGATCTTGATGGGGCTGAGCGCTATTCTGGGCACCAGCGGCTTCGATCCGCTGGCCTGGACGGCAATCGCACTGATGCTGGTCCGGGCGATCCGCCACGACGACAATCGCGCTCTGATCTGGGCCGGGGTGATTGCCGGACTCGATCTCCAGATCAAATATTCGCTGCTGCTGTGGGCGGTCGGCCTGGCGGTCGGGATCGTGGCCACGCCGCAGCGCGCGCTGCTGCGGCGTTCCGCCTTGTGGATCGGTCTTGGCCTTGGCGCGGCGATCGCGCTGCCCTCGTTCATCTGGCAGCTGCGCAATGGGCTCCCTTTCCTGGAATTGTCCGCGGCGGCTGCGTCCAAGAACGCCGACACCGCGCTGATGCCTTTCATTCTCAACCAGATCGTGATCCTCAACCCGCTGTTCGCGCCGATCTGGATCGCGGGACTGGTCGCCCCGTTCGCGGTCGCGCGGCTGAAGGACTTGCGCTTCCTTGCCATTGCCTATCTGGTCACCTTCGCGGTGGTCCGGCTGGGCCACGGCAAGGACTATTATTTGGCCGCTTGCTATCCCGCGCTGTTCGCGATCGGCGCGGTGGCGCTGGCCCCGCTGGCCAAGGGACTGGTTCGCAAAGCAGGATTTGCTCTGGTCGGCGCGCTCGCGGTTGCCGTTTCGGCGCTGGCCGCGCCGCTGGCCTTGCCGATCCTCTCGCCGCCAAGGCTGGTCGCCTATATGGGGCAGATCGGCTTCGTGCCGCAGCAGCAGGAAAAGAGCTTCGCTGGTACCGCGCTGCCCCAGCTGTTTGCCGACCAGCTCGGCTGGCATGACTTCACCCGTCAGGTCGTCGGCGCGTGGCGGCGCATACCGGCGGACGAGCAGGCCGGGACCGCAGTGCTGGTCGAGAATTACGGTGAGGCCGCGGCACTCGATATCTATGGCGCCCCGCAAGGATTGCCGCCCGCGCTGAGCGGCCACAACCAATACCATTTATGGGGCCTGCGCGGACAAGGCCCGACAAACCTGCTAGTGATCGAATCCGATCCCGAAGATCTGAAATCCTTCTGCAAGGACGTGATCGTCCTCGATTCCACCGCTTCGCCCTATGCGATGGTCCACGAAAACGGGAAGGCGATCGCCTTTTGTCGCGGCCTGCATCCACCGCTCGCCCAACTCTGGCCGAGTCTGAAGCACATGCAATAGCATCGAGAATCCGCAAATCTGCTCTACTCCATTGACTAGCGCATTCCGTGCCAGCATCGGCGCTGATGATGACTGGACACAAACCCGGCGACCCGACCACGCTCAACCGGCTCTACGGCCGTTCCAAGGGCAAGCCGCTGCGCATGGGCCAGCAGGGGCTGGTCGATACGCTGCTGCCGCGCATCGCCATGCCCGAGGAAGGCCCGATCACCGCGCAAGTGCTGTTCGGCGACGATCGTCCGCTGCATTTCGAGATCGGCTTCGGCGGCGGCGAGCACATGGCTTTTCGCGCCGATATGCTGCCCGATCACGGGTTCATCGGCGCCGAGCCATTCCTTAACGGGGTGGCGCAGGCGCTGGTCCATGTCGACGGCGACGGAGGCACGCATCCGCCGCTGGGCAACGTGCGCATCCATCACGGTGACGCGCTCGAAGTGCTCGCCCGTATCCCCGATGGTGCGGTGTCCTTCGTCTATTTGCTCCACCCCGATCCCTGGCCCAAGGCGCGCCATGCCAAGCGCCGGATGATGAACGATGGCCCACTGCGGCTCATCGCGGCCAAGCTGAGGCCCGACGGCGAGTTCCGCTTCGGCACCGATCACCCGGTCTATCTGCGCCACGCGCTGATGCTGATGCGCCGCCACCGCGAGGCGTTCGAGTGGTTGTGCGAAGCGCCCGCGGATTTCCAGCATCGCCCGGGCGGCTGGCCGGAAACCCGCTACGAAGCCAAGGCCCGCAATGTCTACGGTCACGAAGTCTGGTACTTCCGTTACCGGCGCCGATGACGCGTTTCGGCGCACAAAAATTTCGCTTCGGCGCTACGCTGAAAAACTTTCTCGCGCGGGTGCGTTGTCAACTCTAGTAAACCGGTCGACATTTCATCCTGAGGGCGGTTCGCCATGCAGTTCGGCGCTTTCGATCTTTCCGCCCTCCTCCCGTTCATTGCGGTAGGCTTTGCCGCCCAACTGGTCGATGGAGCGCTGGGCATGGCGTTCGGGGTGATCTCCAACACACTGCTGGTCGGCGTGCTCGGCGTACCGCCCGCCATCGCATCGCAGCGCGTCCATCTGGTCGAGTGCTTCACGACCGCGATCTCGGGAATCAGCCATTTGCTCCACGGCAATGTCGACAAACGGCTGTTCTTTCGCTTGCTGATCCCAGGGGTGATCGGCGGGGTAACGGGTGCCTATATCCTGACGTCGCTCGACGCGAGCGTGGTCAAGCCCTTCGTGTTGCTTTATCTCACCACCATCGGGATCTACATTTTCTGGCGCGGGGTGGCCTACCCGCCGCAAGCCAAGCAAGCCAAGTGGATCGCGCCGCTGGGGCTGTTCGGCGGCTTTCTCGATGCAGTGGGCGGCGGCGGCTGGGGCCCGGTGGTGACCTCCAATTTGCTGATCCAGGGCGCCGACCCGCGCAAGGTGGTCGGCACGGTCAATTCGGTTGAATTCTTCCTGACGATCAGCGTCTCGGCCGCCTTCATCTATCATCTGGGGCTGGCCGATGTCGCGGGCGCGACGCTGGGCTTGTTGATTGGCGGGATTGTCGCCGCGCCGATCGGAGCTTTCGCCGCCAAGCGGTTCAATCCGCGGCACATGCTGGTGCTGGTCGGGATCGTTCTGACGTTGACCAGCGCCTACGGCGTCTACCGCGCCTGGGGTTGAGTCTTTGTCGGGTGCGCCAATCGCCTCCGCGATTGGCTTGCGGCACCGTTTCTGCCGTCAGGCAGACAAATCACCCCGCGACTCCAGCTGCCGCCAGCACCGCCAGCGTCAGGATATCCGAGGCGTTGGAAGTCATCGCCGCGACCTGCACCGGCTTTTCCATCCCGATCAGCATTGGCCCGATCGTGGCATTGCCTGCCAGCTCGCGCAGCAGCTTGGCCGAGAGGTTGGCGGACTGCAGCCCGGGCATGACCAGCACATTGGCCGGCGCGGAGAGGCGGCAGAACGGATAATTGGCCATGACTGTCGGGTTGAGCGCGGCGTCGGGTGCCATCTCGCCCTCATATTCGAAGCCCGGCGGATCGGCATCAAGCAGCGCCACCGCCTCGCGGATGCCTTCGAGCCAGCGGCCGGGAGGATTGCCGAAAGTCGAATAGCTGAGGAACGCGACGCGCGGCTCGTGCCCCAGCCGCCGCGCAACCTCGGCGGTGCCGCGCGCGATATGCGCGAGGTCTTCAGCGCTGGGCCGCTCGTTGATCGTCGTATCGGCGAGGAACACGGTGTAATTCTTGCCGATCATCAAATGGATGCCGAACGGGACCTGGCCGGGGGCGGGATCGAGCACCTGGCGGATTTCGCGCATGCTCTGCCCGAAGGGCCGGGTCAGCCCGGTAATCATCGCATCGGCGTGCCCCAGTTTGAGCAGCGCGGTGGCGAACAAATTGCGGTCCTGGTTGACCATCCGCCGCACGTCACGCTCCATGAAACCGCGCCGCTGCAGCCGCTCATAGAGCAGCTCGACCATCGCGGGGACATGCGGGCTGATCGCCGAATTGTGGATTTCGAAACTCGAAGGGTTCTCGATCCCCAGCTCGGCGAGCTTCTCCAGCACCGCAGCGTCGCGCCCGACCAGCACCGGCTCGCCGTAGCCGCCCTCGCGGAACTGGATCGCGGCGCGCAGCACGATCTCGTTCTCGGCCTCAGCGAAGATCACCCGCTTGGGATTGGCCCTGGCCTGCTCGTAAACCTGGGTCAGCACAGAAGTGGTCGGGTTGAGCCGGCTCTTGAGGTGATTGCGATAGGCGTCGAAATCCTCGATCGGCTTCTGCGCCACCCCCGAATCCATCGCCGCCTTGGCCACCGCCGACGACACGACCTCCATCAGCCTCGGATCGAACGGCGCGGGAATGATGTAATCATTGCCAAATTGCTGCGCCCTGCCGCCATATGCCGCAGCGACTTCCTCGGGCACTTGCTGGCGCGCCAGCTGGGCAATCGCCTTGGCCGCAGCGATCTTCATTTCCTCATTGATCGCGGTCGCCCGCACATCGAGCGCGCCGCGGAAGATGAAGGGGAAGCCCAGGACATTGTTGACCTGGTTGGGATAGTCCGAGCGCCCGGTGGCAACGATACAATCGGGCCGCACCCGCTTGGCATCGGGCGGGGATATCTCCGGATCGGGATTGGCCATCGCGAAGATGATCGGCTGCGGCGCCATCTTCGCCACATATTCGGGCTTGAGCGCTCCCGCCGCCGACAAGCCGAGAAAAATATCCGCGCCGACCAGCGCTTCCTCAAGGCTGCGTGCATCGGTGTCGATCGCGTGCGCGCTCTTCCATTGGTCCATCCCACCTTCACGGCCGCGCCAGATCACCCCGGAACGATCGCACATCGTGACGTTCTCATGCCGCACACCCATCGATTTGAGCAACGAGGTGCAGGCAATCGCCGAAGCCCCCGCGCCGTTGACCACGACCTTGACGTCCTTGAATTCGCGCCCGGTGAGGAAGCAGGCGTTGACCAGCCCCGCGGCAGCGATGATCGCGGTGCCGTGCTGGTCATCGTGCATCACGGGGATCTTCATGCGATCCCGAAGGGCCTGCTCGATCACGAAACATTCGGGCGCCTTGATATCTTCAAGGTTGATGCCCCCGAAGGTCGGTTCCATCAGCGCGATCGCCTCGATCAGCGCGTCGGGGTCCTCGCTGGCCAGTTCGATATCGATCGCATCGACGTCGGCGAAGCGCTTGAACAGCACCGCCTTGCCTTCCATCACCGGTTTGGCTGCCAGCGCGCCGCGGTTTCCCAGGCCCAGGATTGCGGTGCCGTTGGTGATGACGGCGACGAAATTGCCTTTCACCGTGTAGTCGTAGGCGCGGCTCGGATCTTCGGCGATGGCCAGCACCGGCACCGCGACGCCCGGCGAATAGGCCAGCGACAAATCGCGCTGGGTCGCCATCGGCTTGGTGGCGACCACTTCAAGCTTGCCGGGCCGTCCAACGCTGTGGAATTGCAGCGCTTCCTGGTCGGTAAAGGTCGGACGGGTCAGCCCGCTGCGGGGTTTGTCTGCCATTTCAACTCCAATTACACGCCGGCCTGCCCGGTTTGGGCGACGTTAGCGGAAGGAACCGCGCTTGCTCAAGGGAACCGGCCGCCGGGCGGTTGAACCTGGGCGCGCCGCGGGTTAATCGATGCTCTGGGGAATGCGCCTTGGCTGACCTTGGATGAGTGAGAAGATCGCCCGATCATGATCCGTTTCCTGTTCCGCTTTATCGGCCTGATCTGCCTGGCTG
>DASZZS010000011.1:0-1764 GCA_035543295.1 Novosphingobium sp.
TGAGCGGATGACGGCGAAATCGGCTGCCGAAGCGTCGCAGCGGAAACCGCCGGAGATTTTCTGCTTGACCTTCATCATGCGGCCGTCGCGTTCGGCCTGATTGTTAGTGAAGGGCACGGCCGGGTCGTGGAGGAAGCGTAAGGTATCTTGCTTGCGCGTCGAGAGGCGCAAGAGAAGATTGTGTCCGGTGCGGCGGGGCGTGCGACCGCGATGTTTGCGGCCTCCTTGTGTGGTGGCGGGCGCGAGCGGCGGCTGGGTCTCGTGGAAGGCAAAGCCCTCGGCGAGGATGGCGTCATAACAGCGCTCGAAGCGTTCGACGAGGCGGGGCTCGAGCGCAACACCGCGATCGCATGCGCGGTTGGTCACCCGACAGGCGCGGCGCAGCAGCCGTTGCATCTTACGTGCCCAGTCTTCCTTCTCGATTTCGATCAAGGCCTTGAGTTCGCGCAAGTGATGGGCGTTGCACAGGGCATGGAGCACGCCCGGCATCGTATAGTAGGGCTTCCAGTGGTCATGCACGACCGTGCCGACGACATTCGCCAATAGGCTGCCACGCTTGGCGCAGACGCGGTAGAAGGTCAGCGCGGCGGTCGAGGCGATATGCAGCCATTGCGTCTTGCCGCCGATCCGAAAGCCGGTCTCGTCCATGTGCTTGACCGGCGCGCCCGCCACGCGCTGGCGCACCGCTTCGACGAAATCTGCCAGCCGCTTGGCGCAGCTCCGGCTCATCCTGGCGATGGTGGCGGCGACCAGCTTCACGCCGAAGAGGTCGCGCATCAGCTCGACCAGTCGATCCTCTGGCAGCAATTGGTAGTGCAGCAGATAGAGCACGAACGCCGTGATCCGCTGGCCGTATTGTACCGGCGCGTTGACGCCTTCGGGAAAGGCGGCCCGCGTCCGCGCGCCGCAGGGCGCGCACCGGCAGTTGTGGGCGCGATGTTCGGTGACGACGGGAGCTTGCGGCTCGGGCAGATCGAACACCTGACGGGCGCTGTGGCCCGTGGCCATGGCCGGCGTCAGAATCGAACCGCACGCCGCGCAAGCCTGCGGGTAATGATCGATGATGGTGTCGGGCTCCGCGACCTGCCGCAGGGTCTCCCCTTCATGGCCTTTCTGTCCGCCGGGCTTGTTGCCGCTTCGCTCGCGCAGGCTCGCCACGCGCGGCGGTTTCTTCAGCCCGTCGCTCGACGGCGGCTTGCCGCTGTTGGAACTGTCCAATCCGAGCCGGCGTTCGAGTTCGGCGATACGAGCTCGCAATGCCGCAATCTCGGCTGCTTGCGCCGCAATCAGCGCAATAAGCTCTTCCCTCGATGGCTCGACCGGCGCGTCGCGATTCATCGAATCCTTGAATCGGAACTCGCCCCCGCCGTCCAGAAAATTCGACGCCCCTTACAATCCCGGGCGCATCAAACCAGCGGTGCCAAATAGGCTCGCAACCCAACCTGGGCAGTTACCATACACAGAAAGATACTCGCTCCACAGCCTCGATCGCGCGTGGTGAGAGGCGGACGCCACCTGGACACGAAAAAGACAGGCGGAAAGTCGCTAGAACACGAATTCGTGCGGCTTGGCAAAACCAGGCAACGGAGCAGCCGCGGCGTCGAACACCGGACGGCCGCTGAAATCGGCTTCGGCGCGGCGATAAAACATGGCCTTGCCCTGCGGGCCGCGCCCTATCACGCCAATCAGCCGGCCGCCGTTTTTGAGCTGATCGAACAGCGCCGGCGGGATCACCTCGGCCGATCCTTGCAGCACGATCACGTC
>DASZZS010000012.1:0-47500 GCA_035543295.1 Novosphingobium sp.
TAGCCGAACCGACGCCGCTGCTGCGCCAGCTCGCGCAACCGCGACCGCAGGTCGCCATCATTCGCCCGGCACGAGCGATACCGTACGCTCGTGCGATCCGCCCCGACAACAGCACACGCCCGCCGCTCGCTCATCCCCAAAGTCGCCTGGAGATGCGCGACCGCTTCGCGCTTCGCGGCGGGCGCTACCATTTTTTTGACAGCAGATCCTTCAGACCCGCGTTGTCGAGCATCGCTTCAGCGAGCAGCCGCTTCAGCTTGCCGTTCTCGTCCTCCAGCGCCCGCAATCGCTTCGCGTCCGAAACCTCAAGACCGCCAAACTTGCCTTTCCATGCGTAGTAGGTCGCGCTCGACATCCCGTGCCTGCGGCATAGCTCCGTCACAACTGCGCCCGCCTCGGCCTCCTTCAGGATGCCGATGATCTGCTCTTCCGAAAACTGCTTCCGCTTCATCTGTCCGTCCCTTCGAGGGGCCGGTCTCTAGTTCCAAGTGGATGAAGAAACGGGGGTCACGTCACGGCTGACGAGCGCGGGGAATCTTGCCGCCGCGTTGGCTTGAGCATGTGCACGTCTCGAAGCAGCTCACCAATCGGCTTGTTCCATAGATGCTCCTAGGTTCGATCGGAGCGCATTCGAGTGCGACGACGGGGATTTCGACAATGCGGTAAGTATTTTCCGATGCAGGGAACATTTGGAGTTCAGGAAAGATTATGATCGCACATCGGACAATCTAATTCTCTCGACTTTGCGTAGATATCGCTTTCGCACCGAGCTCCATCAGATTTCCGCTTTGCGTATACGAAAACTGCCGACGCAGAAGCGCCGGCAGTCTAAGAAAGGTTGAAAAGAGGGACCAACCTCTCGACCTTCCTTAGGCAACATAATCAACTGTAAATATTAAGAAAAGATGACTTCGGTCATTAGCGATGGACGTCGCAGAGGCTATTGGCCTGACCACTCGGTGAACTGCGCAGTTCAGTTCTCGCGCTACGCGCGGTCCAGAAGCCGAGTGTCAGAGATCCGCCGACACATTCGCGGGGGGGCGTCTGCCCCAACAAGGATCCGAAAGCCGCGACCACAGGTGAGCGCGACCGATGCAAAGTGCAGCCCGACGCCGGTCGCGCCCTTACGGAATCGCCGCTGGCGCGCGCGCCAATTGCCTGTTGGCGGTTGCCAGATTATGGGCAAGGACCGGAATCATTTGAGTCGCTTGTTTTCCGCAACGGTTGGAAACGTGGAAATGTGTTTGCAGCCCTTCCGATCGCGGCGGGCCAATGCAATCCGGGTATACGCAGCGCTACAGCTAATGCGCCGCTGACCGTCAGCAACGTTGATGCCCAAATTTTGGCGCCGCCATCGGTCGTGTTTCTTATAATACCAATTGTCTACGTCATCCCGCAGCATATCCGACATACCCTTTAAGCTCGCATAATTCCGTTCATGAGTGCCGACCCATCTCGCGAGTTGGTTCGTCGCAACCCCAAAATCTTCGAATTCCTCAATGAAGATCAACAGTGATGAATTGCACATTCGCAGGCCCCTGGATCACACGTCCCTCTGCATCAAGACGAACTTGCCGTTTTGAAACGCTCCGTGAGACAGCTGGATTGGTTGATTTTGTTGCCCATGTTTCAAAATTGGTACTCTCCGACCGCGATACTACTACCGACTCCGATCCAACGATCTGCGCTAGCGCATTAGTCGCAACGCGCAGCTGACCACTAGCGGCCGCTGGGTTTAGACCATAGATGACTACGGCAGTGATTAAAACGTGGAGTGCGAATTTAGCCATGAGCTTACATTCCCAGATGGTTTAAAATCAGAACTTTAAGACGATTATGGTAACGTGTGAATCCGATGAAATAATTTAGCCATAAAGATAATTTTTTATGTTGGGGTCGTGAGCGACCAATCTGCATTCGCATGTCATGTGCCAAATCTGGCCAGTCCGGACCCGTTCCCATAATTGCCGTTCGTGATCAGTAGACAAGCGGTAGAGTGTGCACATGGCGCTGGGTTGAGACCGCTCCGTGAGCGTGTCAACTGCGGCGGTCTGGCAAAGGAGCTTCGGCCCGTATTGCACCAAATGGTTCATTTTCCCTGACAGTGTCGGCTCGGGCGCTCCGTTTCAGGGATTCACCTGCAAGCGTGGAGCAGCTTTTTGCTTAATTCGCCTTGGTGCCCCACAAATCCGCTTCGGCAAGCAGCGTATGCCACCACCCGCGTGACCCCACTGGGGGGAGCGTCGTAGGAAAAGCTCCAATCACGATTTGCGGCGATCATCCCAACGTTGGAATAGCCCGGTCTGCAATCGCCGCCTTGGGTGCACCAAGTGACATTGACCGGGAACGGGCACGAATTGCGGAACGCGGCCCCCATGTTGCTCACCACGCCCTCGCGATCAAAATCTTGTCTGTAAATGACCCGAATGCACGAACGTGCTTCGTTCGCAGGGTTATGAGCTTCCTACACGCTGGCGCGGGGACCGGGGACCGCGCTTCCGCAGCCTGCGGCGGAGGAGCCAGCTCGCCGCGAAAGGCTCTCTGCACCCGTTCGCTATCGCGCTCATACCATGCTTTCCACACGCGATAGCTGGGATCGTTCTGATCACGCCATCGTTGAGCGGCCTCCACGCCGCCATTCCATTCTTCCCGACAGCAGGCTCAGGCCCACCGAGGCGATAGCAACGACTGCCACGGCGGTCGCAAGGGTTCCCGTCAACAGGCCCACCACCCAATTCACCGATCCGACCAAAGCGCCAGACTCTGCGCTCGCCATTGCTCCACCTCTCAATACTTTAGGGATGCTCGCGCTGGTGGAGGCTGGTCTGCCTGTCGAGCGGAGCTGCCGAACGTAATTCTGCCCTGCCTCGTTGGATGGAATACCACGCGGCTGAGCTATCCCGTAAGCCGATAAAATCGCTCTCGGCTTCTTCAATTCTGACTCCCCGATCCAATTGGTGCCTAGCACCACGTTGTGGCCTGCACTAAACTCCCCTGCTCCAACCTGGCCGCGACCCAAACCCGCCCGGGCCATGGTTCCACGGATCGTGATGCATGCCGTAGTCGGAGAACCCATCCGCCATCACCCGCGGTCCTGACGACTCAAACCAAAACTTGCCCGAGCCGCCGCGTCGGGCACCTTCGAGCGCATAGCGCAACGCATCGATCACATGGTTGTTACGGTCGGCAAGGGTCGAGAGTATCTCGCCGGTCTGCCGGTCGACCGCCCAGCTGTAGTGGATCAGCTCATCAAGCAGGTGGCGGCAGCGGGGATGAACCACGATGTCGTAGCTTTTTAGAAACTCGATCCCGTCTTCGACCGAGCCGGGACCTTTGATCGCGGCGGTAATGTTGAACCCGAGCCGGCGCAGGTGGTCGATGGTTTCAGGGCGGGAGTTGTCGGCGGTGATCGAGTGGAGCAGCGCGCCTAGTATGCCTGGCGCTCGTCCAGGATTGGGCCAGCGCGGCGGATGCCTTGCATCGCCGCCGGCGAACAGTGCCGGGGTGTTGCTGATCGGACAGCCAATCTCCCAAGCCTCGTGATCGACAAACAACGTCCGACCCTTGAGATCGGCGATAGCAGCTGACGATCCCTGCACCCCCTCCCACCGTCCGATAAAGCAGCGCACCAGCACGGTAGGGTCCTGACTGAACCCCCAGTCAGCGCCGAACCGGAACGGCGCGTCATCAGGCGCCTCGAACGAGTGACTGGCCCAGTTGCGGAAGACCTGCGCATCGCTGCGAATGACATAGAGGCCTTGCCAGATGTGGGAATGCTTCTCGGGATCGCGAAGCCGGTCGTATTCCATATCGCGGCGCAGCACTTCCGGGAACCATGGGTTGTCGCGCCATTGCACCGGCAGGACGATTGAACCGGGTGGCGGGGTGCCGTCCCTGAACATCCGGTCGACCGGATCGGTCGCGTAACGTGGGTTATAACTCCACCAGATCTCCGAGCCCTCGCAGCGGATCGTGGGCACCAGCGCATCGAGCGAAGCCTGCGACACGGTCGCGGCTTCCTCAACCCAAGCGATGTCATAGCCTTCGAACGATTTGATCGCGGCATCCTTGCCGTTGAGCCCGACGAAGGTGAACACCGAGCCGTTCCGGCCGCGGATCTCGCGCTCGTTGATCGTGAAGAACCGGTCTCCGCGCGGCCCCATACCCATCCGCTCGATGTAGTCCTCGATCAGCTTCTTGGAGGAATCGCGGATCGAGTTCTGAAACTCGCGCACGCAAAGGATGCGCAACGGCCGGCACCGCGCGCGCTCAACCAGCTTGTGCGAGATGGTCCAGGATTTGGCACCGCCGCGCCCGCCGTAAAGCACACGGTGACGGACCGGTTCTTGGAGCGTATTGTATGGCACATCGAGCCACACAGCCCATTCGGGAAGATCGATGGTCACGCCTTCTTCCTCTTCCACAGATCGAGCGGCGGCAGCGCAACCGTCGAGCCCTCGGCGACTCGTCCTGCGCTCGGCCATCGAACAATCGACAATGGCTGCAACCCTGGCGCGGATGGTAAGGGCGGGACTGGTGGTCCGACGCCCTGACCCCAAGGATGGCAGAGCTAGCCTGTTCGAGTTGAGTGGCCGCGGTTTGGGGGTCTTGAATAATCTATGTGCCGCACTGGAACAGGGGAACAGAGCGGCGTTGACGGGCTTTAGTAGTGCGGAAGCCGCACAGTTACGTGATTATATTGTTCGCATCATCCAAAACTTAAAGAAGTGATTATGATCTTCACCGAGGGAACGCAATCGAGAGGATAAACGAGCATGAGAATGCACGTGAACAATGGCGCGTCGGGGAACAGCAACGCGCCGGTTTTGCGACTGCAATGAGGCGCTGAGGCACCCCACCGGCACTCTAAGATCGTCCGCTTCCAGGCATCACACCACGCCGCTCCAACGGCTGGAATGTAGGCGCAAAGCCGTCATTCGAGATTCACCCCAGAAACTCCTCTCGAAGCGCGCGATCCTTCCGGAACTCCTCGAGCGTTTTCCCCTCTTTTGACGCACTGTCAGCGAACGAACGATTCTCAAGATTGACCTTGTAGCGTTTATGAACCGCATCGTTGATCAGGTCGAACATGCGTTGCTCCCAGTGCCATTCATCGAGACACCGCGATTTGGCGGCCTCCGTTCGGGCGCGGCGGTACTTGTCGGCCCAATAGGTCACATCCTCCTGCGCCTCGGTACGGCGCTCTAGCGCGGCATCGAGCCGCTCTTTTTGCTCTTTGGTCTGGGGGCCCGCAATCTGCACTCCACCGTCATCCGGAAACAGGATGATATCGTCGGGATGAGGGACCGGCATAGGCTCAGGCAGACCGGCGGCCCTGCAACGCGCGATCTCCGTATCCCACGATACCTTGTAGTCTAGAGACTTCTGGAACAGCTCCAATCTCGACTCATGATCTTGCTGTTCCATGCGCGTTACGATCTCGGCCATCGTGCGCTGGGCGAACCGGTTGCCCTTCATCGCCGAGACCCCCATCGCGCGGAACACAGCCTGGATGGCCGGCAACTCGATGATCTTCTCTCCTTCGCGGATGACGACCGGGCGATAGGCCTCGAGCCTGAGGTATGCCTCAGTCGGTCGCATGCCATAGCGGGTATCGACCGCCTTCGGCTTGCCCTTGGCTCCTTTTGGCCGACCGCGGGGATTACCGGACTGGCCCTTCTGGAACCGGTGCTCGGTTGGCGGCTTGGCGTACCCAACCTCGTAGCCGACTTTGACCGGCAACTGTTCGGCGCCCATCAGGCCGCCTCGCTGCCCAGATCGGGGCCGAGCCGGGCATCGCGCAAGTCTTCGAACACCTCACCGGTCACGCTGAGCCTTGCCTGCTTACCGGTGTAGGTCTCCCAGCGCCTGACGATCGTGTCGCAGTATAGCGGATCGTATTCGATCAGCCGCGCCGAGCGTCCGGTCTTCTCGGCCGCAATCAGCGTGCTGCCCGAGCCACCGAACGCATCGAGTACGATCTCGCCGCGCTTCGAGCAGTCGCGGATGGCGTCGGCGATCATCGCCACCGGCTTGACCGTCGGGTGCATGGCGAGCTCCTCGGAACGGCTCGCGCCGATGGAGCTGATCCCCGCGTAGTCCCAGATGTTAGTGCGGTAACGCCCGGTCTCGCCAAGTCCGAAGCTGTTGGTGTGCTCGGCCGTGCCCTGCTTGAACACGAAGATCAGCTCGTGCTTGGAGCGGTAGAATGCCCCCATCCCGCCGTTGCTCTTGTTCCACACCACAAGGTTCTTGAGCTCGGTGAAGCAAGCCCTGCCCGCCGCGAGCAGCTCGCCCATGTGTCGCCAATCCATGCACACGAACGCAATGCCGCCGTCGCGCATGACGGAGGCTGAGTTTTGCAGCGTAGCCGTCAGGAACTCGGTGAACTGCACCTCGCTCATCTCGCCCGATGCAAAAGCAAACTCGCGGTGCCTGACCGTGCCGAGCCCGCAGACATTGCCGTCGATTTTCACATTGTAAGGCGGATCGGTGAACACGAGGTCGGCGTGCTCGGTGCCGAGCAGCGCCTCAAAATCGATCGAGCTGCGCGCGTCGCCGCAGAGCAGCTTGTGGCGCCCGAGATGCCAGAGGTCGCCCTGGCGCGAGACTGCCCGGCCCGTGGCGAACAGGACCTGGTCGTCCTCGGCATTGCTTCCATCGGGATCGGCTTCGCTCGCCTCATCAAGCACGAAGTCGATCTCGGCGAGGCTGAACCCGGTGAGCTCGACATCGAAGTCGAAGTCGATCAGCGCCTGGAGCTCGATCGCCAGGATGTCGCGGTCCCAGCCGGCGTTGAGCGCAAGCTTGTTGTCGGCCAGCACATAGGCGCGCCGCTCCGTCTCGGAGAGATGGGATAGCGCAAGTGTAGGTACAGTCTTCCAGCCCAGCGACTTTGCGGCGTCGACCCGGCCATGGCCGGCGATGATCTCGCCGTCGTCAGAAACCAGCACCGGGTTGGTGAACCCGAACCGGGTGATCGAGGCAGCGATCTGCTTGATCTGTTTTTTGGAGTGGGTGCGGGCATTCCCCGCATATGGCTTCAGCGACGTGATATTGCGCTCGGCCACTTGGTGGGCAGTGTTACTCATGCTTCTTCTCCGTCAGCTATCCAGCGATGGGAATTTGCTCCGTACACGAATCTCCTGCGCAAGTCAAGATCAAATCGAGAACACTGCTGACCCGGCCGCTTGAGCCCAAAGGCAGATGACTGCAGTGACGCTGGAATAATTCCCAGTTCCGCCAATCGTGCTTCCCTGTTCAAACCGATCGGATTCCCTGTTACGCCATTGGCAATTCCCTGTTTTGCGCTCAGGGAATTTGCCCCAGCAATCCCAGATTACTGCCGGTTGCCAGTGGGAATAGGGCAAACTTGGCCTCTCAAAATTACATGTTTCCCTGTAAATGCCTTGATAACAGGGAAAATCAGGGTGAGAGCGGCTCGCTTCGGACTGCGTCGCGCACCAAACTGCCCGGATCGGTTCATGCTGCAGGTCTAGCGCCGCGCCTGCCACTGCTGCTGTCTGGCTGCTCGTTCACCCGAATCATCCAGCGCGGCTCCGTTTGCGATATCCTGGATGGCGTCCATCACCTCCGCATCGGAACTTCCTGCCTGGCGAAACTCGGTGGTCCCCGCCTCTTTGCTGTCGACCTCATTGCGCAGGCGCCAGCCCTTTGCATCGCGGCAGGCGATGCCCGCGCGGGACTCTGCGGAAAAGCCCCGGCAATAGCGGCCGTCGCCGTCTCGGAAGCTGAGCAGTATCCGCACCGAACCACTGGCCGATTGCGTCGCGACCAACTGGTTGTCTAGCGCTTGTCCGAGCGCATTCCCGGCATATTGACCCGAGCGACTGTGGCCCAACCCGATAATTGCCAGCACCAGCGACGCGGCCAGCGCCGGTCCACCAAAACGGAACCAGGGGTTCGGGGCCAGCTTCCGTCGTTTGCCGACCGCACCGGCAAAGTCGACTACATTGTCAGCAAGAACCTCGCCTTGCAGTGCTTCGCGCAAGCGAGCAGGTACGGGCAGTTCGGCAACGGGCGCGAAAACCGCTACGAGCCTGGCCTTGAGCGCGTGGTGGGCCTCAAGCTGCGTCCGGAGCGCCGGGTCGCGTTCGAGCTCCGCTTCGACATCGCTGGCGGCACTACCATCGAGCTCGCCATCGGCATAAGCCGCGAGCAGTTCCGGGCTGATCTTCATGCGGTCTCTCCAAGCAGCACCAGCAGCGCATCGCGTCCCCTGACAAGCCGCGAATTCAGCGTGCCCACCGGGCAGCCGACGATCTCCGCCGCCAGCTTGTAGGAATGGCCTTCGACCATGACGAGGAGGACCGCCTCGCGCTGCAGCTCAGGCAATTTCGCCAGCGCCCGATTGACGTCCTGCAATTCGGCGCTTTGCTCCTGTCCGCCGCTGACGCCTACGCCAAGCCCCTGTTCGGCATAGGTCTGGCCCCGCCGTGTTTTTGCCCGTGCCTCGTCGATCCAGATATTGCGCATGATCCGATACATCCAGCTATCGAGGCGCGAACCCGCCTGCCACTGGCTGCGGCTGCGGAGCGCGCGCTCGATCGTTGCTTGGCAAAGATCGTCGGCTTCGGTCAGGTTGCGGGCAAGCCCGGCGGCAAAGCGGCGCAACCGCGGAAGCAGCGCCAAAATGCTCTCGTCAAAACCCTCGGCCAGTTTTCTTGCCTTTCGTATGGATGAAACGGACGAAGCGGCTCGTTTAATCCATTGCACAGTTTAATAGCCTTCGATTGTCCCATGCGAAACATTCTCATCATCCTGTTTGGCCTTGCTGCAACCGCGACGCCGGTTGCCGCCCAGCTCACGCTGCCGCCGGTCGGCGGCGGAGTGGGCGACATCCTTGGCTCGGCCGGTCGTGCGCTCGATCCCGTAACCGGCCGCGTGAACGACCTCGCTTCACATGCCAGCCGCCTTGCGGCGGAACGGGCGGAGCGGCTCCGCGATCTGGTCCGGCGCGATTCTGGCACCATCGAATTCGATAACGCGGGCGAACTCGCGCGCCGGGGCGAACTGATAATCGTCAATGCGACCGACGCGGATATAAATGTTGCCGTTGCCGCAGGTTACACGCTGCTTGGAAGTGAACGCCTCGATCAGCTGGGCCTGTCTGCAACGCGGTTGGGTGTGCCGGGACGTACGCCACTGGGCAGGGCCGAAGCGCGGCTGAAGAAATTGCTCCCTGACGCGATCATTACCGCGGACAACCTTCATCAGCAATCGGGCGAAGCTGCGACAAATCGCCCGACAGAGCGGGTACGAGCGACGGCAGCACCGATCGATGCAACCGTCGGGATCATCGACGGCGCCCCGGCAGCAACGTCCGCCGCCATCCGCGGCTTTGCCCGCGGTGCTCCATTCCCCAGCAATCATGGCAGCGCGATTGCCTCGCTACTGAACATTGCGGGCGTGCGCAGCGTTGCCGTTGCTGACGTTTACGGGACAGATCCTGCCGGCGGCAACGCGCTCGCCATCAGTCGCGGGATAAACTGGCTGGTAAGCCAGGATGCCAAGGTAATTTCGATCAGCCTTGTCGGGCCGCGCAATCCCCTGCTCGGTCAAGCCATTGCCGCAGCGCAGGGCCGCGGCGTTGTGTTCGTGGCAGCGGTTGGGAACGATGGCCCGGCGGCTCCGCCCGCCTTTCCCGCATCCTATCCCGGCGTCATCGCCGTAACCGGCGTAGATGGCCGCAACCGCGTGCTGATCGAGGCCGGCCGCGCGCTCCACCTCGATTATGCCGCGCCCGGCGCGGACATGCGGGCGGCCGATGCCAGGGGACGGTGGGTCAAAGTGCGCGGCACGTCCTATGCGGTTCCGTTGATTGCGGCGCGCGCGGCAGCGGCTGTATCAGGCCGGATCAATGTCACCAACGCGCTCGATCGCGAGGCGATCGACCTTGGAACAAAGGGCCCAGACGCAAGCTTCGGACGGGGGCTTGTCTGCGCTTCGTGCCGCCGCAGATAATTTTTCGAAGCATGGATTAAACCGGTCAGCCGCTTCGTTTTCCTATCGAGCGAACGAGAAAAGTCTCGCTCGATCTATTCGATGGAAGGAAGCACCATGCGCAAACTTATCGCATTTTCGGCAATCTTGCTGTGTTCGGCCATGCCCGCCCATGCCCAGCTAATCGGTGGCGGGCTGGGTGGCGCGGTGGGCGGCACGCTCGGCGGTGCCGGTAGCATCGGTTCCATCGGTTCGCCGATGGATACCCTCAATTCCGCTACCAGCGGCACGCTTCGCAGCTCGGGTTCGACCAGGGGCAGCCAGAGCGTCAACCGCAAGAGCGGCCAGGTTCACGCAGATCACAGCGCCGATGCCAATGGTGCCGGGGACCTTTCGCAGGTCGTCAGTACTCCGGGCCGGACGATCGGCGGCAACGCTGCCGGCAATGGCAGCGCGAGCGGCGCTGGCAATGCGGATGCGCAGCTGATCGGGACCGACGCCATCCGCGGCAGCGCGGCCGCGGCGCGCGGCACCGCAAGCGGCGCGGGCAGCGCCACCGGCAGCCTCTCGGGCATGCTGTCCGGATCGGGCACGCTGACGGGCTCGGGCAATGTGCTGGGTTCGGGAACAGGCGGCGGACTTGCCGCCGGTGGCAGCGGCACCGGAGCGGGCGATGGCGCGCTTACCGTTACCAAGGGCACACCAGTGCTCGCCCCGGACGGTGAGCGGATCGGCAAGGTGCGGCAGGTGATTGTCGATGCGCGCGGCCAGGTCCAGCAGCTCCTGGTCAAGGTCGATGGCGAAACCGCCCTGCTCGCAGCGAGCAACTTCTCGGCGAATGGCAACGCGGTGATGTCGGCCATGAGTGAAGGCCAGATCAAGGATGCCGCACAGCAGCAGGAAGCGGCCAAGGACAATCAGGACGACCAGCGTTAGGCAGCAGCCAACAGGCCTTGTTGGTGACCTGACGTCCCGGCCCGGAGCGCATTACCCCCCGCTGCTCCGGGCCGTTTTTCCAAGGGTTCTGCAGCCGGTGAGTGCTGCACAATTCCGCACTGGAATCAGCCGATTGAGTCCGTTCACTGCATGATCGCGCTCGAACAGCGATGCGTGTTTCGAACAGCACCGATCACCCAAAGCGCTCTCCCGCCTCCGCCTTGCGGCGCAGCAGCGGGGCGACATCGAGGCCGAGCCGGTCGAGCGCCGCAACGATCGTGCCAAGGCCGACGGAATCCGCCCAGTACATCGGGCCGCCGGTCCAGGCCGGCCAGCCGTAGCCATTGAGCCAGACCACATCGATATCCGATGCGCGCTGGGCCATGCCCTCGCCCAGGATCTTCGCGCCTTCGCTGATCATCGGATAGAGCAGCCGCTCGCGGATCTCGTCGCGACCGATCTCGCGCTGGGGCTTGCCCTGTTTCCGGGCGAAATCGGCGATGATCGCCTTGACCTCTTCGGAGGGCTGGCGCTGGCGGTTCGCGTCGTAATCGTAATAACCCTTGCCGGTCTTCTGGCCCCACCGGCCCGCCGCGCAGAGCGCATCGCGGATGGTTTCGATCCGCGCAGGATCGCGGTGCCAGCCGATGTCCAGCCCGGCGAGATCGCTCATCTGGAACGGTCCCATCGGAAACCCGAACTCGAGCAACACCTCATCGACGTCATGGTAATTCGCGCCTTCCATGATCAGCGCCTGCGCCTGTTGCTGGCGCGGGCTAAGCATGCGGTTACCGATGAACCCGGGACAGACCCCGGAAACCACCGCAACCTTGCGGATTTTGCCCGCGAGCGCCATCACGGTCGCCAGCTGGCTCGCCCCGGTCTTCGCCCCGCGCACCACTTCGAGCAGCTTCATGATGTTCGCGGGCGAGAAGAAATGCATCCCCAGCACCGCTTCGGGCCGCTTGGTCACCGCCGCCATCTCGTCGATGTTGAGATAGCTGGTGTTGCTCGCCAGGATCGCGCCGGGCTTGGCCAGCGCATCGAGCCGGGTGAACACGTCTTTCTTGATCTCCATCGATTCATAGACCGCTTCGATCACCAGATCGGCCTCAGCCAGCGCATCGAATTCGAGCGAGGGGGTGAGCAGCGTCATTGCCGCTTCGATTTCCTCTGCGGTCATGCGCCCGCGCTTGACGGCGTTCTCGTAGTTGCGGCGCATCGTCGCTACCCCGCGGTCGAGCGCTTCCTGCTCACGCTCGACAATGGTGACGGCGATGCCGGCCGAGAGGAAATTCATCGAGATCCCGCCGCCCATCGTCCCCGCACCGATCACGCCAACGCGACCAATTGGCAGTAATTCGGTTCCGGCGGGAAGATCGTCGACGATCGCCGCTTTGGCGGTTGCTTGCTCAATATGTTTTTTGGCGCCTGCCAGCGGTTCGGACATGACTCTCTCCTCTTACGGCCAGATTTACCATTCGAGTAAGTGGGTCAATCATTCTGTCCATTGAGCGACCGGACTGGACGGCACTGCATTGGCACCGCCCGGTCCGTCGTCAGCTCATTCAGGTCACCACGTAGATGCGCGCGACCACACTGGTGCGGGTATCGATCTCGACGACATTCCCGTCGACGTAGCGATAGGTGTAGTAGTCGGAATCGCGGAACTCGCCGCGCAACTGGTTGGGCAGCGCGGAAAGGCTGCTGGCGGTGGTGACGCGTTCGCCAACCCGCAGGCAGTTGTCGGTCCCGAACACCGCGCTCAGGATTCCGCCCAACGTGCCGCGCGAGCGGCACACTTCGTTGACCTGTCGGTAGCGGCCCGTGCCATTGTTACGGTCGTCGTTGTAGCCGCCATTGTTGTAGCTACCATTGTTGTAGCCGTCATTGTTGTAGCCACCATTGTTATAGCCGCCGTCATTGTTGCGCCCACCATTGTTGTAAGCGTCGTCATAGCCGTCGTTGTTGGCGTCGCGGTAGTTGGGGCCATAAGGGTCTTCGCGGTCCCACTGAGCATAACCGCCGTTGTTGGGATCGGCAGCCCGCAACGCTTGGCGGGTATAGCGCCAGCGGCGCTGGAGGTCCTGCCGCTCCTGCTGGGTCAATCCATTGGCGGCGTAGCGCTGCTCAAGCTGGATGAGATAACGGATCTGCTGGCGAATCGGACGCGCTTCGCTCGTACTTATCTGGCCCGACCGCACGCCCGCCTGGAGCCGCGCATCGAGCTGGGCGATCCGGTTGCGGAAGCCGTTCTCACCCGCGTAAATCTGGGCATTTGCGTTGGCCTCGGTGCCCGGATAGCGATAGGGGTCGTATGTGCTTTGCGCGGCGGCTGGCAGCGCGGCCAGCATGGTCCCCGCAGCAAGTGCGTAGAGGGCGTGTTTCATCGTATTCTCCATCGACCTTCCCGTCGTGCGCGGGTCAAACGGTTGATGCGCAAAGGCGGTTCCCAGCCCGACCCCACTGAGTCGAGGCATTTGGTCCCGAACGTTGGTATCGGCTGAAACCTTTGCTAGGGCGGCGAGGCTTTGCCGATGGAGATGGTCCGCTGCCTGTACTGCCCCCGATCGACCGCACTGCGCTGCGCCTCGCCTATCGCCTCGATGAGGAGGACTGCATCGCCGAGCGGCTGCGTCAGGCTGCCCCGGCCAGCGCGGTGCATGGCCCGGCCAGTGCGCTCGCGGCGCGACTGGTCGAAGGTGCGCGCGCGCGCAAGGCGAGCGGGCTCGATGCTTTCCTGCAAACCTACGGCCTCGACACCGACGAGGGCATCGCGCTGATGTGCCTCGCCGAAGCACTGTTGCGCGTGCCCGATCCCGCCACCGCCGACGCGCTGATCCACGACAAGCTGGGGCATATCGACTGGGCCGAGCATGTCGGCGAAAGCAGCTCGACCTTCGTCAACGCCGCGACTTTCTCGCTGATGCTGACCGGGCGCGTGCTCGAACAGCGGCGCGTGACCGCAGACGGAATGGGCGCGACGCTCAAACGCACCGTAGGTCGGCTGGGCGAGCCGGTGATCCGCCAGGCGACCTTGCAGGCGATGAAAATCCTCGGCGGTCAGTTCGTCTATGGCCGCAATATCGGCGAAGCGCTGGGCCGCGCCGCGCCCGAACGCAAACACGGCCTCACGCATAGCTTCGACATGCTGGGCGAAGCAGCGATGACTTTCGCCGACGCCGAACGCTATCGCCAGAGCTATGCCGCAGCGCTGACCCGGATCGCCGCCGAAGCGGGAGAGGGCGTGGTTCGTTCGCCCGGGATCTCGGTCAAGCTTTCAGCACTCTATCCGCGCTACGATTTCCTCCACGCCGATGCGGCCAAATCAGCACTGGTGCCGCTGGTGCGCGAACTGGCGCTGCAGGCGCGCGCGGCGGATATTCACTTCACCATCGACGCCGAGGAAGCCGAGCGGCTCGAACTGTCGCTGGACATCATCGAAGCGCTGGTCGCGGATGACGCGCTGTTTGCTGGCAATTGGCAGGGCTTTGGGCTGGCGCTGCAAGCCTATCAGAAGCGTGCTGCGCCGCTGGTCGAATGGGTCATCGCGCTGGCCCGCCGCCACGACCGCCGATTGATGGTCCGGTTGGTCAAGGGTGCCTATTGGGACAGCGAAATCAAGGCCAGCCAGGTCGGCGGCTATCCCGATTTCCCGGTCTATTCCCGCAAGGTCGCCACCGACGTGTCCTATCTCGCCTGCGCGGCCAAGTTGCTCGCTGCACCCGATGCGATCTATCCGGCCTTCGCCACGCACAATGCTTACACCATCGGTGCAATCAAGGCGCTGGCGGGCGTTGATGGCATTGGGGCAAAATTCGAATTCCAGCGCCTCCACGGCATGGGCGAGGACGTCTATGCCGAGCTCGCAAAGCTCGAGGCTGCGGCAGGCGAGGCGCGGACCCCGGTGCGGATTTACGCGCCGGTGGGTGGCCACAAGGAATTGCTCGCCTATCTGGTGCGCCGCTTGCTCGAAAACGGGGCGAACTCGTCCTTCGTCAACCGCATGGCCGATGCCGAAGTGCCGGTGAGCGAGCTGGTCGGCGATCCGGTGGCCGAATTGGCCGCGCTCCAGCCGCGCCGCAACCCGGCGATTCCGCTGCCGCGCGACATCTTTCCCGGGCGTGCCAACAGTTTGGGCGTCGATTTGGCCGACCCGCTCGTACTGGCCCCGCGGCAAGTCAAACTGGCAGCGATTTCCGATGTGATTTGGGAAGCAGCCCCGACCGCCAAAGCAGCCAAGCCCGGCAAGGCTGCCGAAATTCGTTCGCCTCACGACCACGCTCAACTGGTCGGTCACGTCCGCGAGGCAACCAAGGCCGATGTCGATCTGGCGGTCGAACGGGCCGATGCGGCGCAGCCGGCGTGGGATGCACTCGGCGGCAACCAGCGCGCGCTCTTGCTCGAAGCCGCCGCCGATGCGTTCGAAGCGCATAGCGAGGAGATTATCTCGCTGTGCCAGCGCGAGGCAGGCAAGACGCTGGTCGATGCGGTGCTCGAACTGCGCGAGGCGGTCGATTTCCTGCGCTATTACGCTACCGAGGCACGCCGCCTGTTCATAGGCGAGCTGCCGCTGCCCGGCCCTACGGGTGAGAGCAATACGCTGCGCCTTGCCGGGCGCGGGGTATTCGTCACGATCAGCCCGTGGAACTTCCCGCTGGCGATCGTCATCGGTCCGGCCGCCGCCGCGCTGGCCGCGGGCAACACCGTGATCGCCAAGCCCGCCGAGCAGACTCCGCTGATCGCCGCTCTCGCGATCCGCCTGTGCCACGCGGCGGGGATTCCCGACGACGTGCTGCAATTGGTGCCGGGTGACGGTAAGGTCGGCGCGGCGCTCACCGCGCATCCGCTGATCGCGGGCGTGGCCTTCACCGGATCGAACGCGACCGCGCGCGCGATCAACCGTAGCCTGGCGGCGCGCGAGGGGCCGATCGCCACGCTGATCGCCGAGACCGGCGGCCAGAACGCGATGATCGTCGACAGCTCGGCGTTGCCCGAACAGGTCACCCGCGATGTGGTCGCCTCGGCGTTCCAGAGCGCGGGCCAACGCTGCTCGGCGCTGCGCGTGATCTATCTGCAGGAAGATGTCGCCGACGCGATGCTGGCCATGATCCGCGGCGGGCTCGAGGCGCTGGTGATCGGCGATCCCGAAAAGCTACCGACTGATGTTGGCCCGGTGATCGATGGCGAGGCCAAGGCCGCGCTGGACCAGCATATCGCCGCGATGAAGAAAGCGGGCCGCACCGTCTGGCAGCGCGAGTTGCCCGCCAGCACCAAAGGCGGCAGCTTCGTCGCCCCCGCGATCATCGAGATCGACGGCATCGCCGACCTAACCTCGGAGAAATTCGGCCCGGTGCTCCATGTCGCGCGCTTTGCTTCGAGCCAGCTTGAAGCGGTGGTCGAGGCGATCAATCGCACCGGCTATGGCCTGACGCTGGGCCTGCACAGCCGGATCGATTCGACCCGGCGGCTGGTCGCGGCCAAGGCACGCGCGGGCAATTTCTATGTCAACCGCAACCAGATCGGCGCAGTGGTCGAAAGCCAGCCATTCGGCGGCGAGGGCCTGTCGGGTACTGGTCCCAAGGCTGGGGGTCCGCATTATGTCGCCCGATTTGCGACCGAACGGGTCACCTGTATCGATACCACCGCGGCTGGCGGAAATGCCAGTCTGATGGCGGGGGGCTAGACCGCCCGGGGTAACCGCGCCACACTCCCGCTCTGGGAGACAAAAATGCTAGCGCAGAGCACCGCACAGCGGACCAAGGACCTCTTCTCGTTCGACCAATTCATTCGCTACTGGGCCGCTGACCGCCCCGACCGGCTGGCAATCGAAGGCGACGACATTGCTTTCAGCTATGGCGAGCTTGAGGAGATGACCGCGCGCGTCGCCAGCGGGCTGGGGGCGCTGGGCCTCAAGATGGGCGACCGTGTGGCGTGGCTGGGCAAGAACAGCGCGACCTATTTCACATTGTTCTTCGGCTGCGCACGCGCGGGGATCGTCATGGTCCCGGTCGGCTGGCGGCTCGCCGAAGCCGAAGCTGCGTGGATCGTCGACGATTGCGAAGCCAAGGTTCTGTTCCTGGGGGACGGGTTCGAGGCTTTGGCACCGACGCTGGGCACGCGCACCGGCGTCGGGGACGGGTTCGAGGCTTTGGCACCGACGCTGGGCACGCGCACCGGCGTGCAACGCTGCTTCACTTCGGAGGAAGCGCGCGCGTGGATCGCATCGGGCCAGCGGGGCGATTTTCCTGCCGCCGGGACCGACGATGCGGTGCTCCAGCTTTATACTTCGGGGACCACCGGCAATCCCAAGGGCGCGGTGCTGTCCAACCGCAATTTGTTCGGATTGCGCAAGGCGGGACTGGAAAATCCGCTGCCGTGGACGCTCTACGATGAGGATGAGGCGGTGCTGGTCGCCATGCCCTGCGCGCATATCGGCGGGACCGGGCTGGGGATCGTCGCGCTCGCCGCTGGCCTTCCCGGCATCGTGCTGTCCGAGTTCGAGCCGAGCCGCGTGTTCGATGCAGTGGAGAAACGCGGCTGCACGCGCTTTTTCATCGTTCCGGCGGCGTTGCAGATGCTGCTCAACCATCCGGCCTGCGCAACCACCGATTTCAGCCGCCTCAAATATATCATGTACGGCGCTTCGCCGATCCCGCTCGAGCTGCTGCGCCAGTGCATCCAAATGTTCGGCGCGCAATTCGTCCAGAACTACGGCATGACCGAGACCACCGGCACGATTTGCGTGCTCCCCCCCGAAGACCACTCGCCCGACGGCAACGAACGGATGCGCTCGGCCGGCAAGCCGCTTCCCGGGGTCGAGATCGAAATCCGCGACGAGGACGGCAAGGTGCTGGGCGCGGGCGAGATCGGCGAAATCGTAACCCGCTCCTCCAGCAACATGCTGACCTACTGGAAGCTGCCCGAAGCCACAGCCAAGACGATGAGCGCCGACGGCTGGATTGCCACCGGCGACGCCGGCTATCTCGATGCCGACGGCTATCTGTTCATCCACGACCGGATGAAGGATTTGATCATCACCGGCGGTGAGAACGTCTATCCCGCGCAGATCGAAAGCGCGATCTACGGCCATCCCGATGTCCAGGAAGTCGCGGTCTTCGGGGTGCCCGACGATATCTGGGGCGAGGCGGTCAAAGCCGCGTGCGTGCCCAAGCCCGGCCACACGATCGATCCCGCCAGCGTGATCGCCTGGACCCGCGAGCGGCTGGCCGGGTTCAAGGTGCCCAAGTCGGTCGACATCATCGAAGCGCTGCCGCGCAACCCCTCGGGCAAGATCCTGCGCCGTCAGCTGCGCGAACCCTATTGGGCTGGGCGTGAGCGACAGGTGAACTAAGACGCTTCAACGCCCCTCGGGCGAAAATGTCGCAACCAGATCGAACCTGTCTCCCCTGAAGGTCTGGCAGACATGGGTCACCGGCGCGCCCGTGCGCCAGGTCCAGCGTTCCACCAGCAGGCAGGGGGTATGGCGCGGGATCGCAAGGTGTGCGCTCACTTCGGTGCTGGCGCCAACCGCGCTGATCCGGTGGCGTGCTTCGGTCCACGGCACCGATTGGAGCAGCCAGGCGCTCGGGGATTGCTCGGTGAAATCGGCATCCAGCGCGCTGGGCACGGCATCCAGGCTGATGCGGCGGTCTTCATGGGCGAACGGGCCGCCCTGCCCGTGGTGAATGCCCCTCACATGGCGCAATCCGGTGCCACGCGCAAAATTGCCGCAGCTGCCATCGGCCTTGAGCAGGTCCGAGGACAGCAGCTCGAAGCGGTAGCTGCCGGTACGCTCGGCAATCGCCTTGCCGATATCGGGGATGTCGAGCACGGCCGAGTGAACGTGCGGATAGGCGACAAAGGTACCGGCCTTGCGCCGTCGCTCGATCAGTCCCGAGCGGACCAACGCAGTCAGCGCCTTGCCCACGGTGGCCCGCGCGCAGCCATATTGGGTAACGAGTTCGTGCTCGAACGGGATCCGGTGCCCCGGCTGCCACTCGCCCGAGGCGATACGCTTTTCGATGTCGACCGTGATCCGCTCCGCTATCGTCATTCCGCCAGAATCCGGTCGACCACTTGCAGGTAGCGCGCTGTGATCGGTCCTGCGTCGTTGTGGAGCCCGCCCGAAACCAGCCGCCGACCGCGCTTCCACACCGTGTCGACGCATCTGTCACGCGCAGCGAAAATCCAGTTGTCGAGCAGCTGGTCGCCCTTGCGCCCGTGAAGTGCCGAATGCTCGGCGTTGAACGTCACGAAATCCGCCGCGTGGCCCACCGCCAGCCCCGGCGCGATGCCGATTGCTTGCGCGCCGCCCGCCAGGGTTTCGCCGAACAGCCGCCGCGCGACCGAGGGATGCGCCTCGCTCGCCAGCACATTGCGCGCCCGATGTGCGAGCCGCTGGCTGTATTCGAGCGCGCGCAATTCCTGCGCAGGGTCGATCAATATGTTGGAATCGGTGCCGGTCGCAATCCGTCCGCCTGCTGCCAGAAAGCGCAGTGCGGGGGAAATGCCGTCGCCCAGATTGGCTTCGGTGATCGGACACAGCCCGGCGACCGCCCCGCTGGCGGCCAGCGCATCGGTTTCTGTATCGGTCAAATGCGTGGCGTGGATCAGGCACCAGCGATCATCGAGCGCTGCGTGGTTGAGCAGCCATTCGACCGGGCGCTGCCCTGACCAGGCCAGACTGTCTTGCACCTCCCGGGCCTGCTCGGCCGCATGGATATGGATCGGACCGTGGGCGCGCATCTCCAACAGCGCTGCAAGTTCCTGCTGCGTCACCGCGCGCAAGCTGTGCGGGGCGATGCCCAGTTGGTCGCCCTCTGCGAGCAGCGAGCCGCAGGTCTCCAGCAAGCGACCGAAGCTGTCCAGATCGTGGATGAAGCGGCGTTGGCCGTGGCTGGGGGCCTGCCCGCCGAAATTGCCGTGCGCATAGAAGACCGGGAGGAGCGTCAGGCCGATGCCAGTGGCATGGGCTGCGGCGACCACTCGCGCGGCCATTTCGGCAGGGTTGGCATAGGCCCGCCCAGCTGGATCATTGTGCAAATAGTGAAATTCGCCAACGTGGGTGTAGCCGCTTTCCAGCATCTCGGCGTAGGCCATTGCGGCAATCGCTTCGACATCGTCCGGGGTCAGCCGATCGAGGAAACGGTACATCACCTCGCGCCAGCTCCAGAAATTATCGTCGCTGTTCCCCCCGCGATGCTCGGCCAAACCCGCCATGCCGCGCTGGAAGGCGTGGCTGTGGACATTGGCAAGGCCGGGGATGACGATGGCGTAGCGCTCGTCATCGGGGGCGGCGAGAGCGCCTGTCTCGATCGAGGCGATCAGGCCATTCTTGACCGAAACCCGCACATCGCTGGCCCAGCCGGTGGGCAAAAGCGCAGTGGCGAACCAGAAAGCTGACATCTCGATCCCTCGTGCGTGCGATAATATGTCTAGACATAATAAATTCGATCTGCAACTCTTATGGCCGTGAACGGCGATTCCACCCTTTCCTGCGACCGGCTGTGGCACAATGCCCGGCTCGCCACGATGACACCTGCTGGCGCGGTCGAGGATGGGATGATCGCCTGCCGGGACGGGCGGATCGTCTATGCTGGCGCGCGAGCAGATGCGCCGGAGTTCGCAGCGACTGGCGTGATCGACTGTGCCGGCCGCTGGATCACCCCTGGTCTGATCGATTGCCACACGCATCTGGTCCACGCCGGGAGCCGCGCACATGAATTCGAGCTGCGTCTGGCGGGCGCGAGCTATGAAGAAATCGCCCGGGCGGGCGGCGGGATTGTTTCGACGATGAAGGCCACGCGGGCGGCGAGCGAGGAGGCACTGGTGGCAAGCGCCCTGCCGCGTCTCGATGCCCTGCTGGCCGAAGGCGTTACTACCATAGAGATCAAGTCGGGCTACGGCCTGTCGCTGGCTGACGAACTCAAGATGCTCCGCGCCGCGCGCCAATTGGGTGCGGCCCGCGCGGTGACGGTGCGGACCAGCCTGCTTGCCGCGCACGCGCTGCCGCCCGAATTCGCGGACGATGCCGATGGCTATATCGAGCATATCTGCGCGCAAATCATCCCGGCAACCGTCGGCCTCGCCGATGCGGTCGATGGGTTCTGCGAGACAATCGGCTTCACCCCCGACCAGATCGAGCGCGTGTTCGCAGCGGCCCGGACGCATGGCCTGCCGGTCAAGCTCCATGCCGAGCAATTGTCCAACAGCCACGGCGCGGCGCTGGCGGCGCGCTATGACGCGCTGTCGGCGGATCATCTCGAGCATCTCGACGATGCGGGGATCGCCGCGATGGCCCGCGCCAGCACCGTCGCGGTGCTGCTGCCCGGGGCCTATTATTTCACCCGCGAGACCCAGCCGCCGCCGATTGCGAAACTGCGCGCTGCCGGGGTGCCGATCGCGCTGGCGACCGACTGCAATCCCGGCACCTCGCCGCTCACTTCGCTGTTGCTGGCGATGAACATGGGCGCGACGCTGTTCCGCCTGACGGTGGAGGAATGCCTTGCCGGGGTGACGCGTGAAGCGGCGCGGGCGCTGGGGCTACTTCAGCAAATCGGCACGCTGGAGGCGGGCAAGGCCTGCGATCTGGCGATCTGGGACATCGAGCGCCCCGCAGAACTGGTCTATCGCATCGGCGCCAACCCGCTCCACGCCCGCATCCACAAGGGAGTATGCGTGTGATCATCCAGCCAGGGAATGTGCCGCTGGCCGATTGGCGGCGGATTTACCGGGGCGAAACGCCGCAGCTCGATCCGGTGGCCCATGAGCAGATCGCGGCAAGCGCCGCTGCGGTAGCCCGCATCCTCACCAGAAACGAGCCGGTTTACGGGATCAACACTGGCTTCGGAAAGCTTGCCAGCGTCAAGATCAGCGATAGCGATTTGCTGACACTCCAGCGCAATATCGTGCTGAGCCATGCCGCCGGGATGGGTGAACCGATGCCGGTTGCGATCGCGCGGTTGATGATGGCGCTGAAGCTGGCCAGCCTTTCGCAAGGCGCCTCGGGCGTCCAACTGGCGACGGTGCTGCTGCTCGGCGCGATGCTCGAACAGGGGTTCACTCCGGTCATTCCCGCGCAGGGCTCGGTCGGTGCATCGGGCGATCTTGCCCCGCTGGCGCATATGGCCGCGGCGATGATCGGCACCGGCGAAATCTGGGTCGACGAGGTGCGGAAGCCCGCGTTGGAAGCTTTGGCCGGGGCCGGGCTTGCGCCACTCACGCTTGGCCCGAAGGAAGGGCTGGCGCTGCTCAACGGCACGCAGTTTTCCTGCGGCTATGCGCTGGCCGGGCTGTTCGAGGCCGAGCTGCTGTTCGGCTCTGCGCTGATCACCGGCGCGCTCTCGACCGAGGCGGCCAAAGGCTCCGACGCCCCGTTCGATACGCGCATCCACGCGCTGCGCGGGCATCCGGGCCAGATCGAAACAGCGGCAACGCTGCGCACGCTGATGCACGGCTCGGCGATCCGCGCCTCGCATCTGACCGGCGATACCCGGGTGCAAGATCCCTACTGCCTGCGCTGCCAGCCGCAGGTGATGGGCGCGGTGCTCGACATGCTGCGCCAGGCCGCAACCACCCTGCTCACCGAAGCCAACGGCGTCTCCGACAACCCGCTGATCTTTGCCGACACCGATGAGGCGCTATCCGGCGGGAATTTCCACGCCGAGCCGGTCGCCTTTGCGGCCGACATGATCGCGATGGCATTGTGCGAAGTGGGCTCGATTGCCGAGCGGCGGATTGCCATGCTGGTCGATCCGGCGCTGTCCGGCCTGCCTGCTTTCCTGACCCCGCGCCCCGGGCTCAATTCCGGCTTCATGATCCCGCAGGTGACCGCGGCGGCGCTGGTTTCGGAAAACAAGCAGCGCGCCTATCCTGCCAGCGTCGATTCGATCCCTACTTCGGCCAATCAGGAGGATCATGTCTCGATGGCTGCGCATGGCGCGCGCCGCTTGCTGGGCATGGCGGACAACGTCGCGGGCGTGCTGGCAATCGAATATCTGGCGGCGGCGCAGGGTTGCGATTTCCACGCGCCGCTGAAATCGAGCGTCACGCTGGAATCGGCCCGTGCGCTCCTGCGCGCGGCCGTGCCGATGCTTGAGGAAGACCGCTATTTCCACCCCGATATCGCGCAGGCGCAGGCGCTGGTCACCTCTGGCGCTTTGGCGGCACTGGCCGATCTGCCGGGGATGCCATGACCGACTGGCTGTCCGTTGCCGAGCGCACTGCGCCGCTGATTGTCAGCATTCCCCATGCCGGCACGATCATCCCTGATGGGATCTCCGGGCTGTTGTCGCCGGAGCACGCGCGCTGCGATGCCGATCATCATGTCGATCGGCTCTATGGCTTTGCAGCGGAACTGGGCGCAACGGTGCTCCATAGCCGCATTTCGCGCTCCGTGATCGATCTCAACCGCGATCCTTCGGGCCGCTCGCTCTATCCGGGGCAACCCACCACCGGTCTGTGCCCGGTCACGACCTTCGACGGCGAGCCGCTTTATCAAGCTGGAGCAGCACCCGATGCGACCGAAATCGCGCGGCGTCGGGCGATCTGGTTCGATCCCTATCACGCGGCGCTGCGGGCGCAGCTCGACCGGCTCCGCGCGCACCACCCCGCCATCGTGCTCTACGATGCGCATTCGATCCGCAGCCATGTGCCGCGCCTGTTCGAGGGAGAATTGCCGCAGTTCAACATCGGCAGCTTCGATGGGGCAAGCTGCTCTGCGGCGCTGACCCAAGCGATTGCCGCGCGCTGCGCGGGGCAGAGCCATGTCATCAATGGCCGCTTCAAGGGCGGCTGGATCACCCGGCATTATGGCGATCCGGTGCGCGGCATTCACGCGGTCCAGATGGAGCTCGCGATCCGCGGCTATGCCGATGAGAACGGGCCCTGGCCGCCAGTCTGGGACGCCCACCGCGCCGCGCCGCTCCAGGCCACGCTCCGCGCCATTCTCCCCGTTTGCCTTGCCTTTGCGAAGGACCAGCAATGAACCGTCTCGATAACAGCCGTGTGATCCGCGCCGCGCATGGCAGCGAGCTCAGCGCCAAAAGCTGGCTCACCGAAGCCCCGCTGCGCATGCTGATGAACAACCTCGATCCCGAGGTGGCCGAAGATCCGGCCGCGCTGGTCGTCTATGGCGGGATTGGCCGTGCCGCGCGCAATTGGGAATGCTATGACCAGATCGTCGCCACGCTGCGGCGGCTGGAGGACGATCAAACGCTGCTGATCCAGTCGGGCAAGCCGGTCGGCGTGTTCCGGACCCACAAGGATGCCCCGCGCGTGTTGCTTGCCAACTCCAACCTCGTGCCCGAATGGGCGACATGGGAGCATTTCCACGAGCTCGATCGGGCCGGGCTGATGATGTACGGCCAGATGACCGCGGGTTCGTGGATTTACATCGGCTCGCAAGGCATCGTGCAGGGCACCTATGAGACCTTCGTCGAGATGGGCCGCAAGCACTATGGCGGGGATCTGGCGGGCAAATGGATCCTGACCGGCGGGCTTGGCGGCATGGGCGGCGCCCAGCCGCTGGCGGCGACGATGGCCGGAGCAAGTTGCCTGGCGGTTGAATGCCAGCCGTCGCGGATCGAGATGCGACTGCGCACCGGCTACATCGATCGCCAGACCGACAGCCTCGACGAAGCGCTGGAAATCATGGCGGATGCCAAGACCCCGGTCTCGGTCGGCTTGCTGGGCAACGCGGCGGATGTGTTTCCCGAGATTTACCGGCGCGGGGTGCGCCCCCATGCGGTGACCGACCAGACCTCTGCGCATGATCCGATCAACGGTTATCTGCCGCAAGGCTGGACGCTCGACCAGTGGATTTCCGCGCGCGAGCGCGATCCCGCCAGCGTCGAACAGGCCGCCAAGGCATCGATGGCGGTGCATGTCCGCGCCATGCTCGATTTCTCCGCCGCCGGGGTGCCGACTTTCGACTATGGCAACAACATCCGTCAGGTCGCCAAGGATGCCGGCGTTGCCAACGCCTTCGATTTTCCCGGCTTTGTCCCCGCCTATATCCGCCCACTGTTTTGTCGCGGCGTAGGGCCATTCCGCTGGGCCGCGCTCTCGGGCGATCCCGAAGACATCTACAGGACCGATGCCAAGGTGAAAGAACTGATCCCCGATGATCCGCACCTCCACAACTGGCTCGATATGGCGCGCGAGCGCATTCGCTTCCAGGGCCTGCCCGCGCGGATCTGCTGGGTCGGCCTGGGCCAGCGCCACCGGCTTGGGTTGGCTTTCAACGAGATGGTCAGGAATGGCGAATTGAAAGCCCCGGTGGTGATCGGTCGCGACCACCTCGATTCGGGCTCGGTCGCCAGCCCCAATCGCGAAACCGAGGCGATGAAGGACGGGTCCGACGCAGTGTCCGACTGGCCGCTGCTCAATGCGCTGCTCAACACCGCATCGGGCGCGACTTGGGTATCGCTGCATCACGGCGGCGGAGTCGGCATGGGCTATTCTCAGCACGCGGGGATGGTCATCGTCGCGGACGGCACCGACGATGCAGCGCGGCGGCTCGAGCGCGTGCTGTGGAACGATCCCGCCACCGGGGTGATGCGCCACGCCGATGCTGGCTATGAAATCGCCCGCGACTGCGCCCGCGAGCAGGGGCTGGACCTGCCCGGCATCCTGTAGCGCTTGGCGGCGGCAAGCCCACCGCCCTTCCCCAGCCCCACAACGCAAAAAGCCCCGCACTGGGCGGGGCCGATTGAATGTTGGTGGTGGTTGCGGGGGTAGGATTTGAACCTACGACCTTCAGGTTATGAGGGCTCTGAGCGACATCTACGCTTACGCACTCATTGGCACTTTTTTTGCCTTAAACAGTCGTCCACTTAACTGGCTCGCGAGTTCACAGCGGACAGTCCGCCAACGGCCCCAAACCAGTCGACCCGCTACGCGCCAATTCCAGGCGCGGCCAAACTGTCGGCGCATTTCCCGAAGCAGGCTATTTGTCTATGCGACTGGAAGTGGATACGACGCTCGCTAAGTCCAAGGAGAGATCGAAGATGAAGTATCGCACGCTGGGCCAAGGCCTGAAGGTCTCCGCCATCGGCATCGGCTGCATGCCGATGATCCGCGAGGGCAACATCAGCTATGGCATCGCTGATGACGACGTTTCGACGCGCACGATCCATGAGGCGATCGAGCTTGGCATCACCTTTTTTGACACTGCCGAGATGTACGGACCATTTCGCAACGAGGAACTGGTCGGCGCCGCTATCAAGGGCCGGCGCGAGGGCCTCGTCATCGCCACTAAGTTCGCGATGCGCTGGGACGGGGACAAGCCGACTGGCGTGGATGGCAGCCCGGAGAATGCGCGTCGCGCGTGCGAAGGATCGCTCAAGCGGCTTGGCATCGACACGATCGACCTGTTCTACCAGCACCGCGTAGATCCCAACGTTCCGATCGAGGAGACGGTCGGCGGCATGGCGGAGCTGGTGAAGGAAGGAAAGGTCCGCTTTCTTGGCCTCTCCGAAGCCGCCGCGGACACGGTTCGCCGCGCAGCCAAAGTCCACGCGATTGCAGCGTTGCAAAGCGAATACTCGATCTGGGAACGCGACGTGGAGGACGATATTCTCTCGGCGTGCCGGGAGAATGGCATCGGCTTCGTGCCGTATAGCCCGCTGGGCCGAGGATTTCTGGCGGGCGGCATCCGCAGCCTGGACGAACTCTCCGCTAGCGATTGGCGCCGCAACGATCCCCGTTATTCGCCCGAAAACATGCCTATCAATCTGGCCATAGTTGATGCGATTGCCGAGGTAGCCGACCGCCACGGGGTCTCCAATGCGCAAGTCGCGCTCGCCTGGCTTCTGGCGCAGGGCGCGGACATTGTGCCGATCCCGGGCGTCAAGCGTATCGAAACGTTGCGCGATAGCGCCCGTGCGCCCGACTTAACGCTCAGCGAAAACGATCTCGCTGCGATCGAGGCGGCGGCGCCCAGCGGCAGGACGGCCGGTCCGCGATACGCTGAGGCGGGCATGGCGCGTGTGAGGCTCTGAGACGTGCTTATTTGGACGGTCCGTCCGCATCGGTACCGTTTGCCCGGAAGCGGATGAGGCCTCTTCGGCCGATGCTGTGAAGAAGTCGATTGCGCGCCGGTGCGATCCTGATTCAACCTTCCCGAGAGGACAGGAGAAGGGCTGATGCTGGGCAGCGGACCGATGGCGCAAAGAGCCACTGTTCCACGAGGTCAGCTTGGAGGGTCACGTGCCAGTCGGGCACTTGCGGCGCTTGATCGACCGGTTCGTCGATCTGGCAGGCAGGTACCAACGGCCGCTCCGCAGCCATTTTGTCCATTAGCTGCAGTCTCGAACCGGCCCCTTCGCCGTCAGGATGATAACCCCGGTTATGCTCAGATTTGTGCCGATACTGCTTCCCGCCCACTTCTCGCGATTGACCCCAGAGATCGGCGGCGGCCCCCGAAAGTCAGACAAGTGGTGGTGAGCGGACACTAGCACGCAGCGCCGGCAAACGCTTACTGTTCGACCTGACATAACTCCATATGGATGATTGCTCGGCTTGTGTCCGTGAGACCGGATGTTGCTGTCCGGTCGGTGCGCAGGGCGATCAATGGATTAGCCTGCCGTCGATTGGCAGGCTCCCCCATTCGGCCAGCCTTTCCAGCCCGCCCCCTTCACGAAGCGGCCTGATTTGTCGCCGGTCGGCTCGCCGTCTTTCAATGCCTGCACGCCATTGATGAAGACATGGCGGACGCCGGTGGCGAATTGCATCGGCTTGGCGAAGGTCGCGTGATCGGCGATTCTGTCCGGATCAAACAGCACGACGTCTGCCGCCATGCCAGGCTGCAGCAGACCCCGGTCTCGCAGCCCGAGGTTGCTCGCCGGCAAGGACGTCAGGCGGCGGATGCCTTCCGCAAGCGATGCGACTTTTTCGTCGCGCACATAACTGCCCAGAAACCTGGCGAAATTACCATAGGCTCGAGGATGGGTGCTCGATTTGAGGAACACGCCCTCAGGCGCGGACGCTTCGGCATCCGACCCGAAGCTTACCCACGGTATGGCCGCCTCCCGCCGCACATTCTCCTCGTTCATGAGGAAATAGATGGCGCCGGCTCGGCCCTGGTCGGCAAGGACCAGGTCGATCACCGCCTGCTCGGGGCTTACTCCGCGCATCTCCGCCACTTCGGCCACCGTCTTGCCAGTCAGGGGCTTAAGCGATGGTTCGGTCAGGCTGGCCAGGAGGACCCCGTCAGGCCCGGCATGAAGATAGAGATTTTCCCAATTGCTGCCCGGCTGCAGCATCTCGCGCTTGACGCGTGTAACGATGGCCGGGTCCTTGAGGCGTTTTAGCATCGCCTCGTTGCCGCCGTCCTGCACCCAAGGCGGCATCGAGGCCGCAAGCGCGGTTCCTCCGGCGGTATAGAGATACATGTCCGCGCTTATCTTGAGGCCCGACGCTCGCGCCGCCTCGACCTTGGCAATGACTGCATCCAATTTGCCCCAGTTGGAGCGACCGACTTGCTTCAAATGATAGATTTCGGCGGGAGCCCCCGACCGACGCGAAATTTCGATCAGCTCGTCAATACTCTCGAGCAGACGGTCGCCTTCCGAGCGCATGTGGCTGATATATGTGCCGCCGCAGCGCGCGGCTTCGGTGGTCAATGCCACCAATTCGTCGGTTTCGGCAAAGCTCGCTGGAGGATAAATGAGCGAGGTGCCGACCCCAAGGGCGCCTTCCTCCATCGCCTGCCGGACAAGAGCCCGCATGCGGCCAAGCTGTTCCGGCGTCGGATCGACGTCGCGTTCGCCGAGCTCATGCTGGCGAACCGTCGTGGCACCGACGAACGAGGCCACGTTCATCGTAGTCCCGCGGCGTTCGAGCAGGCTTAGATATTCGCCGAGCGTGGTCCATTCGATCGGATATTTGAAGTCGCCCTGGCGCTCGAGCGTGAGCTTCTTCATCTCCTGGTTCAGGGGACCCATCGACCAGCCCTCGCCCATCACCTCAAGCGTGACGCCCTGGCGCAAGTCGCTTTGCCCGAGGCCGTCCACCAACAGGGATTCATTTGCCCAGCTGAGCATGTTGATGAACCCCGGCGTGACAGCCAGGCCGTGCGCATCGACGACTTTCGTCGCATTGGCCGGTTGGGCCGGGCCGGCGTAGGCGATCCTGTCGCCCCGGATGCCGATGTCGCCTTCATAGGGTGCGCCGCCACTACCATCGTAGATCGTGCCGCCATGGATCAGCAGGTCATAGGAAGGAACGACGACGATAGGCGCCGGAGCCACCGGTGCTGTCATTTGCGCGCAGCCCTGGAGCAACGCCATCGCCAATGCCGCGCTTGCAACTATCGTTCGGTCAACCATGGCAGCCTCCTTTCGAGACAGTCGAATCAGCGAGCTGTGACCGGGGTGAAATTGAGGTCCTGATAATCGAAGCTGAAGTCTGCCGTGGGCGATACCGGCTCCATGCCAATGCGTTCGACCTTGCCTTCGGCATCGAGCCCGAAGGTGACATAGGCAGGCTCTATATTGCGATCGGTAAAGCGGGCGATGAAAGTGTCATACTGATAGTGCACCAGCGGACCGCCCATCCGCGGCGTCTCGTTAAAATCGATGGCGAGGCCGGCTTTCCCGCGGCTGACTGTGATGCGGCCATACCAGGGATCGCTAAACTGACCGGCATAGCGGTCCAGCGGCAGCGACGGTCCGATCTTGGCTGGGGTGGCGGCCTTTGCCTCGACGACCGATTTCGCTTCGACGAGTTGAGCATCGCGCAGCTTCTGGAAGCGATCGACCCAATCGACGTGTGGCCGTCCAAGATAGTGGTCGATGAGCTCATAGGTCAGCCCGCGCCGAATATGGCCCTCCTCGGCATTCATGGTGATGGCAAAGCCGACATTCTTCTCCGGGATCAGCACAACCATGGTTATGAATCCGAACACGCCGCCCGAATGAGAGATGATCTTGGCCCCGCCATAGTCGGACACTTCCCAGCCCAGGGCATAGGTTTTGAACATCGGCCTGGTCGCTTCAAAGCCCGGCGGCACCGGGCCATTTGGCTCGATGGTCTGGGGATTCCACATCTCGGCCGACGATGCCTCGCTGAACAGGCGGTCGCCGTCAGGGGTTTTGCCACGGGCAAGCTGGATCGTCAGCCATTTTGACAGGTCGTTGGCGCTCATTGCCAGCAGCCCGGCCGGGGTCGAGGCGGCGCCGAGCTGATCAGTTTCGTCGAGTAGCTGCAGGGGCCCCAGTCCGCGCACGACTCCGCTATTGCGGCCATGCGGATAGGCTCGGTTGACGGTCGCGAGCCGGGTCGACTCGTCGCTGGTTGCGGTCAATAGCCCTGCCGGCTTGAAGACGTGCTGCCGCAGGTAGTCTTCGTAGCTCTGCGCGCTGACCGCCTCGATCAGCGCGCCGGCAACGGTGTAGAGGATGTTGTCATATGCATAACCGCTGCGGAAGCTGGCCGTCGGCTTGATGTGGCGCAGCCCGGCAAGCATGTTGGCTCGGGTCCGGTTGCTGCGCGGGACGAACATCAGGTCGCCGGCACCGAGCCCAAGGCCGCTGCGATGGACGAGAAGGTCGCGGACCGTCATCTCCCGCGTGACCCACGGGTCATACATCTGAAAGCCCGGCAGCCGGTCGACGACCTTGTCGTCCCAGCCGAGCTTGCCCGCATCGACCAGGGTCGCGAGCGCCGCGACGGTAACCGCCTTGCCGGTCGATCCGGTCATGAAGATGGTGTCGGCGTCGACGGGGGCCTTGCCGCCAAGCTTGCGGACGCCATAGCCCCGGGCAAGCGTGGTCCTGCCGTCCTCGACGATTGCGATCGCAAGCCCCGGAAGTCCGGATGCGCGGCGGAGCTCCTCGACCCTCGTATCGAGATCGGTGGGCGGCGCGGCAGACAGCGGGGTTGCCAGCGCCAGCAGCGAGAAGAGGAACAGCTTCTTCATGAAACCTCCGAAGGGGCTGGGCGGTGCTTGAACAGACGGTAAACCCCGATCGTCAGCAGCGGCAGCAGGTAGAGTGCGATGAGGGTGTAGGCGAGCGCGCGGTAACCGTTGGCGATCAGCGCGACGAGCCCGAAGCGTTGCGCGACGAACATGCATCCGATCAGGAGGACGGCGGCGATTATCCCGCGCGTGCGGACATCGAGCTCGCGCCCGCGCCGCTTGCGCCAGACCGTCGCGATCCGCTCGTTTATCGCGTGAATCGAACCGGTGCCGCTTTCGAGAAGCGCGGCGAAGATCATGACCTGGAACAGCAGATGGAACGCCGGAACGTTCATCTGCACGAGGAGGAAGTCCGACGGCAGCGTCTCCTCGGCTATTGCCGGATAAAATGCGATCATCGAAACGAAAAACAGGATCGCCGGGGCCATCGCCAGCGGGCCCGCGATCAGTCCCGAGACCAGTGCATCGCGGCGGCTGGTCAGGTGGCGGAGGACCGGAAGTATGACCACTGCCCCCACTGCGTTATAGCTGGCGTAGGTCAGCCCCCCTAGCGCCCAGCCCTCGAAAGAGGCCGGGACCGCGAAATGGCTGGCGATACGATCGCCGAAGCTGGTGAGCGCCAGCACGAGGAATATCGCGTAGACGCCATAGAGCAGGAATGAGACATACTTGAACAGCCGCTCGACCGATGCGTTGCCGAAGGCGGCGAACGAAGCGATGCACACCGCCAGCGCCGCGGTCCCGGCCAGGTCGGGCCAGCCGAACATCGCCGCGCCGATCGCGCCCGCGGCGGCGCCGAACACAGCGAGGACCAAGATCACAAACAACACGTAGGCGATTTCGAAGGCAATCCACCCCCGCCCCAGCAGGCCGGCGAAAAAGCTGCGGTAATCGTAAGCGCGCAGCTCATGGGAAAGTGCGAAGGTCAGCGCGGCGACGATGCTCCACACAGCCGTCGCCAAAACCATCGCGGCAAGTCCGCCCCACGGACCACTCGGGAGGAAAAACTCAGCGATCTCGCGACCGGTCGCATAGCCGCCGCCGATGACCACCGCCTTGAACGCGAAGCCGGGCAGGAGGAAGCGCTGAAACCAGGTCGCGCCGCCGGGATCCTGCACTGCGCCGGTCATGCCACGCAGGCGTCCAGCATCCGCTCGAAGCGTTCTCCCCCGCGCATCGGGTCGGCAGTGGGCAGCCCCAGCCGGGCTTCGGTTGCGGCAAGCTCGGCCTCGGCCGCATCGGTGTCGAGATCGGCGGTGTTGAGGCTGATCGCGGCGCAGCGGATCGCGGGATTGGTCAGGCGGCCCAGCGCCACAGTCTGGTCGATCACCGCCTCGATGCTCGGCACGGCATAGTCCGGGTGGCCGAGGACCGCGGTCCGGCCGGTGCTGTGGCAGACTACGAAGGCATCGGGCTGGCTGCCGTGGAGCAACCCAAGCGAGACGCTGGCGTAAGCGGGGTGGAAGAGCGAACCCTGCCCTTCGATCACGTCGAGATGGTCGGGCGCGGCATCGGGACTGAGCATTTCGGCAGCGCCCGCGAGAAAATCGGCGACTACCGCATCGATGGGAATTCCCGCTCCAGCGATCATGATCCCAGTCTGGCCGGTGGCGCGAAAGGTCGCATCCAGCCCGCGATAGCGCAAGCCACGTGCAATCGCCAAGGCGGTGTACTTTTTGCCCAGTGCGCAGTCGGTGCCAACAGTCAGCAGCCTGCGGCCCGAACGCTTGGACCCGCTGGCCACGCGGATGTCTTCGGGCGGGGTACGGATATCGATCAAGCGGCGGCCGAGCCGATCCGCCACGCTCCGCAGCCGTGCAATGTCGCCGAGCCGCGAATGCATCCCGGCGATTACGTCGAGCCCTGCCTCGAGCGCCTCGACCAGCGCCGCGACCCAGCTCACCGGGATGACTCCGCCGGCATTTGCCACCCCGATCACCAGGGCCCGCGCGCCCCGTGCAAATGCCTCGCTCGGCGTGAGATGCGGCAAGCCGGTCGTCACCCGCGCGCCGGGAAGCACGAACTCCCCGACGCAGCGCTCACCCGCCCAGTCGCGCAAGCCGAACGCGGTCTTGGCGTACCCGGGCTCGACGGTATCGCCGAGGAACAGTAAGTATGGTCCGGGCAGGGCTGGCGCGGCATCGCCCGCCGAACCCTGCCGTTCCAACATGTCGGCGCTGGTTACGTTCACCGCCTCAGAATTCGCCGGTGACCGACAGACCGAATGTCCGCGGACCGATCAACCCGGTGCCTATCGAGCCGGCGGGGTACTGCCCGAGCCCCGTCAGCGATGTGATGCCGCGCGAATTGCCCACGTTCTTGGCATAGACCTCGACCGTGGCGCTGCCAAAGTCGAGTCCGGCGCGCAAGTCGATCACTTCATACGAAGGAATGCTGGCGCGGCGACCGTAGGTCGCACGATAGGTCGTATCGAAGCCGCCAACCTGTTTCGAGAGGAACCGCAGCGAACCTCCGAAAAAGGCGTCGGTCGAACCGCCCAGGCTCCAGCGGTAGTCGCCGTTGACGCTCACCGCGAACTCGGGAGTAAACGGCAGCCTGTCACCTTTCAGTCCGCCCGCGGCAGGCGCAGCGGCGGTCAGCCGCGCGTTGGTGTACGCACCGACGGCGGACAGCACCAGCCCGGGAGCAGGCCGCGAAACCAGCGTGAGCTCAGCCCCGTCGCTCTGCGCCGTCCCGCCGTTGCCATTGAAATTGAACGGTCCGGCGGTGGTCTGAAGCGTGGTCAGCAACTGAATCCGCGACCAGTCGATGTGATAGACGCTGAGGTCCATCGAAAAAGCCCGATCCGCCGATTCCATCTTGAAGCCGACCTCATAGTTGATCGTTTCATCCGACAGGTAGGATCGAGCCGCGGCTGGGGCCCCCGGAGCGAGAGCATTGGGACCGCCCGGGCGGAAGCCCTTTGCAACGCGGGCATAAAGCGACGCGCGGTCGCCGAACTTGATTTTCGGAGCGACCGAATAGGTGAACACGTTCTCCGACGACGGCTGCGTGTATGACGATGAGCCACCGACCAACGCCCCCTCAAGTGCCTGCGTCGCAGTCTGGCTATTGTGACTGTAACGCGCACCCAAGTCGATATCGAAACGATCCCCGAAATGCACGGTGGCATTGGCGAACCCCGCGATTTCCTCAAACTTGGATGTCAGATTGACGCGGGCGAGCAGCGGTAGCGTCGGAACCGGAATTTCGGTCAACGAGCCGGGGACAACAGGGACATACTGCTGGAAAATCAGGCCTTTTTCATGCGCATAATAACCTCCGACGAGCCATTCGAAGACATCGCTATTTTCCGAGACGAGACGGACTTCCTGCGTGAATTTCTCCAGATTTGTGTTCTGGCGCAGGTAGAGCTCGTTCGGCACCTTGAAGATAGCGGCGATCAATCCGCTAAGCTGGAACGTCTGATCTTGACGGATAGACTGCTTTTGCGTGCTGTAGGTCGATGCCGAGGTAACCGTCGCAAATCCCAGGTCGAGATCGGCTGTCGCATTGTACAAGCGATACCGGATATCGCGGAAGGGCTGAACGAAAATCGACTGCGTCGGACGCCCGTAGCGTTGGCTGAGAGTTGCCGGATCGGCCTCGACCACCGTCGGGGCATCCGATTCGATATTCTGGAGCAGCGCGTTCAGGCGCACCGAGAACGTCTCGCTGGGCTGGAACAGCAGCGCGGCGCGCCCGCCGAAGCTGCGCGAGCTGTTGATCGAGTTGCGGACCCGCGAGCCGCCGGTACCGATCGAATCGATGAAGCCGGTGTTGTCGCGGTAGAAGCCCGATGCCCGCAGCGCCATCGTCGCGCCCAGCGGAACGTTTACTACGCCGTTGGCGAAATACGATGCATCGCCATCCTTCACAGCTTCGACGCCAACTCGGCCGCGAGCGCCGAAGTCGCCCAGCTTGGGCGCAGTCGTCACGAACTTGAACACGCCGCCGAGCGAGCTCGATCCGTACAAGGTGCCTTGCGGCCCGCGCAGAACCTCGATGCGCTCGACATCAAATGTATCGAAATCGCCCGCCAGAATGGCACCGTTGGCAAGGCCCGAGCTCGAACCGAATGGCGCTTCGTCGAGATAGACCGCGACGGTCGAGGACACGCCGCCGGTATTCAAACCGCGGACCGTAAGGCGGGTCTGGCCGGGGGTATCCTGACTGATCGAGACGCCCGGGAGAAGCTTCAGATAGTCCTGGAAAGTGTTGGCCTGGAGGTTGCGCAGTGTCTCACCCGAGACCACCGAGATCGACTGCGGGACGTCGATCAACAGCTGCTCGCGCTTCTGCGCGGTGACCACGATGGTTTGGCTACCTTCGTTCTCGCCGCTGTCGGCGTCACTGGCGGCATCGCGAGGCGCTGTGTCCTGCGCATTCGCCGCTGCCGGGAGCGCGGCGGCCAAGGCGATGAAACCGACGGTCAGCAGCAGGGTGTGGCGTACAGTGGTCATGATGAATCCTCCTGAAAAAAGTTCGCCCCCCTCAGGGCACTTGTCGATCGATCCGGTCGTTGCCGGAAAGAGCCTCGCTCCCGTCCGGCGCAATCCCGAGACATGTCCCCGTTATGAGGTCGCGCCGAAACAATATTGTCCTGATTGGGACTATATTGTCTTGAACTGAAAACTGTCAACCAATTTCGAGCCCTTTGCGCCGCACCTGCTCGACGTTCTCGGTCGGCGCGCTCAGCAACCGCAGCAGCAGCGCTGCAGAGGCGGCGAGCGCGGCGAGCAGGACGAAGAACATCCCGTGGTCGAGTCTGCTCCACAATGTGCCCACCAGCCCGGCGCTCAGACTGCCGCTGAAGGTGATGAGGAACCACGCGGCAACCGTCGTCGCGCCCAGATTGAGCGGAGCCAGCCGCGCGAACAGCCCGAGGCCGGTCGGCAGAATGAACAGCTCGCCGAAGGTGAACACTACAAAGAACCCGGCGAGCCAGACCCAACTCGCCCGGGTGCCCTCGCCCATCCATTCGACCCCGGCCAGCGCCAAATAAGCGCAGGCGACGAGCAGCGCCCCTTGCGCCATCCGCTTGAGCGGGGTGGTGTCGACGCCGCGTTCGGCGCGCAAGCGCCAGTAGCGCAGCAGCGGCGGCGTCATCAGCATGACGAACAGCGGGTTGAGCGACTGAAACCAGGTCATCGGAATCTCGAAAGACCCTGCGGTCCGGTCGATCCCGACGTCGGCCCACAGCGCCACGGTGTTGCCGACCTGCTCGTAGGCCGAGCGGAACACCGTTACCGCGACCCCGATGCCGACCAGCACAAGCACCGTCCCCCGGTCGAACCCGCCCGATTGCGCCGATTGACGCGACTCTGTCGCGCGGGGCTGTTCGGGCGGCAGGTATTTCTGTCCCGAAAGGTAGATTAGCAGCCCGGCGACCATGCCGATGCCGGCGATGCCGAAGCCGTAATGCCAGCCATAGAGTTCGCCAATCGTGCCGCAGATCAGCGGGGCGAGGAACCCACCGATGTTGATGCCCACGTAATAGACGTTGTAGGCCCAGCCGCGGCGCGGATCGCGGCGGTCGTAGAGGTCGCCGACCTGGCTTGGCAGGCTCGGCAGGAAAAGTCCGTTGCCCAGCGCGATCGTCGCCAGCGCGACGTAGAATAGAGGCTCGAACGCCATCATGAAGTGCCCGGCGGCCATCGTGCTGGCGCCGATAATGATCGCACGGCGCTTGCCGAGCAGCCGGTCGGCGATGATCCCGCCGATGATCGGGGTAAAGTAGGCCCCGGCCGTATAGGCGCCATAGATGAACGACGAAGTGCCCTGACTCAGCAGCAGCTGCTTGGTCATGTAATAGACCAGCAACGCGCGCATCCCGTAGTACGAGAACTGTTCCCACATGTTGGTGAGGAACAGGACGGTAAGCCCGCGCGGTTGTCCGAACCAGGGCGAAGGCTCGGCTGAGGTGGGCGGGATGATCGGGGGCTCGCTCATCGCGCGGCCGTGACCCCCGAACCCCAGACCTCGGGCCCCGACCACAGCTTGCCCGCTTCGTACTGCACCGACGGCTGACGGTCTTGGGCGAGGAATGTCGGCCCGTCGAGGTCGACGAGATCGCAAAGCTGGCCGAGCAGAAACGCCGGAGCCGTGGCGAGGCTGGTGCCGACCATGGTGCCCACCATCACCCCCAACCCCAGCCGCCGCGACTCCGCGACCATCAGCAGCCCCTCGGTAAGTCCCCCGCACTTGTCGAGCTTGATGTTGACCACGTCGAAGCGGCCGACCGACGGCGCGACATCGGCAAGCGACAGGATGCTCTCGTCGCCCGCGATCGGCACCGGCGATCCGAAGCCATCGAGATCGGCTTCGCGCCCGCGCGCCAGCGGCTGCTCGAGCAGCGAGACATTGGTTTCCTGCAGCGCCGCAATCAGGCGGTCGAGCTGATCGATCGTGAAGCCCTGGTTGCCGTCGACGCCGAGCCAGACGTCGGGCCGCGCCTCGCGGATCGCGCGCAGCCGCGCGATGTCGAGCTCAAGCTCGCCGGTCAGCTTGACCTTGATTGACAGCGCCCGAGCGTAGCGCCGCGCCCGCTCGGCCATTGCCGCGGGACTATCTGCCCCGAGGGTGAAAGTAGTGCGCAGCGGGGTTGGCTCGGCCAGGCCGGCGAGTTGCCACACGGGCTGCCCTGCCCGCGCCGCCTCAAGTTCCCACAACGCGCAGTCGATTGCGTTGCGCGCGCCGCCCGGCGGCAGGATCGCGCGAAGTTCCTCGCGGCTCGGTCCGTCCTCGATCGCACCGCGCGCACTTTCCAGCGTCGCGGTGATCTGTGGCGCTTCGTCGCCGAGGTAGAACACCCCCGAGGCTTCGCCACGCCCCTGATGTTCGCCGTCACGCAGCGTCGCTACAACCACTTCGACGGTTTCGAAGACATAGCCCGAAATACGGAATGGCTCGGCCAGGCGCAGGGCTTCGGTAACGAAGTCGAGACGTAGTCTGCCCATCAGTAATTGACCGTCATCGCCAGCAGCCCGAAGGTGTGCGCGACGTAAAGCGACAGCAGGCAGGCCAGCAGCACCAGCGCGCTCCACAATTTGCGCGTCCACTTCCGCCCGTCGCGCCAAGTCAGCCACGCATTCCAGCCGCTGATCGCGACCGCCCCTACGAGGATGACCGCGCCCAAAATCTGGATCAGCCAGATCCAGGGATCGGACGAGTCGTTGAGCAGCGATGCATCCTCGAGCATGATGGTCAGCACGGCCATCCACCCGGCAAAGAGCGCGAGTACCAGCCCCGCCATGATTCGCGTGGCGCGGTAAGCCTTGCGCGCCGTGCCCGCGACGGTGAGTTCCCCCTTATAGCTTCGCCGGACCAGCCATGCGGTGGGCCAGAATAGAAACGTCAGCGCAATTATGCCCAGGCTGGCGTAGATAGTCGGCAGTATCCAGGCGGCTGATTCACCGGTTGGAACACGGTCATAGACCATGAAGGGTGACATGAAATCCATGCTCCAGCGTACGGGCTTGCCATCGACCAGCTTGACCGCAAGGCGGTCGGGACCGTCGCGGTCGCGCCACACGAAGGGGGCGATTTCGGTCCAGCGGCGCGGGACACCGTTTGGTCCGACGAGGTTGGACACGATCATGTACCCTTCGCTGTCGGTCGAGATCGTCGGCTGGCCGAGCAGGCCCGCGATCTTGAGGTAGCTCGATTCCCAGCGACGGCTGACCAGCCAGTTGCCGGCCATCAGCGCTGCGTGCTGCCGGGCGGTTTTGGCGTCCACCAGCGCGTCGTGACGCTCGGCAGGGTAGTAGCGATCGGCGAAATCGTGAAACAAGGTGCTCCGCAGTGTTCCCGCTGCCCCATCCTTGCCGCTACTGTTGAACGAGACGAACAGCCCGACCCCCTCGTTCATGAACAAGTGCAGCGAGGTGTGGAATCCTTGGGTATCGCCAAGGTGCGCGTTGACCTGGCGGCCGTTGACGTTGGTCTCGAAAAACCCGAGCTCCATCCGGTTGAGCGGCGGGATTATCGTCAGCGGGCTGTCATGCATAGCCTTCCACGCGGCGGGACCGAGGATGCCCTTGCCGCCCTGGAGGTGGGCGAGCATGAACTTGGCCATGTCGGTGGCGGTCGAGGTCATCGCACCCGCGGGACTTGGAACCACGATTTCGAACGCAGCCGAATCCTCGCTGGCTTGTGCGTAGCCTTTCGCCATGCGCGGCGCGAGGTTCGCGGGAAGCGGCTGGCGGAAGGTCGAACTCGTCATGCCGAGTGGCGTGAAAATCCGTTGCTCGACATAATCGGCGAATGGCATACCCGAGGCCCGCTCGACAATGTAGCCGGCTAGCGAAGTCGCCCAATTCGAGTAGGCCGGCGTGGTTCCAGGCGCGAAAATGCGCTGTGGAACATAACGCTTGAGATATGCGCCGAGCGGCATTGGCGGGTGTTGGTCGTAGTTGATGAGGTCCTTGCCGACTTCCTCGAACCCAGCTGTGTGAGTCATGATATTGCGCAAGGTGACGGGCTTGCCGTTGCGCGGGGGAATCTTGAAGTCGATGTAACGGTTCACGTCCACGTCGAGGTCAAGCTTGCCCTGATCGACGAGCTGCATCACTGCGGTCCAGGTAATCAGCTTCGAGACCGAGCCAGGGCGGAACAGCGTACGCGCCGGATCGACCGGGGTGCGCCGGGCAACGTCGGCGTAACCGTAGCCGCGCGCGCTTAGTACCTGTCCATCCTTGACCACCGCAATCGTCGCCCCGGCGATGTCCCCTGAATGGAGCGCGTAAGGCATATACCCGTCAAGCCACGCCTCGACATCCGCCTCGGTCAGCGCATGGGAGCCGGTCGGGACGGGCCGCAAACCGGATGCGGAGGCCGCCGCCGGTGCCGCAACGGGCGGCGCGATGGTCGGGGCGAGCTTGGGCTGGTCTTGCGCCAGCGAGGCGCTCCCAATCAGCGCCAGCAGCCCGATCGCCAATGATCGAAGGCTTCTCATCCTGCATTCTCCTCCCGGCGGGATTGCTCCCGCGCCGACTCGCCTATATAATTGCTTTCGTCGCCTGATCAGGACATTCATATCCTGATTGGAAAATTCGTCAATGGTAGACAAGGACCGAGCATAATGAGCCAAACTGCCCCGACGCTCGGTGCGCTGCTCCGCGGACTTCGCAATCGCGAAGGTTGGACGCTCAAGCAAATGAGCGCCAAGAGCGGCATCCCACTGTCGACCTTATCAAAGGTCGAACACGACCGCCTCACCCTGACCTACGACAAGCTCTACCAGCTGAGCCAAAGGCTGGGGTTGCGCATGTCTGAGCTGTTCGCGGAATCCGAGGCAACCGGTTCCCAACCCGTGACCGCCCGGCGCAGCCTTGGCGATATGGATCGCTCCGTCCGCGTCGAAACACCCAACTACGACTATTATTATTTGTGCACCGAGCTGCGGCGCAAGCGGATGATCCCGGTGATCACCACGATCCGGGCCAGAAGCGTCGAACAGTTCGGCGAACTCGTTCGCCATACCGGCGAAGAATATATCTACGTCCTCAAAGGCAGCATTGTGGTGCACACGGAGTTCTACGACCCGGTAACCCTCAACCAAGGGCAGTCGATCTATATCGATTCGAGCATGGGCCACGCCTACCTGACCGCGGAGGGATGCAACGAGGCTCAGGTGCTGGGCGTTATGTCGAGCGGTGACGAGGAATTGATGCAATCGCTGCTCGATCTGCACGAAGATCAGAAGCGAAGCGGAACTTTCGGCGATTAGGTCTGGAAGGGGTTTCGAGCGATGCCCGCCAGGTAAGCTGGACCGAATGGCTCCCGACCATCGATCGGATTTTTTCTGCGACCACTTCCGCCCGGTGCCGGGTCAACGCGCAAGTCGCCATCCCCACTTCCAGCGCTCCATCAAAGATCTCGACCGTGGCCCGCTCGGGCATCCGATCCTGCTGCGCGAGTAAACCAAAGATCCGCAGAAGCAGTTGCGGTGAGGGATCGCCGCGAATTTGGAACTTTGCACAGCCAACGGCCCCGGCCGGGGCTCCCCGCTCCAGACGACCGGACGGGATGCTCACAATGCAGGCTCCAACGAGCGAACCGGGGCGCCCGCGGCAATGATCGAGCGAGCGGCCTGCCCAGCCATGAATGCAGGACGAGCGCCGGTCGCTTCTGCGGATTGCAAAAGATCGCGCAGCCTGTCTGGAATTGCGTCCACGCGCCGTACCACCTCGCTTTCGCTCCATCCCAAGTGCTCGCCGGCTACGCTGACTATGCCTCCGGCATTTACCAGGAAATCCGGCGCGTAAAGAATGCCTGCCTTGGCCAACCGTTCGCCGTCCGCCTCGCTCGCCAGCTGGTTATTTGCCGCACCGCAGATGACCCCCGCCCGCATCCGCCTGACGGTCTGGCGATCGATGCTCGCGCCCAAAGCGCATGGAGCGAAGACATCGACGTCAGCAGACGCGATCGCGCCCGGTTCGGCTGCGGTTGCGCCATACGCGGCGACCATGGCAGAGACCTTCGCCCGATCCACGTCGGTCACCATCAGACGTGCGCCCGCAAAGTGAAGCAGCCGGCACAATTCCGCCCCGACCGAACCGACACCTTGCACCGCCACCCGCATCCCGGCTAGCGGCCGACCGAACCGAAATTTCGACGCGACTTCGATCGCACCGAAGACGCCGCGCGCGGTCCAGGGGGATGGATCGCCGCCGGGCCTGCCAGGCTTTGCCGTGAGACCGGACACACTGCGCGTGAATCGGCCAGCTTCCTCCATGTCGGCGACATTCGTCCCAACATCCTCCGCGGTGACATAGTCCCCTCGGAGCCGCTCGACTGCGCGACCGAAGGCGCGAAACAATTCCTTTCGATCAAATTGTCCGGAGGGAAGCCGCAAGGCTGCCTTACCCCCGCCAAACGGCAAGCCCGCAAGCGCATTCTTGTAACTCATGCCCTCGGCCAGCCGCACAGCATCGGCGATCATCGCGCTTTCGCTAGGGTAATCCCAGAGGCGGCACCCCCCGGCGGCGGGGCCGAGCCGAGTCGAATGAACCACGATGACGCCCTCGAGTCCGCTCGCGGGATCGCTGATCCGTTGGATGCGCTCGGGCGGGCAGGCAGCACCTTCCGCTAAATAGGCCATTGCAGTCACTCCCGAATTCTTGAAACCGTTTTATATTAGCGTCAGCGAATATTCTCGCCTATTGCGACCCAAATACGGCCTAATTGGAGTTAGCGTGTCCTCGATTCGCCATGATCGCGGTGAAAATCACCCGCTGCCGCTCGATCGGCACGAACGTATGATCCTGCGCGTGCTGCAACGGGATGCCAGCCTGAGTATGGCCGCTATCGCCGAGCAAGTGGGGTTGTCGCAGACGCCTTGCTACCGCCGGATCGACCGGCTCGTGCGCGACGGGATCATCAAGGCGCGCGTGGCGCTGGTCGACCGCGCCAAAGTCGGTCTGCACGCCCACGTGTTTGCGCAGGTCAAGCTCAACGCACACGGACGCGCCAATCTTGACGAGTTCACCTCCGCGATTCAAGGCCTGCCCGAGGTGCTTGAATGCTACGTCCTGATGGGGACAGTCGATTTCATGTTGCGGATCGTCGCACGCGACATCCAGGCCTATGAGCGATTTTTCTTCGACAAGCTTTCGCAACTGCCTGGGATTCAAGAGATCAACTCGACCGTCGCCTTGAGCGAAATAAAGGCCACCACCGCGCTGCCAATCGGAGATGAATGACATGACCCCGGCGCTTCCGATGCATCGCAGCGACCTGCCCACGCCCGTGCTGATCATCGACCGGCCCGCGCTCGACCGCAACATCGCGGCGATGGCGGAGTTCGCCCGCGTTCGCGGGATCGCTCTGCGCCCGCACGCCAAGACCCACAAGTGCGCCGAGATCGCCCGGCGCCAGCTTGCGGCAGGCGCGACCGGGATAGCCTGCGCGAAGCTTGGCGAGGCCGAGGCGCTTGCGGCGGCGGGTATCGCCAACCTTCTCATCACGTCGCCGGTCGTATCGAAACAGGCGATCGCACGACTGATCGAGCTCAACGAGCGCATCGCCGGACTGACCGTGGTTGTCGATCATCCTGCCAATGTCTCACGGCTCGCTCCTGCGGCTCAAGCAAAGTCCTTGCGCGTACTTATTGATATCGATCCCGGATTTCATCGCACCGGCGTGACCTCGGCGGCGGCGGCGGTCGAATTGGCGATCAAGGTGAGCGAGTGTCCGACGATGGAGTATGGCGGGGTGCAGTTCTACTGCGGAACCGATCAACACGTCACCTCGCTTGCCGAGCGTCGGGAGCGAATTGAACACAGGACCGCCTATCTGGAGACCGTCTTGGCTGCGCTGGCGAGCGCGGGATTCGAAGCGCCCATCGTGAGCGGTGGCGGAACCGGCAGCTTCGCGATCGACGCGCAGCTCGGAGTGCTGACCGAACTTCAGGTCGGATCGTATGTGTTCCTCGATCGCGAATATCTCGATTGCGAGTTCGATAAGTCGGCACCTGCGTTCGAGCCCGCGCTGGCGATCGACACCCGCGTTGTCAGCGCGAACACTGCGGGACAAGTGACGGTCGATGCAGGGCTCAAGGCGATGTCGACCGAGGCTGGTCCACCGCGAATTCTGGCAGGTGCCGACCCCGCAACCCGATACGCGTTTTTGGGCGATGAACACGGGGGTCTTTCTACTCCGCCCGGCGTCCCGGACCCTGGGCTTGACCAAGTCATTACCTTGCTCCCGCCGCACTGCGATCCGACAGTCAATCTGTACGACCGGTATGCGGTGTGCGATGGCGAGGCGGTCGTCGAGTTTTGGCCCGTGACGGCGCGCGGGCGCAGCGGGTAATGGGATCGGTCTGTGACGAGGATGGCGGAGGTACATCGCGTGATGGCGCGCATCGCGGTACTCCTGAGCGACCCGCAGGCTGCGCGACTGTAACGACCCCTTCGATGCGTGCGGCCGCTATGTTCATGGGCGCCGCAGCCTGGGCAAACTGTAGACGCCCGAACAGTTCCGCGCACGTAGCTTGGCGCGGCGTGTTGCGGTCGCCCTCATCGGTGTAGCCGTGCAACAGCCACGCGGGCGAGACACGCTGATGGCCTACCTGCTCGAACATGGCCCACCGATGCTGAGCAACAGCCCATCCTCGCTACATGTGTACAAACGACGTCGACGAAGCAAATAAACGAGCGGCAGCTTCCGGGATCAGCGCGCTCCGCGCCGAGTGGCCGAAATGGAGCGCCAAGCAGACGCACCAGCCCGAATGCTCGCCGACGGCTAGTTTGTCGAAATTCTGCTTCCTATTTGCTTACTTTCCCAAACGCAAAAAGCCCCACTGGAAGCAGTGGGGTAAAGTTATCTTCCAAATTCAACATTATGGTGGTTGCGGGGGTAGGATTTGAACCTACGACCTTCAGGTTATGAGCCTGACGAGCTACCGGGCTGCTCCACCCCGCGTCACCAGTTTAGGCGGTCCAAGGGACCGGGCGCACCGGACATGGTCCAGAGACGCCAAAAGGGCCATCCGTTAGGATAGCCCTCTGACATGTGAATGGGTTTGATTTCCCGCAGCGCGCTGGCTTCAATGCCTGGCGACGACCTACTCTTCCAACGCTTGAGCGTTAGTACCATCGGCGCAGTCAGGTTTCACGGCCGAGTTCGAGATGGGATCGGGTGGGTCACTGACGCTATGGCCACCAAGCAATGGAGCCAGCGCGATGCGGGTTTTAATCGATGTCCGTGCAAGACTTTAAGTATTGTGGGATCCGGCTGTATCGTCCGCCCGTCAACCACAGGTCCTGTTTCCAGAGCTGTCATTGATGGCGGGATTCTACAAGCGCGAACAGAGTTATTAGGACCGGTTAGCTACATGCGTTACCGCACTTCCACACCCGGCCTATCAACGTGGTGGTCTACCACGACTCGATGAAATCTTATCTCGAGGGAGGCTTCCCGCTTAGATGCTTTCAGCGGTTATCCCGTCCATACATAGCTACCCTGCTGCGCTCCTGGCGGAACGACAGGTACACCAGAGGTATGTTCAACCCGGTCCTCTCGTACTAGGGTCAACTCCTCTCAAATTTCGACGCCCACGGCAGATAGGGACCAAACTGTCTCGCGACGTTCTGAACCCAGCTCACGTACCACTTTAATTGGCGAACAGCCAAACCCTTGGGACCTGCTCCAGCCCCAGGATGTGATGAGCCGACATCGAGGTGCCAAACGATTCCGTCGATATGAGCTCTTGGGAATCATCAGCCTGTTATCCCCGGCGTACCTTTTATCCGTTGAGCGATGGCCCTTCCACGAGGGACCACCGGATCACTATGACCGACTTTCGTCTCTGCTCGACTCGTCAGTCTCGCAGTCAGGCAGGCTTATGCCATTGCACTCTAACAGCCGGTTTCCAACCGGCCTGAGCCTACCATCGCGCGCCTCCGTTACTCTTTAGGAGGCGACCGCCCCAGTCAAACTACCCGCCACAGAGGGTCCCTGTACCGGATAACGGTACGAGGTTAGACATCAGAAAATAACAGGGTGGTATTTCACATTGTAGCTCCACACCAGCTGGCGCCGGTGCTTCAAAGCCTCCCACCTATTCTACACAATTCTTTCCTAATGCCACTCTGAAGCTGCAGTAAAGGTGCACGGGGTCTTTCCGTCTAACCGCGGGTACTCCGCATCTTCACGGAGAATTCAATTTCGCTGAGCATATCCTGGAGACAGTGGGGAAGTCGTTACGCCATTCGTGCAGGTCGGAACTTACCCGACAAGGAATTTCGCTACCTTAGGACCGTTATAGTTACGGCCGCCGTTTACCGGGGCTTCAATTCGGAGCTTGCACTCCTCCTCTTAACCTTCCGGCACCGGGCAGGCGTCAGACCCTATACGTCGTCTTGAAGCCGACTTAGCAGAGTCCTGTGTTTTTGCTAAACAGTCGCTACCCCCTGGCCTGTGCCCCCCCATACTGCTTGCGCAATGTGAGGGCCTCCTTCTTCCGAAGGTACGGAGGCAATTTGCCGAGTTCCTTCAGGATACTTCTCTCAAGCGCCTTGGTATACTCTACCTGACCACCTGTGTCGGTTTCGGGTACGGTCTATACGGTGGGGCTATTTCCTGGAACCTCGTCGAAGCCAGTCCAATCCAATAAGGACTGACAACTTAAGAGATCCGTCACACACCACCAGGCCCACGAATATTAACGTGGTTCCCATCGACTACCCCCTTCGGGCTCGTCTTAGGGGCCGGCTCACCCTGCTCAGATTAGCTTTAAGCAGGAACCCTTGGTCTTTCGGCGAGAGGGCATCTCACCCTCTTTATCGCTACTCATGTCAGCATTCGCACTTCCGATACCTCCACGACCCATTACCAGATCGCTTCATCGGCCTACGGAACGCTCCGCTACCGCGTGATCCGAAGATCACACCCTAAGCTTCGGTGCATCACTTTAGCCCCGTTACATCTTCGCCGCAGGATCTCTTATTTAGACCAGTGAGCTGTTACGCTTTCTTTAAAAGATGGCTGCTTCTAAGCCAACTTCCTGGTTGTTTTGGAAATCCCACATGCTTTCCCACTTAGTGATGACTTGGGGACCTTAGCTGTAGGTTAGGGCTGTTTCCCTTTTGACGACGGACCTTAGCACCCGCCGTCTGTCTGCCAGACTAGACTCGTTGGTATTCGGAGTTTGGTTAGGTTTGGTAGACCTCGCGGCCCCCTAGCCCATCCAGTGCTCTACCCCCAACGGCAATCATCTGACGCTCTACCTCAATAGATTTCGCGGAGAACCAGCTATTTCCCGGCTTGATTGGCCTTTCACCCCTAAACACAACTCATCCGATAATTTTTCAACATTAAACGGTTCGGTCCTCCAGTGCGTGTTACCGCACCTTCAACCTGGTCATGCCTAGATCGCCGGGTTTCGGGTCTAATCCATCAAACTCAGTCGCCCATTTCAGACTCGCTTTCGCTACGCCTACACCTAACGGCTTAAGCTTGCTTGATAGATTAAGTCACTGACCCATTATGCAAGAGGTACGCGGTCACCCCCTAAAGAGGCTCCCACTGATTGTAAGCATTCGGTTTCAGGTACTGTTTCACTCCCCTCATCGGGGTGCTTTTCACCTTTCCCTCACGGTACTTGTTCGCTATCGGTCATATACGAGTATTTAGGCTTGGAGGGTGGTCCCCCCATGTTCAGACAGGATTACACGTGTCCCGCCCTACTCGAGTCCTTCTCCATCACTTTCGCATACGGGGCTGTCACCCGCTATGGCCACTCTTTCCAAAGTGTTCTGCTAGTTGAAGAGAAGGCACTGGCCTGGTCCGCGTTCGCTCGCCACTACTAACGGAATCTCGGTTGATGTCTTTTCCTCCAGGTACTGAGATGTTTCAGTTCCCCGGGTTCGCTTCACCAAGTCTATTTTATTCAACTTGGGATACCTTATCCACCTCACTCGCGATGCGGCGAACCGCACATCGAATGAAATGGTGAAGGTGGGTTTCCCCATTCGGAAATCGCCGGATCAAAGTTTGCTCACAACTCCCCGACGCTTATCGCAGCGTGCCACGTCCTTCATCGCCTGTATATGCCAAGGCATCCACCAAATGCTCTTACCTCACGCTTGAGAATCCACACCATCAACGACAGGCCTGGAACAAGAACCGCTTACCGCTTGCATGACGGCAGCCAGCCTCACCCATGCTACT
>DASZZS010000012.1:50000-114653 GCA_035543295.1 Novosphingobium sp.
AGCCGGCAATTTGTCGGCACCCCTTCGGTGGACGGGCATATATGGGGGGTGCTTGAGTCGGTCAACGGCTTTTTGCAATTTTATTTCAAAGCCCCGCAAACCTGCGGAACTCTGCCGGTTTCTGTGCCAAATTTGCGGCCAGCCGCACCGATAATGGCTGCTTCAGCGATGATTCCGCTTAACTTTTGGCCGATTCCAGCCCGGAATCGCCATCTAATTCAGGGACACTATACTAAATAGCGAACTGCGTCGGCTTCGGCCCGCGCCGCGCCGGGGTGAGCGGCCTGGCGAGCGCCGCTTCCTGCGCCGCCACCCATTCCGCCGCGCCGAGCGGCCGCCCCGTGCGCAACCGCGCCTCAATCGCTTCGGCCACCGCCTCGCCCTCGGCACCGATCCCGCCCGCCTCAAGCCCGTAATTCAGCATCGCCGCCCAGTTCGGCACATGCTCGCTCAGCTCTGTAAGGTCGGTGAGCGGATCGTCCGGCGCGCGACGTCCGGCGACGTGGCTGCGCGCGCTCGACCAGCGCCAGTTTTCCGCGTACGCCGCCAGCCCCGCCGCGACGGGGTTCAGCTCGACATAGCGCACCGCGTTCATCAGATGCGCATCGTCCATCGGGTAGCTGGCGAAGCGGCCCTGAAACAGGTAACCGCGCCAGCCCTCGCGAAAGTTGATGCGGCGCGAATAGCGCCGGTGCGCCTCGGCCAGCGTTGCGCGCAGGCCGTCAGCGGTTTGCGGCACGAGGATCAGGTGGACGTGGTTGTCCATCAAGCACCAGGCGAGGCAGCGCGTGTCATTCGCCGTCGCGGCAGCCGCAACCAACGCGAGATAGGCGCGGCGGTCCTCGTCGGAGAAGAACACCGGCAGTCGGCGATTGCCGCGCTGGGTGACGTGGTGCGCCACTTGCGGTATCACGATGCGAGTGAGACGGGCCATGCAGCGGATGTAGCGGACGTGGCGGGGTTCGTCTATTTAGTATAGTGTCCCCAAATAGAACCGCGCCCCAAAGAATTTACGAATGCGGCGCTATAGCGGGCGTGTGACGAGCACCGCGCCTGCCCTCAACTCGGCCCCGGCCGAGTTTGCCAACCGTGTCCGCAACGCGGTCGCGTGGCGCTGGGGGAGCCAGGTCGCAGGCCAGCTGATCACCTGGGCCGCAACCATCCTGGTGGTGCGCCTGCTCGATCCGCATGACTACGGGTTGTTCGCGATGACCCAGGCGGTGCTCATCGCGCTCAATTTCCTCAACGGCTACAGCTTCGCCACCTCGCTGATCCAGGCGAAGGAAGTCGATGAGCGCCGCGTCGCCCAAGTCTTCGGGTTGTTGATCGTTGCCAATTTGGTGCTCGCGGCGGCGCAGCTGCAGCTCGCCCCGCTGGCGGCACGCTATTATGGCCAACCAATGGTGGCCGATATGCTGCGAGTGCAGGCGCTGGTATTCCTGACCACCCCGTTCATTGCGCTGCCCTCGGCCTTGCTCGCGCGGCGGATGGAGTTTCGCAGCCAGGCGCTGGTCAATCTGATCTGTTCGCTGGCGGGCGCCGCAGTCGCCTTGCTGCTGGCGTGGCGCGGTTACGGCGTGTGGGCGCTGGTGCTCGCGCCCATCGCGATGTTTGTGGTGCGCGCGATCGGGTTGACCATGGCGGCGCGGCTGCTGGTCTGGCCGAGCTTCAATTTTCGCGGCAGCCGCGATGTGGTGCGCTTCGGCACGGTCCTGACGGTGTGCCAGCTGTTCTGGATCGTGCAGAGCCAGACCGACATCTTCATCGCCGGTAGCCGCTTCGCGCCGCACGATTTGGGCCTCTATTCGGAGGCGCTGTTCCTGACGCTGATCTTCACCGGCCGGTTCCTGCCGCCGCTCAACGAAGTGGCGTTCCCCGCCTATGCCGAGCTTGCCCAGCATGGACACCCGCTCGCGCCCGCGTTCCTCAAGAGCGCACGCCTCACCATGCTGCTCGCCGCGCCGCTTTATGTCGGACTCAGCCTGACCGCCAGCCCGCTCGTAGCGACGCTGTTCGGACCCAAATGGCTGGCGATGGCACCGATCGTCGCGGGGCTGGCGGTCGCCATGCCCGCCATGGCGCTGCAAATTGTCTGTTCGCCGACGACCAATGCTCTCGCGCTCCCTCGCATCTATCTGCGCACCAGCCTGTTCGGCGCGGTGGTCATGCCGCTATGTTTCCTGATCGGGGTGCGGTTCGGACCGCAAGGCCTGGTCCATAGCTGGCAAGTGGCTGCCCCGGCGCTGCTCGCCGTCACGCTGGCGCTGACCCTGCCCGCGATCGGGCTCCGTCTGCGCGATCTGGTGACGACCCTGGCCCCGGTCGCGGCAGCCTGCGGGCTGATGGCGATCGTGGTTCTGGCTGCGCGCATGCTGACGGAGACGCTCGCTCCGCCAGCCCAGCTCACCATCCTCGTGGCGGCAGGCGGACTTACCTATTGCGCGGCATTGTTCGTGCTGTGGCGCCGGATCGTCCGCGAGACCTGGGCGATGCTCAGGAAGCAGCCCCCAGCCTGATTTGCGAGCGCATCCTGACCAGCGCCTGCCGGTCGAACCACCACCATTGCGGATCGCGGCGCGGCGCGAACCGGCCCAGCCATTCCGGATAAAATTCCGCCATCCTCAGCGGCAGGGCCAACGGCCCCGGCCCTCGCATGATCGCGCTCACAATCCGGTTCTGGAAATGACGCAGGCTGTAGTTGATCATCCGGCGGTATTGCAGGCGGAGGCTCGCGGGTGAAAGCCCGACCGGCTCGCACAGGAACCCCGCATCATGGCAAGGCACGATCCGCGCGTCCCGCCAGTTCGTTTCATCACCAAGGTCGGTCTTGGCCAGCGCGCCGATCAGGCTGTCGTCACCAACCAGATCCTCGGGCAAACGAATCCCGCTTGCGCGCATTCGCGCAACGAAGCTGCCGCGCAGCGCATAGAGGTCACCGAACATGCCGCGTCCGGCAATCGTCGCCGCGCGGTAGCGCGCCATGCTGCGGCCGTTGGCGGGCAGACCGGCGGCGGCATTGACCGCGGGATCGTCACGCAGCGCCGCGATCAAAGCCTCGACCGAACCGGGCAGCAACTGGGCATCGCCATCGACGAACACAAAGGTTTCTGCCTTGAGCGCTGGCGTATCGAGCACGATCCGGTTCCAGCTGCGCGATTTGCCGCCTTCGGGCCAGTCGTGAACCGTCACGGGGAACGCGCGCGCAATCTCGGCGGTCCGGTCGGTGCTGCCGTTGACCACCAGGTGAACCGCAATATTGGGATCAGCCAGCGGCAGGCTGGTAAGGCACAATCCGATCCGGCGCTCCTCGTTGTGCGCCAGCACGATAACGATGGTTTTGTGCGCAGCACGCACTTCCGCCGCGGTCGGTCCGATAAGCGCCTGATTCATCGCATCCTGTTGCCACGAATTGACTAAGATTGCTTTGCGCGTTTGGGTGACCTGCCAAATGGGTGTAGTCTGCCCTCCCGGAGGATGCCGCCAATGCCGATACCCAGCTTCCTGTTGCCACTCGCCGCATTTGGCGCTCTGGCCCTGCCGCAGATCCACGGTGCCAGCGGCGCGCAGGAGGCAACCGATGTCGACATCGTCGCGGCGCGCAACGACCAGCATGAGCGGATGACCGTGCCCGTCCGGATTGCCGACCAGCCGTTCCGCTTCCTGATCGACACCGGCGCGCAGAACACCGTGCTGAGCACCGCGGTGGCCGCGCAACTGGCGCTGCCGATGGGGCGCAAGGCGCGGCTGATCGGGGTCGCGGGCAGCCAGATTGTCGATACCGTCGAGGTCGACCAGATCGATCTGGGCCGCCGCAGCTTCTATGGTATCATCGCGCCGCTACTCGAAAGCGGCGACATCGGGGCCGACGGGATCGTCGGGCTCGACAGCCTGCAGGACCAGCGCGTGCTGCTCGATTTCGGCAGGAAGCTGATGGCAATCGGCGACGCCAAGGCGCTCGGCGGCAATCGCGGGTTCGAGATCGTGGTCACCGCGCGGCGGCGCTCGGGCCAGCTGATCATGACCAACGCCAGGATCGACGGGGTCGAAACCGATGTCGTGATCGATACCGGGGCGGAGACCTCGATCGGCAACCGCGCGCTGCAGCGCGCCCTGTCGCGCCGCCGCCAGAGCGAGCAAACCACGCTCTACAGCGTGACCGGGCAGCAGATCGTCGCCGACCTTGGCCTCGCGCGCCAGCTCGTGATCGGCGACATGCGACTTCAGAACGTACAGATCGCCTATGCCGATGCGCCGCCGTTCGAGGCGCTCGACCTCGCGCGACGTCCCGCGATCCTGCTCGGCATGCGCGATTTGCGCGGGTTCGACCGCGTCGCGATCGACTTCAGCACGCGCAAGGTGATGTTCGACCTGCCGCCACAGGCGTTCTGAGCCCACTTCCGTTTTGCCCGCGCCGCCCTACATAGCGGCGATGCCTCCAGAGAACTCCAGCCCCGAACGCGCGTCGCGCCATGACGGCTGGCAGACCCTGCGCCGGTTCCTGCCTTATCTGTGGCCCGCCGACCGCCCGGCGCTGCGCTGGAACATTGTTGGCGCGCTGCTGCTGGTGCTGCTCGCCAAAGCGATAACGCTGGCGCTGCCGTTCGCCTACAAGCGCGCGATCGATGCGATGGCAGGGACCGGCAGCAGCGCCGCCTTCCAGATCGCCGCGGCCTTCGTGCTCGCCTATGCGCTGGGCCGCTTCACCGGAGTGCTGTTCGACAATCTGCGCAACATCGTGTTCGAGCGGGTCGGGCAGGAAGCCACCCGCCAGCTGGCCGAGAATGTCTTTGCCCGGCTCCACCGCCTGAGCCTGCGCTTCCACCTCGCCCGCCGCACCGGCGAGGTCACCAAGGTGATCGAACGCGGGACCAAGAGCATCGACGTGATGCTCTACTTCATGCTGTTCAACATCGCCCCGACCGTGATCGAGCTGACGGCAGTCGCTATAATCTTCTACTTCCATTTCGGCTGGGGGCTAGTCGCGGCGACTGCGGTGGCGGTGGTGGCCTATGTTGCGGTGACCCGCTGGATCACCGAATGGCGCACCGCGCTGCGCGAACAGATGAACCGGCTCGACGGACAGGCGCTCGGTCGCGCGGTCGATTCGCTGCTTAACTACGAAACGGTCAAATTCTTCGCTGCCGAGCGCCGCGAAGAGGCTCGCTATGCGCAAGCCACCCGCGCCTATGCCGATGCCGCGATCAAGAGCGAGAACAGCCTCGGCCTGCTCAACGTGGCGCAATCGCTGATCACCAATTTGCTGATGGCGGGGGCGATGGCCTATACCGTGCTCGGCTGGTCGCGCGGCGAATACACTGTGGGCGATCTGGTGTTCGTCAACACCTATCTCACCCAGCTGTTCCGCCCGCTCGATATGCTCGGCATGGTCTATCGCACGATCCGGCAGGGGCTAATCGACATGGCGGCGATGTTCGCGCTGATGGATACCGATATCGAAGTGCGGGACGCCCCTGGCGCGCCCTCGCTGGTGATCAAACGCCCGACGCTGATTTTCGACAATGTCGTGTTCGGCTATGAGCGCGACCGGACGATCCTCCACGGTTTGAGCTTCGAGGTTCCGGCGGGCAGCCAGGTCGCGATTGTAGGTCCCTCGGGTGCGGGCAAGAGCACCATCGCGCGGCTGCTGTTCCGCTTCTACGATCCTTGGCAAGGCCGCATCCTGATCGACGGGCAAGATATCCGCGAGGTGACGCAGACGAGCCTGCGCGCCGCCATCGGCATCGTCCCGCAGGATTCGGTGCTGTTCAACGACACCATCGGCTACAACATCGCCTATGGCCGTGACGGCGCAGGCCAGGCCGAGATCGAGGAGGCCGCGCGCGGCGCGGCAATCATGGGGCTGATCGAGCGCCTGCCGCAAGGCTTCGCCACCGAAGTCGGCGAACGCGGGCTCAAGCTCTCGGGCGGCGAAAAGCAGCGCGTCGCGATCGCGAGAACGCTGGTCAAAAACCCGCCGATCCTGCTGCTCGATGAAGCGACCAGCGCGCTCGACACCCGCACCGAACAGGACATCCTCGCCACGCTGCACCGGGTCTCGACCGGCCGCACCAGCCTGAGCATCGCGCACCGCCTCTCGACCATCGCCGATGCCGACCAGATCTTCGTGCTCAACGAAGGTCGCCTGGCCGAAAGCGGGACGCACACCGATTTGCTCCGCCGCGACGGGCTCTATGCTGACATGTGGGCAAGACAGGCGCAGGAAGTGGACGAGGTCAGCGAAGCGGCGGAGTAAAGGTCCTCTCCATTTTGCCCTTCGGCTGGCTGTTTGCAACAGCCGCTCAGGATTACTGCCCGCAATTGCGGGCAGCCAAATGGGGAGGTGGCAGACCCGCAGGATCTGACGGAGGGGTAATTCTGGGCGCCGATACCCCTCCGTCATTCGCGTTGCGAATGCCACCTCCCCATTTGCACTGCGTGAAAATGGAGAGGAATTACTTCACCACATCCGCCCCATGCCACACCACCGCCTGCGCCGCCTTCATGCAGCCGGCCTCGTCGTCCCACGCCAGCGAAGGCGAGCCATAGAGCCGCCAGCCTTGCGCCAGCGCTTCGGACACACGCTCGCAAAAGGCCCGGTCGTCCTTGCCGGTGAGCAGGCGGTAGATCGGTTTGTCGTCGGGCGGGCCTGCCATCGTCAGCCCTGGCTCGGATAGCGCTCGAACGCGGGCAGCTCGTGCGCGGTTTCCATCCACTTGAGTCGTTCGCCGGTCTGGATGTGCGCGCCCGGAGGCAGCGAATCGGGATCGTCAAATGTGGCAGACTGAATATCGACGATGCCTGGCAGGAATTCGGCATTGCGGTAGAACAGCCCGCTGCCGCATATGCCGCAGAAGCTGCGCATCGCCGCGCCCGAGGAATTGACGGTGACTGGCTCGCCTTGGGTCACGGTGAGCTCGTCTTCCGCGAAAGCCGCCCAGCTCACCATCGGCGCGCCCGCGCTCTTGCGGCAGTCCGAGCAATGGCACAGCGCGACGTGTTGCGGATCGCCCGAGACGGCATAGCGCACCGCGCCGCAATGGCATCCTCCGGTCAGTTCCATGATATTTCTCCCGTGCGATTCACGTTTTCAACGCCCGGAACATAGAGCGAACATTGGGCGCATCACAAGATGTATTTACTGAGGTCGCTATCCTTCGCCAGCACCGAAAGCCGCTCGCTGACATAGGCTTCGTCCACCGTCACGGTTTCGCCCTGGCGGTCTTCCGCCTCAAAGCTGACTTCCTCGAGCAGCTTTTCCATCACCGTTTGAAGCCGCCGCGCGCCGATGTTCTCGACGCTTTCGTTGACCTGGCAGGCGATGCGCGCGACCGCGCGGATCGCTTCGGGGGTGATGTCGAGCGTGACCTGCTCGGTGGCGATCAGCGCGCAATATTGCGCGACCAGATTGGCGCGGGTTTCCGAGAGGATGCGGACAAAATCTTCCTCGGTCAGCGCCTTGAGCTCGACTCGGATGGGCAGACGGCCTTGCAATTCGGGCAGCATGTCGCTGGGCTTGGCGATATGGAACGCGCCGCTGGCGATGAACAGCACATGGTCGGTCTTCATCGGCCCGTATTTGGTGGCCACCGTGGTGCCCTCGATCAGCGGCAGCAAATCGCGCTGCACGCCTTCGCGGCTGACCGAACCGCCGCGCACGTCCGACACCGCGATCTTGTCGATCTCGTCGATGAAGACGATCCCGTTGGTCTCGGCATTGGCCAGCGCGACCCGCGCGACATCGTCCTGGTCCATGCGCTTTTCGGCTTCCTCGTCGACCAGCCTGTCCCACGCCTCGGGAACCTTGAACTTGCGGCGCTTGAGGTTGTGCTTGCCCAGCGCCTTGCCCATCATCTCGCTGAGGTTGATCATCCCGACCCCGCCCATGCCCGGAATATCGAGCGGCATATTGGGTGCGTCCTCAACCTCGATCTCGACCTCGGTCTCGTTCATCGCGTTTTCGACGATCCGCTGGCGAAAACTTTCGCGGGTCGCCTCGGAGGCATTCTCGCCAACCAGCGCCTTGAGCAGCCGGTCCATCGCCGCCTTGGACGCCGCTTCGCGCACCGCCTCGCGGCGGCGGTCCTTTTCGAGCCGGATCGCTTCCTCGACCAGATCGCGCGCGATCTGCTCGACGTCGCGACCGACATAGCCGACCTCGGTGAACTTGGTCGCCTCGACCTTGACGAACGGTGCCTCGGCCAGCTTGGCCAGCCGTCGGCTGATCTCGGTCTTGCCGCACCCAGTGGGCCCGATCATCAGGATGTTCTTGGGGGTGACCTCGTCGCGCAATTCGGGCGAAAGCCTTTGCCTTCGCCAACGATTGCGCAGCGCCACCGCCACCGCGCGCTTGGCGTCGTGCTGGCCGACAATATGCTCGTCGAGCGCGGCGACGATCGCCTTGGGGGTCAGATTGTCTTGCATGGGATTAGATTACTTCCACCGTCACGCGATCATTGGTGAAGACGCAGACCTCGGCTGCCACCGCCATCGCGCGGCGGGCGATCTTTTCGGCGTCGTCCTCGTAATCGACCAGCGCCTTGGCGGCGGCGAGCGCATAGTTGCCGCCCGAGCCGATCGCCGCGATCCCGCTTTCGGGCTCGAGCACGTCGCCATTGCCAGTGAGAATCAGCATGATCTCCTTGTCGGCGACGATCATCAGCGCTTCGAGGTTGCGGAGATATTTGTCGGTCCGCCAGTCCTTGGCGAGCTCGACCGCGGCGCGCATCAGCTGGCCGCGGTGTTGCTCGAGTTTCTTTTCGAGCCGTTCGAACAGGGTGAAGGCATCCGCCGTCGCCCCCGCGAAGCCGCCGATCACACTGCCGTCACCGATCCGGCGCACTTTGCGCGCGTTGGGCTTCATCACGGTGTTGCCCATCGACACCTGGCCATCGCCCGCGATGACGGTCTTGCCGCCCGCTTTGACCCCGATGATGGTAGTGCCATGCCACTGGATCAGCCCGTGGCTCGCTCTATTCTCGTCCATGTCGGGGGATATATGCCGGGATTGAATTTTTTCCAGCCTCACGGCTGGAACGGCACCGCGCGAGGGGCCAGCTTGCTGGCCCCGTTCAACGCATCAAACGTTCAAGTTAGCTGCCGTTGGGACCGCCGCCCGGACCCGGGCCGGTGCTGCCTCCGCCGACACCCGGTGCGCCGACCGTGCCGATGTTGCCGAACAAATCTTCGAAGAAGCTGCGCTCACGCCCCAGTGTCGGGGTCTTGTCCCCGTTGGGATCGATCTGCGCGACCTTTTCAATCCCCGCGCGATCGACCGCGAGGACATTGCCCTTGGGATCGAAGCGCACGCGCAGCACCAGCTGTTCGCTGGTCCGCGGACGGGTGAATGCCGCTTGCTGGGTGTTGATCGAGACATAGTACCACGACGGCTGGCCAAACTGGCTGACAAACGTCGGCCGGCCCAGCGCCCGCTCGACCGACAGCTGGTTGTCGATTCCTGGCTGGATGGAATCGAGCAGCGGCTGATCGACGAGGTAACCGCGGTGGTCCTTGATCGAGCTGCAGCCCGCCATCAGCACCGCCAGCAGCGCCGCGAGGCCCGCGTTCCGAACCGTTCGCCCAATCAATTGCATTCCCGTCAGCTCCATTCGCGGGGGTGGACTCACCCAGTGGACAGCCGCGCATGCTATCCTGTATCGGCGCTGGCCTTAAGGCCCAACGCCGCCGACCGCAATGGCGCTTGGCCCCGCGGCTTTTAATCCGCGCTGAACAAGGAAGTCTCCCCCAAGTGTCTTTGCTCTCCAAGCTGTTTGGTGCCAAACCCGATGACCGCGCCGCCCTGCGCCCGCTGTGGCACCGCGTGGTCGAAATTGCACGCGAGCCGCAGTGGTATTCGCGCGGCGCGATCGCCGACACGCTTGAGGGCCGGTTCGATGCCATCACGCTGGTGCTCGCCCTCGTGCTGCTGCGGATGGAGCGCGAGGCCGAGCTGATCGCGCCCTCGGTGCGGTTGACCGAGCTGTTCGTCGAGGACATGGACAGCCAGCTGCGCGAAAGCGGGGTGGGCGATCTGGTCGTGGGCAAGAAGATTGGCAAATTGATGAGCGTGCTGGGCGGACGGCTGGGGGCCTACCGCGATGCGCTAGCAACCGACGGGAACGAGCTGGCCGAGGCGGTATCGCGCAATGTGAACCTTACCGAGGGCGCGAGCCCGGCGCTGGTCGCAGCGGAAATGCGGATCATCGCGGGTCAGCTTGAGGCCGTCCCTGCCGCCACCTTACTGGCCGGGGAGATTGCCCGATGAGCGAGTTCTCGCGGCTGATCGACCTGCGCCAGTTGGTGCTGGAACCCCTGCACTTCGAGGCGACCGAAGCCGAGCGTGCGGCGCTCGCCAAGCGGTTCGAGCTGGTCGCGATTCTGCGGCTCACCGCCGACGTGACAGTCGAGCAGGACCGCAACAAGGTGCTAGCCAAGGGCAGACTGCAGGCAGACATCGTCCAGAGCTGCGCGATTTCGGGCGAGGATCTGCCGGTCCGGATCGCCGAGCGGCTCAGCTTGCGGTTCGTGCCCGAAGGCACCGGCAAACGGCCCGACGAAGAAATCGAACTGGAACTCGACGACCTCGACGAAATCGAGTTCAGCGGGACCAGCATCGACCTTGGCGAAGCGCTGGCGCAAAGCATGGCGCTGGCGATCGACCCCTTTGCCGAAGGACCCGACGCGGACCGCGTGCGCCGCGAGGTTGGTTTGCTTGACGAAGGTTCGGCCGGACCGTTCGCGGCCCTGGCTAAGCTGAAAAAGCCGAACTAGGCGCGACCCGCCGACTGGCCTTAGAACGGAATATCGTCGTCGAGATCATCGGCGAACCCGCCGCGCGAGGCGCCGCCCGATGGGGCACCGCCGCCGCCCGAGCGCTGACCACCGCCGCCGTTGCCCCAATCACCGCCAGCCCCACCGCCAGCGCCGCCCGAGCGCTGTCCGCCGCCCGCTCCCGGCGCACCGTCAAGCATCGTCAGCGTGGCCCCCGGGCCCTGCAGCACGACTTCGGTCGAATAGCGGTCCTGCCCTTGCGCATCCTGCCACTTGCGGGTGCGGAGCTGGCCTTCGATGTAAACCTTGCTGCCCTTGCGCAGGAAGCGTTCGGCGACCCCGGCCAGCCCTTCGGAGAAAATCGCGACCGAATGCCATTCGGTGCGTTCCTGCTTCTCGCCGGTGTTCTTGTCCTTCCAGCTTTCCGAGGTGGCGATGCGCAGATTGCAGACCTTACCGCCGTTCTGGAAGCTTTTGACTTCGGGGTCGGCACCGAGGTTGCCGACGATAATGACCTTGTTGACGCTGCCTGCCATTGGTTCCTCTTTTCGCGACTCACAACCCCAGAGCGACGGCGCTCCAATAGGTGATTCCCGCGAAGAGATACGCTAGCCCAAACAGATATGCCAACATGAAGCCGGGCCATTTCCACCCGTTTGTTTCGCGGCGGGTGACCGCGATGGTCGACATGCACTGGGGCGCGAAGACGAACCACGCGAGGAACGCGAGCGCGGTCGGCAGGCTCCAGCGCGCTTTGAGTTGATCGCCGAGCTTCTGCGCGGTCTGATCATCGTCGCTGGCGGAGACCGCATAGGTGGTCGCCAGCGAGCTGACCGCCACTTCGCGCGCCGCCATCGCCGGGATCAGGGCCAGCGCAATATCGCGGTTGAAGCCGATCGGCTCGACCACCACGGCGAGGCCATTGGCAAGCTTGCCCGCGATCGAGGCGTCGACCTGGTTCTCACCCTCGCCCGCGCGCGGGAAATTGAGCAGCAGCCACAGCACTACAGTGACCATGAAGATGATCGTGCCGGCGCGGCGCAGAAAAATCCACGCGCGCTGCCACAGCCCAATAGCCAAATCCTTGGGATTGGGCATCTGGTATTTGGGCAGTTCCATGATGAAGCCGCTCGCCGCGCCCTTGGTGATCGAGCGGCGCAGCACCAGCGCCACCACCATCGCCCCGATGATGCCGATCACATAAAGCGCGAACAGCACCAGCCCCTGCAGTCCGACGCCGCCGCCGACATTGCGATTGGGAATGAAGGCGGCGATGATCACCGCATAGACCGGCAGCCGCGCCGAGCAGGTCATCAAGGGCGCAATCAGGATCGTGGTCAGCCGGTCTTTGGGATCGGCGATGCTGCGCGTCGCCATGATGCCGGGGATTGCACAGGCGAAGCTCGACAGCAGCGGGATGAAGCTGCGGCCCGAAAGTCCGACATGCGCCATCAGCCGGTCCATCAGGAACGCCGCGCGCGCCATATAGCCCGAGGCTTCCATCGCCAGGATGAAGAAGAACAGAATGATAATCTGCGGCAGGAACACCACTACCGATCCGACCCCCGACAGGATTCCTTCGGTTAGCAGGTCGCGCGGCAACCCCGCGGGCAGGGTGGTGCGGACCCAGTCGGACAGCCTCGCCACCAGACCTTCAAGCGCATCGGCAAACGGGGTCGCGCCCGCGAACACCGCCTGGAACACCACGAACAGCAGTGCGAACAGGATTACCGGCCCGGCCCAGGGATTGAGCAGCACCCGGTCGAGCTTGGAATGAAGCCGATGCCTAGCGGTCTCGGACAGGATTGCGGCGTCGGCGATGGCATGCGCGGTCACGCGCCACTCGGTCAAATCGACATGGGGGCGGTGATGCTCGGGCGAGCGCTCCTCGGCGGCAGCGATCGCGGCAGCAAGCTCGGGCAGCCCGCGCTTGCGCACCGCGACGGTCGGGATCACCGGCACGCCCAGCGCGCCTTCCAGCGCGGCGGGATCGATCACCAGCCCGTCGCGCTCGGCGAGATCGATCATGTTGAGCGCGACCACGGTGGGGCGACCCAGCGCAATCACTTCCTGCGCGAACACGAGGTGCTGTTCGAGGTTGGAAGCGTCGAGCACCAGTACCAGCACCTGCGGTGCAGCCTCGCCGGGAAACTCGCCGAGGATGACCTTGCGGGTCACTTCTTCGTCGGGACTGGTGGCGTGGAGGCCGTAGCTGCCCGGAAGGTCGGTCAGTTCGACCGGCGCACCCGACGGCAACACCAGCCGCCCGGCTTTGCGCTCGACCGTGACGCCCGGGTAGTTGGCGATCTTCTGCCGCGCGCCGGTCAGCGCGTTGAACAATGCGCTTTTGCCTGCGTTGGGATTGCCGACCAGTGCGGCGGAGCGAAAACCGGTCATTTCAGCCCGCCGTGCTTTGGAGCACTTCGACCTGCATGGCGTGGGCGTGGACCCGGCGCAACGCCACGGTCATCCGCCCGATCGACAGCGCAATCGGGTCTCGCCCGGCAAACACCCCGCGATGCGCGATGGCGACGCGTGCGCCAACATCGATCCCTAGCGCGCGCAACCGGTGCGCTTCCTCATCGACCAGCAACGACCAGTCGATCGCGGTGATCTGCGCGCGTTGGCCAACCGGGAGGGAATCGAGCGTCATCCCCTCGCGCTGCCAGACTACGCGGCTAATTGCAACTGGTTCGCATTAACAAGAAAGAAGTTCGCGCGGAGGCGCGGAGGACGCGGAGAGACTATGCTTGCGGCGAAGCCGCCTGATCCCGCTGACGGTTGCCACTGGTGAAACGTGAGATGCTTGAGGACCTGCGGCCAAGCCTTACAATCTCCGCGTCCTCCGCGCCTCCGCGCGAACCCATTCAACGCGCCGGATAGCGCAATCTTCCGAGCAGTCTTGCGACGCTGAATTGTTCGTCGCGCGGGCGCAGCAGGCGGGCCTTGGCTTTCTCGAAGCGCATTACACCGTCAATCCGCCGCTCGAGGAATGCGCTTGTGTCGGCCTTCCCTTCGCTCTGGTCCTGCGCGAAGACCGCGAGCGTCGCGGCGTAGATCGAGGCGAGGATCGTGCGTTTGGTGTAGTGATTGTAATCGGTCGCGGTGTCGCCCGCGAGCCGCCACATGATGTCGGCGCTGTGCCAGCCGAGCTTCAGCGTGGCGGGGACGTTGTGCGGCATCGCCATGATCGCCAGCGCGCGGCGCAGCGCTTCCTCGTTCTCTGCCACCGCATCGAGCCGGAACTGGACGAGACTGTGAATCCGCTCGCGGATTTTCATCGTCGCGAGCCGTTCGGGCGGCAGTGCCTTGGCCATGTCGGCATCGATCCACGCGATCCACGCGCCGATCATGTCCATCGCTCCGCCGGCGAAAGCCAGCCGCGCCACTTCGGGATCGACCCCGGCACCCTGCGCGGCATTGGCCACCGCAGCCTCGCTCCAGCCGTCGAACACAGCCGCTTGCGCCACCGCCGGAGCCAGCGCGAGGCGGATTTCGGCGAGCGATGCGTCGGCCAGTGCCATCTAGAGCGTAGGCCCGTAAGTCGGGCGGCCTTGCCGCTGGCCTCTGGGCTTGGCACTGGTCTCGATCTCGCCAACCAACGGGCTGTTGCGACCATCGAGCAAGGCATAGTCGCGCGCCGAGCGGCCCGAATTGTCCGCCCGGTCGGGATCGGCACCAGCCTTGAGCAAGATCCGCATCAGCCCGATGCTGCGGCTATGCACCGCCGAGATTAGTGGGGTTTCACCCGCCTGGTTGCTTTCATCGAGCCGCGCACCCCGGGCGATCAACAGTTCGACACCCTCGATGAAGCCAAGGTTCGCGGCGAGCACCAGCGGGGTAACGCCGCGCACATCGCGCGCATTGGCGTTGGCACCGCGACTGAGCAGGAACGCCATCCAGGTCAGGTCGCGCTTGCCGGTGACGATATGCAGCGCGGTTTCGCCGGTGGTGAGGTCGCGCGTGTTGACGATGGTCGAGCCCGGCTCGTTCAATGCCTCGGTAACTTCGGTGCCGTTCTTCTTCTTGACGGCTTCGAGGAATTTGTAACCGGCAGAGAACTGCGCATGCGCCTGACCGGCGAAGGCCAGCGCCGCAACCAGTGCAGGCAGCAGGATACGCATTGTACGCTGCGAAATCGACACCAGAAAATTCTCCTATTGCAGGGTAGCGTCGGCAGTGCCCGACCGTCCAATCGCTCCTTGCGCAGCGCAGTTTAGCAGAGCATGAACCGCCGCGCCATGACCAAGCATTTCGTGATCGCCCTGACGTTTGGTTTGCTTGCAGCCTGCGGGTCCGCCCCGGCGGAACGCTCACCGCTTGAAGGCGCGAGCATCGGCGGGGACTTTGAATTGACCGACCAACAGGGCAAGACCGTCCACTGGGAGGACTTCGCGGGCAAGTACCGGATCGTCTACTTCGGTTACACCTACTGTCCCGATGCCTGCCCGACCGATGTGGCGGTGATGATCCAGGGCCTCAATCGCTTCACCAGGGCCGATCCGGCGCGAGGCAATAGCATCCAGCCGATCTTCATCACCATCGATCCCGAGCGCGATACTTCCAAGGCGATGGGCGAATTCGCCGCCGCGTTCTCACCGCGCCTGATCGCGCTGACCGGCACCCGCGCGCAAGTCGATGTCGCCAAGAAGGCGTTCAAGGTCTATGGTGCCAAAGGCACGGAGAGCGCGGGGGGCTATCTGATGGATCATAGCCGCATAGCTTACCTGATGGGCCCTGACGGCAAGCCGATTTCGTCGTTGCCAATCGACCAAGGGCCGGATGCGGTTGCCGCGGATCTCGACAAATGGGTGAAGTAGCCGCGACCGACCGCTTCTGGGACAAGCCAATCGAGGCGCTGAACCGGACCGAATGGGAAGCCTTGTGCGACGGGTGCGGGCAGTGCTGCCTGCATAAGGTGGAAGACGCGGATTCGGGCGAAATCTATCGTACCAATGTCGCCTGCAAGCTGCTCGACCTCAAGACCGCGCGGTGCTGCGACTATCCCAATCGCAAGAAATTCGTCCCCGATTGCCTGCGTCTGACGCCCCGGCTGGCGCGCGAGATCGGCTGGCTGCCCGAGACTTGCGCTTATGTCCGGCGCGCGCGCGGGTTGCCGCTGCCCGAGTGGCACTATTTGCTGACGGGCGACCGCGAGGCCGTCCACCGCGCAGGCGCTTCGGTGCGCGGCAAGGCGATCAGCGAGACGGTGGCCGGTCCGCTTGAGGACCACATCATCGATTTGCCCGACGGCGTGGAGGTCGAGCGTGCTTGAGTGGCTGCGGCGGCCCCCCGGCGAGCTGCCTCTGGTCACCGTCGGCGCGCGCGAATTGCCGGTGGTGATCCGCCGCCTTGCGCAGGCGCGGCGGATGACTTTGCGGCTCGCCCCCGACGGCGGCGAAGTCCGGGTCTCGATCCCGCGCTGGGGCCGGACGGCGGATGCCGTGGCCTTCGCCGAATCGCGCGCCGATTGGCTCGCCGCGCAACTGACCAAAATCCCGGAAAGCGCGGAAATCGTGCCGGGATCGATCCTGGCCTACGCGGGCCAGCCGCTAACCATCTCCCACCAGCCCCACGCCCCGCGCCACCCGCGGATCGAGGGCGAGGCAATTGTCATAGGCGGTCCGATCGAAGGCCTGGGCAAACGCCTGCAGCGCTGGCTGGAAAGCAAAGCGCGTGCAGCGCTCGCAGCGGATCTCGCCGACTATTGCTCGAGCGCCGGACAGCCGGTCCCGCGTCTGGCGCTGTCGCGCGCGCAGCGGCGCTGGGGCAGCTGCGCGCGCGACGGGACGGTCCGCATCAACTGGCGACTGATCATGGCCCCGGCTCGCGTCCGCCGGGCGGTCGTCGCGCACGAGGTCGCGCACCTCGTCCACTTCGATCACAGCCCGCAATTCCATGCGCTGCTGGCCCAATTGTTCGAGGATGACATTGCGGCGGCCAACCGCTGGCTCAAGCACCACGGCCGCAGCCTCTATGTGCAATTCGGCTAGGTAGCTGTCCATAACGGCGAATTAACCATAAGCTGCGAAAAGCGCCCATGGTGCGGATAATTCTCGCCTTTGGCTTGCTCGCACTGGCGAGCGCGGCTCCGGCTGAGGCGCAGGACTGCACGCTGTGTTTCAGCACTCCGGCGGCCCAGGCCGGTGCCAAGGCCGACGAACGCCCGCTGACCATCGAGATTTCGACCGGGCTGGCCTTCAGCCGCCTTGCACTGGCGGGCCACGACGGCGGCAGCGCGGCGATCGACCCGCAGACCGGGGCCAAGATCACCGGTCACGGCCTGATCGATCTGGGCGGCAGCGCGGTGCAGGGCCGTGGGCGGATCAGCGGCACGCCGGGCCGGCAGGTGCGGATCGATCTGCCGCGCAGCGTCACCATGTCCTCGACCGACGGCAGCACCGCGGTGCTGACCGAACTGACCACCGACCTCCCCGCCTGGCCGGTGCTCGATTCGTCGGGCATCCTCGAGTTTTCGTTCGGCGGCCGGCTCGAAGTGCGTGGGCAAGGCGGCGGCAATTTCCGCGGACGGATTCCGATCAGCGTCGATTACAATTGAAGCGGTAGCCTTCGCGCGCCGGGCGTCCTATCTTGGTGCCATGTCCTATTGGCAGAAAATCAATCCGGGCGGCGCGATTGCCGACTTTATCACGGTGTTCCGCGATGCCGGCCGCAACCGCTGGCGCATCTCCGCAGTGGCGGCGGCGACCACTTTCGGCATATTCTCGATCATGGCGCAGGAAAGCTGGCGCATCCCCCCGCCCAAGCCCGAGCTGACCTATATCACCAGCTGGCACGCCGGGCGCAGCGATGCCGAGATCGTCGCCTCAAACATCGAGAACCAGCGGATCAAGGACGCCAAGGCCAAGCTCGAAAAGCAGAACGCGGAGGACGTGCGCCAGATGTACAAGACGCTCGGCCGCTATTCGGGAATGGACGTCGACGCGATCGAGGCTAAGGCGCGCGCCGATGAGGCGGCAGAGCAAGCGGCCAAGCAGCAGCAGGCGCCGGTTGCCGCCAACTGACGACCCGCGCTGGCTCGATGCGGCGGCGGCGCTGGGTAACCGCGCGCGGCCGCAGAGCCGCCCCAATCCCGCAGTCGGGGCAATCATCGTCAGGCACGGCATTGTTGTCGGCAGGGGCTGGACCCAGCCGGGCGGACGCCCCCATGCCGAGGCCTTAGCGCTCGCGCAGGCCGGAAGCGCGGCCAAGGGCGCGACACTCTACGTCACGCTCGAACCCTGCGCGCACCCCAGCCCGCGCGGCCCGGCTTGCGCCGATCTGGTCGCGGCGGCCGGACTCGGCCGGGTGGTGGCGGGCTGTGCCGATCCCGATCCGCGCACGGCAGGCAAGGGGATCGCACGGATCGCAGCGGCAGGCATTGCGATCGAACGGGTCGATTGCGCGGCGTGTGCGGCGAGCCTCGCGGGGTATCTCACCCGGTCCCGGCTTGGCCGACCCCACGTTACGCTCAAACTCGCGCTGTCGCAGGATGGCCGCCTCGCCCACCCACCGGGGGAAAGCCGGTGGCTTACCGGCGAGATCGCGCGCAACCACGTCCACGCCTGGCGCGCCAAGATGGATGCAATCGTCGTCGGGTCCGGCACGTTCAACGCAGACAATCCGAAGCTCGACGTGCGCCTGCCCGGGATCGAAGACCGCTGCCCCGAGCGCTGGCTGCTCACACGCGGCACAGCCCCCGCCGGCTGGCGCGCGCTCCCCTCGCCCGAAGCGATCACGACAATGGGCGAAGCGCAATGGCTGATGGTCGAAGGTGGGGCAGAAACCGCGCGCGCATTCCTCGCGGCGGGACTGGTTGATCGGATGATGCTCTACCGCGCGCCACCAGTGATCGGCGGCGACTTGCCCGCCATGCCCGAACTCACTGCCGATGCGCTCGAACAGGCGGGCGACTGGACGCGCATCGATCAGCGCCAGCTTGGCAATGACACCCTCGACGTTTACGAGCGGAACAGACCCTGTTTGGCAGTAGGAATTGAGCCGTGATCGTGCTGGGAAGCTTGCTGGGTAGGAGTAGCGCGCAGCGCGGGCCGGTTACCCCGTGCCAGCGCCGCGACGAACTCCAGCGGGCTTCCCAGCACGACCCCGAAGCGGCGGGCCGATTTTGGCCCAGTGCTGCGTTGCTCGTCGGTCACGATGCGGCAACATCGCTCCCTCCTCGCGCCTTGCACTGGGCCAAAATCGGCTCCGTCACGGTCAATTCCTACTGTCAGACAGGGTCTTAATGTTTACCGGAATAGTCAGCGCCATCGGCACGATCCGTGAGGTCCGCAACAGCGGCGATCTCCACGCGACCATCGCCTGCCCATATGATCCCGCAGGCGTCGCTATCGGTGCCTCGATCGCCTGCTCGGGCGTGTGCCTGACGGTGGTGGCCAAAGGCGGCACCGCCGGAGACGCGTGGTTCGCGGTCGATATTTCGGGCGAAACCGTCTCGCGCACCGTCCCGGGCTTATGGGAGGCCGGTCGTCCGCTCAACCTCGAGACGGCGCTGCGGCTGGGCGACGAGCTGGGCGGGCATATCGTCACCGGCCATGTCGATGCGGTGGGTGAGGTGCTGGACGTCGCTCCCGAGGGCGAATCGCACCGCGTCCGAATCGCGGTCAGCCCCGAGCTTGCCCCCTATATCGCGCCCAAGGGCTCGATTACCGTCGACGGGGTGTCGCTGACCGTCAACGAAGTGACCGACCAGAGCGACGGCACCACCCATTTCACGCTCAACATCATCCCGCACACCAGCGAAGTGACCACGCTCGGCCAGCTCGCTGCAGGCAGCAAGGTCAACCTCGAGATCGACGTGCTGGCGCGCTACCTCCGGCGGTTGCAGTCGCTGCGGGGCTAAGCGGTAACCGCCGCCAGCGCGGCGATGAAGCGGTCGATATTCCCCGCGGTCAGCCCGGCGATGTTGATCCGGCCCGATCCCGCCATGTAAATCCCGTGCTCCTCGCGCAGCTTGAGGATTTGCTCGCCGGTTAGCGGCAGCACCGAGAACAGCCCGTTCTGGCCGCCGATCGGTGTGAGTTCGATCGATCCAACCTGCCCAGCCGTCGCCAGCTGCGCGCGCATCTGGCGCATCCGTTCGCGCATCGTATCGAGCTCGTCGAGCCACTGCGCGGTCAGGTCCGCATCCTCCAGCACCAGCCGCACCGCCGCCGCACCGTGATCGGGCGGCATCGACCAGTTGGCCCGGGCCAGCCCATGCCCGTTGGATAGCACGCTGGCCATCTGCGCGGGGTCTTCGGTCATGAAATAGGCCGCGCCCACACGGTCGCGGTAGAGCCCGAAGTTCTTGTCGCAGCTATAGGCGACCAGCGCCTCGGGCACCGTATCGAGCACGCGGCGCAGCCCATAGGCGTCGCCTTCCAGCCCCTCGCCCAGCCCCTGATAGGCCAGGTCGATGATCGGCAGCAGCTCCGCCGCAGCCACCAGCCAGGCAATCTCGTCCCACTGGGCGAGGCTGTAATCGATCCCCGAGGGGTTGTGGCAGCAGCCGTGGAGCAGGATGGCATCGCCGGGCGTCGCCCCGGCAACGGCGAAGCGCAGCGCGTCCATATCGACCATGCCCTGGCTGGTCGCGTGCTTGAAGCCCTTGAGCTCGATGTCGAGGTCGCCATAGATCTGCGCGTGGTTGGGCCAGCTCGGCGTACCCATCAGCACGCGGGCGATCCCGGCGCGCTTGGCCAGCGCGACCGCCAGCCGCACCCCGCCGGTGCCGCCCGGCGCCTGCATGCCCTCGATCCGCCCGCCCTTGGTCGGATCGTCGCGCCCGAAAATATAGGGCATCAGCCCGTGGACGAAGCCCATATCGCCTTCGGGGCCAAGGTAAGCCTTCGAATTCTGCGTCGCCAGCAGCCTGGCCTCGGCCGCCTTGATCGCGCCGAACACCGGGGTCTCGCCCTGCCCGCTGCGATAGACGCCCACGCCAAGATCGATCTTGTCGGTGCGCGGATCGTCGGCATGGAGCTTGATCAGCGCGAGCAGCGCGTCGGCGGGCTGGGGAGCAAGGGTGCTAAGCATGCGCGGGCGCATAGCGGGGCCCGTGCGGGTGCGAAACCCCTGCAATAAAAATTAGTCGTCGGGTGACAGATTCAGAACGGCAACCACTTCTGGCTGGTCGAGAACTTCATGTAGCCTGCATTGATGCCCAGCCGCAGCCCGACCCCGACGCGGATCGGGATCAGCACCACGTTGCCGCGGCGCATGTAGCTGGCGTTGAACCCGCCCACCAGATAGGCCTGCCCCTCGCCCGCGGGGAAGCGATGGTAAAGGTCTTCCGAGTTGTAAAGGTTGTAGACCAGCACGAAAGTGTTGCCCGCGTTGGCCCCGGCGTCGAACCCGATCGACGGGCCGGTCCAATAGACCGGGCGCTGGCCCTCGACCTTGTGGAACAGCGTGCCCGAGCCATAGCGCAAGCCCACCACGAGCGCCGCGCCGCCCTCGCGCCCGACGATATAGCCGTTGGGCTCGCCCTGTTTCTTGAGCACGTCCTCGATCAGCCCGGCGAGGCCCTGCGCGCCTTTGCCGAACACGCCCTCGGCCGCGCCGATCAGATCGTCCTGGTGATAGGTCGCGCCCTGCGCGGCGGCCTCCGCGGGGGCCGATGAAGCCTGCCCGGCAGCGGTCGCCGCGTCACTCGAGGTGACGACCGGCTCGGTTGAAGTCGCGAAACTGGGGTCGGTGGCGATCGAGGGTGCGGGCGCTGGCGTTGCGCTCGCCGCCGGCGTCGCGAGGTCGCCATCGATCGCCTTGTCCGGATCGACCGGCTGGACTTGCGCGAGCGCGGGTGCGGCGCTCACGATTACCAGAGCGCCACCCAGCGTCAGCAGCGCATTGCGGATTGTCTTGCCCAGCCCGTAGGTCATGATTCCCGTCCCGTCATTAGCTCGCACCCGCAAATGCGGCGCGCAAGCCTGTCCATGTTCACCAGAATCAAGTCCTGCCCGCAGGGCAATGAACCGGCGATGAGCCGAGTCGGAAATGCGCCCAAACGAGTCGGTTTCGTGTCCGCACGGCAAATCGGCATGGTCGTCCGGCACCCCCCTTGCCGGTCCCCTCACCCGCCGCTATAGCCCGCCCGCGCCGCTGCGATCCGGAGACGTGGGTGAGTGGCTGAAACCAACGGTTTGCTAAACCGTCGTACTGGTAAATCCGGTACCGAGGGTTCGAATCCCTCCGTCTCCGCCAAGCTGCTGATTTAGACAATAAAATCAATAGCTTGTGCGTCGGGCTTGGCAGCCGCAACCATCTTTGGTACATAGGCTGCTACACACCGCATTGCGGAGTGTCCCTTCGACCAAGGGCTACAATTTTGGTCGGGTCGGCCCAGAAGATGGTGGGGCCATGACCGGGGCTCGCCGCATCGCGCGGAGCACGACCCCGCACCTGCATCGACGGAACGGGATTTTCCACCTTCGCGTGAGGGTTCCTGACGTCGTCCGGCTCAAGCTGGGCATGTGCGAGGTTCATCGGTCGCTCAAGACCTATAACCAAGTCAGAGCCCGCCTGCTTGCCGCCGTGTTGGTCCCACAGGTGCACGAGGTGTTTAAGATGGCCGCAACGACAACGATGGACCGCCTGCAGTTAACTGCACTGATCCGCTCTAATTTCGAGGACCTCGCAAGCGAGGTGGACGGAGGGTACCTCCCGCGAACCGACAGGGAGAACCTGTTCTCGGCCCCTCTCTTTCGAGGCTGCGCATCACCAAAACGGAGGTTCGTGGCTGGTAAACTGAAGTTCAAGGACGACTACTTCTGGATACCCATGCCGCCGTCAAGGCACGTAAGAAGCGTCGGGGCAAGGCCGGTTGATAGCTCGCCTTGGCTGATCTTGGCGACCTACGGCGGTGGTAGCTCTGGGATCGAATGGACGTGCGCGATGGTCTGATCAGAAGCCGCATTTCTCGCCGGAGAGGGACCGCTTTTGCCGCATGCCCGCTTTTAAGTGGAAAGAAGATTGGCATGATTGACTGCAGACGGGACCCTTGCTGCCAACCCGCATTGCGCCCCCATGCCGCCGTTACGCATGCTGGCTCAAAATCTCGAAAGCTGCCGATCCTTCGGCATGGAACTATGTCCGCTAACAGCCTTCCTAGCCCTTACCCCAATGTCCGCCCACACGTTTGCAGCACGTTGTGGCGGGGCCAAACCTCCGTCATGCGAGCGCACTTTTGCGCGCGGAACCAACGAGATGACTCTGGACAAGTTTGGCAGATTCCGGCGGAAAGAGAAGTTCAAGCTTTGAGCGGCGGTATAGCACCTTCTTTGCAGTCCGTGCTCATTCATGCGCATGAAGATATTAGACTTCAGCAACGAACAAACCGCCACCGAAGTTCGCCGTCAAGTCCGCAGGTACCAGTGCCTGTCCAGCAAACGCCGACCCGCCTCCCACAGGCATGCGCTAGCCGTCCAAGCAGGGGGCGGCTCGGCGTTCAGGGTGTCCACGAACGCGTCTGAGGAAGGACAAATCGCAGGGGCCAAATGATATTGGAGTTGTGCCCCACAGCCTCTCCTGTTCGATCAGCGCCTCACGGGCCAGTCGGAATCTGAAGTACTCCAGATAGCTCAAACCGCCATGGATTAGGTTGGTCGAGGCCGATGACGTGTGGCTAGCCAAATCGACTTTCTCCACCAGCAACACCGACAGGCGGCGTGCTGCTGCGTCGTAGCGTTCAATGCGAAGCGCGCGCACCGCTTTACGGACCGCTGACGACCTCCGGCAGATCGGCCTGCTGCGCCGCGATTTTGCGCAGATTGGCTTCGTGGACCGCCTTGGTGATAGGAAATGCGAGGAGCGCGAGCAGTCCGCAAACCTGCAGCATCATGATGACGGCAGGCTCGGTCAACGCGAGTGTGGTTAGCACACTTTGCGGCACTTCACCCTGCTTCGCACCGTCGGGAAAGTCGACGAACGTGAGGATCAGTCCTGCGCCGAAGACACCGACACCGGACATCGCTTTCAAAAGGAATGCATTCGCCGCGAACACCAGCCCCGCCGATTCGCGCCCTGTCCGGATTGCGGCGTACTCGACGACGTCGGTGAACATCGAAGACCCTATCGCGCCCACGCTAACCGCGATCGTCGTGTTGATGAATCCCATGGCGAACAAGAGGACGTATAGCAGCTGCGTGCCATTTTCTGGCGCGATGCCGAGGATGCGGCTGAAATACATGATCGGACTGCAGATGATTGCGGCGATCGATAGAACGATCGCAGCTCGCTTTTTGCCGAGCTTGCGCCCGAACCACGGCGCGAAGAACAGTGCAGTTACGAGCGCCGCAAAATAGCCGATCATCAGGCCGGAGATCTGATCGCCGGACAGCTCCCAGAGATAGATGCGGAAATAGGTCAGCGTCGCACCGACGATGCCAGCTGCGGCATAGCTGAAGAAGGTGCCGGTGGCGAGGAGCAGGAACGGCTTGTTGATCAGCGTTCCAATGATTTCGCGTGCGCTTTGCACGAAGTCGAACCGGCGCTTGGGTGGGGGCGGCGCAAACGACGGGATGTGGCGCGCGGTGCCGAACGACGAGATGAGGATGGCCGCAAACATGATAAGCGACGCTGCGAGCCCATAGTTCGCATAGCCCTGCACGTTGAGCTGGCCAGCGGAATCGTTCGGCCCGGGCCGCAGAAAATAGCTGAACGCGAGGATGTTGGTGCCGAGCCCGCCGACATAGCCGAAGAACCATCGCCAGCTCAAGAAGGCGGTCCGCTTGTCGTAGTCGTGGACGAGATCGACGACGAGCGCGCTGGACGGAATTTCATAAACCGAGATGAACACCCGGATGACGATGGCGAGCACCATCAGATACCAGAACAGCCCGGACTGGCTCAGCCCTTCGGGCGGGTTCCACAAGAAATAATAGCTAACGGCGATCGGCAGGGCGGCGGCGACCATGAACGGATGTCGACGCCCCCACCGCGAGCGCCAGCCATCGCTGATCCGCCCGATGAAAGGATCGGCGAAGGCATCGACGATCAGTGCGATCATAATCGCAAAGCCCACAGTCGCCGCGGGCAGGCCAAGCGCCTGATTGTAGAAGATCATCAGGAGGACGGTAAATCCGGTATCTTTCACCCCGAAGGCTATCGAGCCCAGCCCGTAAAAGATGCGGTCCGCGAGCGTCTTGGGCATAATCGGGGCGCGGTCGCGGAAGACCGGTTCGTCCGCCGTACCTGGAGCGTCGAAATGCGTGGCCGCCATGCTGGTCCTTCCGATTGGCCGGAGACTGCCGGCACCGATCCTCATCCCGCTGATGCCGCGCAGCATACTTATATTCTCAATAACAGACGTATCGGTCCTGAATGCTCAGGTCAATGCGCTTCACCAGCTGTCGATCCAGCGGGGTTGCGGGCCTTCGTCTGGGTCCTTCGGTTTGCGAGCGGCGGCGAGCGCGGCGACGATCCACCGCCGCGTATCCGCAGGGTCGATGACGTCGTCGATCCCGAAATAGCCTGCCGTCGTTAGCGCCTTCCCGTGCTGGTATAGCCTGGCAACCATCTCGTCGAACTTGGCTTGGCGCTCTGTAGGGTCGGTGACCGCGTCGAGTTCCTTGCGATAGCCGAGCTTGACCGCCCCTTCGAGGCCCATGCCGCCAAACTCGCCGCTCGGCCAAGACAGGGCGAACATCGACGCCTGGTAGCTGCCGCCGGTCATCGCAATCGCTCCCAGTCCGTAGCTCTTGCGCAGCACGACCGACAGCAGGGGCACCGTTAGGTTCGCGCCGACCAAAAAAAGGCGCGCGGCATGGCGGACGAGACCGGTCTTCTCGGCCTCCGGCCCGACCATGATGCCCGGCGTGTCGCTCAATGACACGAGCGGGATACGATGCGCCTCGCACAACTGCATGAAGCGCGCGGCCTTGTCGGCGGCGTCACTGTCTATTGCGCCGCCGATATGTGCGGGGTCGTTGGCGATGATGCCAATCGGTTGCCCTTCAATGCGGGCAAGCGCAGTCACCATTGCAAGCCCGAAACCTCGACGTAGCTCAAGTAGCGAACCGGTATCCACAAGCGTGTCGATCAGCGCGCGAACATCGTATATGCGCAGCCGGTCTGCGGGAATGGCATGGCGCAGCAGCCGCTGGTCAGCGCAGCTCCATTGGGGCAGCGGGCCTTGGAAATAGCCGAGATAGCGCTTCGCCACGGCGACTGCCGCCCCTTCATCCTCCACGAGCACATCGATCACGCCGTTAGCGACGTGGACTGAAGCTGGGCCGATCTGCTCGGGCGTGAACACGCCCAGCCCGCCGCCCTCGATCATTGCCGGGCCGCCCATTCCGATCGTCGTATTCTCCGTTGCGATAATCACGTCGCAGCAACCGAGCAGTGCGGCGTTCCCGGCAAAGCAGCGGCCTGAAACGATCCCGATTATCGGCACCTTCCCGCTGAGCTTGGGGAAGGTCTCGAAGGCGCGGATGAAGCCGCCGCCGTCGGTGTCACCTGGTCGCCCGCCACCGCCCTCTGCGAACAGCACCAGCGGAATGCGCCAGCGGGCGGCGAGCTCGACGATCCGGTCGGTCTTGACGTGGTTGCGCGCGCCCTGGGTTCCGGCGAACACGGTATAATCATAGGACATCGCGGCGACGCGCGCGGGACCTTCACCGAACATGGCTGCGCCGACTGTGCCCAGCCCCATCACCAAACCGTCGGCGGGGCTCTGCTCGATCAGTGCCTCGGTTGAGGCACGGCGGCTGCGCCCGGCGATCGTGAGCCCGCCGTATTCGACGAAGCTGCCCGGATCGAGCAGGTCCGCGATATTCTCGCGCGCGGTGCGTTGGCCGGTCTTGCGCCGCCGCGCGACTGCTGCGGGTCGCGCTGCGTCGAGCGTCCCGCGCTTGCGGTCGAGCACTTCGCTCAAGGCGGCGCGCGGCGCATCCAGATCGACGATTTGGTCGATAACTGGCGGCGCGTCGGTCGCCAGGTTCGAAGGTCGAATAAACAGGATCGGGTCGCCCGGAGAAAGCGTGTCACCCACGGACGCAGCGACTGCGACGACGGTGCCTGCATGTGGTGCCACAAGGCCGTGCTGCATTTTCATGGCCTCGACAACTGCGATCTCTTGCCCGCAGGTTACTTCTTCGCCTTCGCGGGCCCCGAGCCCAACGAGCATGCCGAGTATCGGCGATTCGAGGGCGATCGCGCCGTCGGGCGCCACTGGGCGCACGCGGTCGGACTCATACTTGTGCACCGCTGGTCCCTTGGTGGGGAGTGCCAGAGCGGTCTGCGCCATTAGCAGCGCGTCGATCCGCTCTTCGATCAGCGTCGCCCACGCGACACCGTCGCGCACATCAGGCGCGTCGAGCAGCGCACGTAGGAACAAAATGTTGGTCTCTTGCCCCTCGATACTGAATTCGGCGAGGGCACGTGCCGCCTTAGCCGCCGCCGCCGCGACGCCGCCTTCGGAAACATCGACAATCAGTTTGGCGAGCAGTGCGTCGTAGCGCACGCCCGCTTGCCACCCGACATAACCCGCACCGTCGACACGGACGCCCCGCCCCCCAGGCGGCGCATAAGTCGTGATCGTTCCGGTCGTCGGCCGCGCCTCGCCACTGGCGGTCATTGTCTCCAGATTGATGCGCGCCTGCAAGGCGGTGCCGCGCGGCGCTGGAATGCGCGGCTGGTCGAGCCTGAGCGCCGAGAGCTTTGCACCGCCCGCGATTTCGATCTGCGCGCGAACGAGATCGATGCCGGTTATCTCTTCGGTGACCGTATGTTCGACCTGGAGCCGGGCGTTCGCTTCGATGAAGGCAAAGCGGCCATCGTCACCGACAAGGAATTCGACCGTGCACAACGAGTGCAGCCCGGCGGCGCGTCCCATCGCCAGCGCGCCTTCACGCAATCGCTCGCGCAGGATATCGGGCAGGCGCTCCGCCGGTGCCCATTCAACGAGCTTTTGCCGCCCTCGCTGCAGAGAACACTCGCGGTCCCAGAAGTGACTGACCTCGCCCCCGTCGCCGATTAGCTGCACCTCGATATGCCGCGCATGCGGCAAGAAGTGCTCGACGTACAAGGTGCCATCGCCGAAAGCCGCTTCGGCTTCCGCCGCACAGCGTGCGAACGCTGCGGCAAGGTCGTCGCTCGGTGAGACCGGACGCATTCCGTGTCCCCCGCCACCGGCAATCGCCTTGACCATGATCGTTTCGCCGGATCCCATCCGCTTTTGGAAATCGCGCGCCTCATCGAGAGAGGTCGGTCGCGAAGTTCCCTCCAACACCGGCACGCCGCAGAAAACCGCATGATCGCGCGCGCGCGCCTTGTCGCCGAACAGATCGAGCGTTTCGGGCGAAGGGCCGATGAAGACGATGGCGGCATCGGCACAAGCGCGCGCGAACGCTGCGTTCTCCGACAGGAAGCCATAGCCCGGGTGGATCGCGTCGCAATCCGCCTCGCGCGCTACCGCGAGGAGCGCAGGGATCGACAGATAAGCGGAGGGCCCCGCGCCAGCCACCAGCCGAGATTCGGCGCTGGCCGTGACGTGAAGTGAACTGGCGTCGTCTTCGGGATGCACCGTGATCGCTGCAATACCCATTTCCGCCGCCGTCGCCGCGATCCTCACGGCGATCTCGCCCCGGTTGGCGATGAGCAGACGCCGGATCATCGCGATTGCCGGATGAGGATTTCCTGCAAGACGCTTGCGGCGAATGCGGCGCTGCGATCGAAGATTGTGCGGTGCGACCGGCCGCGCCCGAACGGGGCACCGCCGAGCGGTTCGCGCCGCAGCGGCTTCTTGACAGTCACGGCCGCACCGCTGGCCACGTTCAGCTGAAGATTTCGAACAGACCGGCACCACCCATGCCGCCGCCCATACACATGGTGACGATGCCGTATTTCGCCCCGCGCCGACGTCCCTCGTGAAGGATATGGCCGGTCATCCGTGCGCCCGACATGCCATAGGGATGGCCGATCGAGATCGCTCCGCCCGAAACGTTCAAACGTTCGTTCGGGATCCCGAGATGGTCGCGGCAATAGATCACCTGGCTCGCAAAGGCTTCGTTTAGCTCCCATAGATCGATATCGTCGACCTTGAGGCCGTGCTTTTCAAGCAGCTTGGGAATCGCGAATACCGGGCCGATCCCCATCTCCTCTGGTCCACATCCTGCGACCGCGAGTCCGCGATAGGCGCCGAGCGGGGTGAGGCCGCGACGCTCCGCCTCACGGGCGTCCATCACCACAACCGCAGCCGCGCCGTCGGATAGCTGCGAGGCGTTGCCTGCGGTGATGAAGCGTCCCTCGGCGATTCGCTGACCACCCTTGAACGCCGGCTGCAGTTTCGTCAGATCTTCGAGGCGCGTCTGCGGCCGGTTGCCCTCGTCCTGGCTTAGCGTCACCTGGCGTTGACTCGTCTCGCCCGTCGCTTTGTCGGTGACAGTCATGGTCGCGGTCATCGGTGCAATTTCGGCGTCGAGGCGGCCCTCCGCCTGTGCCTTTGCGGTGCGCTGCTGCGACTGCAGTGCATATTCGTCCTGCGCGTCGCGGCTGACGTTGTAGCGATCGGCGACGATCTCGGCGGTCTCGAGCATCGACATGTAGAGCTGGGGAACGTCGACGATCAACTTCGGGTCACCCGCGCGATAATTGTTGAAATGGGGATTCTGGACGAGCGACACCGACTCGACGCCGCCGGCGACCGCAATCGTCTGCTCGCCGAGTTGGATGCGATTAGCGGCAGCGGCGATTGCCATCAGCCCCGATCCGCACTGTCTGTCCATCGTCGTGCCCGGGACGCTCTCGGGCAGGCCAGCCCACAGTGCACCCTGGCGCGCAACGTTGAAGCCGGTCGAGCCCTGCTGGAGCGCGCAACCCATCACCACATCCTCGACTTCGCCTGGATCGATGCCCGCGCGTTTCACGGCCTCGTGGATCGCATGGCCGGCAAGCGCCTGGCCTTGTGTGTCGTTGAACGCCCCGCGATAGGCCTTGCCGATCGGCGTGCGCGCGGTGGCGACGATAACTGCTTCGGCCATTTCTCTCTCCCGGGTATAAGAATATTGGTATGTTCTTGCCGCCCCTGCGTCGGCGTGTCAATCGCGACCATATAGCGTTTCCCTTCCAAGCGTGGCCGCAAACTCAATCGTCAAATTGTGGGCGATTTGAGCGACCACCCATAGCGCATCTCTGATTTGCCGTTTTTAAGAAAAATGGTACGGTTGAATTTGCACAAACGTTGTGGCAACGACGACTGTCGCAGGAGCACGATGAAATGGCTGAAATAGAACGCAAGACAATCGACCTCTTTAGTGAAGGTACGAGGATCGCGGCTGACCTCTTCACGCCCGCAGGGAAGCGGCCCGAGGGTGGCTGGCCGTCTATCCTGCTGTGCCACGGCTGGGGCGGGACCAAGGATCATCTTTCCCGCTATGCCGAGAAGTTTGCCGCTGCAGGATTCTTCGCGATGACGTTTGATTACCGCGGCTGGGGCGAGTCGGACGGCCGGATCATACCCGTCCGCGGGGGCCCGCAACTGACCGAGGCCGGCGAGCGCGATCTAAAGGTGCAGGTGCTGCGAGAGATCGTCGATCCTGTGGATCAGACCACCGACATTCGCAATTGCCTTGCCGTGCTCGCGTCTGAACCCGGAGTCGATTCCGCGCGGATTGGCGTCTGGGGCACGAGTTATGGCGGCGGGCACGCGGTTTTCACTGCGGGTTACGACGACCGGATCAAGGCGGTGGTCGCACAGATCGGCGGCTTCGGCTTCCCACCCGAGATGCGCAACTGGGCGCGCGGCCAGGCGGCCGAGAAGGCGCGCGGGCTGATCGAGCCGACGGTGCCGCAGAACGGGCTGAATGGCATCGAAGGACTGAAGGGTACGCCTGACGTGGCGCGCATGGTCGAGCATTCGCAGCTCGGTGCGGCAGCGCGGGTGCACGTGCCCGCCCTGATCATCGACGCTGAGTTCGAGGAACTCAACAACCGGCTGGAGCACGGCTTTGCCGCCTATATGATGATCCGCCAGAATGCACCCGCCCAATATCACACGTACCCGTGCAAACATTATGTCGTTTACGACGAGTATTTCGTTCCATCCACCGATCTCGCGCTGAATTGGTTTCGGAAATATCTGTGAGGATCATAGTATGACTGCCACGTACGACTCCACCGACTATATCGCCGATGCCTTAAAGAAGGCGAGCGTCATCGATGATGTCCCCGCCGACACGCCGCTGATAGTGGTGAACAAGGTCGGCGTCATCGGCGCGGGAACGATGGGCGGCGGCATCGCCATGAACTTCGCCAATGTCGGCATACTGGTCCACATGGTCGAAACACACCAGGACGCGCTCGACCGCGGGTTGAAGGTGGTACGTGGCAACTACGAGCGCAGTGCGAGCCGGGGCCGTTTCCCCGTTGAGGAAGTCGATGTGCGAATGGGCCGCATTTCGAGTTCGCTCGACATGGCCGATCTCGCCGACTGCGATTTGATCATCGAGGCCGTCTTTGAGAGTATGGAGTTGAAGAAAGACATCTTCACACGGCTCGACACGATCGCCAAACCCGGCGCGATTCTTGCCAGCAATACATCGGGGCTCGACGTCGACGCGATTGCCGCAATGACGTCGCGGCCCGAGTCGGTGATCGGCCTGCATTTCTTCTCACCCGCGAACGTGATGAAACTGGTTGAAATCGTGCGCGGCAAGAAGACCTCGGACTCGGTTCTCGCCACATCGATGGCGGTCGCGCAGAAGATCGGGAAAGTGGCTGTCGTCGTCGGCGTCTGCCCGGGATTTGTCGGAAATCGCATGCTCTACCCGCGCCAACTCCAAGCGCGGGAGCTGCTGAAGCGGGGCGCGATGCCGTGGGATATCGACCGCGTACTAAAGGCATTTGGCTTTAAGATGGGGCCGTACGAAATGAGTGACCTCGCGGGGCTCGACATCGGGTGGAGCAAAGGGGCGAGCACCGAAGACAGGCTCCGTGACGCGCTATGCGAACGCGATCGACGCGGCCAGAAGACCAGCAAAGGGTTCTATGACTATGACGAGAATCGGATCGCGTCGCCGTCGCAGGAAGTCGCCGAGCTCATCCGCGAAACCCTCGGGGTAAAGGACAACGCGCAGGTACCCTCCGACCAGGACATTCTCGAAACTTGCCTGTTCCCGCTCGTCAACGAGGGAGCGAAGATTCTCGACGAAAAAATGGCTCAGCGGGCGTCCGACATCGATGTCGTCTGGATTTATGGTTACAGCTGGCCGGCCAGTACCGGCGGTCCAATGCATTGGGCCGACAGCGTCGGCCTCGAACGGGTCGAAGCCAAGGCGTGTCAGCTCGGCGAGGCGAACGAGTGGTACAGGCCGGCACCCTTGCTCAGCAAGCTTGTCGCCGAGGGGCGCAGTTTCGCGGACCTTTGATCCGTCAGCGCTTCGCCGAAGCGAGAAAGCCGTCCAGAAGTGGTCTTATATAGAGTGTGGCCGCGTTCGCCGCGTCGGCACTCGGCACCCAGCGCTGGAGCTCCTGGGCGGAATTGATCATCGCGGTGACCATCTCGGACGCGATACGCATGTCGCAAACGCGAACTGAACCATCGGTCATTCCGTCGTTGAGCATGTCGGCGAAGCGCCATGTCAGCACCGTCAACCGGCGTGCCATTTCCGTGCGAAGCTCGGGGCCGATCGCGGTCAGCGCCGATGTTCGAATCAGCGCGCCTTCCGATGACATCTGGCGCCCCACCAAGGTGACGGCGGCAGCGGCAATGCGCCCCAGCCCGTTCATGTCCTCGGCCATGGCACGGTCCTGCGCCCGGCGAACAATGTCGAAGGTTCGTTCGAAACACGCGACGACAAGGCCATCGCGCGTTTCGTTATGATGGTAAAAGGCGCCCTTGGTGACGCTCAAAGCGCTCGAAATGCGATCGACCGACGCGCCGCGATACCCGATTTCGTTGATAAGGTGCGTCGCCGTGCGCAGGAACGAATCATGCGACAAACGTTCGGAATCGAAAAACGGCGTGGGAATTTCCCCGTCGGCTCCGGACAGGTCCACAAATTTCCCTGCAAGGCCGTTGAGCAGGATATCGCATAGCCGATCGGCGACGCGGCCATAGTCTTCAGGCAGGTAGCCGTCGATCCAGATCACCGACCAGAAGAGTTGCGACAGCAATAAATGTGCGTTGGCGCTGCGTTCGGCACTCGTCCACGAACGCTCGCCCGGCCTGAAAAGTTGGCGAAGATCTCGGAACATTTCTACGTAAGCGGCACCGACAACATCGAAATGCGGTTGCGTCAGGGCCCGCAAATCGCCGAAGTGAACGAATTCGGCCTGTTCGCCGCGCCGGACACGTGCCTGCAACGCGAAATAGCTTCGTACGAAATGCCGGATGCGATCATCGAACTGATCGATACCTGCTGCGTCCTCAACAAGCGCGCGGTGAAGCGCGATTGATTCGAGGAATGCTGCGCCGACCAGATCTTCCCGCTTCTTGAAATAATAGCGCAGGCTCTTCAGATTGAACCCGATCTCACCGGCAACAGTCGCGAGCGTCGTATCGCGCAACCCATTGCGGTTAATCTGCCCGGCAGCGACATGCAGGATTTCCTCCTTACGCCGCTCAAAGCGCGTCGGCGAAGGGGTGTCCGGATCAGCAATTGCCATCAGCATGTAACATCCCGAACCGTGAGAGGCAGACCAAGTGTCATGCCTGTCAGTGGCGACACTCCGGGCATGCCGCAACGTAAAATGGCCTCGCCGCACAGCGGCGAGGCCATTTTAATCGCCAGTCCGGCCCCCGAACAATGATCAGAAGCGATAGCGGGCCGTCAGCGACCAAGTGCGGTCTGCCCCGTAAAAAACCGCTTGGGACACGCTTCCGCTGCCGAACGTCGATAGCACCGAGCTGTCCGCGTATCGCGTGCGGAAGACATTGCTCACGACACCAGTGATATCGAGGCGGTCGTTCGCCGTACGATAGGTCAGTGTGGCGTTTGCGATCGTGCGCCCCGGAACCCGGAATCGAGCGCGGGTGAACGGAGACGTGTAGAAGCTCGACTGGTAATAGACACTGCCGCCCGGATACAAGTGGCCGAAGTCACCCAAATCGATGCCATAGTAGCCATAGAGTGTCGCCTTGGAATGCGGTGCTCGCGGCTGCTCGTTACCCGACAGGTTCTGCAGCGCGCCCGATAGCGGATTGGCGACGCCATTGATCGTCGCCGGTTCGCTAATGTCGACGACACCGCAGCTCGTCGATCCGGTCGGTTGCGGGCAGAAGTCCTTAAACTGTCCATGGAGATAGGTGTACGAAGCGACAATGTTCGACTGGTCGTTCGGACGCCAAGACAATTGTGCCTCGAGACCGTAAATCTCCGTACGTTTCGCATTGGCGAACTGCGTGAAGATCGGACCCGGCGCAGGAACTCCGCCCGGGCCCGTGAACACCCCGCGTGTGCTGATCGGAATCTGCTGGTCGTGGAAAATCTGGTAGAAGATCGAACCGTCAAATCTCAGCCGCCCCTCGGTCCAGTTGCCGCCGATTTCATAGACGTCGAGAAATTCCTTTTTGGCAACGTTGTTTGGCGGAAGGCCCTGGCCCAGCGTGAACGCCGACGATTGATAGCCCCGCGCATACGACACGTAGAGCTGGTCGCCGGGACCCGGCCGCCAGGCGAGAGCGGCACGACCTGAAAGCCCGTCGTCCTTGCGGAATGTTCTGGCACCATGAACCAGCGGAGAAAAATCTCCGGCAAAAGAGGGCGGATAATAGAAAACGTAGCGGAAGTTGGATAGCGCATCCTTCTCGTCCCAGGTCTGGCGAAGACCGGCATCGATGCGCAAAGTGGGCGCGATGTCCCAGGTGACATTGCCAAACACCGCAGTCGAACGAATGTCGTATATGTTCCGCTGTTCGTATTCGGAGCGACGCGGGTTGGGGGCGAGCGTCAGGCCGGGTGTGCCCACTATCGGCGTCAGGATCGCGGCGGTCGCGTTCTCGATGTTTTCCCAATACTGCTCGTCGAAGTGCTGGCTCAAGCGATAGACGCCCAAAATCCAGTTGACCGCTCCGCCGGGCTTGCTTTCCAGCCGTCCCTCGTGCGTAGAATAATGGACGTCGTTGTCATAATTCGAGCGGTAGTCGGTCGGAACCTGCGTCCCCGGGGCGAAGTTCCCGGGTGCGACGGTGTTGGCGTCATAGCTTGTCCGCGAGGTCAAATCCCGATCGGCGGAACCGAATGCGCGATAAGTCTGGTAACCCCCTACATAGTAAAGTTGCGCGAAGCCGAGGTCGAGGTCGGCGTTGAGAATGTCCTGAAAATTGTCGCGCAGCTTGTCGTATCCGACGAAATTGACATTCGTCGTAAACGGCTGGTCGGGCACCGCGCCGGTGAAGCCACGGGCCGGATTGGGCGAAAGGCCGCCGAACACGGGCGACACGTTGCCGTTCAGATTATTATTGTACCGGCTGAGCGTGGGATAAGCTGGCTGGTTGTCGTACTCGAACGTTGTCGCGCGATTGCGAATGTGGAAGTCACCCACGCGCCATTCGAGCTGGAACTCGATGTAGCTGTTCTTGACCGCGAAACCGGCACCGCTGACGCCGCCGACCGCCCTCGAGACGCTCGGCTGGATGAATTCCTGCATGCCGACTCGGAAGCCCAAATTGTCGGTGATCGGTCCTGAAACGTTGGCACCGAAGTTGAACGCATTTGCGCGTGCGGTGCCGAACACGACCTGCGCGGTGTAATCGGGTGTCGGGGCGCGCGAGATGACATTGATCGCGCCGGCGATCGCATTGCGTCCATAGTTAGTACCCGAAGGCCCGCGAATGAAGGTCAGGTTGCCGCCGAAAAGCGTCGATTCACCGATGTTTGCTGGCACTATGTTCAGAAAGCCGTCGACATATTGGGTGACGGTGTTTTCCTGCCCCAGCAAAGTCTGTGCGGTTTGTCGCCCGATGCCGCGAACGTTGATGCCGAAGTCGGCGGTGATATTGAATCCAGGCTGCGAGCGAACCAATTCGGTCGCGGTATTCACGCCGGCCAGGTTGCGGTCCTCCGCCGAAATGATTGCTTTCGGCTGCGGCTGATCGAGAAGTTTTTGAAAGCGACTGCCGGTCACGACGATGCCGTCGCGTTCCTCGACGCGAACTTTGCCCCTTACGGGTTTGCCGTCGGGCCCTGTTTCCGCCGTGCCAGTTTCCTGATCATCGACAGCTTGGGTGGCACCAGCCTGCGCAGCGGCACTCGCTGTGCCCTGCTGGGCAAGCGCCGGGTTCGAGGCGATCAAAGCGAAAGTTGCGCACGAGACGCTCAGCATCATTTTTACGGACATAAAATTCTCCCCAGGCCTCCGGTGCTCCGGATGGCTCTAAATTGTCAAACCAATTTTCTTAAACCGCTCATTCGACGCGATGTCAATAGCGATGATAAATTGCACGAGTCGCGCGGAATAGCGTCAGCCGAGCCAGCGGCGTCGTCGACCAAGTGAACGTATACCGTAGTTCTTATTTCTTTGTGACGAGGGAAAACGGCGAGTAAGGGGACTCGGAGCTCAAAATCGTGCCGTCATTGCTCGACCAGATTAGCGGTATCTCGCATCGCATGGCATACCCTAGGCAAGTCGTAGCATTGGAACATAATTGAGAAAAATGGTTTGCGAAAATGCGTCCGACCGCTAATTCCACTTCAAACGGAACGAGAAAGCATGCAATGAAGATATTCGACGGGAAATGCGCCGTGATCACTGGCGCCGCGAGCGGCATCGGACTGGCCTTCGCCAAGCGCTTCGGGCGCGAGGGATGCCGAGTCATTCTGGCCGATATTGAACCGGTCGCACTCGATGCTGCCGTTCAAGACCTTCGCGCGAGCGGAATCGAAGCCGCGAGCCATGTAGTCGATGTGGCCGATGCCGACGCCGTCAACGCGCTGGCGGACCGTGCCGCATCGCTATTCGGAAACGTCCACCTGCTTTTCAATAACGCGGGCGTTTCGATCACCGGACCGACGTGGAAAATGAGCCTCGACGATTGGCGCTGGGTCTGGGACGTCAACGTCTGGGGAGTCGTCAACGGGGTTAAAGCGTTTCTGCCGCGCATGCTCGAGCATCGCGAGCCCGCTCATGTTGTTAACACGGGTTCGCTCGCATCGTTTTACGGCAATGGCGACCATGCGCCGTATTGCTCTTCCAAGGCGGCGGTTCTCGGCATGAGCCAGTCGCTTTACAGCGAAATGAACGCGATGATGACCAACGTCGGCGTCAGCATCGTCTGCCCCGGCATGGTGGCCACCAAGATCCACCAGAGCTGGCGTAACCGCCCCGTCGGCGATACCCCGTGGAGCGACCGCGAATTCGCCGATGCGCAATCACGCGCGGTCAGCGACGACTTCCAAGGGCGCGGAATTTCGCCCGAAGCGATTGCCGAATCGACCTATCAGGCGATTCTCGAGGATCGTTTTTACGTCTTCACCGGCGAACGGTGGCCACGCTTCCTCGATGCAACAATCGGTCGCACTTTGCGCGGCGAGAATCCGGCCATCGCAACGTGGGGCGAGGATCGTCGGCCGGAGGCGGAGCGCGGGTCGATCTTCAGCACGGCGGTCTAGGCAATGCCACGCAGGTTGAGCGAGGCAGAGCTTGCCCGTCACGAGCGACAGTTGGCGGATGACGGCTATACCGTCGTCGACCGGCTGCTTGGCGATGCCGAGATCGATGCTGCACTTGCCGCGATGCAGCCGCTGCACGCCACGCAGGACTATGGGGCGAACGACTTCACTGGATTCCGGACAAAAAGAGTGTTCAATCTCTTCGCCAAAACGCGCGCACTCGACGCGCTGCTGGTCGAGCCGCAGTTGCTCAGCCTCGTTCGGTCGAAGATAGGGCCGGAAGCGCAATTATCGATCGCTTCCACGATGGAGATTTTTTCGGGGGAGACGCTTCAGCCGCTACACCGCGACGACGCCTATTTCCCGGTCAATCCGCATCCGCCGCTCGTTGTGAATACGATGTGGGCGCTCACCGATTTCACCCAAGCCAACGGCGCAACGCGAATCGTGCCGGGGTCGCATTTGGTAGGCGATCCTGTCGATCCAGCCGCGGCTTCGATCCCGGTCGAAATGCCACGCGGATCGGTCCTGCTGTGGGACGGCCAGATGTGGCACGGCGGCGGCGCGAACCTCTCGAGCGAAATCCGATTCGGTCTGTCTCTCAACTATTGTCGCGGCTGGATCCGCCAGCAGGAAAACCAGTATCTCAGCCTCGATCCGGCTATGGTCGCGTCGTTGCCGCAAGATGTGCAGAAGCTGCTCGGCTACGACATCTGCCAATTTGTCGGCTGGGCCGATGGCCGTCACCCGATGCGCGCGATCCTGCCCGAGGTGCGCGCGCGCATCTTTCGCGGCGAAGGCGGGCGGCGCGGGACTTACTAGGCCGCAAGCGCGCCCACTGCGAACGTTACGATCTTGCCGTTGCGCTCGGTGCGTTGCCGTAAAGGATCATGCGAGTCGGCGATGCAGACGTAAAGCGTGCGGCCTTGCGCGCCGCCGAGCGCGCAGGCGAATGCGTTTTGCGGTGTCGCCACGCGGTCGAGCACCGCCCCGCCTTCGGCGATGCGCAGGCATTCGTTGGTGGTCGGCGACGCTGCCCAGACTGCACCTTGGGCGTCGAGGCAGATCCCGTCGGGCACCGCACCCTGGGGAAGCTGTGCCCAGAGGCGCCGGTTGGACAGGTCGCCCGCTTCGTCGATGTCGAACGCGGTCAGGCATGCGCGCCATGTCTCGGCGACAATCAGTGTGCGGCCGTCGGGCGTAACCACCGCGCCATTGGGAAACAGCAGGTCGTCGGCGACCGCCCTTGCCGTGCCATCGGGATCGACCCGGATCAGCACTGTCGCGCGCGGCTCCTCGGTTTCGCCGTCGGTTCCGATCTCGAAGCCAAAATTGCCCACATAGGCGCGGCCCTTCGCATCGACGACCATGTCGTTGCAGCGGCACGGCGCGAGCGCGGACAGGTCGGCGTGCGTGGCGAGGCTGCCATCAGGCTCCAATCTCAACACGCGCTTGTCGGCCATCGACACGATCAACATGCGCCCCATCGGGCATCCAGCCGAGTCCCGAAGGCCGGTGCGGCACCTCGCACACCGTCTCGACCCCTCCGCCGGCCAGCCGCTGCACGACGTGGCCGTGCATGTCCGACCAGTACAGCGCACCGTCATGCCAACGCGGCCCCTCGGCGAACGCCAATCCTTCCGCGACGATTACCATGCCGTCTTATCCGCAGGCTCTTCGAACCGGGTCACGCCCGCCGCGGTCATGCCGGCGTCGATCACGAGATCGTGGCAGTTGACGAAGCGCCCTTCGTCGCTCGCCAGATACAGCGCGCCATAGGCGATGTCGCGCGGCACGCCGGTTTTGCGCAACGGGGTTGCGCTCGCGAGGCTGCGGTGAAGCTTTGCCATGCTCGCGGCGACGTGCCCTTCCTCCATCGTCTTCGCGCGCTCCGATCCGCCGAAAAAGATCGGGGTTGCGATGCCTCCCGGCGCGATCGAGTTGACCCGAATGCCGTGGGGGGCGAGCTCGATGCCTGCCACCTTGGTCAGTTGACGCACGGCCGCCTTCGCCGCGCTGTAGAGAAACCCGCCGTAATTGACGCGCAGCGCGGCGACGCTCGCATTGTTGATGATTGCCCCGCCGCCCGCCGCTTTCATGACCGGCACGGCATGCTTGATGCCGAACACGACACTGCCGACCAGAAGGTCCATTGCGTCATGAAAATCTTCGCTTGTCACCGTTTCGAGCGTGCCGCGTGTACCCGCACCGGCGTTGTTGAATAGGCAATCGAGTTGGCCGAAGCGCTCGACGGCGGTGTCGATCGTGCGCTTGATGTCGGCTTCGCGGCGCATGTCGCCCTGAACGAAACAGGCGGCGGCACCGACGCGATCGGCGATGGCGCGGCCGGCGTCCTCATTGCGCCCGGTGAAGACGACTTTCGCACCCTCTTCGACGAACAGCTCTACCGTCGCCTCGCCGATGCCGCTGGTGCCGCCCGTGATGACCGCGACCTTGCCGTTGAGCCTGTTCCCCATCGTTATCCCTTTGCTTGATCAGCCGCTTGCGCCGCCAATTGGTCCTGCAGTTCGCGTTTCAAAACCTTGCCGATCGCGCTGCGCGGCAGTTCGTCGATAATCCTGACCTCAGCGACGCGCTGCATCTTGCCAAGCGTCGCGTTTGCTGCGGCGAGCAATTCTTCGGGCGTTGCGGTTACACCGGGTTCGAGCGTCACGAACGCAACCGGCGTCTCGCCCCAGCGCTCCGACGGCGCGCCTATCACCGCAGCTTCCCTGACTGCCGCATGCGCGCTCAGCGCTTCCTCGAGGTCGGACGGATAGATGTTGATCCCGCCCGAAATGATCATGTCTTTCTTGCGCCCGATCAGGGTGAAGAAGCCATCTTCGTCAATTGACGCGAGATCGCCGGTGCGGATGTAGCGGTCACCCGCAGGGCTGACCCATTCGGCCTCCGCGGTCGCACCGGGCTTGTTGTGATAACCCTTCATCATCGCGGCCGAGCGGCCGACCACTTCGCCAACTTGTCCGGGTGGCAAGAACCGTCCGTCCTCGCCGATCACGCGCATGTCGTGGCCGTCCATCGGCTGACCCACTGTCGCGAGCTTGTCGGGATACTCGTGCGCGGCGAGCATGCACGAGCCGCCGCCCTCCGTCATGCCGTAATATTCGATTAGGCCGCCCGGCCAACGCCGCAGCACCTCGGCCTTCAACTCAGCCGAAAACGGCGCCGAGGTCGCAAATTTCAGTTCGTAACGCGATAGGTCGAAGCGGTCGAAGTCGGGCACCTCGAGAATGCGTCGATATTGAACGGGCACCAGCATCGCGTGCGTCGCGCGATGCTTTTCACTGAGCTCGAGAAATGCGCGTGCCTCGAACTTCGGCATCAGCACGATCGTGCCGCCAGTACCGAGCGCAGGCAGGAAACTGACCAGCGTCGTGTTCGAATACAGGCCCGTTGAAACGATCGTCACGGCACCCGCGCCATAACCACCGAGCCGGCCGACATGGTTCCAGCGCATGCTGTGTGGCTGAACGATGCCCTTCGGCGTGCCCGTGGTTCCCGACGAGTAGATGATGTTGAACGCCTGATCCGGGCCGACCTCGACAGGCTTCGGCTGTGCGTCGCCGCCGGGCAGCCAGCCATCGAACGCTGCGCCGGTCGCGCCCGGTTCGAGCGCGATGCGCGTCGCCGTGATCAGGTCGGCGATCGGGGCAAGATGATCCGCAACGGCTTTGTCTGCGAACAAATGAGATGCGCCGCTGTCGGCGATCATCGCGCGCAATTGTTCGGGCGTTGCCGAGGGCGACAAGGGAGAAATGACGGCACCGGCGCGGAGCGTGCCGATGAACACGGCGGCATAGGCAATACTGCTCGCGGCGCAGATCGTGACTACCCCTCCCGGCTTAACGCCGTCGCGCTGCAGGCCCGCCGCCACGCCATCCGCCAGCATGTCGAGAGCCTTGTAAGAGATGTATTCGCCGTCGCAGACGATCGCGACATGATCTTGTCGGGCGCGGGCCTGCAGCGCGAAAAGCTCAGCGAAAGTGCCAAACGATCGAGCCGCATATTCGGCGATCGCAACCTGCGGGTCGGTCATTTCAGCGCGGCGAGATAGGTCACGAGCGCGTCCCGCTCGGCAGGCGTCATTGCCACCTTTGGCATACGTGTGCCAGGCACTGTCGCGGCGGGATCAGCGAGGTAGCGCCTGAGCGCCGCCCGGGTCCAGACTATCCTGCTGCCTCTGAGTGCGGACGAATAGGCATAGGCCGCGCGGCTCCCCGCTCTCGCGTCGACCACTCCCCACAGAATGGGCCCCGCGCGCGCGGGCGCGCCGACGACGGTAGCGTGACACGCCTGGCATCTCGCGAAACCCGGCGGCGCAGTCGGCGGCCCGGCATGGAGGACGGCGGAATTGAGGCCGGCAACGACGGCAAGCAGGATGACACGCTTCACGAACACACTCCTATTTGCCATCGACCGAAAAGGCCATCAGCACATTCCCGTCCGCATTGCGCATATTGCGGCCCGCCGTCGCACCCGAACGTCCCGCGTAGCCTGAATGGACATAGACAACGCCGCCTGCGATTGTCGGCCCGGCACCATCCATGACTCCGCCGAAGGCCATCTTGCCATTGAGCGCCCTCACCGCCTCGGTTCCGGTGTCAAAGTCCCAAAGGATCTTGCCGCTCGCCGCGTCATAGGCGCGGAAGTGGCCATCATAGCTCCCCGCGAACACCGCGCCGGGCATTACCGTGATCGCCTGGCTGATCGCTCCGTGGCACCAGAAGCTCGTCCAGCGGCACTTGGGCGTGTTCGACGTCGGCTGAGCCCAAACGAGAGCGCCAGTCCCAATGTCGATCGCGTAAAGCCCCGGTGTACCCGTCCGCTCGCGCATCGCGATGTCCGAAACGCCAGCATAAACGCGCGTTGCATCCGCCGCTAGGCCGAACTCAATTCCACCAAGCGCCGTGCCGACGCCGACGCGGCGCTGCCAGACGATCGCGCCGTCCTTCGCCGGATCGAGTGCATGGACCATGCCCGATTTCTGGCCGACCAAAAGCAGCTCCCCGCCGCCCGGCAAGGCGTGCAGGATGACCGCCGCGCCAATCGAGAAATCAGGGCCGAGCGGCGAGGGACAGTTGGCGGGCGGATCGTCCTTTCGCCCGCAACCGTCGATATAGTTGTCGTCTCTTGTCAGCTGCTTCGCCCAGCGGATTCTGCCCGTGTCCGCCTCGATCGCGACCACCGAATCCGAATTTTGGTAAGGAAGATCGGTATAGCTGTTCGACGTACCGACATAGATCAGCCGCCGCGCCGGATCGACCGTTGGAGCGACCCATATCGCCCCACCCGACGGACCCCACATCTGTCTACCTGCCTTGTTCACCTTGAACGGGCGCGGCTCCTGCTCGTTGGTGTAGCGCTTCCATAGCACTCTGCCCGTTACGGCGTCGATTGCGACGAGCGCGCCGCGGAACTTGCAACATTCCCAGTTCGGGATCTGCGCGAAAGCCTCGTTCCCTGACGAGATCGGCACGAAGATCTTGCCGTCCCAATAGGTAATCGAACCGGTCATTTGCAGCCCCGGCTGATCGTCGATTACCGTCTTCCACAACTGCCGCCCGGTATCGGCATCAAGTGCCACCGCACTCTTGGTCCAGTCGGAGAAAAACAGCGCCGCATGCGCTGGCGCGCCGTTGGGTAGCGCCGCGATCGTCACGCTCGTGCGGGTGGCGGCCTCGGCAGCGTGACGCCAGTAAACGCAGCCCGTCCGCGCATCGAGCGCATAGACCGCTCCCGACATCGACGTGACGAACAGGCGGTTGCCTATCACGGTCGCTTGGCCATTCTTTGCGCCCGGATATTGGAAGGCCCACTTCAGTTTGAGGCGCGGCACGTCACTTGCCGTCAGGCCGGGATTGGGCTGGTAATGGGCATTGTCCGCCTTCGGGCTCCACCCGTTCCACTGGGAACGTGCCGAGAGATTCACCGGCTCAGGCGGGCCCGCGCATTTGGGCGCGTCGAGCGGCGTATCAGCGACGCTGTCGCCCCAGATGAGATGCGGATCGATCTCGCCCATGGGCTTGTCGTCAGGCTGCTTGCTGACGAATTGCGCGATCGCGGTGATCTCGGCCAGCGTGAGTCCGACTGCCATGGGCGCCATCGCCCCGTTGCGCAACGAAGAGACGATGAAGCTCGCCGGGTTTTTCGAGAGCACCTCGCGGCTCGGCGTCCGCTGTTCTGCAGGTTTTTCGTGACACGCCGCACAGCGCGCCTCGTAGAGCGCCGCACCATCGGGGCCGGCAAGACCGTGCGCGACCGCAGCAGGCGCGCTTTGCTGCGCAGGAGCGGTCGTCGCAGCAACCGCAGCGAGCGCCACGACCAGCGAGGCGCTTAAGATTGCAGGAAAACGGGAAATCATGGAAACGGCAACCTTTTAGTAATGGTCGGTAAAGCGGCCGAGCTGGCAACGATAGCCTTCGGGCGGTGGCGTCAACCTGAACCTCGCAGCGCGGGTCCCTTTCGGGTGCGACGCCAATGTGCGCAGCGCCCATAGATTGAACGCATCGGTGCTCACTTGCGGCCACATATGACCGTGCGTTGCCGAACAGGCGACATGGACAACACCCGCTATGCTGCTGAAATAGTTGGAACCGGCTTGCGTCGTCGGCCGATAGTCCGAACAGAGTCCGATCGGTGGGCCACAATCCCACAGGTCGCGCTGGCCGCCCCAGACGGTAATCACGATCATCGGATCGAGCCGCCGTGCAAGCGGATAGGGACCGACGCGGCCCTGCCAGATCTTGGCTGACTCGGCAGCAACCATCGCGCGGGCATCGTTGAACGCCACCGACGACCCGTCGTCCCTAGTCGCGTACCATTCGCCCGAAATCGGCATGCCGCCCGCCCAGAACTTCGAATCGAATAGCAGTGCGCGGTTGGTCATCGTCCCGCCCGACGAGATCCCGCCGAGATAAAGACGGCGGCGGTCGAGCGGCCATTTCGTCCCGACGCAACGCACCATCGCTTCCAAAAAGCGAACGTCGGGGCCGGCATCGGCTTTCCAGCGATCACCCGCAGGGCCGGGCGCGCGACCCTCGTTCCAGGGATTCCAGGTCCACCCGTCATGCCCCACGCCATTGCACTGACCCCCTCCCAGATTCGGGTCCTGACCCGCACAGTCGCGAACCGGGCCGAGTACCATGAAGCCTGCGTCGGCTAGATTGGCGTTGTTGCCGCTACGCGCTACGTTCAGATTCCAGTTGGTCGCTTCGACCGAGCCGACCATCGGCACCCATACCGGTGCCGGACCGCGCCCCGTCTTCGGCGGTACGATGACAAAAGCGCGTGCCTTACCGTCGGACATGAATCCGGTGTTGAGGCCAGCCTTCGGCGTGAAACCCTCGGGACACACCCATTCACTGCGCGCCGCCACCGCTGGCTGCGCAGCGGTGAGTCCCAGAACGCCCAAGGCGAGGGCCGCAATCCGCAAAGTCTTCCCCCGAATGCCTCGCGCCAACTGTTGCACACCTCAACTCCTCACCTAGCGAGAGTCGATACTCGCTTTCTCAATTTTCGTCCATACCACCGAAAAGCGGACGAATCTACTGTTCTCATTTTCTGCATTCGGTTAAGCAAGCGTAAGGCTCACCGCAAAGAGTGTGCTCTAAGGAGGATCTTGAGTGGCCAAGCCAGACGTCGAATCCCATGCGACCGGCCATTCGGTCGGCTACCGCCGACTGATGCTCGGGCTGCTCGTTGCCGCCTACACTGCCAATTTCATCGATCGGACGATCGTTGCGTCAATTGGTCAGGCGATCAAGGCTGACCTCAAGCTTACCGACACGCAATTGGGGCTGCTCGGCGGGCTCTATTTCGCGCTGCTCTATACGGTCCTGGGCATCCCGATCGCGCGCTTCGCCGAGCGATATTCACGCGTGAATATCATCTCCGGCGCGATCGTCATCTGGTCGGCATTCACCGCGCTTTGCGGAACCGCAGCGAGCTATGCGACACTTGCTGCCTACCGCTTTGGCGTGGGGGTAGGCGAGGCAGGACTGTCGCCGCCCGCACACTCGCTCATCAGTGACTATTATGAGCCGGAAAAACGTGCTTCGGCGCTGTCAATCTATTCGCTCGGTGTGCCGCTCGGGACGCTGTTCGGCGCGGTTGTGGGCGGATGGCTGGCGCAGAATTATTCATGGCGCGTTGCCTTTGTCGCGGTCGGACTGCCCGGGGTGCTGATCGCGGTCGCGATCAAACTGGTCATCAAGGAGCTGCCGCGCGGGGCTTCCGATCCCGGCGGCGCGGCCGCCCACCCCGGCCAGGCGATGTCGTTCGGTCGCGAGCTGCGCGAGACGGCGCGCGTCGCGCGGCTGCTGTTCGGGCGCTGGCCGATCCTCAACATGGTCCTCGGCATCACCCTGATCTCGTTCGCGGGTTATGGCGGCGGACAGTTCGTCCAGCCCTACTGGAGTCGTACCTTCGGTCTTGATTACGCGCAGGTCGGACTCATCACCGGTCTGATCGGTGCAGGCAGCCAGGCAGTGGGTGTTATATTAGGCGGGTACGTCACCGACCGACTGGCACGTTCGGGATCGCCCGCCTGGTACGGACTTGTCCCCGCGATCGGCATCACGCTAGCTTATCCGTTCATCGTCGGCATCTACACCGCGCCGACCTGGCAGATGGCGGCGTTCTGGATGTTGTTCCCGGGCGCTCTGTCCTATGTCTTCATGGGCCCGACTTACGGCGTCATCCAGAACTCGGTGCCCGCCGCGCGCCGCGCCACAGCGACCGCTGTCCTGTTCTTCTTTCTCAACCTGATCGCGCTGGGAGGCGGTCCGCCATTCACCGGATGGATGATCGACCATTTTGCGGCATTCCACTACGTGCATCCTGGCGAGCGGGGCGTGCTAACTGCGATCACCAATTTCTTCGCGGCCGATACGGATTCGTTTCAGTCAGCCTGCCCCGGCGGCGAAGGCGCGTCGGGCGCGGGCACCGTCGCCGACGCTGCCTGCAAGGCAGCGGTGCAGCTCGCAACTCGTCAAGGCGTGCTGATCGCCTATGGCTTCGGCCTGTGGGCGGCGCTGCATTATTTTCTCGCCTCGTTCGGGCTCAAGCGCTCACTCGACCAATCGCGGCGCGAAGCGGGCGATGCCCAGTTCGAAGCAGAAGGGGATATGACATGACCGTAGAAAATCCTGTCCACAGCTTCCGCACCAAATTCTTCTATGGCATCGGCTCAATCGCGTTCGGGGTGAAGGACAATGGCTTCAGCGTGCTGTTACTCCTCTTCTATAATCAGGCGCTCGGACTCGATGCTCGGCTCGCCGGACTTGCCATCGCCATCGCGCTGTTCGTCGATGCCTTCATCGACCCGCTGATCGGTTATGCCTCGGACCATCTCCACACGCGGTGGGGACGGCGTCACCCGTTCATGTATGCCGCCGCGCTTCCGGTTGCGCTCAGCTATCTCCTGCTATTCTCACCGCCCGCGGGGCTCAGCCAGCAGGCGCTGTTCGCGTACCTGCTGGTCAGCGCCATCCTGGTTCGCGCTTTCATCGCACTCTACGAAATCCCAAGCTCGGCGCTCGTCGCCGAACTGACCCAAGGATACGACCAGCGCACCAGCTATCTGTCTTGGCGATATTTCTTCGGCTGGATGGGCGGCCTGACCATGTCGGTCGCCGCATTCGGCATTTTTCTTTCCCGGAGCGATGGGAACGTCGCGGGAACCTTGATCCCCGAAAATTATCATGGTTACGGCCTCACAGCCGCCGTGATTATGCTCGTTGCCATCCTTGCCTCGGCGATCGGCACGCATTCTGCGATACCGTGGTTGAGCCGTCCTGCGGTCGCTGAAGGGCACGAGAAGCGCGGCAATCCATTGCGCGACGTCGCGCGCGCGCTCTCGTCGCGGTCGGCCTTCACGATCCTTCTGGCCGGTATGCTCTACGCACTGGCGAGCGGGATGGTTTACGGCATGACCCCTTATTTCTTCTCCTATTTCTGGGAGCTCACACCTAAGGAAATCTCGATTCTGCTCAGCGCGAGTTACATCGCCGCTGTAGTCGCGTTAATGCTGGCACCGCGGCTCTCGCGCTGGTTCGACAAGCGTCGCTCCGCGATCGGCATTACCTTCGCGGTCATCCTTGTCTCGCCGGTCGCGCTCGTGCTGAGTTTGCTCGATCTGTTTCCGGCGAACGGTTCGCCGCACCTACTGCCGCTTTTGTTCGTCACCGGGGCAGTGTCGACCACGCTACTGATCATCCAGGGCATACTCTTCTCCGCGATGCTCGCTGACGTGGTCGAGGAGAACGAGGTCCGCACCGGTCAGCGCGAGGAGGGTGTGTTCTTTGCCGCCAATATCTTCGTGCAGAAGTGCGTTTCGGGGCTCGGCGTCCTCACCACCGCCACACTGCTCAGCATCGCCGATTTCCCCACCCACGCCAATCCAGGCGCGGTTGCGCCAGAGACTCTGACGCGTCTCGGCGAAAGCTATGTCGTCGTGATCGTGATTCTAAATCTCGCGTCGATGGCCTGCGTGTGGATGTTCCGCATCACCCGCGCTTCTCATGCTAGCAACCTTGCGATCCTGACTCAGCGGCGCGTCCAGCACGCCACGCCGCCTCCAGCGCTATAGAACTCATGGGTTCCAGAACTTCGCCTAGCCTTTGGTCAGAACCTGTTGCCCCTGCCTTGGCACAACATAGATGCAGATCGTATCCCGCCAGCTTTGCGCTCAACTCTCGGCAGCTTAAAGGATCGGGTCAATCGGACCGCAATTGACTGTTCGGCTTCCTGTGGGGCTAGTTGGCCATTGAACAGAGTGCTATTGGTCGGTTTTGGCAGCGCTTCAAGGCGCTGCACCGGTTACAGGAGTTCAACATCGCAATCGACTTCGAGATCCCTGTCGAGGCACAGGCCATTCGCGAGAAGGTTCGTCAGTGGGTGCATGAAGAGTGCATTCCAGCTGAGAAGGAGCTTGAGCAGGGCCGCGACTTTAAGGAACTGCTCGCGGCCCTTCGTGCGAAGGCCCGCGCGCAAGGCCTGTGGCTGCCCTTTATTCCGAAGGAACATGGCGGAATGGGTCTCGGCCCGCTTGCCAACGCGCTTGTGCAGATGGAGCTTGGCGCGAGCCACTTAGGTGCGCTGTCGATGAACAGCCAAGGGCCCGATGACGCGACGATGCTGACGCTGCTCGCGCACGGCACTGATTATCAGAAGGAGAAGTTCCTCAAGCCACTCCTCAATGGCGAGAAGCGCGTCTGCTACTCGATGACGGAAAAGGCAGCCGGCGCAGACGCGACCGGTATGCAGACGCGCGCGACCAAGGACGGCAACTCACATTATGTGCTGAACGGCGAGAAGTGGTTTTCGTCGGCTGCTTCGGCGGCCGACATGGCTCTGGTAATGGCGATGACCGATCCCGAGGCGCCGCGCCACCAGCGATATTCGACATTCATCGTCGAGCTGCCCGATCCCGGCTACATCATCAACCGCGACATCCCAACGATGGCGATTGAGGGACCCCTGTCAAAGGTGATGGGCGGCGGGCACAGCGAGATCGAGCTTCGCGACCTTCGGGTTCCAGTGGAAAACCTCTTGGGCGGCGAGGGGAACGGCTTCAACATGGGCCAGCACCGTCTCGCCTATGGTCGCCTGCGCCATGGCATGCACAACATCGCGATGGCTCAGCGTGCGCTCGATATGGCGACCGCGCGAGTCACTCAGCGATCGACGTTCGGGCAGCTGTTATCGGAGCGGCAGGGGGTTCAGTTCATGCTCGCCGACTGCGCCAGCGAGCTATACATGGCCCGCCTGATGCTTCTTCACATCGCCTACAAGGCTGAGCGGGGCATGGACCTTCGCCAGGAGAACTCGATCGCCAAAGTTTTCCTCGCGCATATGGTGCACAAGGTGGTGGATACCGCGATCCAGCTGCACGGCGCTTTAGGCTACAGCCAAGACACACCACTTGCCTCATGGTACACGCACATACGGTCGCAGCGGCTGGTCGACGGCCCTGACGAAGTCCATCGCTGGACGGTCGGACGGAACGTCATCAAGGCCTACAAGAAGCATGGCACGACCGCCTCGGCCGCTGGCGGAGACTTGATTTAGACCACCTGCGCGAACGTCCGATCAATTCGAGAGAACAAGGGGTATACGATGATTGCCGTAATCGCGACGCTACGGGTCAAGAATGGAAAGGCGCAGGAGTTTGAGAGCCTGTTCGGCAAATTGGCCGCGCAGGTTCGAGCCAACGAGACCGGCAACCTGGCGTATCAGCTTTCACGTAGTCGGACTGAAGAAGATACCTACAAGGTTCTTGAGCTATATCGCGATGAAGCGGCGCTGGAAGCGCATCGGACGTCCGAGCACTTCAAGTCTGCGGGGCCTGGCTTGGGTCCCGTGCTCGATGGCCGCCCCGATATTGAACTGCTCGACGCAATTGGCTGAACTCTATCGCACTCCCGATGGCGCGCGGGTTCATCACCGGCAGCACGGACAGGCTCGGCCTCACCTGCGCTTAGCCGCTGAGCGAAGACCGGCACGAAGTGGTGCGTCATGCGCGATCGAAGCAGCGGGCGGCTGAAGCGAGGGGAATTGCACAAACTGCTGCGATCGCAGTGTTTCTGGATCGAACGCTGCCGCGTAATACTAACGGCTACAACCTGAAAAACGACCTCAAGCAACTATTCTTGACTACCCGAAAATAGGCGCGTTCGCCGCAGGATAAGCGCGCGAACGCCGAAAGAGAGCGAAGCAGATGGCACGGTTCAATTTCGTCAAAATAGTGGTCCGCGATATGGCGGCAATGGAGCAGTTCTACACCAAGGGCTTAGGCTTTGCGGTTCAGAACCGGATCGATGCCGAGGGCTTCAGCGAGGTGATGTTGGCGCAGAAAGAAGGCGCGTTCACGCTGGTGCTGTACCATCATACCGACCAGCGCGCGGTCAACGGCGGCAATAGCTGGGGACCGCTCGGGTTCATCGTGCGCGACTGCGCGGCCTCCCACGCCGATCTGATTGCAATGGGCGCGATCGAGGTTCGTGCGCCTGGCACCTTCGGAGCCATGTCGGTTTCGTTCGTAAGCGATCCCGAAGGCCATGAAATCGAATTGCTGCAATTGCCGGCCGCTTCCTGAGCAGTGCCGGGGGAGACCGCGATGAACCTGTTCGATCTCAGCGGCAAAGTTGCCATCATCATCACAATATTTGAATGAGGAACCGAAATTCATGACGATCAAGCTTTCGCTAATAACGACCGCGCTGCTGATTGCCGCCCCGGTCGCCGCGCAAGATACCAAGGTCGCACCGCCCGCCAACGATTATGCCAATCCAGCTACCTGGTTGTGCCGTCCCGGACACGAAGCGGTCTGCACGACCGACCAGCGAGCGACCATGGTCCGCGCCGACGGGACAACCACCATCAGAAACTGGACGGCGACGGCGAAACCGGAAATCGACTGTTTCTACGTTTACCCGACTGTATCGTTCGACCGCTCGCCCAACAGCGACATGATACCGGGTCCCGAAGAGACCGCTGTCGTAAACCAGCAGCTCAACCGATTCGCTTCGCAATGCCGCATCTTTGCGCCAATTTATAGGCAGGTCACGATCCCGGCGCTGCGCTCGGCGATCACCGGTGCCCCGATGGCGGGAATTGATCGCGAACTCCCGTATCGCGACGTGTGGGATGCCTGGCGCTCGTATCTTGCGCACGATAACAAGGGCCGCGGCGTAGTTCTTATCGGCCACAGCCAAGGCTCTGGCGTGCTAAAGCGTCTGCTTGCCGAGGAAATCGACGGCAAGCCTGTCCAGAGACAGCTCGTTAGCGCGATTCTGGCGGGTACCAATTTCCTCGTACCAGCCGGGAAAGTCGTAGGCGGCGATCTTAAATCAATCCCGCTCTGCACCACGAATGGCCAAACGGGCTGTGTGGTCACCTATGTCACGTTTCGCGACGATGTGCCGCCGCCTGCCAACAGCCGGTTCGGCCGAACGCAAGTGCCGGGCATGAAGGTTGCGTGCGTGAACCCTGCGGCAATTGGTGGAGGTTCCGGGCCAGCCAATGCCTATTTCGCAGCGGGAACCAACACCCTGTCGGAACAGGAGCCGATCACCTGGGCCCGCGGTAAGGAAATCACTTCGTCATTCGTTCAGGTGCCCGGGCTGGTCAGTGCCCAATGCATCGATCGGGACGGCGCCCAGTACTTGGCGCTGACGGTGCATTCAAACCCAGCCGACCCCCGTACTGACCGGATCCCCGGTGACGTGGTACAGGGCGGCCAGGTCGCGCGCGATTGGGGCCTCCACCTCGTCGATATCAACGCAAATATGGGGGGATTGATTTCGATCGTCGCGGCGCAGCGTTCTAAATTCCGAACTGCCCAACCTTGATTTCAGCAGTCAGCCTTGCGACGGTTGGATCGTGGGGACTTCGATCTGGTGGGCGTGGGCCGGGCACTCCTGCAGGACCCTCTTTGGGCGACAAAGGTCAAGGAATGCCTCACCGAAGAATTACAACCATCCCGTCGTCAAGCCCTCGCCACTCTGTCTTGAGAGAGATGTTATGAAATACCGGAAGCTCGGCAATAGCGATCTCGAAGTGTCGGAAATCGCGCTTGGATCTTGGCTCACATATGGCGTCGGGGTGGAGGCGGATAAGACGCGCGCTTGCCTCGACCGGGCGTTCGATCTGGGTGTCAACTTCATCGATACCGCCAACGTGTATGGTGGGGGTAAGGCGGAAACCGTGCTGGGCGAAATGCTCGCCGGACGTGCTAGAGATTCCTATGTGCTGGCGACCAAGGTCTTCTTTCCGATGAGCGGCACCGACAAAGGCCTGTCGCGCGCGCAGATCCTGAAGCAAATCGATGGGTCGCTGCAGCGACTGCGGACCGACTATGTCGATCTCTACCAGTGCCATCGCTACGATCCGGAAACTCCGCTGGAGGATACGATGGAGGCTCTTACCGACATCGTGCGGCAGGGTAAGGTTCGCTATATCGGGTTCAGCGAATGGTCGCCGAAAAACATTGAGGATGCGCTTGCCCTTTCGGGAGTGCAGCGGTTCGTGTCCAGCCAACCACAATATTCGCTGCTGCACCGGCGTCCGGAAGCGAAGGTCATTCCGCTTTGCGCGTCAAACGGCATTTCGCAGATCGTCTGGTCGCCGCTGGCTCAGGGTGTGTTGTCTGGGAAATATGCGCCCGGTGTGCCTTTGCCGGAGGCAACGCGCGCAACCAGCGACGAAATGGGTGGGATGATGCAGAACTGGCTGCGACCGGAAATTCTCGAAACAGTGCATCAGCTCAAGCCGATCGCTCAGGAGGCCGGCTGCACGATGTCGCAATTTGCCTTAGCGTGGATACTCCGCGAGCCGAACGTAGCGTCGGCGATCGTGGGTGCCAGCCGCCCCGAGCAGCTCGACGAGAATGCCGCTGCGTCGGGCATCAATATCGATCCAGAGCTGTTCGCGCGTGCTGAGGCCATCGTCGCTGGGGTTTGACGCTCGAAAGGGCGAGGCTTATCCATTGGTTGCATGTCTGCTTTCCTCGCCTGTGCTCCTCAAACCAGCCAGTCCGCTAACGGCCCCATAACGGCCGAATGACAACCTACCCGCAACCGAGGCTTATGCAAGCGTCGGCTTACGTGAGTTGCAATTATCTTCAATCGCGCTGGAAACATGCTACACATTTTGGTACATAGGTTGGTACACAGAGTTGGTTGTCCGTGATTAAAATCAATAACTTAGATCGAATTGCGCAGGTACACCTCTTCTCCCTCCGTCTCCGCCAATTTTTGGCAGTAAACAACTGGTATTACTGCACATTTTTCGGCAGCACCATTTCGGTGCCAACGCTGGTGCCCACACCCAAGTCGCGGGTGCCGCTACCTTGCAAGGGTAACACGTTCCACGCGCCAGTTATCCACAGCCCTTCCAATCATAGGGTGCGCCAAGCCGCCATATTTTCTGGTCTTTTGGGTTAGACTGCCAGAATCATCGCGAGAGTAGCCAATGACGGATCGGATTAAGTGTTCGGGGTGCGGCGCGACCTATGAGCGAACCTACACGCGCGTTTCAATGAGAGACAAGGACCGCTACGAGTGCGGCCTTTGTGGTGCCGTTCTCGAAAGCTGGGACGGGTCGAGTATCCCGAGCTTCCGCTTAGTCGCATCGCCTCAGAGCCGGGACGATACCCGCGACGGAGAATGAGCGAGCCCCTAGAAGCTGCCGCTTATACAGCTGACGATGGGACGGCTTTTGATCGCAATAGGAGAATGCCGCCCGTGGCAGATCACTTGTAGCGGACATTCGATTTACTGAAACGCAAAGCGAGTACACCGGCGATTAACAGAGGGGAATAAAGCAATCCTTCCAACGCCCCTTCGCACCATCCTGAGGGATATGCGGGCGCACATCCTCAACAGTACGAATGTGCAAGGCTGGCGGATTTTTGCTCATGTCCCAAATGTAAAACAAGTAGGCGTCGCCCGCGGCGTCCGCCTTGTCCCATTCACCGTGCGACACAACGAAGCGCAGCGGGGATGCGATCGTCGATTTCACTTCGATAAGCAGGTTACGAACCGTCGGCCCATGATACCGGTAGGACGTGACATCATACCCAGCGGTATTGTCCTCGATGGCCGTCCAAACCGGCTCCATATCAATGCGGAGGCTGGCCAGCTTTTCGCGTTCATAAGCTAGCGTTAGCTTCTCGGACTCGCGAGACCTGCCATTTGCTTCCTCGCTGAAGTCCTGTCGGACGCGCTTCTGCAACATGTCCCACCAGAGGATATCAGCATCCAAGGGCGGTTCATCGAGCAGCCGTGCCTCGCGAAATACGCTGATGATATCTCGGTATTCCGGCCTCTTCAGGCTCTTGATGAATCGCCCGCGACCTAGGGTCATTAGTTTCGCCCAGGCGGGCATTTCGCCGAACATAGGCACCCAGACCCGCATCGCGGCGGCGACCGGCAAACTGGACGCGAACAATCCAAGACTGCGCGCCAGAAGGCTTGTGCACGAACATGAGCCCGTCACCGTCGCCGTATCGCCCCGGCTCCTTGATCGACTTGACCTTGATGGCAGTAAGCTTACCCATCTCAACGCTCCATTGGTGCCCACATCTATACCCACACATTTGAGCGGGTTTGGGCGAACGTCAATGGACGGTGACGGATTTACGCAGTAATAATGCAAAGAATTCCGTAGGTTTGCGAACGACCTAGAATCTGCCCGGTTAAGGGTTGGGAAGACTCCGTCTCCGCCAAGCACCCCCAGCACTGGTCTCTGTGAACAGGGTCTCCGCGCTTACGGGCGGACCTGGCGGCTTTGCGCACGCCAATCGGTAACAGGCCGGCCGACATTCGGCCGTCTCCGCCCGCCTTTGGTGCCCGTGGCGAGGCCAGTCTCCGCGCGGATCGACATCGGTCCGGTTTCCCTGTTTAGTCGGCATAACAGGGAAAAACATAAAAACGCGGGGTCGAATCAGGCAATTTGACGGCGATCCCGCGCATGAGCGCGCACCAGAACCGCGGTTTTCCGCGGGGTTGCTGCGCTCAAAAGGGCATTTCCCTGTTATTGGGCATAACAGGGGATTTAATCGGCCGTATCAGGGAGCCCAATCGACCATAACAGGGGGATTATTCGCGATAACAGGCGAACCTCGCCCAGTTATCAGGACGCGGTTTGGGCAGGCCAACCGAGTGCGGCGCGCTGTTCATCCCACGCCAGCGGGATTGCGGCCTGGAGAAAGGTCTCGAGCCGGAACCCGCGCGGCTGCCGGCCGGCGAAGATGTCGGCCTGGAGCGCGGGATCGAGGAACGCGAGGCGCAGCAACTTGCGCGCGTAGACCGAGGTGGGCGCAGTTTCGACAACCGGCCGACCGCCGAGATCGCGAGTGACCATCCCGTGAGCCTTGCGCAGCGCGGCGATCAGGACCGGGTCGGGTGATAGGCCATCGGACTCGCCGCGGGTGATACTGCGCCGGCCGCCGCGCAGCGGCAGCTCAACGGGCACGCTCACGATGCAGGACTTGCCGTTTGCGCGAGAAGCTTCGCCCGGCTCGAGCAGGTCCTCGATCGCCCGGCGATGCCTGGACGGGAGCACCAGCTCGATGTGCGCGGCCCTGAGATGCAGAGCAGCCAGTTGCCGTAGAGGTTCGGGCTCATTGGGCAGCAACCGGGTGAGCACGTCAGTGACGAGCTGCTCGATTGCCAGCGCCGCGACACGGCGCAGAGCAGTATCGCTGGTCACCGCCCTGCCGCTCTGCAGCGATGCCGAGACGTAGTAGCGATAGGTCCCGCCGCGCGCACCGCGCGAGAAGGTCGGGCTCATCGGTTCGCCCGAAGCATCGAAGAGCTTGCCCGTGAGCGGCGCGCGGATCATGCGGCGCTCGGCCTTGGTGCCATGGCGTCGGCGCTGGCTGTCGAGCCGGGCCTGGACCGCCTCGAACAGCGCGGGCTCGACGATGCCGGGGTGCAGGCCGGGATGGAGTGTATCCCTGTGCACGATGCGGCCGATGTAGACCGGGCTGCGCAGCAGGTGGAACAATGCGCCGCGCGAGTAGGGAATGCCGCCGCTGGTTCGCCCGGATGCGAACACGTGGATCTTCGAGACCACGCCCTGCGCTTCGAGTTCGGCGGCGAGCCGGTGGACCGAACCCAGATCGAGATAATGCGCGAAGATGGCGCGCACCGTCTGGGCCTCGCCCTCGTTGACCTGCAGCACGCGGGCGCTGTCGGAGGGGCGGTCGTAGCCGAGCGGGACCATGCCGCCCATCCACATCCCCTTGGCCTTCGAGGCGGCGATCTTGTCGCGGATCCGCTCGCCGGTGACCTCGCGCTCGAACTGGGCAAACGAGAGCAGCACGTTGAGGGTGAGCCGCCCCATCGACGAAGTGGTGTTGAACGCCTGGGTGACCGAGACGAAGCTGATCCCGCGGGCATCGAACCGCTCGACGATCCGGGCGAAGTCGGCGAGGCTGCGGGTGAGGCGGTCGATCTTGTAGACCACCACCACGTCGACGAGCCCGGCATCGACATCGGCGAGGAGGCGCTGGAGCGCAGGCCGCTCCATCGATCCGCCCGAGAACCCGCCATCGTCGTAAAGCGCGGGAAGGCTGCGCCAGCCTTCACCGGCCTGGCTCTTGACGTAGGCCTCGCCCGCCTCGCGCTGGGCATCGAGGCTGTTGAAGGCCTGGTCGAGCCCTTCGTCGCTGCTCTTGCGGGTGTAGATCGCGCAGCGCCTGGGAGCCGGCTTGGTCACGCCGCGTCTCGCAGGCCGAAGAACCTTGGCCCGTTCCAGCGCGAACCAGCGATCGCGGTGGCCGCGGCCGAGAGGCTCTTGTAGTGCTTCCCCTCCCAGCGGAACCCGTGATCCTCGACCACGACCTCGTGGGTACGCCCCTGCCACTGGCGGGTCAGCCGCGCACCGATACCCAGTTCGCGGCCCTCGGCGCGCAGCTTGCCCTTGCGCACAATCGCCCGGCGCGCCTCGCTGCCGATCCCGCCGCGCGCATCTGCCTGGACGCGCCAGGCAAGCATCAACGAGAGGATCGGCACCGAGCGCAGCGTTGGGGGCGCGCCGTAGCGGCGCGCCCACTCCCGTCTCAGGCCTTCAAGATCGAGCGCGGCGATCCGCGCGACCTCGGCGGTCAGCTGCGCGTCGGTCATGCCGGCTTCTCGGCGCGGTAACGGCGCAAGCCCTCGAGCTTCTCCGAAGTGATGGTCAGCCCGCGCTTCTTGAGCGCGCCGGCCATTGCCCCGCGCACCGAGTGCTGCTGCCAGCCGGTCGCGGTCATCAGTTCGGCGATGCTCGCGCCGCCCTCGGCCAAAAGCAGGGCCTCGACCTGATCGAGCTTGGAAGGCGTGCGCGGCGGCGTGGTGGCCTGATCGGCGGCATCGGGCCCGCGCGCCATGCGGCGCGGCTTTGCAGTCTTGGTGGTCATCGTGGTTCTCCGGTTCGCGCGGCGGGAGAATCCCCGCCGCTACCGGCGCGAGCCCGGCTCGCCGGGCAGGCACCACCAATGCTCGGCTTCGCGCGGCAGTCCAGTCGGTTCTGGCGCTCCCTCGATTTTCCCCAAATATCGGTCGGATGGTTCTGGACAAATGGAGAACGTTCTGATAACGTTCCTGGTCATGGACCCCGATCCCGCGCTGGCAGTTCGTACTGCCGCTCGCCCGCTCACAATCGCCTACCGCGCGATCTCAAAGCTCGTCCCCGACCCCCGCAATGCGCGCACGCATCCAAAGCGGCAGATCGAGCAGATCGTCGCCTCGATCCGCGCGTTCGGGTTCACCAACCCGATCCTCACGGATCCCGAGGGGCGGCTGATCGCAGGGCACGGGCGGCTGCTGGCGGCCAAGCAGCTCGGCCGTGCCGAAGTACCGGTGATCGAACTGGTTGGACTTACCGAGGCGGAGAAGCGGGCACTCCGGCTCGCCGACAACAAGATCGCACTGAATGCTGGATGGGACGTCGAGATCCTCAAGCTTGAACTGGCCGAGCTCTCGCTGCCCGAGTTCGATATCGACCTGGGCCTCACCGGGTTCGCCTCGGGCGAGATCGACGTTATCCTCGCGGGCAGCCCCGATCCCGATGACGAGGTGATCCCGGCGGTTCCGCTCACGCCGCGCGCGCAGATCGGTGACATCTGGCAGCTGGGCGAGCACCGCATCGGCTGCGGCGATGGACGTGACATCGATTTTCTGCGCTCGGTGGTGGGCGAGGGTGCTTCGGTCGATGCCGCGTTCCTCGATCCGCCCTACAACGTGAAGATTAACGGCCACGCCAATGCCAAGGGGCGGCACCGCGAGTTCGCGATGGCCTCGGGCGAGATGACAACTGATGCCTTCCGCACGTTCCTGCGCGAGACGCTATCGGCCTGCGAGGCGGTGTCAAAGAACGGCGCAGTTCACTTCGTGTGCATGGACTGGCGCCATCTCGATGATGTGAGCGCGGTGGGCTCCAGCGTCTACAACGCGCTGCTCAACATCTGCGTGTGGAACAAGAGCAATGCGGGGATGGGCTCGCTCTACCGCTCCAAGCACGAGATGGTGTTCGTCTACCGGGTCGGGGATGCGCCGCACACCAACACCGTCGAGCTGGGCAAGCACGGCCGCAACCGCACCAACGTCTGGGACTATGCCTCGGTCAACTCGATGCGTGGAAGTCGCCGCGAGGATCTCGAGCTCCACCCCACCGTCAAACCCGTCGCCATGGTCGCCGACGCGATCTGCGATGTCACCCGCCAGGGCGAGCTGGTGCTCGACATCTTCCTTGGCTCGGGCACCAGCCTGATCGCCGCTGAGAGGGTGGGTCGCGCCTTCCGGGGCATCGATATCGATCCCGCATATGTGGACATTGCGATGACGCGCTGGGAACAGCTGACAGGGCGCAGCGCCGAGCTGGCCCACCGCGGCGCCAGCGAAGCGGCGGCATGAGCCGGTTCGAGAAGGGCCAGTCGGGCAATCCCAGTGGCCGCCCCAAGCAGCGGCGCCCGCATGTGTCGGCGTTCGACATCATCTTCGACAAGACGCTGACCGTCACGCAAGGCGGGGTCGAGCGCGAACTGACCGTCGACGAAGCGCTCCAGCTGCAGACCTATCAGGCCGCCCTCAAGGGCAGCAGGATGGCGGTGCGGGCCGTTCTCAAGATGATCGAGAAGCGCGAGACCGCGCTCACCAAGCTCCATCCTCCGGCCCAGACCGGTGCCCGCATGGAGATTGAGCACGACGCGGATAACGCGAATGCGGCGCTGAAGTTGCTCGGCATCGCAGTGATGGGCCACGTTCCTCCCGGCGGCGGCGAGGGCGCAAGAACACTGAAGCTGGCCAACTGGGCTGCCCAGGCCGGGATCAGCCGACCAGGCCGAGGGGGCTTCAACGACAAGGACCGCGAAGACGTCGCTCACTATACGCTAGATCCTGAAAAGCTGAGGTGGCCGCGAGCCAAGCGCGCATGAGCGGGGCGCAAGAGACCTCCGACGAGGCGGTCGGCTACAAGCGGCCGCCCGCTGCGACGCGGTTCGCCAAGGGACGCAGCGGTAACCCTCGCGGGAGGCCAAAAAACCGGCGCCGCGATATACCGTACGATACAGTACTTGGGCAGATGGTCACAATCCGTGAGGATGGGCGCGAACGCCGGGTGACGGCCGCCGAGGCGTTCATTCTCCAACTGACACGCAAGGGACTGCAGGGTGACAGCGCAGCTGCGCGGTCCTCGCTTGCAGCCATTGAAACGGCGCGGGCGAGCCGGGCACCTCACGCAAGAACCGACGTCTTGCGCATCATTGTCATCAGCTACAGCGTCGGCTGGGCGCTCCGCATTCTGGGCATGGGGATCAAACGCAACCCACTCGACGAAGACCGCGTACGCTGGGAACTCCAGCCGTGGATCGTCCAGGCTGCGCTCGATCGGCTCGGGGATCGAGAGCTGACACTCGATGAGCAGCGCGAGGTCCGGTGTGTGACGCGAACGCCGGAGAGGGTGACTTGGCCGGAGTGGTGGACCGCGAAGAATTGAACGACTGCTTTGCGCCCTCATCTCGGCCCTACGTTCGATCAAGGGACCATCCCGAAAGCGGCCGTTCAGTCGTTGGCGCCCGCTGGTAGCTTTCCCGCGGAGAGATCTGGATTTTGAGGTGCTCTCGTGTATCTTTTTTCAATGGCTGCCCAGCATCAACACTATGTGCCGAAACTCCTGCTTCGCGGTTTCTTGAGCCGGGATGCAAAGCGCGCCGAACAGAGGCAGGTTCATGTATTCGACTTCAAAAACGAGCGTTCCTTTCCAACCTCAATTGACAAGATCATGGGCGAGACCCGTTTTAATGATTTTTGGGTCGACGATGAGACACTGGCCAGCATCGAGCCGTGGACTAGCCGGGTAGAGTCGCATGTCGCGCCACTGGTGGAACGGATCAGGGCCGAGAAGACTCTCGAGCGGACGAGCGAGGAGTTTGGGGATTTGTCTTTGCTCGTCGCCTTCCAGTTCGTGCGAACCAAGGGGATGCGCCTGCTTCCAGAGCGGTTAGATGCCCAGATGCGGAAGCACGTGCGCTCGATGGGGCTCGACACGAATCGGATACACGGTCTTTTCGATCTCGACGCCGAAGAACTTAAGCGCGAGCACATCAGGCATCAGGTGCAGAACATCGAGAAGTATGCCGAGATAATCGCAGAGAAAGAGTTTTTTTGATGACCGCCCCGGCTGGTCACTCATTCTACATCGGTGATCATCCGGTCGTGCTTCACAATGACGAACCCAAGACCGTGCATACGGGCCATTTGGGTATTGGGGCAGCCTATATCCAAATTTACTTGCCGCTCTCATCGGATGTGCTGCTGTGCGCTTACGACAAGGCGGTGTTGGGCAAGATGATGAAGGCAGCTGATGAAGCTCGCGACAAGGAGGTGGCGGGTTATGCGCTGGCGAAGCTGATGGCGGGTGAGATTTCTGCCGCGCAGATGAAAGAAGCTGTCGATGCCGCTCGCGATCTCGATCCTGTCGCCGCAATGATAAAGGCAATTAGGGCTGGTCAGCGGAGTGATCGCGGGCAGGCGCGCAAGGAAAAACACTCTATAGAGATACCGTAGCTTCCAGCCCTCAGTCGCAAAGCGCACTGGCAGGTCTCGTGGATCTTGTGCCGTAAGCAAACTGTCTGATTGCGGCCCCAACTTAGCCATGAGCTTCGTACCTACCGCCAACGCACGTGCCAACTGCCCTCGCTAGCCTCGTGGAATCCCAGCACCTCAATATTGGTTTCTTGCGAACCTGAGAATTTCGCTGCCTTATAACTATGCGGCGGCCGACACTATGACAGCCGTAGGGCCTTACGGAAAACCACCGAGAGATTGTTGGCCGGCATATCGACTACGCGATCGAGCCGCAGGCCGTGCATCGCGGCGCAGGCGGTCACCTCTGCCAGTTCCCGCAAGCCCCAGCGCGGATCGCGATGGCGCAGGTCGGTGTCGAACGCTGCGTTGCTCGGTTCAATCGACCGGGCTGCCTGTCGGAAGGGCCCGTAAAGATAGAGCGGTGCCCCTTCATCGAGAATCCGGTCTGCGCCCTCCATCAAACCTTCGGTTGCGGCCCAGGGGCTGATGTGGATCATGTTGATGCAGACCAGCGCGGCGGCGTGATCGAGCGGCCAGCTGTCGCTCATGGCATCGAGGTCAAGCGGGGGACACAAATTGTTCAAACCTTCGGCCGCGATCCGCGCGGCAATCGATCTCCGTGCGCCCTCGGAGGGATCCGACGGCTGCCATGTCAGCATCGGCAGGGCCCGGGCGAAGTGAACGATGTGTTCGCCGGTACCGCTGGCCACCTCGAGTACGAGTCCTGAGCCTGGCAAAGCGGATCGCAGTATACCCAGTATCGGTTCGCGATTGCGGCTGGTGGCTGGGGCATATTGGCGATCGTCGTTCCGGGACATGCAGCAGCATCCTTTTTTGCCCGGATCGACGCGCAGCTCATTGGCATTCACATCATTCGAGGTCCATCATTCGGCGCGTTGCACTTTGGTAACCCGGCAACCAGGAGGAAGCCATGTTCGTCGCGGTCTATTGGTGGCGTGTCCACCCGGGCAAGGAAGAGCAATTTCGCAAGGCCTGGCATCGCGGAACCGAACTGATCACCCAGATCTATGGCAGCTATGGTTCGCGTCTGCATCGCGACCGCGACGGGCGTTTCGTCGGCTATGCCGAGTGGCCGGATGAAGCGACATGGCGCGCTGCCTTTGACCGCAAGATGGTCTACGACGAACCCGAGACCCGAGCAGCTTTTGTCGATGCCATCGCCGAGATCCCGAGCGATGCGGAGCCGATCTTCACGATGACAGTCGTCGACGATCTCCTCGCCCGAAGCCATTGAATACAGATGGCTCGCCGTCAGCCGCTGGAGGCCACTGCAGCCTCCGCGGCCTGGAAGCCGATCTTGGAATGCTGGCCGTCGCAGAACGGCTTCGTGGTCGATGCGCCGCAGCGACAAAGGAAAATTCGGCTCTTTCCCGCAAAGTCGTAGAGGTTGCCGTCTCCGTCGCGTAGTTCGAGCTGGCTCAGGTCCCCGGTCACAAAGTATGGGCCGTTCTTTGTCGCAACAACCTCTAAAGCCATGTTATCCTCCTGGTGGTTTTAGCCCGTGACGCATCTCATCCCTGGTGAGTTGCACGCTTGCGCTAGACCTGGATCATACGCCAAAATGCAAGTCAGCGCATCGGTTGCAATCCCACATTCGACTCTAGGAACCTATGTCCGCAATCGAGACTGTTCTAATGAAAGTCGTCAGGCAGCTATCGGCCCCAAAGCCGCCGTCCTATTGCAGATTTGCCCCAGCAAAAGTGGCCCCACGGCTCCTCAGGCCATTAATCCGGCTGACCGCGCGCGAAAGGCGCGTCGGGTCAAGAATGGTATTGTGCGCTCCCCCCCGAGGCGCTCATAGCGCTAGGCACTACCTGCCTACAATGGCCTGCCTGATCGGCTTTACCGTGAACTGCGGATGGCGGGCGATCATTCCACTCAACCCTTGGCACGACCCATCGGGAACCCGGCGAATTTCGCAGGTCGAGCGGCGCAACGCCGCACTTTACGCGGCGAGATGTTCTAGGCGGTAGCGGCGAAGCCAGGGCAAGAGCGGCTCGATCGAACTCGCGGGATAAAGCGAGTTTCGCGCAAAGTCAGCCACGCGGCCGAGCTCATTGCGCAAAAAATCACCGGCCATTCCGTCCGGCGAGATCGCATTTTCGGGGAGCACGACTACAAAATCGTAGATGCGGGCGAATTCCTTATTTTCCGAGCGGCGGAGGATGCGTCCGCGGCGTTGGACGAACTGCCGCGGGTTGCGAGAACTGGCAATCAGATAGGCCGTTCGGCACGCGGGCACATCGATACCTTCGTCGAGACAGCGGATTGCCACCAACGCCTCGGTCTCGCCAGACTTGAATCGCGTCAAAATTTCGCGCCGCTGCCAGCGATTCTCGTCTGAAGTGAGTGGCGATACGCGAACCCCAAGTTTTTGAAGGAGCCGCGCGACGGCATGTCGTTGCTTGACCAGAACCTCTTCGTCTTCGGACGAACCTTGCTCATCATCGGCATTAACCAGGGTTCGCCCATCGCCGCAGTAGAAGAGGGAATACGGCTCAATTTCGGTTTGGCCGGTTAGCAACGCCTCAAGTGCTGGCAGTTTGTTAGCGGCCGCACCGACGAGGCGGGCCCGCCGCATGAGCAGAGCGGTTAGCCGAAGCTTGCTCCCTTCAGCATTTTTTCCTTGGGCGGCTGCGAAAGCGCGTGAGATTTGCTCGCTTAGATCGATGTAATCGAGCGTCTCGCTGTCAGTGAGCTCGACTGGAATGGGTGTTCCCCGTCAGCACCAATGGCACAGATTTGAGGTTGTGAATTAAGGAGGGTTGGGGCTTCGTCGTAGTGACGAAGGAACGAAGATGAAGCCCCAATCCTCCTTGAAAAAATCGTCGATGAAGGCCCCTGCAGAGCGGTTGGTGAAGGACATCCGGCGCGCAACCCGGCGCCACTTCTCGGCCGAGGACAAGATCAGGATCGTGCTCGACGGCCTGCGCGGCGATGACAGCATTGCCGAACCGTGCCGCAAGGAAGGCATCGCCCAGAGCCTGTATTACGTGTGGTCGAAGGAGTTTATGGAAGCAGGCAAGCGCCGCCTGGCCGGCGACACGGCTCGTGCCGCGACCACCGATGAGGTCAGGGATCTGCGCCGCGAGGCTAGCGCCCTGAAGGAGTGCGTTGCCGACCTGACGCTGGAAAACCGCCTGCTTAAAAAAAGCATGATCGCGGATGGGGAAGGCGACGAATGAGGTATCCCGCATCCGAGAAGCTCGAGATCATCCGGATCGTCGAGCAGTCGCACCTGCCGGCCAAGCGCACGCTGGACCAGCTCGGCGTCGCCCGCCGGACCTTCTACCGCTGGTACGACCGCTACCTCGAGGGCGGTCCGGAAGCCTTGGAAGATCGGCCCTCGACACCAAGCCGGGTGTGGAACCGGATCCCGCCTGACATCCACGACCAGATCATTGAGCTTGCGCTGGAGCAGTCCGAGCTGAGCCCCCGGGAGCTGGCGGTGCGGTTCACCGACGAGAAGCGCTACTTCGTGTCGGAAGCCACGGTTTACCGCCTGCTCAAGGCCCACGACCTGATCACCAGCCCAGCCTATGTCGTGATCAAGGCGGCCGATCGCTTCCATACCCAGACTGACGTGACCCCCACTTTTCATCCAGCGGCAACCAGAGACCGACCGGTGTTGTCGCGCATGAGCGCGGTTGAAGCAACGGGCGGGTTTAAACCCGCCCGTTGCTTTTCGAGTTCGGCGGCGAAGGCCGCCGGGGTGGCGT
>DASZZS010000013.1:0-667251 GCA_035543295.1 Novosphingobium sp.
TGGTGGACTTCGAGCCGCTTGGTGACCGCCAGGCCTTCGAGGTCGAACAGGTTCGGCCGTGGGCCGATGATCGAGACCAGACTCATCACCAGTTCCTCGCGGATCGGGTCAATCGGCGGATTGGTGACCTGCGCGAAGTTCTGCTTGAAATAATCGTAGAGCAGCCGCGGGCGCTGCGAGAGCACCGCAAGCGGGGTGTCGGTCCCCATCGAGCCGATCGGATCCTCACCACTCGCGGCCATCGGTTCGAGGAAGCGCGAGATGTCCTCCTGCGTGTAGCCGAAGGCCTGCTGGCGATCGAGCAGCGAGGTGGTCTCGACCGGCAGCGTCGCCAGCTCGGGCTCGATCACTTCGAGGTCCTTGAGCTTGTATTGCGCGGCCTTGAGCCATTCGGTGTAGGGCTGCTCACCGGCGAGCTGCGCCTTGATTTCCTCGTCCTCGATGATGCGGCCTTCGTCGAGGTCGATCAGCAGCATCTTGCCCGGCTGGAGCCGCCACTTGCGGACGATATTGTCTTCCTTGATCGGCAGCACGCCACTTTCGCTAGCCATCACGACCAGATCGTCGTCGGTGACGAGGAAGCGCGCGGGGCGCAGACCATTGCGATCGAGCGTCGCGCCGATCTGGCGGCCATCGGTGAAGGCCACTGCAGCGGGGCCGTCCCACGGCTCCATCAGCGCGGCGTGGTATTCGTAGAAGGCGCGGCGCTTGGCATCCATCAGCGGGTTGCCGGCCCAGGCCTCGGGGATCAGCATCATCACCGCATGGGCGAGGCTGTAGCCGCCCGCGAGCAGCAGCTCGAGCGCATTGTCGAGGCACGCGGTGTCCGACTGGCCATGCGGGATCAGCGGCCACATCTTGTCGAGATCGGGGCCGAGCAGCTCGGATTCCATCGTGCGGCGGCGCGCGTTCATCCAGTTGACGTTGCCGCGCACGGTGTTGATCTCGCCGTTGTGGGCGATGAAGCGATACGGGTGCGCCAGCTTCCAGCTAGGGAAGGTGTTGGTGCTGAAGCGCTGGTGAACCAGCCCGAGCGCCGAAACGCAGGCCGGATCGCGCAGATCGTCATAGAAACTGCCGACTTGCGTCGCCAGTAGCAGCCCTTTGTAGACCACGGTGCGTGAGGAGAAGCTGGGCATGTAGAGCTCGGTCAGGCCCGGCAGTTCGTGCTTTTCGGCCAGCGCGGCCAGCGGATTCTGCGCTTGCTTGCGGATCGCGAGAATCTTGCGTTCGAACGCGTCCTGATCGGCGCAATTCTCGCCGCGCGCGACGAAGCACTGGCGGATCATCGGCATCTGTTCGATCACCGCCTTGCCCAGCCCATCGAGCGTGCATGGCACATCGCGCCAGCCGATCAGCGACTGGCCTTCCTTGGCGATGACCTTTTCGAAGTTGGCGATCGCGAAGTTGCGCGATGGTTCGTCGCGGGGGAGAAAGCACATCGCCACCGCGTAATCGCCCGGCTGCGGCAGCGTCAGGCCTGCACTGGTCGCCCAGCGGCGATAGAGCGTGTCGGGTAGCTGGATCAGGATGCCCGCGCCGTCACCCAGCAGCGGGTCGGCTCCGACTGCACCGCGATGATCGAGGTTCTTGAGGATTTCGAGCGCCGAGGAAATGATCGCGTGGCTCTTCGCGCCCCTGATATGCGAGACAAAGCCCACGCCGCAGGCGTCGTGCTCGTTGCGCGGATCATAAAGGCCCTGCGGCGCCGGGTAACCCATCGATTCGTTCGTCCTGTCGTCGGCCGGACCACCCAAACGGCGATTCTCTGGGACAATCCGGCAATTAAGCGCAACCTACCCCGCCGCGGAACGCAGCGAAAGTTACGCGAAAATCCCCCATGACGACAGGAAGCTGTTTTTGCAACTGCGAAGAGAGCAACAAGCGCTTGGCTCACGCCAAGCCGCGCTTTGAATGCGATTGCGCGTGCCTGGCGCGCCGGTTGGCAGCACTTCAGGCTGCGCCGCTCATCCGCTGCAACGTGGCGAGCGCGGCGCGCAGCGCCCGTTCGGTTTCTTCCGCATCCTGCGCCGGAGCGACGGGTGCCGAGGTGGCGACCGGCTGGCCTGCCATTGCACTGGCCGGAGCATCGAACCGGCGCAGCGCAGTGACCTCGCTGGGCTGGTCGGGCGCAGGCGCGTCGAACGGTGCTGCCGGTCCGGTGCCGCGCGCGGCTTGGCCAGGGAAAATCACCACGGGTTCGATTTCCGTGAGCTCCGCCGCGGGCTCGTCGATCCGGACGAACTGCTGGCGCGGCGAGTTCGGGCGGCTCAGCCCGAGCAGCGAGCTGTAACCATCGTCCTCGTCGATGTCGGCCTCGCTGGCGAGTTCGGGCTCGAACGCTGCTTCGTCGTCGAGCTCCTCGGCGGTGGACTGCTCATGCTCCGCTTCGATCGGCTCATCGGCGGCGGGCGCGGCGGGCATGGACATTCGGCGCAGCGGCAGGAAGCTCGTGAAATCCTCGGCCTCGTCGTCCGTGAAGTCATCGAAATTCATCGGACGCAGCGACGCGGGCATCGCCATCGGATCGGCAGGCTCGAACTGGATGGGGGCGGCGAATTCGGGCGCGCCCATCCGCGCGAAGGACGGTGGAGCGGGATCCGCTGCCGCAGGCATGACCGCGACCGGTTCGGCCACTTCGGGCTCGACGGCAACGGTGGCGGCAAGCTCGGCGGTCTCGCGGCGACGCTGGAGCGAGAGCGCGAAGCGCTCGGTCAGCTCAACCAGGCCGAGCGAACCGAGCGGCGCGGCGGCAATCTGTTCGGCCGCAATCGCGGTCGGCATGGCGAAGTCGGAATGCGGCACAGGTGGTGGCGCGACGATCGGAGCCGGGTCGAAACTAGCCGGCTGGCCGAACAACTGGCGCGCTTCGGCGAGCAGCCCGGGGATGGCAACCGGCATCGAATATTCGGCATCGGGTTCCGCGATTTGCTCGAACTCGCCAAGATCGACCTCGGCAAGATCGACCTCGGCAAGATCGAGCACTTGCGGGTCGTGGAACTGTGGCACGCCCCCGGGCAGCGGGGCGAAGTCGTGGAAGTCGGAACTGGTTCCCTCGTCGCGGATGGCGAGCGAGCGGCGACGTCCTGGGAAGGCTCCAGCGGAGGGTCCGGCCGACTCGATCTGCATTCCGCCAATCTCGTCATGCGCAGAAATCGGGCGACGCGCGGGTGCATCGGGGTGCGTGTCGCGGGCGCGCAATTTAACATCACTCAACGCCATGGCACCGCGCTTGCGTTCGCGCACTTCAAGCTTGGGACGGGTAACTCGCTGGGCGATCGCGGCCCCCGCCAGCCCGCCCGCTACGGCGAGCACCAATGCGAGCAGGATCCGCGCGGTCACGCCCAGCGGCGGCGCGGCGGCAGGGATGATCGTATCGATATGCGTGCCCAGCACGAAGGATTCGAGCAGGGTCGGGCGGATTGCCAGGCTGCCGAGCCCGAACAGCGCCGCGAACCACAGCGCGACGATTGCCGGGAACAGCGGATGGCTGCTGACGGGCGCGCTCTTGCGCTTCGCTTTACCGCTTTGAATTGCCACTGGGGATGCCCCGCTCCATTGCCAAGACGGGAAACCGCGCGAGCCTTTCAGGCAGCAGCGACAAGCTTCCCAACCGTGCCTTGTGCTAACAGGCTTTGGTAAACGCGAAGATAACGCTGAATATTGTGGGCCCAGTCATGATTGGCCGCGACATGCGCGCGCCCCGCAGCGCGCCGCGCTTCCCAGCCCGCGCGATCGGCGAGCAGCGCGGCGAGCGCGGCAGCGCAGGCGGCGGGATCATCGGGCGCGAACAGCGTGCCGGTCAGTCCGTCGGTAATGAGTTCACGGTGTCCGCCGACGTTGGAGGCGGCAACGAGCTTGCCCTGCGCCATCGCTTCGAGCGGCTTCAAGGGTGTGACCAGCTCGGTCAGTCGGCTCGCCTTGCGCGGATAGGTCATCACATCGGCCAGCGCGTAATAGCGCTCGACCTCATTGTGCGGCACGCGGCCGACGAAGCGGATCGCGCGGGCCGCGCTCGATGCGGCGGCTTGTGCGTGCAACGTCGCTTCGCACGGACCCCCGCCGACCAGCAGCAGCCGCGCCTCGGGCTGCGCCACGATCAAGGCTGGCATCGCCGCGATCAGATCGTCGATGCCTTCGTAATCGTAGAAGCTGCCAATGAAGCCGATCACCGGGCCGTCTCCCAGCCCCAGCTCGGCGGCAAAGGCCGCGTCGCGCTGCGGGGGATTGCCGAACAACGCCAGATCCACGCCGTTGGGGCCGATCGTAATCCGCTGCGCAGCCACGCCGCGTGCGATCAGATCATCGCGCAACCCCTCGCAGATCGTCATCACCGCATCGGCTCCGGCGATCACCCGGTTTTCCAGCTCGCGCGTCAGGCGATATTTGATTCCGCCTTCTTTGGCGGTGCCATTGCCGACCGCGGCATCCTCCCAGAAGGCACGGATTTCATAGACCAGCGGGATGCCGCGCCGTTTTGCCACACGTAGCGCCGCCGCGCCGCACAGTGCGGGCGAATGGGCGTGGAGCAGATCGGGCCGCCATCGATCGCACAAGCGCTCGATCGCACCCGCCAGCATCCCGATCTCGCGCCATTCGCGCCAACCCGACGGACCCGGCGCATCGCCGCTGGTGCGGTGGAAGGTCAGCCCGTCTGCGGTTTCGGTATCTGGCCCTTCGGCGGAATGCCGGATGCCGGTAATCCCGCGCACTTCAAGGCCCATACGCTGCTGCGCTTTGAGGATTGCGCGCGTGCGAAAACTGTAGCCGCTGTGCAGCGGCAGCGAGTGGTCGAGGACGTGCAGGATCCGGGTCATCGCCCGCATTCCTAGGCGCACAAGGCTTAACGCCGCGTCAACCGGGGGCTGTTAGGACATGTTCCGTGATCGACTATCTCGCCATCGCCCTGACGCACGGGCTGCTCGCGCTGGCCGCGTGGCGGCTGTTGCAGCGCGACGATCTGGATAGCGAGCCGGGCGACGCCGAACCTGCACGGTCCGCGGCAAAGCAGGGCCCGCGTGTTTAACCTCGCGCTCTCGCTGTTCGTCGTCGGATTCATCGCACTCGGGGTGCGCCGCCCGTTCCTGTGGGTACTGGCCTATCTCTACATCGACATCGTCGCGCCGCAGAAGATCACTTATGCGATCCTGCCAAGCCTGCAGATCTCGCTGGTCGCGTTCATCGCCGCGTTTGGCGGGTGGCTGCTCGCCGATGACAAGCGCAACAGCCGCTTCTCGCTGCGCCAGACCTTGATGCTGGTGCTGCTGGTCTATTGCGGGATCAGCACGATGAGCGCCGACTTCCCGGTCGAAGCGCTCGCCAAGTGGGGCTGGGTGTGGAAAGCGCTGCTCTTCGCGATTTTCCTGCCGCTGACCTTGCGCACCCGGCTGCGCATCGAAGCGACGGCGCTGGTCATGGTGCTGGGCGCGGCCACGATTATCATATCGGGTTCAATCAAGACCGTGCTGGGCGGCGGCGGCTATGGCTCGCTGCACTTGCTGGTCAACGACAATACCGGGCTTTACGAAGGCTCGATCATCTCGACCGTGGCGATCGCGGTGATTCCGGTGGTGGTCTGGGTGGCCAGGCACGGAACGATTTTTCCCAGCGACTGGCGGGTCAAGCTGTTCGCCGCCGCGCTGGTGTTTGCCTGTCTGCTGATGCCGATCGGCACGCAGGCGCGCACCGGACTGCTGTGCATCGGACTGCTGGCGATCCTCTCGCTGCGCACCGCCAAGCGGCGCTTCCTCTACGTCACGCTGATGGCCGTGGCCGCTTTCGCGGCGATCCCGTTCCTGCCCGAAAGCTACACCAAGCGGATGAGCACGATCGAGAACCACGCGGCGGATGAAAGTGCCTCGACCCGCGTCGCGGTGTGGGCGTGGACAATGGATTACGTGAAGGATCACCCGTTCGGCGGCGGCTTCGACGCCTATCGCCAGAACAAGCTGTCGTACCAGACCAAGTCGGCCGACGTGGCCGGCAACAACACGGCGGTTGCGGTCGCGGACGTTCAGGACAAGGCGCGCGCCTATCATTCGAGCTATTTCGAGATGCTGGGCGAACAGGGCTGGCCGGGGCTGGCCGTGTGGCTGTGGCTGCAATTACTCGGGCTGTGGCAGATGGAGCGGCTGCGCTCGCGCTGGAACAAGCGCGCCGCCGAACATCCCGGCGATGCCGCGTTCGCCTGGCAATCGCCGCTCGCCAACGCCTTGCAGCAGACCCAGCTGATCTATCTGGCGGGGTCGCTGTTCGTGGGCATTGCCTTCCAGCCGTTCGTGCTGATGCTGATCGGCTTGCAATGCGGGCTGTGGAGCTATCTGCGGCGGATCGATTCGCCCCAACGCCCGTCCGCGATCCGCCCGCGCCGCGCGCCAATCGTGAATGCCGTAGCGGCAAGCTGACCGCCGTTGCGCGGGCGCGCAGCTTGGTTCATGGATGGGCCTTTCCGAAACATAGGAGAGGCGCGGATGACCCCGCAGGAGCTGCAAGCCAAGACCGGTGAAAACATCGGCACGTCCGACTGGATCGAAGTCACCCAGGAGCGGATCAACAAATTCGCCGAGGCAACCGGCGATTTCCAGTTCATCCATCTCGACGCCGAAAAGGCCAGGCTGACCCCGTTCGGCGGGACCATCGCGCATGGCTTCCTGACGCTGTCGCTGATCCCCGCGCTGGGCGCGCTGACGCAGGGCGCGCGGATCGACAACGTCAAGATGGGGGTCAACTACGGTGGCAACAAAACCCGCTTCATCTCGCCAGTCCGCTCGGGCAAGCGGGTGCGCAGCCACTCCAAGCTGCTCGAACTGGTCGAGAAGCGCCCCGGACAGTGGCAGCAGACCAACGAGATCACCATCGAGATCGAAGGCGAGGACAAGCCCGCGTTGATCTGCGAGTGGATTACCCAGTTCTTCGTATGATCCGCCTCCTCCCCGGGACGGCCACACCCTGACGCAGTTCAACTTCTGAGGACTTTCCCATGCGTGATGCAGTCATCGTTTCCGCCGCCCGCACCGCCATCGGCCGCGCCTATCGCGGGGCCTTCAACGCCACTTCGGGCGCGACGCTCGGCGCCTTTTCGCTGCGCGAAGCGGTTGCCCGCGCGGGCATCGACGGCGCTGAAGTCGATGACGTGCTGTGGGGCTCGGCGCTCCAGCAGGGCACGCAAGGCGGCAATATCGCACGCCAGGTCGCGCTGCGCGCTGGCCTGCCGGTGACCACCTCCGGGATGACGATGGACCGCCAGTGCTCGTCGGGGCTGATGAGCATCGCCACCGCTTCCAAGCAGGTGGTCATCGATCGGATGGATGTGGTCGCGGCGGGCGGGCAGGAATCGATCAGCATGGTCCAGACCGCCGAAATGCGCGTCGCGCCGGATCGCGCGCTGATGGAAATGCACAAGGCGATCTACATGCCGATGCTGCAGACCGCCGAGATCGTCGCCAAGCGGTATGGAATTTCGCGCGAGGCGATGGACGAATATGCGCTCCAGTCGCAGCAGCGCACCGCCGCCGCGCAGGCCGCGGGCAAGTTCGACGCCGAAATCGTCGCCGCCACCACGGTGATGAACGTCACCGACAAGGCGACTGGCGAGACCTCGCAAAAGGAAGTGACGCTCACCAAGGACGAAGGCAACCGCGCCGACACCACGCTCGAAGGGCTGGGCGGTCTCAAGACCGTGCTGCCCGACGGCACGATCACTGCGGGCAACGCCAGCCAGCTGTCCGATGGGTCGGCGGCGGTCATCGTGATGGAGGCGGGCCTTGCCGCCAAGCGCGGGCTGGCCCCGCTCGGCCGCTATATCGGCATGGCGGTTGCGGGGACCGAGCCCGACGAGATGGGCATCGGCCCGGTGTTTGCGGTGCCCAAGCTGCTCAAGCGGTTCGATGTCAGCATGGACGATGTCGGGGTGTGGGAGCTCAACGAAGCATTCGCGGTACAGGTGCTCTATTGCCGCGACACGCTGGGGATCCCCAACGACCGGCTCAACGTCAACGGCGGCGCGATCTCGATCGGCCACCCCTATGGCATGACCGGCGCGCGCGCCACGATCCACGCGCTGATCGAAGGCAAGCGCCGGGCTGCCAAATACGTCGTGGTGACGATGTGCGTCGGCGGCGGCATGGGTGCGGCCGGGCTGTTCGAGGTTCTCTGATGCGGCCCAAGCCATGAGACTGGCAGCTCCGCGCATCGCCCCGCTCGATCTTGGCGCGCTCGATGCGGAGGCTGCCGAAGTCTTGGCCCCGTTCAAGGAGCGCGGCCCGGTGCTCAACATCTTCGCGACGATGGCGCGCGCGCCGCAGGCGCTCAAGGCGTTCCTTGGCTGGGGCGGCTATGTGCTGTCGAAGCGCAACAGCCTGAGCGAGAGGGACCGCGAACTGGCAATCCTGCGCACCGGGTTCGCCTGCAAGGCCGGCTACGAGTGGACCCAGCATGTCCCCATCGGGCTGCGCGGCGGGCTGACTGCGGAGGAAATCGAGCGGATCAAGGCCGGGCCGGGCGATCCGGCATGGTCGCCGCGCGACCGCGCGATCCTGACCGCCTGCGATGAACTGGTCGCGACGCATTTCGTGACCGATGCGACCTGGACCGCGCTGGAGGAGCTGGGGGATCGGGGCCGGATGGACCTCGTGTTCACGGTAGGCCAATACACCCAGGTCTCGATGATGCTCAACAGCTTCGGGGTCCAGCTCGATCCGGGGCAGTCGCTCGATCCGGCGCTCGACGCCCGGTGACGAGTGCCGGTCGCCTCGCGGGCAAGGCGGAAGTGGTCGTGGGCGCGGGGCAGCAACCGGGCGCGACCATCGGCAATGGCCGGGCGATTGCGCTCACCCTCGCGCGCGAAGGTGCCGAAGTGCTGTGCGTCGATCGCGACATTGAGCGCGCGCAGGCTGTCGCCGATGAAATCTCTGCTGCGGGCGGTAGCGCGCAGGCGCTGGCCGCCGATGTCGTCACCGACGCCGATGTCATCGTGGCCGCCGCGCTGGAGCGCTGGAGGCGGATCGATGTGCTGGTCAACAATGTCGGGGTCGGCCACGCCGATGATGGACCGGCGCAGCATTGCACCGATGAGGCGTTCGAGCGGGTCTTCGCGATCAACTTCACCGGCGCGCGCCGCCTGATCCGCGCCGCGCTCGAACCGATGCGCGCGGCCGGGTGCGGGGCGATCGTCAATGTCAGTTCGCTGGCCTCGATCGCGGGGGCCAACATGATCGCTTACGAAGTCTCCAAAGCCGCGCTCAACCGCCTGACCACCGCGACTGCGCTGGGCTCGGCAGGCAAGGGGGTGCGCTGCAACGCGGTGCTGCCCGGGCTGATGGATACGCCGATGGGGGTGAGCGGCACCGCCGCGCGCGATGGTCGCGCACTCGATGAACAGCGTGCCGTGCGCGGCGCGATGGTCCCGCTCAAGGGCGGGATGGGGACCGGCTGGGATACCGCCAACGCGGTGCTGTTCCTCGCCTCCGACGAAGCCAAATTCATCACCGGGGTGCTGCTCGCGGTCGATGGCGGGGCAAGCGTGCGTATCGCGGGTTGAGCAGCCCGCTTGATGTATGTGCGGCGCCGGTCCATCCTGCCGCTTCGGGGGCAGCAGGGGAGCGCCAAGCATGACCGAGCATCTGGGCTTGCTCGAAATCTTGGGCATCGCCGGTAGCGTAACCCTGCTCGCGGGCTGGCGACTCTACCTGTGCGTGCTCGCCACCGGGCTGGCGATGCGGCTGGGGGTGCTGCCGCTGCCCGAGCATCTCGCCTCGCTGCAAGCGCTCGCCAACCCGTGGGTGATGGGGGTCGCGGGGATTGCCGCGCTGACCGAATTCTTTGCCGACAAGATCGCGTGGCTCGACAGCCTGTGGGACACTGTCCACACAATTATCCGGCCCTTGGGCGGCGCGTTGCTCGCACTCGCGGTGGTCGATCCGGGCGATCCGGCGACCCAAGCGATTGCCTTCATCCTGGGCGGCGGCGCTTCGCTGCTGGCGCATGGCGGCAAGGCGAGTGCGCGCGCGGTGGTCAATGCCAGCCCCGAGCCGTTCAGCAACATGGTGGTCTCAACCGCCGAGGACGTCGCGACCACCGGGTTGCTCTATGTCGCCTATGCCCACCCGGTTGCCGCGGCGGGCGTGGCGCTGGTCCTGCTCGCGCTGGCGGTGACGCTGCTGGTCATGGCGCGGCGGATGTTCCGCAAGCTGTTCGGCTCGCGCCCAGTCCCGGCACCGCCACCAAGCTAAAGCAAAATTTGAATCGAGGTATTTGGCAAATTCCGACGCGTCAGGTTTAGGCGACCGCCTTGAGCGCCGGGCGGGCATACCGGGCCATCCAGTCCTCGACCACCGGGGCGATGGTCTCGCGCCACTTGCTGCCGTTGAAGATACCGTAATGGCCGACTTCGGGGGCGAGGAAATATTGCTTGCGGCTTGCGGCAAGCCCGGTCGTCACCTTGAGCGAGGCTTTGGTCTGGCCGATTCCCGAAATGTCGTCGCGCTCGCCTTCGATCGCGAGGATCGCGGTGTCGCGGATTGCGCCCAGATCGATCCGCTGGCCGCGATGAACAAACTCGCCATTGGGCAGCGAATGCAGCTGGAACACCTGCTCGACCGTCTGGAGGTAGAAATCGGCGTCCATGTCGCACACCGCGCGATATTCGTCGTAGAACGCCTTGGTCGCATCCGCGCTGTCGTCGTCGCCCGCGACCAGATGCTGGAACATGTGGTAGTGGCTCATCATGTGATTGCCGAGGTTCATGCTCATGAACCCGGCGAGCTGGAGGAAGCCGGGATAGACCTTCCGCCCCGCGCCCGGATAATGCAGCGGCACCGTCGCGATGACGCTGTGGCGGAACCATTCGATCGGGCGCTGCATCGCCATGTCGTTGACGCTGGTCGGCGCTTCGCGCGTGTCGATCGGGCCGCCCATCATGGTCAAAGTGGCGGGACGGCAGGGGTGCTTATTGGCGGCCATGATCGCGGTTGCCGCGAGCGCTGGGACCGAGGGTTGGCATACCGCCATCATGTGTCCGCCCGGGCCGATATGCTCGAGAAACTCGACCAGATAATCTATATAATCGTCGAGATCGAAAGTGCCGTGGGAGAGCGGAACCATCTTGGCATCGGCCCAGTCGGTGACATAAACCACTGCGTTTTCGGCCATGCGCGCCACGGTGCCGCGCAGCAGCGTGGCATAGTGCCCGCTCATCGGCGCGACGATCAGCAGCCGCGGCGCATCGGTGGGCAGGCCCTCGTGCGAAAAGCGCAGGAGGTTGCCGAACGGGCGGTGCAGCACGATCGCCTCGGTCACCGGCCAGTTGGTGCCATCGACCTCAACACTTGCGATGTCGAAGGTCGGCTTGCCGCGCGCCAGCGAGGCATGCGCGAAGACCTCAAGCGCGGAGGCCACCGTGGGGCCCATGCCGATATAGCCGAACGGCAATGCGGGATTGGAGAGGATTTCCGCGCCGACCGAGGCCCAGGCGCTCATCGCGCTGAACATCGAGCGCTGCATTTCATACGCGTTGTAAAGCAATGCGATTCCCCTGTTGTGGCGGGGTTAGGCACCGCCCATTTGGAGGCAACCTGACCCCAATCGACTTATGGTGCAATGCAATAATCGCATTGCGCCGCACAATAGGTGCGGATTTGCTACTTTGCCTTGCCCGTATCAGGGTCTAAGGGCGCGCGATGGATGCCGAAACCTCCCCGGAAACTGGCGCTGAACCCGCCGAGCTAGTCGCGATCAAACTGAAGGATGCCAAGCCGGCCCGCACGCTCGGGCCGCTGCGGATGATCTGGCAGGCGGCGCTGGCCTATCCCACCCAGTTGATGCTGGCGGGTCTCGCGCTGCTGGTCACCGCTGCAGCGACGCTGGCGATCCCGGCCGGGTTCAGGCTGATTATCGACCGCGGCTTTGCCGCCGGGGGCGATCCGACCGACCTTGGCCGGTGGTTCCGCTATTTGCTGATGATCGTCGGCGTGCTCGCGCTGGGCACCGCGCTCAGGTTCTACTTCGTCTCTTGGCTGGGTGAGCGCGTGGTCGCCGACATCCGGCTCAAGGTGCAAACCAATTTGCTGCGGCTCGCCCCGGGGTTCTTCGAGGAAAACAGCCCCAAGGAAATCTCCAGCCGCATGACCGCCGACACCACGCTGATCGAGCAGGTAGTCGGCACCACCGTCTCGGTCGCCTTGCGCAACACGATCATGGGGATCGGCGGGGTCGCCTATCTGTTCACGCTCGCACCCAAACTGACGCTGGGGCTGGTGATCGCGATTCCGCTGATTATCCTGCCGATCGTGTGGTTCGGGCGGCGCTTGCGCAATGTCTCGCGCTCGAGCCAGGACCGGGTCGCGGATATCGGCGCGATGGTCTCCGAAGTGCTCGGAGCGATGAAGATCGTCCAGGCGTTCAACCAGGAAAGCCGCGAGCGCGTCCGGTTCGCAGGCGCGGTCGAGGCGACCTTCACCACCGCCAAGCGCCGCATCCTGCTGCGCGCGGTGATGACCGCAATGGTCATATTGTTCATCTTCGGCTCGATCACCGTGTTGATGTGGGAAGGCGCGCTGGGCGTCGCCAGCGGCGCGATCAGCGGCGGCACGATCTTTGCCTTCGTGGTTACCGGCGGGCTCGTCGCGGGTGCCTTCGGCGCGCTGACCGAAGTCTATGGCGATTTGCTGCGCGGCGCGGGCGCGGCGAGCCGGCTCAACGAGTTGCTCAACGAAAAGCCGGCGATCGCCCCGCCGGCGCGGCCCGTGGCGCTGCCGACCCCGCCGCGCGGACAGATTGCCTTCGATCATGTCAGCTTCCGCTACCCGACCCGGCTCGAAACCTCGGCGCTGGCCGATTTCAGTCTGACCGTAGAGCCGGGCGAGACCGTGGCGATCGTCGGCCCGTCGGGCGCGGGCAAGTCGACGCTGTTCCAGCTGGCCGAGCGGTTCTACGATCCGCAGGCCGGGACGATCAAGCTCGACGGGGTGCCGCTGACCTCGGCCGATCCCGCCGATATCCGTCGCCGCATGGCCTTGGTCCCGCAGGAAGGCATCTTGTTCGCCGCTGACGCGCGCGACAATCTGCGCTACGGAAATTGGGAGGCCAGCGACGAAGCGATCTGGGACGCGGCGCGCGCTGCCAATGCCGAAGAGTTTCTGCGCGAATTGCCGCAAGGGCTCGACACTTTCCTCGGCGAAAGCGGGGCGCGGCTTTCGGGCGGGCAACGCCAACGCATCGCGATTGCACGGGCGCTGCTGCGCGATGCGCCCATCCTGCTGCTCGACGAAGCGACCAGCGCCTTGGATGCCGAGAGCGAGCGGCTGGTGCAGGACGCGCTCGACCGGCTGATGGCGACGCGCACCACGCTGGTGATTGCCCACCGGCTTGCCACGGTGCGGCAGGCCGACCGGATCATTGTCATGGACCGCGGCCGGATCGTCGAGCAAGGCAAGCACGACAAGCTCAGCCGCGCGGGCGGGCTCTATGCGCGGCTTGCTGCGCTGCAATTCGACCAAACGCCATACGAACCCGTCGAATAGCGTTCCGGCGCGCGGACTTATCGCCTAAGGGCGGTTGCAACTGTAACCTCTTCGAGGGACCGAACATGCGCCTGACCCTTACCGCTTTGCTTGCCGCCACCGCGCTTGCCGCGCCGGCTCTCGCCCAGACCGCCGCCCCGAACGCAGCACCGGCCGACAATTGGGGCAGCTTCGGTGTGCAGACCGCCAATATCGACAACGCGGTCAAGCCGGGCGACGATTTCAACCGCTTCGTCAACGGCAAGTGGATCGACAGCACCGAGATCGCGCCGGACCGGACTTCGGCGGGCGGGTTCGTCCAGCTGCGCGACCTGTCCGAAGTGCGGATGCACGCGATCCTCGACGAGACGGTGGCGAGCAACTCGCCCGCCGGATCGCCCGCTGCCCGCGTAGCTGCCAGCTACAAGGCGTTCACGGATACCGACGCGATAGAACGCGCCGGGCTCACCCCCGCCTATCCGGCGCTCACCCGCATCTACGCCGCCAAATCGCTCGACGATCTGGTGACGCTGTTCGCATCTCCCGGCTTCGCCTCGCCGGTCGGGCTGGGGGTCGACATCGATGAGAAGGACAGTGCGCACTACACGCTCGCTGCTGGCCAGGCGCGCCTCGGCCTGCCCGACCGCGACTATTATCTGGTCGATTCGGCGCGAAATCAGGAAATCATCGCCAAGTACAAGGCCTATCTCGGCCTCATTCTGGGCGAGGTCGGCTATCCTGACCCGGCCAAGGCGGCCGAAGCGGTGTTTCAGCTGGAAAAGAAGATGGCGGCGGCCAACTGGGACCGCGCGCTTGGCCGCAACCGCGACCTTACCTACAACAAGCTGACGGTGGATGAATTCGCCGCGCTAGCCCCCGAAGTGCCGCTCAAGACGATGCTTGCGAGGCTCGGCGCGAGCGACGCGACCGCAGTAGTCGTGTCGCAACTCCCGCCGACCAAAGAAGAGCTGACGGCGGCGAAGTATACGCCGGAAATGGCAGCAAAGCTGGGCGGCGGCGTCCCTGCGCTGGCCAGACTGATCGCCAGTGAGCCGATGGCCAATTGGCAAGCCTGGCTGGTCTCGCGCTTCATCACCAGCAAGGCGGCAGTGCTGCCCAAGCGCATCGATGACGCGCAGTTCGCGTTCTACGGCACCATGCTGAGCGGCCAGCCCGAGCAGCGTGCACGCTGGAAGCGGGCGATCGGCGCGGTCGAGGGGCAGGTCGGCGAGCTGGCGGGCCAGGTTTATGCGACACGCTTCTTCCCCGCCGAGAACAAGGCCGCGATGGATAGTCTGGTCGCGAACCTTCGCTCCGCGATGACCGCGAACCTTGCCGATCTCAAGTGGATGAGCCCGGCAACGCGGGTCGAGGCCAAGGCCAAGCTCGACGCTTTCACTCCCAAGATCGGCTACCCGGTCCGTTACAAGACCTACGACGGGCTTGAGCTTTCCGCGACCGAAGCTTTTGCGAACAGCCTCGCCGCCGATCGGTGGAACCAGCAGGACCAGGTGCGCCGGATCGGGCAGGACGTGGACAAGGCCGAGTGGTTCATGTTCCCCCAGACGGTCAACGCCTATTACAATTCGACCGGCAACGAGATCGTCTTCCCCGCCGCGATCCTCCAGCCGCCGTTCTTCAATTTGACCGCCGACGATGCGGTGAACTACGGCGCCATCGGCGGCGTGATCGGCCACGAAATGGGCCACGGCTTCGACGATCAGGGCTCCAAGTCCGATGGTGCGGGCAATTTGCGCAATTGGTGGAGCGATGCCGACAAGGCCGCGTTCGAAGGACTGACCGGGCGGCTGGTCGCGCAATACAACGCCTTCTGCCCGTTCGATGAGGGCAAGACCTGCGTCAACGGGCGACTCACGCTGGGCGAAAACATCGGCGATCTGGGCGGGCTCAGCCTGGCTTATCGCGCTTACCAGATGTCGCTGGGCGGCAAGGCAGCCCCGGTGATCGACGGCTACACCGGCGACCAGCGCTTCTTCATGGCCTGGGCGCAGGTGTTCCGCACCAAGATGCGCGACGCGGCCAGGCGCCAGCAGCTCCAGACCGATCCGCATTCGCCCGGCGAATACAGGATCAACGGGATCGTCCGCAATTTCGACGAATGGCACCGGGCCTTCAACGTCCAGCCGGGCGACAAGCTCTATTTGCCCCCCGAGCAGCGCCTCCGTATCTGGTGATTTCCCGGTTATTGGTGCGGGGGCGGCTTGACTTGGCTGCTCCCGCGCTCTTCATCACCGCCGCATGGACCTGACGCTCACCGCCATCCTCCTCGGCATTGTCGAGGGCATCACTGAATTCGTGCCGGTCTCCTCGACCGGGCATTTGATCCTCGCGTCAGAACTGCTCGGCTACGATGCCGCGACCTGGAAAGTCTTTAACGTCGTCATCCAGCTCGGCGCGATCCTCGCGGTGGTGGTGCAATATTGGCGGACCTTTTGGGCGGTGGGCATGGGGTTGCTGCGGCTCGAGCCGACCAGCATCGCCTTTCTGCGCAATTTGCTCGCGGCTTTCCTCCCCTCGGCGGTGCTCGGCCTGCTGCTCAAGGATTACATCGACGTCCTGCTCGGCAGCCCGCTGGTGGTCGGCTGGGCGTTGCTGATGGGCGGCATCGCGATCCTCGCGATCGAGCGCTTCGCCAAGCCGGGCCCGCCCAGCGGCATTGCGCAGCTGCCGCTGCGCCAGGCATTCGGGGTCGGGCTGTTTCAGTGCGTCTCGATGGTCCCGGGGGTCAGCCGGTCGGGCGCGACGATCATGGGCGCGCTGGCGATGGGGATCGAGCGGCGGACAGCGGCCGAATTCAGCTTTTTCCTCGCCATCCCGACGATGCTCGGCGCGACCACGCTCGAACTGCTCGACAACCGCGCGGCGCTGGCGGCGGGGCTGGGTCCGGTCGGCTGGAGCCAGATTGCAATCGGCTTTGCGGTGTCGTTCGTGGTTGCGCTGGCGGTGATCAAGGCCTTCGTCGCCTATGTCAGCCGCGCCGGATTCGCGCCGTTTGCGTGGTACCGGATCGTCGTCGGCATCGCCGCAATCGCGCTGCTGACCCTCCGCTAAGGCGAAGTTCTCGGGCTCAATTCGTCGCATCGGCGGAACCAAACGCCGCGCCGGGATTTTTCCGTGAACACTGCACAAGGAAATTCCACATGGGCCTCATCATTCTTATCATCGTCGGCGGGATCCTCGGCTGGCTCGCCAGCATCGTGATGCGCACCGACGGCCAGCAGGGCATCCTGCTCAACGTCGTGGTCGGCATTGTCGGCGCGCTGCTCGCCGGGTTCATTCTCAACCCGATGATCGGCGGCGGAAACATCATGAACGGCGATATCAGTGGTTCGTCGCTGTTGGTCTCGTTCCTCGGCGCGGTCGTGCTGCTGGCGATCGTCAATCTCGTTCGTCGCGGTTCGGTTCGCTAGACCCGCGCCTGCGCAACACCACCGAGGGGCGGCTATCATGCCGTCCCTCGTTTTTTGAAGGGGAATACACCATGAAGTCATTTGTGAAGGGCGCGATGCTCGCCTCGGTTGCCGCGATGGGCCTCAGCCTGGCGGCCTGCGACAGCAAGAAAGAAAACGCCGTGGAAGCCGACGCCAACGCGACGCGCGAAGCGGCTGACGCCAGTGCCGACGCGATGGAAGCCAAGGGCGATGTCATGCCTTCCGGCGCGGCACAGTCGATGGACGCCAAGGCTGACGCGGTTCGCGAATCGGGTGAAGCCAAGGCCGACACGATGGAAGACAACGCCGACAAGATGGACAAGACCCCGGGTTGATCCCGCGGGAGCCGTTCGCGGGTCGCAATCCTTGAACGGCGAAAGGGCCGACGGTCTTCGGATCGTCGGCCCTTTTGTTGTCGTCAGACCGGACGCGCGCCCGAGCCGCGCCCACCGCGCAGCAGATATTCCTGGGTGCCGCGGTGCAGCATGTTGTCGATGTCGATCACCGCCGAGTTTGCGTAGGTGAAGCCCGGGCCAAGCCCGCGATAGAGCTGGTCGAAATCGCGCTCGACCGTCTGGCGGTACAGATCCTCGAAGCTCTCGATCACGAAGTAGGTCGGTTGCAGATCGTCGATCACATAGTCGGTGCGCATCACCCGGTCGACGTTGAGGTAGATGCGATTGGGCGACCCAGCTTCAACCGCGTAAACCGCCTCGGTCGGGCCGGAAAGGATACCCGCGCCATAGGCGCGCAGCCCCGCGTCCTCCATGATCAAGCCGAATTCGACCGTGTACCAATAAAGCGAACCGAGCGACTTCAGCCGGTTGTAGCGCATCGCTTTCCACCCGGCGCGGCCATATTCCTGCATGTAATCGGCGTAGATCGGATCGGCGAGCATCGGCACATGGCCGAACACGTCGTGGAACACATCGGGTTCCTGGATGTAGTCGAAGGTCTCGCGGGTGCGGATGAAGTTGCCCGCCGGGAAGCGCCGGTTGGCCAAATGCCAGAAAAACACATGGTCGGGGATCAGCATCGGCACCGGCACCACGCTCCATCCGGTCAGCGCGCCAAGTTCGGCCGAGAGCCGCGCGAAATCCGGCACCCCGCCGCGGCCGAGACCAAGCTTCTGCAAACCGGCCATGAAGGCGCTAGCGGCACGTCCGGGCAAGACATCGAGCTGGCGCGCATAAAGATCATCCCAGATCGCATCCTCGGCGGCGGTATAGCCGTGCTGCGCGGGTTCGAGCCAGTCCTCGCCCACCTGGGGCGGGCGTTTGAGCGGCGCGGTGAAGGTTCCGGCACCCAGTTCGGGCAGCCGAGTAAAATCGGTTTCGAGGGTGATCGTGCTGGTCATGGTTACAGTTGCAACTTGTATCATTACGAAACTGTGAGGGCAAACGCTGGCATTGCACGCGGTGCCGGGTTGACGCAGGCTTGCCCCCGAAGGAAACCGAAGCACATGGGAAAGCTCAAACGCAAGAAATACGAAGCGATGCTCGAGTCGCTCGAGGCGGAGCTGGTCGCGATGGCGCGGTGGGCTGCGGCGACCGGCGCGCGGATCGCGGTGCTGTTCGAAGGCCGCGACACCGCGGGCAAGGGCGGCGCGATCCGCGCGGTGGCGGACCGGATCAACCCACGCCAGTGCCGGGTGGTCGCGCTGGCCAAGCCGAGCGAGCGCGAGGCCGGACAGTGGTACTTCCAGCGCTATGCCGCGCAGCTCCCCGCCAAGGGCGAAATCGTGCTGTTCGATCGCAGCTGGTATAACCGCGCGGGCGTCGAGAAGGTCATGGGCTTTGCCAACCCGCCGCAGATCGCCGCATTCCTCAAGGCGGTGCCCAAATTCGAGCAACTGCTGATCGACGACGGCATCCTGCTGTTCAAATACTGGCTGAGCTGCGACCAGGACAAGCAGGAGCGGCGCTTTGCCGAACGGCTGGCCGATCCGCTCAAGCGCTGGAAGCTTTCGCCGATCGACCTCGCCGCGCGCGAAAAATATGGCGAATACAGCGCCGCGCGCGAAGCCATGCTGGCCGCGACCCATTCAAAGCACGCGCCGTGGACGCTGGTCGATTTCAACGACCAGAAGCGCGGGCGGCTGACGCTGATTCGCGATTTGCTCGATCGGCTGCCCGATACGCGAGTCGAGCCCGAAGCGCTCCAACTCGCACCGCTGGGTCACGAGCCGGAGGTCGAGCATTTCGGCACCCTGCAGCCGATTGAGCCCTACAAAGGTTGACTTTGCCGCCGCGCTGCACCAATGGCCGCAACCTTGTGGGGCGGCGGCATATGCGCGCTGCTCGCGTTGTTTTCATGAGGTCGCCGCGGTGGCCGCAGATGTGAGTTTCAGGACAAGGTCATGGCAAAGCCCGCAACCGTCAAGATCCGGCTGGTTTCGACCGCCGACACCGGCTTCTTCTATGTGACCAAGAAGAATCCCCGGAACTCGACCGAGAAGTTCACCTTCAAGAAATACGACCCGGTGGTGCGCAAGCACGTCGAGTTCAAGGAAGCCAAGATCAAGTAGGAATGCTGTCGGTCTTGGAACCGGCAGGTTCATTCAGAGTTCAAGCCTTCTCCCTCAACGGCAAGGCCATGAACCACTTGATCACTCCCATTCGCCATTTCGCCAGTGCCGCCGTATCGGCGGCGCTGGTCGTTTCCGCGCCGCTGGCGCTGACCGTTCCGACGATCGCGCAAGCCCAGGCCAGTGCGCCCGAACTGACCCGTGCGGTCGCGGCGCTGCGCGGCATTTCCACGCTCAAGGCCGATTTCACCCAGACCGACCGCAACGGCCAGCGCCTCACGGGCGTGCTGACGCTCAAGCGCCCGGGCAAGATCCGCTTCCAGTATGCGCCGGGCATCCCGTTCCTGATCGTCGCCGATGGCAGCGCGCTGACGATGGTCGATTACGAAGTGCGACAGGTCCAGCGCTGGCCGATCAAGAACAGCCCGCTCGGCGTGCTGCTCGATCCGACGCGGGATGTCGCGCGCTTCGGCACGCTGCAAGCGACGGGCGATCCCAACGTGATCAGCATCGAAGTGCGCGACCGCACGCATCCCGAATACGGCGTCATCACGATGATCTTCGTGACCAAGGCCTCGGCCCCCGGCGGGCTCGAACTCGCCAGCTGGGTGGCGCTCGATTCGCAGAACAAGCGGACGACCGTGCGCCTGACGAATCACCGCTATGGCGTGGCGGTGGCGGACAACGAGTTCCGCTACAACGATCCGCGCCGCACTGGGCGGCGCTAGTCATTCGTCGCTGCGCTGCAACATGTCATCGTTGATGGTGCTTGGGCTGCGACAAACTGCGACAATTCTGGCGAAGCTGTTCATAGCGCAGCAAGCGAAATCCGCCTAGAACGGTTCTCGACGGCGCGGCCTGAGGCGGGTTTCCCCCCTGTTGCCCTGGCCTCACAAGAGGTCGCAAAGTCATCGCGTGACGAACGCACAAGGAACCCTCGGTCCAATGCCCCCGGACCGGGGGTTTTCTTTTGGACCGGGCGATATTTGTCCCATGCCGGGCTGCGAACAGCAGCCTTCTGCGCTTCCGGTGCTCACGTACTTTGAGTACGCTCCGCCCCGGTTCTCGAAGTCCGTTATTCTTGCTCCGGCCTGAGCCAAATCTCTCCCAGTCCAAGCACAACCTCGAAACAACAGGGTCGAGCCTTGCTGGAGCCGGACAACGCATCTAACGCCTGCGCATGATCAGCGTTGCTACCTGGAACATCAATTCGGTTCGGCTGCGCATCGAGCAAGTCGCGCGGTTCCTTACCGAGCAGGCGCCCGACGTGTTGTGTCTGCAGGAAATCAAGACGCTCGAGGAGTTCTTCCCGCACGCCGCTTTCGAGGCGCTGGGCTATACCCACCGCGTGGTCCACGGGCAGAAGGGCTATCACGGCGTCGCGACGGTCAGCCGGATTCCGCTGCGCGAGTTCGGTCGGCATGACTGGCAGGACAATGGCGAGGCGCGGCATGTCGGGGTCGAACTGCTTGGGTCCAAAGCCGGCAGCGCGCAGGGCACGATCATCGAGAACGTCTATGTCCCTGCCGGCGGCGATGAGCCCGATCGCAGCATCAATCCCAAATTCGGCCAAAAACTCGATTTCCTCGGGCGGATGACCCGCTGGGCGGACCAGCTCGACCGGCCGACGCTGATCGTCGGCGATTTCAATGTGGCCCCGCTCGAAAGCGATGTGTGGAACCACAAGGGCCTGCTCAAGGTGGTCAGCCACACCCCGATCGAGGTCGAGACGCTGGCGCGGTTTCAGTCCGCGCATGGCTGGATCGATCTGGGCCGCAAGCATATCCCCGCGCCGACACGCAACTGGACCTGGTGGAGCTACCGCGCGAAGAACTGGCGCGAGGGCGACCGGGGGCGGCGGCTCGACCACATGTGGGCCTCGCCCGAACTCGCCGCGCAATCGCGCGGGCACCGGGTGATCGAGCAGACCCGCGATTGGACCCAGTGCTCGGACCACGTGCCGCTGATTACGGAATTCGAGCTGTGACCGGAGTCGGCGGCTCGCGCCGGGTTGCGCTCGCGCTCGACGCCTTGCGGCACGGCTGGCCGATCCGGGTGGACGGCGTCTCGTTGATGCCCGCCGAGACCGGTTTCGGGGAGGGTGTGACAGCGCCTCTCATGCTGATTTCGGCGGCGCGCGCCGCCACGCTCAAACTCGCCAACCAGCGCGAGGCGGCGGTGCCCGAAGCCCCGGTGCTGATCCGCGCCGCCGAACCGTTCGACCTCGCCACCGCGCGCGCCCTCTCCGATCCGGCGTTGGACTTGCGTTTTCCGCTCAAGGGTCCGTTTGCCGCGCAGGCGCTCGACTGGCCCGAAGCTGCCGCCGCGGCGATGGAGCTGGCGCGGCTGGCCGGGATCCTCCCCGCCTTCCTGGTCGAACCGGTGCCCGCAGGCGAAGCGCAAGCGGTCATTCCCGCCGACCTTGCCGACTGGAAGGACACCGCGCATCTCGTGATTGCCACGCGCGCGCATCTGCCGATCGCGGTCAACGAAAGCGCCGAGATCGTTGCCTTCCGCTCGGTCGACGATCTGCGCGAGCATGTCGCGTTGGTGATCGGCGAACCCGATGGCGACCGGCCTCCGCTGGTCCGGCTGCACTCCGAATGCCTGACCGGGGACGTGCTCGGCAGCCTCAAATGCGATTGCGGGCCGCAGCTTGATGCCGCGCTGGCAGCGATGGCGGAGGAAGCCGCTGCCGGCGGATGGGGCATCCTGCTCTATCTACGCCAGGAAGGCCGCGGGATCGGGCTGATCAATAAGCTGCGCGCTTACCGGTTGCAGGACTTCGGGTTCGACACGGTCGATGCCAACAACCGCCTCGGCCTGCCCACCGAAGCGCGTGACTTCCCGGTCGCGGCGCGGATGCTGGCACTGCTAGGGGTGCCCAGGGTCCGGCTGATGACCAACAACCCGGCGAAAGTCGCGGCGCTCGAGGCGGAGGGGGTGACAGTGGCGGAGCGGGTGCCCCACCAGCTCCCGGCGAACCCGCATAACGTGCGCTACCTGGCGACCAAGCGGGATCGGGCTGGGCATTTGTTGTAGCATGTCGTCCCCGCGAAAGCGGGGACCGCTGGCATTTAGCCGCGAGGTTGCGTCGATGAGGCCAGCGGTCCCCGGTCGAGCCGGGGACGACGGATTCAGCGCTTCTCGAAGCGCGTCAGTCCGCCGCCCAGCGAATTCGCGCCCAGCGCCAGCCGGTCGCCTGACCAATCGGCCACGAACACGCTGCTGCGGCTCACCCCGGCGGCAAAACGGGCGTCGTTGCCTGTCACCGCGAGCCCGTCGGAGCTATGCGCCGCGCCTTCGGCGGCGACCGCGATGAAGGCCGAGTAGTTCTCCTTGTCGCGGCCCTGGACGAACCAGTTGCCGGCGATCTTGCCACTCGCCCCGGCGGAAAGGTCGATCATGTAGTTGGTGGCCTTGCCCGCCGAATCGTCGAAGCTCGAATTGAGCACTGCGACCCGGCCCGAGCGGGTTTTGACATAGTGCCCGCCGCGCCCCGCCTCGAACCGGCTGCGCGTAACCGTGAGCGCGCCATAGTCGCCGGTATAGACCGAATGCGCGCAGCTGAGGTCGCGGTCGCAGCGGCCGAGCCGGGTGAAAGTCGATTTGTCGATCACGATGCTGCCCGCGGGATCGTCGGCGGTGAGGATGCCCTGCTCGCTGTCGCGGAACCACGACTGCGTGATCGTCAGGTCGCCATGCTCGAGCCTGATGCCCGCGCCATTGGCATCGGGGACGCGCATATTGGTAAACACTAGCCCCTCGACCTTGGCGGCGCGCCCGCGCAGCACCAGCGCGGCCTTGCCTTCGCAGGTCACCCCGTCGAACACGCTCTGCCCCGGCGTTGCGGCGGTGTAGAGCACGTCGCCCGCCTGCTGCACCGCGCACTCGGCATAGCGCCCCGGCGCGATCCGCACGGTGCCCATGCCCTCGCCAATCGAATCGACCGCATCCTGCAGAGTGCCGAAACTGCGCCCGCTTTCGACCACGGTGAACGGCGCGGATTGGGCGGTTGCCAGCGTTGCAGGCAGCGCGGCGGCGATCAGCGCGGCCGAAGCAAGCGCGAGGCGGGCGAAGCGAGTCATGCTGCCGACCTAGCGCGGCGCGGTTAAGATCGCGCAAACGCGGCCTATTGCTTGCCCCAACGCCAGTGCCAGCCGCCCTCGGTGCGCCGCCACACGATCAGCGCAAACAGCCCGGTGAGGATCATGAACAACGCGAAGGCCGAGGCTTTGGCCCCGGCATTGGACTGCTCCGACAACAACCCGATGCCGCCAAGCGCGAGCAGGTAGGACGCGATCAACGCCCAGCCCTGCCAAGCGATCGGCCAGCCCGCGCCGATCCCGAAGCGCTTGGGCGCGAACCACGCCTTCTTGTCGAACAGGTGCCAGAACATCATTCGTCTCCTTGTTTGGGTGGGCGTCCGCGCCGGGGCGTTGCGCTGGTTGAAACCTTGATCCCGCGCCGCCCCAAAGCCTCGCGCAGCAGGCATTCGATCTCGGCGTTGACCGAGCGAATGTCCGCTGCTGCGGCCCGCTCCAGCGCGGCGAACAGCACCGGATCGAGCCGCAGGGGGAAGGCTTTCTTGCCCGGAGCAGACGGCTTTGCGGGCATGACTTACTGGTACAGCGAACCCGCGTTGACCACCGGCTGGGTGTCGCGCTCGCTGCACAGCACCACCATCAAATTCGAGACCATCGCCGCGCGGCGTTCGTCGTCCAATTCGACCACGTTCTTCTCGCTGAGCAGGCCGAGTGCCATCTCGACCATCCCGACCGCGCCTTCGACCAAAGTCTTGCGCGCCGCGACCACCGCTTCGGCCTGCTGGCGGCGGAGCATCGCGCCGGCGATTTCCTGCGCATAGGCCAAATGGGTGAAGCCGCATTCGTCGACGGTAATGCCAGCCTGCTTGAGCCGCGCGATCAGTTCGGTGCGCAGCTCGCTGCCGACCTCGTCGTGGTTGCCGCGCAAGGTGATCTCGGCGTGGGTGAAATCGTCGTAGGGATAGCGCGAACCGATGGTGCGCACCGCAGCCTCGATCTGGACCATCACGAAGGCCTTGTAATCGTCGACGTCGTAGAGCGCCTGCGCGGTATCAACCACGCGCCACACCACTTGCGCCGCCATCTCGATCGGGTTGCCGCGCAAATCGTTGACCTTGATCCGGTCGGAGATGAGGTTGTTGGCGCGCACCGAAATCTTGGTTTTCCCCATCCACGGCCAGACCCAGCGCAGCCCCGGATTGCGATCGGTCCCGCGATAGCTGCCGAACAGCGTGATCGCCGCGCCCTGATTGGGCTGGATCATGTAGAACCCGACCGAGATGATGATCAGCGCGAGCACCGACAACCCGGTCGTGCCGAGGAAGCCGGGAATCTGCGAATCGAGCGGCTCGGACCCGGCGAAGCTGGCGATGCGCCAGATGGTGAGCGCGAGCAGCGCGAGAAACGCGAGCAGCATCAGATAGCCGCTGGTGCTCCAGGCATTGCGTTCCTGGCCGGCGGTCATGGCATCGTGACGAGTGGACATGCGAATCACCCCTGTAAATGTGATATCATATTAATATCAGTTCAAGGAAGCGCGTCAAGTGGTACGAATCGCCGCCAGAAATGCGTCGCCGAATGCCTCAAGCTTCTTCGCGCCGACCCCACCGATCCGCGACAGTTCGGCCAGACTGGCGGGACGCAGCGTCGCCATCTCGCGCAGCACGGCGTCGTGGAAGATGACGTAGGGCGGGACCTTGGCCTCTTCGGCCAGTTCGCGGCGCAGCGCGCGCAGCGCATCGAACAGCGGATCGCCCACCGGGTTGACCCCGCCCGCGCGTTCGCGGCGCTGGCGGCGCTCCGCTTTGGGCGGGACCACGATCATCACCGCCGCTTCGCCCTTGAGGATGTCCTTGGCATCGCCGCCCAGCGCCAGTCCGCCGTGCTCGGTCGCGACCAGACTGCCGCGCGCCTGCAAAGCACGGGCCAGCGCACGCAGGACGGGTGCTTCTTCGACGGTCACGATCCCGAACACCGACAGCCGGTCATGCCCGCGTGCGGTGACCCGCTCGTCCGCCACCCCGGTCAGCACCTTTTCGAGATGGCCGAAGCCGAAGCTCTGCCCGGTGCGGTAGACGGCGGAGAGCAGCTTGCGCGCCAGCTCGGTCGCGTCGGTCACGCCCGGCGCGTGGAGGCAATTGTCGCAATTGCCGCAGGATGCAGGCGGGTCCTCGCCGAAATGGCGCAGCAGGATCGCGCGGCGGCACCCGGCGGTTTCGACCAGCATGGCTAAAGCATCGAGCCGCGCGCGCTCGCCCGCGACGCGCACTTCCTCGACTTCTGACAGGCGTTGGCGGGCGAGGGCAAAATCGCTCGCCGCCCACAGCATCACTGCCAGCGCGGCATCGCCATCGCGCCCGGCGCGGCCGGTTTCCTGGTAATAGCCCTCGATCGATTTGGGAATCCCGGCATGCGCGACGAACCGCACGTCGGGCTTGTCGATCCCCATCCCGAAGGCGACGGTGGCGACGATCACCATGTCTTCGGAAGCGACGAACGCCGCCTGATTGGCCGCGCGCGTCTCGGGCGGGAGGCCCGCGTGATAGGGGAGCACCGCGCGTCCGGTCGCCTTCGCCAGTCTGTCGGCAAGGTCTTCGACCTTCTTGCGGGTGGGCGCATAAACGATTCCCGGTCCCGGCTGCTCGGCCATCAATTGCGCGATCTGGCGCGCCGCAGTGTCGCGGTGGCGGATCATGTAGCGGATATTGGGCCGGTCGAACCCGGCGATGATCAGCCCGTCATCGGGAATGCCGAGCTGGGCGAGGATATCGGCACGGGTATGCGCGTCCGCTGTGGCGGTCAGCGCCAGTCGGGGAATATCCGAAAAGCGGTCCATCAGCGGGCGCAGCAGGCGGTAGTCGGGGCGGAAATCATGGCCCCATTCGGACACGCAATGCGCCTCGTCGATCGCGAACAGGCAGACCGGCGCTTTGGTCAGCAACTCGCGAAAATGCGGCTGGCTGGCGCGCTCGGGTGCGACATAGAGCAGGTCGAGCTCGCCCGCGCGGAACCGGTCGATAGTCGCCTCGCGGTCGAGATCGACGCTGGTCAGCGTCGCGGCGCGGATGCCGTTGGCGAGCGCCGAGCGCAGCTGGTCATGCATCAACGCGATCAGCGGCGAGACCACCACGCAGGTACCCTCCAGCATCACCGCGGGCAGCTGGTAAGTCAGCGACTTGCCCGCTCCGGTCGGCATCACCGCCAGCGTCGATTGCCGGGCCATGACCCGCGCGACGACATCGGCCTGCACCCCGCGAAACACGGGAAAGCCGAAAGTGGTGTGCAGGGTTTCGAGCGGATCGGGGAGCATTGCTGTCGCCTCCCTAACCGAGCGGCGGCGGCGGCGGAAGTCAGCGCGCCGACTGCTCCACAACCGCCTCCTCGCGCGCGGTGAATGCCGATCGGCCTTTGGGCGTATCATCGGTGACTTGCGTGGTGAAGAAGGCGAGGCCCTTTCCCGTCGCTGGATCGACCCACAGGCCGGAGCGCAAGGCATAGGCATCGCCCGAATGACCGAGGCGTGGGCGGCCGTCGGCGAACAGATCGTCGTGGCAGCCGGGTCCGCCCGCGCCAATCAGATGCACGCCCAGCCCATAGGCGCAGAAAAACCCGTTGCTGGCCCCGTCCTCGCCCAGCCCGTTCGATCCGTCAAAGCGCCATTGCGGGCGCGTCATTTCGGCGAAGGCGGCGGGGGAGAGGAACCCTGCGCCGTGCCGCGCAAACAGCTGGCCGACCTTGGCGAGATCGCGCATCGAAATTCTGAGGCCACCTTGCGGCGAAAACAGCGCGCCGTTCCAGCCGGGGGTATAGCCGGTCAGGTCGCAGCTGCCATCAGCGGCAGCGACAACGAAGCACTGGGGCACCACGCCATGCAGGTCGTCTTTCGCGACTTCGCCGCTGGCGCGATACAGCGCCACCGCGCGTTCGGCCGCACGAGGCGAACAGCCCGACCAGTTGTAGCAGGCATCGAGCTTTAACGGGTGCAGCACCAGCCGTTGCATCAGGGCGTCGAACCGCTCGCCGGTGACGCGCTCCATCACGCTGGCGACGACGGGAAAATTGAGGTTAGTGTAGTGATACCACCCGCTGCCCGGGGCATGCTGCGCATCCCACACACGCGGATCGGCGAGGCGCGCGCGCACCGTCTCACCCAGCGGGACGATGTAAAGCTCGCCGCCGTCGACCAGGCTCGATTGGTGCGAAAGCAGCAGCCTGAGCGTGATCGGCTTGTCGGGGAAAGCCGGGTTGCGCAGGTCCCAGCCGAGATAGTCCGAGACATCGCGGTCGAGGTCGAACTTGCCCCGATCGACCAGCCGCATCACTCCCAGCGCGGTCACCAGCTTGGAGACGGAGGCAATCCGCACCGGATCGTCGGCGGTGACGGCACGACCGGCGGCCTCATCGGCGAGGCCTTCGGCGCGAGCTGGCGTGACGTGGGTTCGGTCGAATCTCACCGCGACCGTCGCCGGTGGAGGTCCGGCCAGCGCAGCAGAGGCAATCAGGGCGAGGGCGGGAACCAACCGGAAAATCATCGTGCAACGATAGCCTGGCGCCCGTGAAAGGGAAGCCTGCACCCCCGACTCGCCGTGCGCCTCTCGCGGTGATACGCTTGCCCCGCGAGAAGGAGACGGTGGCGATGACATATTCAGGCGAATGCTTCTGCGGCGCGGTGAAGGTCGAAGTGACCGGCGAGCCCGAGGGGATGGGCTATTGCCACTGCGGGTCGTGCCGCTCGTGGTCGGGCGGGCCGGTCAACGGCTTCACGCTGTGGAAGCCCGAGAATGTGCGCGTTACCGCGGGCGAGGATCAAGTCGCGACTTACAACAAGACCCCCGTCAGCGACCGCAAATATTGCACCGCCTGCGGGGGACATTTGATGACCAACCATCCGGGGCTGGGCGTGGTCGATGTCTTCTCGGCAACGCTGCCGGCGCTGGATTTCAAGCCGGGGCTGCATATCAACTACGCGGAAACGGTCCTGCCGATGAAGGACGGGTTGCCCAAATTTGCCGACTTCCCGGGCGCGTTTGGCGGGTCCGACCAGCAGGTTCCCGAGTAGCACGCCAGCCGCCCGATCAATCCAGATTTGGCCGCAGCCAGCGCTCGGCTTCCGCCAACTCGATCCCGCGGCGCGGCGCGTAATCTTCCAGCTGGTCGCGCCCGATCCGCGCCACGCCGAAATAGGAAGCTTCGGGGTGCGCGAAGTAGAAGCCGCTGACCGCCGAAGTGGGTAGCATCGCCTGGCTTTCGGTCAGTGTGATTCCGGCGGTTTCGGTGGCGTTAAGCAGGTCGAACAGGATCGGCTTGAGGCTGTGATCGGGGCAGGCGGGATAGCCCGGCGCGGGGCGGATGCCGCGATACTGCTCCTTGATCAGCGCCGCGTTGGTCAGCTGCTCACCGGGCGCATAGCCCCACAACGTGGTGCGGACATGCTGGTGCAACCGCTCGGCAAAAGCCTCGGCAAAGCGGTCGGCGAGCGCTTTGAGCAGGATATCCGAATAGTCGTCGTGATCGGCGCGGAAGCGTTCGAGGTGCGGCTCGATCCCATGGATGCCCACCGCGAAGCCGCCCAGCCAGTCGCCATCGGGATCGATGAAATCGGCCAGGCAGAAGTTCGCCCGGTTTCGGCTCTTGCGGACCTGCTGGCGCAGGAACGGCAGGTGGAGCGGCGGGACATTGCCTTCGAGGTGGATTACAACGTCGTCCTGCTCGCGCGCGCAGGGCCAGAACCCACAGACGCCCTTGGCGGTGAGCCATTTCTCGGTGACGATCCGGTCGAGCATCGCCAACGCGTCGGCGTAGAGCGCGCGCGCGCTTTCGCCGACCACTTCGTCGTCGAGGATCGCGGGGAAGGTCCCGGCCAGTTCCCACGCGCGGAAGAACGGGGTCCAGTCGAATAGCTCGCGCAAATCGGCGAGGTCCCAGTCGGGGAAGCGGTGCAGCCCGGGCTGCTCGGGCGGCGGGGGTTTTTCGCTCATATCCGCCTTGAACCCATTGGCGCGGGCGTCCTCGAGGCTGAGCAGGATCGATTGTTCCTTGCCCGCGCGGACATCGCGGACATGCTGGTAATCGGCCGCGGTGCTGGCGACGAAGCCGTCGCGCTGCGTGTCGGACAAGAGCTGCGAGGCGACCCCGACCGCGCGGCTCGCGTCGAGCACGTGGATCACCGGGCCGTCATAGGCCGGATCGACCCGCAGCGCGGTGTGAACCTTGCTGGTGGTCGCCCCGCCGATCAGCAAGGGGATGGTGAAGTCGGCGCGGCTCATTTCCTCGGCGACCGTGACCATCTCGTCCAATGACGGCGTGATCAGCCCCGACAGACCGATGATATCGGCGTCCTGTTCGCGCGCGACTTCAAGGATCTTCGACCACGGCACCATCACGCCGAGATCGATCACCTCATAGCCGTTGCACTGCAGCACCACCCCGACGATGTTCTTGCCGATATCGTGGACATCGCCCTTGACCGTCGCCATCACGATCTTGCCCTTGGCCTTGGCACCGGGCTGCTTGCTCGCCTCGATAAAGGGGATGAGGTGCGCGACCGCCTTCTTCATCACCCGCGCGGACTTGACCACCTGCGGCAGGAACATTTTGCCCGCGCCGAACAAATCGCCAACGGTGTTCATGCCCTGCATCAGCGGGCCTTCGATCACTTCGATCGGGCGAGGATGGAGCAGGCGGGCTTCCTCGGTATCGTCGACCACATGGGCGTCGATGCCCCTGACCAGCGCGTGTTCGAGGCGCCGGACCACGTCCCAGCCCCGCCATTCCTCGGCGGCTTTTTCGGCGGCGACGTCCTTGCCCTTGTAGCTTTCGGCCAGTGCAATCAGCCGCTCGGTCGAGGTCTCCTCGCCTTCGACGCTCGGCCTGCGGTTGAGGATTACATCCTCGCAGGCCTCGCGCAATGCCGGGTCGATCTGGTCATAGATGTCGAGCTGCCCGGCGTTGACGATCGCCATGTCCATGCCGGCAGGGATCGCATGGAACAGGAATACCGAATGCATCGCGCGGCGGACGATCTCGTTGCCGCGGAATGAGAACGAGAGGTTCGAAAGCCCGCCCGAAATATGGACGTGCGGGCAGTTGGCCTTGATCTCGCGGCACGCCTCGATGAAGTCGAGCGCGTAGCGGTCATGCTCCTCGATCCCGGTGGCGATCGCAAAGACGTTGGGATCGAAAATGATGTCCTCGGGCGGGAAGCCGATTCCGGTGAGCAGCGCATAGGCGCGGCTGCATATCTCGACCTTGCGCGCCTTGGTATCGGCTTGGCCGGTCTCGTCGAACGCCATCACCACCACGGCGGCGCCATAGGCCATGCACAGCCTCGCGTGGTCGAGGAACGGAGCTTCGCCTTCCTTCATGCTGATCGAATTGACGATCGGCTTGCCCGGCACGCATTTGAGCCCGGCTTCGATGACCTCCCATTTGGAGCTGTCGATCATCACCGGCACCCGGGCGATGTCGGGCTCGGCGGCGATCAGCTTGAGGAATGTGGTCATGGCGTGGACCGCGTCGAGCAAGCCTTCGTCCATGTTGACGTCGATCACCTGCGCGCCGTTCTCGACCTGACTGCGCGCGACCTCGACCGCGCGGGCATAATCGCCCGCCATGATCAGCTTCTTGAACGCGGCCGAGCCGGTCACGTTGGTGCGTTCGCCGATATTGACGAAGCTGGAGCCGGCAGGGCGGTCGGTCATTACGCAGCCATCACGAATGGTTCGAGGCCCGCCAGCCGGGTGACCGTTTCGGGCTGCGCCAACCGGCGCGGGGCGAGGCCCTGCACCGCCTCCGCCATCGCTGCGATATGTTCGGGGGTCGATCCGCAGCAGCCACCGAGAATGTTGACCTGGCCATGCTCGGCCCATTCGCGCACCAGACTCGCGGTGGTATCTGGCATTTCGTCATATTCGCCCAGATCGTTGGGCAGCCCCGCGTTGGGATAGACCATTACCAGCGTGTCGGCGATCTCCGAGAGCGCGCGGACATGCGGGCGCAGCTGGGTCGCGCCGAAACTGCAATTGAGCCCGATCGTCACCGGCCGAGCGTGGCGCACCGCATACCAGAACGCCTCGACCGTGTGGCCCGAGAGGTTTCGCCCCGACAAATCGGTCAGCGTCATCGACAGCATCAGCGGGACGTCGCGGCCCAGCTCGGCTTCGAGCTGCTTGACCGCCATGATCGCGGCCTTGGCGTTGAGTGTGTCGAACACCGTTTCGATCAGGATAAAGTCGGCCCCGCCGTCGATCAGCGCGGCGGCCTGCTCGCGGTAGGCCTCGACGAGGAAATCCCAGTCGATCTCGCGAAAGCCCGGATCGTTGACATCGGGCGAGAGCGACAGCGTCTTGTTGGTCGGGCCGATCGCGCCCGCGACGAAACGCGGCACGCCGTCGCGCGCAGTGGCTTCGTCGACCGTCTCGCGGATGATCCGCGCGGCCGCGCGGTTGATTTCGCCGACCAGATGCTCGGCGCCATAGTCGGCCTGGCTGATCCTTGTGGCGTTGAAGCTGTTTGTCGCAAGGATATGCGCGCCGGCCGCGATGTAGCGCTCGCAGATCGAGGCGATTAGCGCAGGGTTGGTGAGATTGACCAGATCGTTGTTGCCCTTCTGGTCACGTTCGAGCGCGTAGGAGCCGCGATATCCGGCCTCGTCCATCTTCGCCGCCTGAATCGCGGTGCCATAAGGGCCGTCCTTGATCAGGATGCGACTCGCCGCAGCGGCGATCAGGGCTTCGCGGACGCTCATTGGCTGGGCTCCTTCGGCCTCATTCCGAGCAGATGGCAGATCGCATAGGCCTGCTCGGCGCGGTTGAGGGTGTAGAAATGGAAATGGCGCGCGCCGCCCACATAGAGGCGGCGGCACAAATCAGCGGCGACCGTCGCGGCGACCAGCGCGCGTGGGCCGGGGCGGTCGTCGAGCCCGGCAAAGGTCGCTTCGAGCCACACCGGAATCTCGGTGTTGGCCGACATCCGGCGGATCGCGGCGAAATTGGTCACCGGCATGATCCCCGGAACGATCGGCGCGGTGATCCCGGCGGCCAGCGCCTTGTCGACGAAGCGGAAATAGGCGTCGGTCGAATAGAAGAACTGGGTGATCGCGCGGGTCGCCCCGGCGTCGAGCTTGCGCTTGAGGTTGTCGAGATCGGCATCGGCGCTCGCCGCATCGGGGTGGATTTCGGGATAGGCGGCGACCGACAGTTCGAAATCGTGCCGTGCGCGGAGCCCTGCGACAAGCTCGGCGGCTCCGGCAAAACCCTCGGGATGGGCGATGAACCGCCCGCCGTCCGACGGAGGCGGATCGCCGCGCAGCGCGACGATATGGCGCACGCCCGCCTCCCAATACTGGTCGGCGATCTCGGCGATCTCGGTCTTGCTGGCGGCGACGCAGGTAAGATGGGCGGCGGGGACCAGCGCGGTTTCCTTGACAATCCGCGCGACGGTGGCGTGGGTCCGCTCGCGGGTCGAGCCGCCCGCGCCATAGGTCACCGAGACGAAGCTGGGCTCGAGCGGGGCAAGCTGGGTGATCGCGTCCCACAGCTGCGCTTCCATCTTTTCGGTCTTGGGCGGGAAGAACTCGAACGACACCGCGATGTCGCCCGGCAGGCCGGCAAAGGGCGGGGCCTCGGTCATCGGGCGAGGGCCTTGCGCGGAGCGGGCGCGGCCGCCCGCACGGTGCGCGTACCGGTCCAGATCTTGACCGTCAGCGGTTGGCCGGGCAGCGCGATCGCGGGTGCGGCGGCAAACCCGGCATCGGTCAGCAGCGCGAGCATCTGCTCATCCGAAAATCCGAGCCGCGCATGGGCGTGCTGGCTGCGCAATTCCTCGCGGTCGTGCGCGGCAAAATCGACCACCGCGATCCGCGCGCCCGGTCGGGCGACCCGCGCGGCTTCGGCCAGCACGCCTTCGGGTTCCTGGGCATAATGCAGCACCTGGTGGAACAGCACGGTATCGAAGCTCGCTTCGGCGAATGGCAGCGCGCCGAAATCGCCCTGGACCAGCTTTATGCTGTCGGCGGGCAGGTGCTGCAACCGGGCCCGCGCGATGCGCAGCATCTCGGGGCTCTTGTCGAACGCGGTCACCCGCTCGGCGCGCGGCGCGAACAGTTCGGCCATGCGGCCGGTGCCGGTGCCGACGTCGAGCAAAGCGCCGAGGAGGCTGTCGCCCAGCGCGGCGGTCAGCGCCGCTTCGACCGGAGCATCGGCGGTGTGGAGCACGCGCAGCGTGTCCCATTCCTCGGCGTGCCGAGCAAAATAGGTTGCGGCATTTGCCTCGCGCCCGGCGCGGATCGCGGCGAGGTGGCGGCGATCCTCGGCGCAGCGCGCGGCGAACGCGGCATCGTCGCGCTCGGCCAGGGCCAGCAGCCGCGCCGCAGCGCTGCCCAGAGGCGGCGCGCGGTCTTCGCCGATCGCGTTGTGGAGGAACACCCAGCTGCCTTCCTTGCGGCGTTCGGCCAGGCCCGCATCGCACAGGATGCGGATGTGGCGCGAGACGCGCGGCTGACTTTGCCCCAGCACCTGCGCCAGTTCGCCCACCGCGAGTTCCATATGCGCGAGCAGCCGCATGATCCGCAGCCGCGTCGGGTCCGCCAGAGCGCGCAAGAGTGGGTCAATTTTCATCGCTTGGCCGCATGGTATCCCGCATTGTCTCAACATCATATAAAGAAATCTTTATATCATTACAAGCACGGGTAACCCGGTGGTTCCCTTCCGCGCCGACAGAGGATACAACCCGACACCGCGGCAGGTCGCAGCCGCTGCCTGCCAACCGGTGTTCACGAGGTATCCCATGAAGAAGATTGCTTTTGCCGCGCTCGCCTCCGCCGCCGCGCTGACCCTGTCCGCCTGCGGCAGTTCCGACAGCGCGAGCGAAAAGGCGACCGCCGAAGATGTCGAAATGCCCGCCGAAGAGGCGATGAATACCACCGATGCTTCGCCTGCTCCGATCGCGGATACCGCCACGGCTACTGCGTCGGACGCCACTGCACCCGCGCCCGAAGCCTCGGCAGCGGCCGAAGCGGCGACCCAGCAGGCCGAAAAGAAGATGTGATCCCAAGTCCCGTCACCGCGACGGGAGACAAATGTCGAGGCGGGCCGCCGGAATGGGCGGCCTGCCTTTTTCTTTGCGCGCGAAACGCTATGCTGCCGCGATGCGCCATACACTCCTTGCCCTTTCGCTCCTGTCCCTCGCTGCTTGCGGCAAGGCGGACAACGATCCCGGCCCCGGCGCTGTCACCGTGGGCGAAGCGCGCGCGCTCGACGAAGCCGCCGAGATGATCGAGGCGCAGAAGCTCCCGCCCGAGGCCATTCCCCAACCGCAAGCAGCGCCGCAGGGTGCCGCCAGTTCATCGCCGCCAGCGCAGCCATCGGCCAAGCCGGACGGTTGATTTCCGCAGGCAGCCGCGCCATGACAATTTAAGCGAGCGATTAAACACGAGGGAGACTGCGCCGGTGGGGATGCTTGAGGGCACGGTTGTCGCGATTACCGGCGCGGGCCGCGGGGTCGGGCGCGAAATCGCGCTGCTCTGCGCCAAGGAGGGCGCTGCCGTGGTGGTCAACGATCCCGGCGTCGGCGGCGGGGGCGAGGGCGGCGATACCGGCCCGGCCGAGCAGACCGTGGCGGACATCGTCGCGGGCGGCGGCAAGGCCTGGGCAAACCTTGCCAGCGTGTCCGATCCCAAGGGTGCGGTCTCGATCGTCGAAGACGCGGTCCAGCGCTTCGGGCGGATCGACGCGGTGGTCAACAATGCGGGCATCCTGCGCGACACGATCTGGCACAAGATGAGCCATGAAGACTGGAACGCGGTGATCGACGTTCATCTGAATGGCTGCTTCAACGTCTCGAAGGCCGCGACGCCCTGGTTTCGCGAGCAGCAATCGGGCAGCTTCATCCATTTCACCTCGACCAGTGGCCTCATCGGCAACGTGGGTCAGGCCAATTACAGCGCGGCCAAGCTCGGGATCGTCGGACTGTCGCAGTCGATCGCGCTTGACATGGCGCGCGCGGGGGTGCGCTCCAACTGTATCGCGCCATTTGCGTGGAGCCGGATGACCGCCTCGATCCCCGCCGAAACCCCCGAAGCGAAAGCGCGGGTCGAGCGGCTCAAGACCATGAGCGCGGACAAGATCGCGCCGCTGGTCGCGTTCCTTGCCAGCGATGCGGCGGCGGATGTCACCAACCAGATTTTCGCGGTCCGCAAGAACGAGATCGTGCTGTTCTCCAAGCCGCGCCCGATCCGCTCGATGACCAAGGCCGAGGGCTGGACCGCGCGGTCGATCGCCGAGGAACTGATCCCCGCGTTTCGCGCCGATTTCGCTCGCGCCGACGAAGTCAGCGCGCACGTCTTCCCTTACGATCCGATCTGAGGAACGCTCCGATGAATCCCGGAATGGATGCCGACATTTTCGAACAGTTCATCGAGCAGCTGCGGCGCTATGTCCGCGAGCGGCTGATCCCGGCCGAAGCCGAGGTGATCGCGCAGGACCGCGTGCCCGAACCGATCGTCGACGAGATGCGCGAGATGGGGCTGTTCGGGCTGACCATGCCCGAGGAATACGGCGGGTCGGGGATGAACCTTGGTCAATATGTCGAGACCATCCGCACGCTAAGCTACGCGATGCCGGCCTATCGCTCGGTCGCCTCGATCAATCTGGGGATGGTCTGCTCGGCGCTCAAGAACGCGGGCACTGCGGAGCAAAAAGCCGAATGGCTGCCGCGGCTGGCGGCGGGCGAGATTGCCAGCTTCGGGCTGACCGAGCCCGGCTCGGGCTCGGATTCGGCGGCGATGCAGACCACCGCAGTGCGCTCGGGCAACGGTTATGTCCTCAACGGCACCAAGCGCTACATCACCAACGCGCCCTTCGCCAAAGTGGCGCTGATCATGGCGCGCACGAACAAAGAAGCGCTGCCGCGCAACGCGCATGTCTCGGCGTTCCTCGTGCCGATGGACACGCCGGGGATCTCGGTCAGCAAGTCGGACAAGAAGATGGGCCAGGCCGGGAGCCACATCGCTGATATCATCATGGACGATGTCCATATTCCGGGCGACGCGCTGCTCGGGCTGGAGGAGGGCAAAGGCTTTGCCACCGCGATGCAAAGCCTTGACAATGGCCGCCTTTCGGTTGCGGCGGCGAGTTCGGGCTATGCCCGCCGCGCGCTCGATTCGGCGCTGCGCTACGCCAATGAGCGCAAGGCATTTGGCGAGCCGATCGCCCAGTTCCAGCTGATCCAGCAGATGCTCGCCGAAAGCGAGATCGAGATCTATGCCGCCGAATGCATGCTGGCCGACGCCGCGCGCCGCGCCGACGCGGGCGAGAACATCCTGCGCAAGGCCGCCGCCGCCAAGGTCTTCGCCTCCGAAATGTGCGGCCGCGTGGTCGATCGCTGCGTCCAGGTCTACGGCGGCGCGGGCTACCTTGCCGAATATGACGCCGAACGCTTCTTCCGCGACGCGCGAATCTACCGCATCTACGAAGGCACTACCCAGATCCTCCAGCTGCAGATCGCCAAGCATATGCTGCGCGAATATGCGGCGGACCAGGGCTGAGCGGTGTACAATCTCCTGTCCGGCCTGTCGGTGATCGAGGTGTCGAGCTTCGTCGCCTCGCCCACTGCGGGGCTCTATTGCGCGCAAATGGGGGCCGAGGTTATCCGCGTCGACCATGTCGCGGGTGGGCTCGATTACGACCGCTTCATGCTCACCGCCGAGGGGCGGTCGCTGTCGTGGGAAAACCTCAACCGCGCCAAGAAAAGCGTGGCGCTCGATCTGCAATCGGATGAGGGGCGCGAGCTGCTGGTCGAACTGACGCGCCGGACCGGGCAGCTGATCACAAATTTGCCCGCGCAAAGCTTCCTCAGCCATGCCGCGGTCGCGCAGGGACGCCCCGATCTCGTCTCGGTGCGGATCATGGGCTGGCACGACGGGCGGCAGGCGATGGATTTCACGGTCAATGCCGCCAGCGGTTACCCCCTGATGACCGGTCCGGCCGAGTGGGACCCGGCCGATGCCCCGCCGGTCAACCAGGTGCTGCCTGCGTGGGATTTCATCACCGGGGCCTACTCAGCCTTCGCGCTGCTGTCCGGGCTGCGCCACCGCGAGGCGAGCGGCGAGGGTAGCGAGCTGCGCGTGCCGCTCGGCGATGTTGCGATGGGAACGGTCGCCAACAGTGGGGCGATGGCCGAAATGCTCTATCGAGGGGCGAATCGCGAGCGGCTCGGCAATGCCATCTGGGGGGCGTTCGGACACGATTTCCGCAGCCGCGACGGGAAACGGTTTATGGTCGCGGCGCTGACCGCCAAGCAGTGGGCGGCGGCGGTCAAGGCCTTCGAGGTTGCCGATGCGATCACGGCGTTGGAGGGGTTGGTCGGCGTCAGTTTCGCTTCTAGCGACACCAACCGCTTCACCCACCGCGAAGCGCTGTTCGCGCTGTTCCAGCGCGCCGCGGACGGGCTGGACTATGCCGCCCTCGCCGAGCGGCTGGCGGCAGCGGGCGCGACTTTCGAGCGCTATCGCACCATGTATGAGGCCGCCAACGACCCGGTCCTGGTGACCGACAACCCGCTGTTCGGCCCCTCGCCCGCCAACCCCAGCGGCTTCGCCTATCCCGCGACGCGCTCTTTCGCCAACATCCCCGGCCGGGACGCAGGTCTTCCCCGTGCCGCGCCCTACCTTGGCGAGCATAGCGAGGAAGTGCTGGCCGAGCGGCTCGGGCTTTCCTCGGGCGAGATTGGGCGATTGATCGACACCGGCATCGTCGCCACCAGTGACAAGGACAGCAAATGACCCAGCTCCGTCGCGCCGCCATCGTCGCCCCGATCCGCACCGCAGTGGGCAAGTTCGGCGGCACGCTTGCGCCGCTCACCGCCGGGCAGCTTGGCGCGGTGGTGCTCAAGGCCTTGATGGAACGAACCAAGATCGATCCGGCGCGGGTCGACGATGTGGTCTTTGCGCAGGGCTATGGCAGCGGCGAGGCGCCGTGCATCGCGCATTGGTCGTGGCTGCTCGCCGATCTGCCGCTCGCGGTGCCGGGCTACCAGCTCGACCGGCGCTGCGGTTCGGGGCTGCAGGCGATCGCCAATGCGGCGATGATGGTCCAGACCGGGATGTCCGACGTGGTCGTGGCGGGCGGGGTCGAGAGCATGTCGAACGTCGAGCATTACACCACCGACATTCGCAAGGGCGTGCGCGCGGGGAATCTCACGCTGCATGATAGGCTGACGCGAGGCCGCGTGATGTCGCAGCCGGTCGAGCGCTTCGGGGCGATCTCGGGGATGATCGAGACTGCGGAGAACCTTGCCAAGGATTACGACATCAGCCGCGAGGCTGCGGATGCCTACGCGGTGCGCTCGCATCAACGAGCGGCGGCGGCGTGGGACAAGGGGCTGTTCGCCGACGAGCTGGTCCCGGTTTCGGTGCCGCAGAAGAAGAGCGACTCCGTCATCTTCAACCACGACGAGGGCTACCGCGCCGACGCAACGGTGGAATCGCTCGGCAAGCTGCGCCCGCTCGAAAATGGAGTGGTGACCGCAGGCAACGCCAGCCAGCAGAACGATGCCGCGGCGGCCTGCCTGGTGGTCGCCGAAGACAAGCTCGAAGAACTCGGCCTCGAACCCATCGCCTGGTTCCACTCGTGGGCCGCAGCGGGCTGCGATCCGAGCCGGATGGGCATCGGCCCGGTCCCGGCGGTCGAGCGGCTGTTCGCCCGCACCGGCCTCGGCTGGAATGACATCGATCTGGTCGAGCTCAACGAAGCCTTCGCGCCGCAAGTGCTCGCGGTGCTAAAGGGCTGGGGCTGGAGCGAGGGCGACTCACGCCACGACATCCTCAACGTCAACGGTTCGGGCATTTCACTCGGCCATCCGATCGGCGCGACAGGGGGCCGCATCCTCGCCAATCTCACGCGCGAGCTGCACCGGCGCGGCGGGCGCTACGGCCTTGAAACCATGTGCATCGGCGGCGGGCAGGGGATCGCGGCGCTGTTCGAGCGGGCGTGACCTTCACGAGCTACCTCGCTGCAGCGCAAGCCTATCGCGATGCGGCGTGGGCTGCGCTGGTCGAGCTGCTGGCGAACGCTCCGATCGACCGCGAACAGCGCGCCGCGCACGGCTTTGCCTGGGTGGCGACGAGTGTAGCGGCACTTGAGGCTGTGGCCGCGTGGAGCGAGGGAGAACATGCCAGCGCGCTCGATCGCAATCTGACCACGCTGGCTTTCGTCGAAACGCTGGGGCAGCTCGTCGGCGGACTGCCGATGAGCCAGAACGAGCTGTTCCGGCCTGCCGACCTCGGCCTCACTGCCGGTGCGCGCTCGCTGGCGGAGGTGTGCGTCGACTTGCTCGAAGCCGACCACGCCGCGATGCGTGCCTCGGTCGCGCAGGCTCTGGCCGAGGGCCACTGGCCCAGCGAGAGCCTTCACGACGCCGAACTCGATACGATCCGCGACCAGTTCCGCCGCTTTACCGAGGCGGAAATCCTGCCGCATGCGCATCGCTGGCATCTCGCCAATGCGCTGATTCCTGATGCGACTGTGGCGGCGATGGCCGATCTGGGCACGTTTGGGGTTTGCATTCCCGAGCAATTCGGCGGGCTGGGCCTCGGCAAGCTGGTGATGTGCCTTGTCACTGAGGAGCTGTCGCGCGGCTGGATCGGTGCGGGTTCTTTGGGGACGCGCTCGGAGATCGCGGGCGAACTGATCGCGCTGGGCGGGACCGACGCGCAAAAAGCCCACTGGCTCCCCCGCATCGCCAGCGGCGAGGTGCTGCCGACCGCGGTGTTTACCGAGCCGGACGTCGGCTCCGACCTCGGCGCGCTCCAGACCTGCGCACGGCGCAGCGATGCGGGCTGGGTGATCGACGGATCCAAGACCTGGATCACCCACGCCGCGCGGTCCGATCTGATGACGCTGCTCGCCCGCACGTCGCCGGATGCCAAGGGCTATGCCGGCCTGTCGATGCTGCTGGTCCCCAAGCCACGCGGGACCGAGGTCGAACCGTTCCCGGCCGAGGGCATGGCGGGAAGCGAAATCGCAGTGCTCGGCTATCGCGGCATGCGCGAATATGCGCTGGCCTTCGATGCGATGCTCGCGCCTGATGACGCGCTGCTCGGCGGCGTCGAGGGACAGGGCTTCAAGCAACTGATGCGCACCTTCGAAGGCGCGCGCATCCAGACCGCCGCGCGCGCGGTGGGCGTGGCGAAACGTGCGCTCGAACTGGGGCTGGATTATGCACTGAACCGCAAGCAGTTCGGCAAGGCGATCATCCATTTCCCCCGCGTGGCGGATAAGTTGGTGATGGGACTGGCCGACTTCGTCATGGCGCGCGAACTCACTTACGCTGCCGCGCGCGCCAAGGATTCGGGCAAACGCTGCGATATCGAGGCGGGGATGGCCAAGCTGCTCGCCGCGCGCGCGGCGTGGTCGAACGCCGATGCCAGCCTGCAGATTCACGGCGGCAACGGCTATGCGCTCGAATTCGAGATCAGCCGCGTGCTGTGCGACGCGCGCATCCTCAATATTTTCGAAGGCGCGGCCGAAATTCAGGCGCAAGTGATCGCGCGCGGGCTGCTGGAGGGTCGGAACTGATGGGGCAGTGGGATGCGTGGGTCGGACGCGAGGAACTGCGGTACGACCGCGTTGACTCCGGGCTCGTAACGCGCTGGCTCGCGACGCTGGACCGCGTGGCGAGCGCGGACGGCGCAGCGCCGCAAGGCTTGCACTGGTGCCTGTGTGTGCCCGATGCGCCGAGCGCGACGCTCGGCCCCGATGGCCACCCGCGCCGCGACGATGACCCTGACAGTTTCCTACCCCCGCTCCCGCTGCCGCGTCGGATGTGGGCCTCGAGCAAAGTAGAGTTCCTATATGCGCTCCGCACCGGCGAGATGGTTGAGCGACGTTCGCGGGTGGCGTCGGTGACCGAGAAGCAGGGCGGTTCGGGCAGCCTTGTGTTCGTGGATATCGAGCATGAGATTTCGGGCGAGGCGGGTCTTGCGGTGCGCGAGGTGCAGTCGCTGGTCTATCGCGATGCGGCGTCGGCACGTGCCGCACCGGTCCCGCCGCCACCCGGTCCCGATACGTTCGATCCCTCCGACTGGACCGCGCATCGTGCGCTGATGCCGTCCGAACCGTTGCTGTTCCGCTACTCGGCGCTGACCTTCAACAGCCACCGAATCCATTATGATTTGCCTTATGCCACAGGCGAAGAAGGCTATCGCGGGCTGGTGGTGCATGGCCCGTTGACCGCAACGCTGCTGCTCGATCTGGCGCAACGCGAACTGGGCGGCAATGCGCTGAAAAGCTTTGCATTTCGCGGGGTGTCTCCGGCGATCTGCGGGGAAATGCTACATCTCGTCATGCGAGGCAACGATGCGGCATTCGAACTGGGCGCATTCGCCGGCGACGGCCGCGAGGTGATGCGCGCGAGCGCGACGATCTAGTCGAAACTGACCTTGCCGCGCCCCGCCTTGACGGTGCTGCGCAGCTTCTTGCCTTGCAGCCGCTGTTCCTTGCCGACGCGGTTGAGCCGCGACTTGGCGCGCTTCTCGGGCAGATTGTGCGCGTCCTCGATCAGCGCGACCAGCCGCGCCCGCGCATCGCTGCGGTTGGCCTCCTGCGTGCGGAACCGCCGCGCGGTGAACACGAGTTCGCCTCTGGCGGTCATCCGGCTCCCGGCGAGCATTTTGAACCGCGCGAAGACTTCGGGCGAGAGGCGCAGCGCGTAGACATCGAGCCGCAACTGCACCGCGGTCGCGACCTTGTTGACGTTCTGCCCCCCGGGTCCGGCGGCGGCGATGAAGCTCTCCTGCAAGTTCAGCAGCGCGCGCTCGATTACTTCATCCATCGCCAAATCCGAGCGCGAGGAAGTCGGCGGGCATCGGTGCGGCTGCCGCGATCGGCGGCTTGCCCTCGCGCTCGATGGTCAGCGCGGAGGCATGGAGCATGGTGCGTGGGCCGCCCCCACCCATACCAATCGGCCCCGCACCGTAAATCGGATCGCCCAGCAGCGCGGAGCCCAGCCCAAGCAGCGCATGAACGCGGATCTGATGGGTGCGCCCGGTCTCGGGGCGGAACTCGACCAGCGTCATCCCGTCAATGGTCTCGCGCCTGCGCCAGTGGGTGACGGCGGGCTTGCCCTTTTTGGCCGCGATCATCCGCCAGCCTTCTTCGGCGCTGCTGATCTTGCTCAGCGCCAGTTCGATCGTGCCTTCTTCTTCGGTGACCACGCCCGGGACGACGCCGAGGTAGACCTTGCCGACCCGCCGCGCTTCGAAGGCCGCGGAAAAGCGCTTGAGCGCCTTGGGATTGCGCGCCAGCAGCAGGCAACCCGAAGTATCGCGGTCGAGCCGGTGGACCGGCTGCGGCTGACGCTGGAAGCCAAGCCTGAGCTGGTCGAGATAGTCCTCGAGGGCGTGCCCGCCCGCGCGCGGCCGGTCGAGCGGCAGCCCGGCGGGCTTGTCGATCACCAGCGCTTCGCCGTCTTCGAACAGGATTCGGCCAGAAAGATCGAGAGCGTCCATTATTTCAGCGCCTTGGCTATGCGCCGCAGCGCTTCATCGAGCTTGGTTTCATCGGCGGCAAAGCTGATCCGGAAACCATCCTTCCCGCCGAATGCAGACGCGGCGACCACGGCGACGCCATGCTCGAGCAGATGCAGCGCCAGCGACTCGTCGTTTCCGAACCGCGCCATCAGCGGTGCGGCATCGACCAGGCAATAAAATGCGCCGTCGGGCACCGGGGTCGAGAGGCCAAGGATCGCGTTGATTGCGGACACAACCTCGTCGCGCCGCGCGCGGAAGCGCTCACACCATTCGCGCAGGAACTCCTGCGGTCCCTCGAAGGCGGCGACGGCGGCGGCCTGGCTGATCGAGCACGCGTTGCCCGAGCTGTGCGACTGCAACCGCGCCATCGCGTCGATCAACCACTTCGGCCCGGCGGAAACACCGATCCGAAACCCGGTCATCGCGTGGCTTTTCGACACCCCTGAGACAGTCAGCACGCGATCGGCAAGCGCGGGGCAAAGGGCCGCCAGCGTGGCGTGGCGGCCGGGCGTGTAGCGCAGCGGCGCATAGATATCGTCGCTCATCACCATCACCTGCGGGTGGCGCAGCAGCACTTCGCCCAACGCGCGCAGTTCCCCGGCGGGATAGGTCGCGCCGGTCGGGTTGCCGGGACTGTTGAGCAGCAGCCAGCGGGTTTGCGGTGTAATTGCCGCTTCGAGTTGCGCGGGCGTGATGCGGAAGCCACCGCTCGCAGCGGTTTGCATCGGGACAACCGTAGCCCCGGAAAAGCGTACGATCTCGGGATAGCTGACCCACCACGGCGCGGGGATCAGCACCTCGTCGCCCGGATCGAGCGTGGCGAGCAGCGCATGGAAGATCGCCTGCTTGCCGCCAGCGCTGACGATCACCTGGCTTGGCGGGACGACGATGCCGAGATCGCGTTCGAAATGCAGCGCGGCGGCGGCGCGCAGCCGGGCGGTTCCGGCAACCGCGGTGTATTTCGTATCGCCCGCGTCCAGCGCTGCCTTGGCGGCCTCGACCACATGCGCGGGAGTGTCGAAATCCGGTTCGCCGACCGAGAGCGAAATGATGTCCTTGCCCGCCGCGCGCAGTTCGAACGCCCGGTCTGTCATCGCGGTGGTGCCCGATGGCGCGATTCGCGAGAGGGCTTGGCTGAGTTTCACAGCAAGCGCGCCGGGATCAACCCGCGCAATGCATTGCCGATCAGGAAGCCGCCCGCCAGATCGTCGATCCGCAGCTCGGCTTCCCGCGCTTGGCCCGCATCCAGCAGCGAGCGCCGCAGCACGCCCGGAAGCAAACCGAGGGTGGCGTGCGGGGTCAGCAACATGCCCCCGCGCTCGACGAACAGACTGGTGAAGCAGCCTTCGGTGAGCAGGCCATCGTCGCGCAGGAACAGCGCTTCGACCGCACCCGCGCCGTGCGCTGCGCTGAGCCCTGCATCGTAGAAGTCGCGGTCGCTGGTCTTGTGGCGCAGCCGCCAGTCGCCCGGATCGACCGGCAGCGACAGGATCGCGCAGGGCGCCGGATCGGGCAGCGCGGCGGGCAGGCTGGAAATTTCGAGCGTGTAAGCGCCGCTGCGCGCCACCATCAGCCGCACCTTGGCCGCATTCACCGCCTCGAAGCACAGCGCCTGGATCGCATTGCGCAGCGCATGGCGATCGAAAGCGAAGCCAAGTTCGCTCGCGCTGGCCTTGAGCCGTTCGAGATGCAGCTCTAGCAGCGCAATCCCGCCATCGGGTGTGAACGCCATCGTCTCGATCAGATCGAACCCGGCTGCAGTCTGCCGCACGAAACCCCCTTTGAGCAGTGATTCGCGCCATTCGGGCAGCGCCGCCGAATCCGCGACAATCGCCGAACCCACCCCCAGCACCGCCTTGCCCCGGCCGTTTTCGCCGGGGGTCAAGCGCAGGGTGCGGATTGCCACATTGAACGCGGCGTCACCAGTTCCATCTGGTGCAGGTGCGTCAATCCGGCCGATCGCGCCGCAGTATGGCCCGCGGGCATCGCGTTCGACTTCGCCGATCAGTTCCATCGCCCGGATCTTGGGGGCGCCGGTGATCGAGCCGCAGGGGAACAGCGCGCGGACCAAATCGGTCGCGCCGTGCCCGGGTTTGAGTCTCGCCCGCACCGTCGTTACCATCTGGTGGACCGTGGGATAGCTTTCGACCGCGAAGGGTTGCTCGACCCGGACGCTGCCCGGCTCGGCGACGCGCGAAAGGTCATTGCGCAGCAGGTCGACGATCATCAAATTCTCGGCGCGGTCCTTGGTGCTGCTGGCGAGCTCGGCGGCAAACGCGGTGTCTTCGGCAACGTTGCGCCCTCGGGGCCGCGTGCCTTTCATCGGCTTGACCATCGCCGCATCGCCGCGTGCGGCAAAGAACAGCTCGGGCGAGAAGCTCAGCAGCCAGTGCGATCCGTCGAATACGATCCCGCCATAACCTGCGCCCGCTGCCGGACGGATCGCGGCGTAAAGCGCGAGTGGATCGCCACGCCAGGCACCCGCGAGCGGCAAGGTCAAATTGGCCTGGTAGATGTCGCCCGCCGCGATCGCCTCCTGCAGACACTCGAACGCACGGACATAGCCGCCGGTTGAAAGCTGAGGGGTGAGTGGACCGATCGAGGGCGGCTGGGCACCGGCCTCTGCCGCTAGCCAATCGGGTATCCCGGCGGCAGGGATTGTCTCGTAGTCATCGAACGCCCCGTACCACACCAGCGGCCCATTCGCGCCAGTCCGTGCGCCAGCCAGAGGCATCAGCCTCGGCTCCAGCGCCAGCCCGGCTTCATAGGCGAAATAGCCGGCCAGCTGGTGCCCGGCAGCATGCAGGACCGCCAGCCGGTCGAGCGCCGCTTGCACCTCGGCGGCATGGCGCGCGATTACCACTTCGCGCGGGCCCCGATAGAGCCGCGCATCGCTTGCACCGTCAGGGCGGGCATCATCGAGGAGGACGAACGGCGCGGGCATTGTCCGGGCTTCTAGCGAGGCCCCGGCGCTGTGGCAAAAAGCCACTCGCGCCAAGGCTTGCATCGCACTATCTGCAGTGCAGGCCGGATTAGCTGGAGCGGATGATGGACGATATTTTCCTTGGACTGGGTGCCAACAAGCAGCGCCAGGTGCTGCGCCTGTCGCGCGCAAACCGCCACGGGCTGATCGCGGGCGCGACCGGCACCGGGAAGACCGTCACGCTCCAGACGATGGCCGAGCAATTCTCCGCTGCCGGGGTCCCGGTGTTCCTTGCCGACGTGAAGGGCGATCTCTCGGGCATCTGCATGGCGGGCAGCCATGACTTCAAGCACGCTGACAGCCTTGAGGCGCGCGCCGCCGAGCTGGGCATCACCGACTATGCCTACAAGGACAACCCGGCGATCTTCTGGGACCTTTACGGCGAGCAGGGCCATCCCATCCGCACCACCATCTCGGAAATGGGGCCATTGCTATTGAGCCGGCTGATGGGGCTTAACGAAACGCAGGAAGGCGTGCTCAACGTCGCGTTCCGCTATGCCGACGATCAGGGGCTGCTGCTGCTCGATCTCGAAGACTTGCAGGCGGTGCTGATGCACACCGCCAACCACGCCAGCGAACTCGCTGCTAAATACGGCAACGTCAGCCGCGCCAGCGTCGGCACGATCCAGCGCCAGCTGCTCGCCTTCGACAGCCAGGGCGCGGCCAAATTCTTTGGCGAACCCGCCTTCGAAATCGCCGATTTCATTAGGCTGGACGAGACGGGGAAGGGCTACATCAACATACTCGCCGCCGACCGGCTGATGCAAAGCCCCAAGCTTTACGCCACCTTCCTGCTGTGGCTGCTCTCCGAGCTGTTCGAAGCGCTGCCCGAGGTTGGCGATCCGGACAAACCCTGCCTCGTGTTCTTCTTCGACGAGGCGCATCTGCTGTTCGAGGATGCCCCGCAGGCGCTGTTCGACAAGGTCGAGCAAGTCGTCCGCCTGGTCCGCTCGAAAGGCGTGGGAGTCTATTTCATCACCCAGAACCCGATCGACATCCCCGAAAAGATCGCTGGGCAGCTTGGCAACCGGGTCCAGCATGCGTTGCGGGCCTTCACCCCGCGCGATCAGCGCGCGATCCGCGCCGCGGCGGAGACTTTCCGGATCAATCCCGAGCTCGATGTCGAGACCGCGATCACCGAGCTCAAGGTCGGCGAGGCACTGGTCTCGACGCTCGAGGAAGACGGCAGCCCGTCAATCGTCCAGCGCACGCTGATCGCGCCGCCGCGCTCGCGGCTCGGCCCGGTGACTCCCAAGGAGCGGGCGATCGTCCAGTCGATCAGCCCGTGCGAGGGCAAGTACGAAGCGCAAGTCGATCGCGAGAGCGCCGCCGAAGTGCTCGCGCAAAAGACCGCGGATGCGACCGCAGTCGCTGCGCAGGTCGCGACCGAGGGCGTCGAAGCGGTGCGTGCGCAGCCGCGCCAGTCACCCAGCCTGTGGGAACGCGCCGGAAAGGCGGCGATGGGTGCGGCGGCAGCCTCGGCCGGCTCTATCATCGCGGGCAAGATTTCGGGCCGCAATTCGCGCGCCTCGCCGACCACCTCGGCGGCAACGGCTATAGCCGGGACGATCGGCACCGCGTTTGGTGGCGCGGCGCTGGGCCGGTTCGCGCGGGGATTGCTCGGCGGGTTGATGCGCTAACCACTGCCCCAAGCGTCCTTGGTCGGGGTGCATCTGCGCTTGGTCGATGGCCCCGGTTGCAATCCGCGCGCGCATCGGGTGAGTGCGGCAATCATTTTCTGCATCGAAGGTCATTCCATGCGCGCTGCCCTGCTTGCCACCACGATCCTGTCGCTTGCCTGCGCGGCACCCGCCTTCGCGCAGGATAGCGCCGCGAGTGCGGCGGTTGTCGCGCTGGCCCCGGTCCCCGAAGGCCGGTTGAGCGATACAGTTGCGCCCGCCGCCTACCGTCTCGACCTGACGATCGATCCCGACAAGGAACGTTTTTCGGGTCACGTCGAAGTGGACGCGACGCTCAAGGCTGCGACCCGTTTCGTTGATTTGCACGGCCGCGACTTGGCGATGGGCAAGGCGCTCGCCAACGCAGGCGGGAAGAGCTTCACCGGCACCTGGACCGAGCTCGACCCCACCGGCGTCGCGCGCCTCACCTTTGCCGAGCCGCTGCCCGCTGGCCCGATCAGCTTCTCCTTCGATTACGATGCCCCGTTCCAGACGGGTCCTGCGGGCATGTTCCGCGTCAAGGTGGGCGACGCGTGGTATTCGTGGACCCAGTTCGAATCGATCGACGCGCGCGCCGCCTTTCCGGGCTTCGACGAGCCCGGATTCAAGACTCCCTTCACCGTCACGCTGCGCACCAAGCCGGGCCAAATTGCAGTGAGCAACGCGCCGGAGGTGTCCAAGACCCTCGAAAATGGCCTCGAAGTGCACCGCTTCGCGCCGACCCTGCCACTGCCGACCTATCTGGTGGCGATGATGGTCGGGCCTTTTGCAACCGTTGAAGGCACGGTCACAGTCACCCCGCAGCGCAGCGTGCCGTTGCCGCTGCGCGTGGTCACGACCCGGCAGAACGCGGGCAAAATCGCCTTCGCGCTCGAAGGTTCGAAGGGTATCGTCGCGCATCTCGAAAACTATTTCGGGCAAGGCTTCCCCTATCCCAAGCTCGACCAGATCACGACGCCGATTCTCCCCGGCGCGATGGAGAATGCGGGCGCCGACCTTTACCAGGACAATATCCTGGTGATGGACGACAATGCTTCGACCGAGCAGAAGCGCGCCTTCGGCATGATTGTCAGCCATGAGCTGGCACACCAGTGGTTCGGCGACCTGGTCACCCCGGCGTGGTGGGACGACATCTGGCTCAACGAAAGCTTCGCCAACTGGATGGGTTATCGGATCGGCAACGAGTGGCGGCCCGACCTCAACATCGGTGCGGGCGCATTGGCCGAGGGTTTCGCCGCGATGAACACCGACGCGTTGCTGACGGGGCGGCCGATCCACCAGCCGATCAAGACCAATGCGCAGATCGACGAGGCGTTCGATTCGATCACCTATGGCAAGGGCGGGCATGTCGTCGCGATGATCGCGGGCTTCATGGGCGATACCAAGTTCCGCGACGGGGTGCGCGGCTACATGGCCGCGCATAAATACGGCAACGCGACCAGCACCGAATTCTTCGCCGCGATGGCGCAGGCGGCGGGTGACCCGCGGATTGTCCCGGCGATGCAGAGCTTCACCGACCAGCAGGGCGTGCCGCTGGTCACTTTCAGCGGCGGCAAGGACGGGCGCTACACCGTGACGCAAAGCCGCTATGTTCGTTATGGCACCACCGGTCCTCAGACGCGCTGGGGCATCCCGCTCTGCGCGCGCCGCGCCGAGGACAAGCAGTGCCAGTTGCTCACCGAAGCCAGCAGCACGGTCACGTTGCCGGGCAAGGGCGCACTGATCCCCAATGTCGGTGGCACCGGCTATTACCGGTTCGAGCTGCCCAAGGCGGACTGGGACGCGCTGATCGCCTCGGCCGCGACGCTCCCCTCGGGCGAAGCGCTGGCCTTGGCGGATTCGCTGCGCGCCAGCTTCATGGCGGGCCGCGCCAGCGCGGGCCAGCTGGCCGAATTGGCACGGGTCATGGCCGCGAACCCCGACAGTTACGCCAGCAGTTCCGCAGCGGACGGGCTCGATGTGCTGTCGAATGCGGGCCTGCTCGACGATGCCGCGACCACAGCCTATCGCCGGTTCGTCGATGCATTGTTCCGACCGCAGCTCGATGCGCTGGGCTTCTCGCCCAAGGCCAATGCTTACTCCGGTGACGCCGCCGAACGCTCGCAGCGGCGGCTGCAATTGGTCGATCGCCTGCTCGGGGCCGCGCAAGACGCGGCGCTGGCCAAGACCTTGCGCGAAGCCGCTACGGCGTGGCTGGGCGGGGACAAGGCCGCACTCGATCCCGCGCTCTACGGCTCGGCGTTCGATGCCTATATCGAAGGCGGGAATCTCGACGCGGCCAAGGCGCTGGCCGACATGGCGCTCGGCTCGCAGGATCCGCAATTCCGCCCCGCAGCGCTGCGCGCGATCGGGGCCAGCGGCAAGACCGAGATTGCAAATTGGGTGCTGGACGAGTTCAAGGATGCGCGGCTGCGCACCAGCGAGCGGCTCGGCATGGTCCGCAGCGTTATTTCGACCAGTGGGACACGCGATCGGGGCTATGCATGGCTGCGCGGCAACTTCCGGCAGCTGATGGAAGGCGGCGGCGGGATATTCTTTGCCTCGCGCTTGCCCGGGATGCTCAACGGTTTCTGCTCGGTCGAGCGAGCGGATGAAATCGCCACCGAGTTCCGTCCGCTGTTCGCGGGCAAGACCGGCGCGCTGGAGCTGGAGCGCACGATCGAGCGGGTTCGCAACTGCGGCAGGCTCAAGGACGCGCGCCGGACCGAAGTCTCGCGCGAGATTGCCAGGCTGAAATAGCTCCTACCCGGCGGGCAGCTTAAGCGTCGCGGTCAGTCCTTCGACCTCGCCATCGGCGTTGCGCCGGTTGGCGAGGTCGAGCGCCCCGCCATGCTGTTCGGCAATCGCGCGGGCGAGGGTCAGGCCAAGCCCGGCACCGCCGGTCTCGCTGTTGCGCGAAGGTTCGCCGCGGGTGAACGGTTCGAGCATCCGGGCGATACTGTCGGGGGCGATGCCCGGGCCGTCGTCCTCGATCCGGATGACCGCCAGCTCGCCCTCGCGCGCCAGCGAAACGCGGGCGCGCTGGCCATAGCGCAGCGCGTTGGAAATGAGGTTGCGCAGCGCGCGGCGCAGCCAGGTGGCGCGTAACGCGACAACGATCCGCTGCGTCTCGCCGAGGACCACGGGCTCGCCCATATCCTCGAATTCTTCGGCGATCGAGCCGACCAGCGCAGAGAGTTCGGTTGCTTCCCTGGGATCGCTCGGGCGGCCGACTCGTGCGAGCGAAAGGATGTCGTCGAGCGAGCGAGTGATGTCCTCGATCGTTGCAGCCATTTTACGCCGCTCGGCGTCGTCTTCGACCGACTCGATCCGCACGCGCAGCGCCGACAAGGGTGTTTTGAGATCATGCCCGATCGCGCCGAGCATCACGTCTTTCTCGTCGAGCAGCCCGGCGATCCGCGCTTCCATCGCATTATGCGCGACGATCAACCGGCGGACGTCGTCCGGGCCTTGCGGCTCGAGCTGGCCCTGCGTGTCGCGCGTTTCGGCAAAGCGTTCGAGCCGACCGGTAAGGGCTGCCAGCGGCCGGGTAATCCGGCGCAGGATCAGAGCCAGCGCGCCGACCAATACCGCATAAATCATCAAGGTCTGGAGCAGCAGCGACAGGATTGGCCGGGTCTCGCCGCGCGGGACCAGCACGCGCACAACCAGCCAGTCGCCCCCGCCCTGGCGCTGGACCCCCGCGACCAGCAAGCGTTGAGGCAGCCCCAACTCGTGGTGCCCAGCCATCGCGCGGCGCGCGACCCGGCGCTGGGCCAATGCATCGCTGGCCACCGCGCGCTGTGTCACCAGCACATCGGCAAAGGTAAGCCCTTGCTGGGCCAGCATATCGCGCAATTCCTGCTCGGCTTCGTCGTGCCGCGCTTCGCCGCTGCGTAGCGGCGATTGGGCCGTGCGCTCATGACGGAAGGCGCGGCTGTTCTCGATGATGTCGTGCGGATCATTGCGCCGCGCGCCAAACTCGGGCCGCTGCGGGCGCGGAAGGCCGGCATCCTCGCGCACGGCGGCAAAGATTCGCAGCGCGGCGGCGTGAACCAGCGCAGCCTCGCGCCGGTCGACCTGCGCGCGGTAGAGCAGCGCCGCGCTCGCGCCCTGGACCAGCAGCAGCGCGAGCGCGACCGCCAGCAGCACTTGCCCTTGCAGGCTGCGGGGCCAGAGGCGTGGAAATTTGGGCCGGGGCATCATGCGGTACCCGCGGGCACACGGCGGACATCGGCGGCAAGCATGTAGCCGCCGCCCCACACGGTCTGGATCAAGGTCGGATTGCGACTGTCGGGTTCGATCTTGCGGCGCAAGCGGCTGACCTGGTTATCGACCGCGCGATCGAACAAATGCGCCTCGCGGCCCTGGACCATGTCGAGCAGCCGGTCGCGATCGAGCACCTGGCGCGGGTGTTCGACGAAGGCCATCAGCAGGCGGAACTCGGCCGAGGAGATGCTCACCACCGCGCCTTCGGCATCGATCAGCCGGCGTTTGAGCGGATCGAGCTTCCAGCCTTCGAATTCGAACAATTCTTCGTCCGATGCAGCGGCGGGCCCGCGGGTCGCACGGCGCAGCACGCTGCGGATGCGCGCGACCAGCTCGCGCGGTTCGAACGGTTTGACCACATAATCGTCAGCCCCGATCTCTAGCCCGACGATCCGGTCGGTCGCCTCGCCGCGGGCGGTGAGCAGGATCGTCGGGATCGCGCGCGTTTCGATCAGATGGCGGCACAGCGACAAGCCGTCCTCGCCCGGCATCATGATGTCGAGCAGCACCAGATCGGGCGGCGCATCGCGCAGCAGGCTGCGCGCTTCGGCCGCGCTGGCGGCTTCGGTAACGGCAAACCCCTGGCGGACAAGATACTCGGCCAGGGGTTCACGCAGCGCCGCCTCGTCGTCGACGACCAGAAGCCGGGGCGCAGTCAGTGCGGCATCGCTCATGCGCAAGGATACCGCGTCAGGGACTTAGTTGCCCGGCGGCGGGGGCGGCATGTCGCCATGACCCATTTCGCCATGACGGTCCTTCATCTGCGTCCGCATCGCCTGGTGCGCGGCCTGACGCTCGGCGCGGGTCAGTGTACCGTCCTTGTTGGTATCCGCGCTGTCGAAGTGCTGCAGTGCCTTGGCGGTGAATTCGGCCTGGCTGACCGCCTGGTCGTGGTTGGTGTCGGCCATGCGCATCATCATCATGCCGCCGCCGTGACCTCGGCCGCCCATGTGACTGCCGCCCATCCGGTGCCCGCCCGAGCGGTGGCCGCGTTCGGCACCATCCGGACCAGCTGCAGCCGCAGGGCTGCGCGCATGGCCCGCGGTCATTTCAGCCGGCGAGATGCTGCCGCTATTGTCGGTGTCGAGCCGGGCAAACATCGCCGCTTGATGCGCGGCGCGGTCGGCGGTGTCGAGCTTGCCGTCGCTGTTCGCGTCCATCCGGGCGAACATCGTCGCGGCGCGGGTTTGCGCTTCGGCGCGGGTGGTGGTGCCATCGCCCGTCTGGGCATAGGCGACGCCCGCGCCCGCGACGGTCATGGCGGCGAGCGAAAGGCCGATCATCAGTTTCTTGGTCATGCGATTTCTCCGATCCCTCGAACAGGGTGAAGCCGCGCGTCCGGGGGAAGGGGAGGGAACCATCCGGACTGCGCGACTTCCTGTAGTGCTTCTACGGCATGTCTGTCGCGCGATTATGCCGGAATGCGGCTGATTTGTCGCCAATTGTCGCAATCGGGCAGCAGCGTTCAACCGCACGCAAGCCGCTCAGCGCGGACGATGCTGGGTGCCCAGCCCTGCGGTGATGAACAGCGCGGTCGCTTCGCCTGCGACGTCGGCGGTGTGCCAGACGCCGGGCGGATTGATCGCATAATCGCCGGGACCGAGCGTCACGCTGGCGGTGCTGCCGTCGGCCAACTCCTGGGTCAGCGTCATGCTCCCGGCGACGCAGACCACGACTTCGTCGCCCGCCGGGTGCATTTCCCACGAATCCCAGCTTTCACTGAAGCGATAGAGGCTGACCAACCGGCCTTCCGCACCGCCGGCGGCATGGCGCGCGACATAGTCCGCATACCACGCCATCCCGGTGAATTCGGGCTGCGGCACCGCCTTGGCACCCAGCCCGAGGTGGATCGGATGGGTGAAAAGATTGTCCATCGCCGCTCACCCCATGATAAAAGCGTTGCCCTTGTTGCCATCGGGATCGCGAAAATACGCCGCGTAAAAGCCCTTGCCGTCGGCATCGGCTTCGCCGCGCAGCCCGGGCGGGCCTTCGTCGGTCCCGCCATTGGCGAGCGCGATCTCGTAGAGCTTGTGGACCTGATCCTTGTCGCGCGCCTCGAACGCCACCATCACCCCGTTGCCGACCGTGGCGGCGTTGCCGTCATAGGGCTTGGTCAGCCCGATCCCCGCGCCGCCGCCCGGCGTGCCCCAAGCGATAAATTCGCCGAATTCCATCATCCGCCCGGTGCCGAGTTCCGCCGCGATCGCGTCATAGAACTTCGCCGCGCGCTGCAGGTCGTTGGTGCCAAGCGTTACATAGCCGATCATTTGCGTCTCTCCCTCGCCGATTCGTTTAGAACATTACAGGAACGCACAAAGGCTCACAAGGGCGCACATTGCGCCGTGAGCCATTCCAGCGCAGCGCCATCGAGCTGCGGCGCGAGGATACGTTCGACCTGCGCATGATAATCGTTCCACCATGTCCGTTCCTCGGGCATGAGCATCGCGACGTCGACCAGCGCGCGATCGATCGGCGCGAAGGTCAGCGTTTCGAAGCCGAAGAACGCACCCTCGGCCCCGGCGACCTCGCGCGCCTCGACCAGCACGAGGTTCTCGATCCGGATGCCGTATGCGCCGGTCTTGTAATAGCCCGGCTCGTTGGAGAGGATCATGCCCGCGAGCAGTTCTTGCCCGGTTCCGGCCTGTCCGCCGGCCGATTTGGCAATCCGCTGCGGGCCTTCGTGCACCGCGAGGAAGCTGCCGACGCCGTGGCCGGTGCCATGCGCATAGTCGAGCCCGGCTTCCCACAGGAACTGCCTCGCAAAACTGTCGAGCTGGCTGCCATTGGTCCCGGCGGGGAATACCGCGCGGGCGAGCGCGATATGGCCCTTGAGCACGCGGGTGAAGCGGTCTTTCTGTTCGGCGGGTGCTTCGCCCCCAATATTGTCAGGACTCCCGATCCAGACGGTGCGGGTGATGTCGGTGGTCCCGTCGGAATACTGCCCGCCCGAATCGACGAGGTAGACGCTGTTCGGCGCGATGATGAGGTTGGATTCCTCGCTCACCCGGTAATGCGGGATCGCCGCGTTGGGCCCTGCGCCCGAGATCGTGTCGAAGCTTAGATCGCGCAGCAACCCGGTGTCGTCGCGAAAGCGCTGGAGCCGCGCGGCGGCCGACAGCTCGGTTTGATCACCCTTGGGGGCGGCGATGCTCAGCCAGTGGAGGAATTTGGCGATCGCCGCGCCGTCGCGGGCCTGCGCCGCGCGCTGGCCGGCCTGTTCGACCGGGTTCTTGACCGCCTTGGGCAGGATCGTCGGGTCGCGCAGTTCTACCACCTTGGCGCCCGCCCCTTCGAGCGCCGCAAAGATCGCGTGGACCGAGCGTTCGGGATCGACCGCGACTTTCTTTCCGGTCAACGCAGCCAGTGCGGGCACGAAGGCCTCGCGCGGCGAGACGCGCACCGCATTGCCCAGATGCGCGCGCACTTCGGGAGTGAGCTTGCCCTCGGCGATGAACAGTTCGGCGGTGCCATCGGCATGCGCGATCACGAACGACAGCGCGACCGGCGTGCGGTCCACATCCGCGCCACGGATATTGAGCAGCCACGCGACCGAATCGAGCGCAGAGACCACCGCTGCATCGAGCTTGTGGGTGCCCAGCCATTCGGCCACCGCCTCGCGCTTGGCCTGGCTCGACTGGCCCGCGAATGCATCCGAATGGACCACGGCAGGCGCTGGCGAGGGCGCGGGGCGGTCGTGCCACACCGCGTCGATCGGGTTGCTTGTCACAGCGACCAGTTCGCTGCCCTTTTCGGCCAGTGCCTTGCGCGCGGCTTCGACCCAGCCCTTGCCGTGGAGCCAGGGATCGTAGGCGATCCGCGCGCCTTCGGGGGCATGTTCGCCCAGCCATTTGGCGACGCTGGTCAGAAGCGTCGACTCGTAGCCAAACAGTCGCCCGTCGACCTGGTCGCGCACCTGCAGCGTGTAGCGCCCGTCGACGAAGATCGCCGCTTCATCCGCCAGCACCACTGCGGTCCCGGCCGATCCGCCAAAGCCGGTCAGCCACGCCAGTCGCTGGGCATAGCTGCCGACATATTCGCTCATGTGTTCGTCCGAGATCGGAATGACAAAGCCATCGAGATTGCGGCGCTTGAGCTCCTTGCGCAGCGCATCGAGACGGGCTGAGCCATTTAGCTCTTGGGAGGTGTGCATCAGCATGGGAATTTCCGCTCCGGGTTGCGGGGACTATGCCGCCAACATAGAGGCAGGGAATGACAGATTCCACCGAAGCTTTGGCCACCCCCCCGATTGCGACAAAAATGCCCTCCAGCAGCACGCATCACGGAATCACCGTCACCGACGATTACGCCTGGCTGCGCGATCCCGGTTACCCCGAGGTCGCCGACAAGGCGGTGCTGGCGCATCTCGAGGCGGAAAACGCCTGGTTCGAACAGCAGATGGCCCCCAGACAAGGCCAGATCGACGCGCTGTTCACCGAGATGCGCGGGCGGATCAAGGAAGCGGACAAGTCGGTGCCACAGAAGGACGGCGATTATCTCTACTGGATCGAGTTCGAGGAAGGCGCGGAATACAAGAAATGGTGGCGGCGGCCGGTTGCAGGTGGCCCTGATGAGCTGATCCTCGACGAAGTCGCGCTGGCCGAAGGGCACGAATACTTCCGCCTCGGTGCCATCGCGGTTTCGAACGATGCGACGCTGCTCGCCTATGCGGTGGACGACAATGGTTCGGAACGCTTTACCGCGCGGATCAAAATGATCGCGAGCGGCGAGCTGCTCTCCGACGAGATTCCCGGGACGCTCTCCCCGCTGGTGTGGGTCGCGGGCGACAAGGGGCTGGTCTACAGCCTCGCCAACGAACAGTGGCGCACCGACAATGCGCGGCTGCACTGGCTCGGACAGCCCATCGGAGCCGATGTCGAACTCTATCACGAGGACGACGAGGGCTTCCGCGTCGGCTCGGCGCTTTCGGCCAATGAAAAATGGTTGGTGATCGGTGCCTCGGACCACGAAACCAGCGAAGTCCGGCTGATCCCCGCCGCCGACCCGCTTGCGACCCCGATCCTGGTTCGGGCGCGCGAAAAGGGCGTCGAATACGATGTCGACGAGCGCGAGGGCACACTGTTCATCCATGCCAATGACGCGCACGAGAACTTCCGACTCGCCACCGCGCCGCTTGCCAGTCCAAGCGAATGGACCACGTTAATCGAGGGGTCGGATGCATTCTATTTGACCGGGTTCGAGCTGTTCCGCGATTTCTACGTGGTCGAAGGGCGGCGTGCCGGGCTCGATCAGATCGAGCTGCGCTATTACGATGACGATCCGGTCAATTCTGGGCGGATCGAACCGATCGCCTTCCCCGAGGCGAGCTATGACGCGGGCCTTGGCGACAATCCCGAATGGGCGGTGACCAAGCTGCGGCTCGGCTACGAAAGCATGGTCAGCCCGGCGACGGTCTATGACTACGACGTCGCGGCGCGCAGCCTCGAAGTGCTCAAGGTGCAGGAACTGCCCTCGGGCTACGATGCCTCGCTCTATGTCACCGAGCGGCTCGAAATCCCGGCGCGCGATGGCACCGCAATCCCGGTCAGCCTGGTGATGCGCAAGGATCGAGTCGGAACTGGTCCGCTGCACCTCTACGGCTACGGAGCCTATGGTATCTCGATCCCGCCGGGCTTTTCGACCACGCGGCTGTCGCTGGTGGATCGCGGTTTCGCCTATGCCATCGCGCATATCCGCGGCGGCGACGATCTGGGCCGCGCCTGGTACAAGGCGGGCAAGCTCGAGCGGCGAACCAACGCCTTCAACGATTTCGTCGATGTCGCCAAGGGGCTGATCGAACGCGGCTTCACGGCTGCGGGGCAGATCAGCATTTCGGGCGGCTCGGCCGGCGGCGAGCTGATGGGCGCGGTGATCAATTCCGACCCGGAGCTGTTCGGCGCGGCGGTGGCGCATGTGCCGTTCGTCGATGTGCTGGCGACCATGCTCGACGAGACGCTGCCGCTGACCCCCGGCGAGTGGCCCGAATGGGGCAATCCGATTCTGGACCCAGCCGCGTTTGGGCTGATCCGCAGCTATTCGCCCTACGACCAGGTCAAGGCCCAAGCCTATCCACCGCTGCTGGTCACCGCCGGGCTTAACGATCCGCGCGTGACCTATTGGGAACCGGCGAAGTGGGTCGCGAAACTGCGCGAACTCAAAACTGACGACCACGAGCTGCTGCTCAAGACCAACATGGGCGCGGGCCACGGCGGCAAGTCGGGGCGGTTCGAAAGCCTGCGCGAAACGGCGGAAGAGTTTACGTTTATCCTGTGGCAGCTGGGCGTTGCTGAATGAACCGCCACACCCTCACCTTCACCGCCACCCCTGAGCACATCGACGAGCTCGGCCACGTCAACAATACGGTGTGGGTGCAATGGGTGCAGGATATTGCGACCGCGCATTGGGCGGCGGTCGCCAGCCCGGAGCACAGGGAAGCCTAAGTCTGGGTCGTCACTCGCCACGAGATCGACTATCGCAGCAATATCGGCGCGGGCGAGAGCGTGACCGCCGAGACCTTCATTCCCGAGCCGCCGACCGGCGCGCGGTTCGACCGGCGAGTCGATTTCCGGAACACTGCGGGCAAGCTGATCGTCAGCGCGCGCACGACCTGGGCGATCATCGACCGCGCCTCGGGGCGGGTCCTGCGCGTGCCCAAAGAGGTCGCCGCGCCGTTTCTCTAAGCGGCGGTCGCCACCCTGCGCTCGTTACCCGCGAATACCGTCAACTTCTCGGCAATCATGCGGTTGCGTCCGGCGCGCTTGGCTTCGTAAAGCAGCCGGTCGGCATGGGCGTAGAGTTCGGCATAGCCGCTACCCAGCATGGTGCCGCGCGGCAGCTCGATCACGCCCATGCTCGCTGTCACCGGGCCGGGCAAGCCGGGCACCAGCGTCGCCACTCGGGTTGGGATGGCTTGGCGCCGTGCTTCGGCGCGGCGCGTGGCATTGCTGCCGCGCAGCAGCAGCAGGAATTCCTCGCCGCCCAGCCGCCAGGCGATCAGATCGGGATCGTCCTGCAAGGCAAGGCCGGTCGCGGCGAGGACCTGGTCGCCCACCGCATGGCCTCGGGCGTCGTTGATCGCCTTGAAATTGTCGAGATCGATCACCGCCAGCGTATCGAACCCGGCGCTGCGCAATTTTTCGAAGCGGCCTTCGATCCCGCGCCGGTTGAACAGACCTGTCAGTGGATCGCGCGCAACCGCCTGTTCCAGCTGGCGCGTTTCGAACCGCGCGTGGTCGCGCTGGCGTCGCAGCACCATGAAACGATCGACCACCGCGAGCGCCGTGATCAGGATTTCCGCCACAATCGCCAGATGCTGCTCGAAGTCGAGCGCGAGCGGGTTGCCGTCCGTCGCTACCGAAGTTCCCACGCGCACCGCGCCGACCAGTAGGAACGGGGTCCACGCGGCAATCTGGAACCGCACGGCACGGCTGCCGCGATGCAATGCGACGCCCATGACCCAGCAGAACAGGGCGATGATCGGAACGAACGACAAATAATAGATGCTGGCCGCCAAACCTCGCAATGTTTCGCCGCCGAACAGGTAGAACAGCGTGAATCCGGCAATCCAGGGCGCAGTTGCGGCCAGCAGGCGGCGATGGAGCGGGTCGAGCTTGTCCGGTTCGATCAGGTCGGCGCCAAACATCGCGGCGCAGATGGCCCCGCCGCCAAAGGTTCCGGCCGAGAGGATGCACAGCGTATCGATGGACAGCGCGGCGAAATGGTTGATCAATCCCGAAGTGATCACCATCTGCGCCAGCATCAGTCCAACCCCGCAGGTGTGCCAGATCAGGAACCGCTCGCGCAGGACGCGATAGAAAGCCAAGTTGAACAGGAATGGCGCGCAGAGCAAACCGCACAGTCCGGCCATTATCAATTCGAACCGACCAATGGTCGGCGTGGCCGCCGTCGCGCGCTCGATCCGCGCTTTGCCTAGCATCCCCAGATGCCGCGCCCCGTCGATCTCAGCCACGACCGTCACGATCGGGCGGTCGATCCGTGGCAGCGCGGTGAGCATCAGCCAGTCGCGGGTACCCGGTTGCATATCCGCAGATGACAGCGTGTGGGTTGCCCGGGTTCCGTCGGCCGCGATGACCGTCAGCTTGAGCGCCGCGAAACGCGTGACGCGGGTGACGAAGCGGTTTGGCTGCGGAGCGCCGGGGGCCACCGCGAATCGGATAAGTGTGCGATCGGCGGCGAGCTCCCAGTCGCCGCTGCTGCAGCGCCAGCGGTCAGGCGCTCGGGCAAGCGCATCGTAATCCTCCGCCAAGGTCGCGGAAGCATGGCAATTTGCGGTCGCGAGAACATCGGCGCTCGCCGCCGACGGCATGGCAAGGCCCAGCAGCCAAGCCGCTGCCATCGCCAGTGCAATCCCGATGGTCCGTCCCGCCCGCATGGCCAGAACCTAAGCAAGCGTGCTTGCCGGACCGTTAATTTCGTGTCCCAAAAACTCGCTAATTCAACCCAATACTGAGCTAACAGGCACGTACTCATAGCCGAGTTCGGTTGCGACCGCTTCATAGGTCACTTTCCCGGCGTGGACGTTGAGCCCGTCGGCGAGGTGCGGGTTGGCCTTCAGCGCAGCCTTCCAGCCCAGATCGGCAATCCGCAGCGCGTGGGGCAGCGTGACGTTGTTGAGCGCATAGGTGCTGGTGCGCGCGACCGCGCCGGGCATGTTGGCGACGCAGTAGTGCACCACGCCATCGACCACATAGGTCGGCTCGGCGTGGGTGGTGGCGTGGCTGGTCTCGAAGCAGCCGCCCTGGTCGATCGCGACATCGACCAGCACCGCGCCGGGCTTCATGCAGCCAAGCATTTCGCGCGTCACCAGCTTGGGCGCGGCGGCACCGGGGACCAGCACCGCGCCGATCACAAGGTCCGCCTCGCACAGCATCTGCTGGATATTGGCGCGGTTGGAAAAGCGCGTCTTGGCGCGGCTTTCGAAATGGATGCCGAGCCGTTCGAGCACGTCGGGGTCGCGGTCGAGGATCGTGGTGTCGGCACCGAGCCCGACCGCCATTTGCGCGGCGTTGAAACCCACCACGCCGCCGCCGATCACCATGACTTTGCCGGGCATCACCCCGGGCACACCGCCGAGCAGAACGCCGCGCCCGCCATGCGCCTTCTCGAGCGCGGTCGCGCCGGCCTGGATCGACATCCGCCCCGCAACCTGGCTCATCGGCTTCAAGAGCGGCAATGAGTTGCCCGGCCCGGTCACCGTTTCATAAGCGATCGCGGTGACCCCGGACTTGACCAGCCCGGCGGTCTGTTCGGGGTCGGGGGCGAGGTGGAGGTAAGTGTACAGCACTTGCCCCTCGCGCAGCATTGCCCGCTCGACCGCTTGGGGCTCCTTGACCTTGACGATCATCTCGCAGCCATCGAACACCGTCTTCGCATCGGGCTTGATCGCCGCACCCGCCGCTTCATAGTCGCGGTCGCTCGCGCCGATGCCGTCCCCCGCGCCAGCCTCGACCCACACCTCGTGACCATGTACCGCCAACTCGCGGACGCTCTCCGGGGTCAGCCCGACGCGGTATTCGTGGTTCTTGATTTCCTTGACGGTGCCGACGCGCATCCTGGGTCTCCCTGGCTCAACTCTGGGTTGTGAGCGTAAGCATACGCCTTCGCGCCCGCGATGTTTCACCTAAGTTGGGTTGTGCGGCAGGGTGGATTGGTGATATTTCCCGAAAAACGGAATTGAACGGGATTATTTGCCATGAATCGGATGGATGTCGACTTGCTTGTTGCGCTGCAGCGCGATTCCTCGCGCTCGATCGCGCAATTGGCCGACGCCGCCGGGCTCTCGCCTTCGGCCTGCCATCGCCGCATCCGCGCGCTCGAGGAGGCGGGAGTGATCGCCGGCTATTCGGCGCAAGTCGATCCGCGCGGGCTGGGGCTCACGCTGCAGGCCTTCGTCGAGATCACGCTCAATAGCCAGAGCCGCGAGGCGATGGACCGCTTCGAGGCGGCGGTGGGTGATTTCGACGATATCCTCGAATGTCATTTGATGTCGGGCAATGCCGACTATCTGCTGCGTGTCGCGGCGGCCGACCTCGACCAGTTCGACCGGATCCACCGCGATTGCCTGTCGCGCCTGCCCGGCGTGTCGTCGATGCGCTCGAGCTTTTCGATCCGGCGGATCAAGCGCTGGCGCGGCTATCCGGTGCCGCGCGGCTAGGGCCGGCCATGCTCCTCCCCAGCCACGACGTTCAAATGCCACAGCCGGCCGAATTTAGGATTCCGGTAACCATCTTGGTTTATCGATGTTGCACCATAGCAACCCTCTTACTGCCTGCCGATTGTGAGATTTGACCAGCGATGGCCGTGAAGCGACTTTTTCAGGGATTGACCGGTCTCGGCGCCGGTGGCTCGGGTTCGTCCGCGGACTATGGCTCGGTCGGCGTGATCCTGCCCGGCGATGCCGCGCGGCGGCTCGAAGTGCTCGACGATTTCGAGCAGGCCGGGATCGGCTGGCTATGGGCCACCGACGCCGAAGGGCGGCTGATCTATATTTCCGAAAACGCGGTGCAAAAGCTCGACCAGCCGATTACAAAGCTGCTCGCCCAGCCGCTGCTCTCGCTGTTCGAGACCGATCCCGACAATCCCGAAAAATCCGACCGCCCGCTCAATTTCCAGCTGCGCGCGCACAACAAGATCGTCGATCAGACCGTGCGGCTGATGCTGGGCAAAGCGATCCAGGAAGGGCGCCAGACCTGGTGGTCGATCTCGGGCCATCCCAAGTTCGATAAGTCGGGCAAGTTCCAGGGCTATCGCGGCAGCGCCAAGGACATCACGGTCGAATACGAGCGCAAGCTGGAAGATTCGCGGCTGGCCGAATATGATTCGCTGACCGGGCTCGCCAATCGCCACCGGATGAACCGGCAGTTGGAAGGCATCCTCGCCTCTTACAAATCGGCCAAGCGCAGCTGCTCGCTGATGATGCTCGATCTCGACCGCTTCAAGGCGGTCAACGATACGCTGGGACACCAGGCCGGCGACGAACTGCTCAAGCAGGTGGCCGACCGGTTGCAGCGGATCGTCGGCGATCGCGGCGAGATTGGCCGCCTCGGCGGGGATGAATTCCAGGTGATTTTGCCCGACCTCGACGATCGCGGCAAGCTGGGCGAGCTGGCCGACAAAATTATCCAGATCCTCTCGCAGCCCTATTCGATCGATCACCAGCGCGCGACCATTGGTGCATCGTTGGGCATCGCGATTGCGCCTTACGACGGGTTGGAAAAGGACGATCTGGTCCGCAGTTCGGACCTCGCGCTCTATGCCGCCAAGAACGGCGGGCGCAGCCAGTTCCGGTTCTTTTCCGCCGATCTCAAGGACGAGGCCGAAGAACGCCGCCTGATCGAGGCGGACTTGCGCGAGGCGCTGACCAATGAGGAGCTGGAGCTGCACTACCAGCCGGTGGTGCGGACCAAGGACCACATGGTGGTCGGCTTCGAGGCGCTGATGCGCTGGGACCACCCCGACCGTGGTCCGGTCAGCCCGGCGGTGTTCATCCCGATCGCCGAGGAATCCAACCTCATCAACCAGCTGGGCGAATGGGCGCTGCGCCGCGCCTGCGACGACGCGATGGCTTGGCCGACCTCGGTGCGCGTCGCGGTGAATGTTTCGGCGGTGCAGTTTGCCAACACTGGCTTCATGCAGATCGTTACCAATACCCTCGCTGCCAGCGGGCTCGAGCCGAACCGGCTCGAGCTTGAACTGACCGAGAGCGTCTTCATGGGCGATAGCGAGACCACCGACGATACTTTCCGCCAGTTGAAGGCGCTGGGTGTCCGGCTCGCGCTCGACGATTTCGGGACTGGCTATTCGTCGCTCAGCTATCTGCGTTCGGCGCCGTTCGACAAGATCAAGGTCGACAAGAGCTTCGTCGATTCGTGCACCCAAAAGGATCAGAACAGCGCCAAGATCATCGCCGCGATCATCGGCCTGTCCGATGCGCTGGGGATGGAAACCACGGTCGAGGGGGTCGAGGCCTTCGACCAGTTCAATCTGGTCGTCGCCAAGGGCGCCAAATTCATCCAGGGCTTCATCTATTCGCAGGCGCTGCCGCAGGCCGAAGTGATCGAGCGGATGGGCAGCCACGAACTCAAGATCGAGCCCGAAGGACCCAAGCGCCACCGCTCGGAGCGCCGCACCATGTTCCGCCGGATCGGCATCATCCATACCGACCACCGCTACGATGCGATCCTGCGCAATCTGTCCAAGACCGGGGCTTGGGTCGAAGGGTTGATCGGGGTGGCCGAAGGCACCGGGCTGGTGCTCGATCTGGGCGCGGGGCAGCTCGCGGTTTGCTCGGTATCACGTGTCGACAATGCGATGATCGCGGTCGAGTTCGAAGCCCCGCTGGTCAGCGACGGCGCGGGCGGGCTGTGCACCCGCTACCGCGTCTCGCCCTACGCGCTCGCTGCCGCCGGCATGCCGCTCGCCGCGCTCCCCTCGGGCAACTACCCGCTGGCGCTCAATGGCGACGGTCCCAAGACCCAGCCCCAGTTCATGCAAGTGACGGTGGCGAGAGGGTAGGCCCTAAAGCGGGCTGCCATTCTCGTCCCGGTAGATATCCCTTCGTCCGACATGATTGGCGGGGCCGACGAAGCCGTCGGCTTCCATCCGTTCGACCCATTTCGAGGCGGTGTTGTAGCCCACCCCCATCTGGCGCTGGATCCAGCTGGCGCTGACCTTCTGGTTTTCGAACACCAGCTGGCAGACCTGGCGGTACTTGCGCTCCTCCGGCGCGTCGCTCGCGCTGTCGAGATCGTCGAAGCCGAAGCCGCCGTCCTCGGGCTCTTCGGTGACCGAATCGACGTATTCGGGTTTGCCCTGCGCGCGCCAGAAATCGGCAACGCGTTCAACTTCCTCGTCACTGACAAAGGGCCCGTGGACGCGTTTGATCGGGTCGGTGTTGGGCTTGTAGAGCATGTCGCCCTTGCCCAGCAGTTGCTCGGCACCCTGCTCGCCGAGGATGGTGCGGCTGTCGATCCGGCTGGTCACGGCGAAGGAGATGCGGGTTGGCAAATTGGCCTTGATCACCCCGGTGATGACATCGACCGAGGGCCGCTGGGTGGCCATGATCAGATGGATCCCCGCCGCGCGGCTCTTCTGGCTGAGCCGCTGGATCAGCACTTCGACGTCCTTGCCGACGGTGATCATCAGATCGGCCAGCTCGTCGACAATCACCACGATCTGCGGCAGCACCTGGTAATCGAGCTGTTGCTCCTCGAACAGTTCCTCGCCGGTATCGGGATCGAAGCCGATCTGGATGCGGCGGCCCAGCGGCTTGCCCTTGGCGGCGTTGGCGCGGAGCTTGTCGTTGAACCCGGCGATGTTGCGCACCGAAATCTCGCTCATCATCCGGTAGCGGCGCTCCATCTCCTCGACCGCCCATTTGAGCGCGCGGATCGCCTTGGCGGGCTCCGTAACCACAGGCGAGAGGAGGTGCGGGATCTCGTCGTAGCTCTTGAGCTCGAGCACTTTGGGATCGATCAGGATCAGGCGGCATTGCGCCGGGGTGAGCCGGTAGAGCAGCGACAGCAGGATGCAGTTGAGCCCGACCGACTTGCCCGATCCGGTGGTCCCCGCGACCAGCAGATGCGGCATCGTCGCCAGATCGGCGATGACCGGCTCGCCCGAAATGTCCTTACCCAGGATGATCGGCAGCATCGCCTTGGAATGCGCGAACTGCTCGCAGGCGGCGAGTTCCTTGAGCGCGACGATCTGGCGGTCGGCGTTGGGCAGCTCGATCCCCATCACGGTGCGGCCGGGGATCGCCGAGACGCGCGCCGATATCGCGCTCATGTTGCGGGCGATATCGTCGGCCAGACCGATCACGCGGCTGGCCTTGATGCCCGGCGCGGGTTCGAGCTCGTACATCGTTACCACCGGGCCGGTGCGGACCGCGGTGATTTCGCCCTTGACGTTGAAATCGTCGAGCACGGTTTCGAGCAGCCGCGCGTTGCGTTCGAGCGCCAGCTTGTCGACCTTCTTTGTGCCAAGCGGTGGCGGATCGGCGAGCAGGTCGAGTCCGGGCAAATCGTAGCTGTCAAACAGATCGGCCTGGCGGCTGGCGGCATTGAGCTGCGCGGGTTTGACGCTGCGGGTCGGGTCCGAAATCTCGGGCGCCCGGCGCGGGGTGTCGAGTTGCTGGATGGGTTTAGGCTCACGCGCCGCCTTCTGCCGCTCGGAACGGGCGAACGGCAGCGAAGGTGTGGGCAGTGCAGGCATGCGGCGCAGCATCCCGGGCAGGGTCAGCAACGTGCCCCAGTCGAACGCAAAGACCCGCGCGGCGAGGATGGTGCCGGCGACCAGCGCGACCAGTCCCGCGCCAAGGATTGCCCAGAAGCGGGCCGCCTCGGGCAGCAGTCCGGCCATCCCGCGGATCGCGCCCGCGCCGAGCAGTCCGGCGATTCCGCCCATCCCTGCGGGGAGCGAACCGCCCGGCTGGGTGAAGCTCAGCGCCATCACGCTGGCGATCAGCGTCATAGCGAACAGCAGCACGCCGATCGGCCGCCACCATTTGTGGTCGGCGGGGGCGAGGCCGTCTTCCTCCTCGACAAAGCGCCACAGCTTGCGCGCGAAGACATAGAGCAGCGGCAGAAACAGCACCGAAACCGGGCCGAACAGGAACAGCACCCGTTCCGCAGCCCAGGCACCGGGAGCGCCGATCCAGTTGAGCACCGGGCCGCCCGCAGCGGTTGAGGCGGAGGGATCGGTCTGGTGATAGCTCGCCAGCGCCAACGCCAGCGCGACCGTCAGCCCGGCGAGCGCCAGCGCGCCGACCAGCTCTGCGCTGCGCCGCAAACTGCGCCGCAGCACCGCGCGCCAGCTGGATGACCCCGAAGGTCCGATTGCCCGTGAAGCCATGTTACACCCCTAGTCCAGAGGCATAATGCGCCCGGCGGTGACTCCGCGTCAAGAATCCTTGGGATTCAGTCCATCGATTGCCGCCCAGGCAAAGCCGCGCAGCCGCTTGGCGGCGCGCAAATTCATGCCGCCCAGCGCGATGACCGGGACCGGCGCACGCGCCGCCAGCAGTCGGAACCGCAAGGCTCCAAGCGTGCGCGCGCCGGGATGCGAGCGGGTCGGGAACACCGGCGAGAGCAGGATCGCATCAGCGCGGACGCGCTGCGCAGCGGCGATTTCCGCATGCGAATGTGCGGTCATCAGCCGCACCAGCGCGGGTCCGCGTGAAAGCGTTGCAGGCGCGCCATAGGCCGCAACCGCGCCCGCGCGGCGCGCTTGCCCAGCGCTTCCCGCCAGCACCGCAAGATGCCGGTGACGGCGGCAGAGGCGCTGGACCCCGGCAAAGCGCGCAGCCCGTTCGACAGGTGGCAAATGGAAATGGCGAAAAATCACCCCCGAGCCGCGCGGCAGCGCGCGGATCGCGGCGTCGAGCACGCGGTCGGTGCGCGCATCGCTGACCAGCCAGAGCTGGGGGAGATCGGGGTGGCGGCGGCGCATTGCGGCGCTATAGCAGCGCGCGATGATTGAACCAGCCACGCCGCTAGAAGACGTCCAGTCCCGTATCGCCGCCGCCGCGCGCATCGCCCGCCGCGATCCGCAAGAAATGACGCTCATTGCAATCAGCAAGACCCATCCCGCAGAGGTCATCCGCCCGTTGCTTGAGCAAGGCCAGCGTGTGTACGGCGAAAACCGGGTGCAGGAAGCGGCCGAGAAGTGGCCCGCGCTGCGCGAGGACTTTCCGGATGTCGAACTGCACCTCGTCGGCCAGCTCCAGTCGAACAAGACGGAGGAAGCTGTGGCGCTGTTCGATTGCATCCATTCGCTCGACCGATCCACGCTGCTTGCTGCGCTGGCCAAGGCGATGGACAAGACCGGACGGCGCGTGCCGTGTTTCGTTCAGGTCAATATCGGCGCGGAGGAGCAGAAAGGCGGCTGCGCGATTGCCGATTTGCCCGCGCTGCTGGCCGAGGTTCGCGCCGCCGATTTCCCGCTGGCCGGGCTGATGTGCGTGCCCCCCGCCGGAATCGAACCCGCGCCGTTTTTCGCGCTGCTCGCCAAGCTCGCCGACGATCACGGGATTGCGGGCCTGAGCATGGGGATGAGCGACGATTTCGAGACCGCAATCATGCAAGGCGCGACGCATGTGCGGGTCGGCAGCGCTTTGTTCGGGGCGCGGGGGGCTAGGCCGCTACTTCGACACTTGCCCGAAGCGGCTCCTCGCCCTGCATCGGGCTGAGCCCGAGCCGCTCGAACAGGGCGGCATCGGCATCGTCGCCCGCATTGGCGGCGGTGAGCAGCCGGTCGCCGGTGAAGATCGAATTGGCCCCGGCCATGAAGCACAGCGCCTGCGCCGCGTCCGACATCGACTCGCGCCCCGCCGAAAGCCGCACCATTGATCGCGGCATGGTGATCCGCGCCACCGCGACGGTGCGGACGAATTCGATGTCGTCGATCTTGGCGAGCGGGGTATCGGCCAGCATATCGCCCAGCACGGTGCCCTTGATCGGCACCAGCGCGTTTACGGGCACGCTTTCGGGATGCTGCGGCAGTGTCGCCAGCGTATGGATGAAGCCGACCCGGTCGGCGCGGGTTTCGCCCATCCCGACGATCCCGCCCGAGCACACCGCGATGCCCGCGTCGCGGACATGGCCCAGCGTATCGAGCCGGTCGGCCATCGTCCGCGTGGTGATCGCGCGCCCATAATATTCGGGGCTGCTGTCGATATTGTGGTTGTAATAGTCGAGCCCCGCCTCGGCCAGCATCCCGGCCTGTTTCGGGGTCAGCATCCCCAGCGTCATGCAGGTTTCCAGCCCCATCGCGCGCACGCCTTTGACGATTTCGACCACCGCGGGCATGTCGCGGTCCTTGGGGTTGCGCCACGCCGCGCCCATGCAGAAGCGCTGCGACCCTGCGTCCTTGGCCCGCGCCGCCGATTGCAGCACTTCGCGCACATCCATCAGCTTGGTCGCCGCCACCCCGCTGTCGGCATGGACCGACTGCGCGCAATAGCCGCAATCTTCGGGGCAGCCGCCGGTCTTGATCGAGAGCAGTGTGCACAGCTGGACCTCGTCGGGAGCGTGATGCGCGCGGTGGACTTGCGCCGCGCGGAACACCAGTTCGGTGAACGGCAGCTCGAACAGCGCGGCGATCTCGTCGCGAGTCCAGTCGGTGCGCATCGTTCAATCCCCTGCCAGCCAGAATTGGCCTCGCCTTAGGCAAAGCAGCGAGGATTGCAAACCCGCGAAAAATAGCGTCAGCAGCCGCTGTGGCCCTTGAGCTCGTCGCCGGTGAGCGTCACCACGTGGAGCAGATTGGTCGATCCGGGCGTGCCGAACGGAACCCCGGCCAGCGCGATCAGCTTGGATCCGGCGCTGCCGAAGCCCTGGCGCAGCGCCATGCGTTTGCCCTTGGCAATCATCTCTTCGAAGCTGCCGATGTCGCGGGTCTGGATCGCATGCGCGCCCCACAGCAGCCCGATCCGCCGCGCAGCTTTCAATGACGGCGTGAGCACCAGCATCGGCACCCTCGGCCGCTCGCGCGCGACGCGCCGCGCGGTGCTGCCCGAGCCGGTGAAGACGATGATCCCCGCGACCGAGACCGTCTCGGCGATCGCCGCGCAGGCCTGCGCCAGCGCGTCGGCGGTGGTCGCGTCGGGGCGAACCTGGGTGAAGTGGATCCGTGCAGCATAGCCGGGGTCGGCCTCAACCTGCATCGCGATGCGGTGCATGATCGTCACCGCCTCGACCGGCCAGGCGCCCGCAGCGGTTTCGGCGGAGAGCATCACCGCATCGGCCCCGTCATAGACCGCGTTGGCGACGTCGGAGACTTCGGCGCGGGTCGGCGCGGGGCTTTCGATCATCGATTCGAGCATCTGCGTCGCGACGATCACCGGCTTGCCGCTGCGCCGGGTCATCTCGACGATCCGCTTTTGCAGCGGGGGAACGTCCTCGGGGTTGAGTTCGACCCCCAGATCGCCGCGCGCCACCATGATCCCATCGGCAAGTTCGATGATTTCCTCGAGCCGGTCGATCGCGGCGGGCTTTTCGATCTTGGCGATCAGCGCGGCCCCCGAGCTGCCCATCAGCCGCCGCGCTTCGGCGACGTCTTCGGGCCGCTGGACGAACGACAGCGCGATCCAGTCCGCGCCCTGTTCGAGCGCGAAGGCGAGGTCGCGGCGGTCTTTGTCGGTCAGCGCCGGGATCGGCACCACCGTATCGGGGACATTGACCCCCTTGCGGTCGGAAATCACCCCGCCGACCTCGGCCGAGCAGAGGATTGCGTCGGGCCCGGTCTTGATCACCTTGAGCCGCAGCTTGCCGTCGTCGATCAGCAGGCGCTGACCCTTGGTCAGCACGCTGAATAGCTCGGGATGGGGCAGACACACGCGGGTCGCGTCGCCAGCTTCGGGATTGCGATCGAGCGTGAAGTGGCTGCCGTGACGGATCACCGCGCGGCCACCGGCAAACTGGCCGACGCGCAGCTTGGGGCCCTGCAGATCGCACAGCACCGTGATCGGGCGGCCGAAGGACTTTTCCGCCGCGCGGATCGCGGCGATGGTCGCGGCGTGGGTCGGATGATCGCCGTGGCTCATGTTGACGCGGAAGCAATCGGCCCCGGCGCGCAGCAGGCGGCCGATCATCTCGGGTTCGCGGCTGGCGGGGCCGAGCGTGGCGAGAATCTTCACCTTGCGTCCGCGCAGGTTCACTTTGTGCGGATCGAGCTTGGCCACGACAATTCCTCTTTTTATGCGGGCCTGCGCTATGGCAAAGCGGAGACCAAAGACCAAGGACTACCCCATGAGCTGCAGTGAAAATGCGAATGAGCAGGGCGGCGATCCCCTTCATGACCTCGATGATGCGGTCGCCGCCGCCGCATTCCGCCGCCTCGTGCGCCATTTGCGCCACCGCCACGATGCGCAAAACGTCGAGCTAATGGGGCTGGCCGGGTTTTGCCGCAATTGCCTCGCCGACTGGATCGTCGATGCGGGCGCGCCGCTGGACAAGGCAGCGGCGCGCGAGGCGATCCACGGCATGCCCGCAGCCGAATGGAAGGACCGCTTCCAGAGCGAGGCCACGCCCGAGCAGCTGGCCCGGATGGCGGAGAGCGTGGCGAAGAACGCCTAGCGCAATGATTTCCACAGGCACCGCTTTGCCCGAATCACGTCCGCCGGTTAACGGCCTCCCAACCCGTTCATCCCCTCACCGGAGTTCCCCAAGATGGCCCAAGCCACCGACGACCGCCTGCGCCTGCTGATCGAGCGCGTCGAACGCCTCGAAGAAGAGAAAAAGGGCATCGCCGACGATATCCGAGATACTTATGCCGAGGCCAAGGCGGTGGGTTACGACGCCAAGATCATGCGCCAGATCGTCCGCTTGCGCAAAATGAAGCCCGATGATCGCGCCGAAATGGAAATGATCCTCGATACGTATAAGGCTGCACTGGGTCTCGGCTAAGCGACCAACCGCTGGAACCCGGCGCGGGCTGCCAAGTTGGTGAGGCACAGGAGCCTTGCCATGACCCAAGCCACCCAGACCGCCATTTTCGCCGAGCCGATCCACGAAGACGCGCTACCCGGGCACGAAAGCGCGCTTGAACCCAAGCCCGAATGGGAACCGCGCTACCCCGGTTCGGGGCGGTTGGCGGGCAAGGTTGCGTTGGTCACCGGGGCGGATAGCGGGATCGGTCGCGCGGTCGCGGTGCTCTATGCCCGCGAAGGCGCGAAAGTGGCGGTTTCGTATCTGTGCGAGCATGACGATGCCAAGCAGACGCTCGAGCTGATCGATGCCGAGGGCAGCGAAGGGCTGCTCTATCCGGGCGATCTGGGCCTGCCGCAAACCGCGCAGCGGCTGGTCGATGCGGTGATCTCCAAGTGGGGGCGGCTCGATGTGGTGGTCAACAACGCGGGCGAGCAACACCCCGACAAGGACATCCGCGACATCACCCCCGAGCAGCTGCAGCGCACTTTCCAGAGCAACATCTTTTCGATGTTCTACGCGGTCCAGGCCGCGCGGCCGCACCTCAAGCGCGGGGCGGCAATCGTGAACTGCACCTCGATCACCAGCTATCACGGCAGCAAGGACCTGCTCGATTATTCTAGCACCAAGGGCGCGATCACCGCGTTCACCCGCTCGCTGTCGGAAAATCTGGTGGGAGACGGGATCCGTGTCAACGCGGTCGCGCCGGGGCCGATCTGGACCCCGCTCAACCCGTGCGGCGGGGCGAGCCCCGAAAAGCTCGCGCATTTTGGCGAGAACACCCCGATGGGCCGCCCCGGCCAGCCCAACGAAGTCGCCCCCGCCTTCCTGTTCCTCGCCTGCGAGGATTCAAGCTACATGTCGGGGCAGGTGCTGCACCCCAATGGAGGGACGGTTGTGAACGGCTAGATTGTGCGGACCAGCCATGTCGGCTAGGGGCGGCGCACACCATCCCTAGCTGCAAGAATTGAGCAATGGCCGGCCATTCCAAATACAAGAATATCATGCACCGCAAGGGCGCGCAGGACAAAAAGCGCTCGGCGAGTTTCTCCAAGCTCTCCCGCGAAATCACCGTCGCGGCCAAGATGGGCATGCCCGATCCGGACTTTAACCCTCGCCTCAGAGCGGCCGTCAACGCCGCCAAGGCGCAGTCGGTCCCCAAGGACAATATCCAGCGCGCGATCGACAAGGCGGTCAAGGGCGACGCCGAGAATTACGAGGAAGTGCGCTACGAGGGCTACGGCCCCGGCGGCGTGGCGCTGATCGTCGAAGCCTTGACCGACAACCGCAACCGCACCGCCACCAATGTCCGCACCGCCTTTTCCAGGAACGGCGGCAATCTGGGCGCGAGCGGCGCGGTGAGCCACGGGTTCGAGCGGCTCGGGCTGATCGAATACCCCGAAAGCGCTGGCGACGAGGAGAAAGTCCTCGAAGCCGCGATCGAAGCGGGCGCGGACGATGTCGAAAGCGACGGTGACCACGCGATCTGGACCAGTATCGAGAGCCTGCACCCGGTCGCCCGCGCGCTCGAAACCGCGCTGGGCGAGGCCGAGGCGGTCAAGCTCGCATGGAAGCCCAGCCTCAAGACCGAGGTCGGCGAAGCCGATGCTGCGACGCTGCTGAAACTCATCGACATTCTCGACGACGACGACGACGTGCAGGCGGTGTGGGGCAATTACGAAATCTCCGACGAGGTGATGGAGAAACTTGCTTGATGATTCCACCTGCCAGCAGGTGGGGGGCATGATCATCATCGGCCTCGACCCCGGCCTTGGCACCACCGGCTGGGGTGTGATCGCCAAGTCGGGCAACCGTCTGACGCATGTCGCCAACGGCCAGGTAAAAACCGATCCCAAGGCCCCGCTGGCCGAGCGGCTGGTAGTGCTCGACCGCGAACTCGCCGCGGTGATCCTCGCGCACCGGCCCGATAGCGGCGCGGTGGAGGAGGTGTTCGTCAATTCCAACGCGCAATCGACGCTCAAGCTCGGGCAGGCGCGCGGCGTTTGCCTGCTCGCGCTCGCGCGTGCCGGACTGCCGGTGAGCGAATATGCCACGCGTCTGGTCAAGAAGGCGCTGGTCGGCACTGGCGCGGCGGAGAAAGCGCAGGTCCAAGCGATGCTGGGGGTGCTGCTGCCCGGGGTCAGACTGGCCGGGGCCGACGCTGCCGACGCGCTCGCAGTGGCGATCTGCCACGCGCATATGCTGCGGGGCTAGCGTTTCGGCTACTTCCCTGCCAAAGAACAAACCATGATTGCCAAGCTCACCGGCACGCTCGACGAAAGTGGCCCCGACTGGGCAGTGATCGACGTGGGCGGGGTGGGCTATCTGGTCCATTGCAGCGCCAAGACGCTGAGCGCGATGGGCATCGCCGGGGACGGCGTGACAGTGCACACCGAGCTGCAGGTTTCGGAAAACGACATGCGGCTGATCGGCTTTGCGAGCGGGGCGGAGCGCGAGTGGTTCCGGCTGCTGACCGGCGTGCAGGGCGTGGGCAGCAAAGTCGCGCTGGCGATCCTCTCGGCGCTCACCACCGAAGAAGTCCAGCGCGCCTGCGGGGCGGGGGACGCGGCAATGGTTTCCCGCGCGCAAGGCGTCGGGCCGAAGCTGGCGGCGCGGATCGTCAATGAATTGAAGGACAAGGCCGGCGGAATGCCGAGCTTTGGCGGGGTCGCGGCAGTGGCGATGCTCGGCGGCTCGGCCAGTGCGGACGCGGTCTCGGCGCTGCAGAATCTGGGGTTCAAGCCAGCGGTGGCCGCGAGTGCGGTTGCGCATGCGGCGGCAGAGCTGGGCGAGGATGCCGGGCTGGATGCGCTGGTGCGCGTGGCGTTGCGGAAGGCGGCGGGGTGAGCGCTGACAATGGCCAGATGGTGATCCGGGAGCTTGCGATCAAAGAAGCTGATCGTCGGTGGGACGAAGCTTCCGAGCGGCTGAAATTTTCGACTGAGTATGCGCAGGCAGGATTGAAAGGGCTTTTCATCGCAAACGGCGCAGCCATCATCGCGCTCTTAACCTTCTTAGGGAACGCGCATCCCAGTTACGAGCCCCGCGCCCTGTGGTGGTCTTTCGTCTGGTTCGCGTCGGGGATTTCCTGTGCATTGGCGGCATATATCGCCGCCTATCTTTCGCAGGCGATCTTGATGAACGCGTCCTTCAGCGAATCCCGAAAGGCGGAAAGCGCCGCCTACGAAACTGGGGTAGGCTACGATCCTTCACGCTTTGAGAGAAATGGTGAACGAGCAGCCAGCGCTGGATTGTGGTTGGCAGGATTGTCGTTGATTTGCTTTGTCGTAGGCGCGTTTGTCGCTTTGGATGCGATTACGTGACCGACAACCCCCACCTGACCTCTCAACGCCTCCCCGACGACCCCGACGCGGCCTTGCGTCCCAAAACGCTCGCCGAATTCGTTGGGCAGGAGGCCGCGCGGGACAATCTTCGGGTGTTTATCGAGGCGGCCAAATCGCGCCGCGAGGCGATGGATCATGTGTTGTTCTTCGGGCCGCCGGGGCTGGGCAAGACCACGCTGGCGCAGATCGTCGCGCGCGAGCTGGGGGTGGGGTTCCGCGCCACGTCCGGCCCGGTGATCGCCAAATCGGGCGATCTTGCAGCGTTGCTGACCAATCTCGAAGAGGGTGACGTCCTGTTCATCGACGAGATTCACCGGCTCAACCCGATTGTCGAGGAAGTGCTCTATCCGGCGATGGAGGACCGCGCGCTCGATCTGATGATCGGTGAGGGGCCCTCGGCGCGCTCGGTGCGGATCGATTTGCCCGCCTTTACGCTGATCGGCGCGACCACCCGGCAGGGGCTGCTGACCACGCCGCTGCGCGACCGCTTCGGCATCCCGGTGCGGCTCAATTTCTACACCGTGCCCGAGCTCGAGCGGGTGGTGGTGCGCGCCTCGGGGCTGCTAGGCCTCGGCATCGATCCTGATGGCGCGCGCGAGATCGCGCGGCGCGCGCGCGGAACGCCGCGGGTCGCCGGGCGGCTGCTGCGCCGGGTACGCGATTTTGCGCATGTCGCGGGCGACGGGGTGGTGACGCAAGCCATCGCCGATGCCGCGCTGACCCGGCTCGAGGTCGATGCGCTCGGGCTCGATGCGATGGACCGGCGCTACCTCACCATGATCGCCGACATCTACAAGGGCGGCCCGGTCGGGGTCGAAACGCTCGCCGCCGGCCTGAGCGAACCGCGCGACACGATCGAGGAAGTGATCGAGCCGTTCCTGATCCAGCTTGGGCTGGTCGCCCGCACCGCGCGCGGGCGCTGCCTCAACGAGCGCGGCTGGCAGCACCTCGGCCTGACCCCGCCGACGGGCAGCCAAACCGCGCTATTCGACGATTCATTCGTCGATGGCGAGCCGGAATAGCCGCTCCACCGGTTCGCCCAGCGCCGCCGCCAGCTTGAGCGCGATCACGGTCGAAGGCACGAACACACCGTTCTCCACCGTGTTGATCGTCTTGCGGCTGACCCCGATCAACGCCGCCAGTTCCGCCTGCGTCAGCCCCCGCGTCTCGCGCGCTTGCTTGAGCGTGTTGGCGAGCGTTTCAGCCAAGCGCGCGGCGCTCGAGCAGGCCGAAGCGGATTAGCGCGGTGGCGAGGCCGGCGCTGACGATCAGATGGATTGCCTCGCGCGCGGTCAGCGGGAAGCGCGGCTCGAACACATAGATGATGATCGAGGCGAGCATCGCGGAGACGAAGCCGAGCGTGATCGCGCTGGCCCGGTTGGCGCGGGCTACATCGTCTTCCATCAGCGCCCGCACCGCCGGGCTGCGGAACCAGAACCCGCCGGTGACAAGCAAGGCAAGCAGCACCGTCACCATCATTACCCAAGCCCCGATGCGGACGTGATCGACCAGCCGCTCTCCCGGAGTCTGACTGAAGTAGCTTGCCTGCTGGGCCAGAAAGATCAGCGCGAACATCGGCAGCATGCGCGCGCGGCGGCGGCTCAGGCGATCGGCGGCGGTATTGACTGGATCGGACATCGCACGGTTCCTCCCGTTTGTAACTCTGGGGTGACATGTAACCTTTGCGTTACTTCGAGTCAATCGCCCATCGCGGAGTTATTCGGGATTAGCTAACCAGCAGTTCCAATTCGGGACAGATGGCCCGGCGGCGGGGGGGAATCGCGGAATTTCTCGTTCCGGGACCGGCGAATCACAGTTAACGCCGTTGTCGCCTTAACAATTCCCTGCCTTTCTCATGGCACGGGGGCCCGCAGCCGGATGGTTGCAGGCCCTGACAGGGAAAAGAAGGCGAAAGCATATGTCGGTACGGATGGCCATTGCGAAATTGTCTGCCTTCGCGGCGGGCGGCGCGTTGATCGGTGGCGGAGCGGTGCATGTCGCCGAAGCCCCGGCGAGCGGCCAGGCCCAGTATGTCAAGCATGTGAAGGGCGCGCCGCGCGCGGTCCGCCACATTGCTCGCCGGCATGTGGCCCGCGCCCCGACGCGCCAGCGCATCCGCCGCACGATCACCCGCACCACCACCTGCTGCGCAGCGCCGCCGCAGATGGCGATGGTGCCGATGCCCTACATGCCGCCAATGCCCCCGCCCCAGGGCGGTTCGGGCGGGGCGATCGTGATCGGCGGTTCGAGCGGCGGCTTCGGCGGCGGCTTCTTCGGCGGGTTCTTCGGCGGCAGCAGCGGCAGCAGCGGCGGCACCGTGGTGGTCTCTTCGACCAGCACCGGTTCCAGCTCGACCTCTGGCGGCTCGACCTCGACGTCCTCGGGCGGTTCGGGCGGCAGCTCAAGCTCGACGTCGGGCGGCTCGACTTCGACCGGCGGCAGCAGCAGCTCGACCACCACCGGCGGCGTCTCAACCTCGACCGGCGGGGTTTCGACCTCGACCTCGACCTCCTCGGGCAACGTCACTTCGTCTTCGGGCAACAACTCGACCACCTCGTCGTCGGGCAATGTGACGAGCTCAAGCTCGACCTCGGGCAACGTCAGCACCTCGACGAGTTCGTCCACCTCGGGCAATGTCACCAGCTCGAGCAGCTCTTCGTCGTCCTCGTCGAGTTCGTCCTCGTCCAGCTCCTCGACCTCGTCGAGCAGCGGCAATACGACCACCACCTCGACTGGCGGCACCGAAGTCCCCGCGCCGCCGATGCTCCTGCTGTTCGGCGCGGCCGCCGCGACGCTGGTCGGGCGTCGCCGTCTCGCCAAAGGCAAAGACAAAACCGAAGCCTGACCTCTGCGACCCGGTCAGGCCCAAGCGAAAGGGCGGTCCTCACGGGCCGCCCTTTTTGCTATCGGCTAACCGCGCACCGCGCCGCGCAGCTGCCCCAGAGTAGCAAGGCCGATCGCCGCCCACACCACATTGAGCACGGTCGAGGGTACCGCCCCATGCGCCCCGCTGTTGACAATGAACCCCGCCGCGCCCGCGACATTCATCAACTGATAGGCGCGCGACCGCCCCTCCAGTCGCCCCGCCGAGAGCAGGAGGTAAGACCCCAGGATCAGCGCGGCACCGAGCCAGCCGGCGGCCTCGATGAGGAAGCTCAAGCCGCCAGCTTGCGCAGCACGTAGTGCAAAATCCCGCCGTTGAGGAAGTATTCGAGCTCGTTGGCGGTATCGATCCGGCATAGCGCGGTGAAGGTGAAGCTGGTGCCGTCATTGCGGGTCACGGTGACCTCCACGTCTTGGCGCGGCTGGAAGCTGGCGACGCCGGTTATGGTGAAGGCGTCGTCGCCGGTCAGGCCGAGCGTGGCGCGGCTTTCGCCGTCCTTGAACTGCAGCGGCAGCACGCCCATCCCGACCAGATTGCTCCTGTGGATCCGCTCGAAGCTCTCGACGATCACCGCGCGCACCCCCAGCAGGCTGGTGCCCTTGGCTGCCCAGTCGCGGCTCGATCCGGTGCCGTATTCCTTGCCCGCGACCACCACCAGCGGAGTGCCGTCGGCCTTGTGCGCCATCGCCGCATCATAGATCGCCATGGTCTCGCCCTTGTAGAGCGACATCCCGCCTTCGACGCCGGGGACCATTTCGTTCTTGATGCGGATATTGGCGAAAGTGCCACGCATCATCACCTCGTGGTGGCCGCGGCGCGCGCCATAGGAGTTGAAGTCGGCGCGCGCGACCTGGTGCTCCATCAGCCAGCGGCCCGCCGGGCTGTCGGCCTTGATCGAGCCCGCCGGGCTGATGTGGTCGGTGGTGATCGAATCGCCGAGCACCGCCAGTGGCCGTGCCTCGATAATGTCGCGCACCGGCGCGGGGGTCATGGTCATGCCCTCGAAATAGGGTGGGTTGGCGATATAGGTGCTGCCCGCGCGCCACTGGTAGGTTTCGCTGCCGGTGACGTCGATCGCCTGCCAATGCGCGTCGCCCTTATAGACATCGGCGTAGCGCGTCCGGAACATCGTGCGGTCGATGCACGCGGTCATCGTCGCGGCAACTTCCTCGTTGCTCGGCCAGATGTCGCGCAAATAGACCGGATTGCCGTCGTTGCCGGTGCCAAGCGGGGTGGTGGTGAAGTCTTCGGTCACCGTGCCCTTGAGCGCATAGGCGACCACCAGCGGCGGCGAGGCGAGAAAGTTGGCGCGCACGTCGGGCGAAACCCGGCCCTCGAAGTTGCGGTTGCCCGAGAGGACCGAGGCGGCGACGATATTGTTCCCGTTAATCGCGGCCGAAATCGGCTCCGCCAAAGGCCCCGAATTGCCGATGCAGGTGGTGCAACCATAGCCCACCAGATTGAACCCGATCGCGTCGAGATGCTCCTGCAACCCCGCCTTGACGAGATAGTCGGTGACAACCTGACTGCCCGGCGCGAGGCTGGTCTTGACCCACGGCTTGGGCAGCAGCCCGCGCTCGTTGGCCTTTTTGGCGACGAGTCCCGCGGCGACCATCACGCTGGGGTTGGAAGTGTTGGTGCAGCTGGTGATCGCGGCGATCACCACGTCGCCGTCGCCGATGTCATGGGTCCGGCCCTCGACCGCGACGCGGGTGGCGGTCTTTTTGTAGATGCTGCTCAGATCGTCGTTGAAGACATCGTCGACTTCGGTGAGCGCGACCTTGTCCTGTGGGCGCTTGGGGCCGGCGAGCGAAGGGACCACCGAACCCATGTCGAGTTCGAGCAAATCGGTGAACACCGGATCGGGCATGGTCGCGTCGATCCACAACCCTTGTTCGCGGGCGTAGGCTTCGACCAGCGCGATCCGGCTTTCCTCGCGGCCGGTGAGGCGGAGATAGTCGAGCGTCTTGTCGTCGATCCCGAAGAAGCCGCAAGTCGCGCCGTATTCGGGTGCCATGTTGGCGAGCGTCGCGCGGTCGGCGAGGCTGAGCGAGGCGAGGCCCGAACCGAAATATTCAACGAATCGCCCGACCACGCCCTTGGCGCGGAGCATCTGCGTCGCGGTCAGCACCAGATCGGTCGCGGTCACGCCTTCGGGCAGCGCGCCGGTCAGCTTGAAGCCGACCACTTCGGGGATCAGCATCGAAACCGGCTGGCCGAGCATCGCTGCTTCCGCCTCGATCCCGCCGACCCCCCAGCCGAGCACGCCGAGACCATTGATCATGGTGGTGTGGCTGTCGGTCCCGACGCAGGTGTCGGGATAGGCGACTGTGACGCCGCTCTGGTCGGCGGAGGTCCACACCGTCTGTGCGATGTTCTCGAGGTTGACCTGGTGGCAGATCCCGGTGCCGGGGGGGACAGCCTTGAAATTGTCGAGGCTCCTGGAGCCCCATTTGAGGAAGTCATAGCGCTCGATGTTGCGCTGGTATTCGATCTCGACGTTCTGCTCGAAGGCCTTGGGGTGGCCGAACTCGTCGACCATCACCGAGTGATCGATCACGAGGTGGACCGGGACCAGCGGGTTGATCTTGGAAGTATCCCCGCCCAGCGTGGCGATCGCATCGCGCATCGCGGCCAGGTCGACCACGCAGGGCACGCCGGTGAAATCCTGCAGCAGCACGCGGCCGGGGCGATACTGGATCTCGCGGCCGGTCTTGGGGTCTTTCTGCCAGTCGGCCAAGGCCTGGATATCGCCGACCGAGACGGTGAAGCCGCCGTCCTCGAAGCGCAGCAGGTTTTCGAGCAGGACTTTCATCGAGAACGGCAGGCGGCTGACGTCGCCGATCTTCTCGGCGGCCTTCTTGAGCGAGTAATAGGAGACCTCGCGGCCTCCGACCGTCATCGTGCTGCGGGTGGCGAGCGAGTCCTGTCCGACCTGGGTCATGCGGTGGGTTGTTCCTTGTGCTGCAACGCGGCGAAGCGGGTTCGGCGCTGCCGATGCGCGCTCGGTCGGCCAAGGTCAAGGGGGGCCGCTGAATCTAAAGCGCGGTCTGCTCGGTCGGGCCGCGCGCGGCGATCCAGCAGCCGATGACGATCAGGATCACCCCCGCGACGGACGCCGGGCCGACCGCTTCATCGAACATCAGCCAGCCGAGCAGCGCCGCCCAGATGAATGCGGTATATTCGACCGGCAGCAGCACCTGGGTTTCCGCGCGGCCATAGCCCCACGAGATGATCATTAGCGAAAACATCGCAAGCACCGCACCGCCCGAGATATCGGCGAACGCGCGCAGGCTGGGCACTTCGGCCAGCCACGGTGCGAACGCGCCCAAGAACAGGGTAACAAACACCGTCTGGAACAGCGCGACTTCCTGCGGGCTGGCGATCTGCGCCTGCTTGCGCTGGAAGATCAGATTGAAGGCATAGAGCACCGCCGAGAGCAGGATCGCGCCGATCCCCCAAGCCGCATCGGGGCCGAAGTCCACCCCGCCAAGCCGCGCCCCGCCGATCACCGCGACCCCGGCCAGCCCGAGCAGCGATGCGCCGACCGCCTTGCGGCCAATCTTTTCGCCCAGCATCACTGCAGCAAGGTACAACGCGATCAGCGGGGCGATGAACGACAGCGCGATCGCTTCGGCCATCGGCAGCCGCACCAGTCCCCAGAAAAAGGTCGTCGCCATTCCCGCGCTGATCGCGCCGCGCAGCGCGTGGAGCCTGAGCGCCGCCGCCCTGGGCCAGCGCGCGCCGCCCCATGCCCACAGCGGTAGCATCAGCGCGAGCCCGACGAATGAGCGGAACAACATGGCGTTATAGGCACCAACCGCAAGAGAAGCGCTTTTCATCAGCGCATCCATCACGCTGAAGGTAGCGATGCCCAGCGCTACGGCGAAAAACGGCAGGAGAGGGTGGTGGCGCGACATGCCGGAGCCTTAGGGGTGTTGCTGGCTTGCGTCACCTGCCGCGACGATTAAGCCTAGCGTCAGGCTCGATGCTTGAAGGACGCTGGCGAAACGGGCTAAACGGGCTTTGAGAGCGGACGCAGCACGCGGCCGCCTGCCTTCCCGCGGAGACGAATTTTTATGTGGGGCCACTCCCGCCAACATGCGGTCACTTCAATCCTGGCTGCGGCGCTGACCGCGACTTCGGCGGTACTGTCCGCCGCGCCGCCGCCGGTGAGCATCCTGCCGACGCCGACACCCGCGCCTGCAACGCAATCGTTCCCCGCCGCTTTCCCGACGCCGCCCGCCGCCCCTCCAACCCCGATTCCCGAAGCCGTGCTGGCATGGAACGTTGCCGATGCGGGCGTGCTGCTCGGGGTGATCGAGGGGATCGATAGCGAAGGCCTGATCCCCGCCGATTACCGCCCCGATGCGCTGCGCAGCGCGATTGCCGCGGGCCCGGGCATTGCGCTCAACGCCGCCGCCAGCCAGTCCTTCGCGTGGCTCGCCGAAGACTTGCGCGATGGCCGCACGCCGATGACCGCGCGGCTGCAATGGTTCGCGCTCGATCCCGACCAGGATGCGATGCCGACCGCCGCGCTCGAGGCCAAGGCGCTCGATTCGCACGATGTGGCGGGCGTGCTCACGGGGCTCGCCCCGACGCATCCCGATTATGCTGTGCTCAAGGCCGCGCTCGCCGCGACGCCCACCAGCGACAAAGCCATGCGCAGCAAGCTGCGCGCCAATATGGATCGCTGGCGCTGGCTCAAGCAGGACCTTGGCCCGGTCTATCTGATGACCAATGTGCCCGAGTTCCAGCTGCGGCTGACGGTCAACAACAACATCATCCGCACCTACCGCACGATCGTCGGCAAGCCCGGCCGCACCGCGACCCCGCAGCTGGCCGAAATGGTGCAAAACGTGGTGTTCAACCCGACCTGGACCGTGCCGCAGTCGATCGTGGTGGGCGAAGGCATGGGCGCGCGGCTGATCCGCGATCCCGCCGCCGCGCGCCGCCAGGGCTATGCGGTCAGCCGCGCCAAGGACGGCACCATTTCGGTGGTGCAACAGCCCGGGCGCGGCAATTCGCTCGGGCTGATGAAGATCGACATGCCCAATCCGCACGCGATCTATCTCCACGATACCCCCAGCCGCAATTTGTTCAACGCGCCGGTCCGCGCCTTCAGCCACGGCTGCATCCGCACCGAACGCGCGCAGGAACTGGGGATGACGATGGCGATGCTGGGGGCCGATCTCACGGTCGATCAGGCGGTGGCCTATGCCAATTCGGGCAAATACACCAAGGTGCCGATGACCAAGACCTTCCCGGTTTACATCGCCTATTTCACGATGGCGCGGGACATTTCCGGCAAGCTCGCGACCTTCAACGACATCTATGGCCGCGATGCTCCGGTGCTCGCCAGCTTCAATGCCGCGCGCCAGCTCAAGACCAGCCAGCGCACCAGCAACGAGGCGATCATCAAGCTGGATAACCCGCTGTAGGGTTGCTCGCTCGTCACCCCGGCGGAGGCAGGGGCCTAGATCCGAAGACAAGGCCGCCGCTTTGCGGCGACGTGCTCAATCGCTGGGTACCGGCCTTCGCCGGTATGACGAATGAAGTATGGCGGCGTAAACCGTTGGCATCGCCTAGCTTCGCACCCGGCCAAACAGCTCCTGCAGCGCGCGCGCCATCCATTGCTCGTCGACCGCCCCGAAATCGGCCGAGAGCACCTCTCCGGGTGCAAGCTTGAACAGGCTCCGGTCGATTTCTTCGGCCCACATGTGGACGTGACCGTCCTTGAGGCAGGTGCCGACCGCCACCACCCGGTTGCCATGGACTTTGAGGACGAACCGCTTGAGATCGCTGGTCGAGCCTTCCTCGGTCAGTTCGAAGTCTTCGCGCTGCTCGATCGCGCCCTGCGCCAGCGCGACCAGCCGCGCCAGCATCGGCCCCTCGGTCCGCGCCCAGCGCAGCCGCTCGAACGAAGTCGCATCGACCACTTGTGAAAGCCGGTCGCATTCGATCTCGAAGCTGTCGTGGGGCACATGCATCCTTCGGTTGAGACAGGTCCGGCCGCACGAAGATTCGAGCGGCGTCGCCAAGTCCCTAGCGAAGAGATGCTAACGAGTGCCCCTCGCGCGCTACTTTCCGGTCGGCGCGACGTAGAACGGGAACCGCGCCACCCGGCCGGTCAGCACGCTGTCCTTGAACTGCTTGAGCATGATCGCCGCGCCATCGCCGGTCACGCAGACCAGATGCGTGCCGCCGCTGGCCGGCAAGGGCTCGATCGCGCTGATTTCGACCCCGGCGGCGAGGCATTTGGCGGTCACTTCGGCGGGCAGCAAGGTGAGGTTCATTGCGCGGCTCATGCGGCGGCACTCCGGGCTTCGAGCGCCAGGCGGACCCGCGCAAAGCCGTCGGCATCGGCAATCGCCAGATCGATCGGGCGCCCCGCCAATTCGGCGTGGGGCTGGTTGAGGAAGGCCAGCGCGCCGTCGCGCCCGCCCAGCGTCAGGAACGCCAGCTGCGTGATCTCGCCCTGGCGCTTGGCTTCATCGGCGGACAGCTTGGGGGCGTTGTAGCGCTTGCGAAAGGCGAAGACCCTGGGCTTCGCGTCCGGGGTTTCGGGTTCGGCCACGCTCATGCGCACGGGCCCGTATATGACCGACCCGCGCCGGCACCCAAGCGGCGCTGGAAGCACGCGATCTGGCGGGCGACTCCCGCAGCGGCTTCCAGATGCTTCTGCGCGGCCTTGAGCGGCCCTTCGGCGGCGCGCATCAGCGCGATCTGGTGATCGAAATACAGCTGGTTGAGGTCCATGATCCTGCTCCCTTCACGTAAGCGGGAGCGCAAGCGGTCTCTCAGTCGCGGGTGCCTACAAACCGGGGTTCCCGCGATGGGGCCCATATAGGGATGGATGGGCCGGATTTAAACCGGGGCTCCCACCCCAATCCTCCCCAACGGGGGAGGGGAACCATCCGCAGGATGGTGGAGGGGGTTGCGGCTGGGTGCAATATCGGCGGGAGCAAGGCCCCCTCCGTCAGCGCTTCGCGCTGCCACCTCCCCCAATGGCGGAGGATTTTGATGCCCTCGAAGCTCTCAATCGCGCTTGTTGATCTGATTGACGATCGAACCCTTTTGCGAGGGCTGCGAAGCGTTGGGCTTGGGCGGCGCTTCCTTCTTGGGCTTGCGCGTTTCGCGGCTGCTCTTTTTTTGGCTTTTAGCCATGATGCGGGTCCTTTGCGGTGCGAGAGCCGCGCTGCCGCTGCAGGGCGGCGGCTGGGCCGGGAACGGCAGCCTTACGCCTCGGCGGGCGGGGTGGCCAGCGGGAAGGGGTGGGGGCGCAACGGTCGCTCTTTACCCTTCGCCGGGGTGGCGAGTTCTAGAGGAAGCGTTTGCTACCCGATCCCCAACCGGTCCGCGTAGATCAGCCTGCCGCCGGACAAGTGCCACAGCGCTTCGTTGAAATCCGCTTCGCCCATCGCGAAGCAGCCGTCGCTGCGGCCGAGTTTGCCCCATTTCTCGAGCATGTCGGCATTCGCGTACCACGCGGGGTGGAGCACGATCGCGCGGTCGAGCGCGTGGGAATTGTCGGGATCGACCCCGCCCAGCCGGATCGAGGTGCCGTATTTGCCCTTGTACCACTCATAGCTGATAAACGCCCCGCGCGAGGTGGCGAGGCTGCCGGGTTCGTTCGAGAACAGCTTGAGGAAGCCGTCGTGCTCGGGGTCCGAGCCCTTGCCATGCGCGACGAGGAACGAGCGCACCGTCCCGCCTTCAAGATTTGCGAAGTGAAAGCGCGGCAGCGAGGAGGGCAGCGCGAAATCCGCCACCCCGACCAGATCGGTGCGCCACAGACGCGCGCGGTTGCGCTCCATCTGCTCCTTGGCGACGGCGAGGATGCGGCGCTGCTGCTGCGTGATCGAAAAGGGTTGGGCAAAAGCGGCTTGGGCAAGGGCGCGCGGAGCCACCGCCAGCGCCGCTCCCGCCGCCAGTCCACCCGTGAGAAGGTCGCGCCGTTTCATGCCCCATCCATAGCAGCTGGCGGTTAACCCAATCCTGAACGCCGCGCTATCGGGAATCGGCAGATGTGCGCGCCTATACGACGGGCCGTGCGGCGAGTTGTGCCAGCGCGGAGCCATCGACGCGCATCACGGTCCACTCATCGAGCGACCGCGCGCCGAGCTTTTTGTAGAAGCCGATCGCGGGTCGGTTCCAGTCGAGCACCGACCATTCGAGCCTTGCGCAGCCCCGCTCCACCGCCAGCGCGGCAAGATGCGCGAGCAACGCCTTGCCCAGCCCGCTGCCGCGCGCCGCAGGGCGCACGAACAAATCCTCGAGGTAGATCCCCGGCAGCCCCTCGAAGGTCGAGAAATTGTGGAAGAACAAGGCGAAACCCTGTGCCAGGCCGTCCAACTCGCCGATCACGACTTCGGCATAGGGGCCATGACCGCCATTGGCACCGAACAGCCGCTCGCCCAGCATTGGCTCGTCGAAGCGCACTTCGTGGGCGAGCTTCTCATACACCGCCAGCTCGCGGATCAGTGCGGCGATCAGCGGCAGGTCGGCGGGGTGCGCGGGGCGGATGGCAAGGGTCATGGCTTGGTTCCCAACGCCCTACGCAGGCTCGGCCAGAGTATCCCCAGCGCCAGCCCGGCCATCACCAGCGCGAAGGCGGCGAGTTTCCACGCCTGCAAGGGCTCGCCCAGCAGCAACGCCGAAGCACCCAGCCCGAACACCGGGACCAGCAGCGCCAGCGGGGTGACCATCGCGGCGGGGTGGCGCGCCAGCAGCCAGCCCCACGCGGCATAGCCGAACATCGTATTGCCGACCGACTGCCACAGCACCGCTGCCCAGGTCCAGCGGTCCGCCGCGGCGATGCCGGCCGCCATGCTCGCCCAGCCCTCGGTCAGCAGCGCCATGACCAGCAGCGGCGGCACCGCGAACAGGCTCGACCACACGACATAGGCCAGCATGTTCACCTCGCCCGCGACGCGCGATACCATATTGCCCAGCGCCCAGCTGAGCGCGGCGAGGACTGTCAGCCCCAGTCCCAGCGGGGTCGCGTTGCCATCGGTGTGGAGCGCGATCGTGGCCAGCCCGGCACTCGCCAGCAGCAGCGCGACGATCTGGAATGGCGCGATCCGCTCGCCTGTCAGCCGCATCGACAGGCCGATGGTGAAGAACACCTGCATTTGCACCACCAGCGAGGCGAGCCCGGGGGTAATGTCGCTGCGCATCGCAGTGAACAATATCCCGAACTGGCCAGCGCCGATCAGCATGCCATAGGCAGCGAGGTTGCGCCACGGCACTGCAGGGCGTTTCACGAACAAGACAAGCGGGACGACCACGAGCGTGAAGCGCAGCAGCGCGAGCGTCAGCGGCGGCAGATGCGCCAGCGCCAGCTTGATCACCACGAAATTGGTCCCCCACACCGCCATGACGGCGAGCGCGAGAAGGAGGTGGAGCGGGGGGAGTCCGTGGCGGGCGGTCAAGCAGGGTCGCTCGCGCCGCGATAGCCATGATGCAGCGCGGTACCCATCAGCGCTGCCATCGCCCCGACCACCAGCGCGTCCCACGCCATCAGCAACCAGACCAGCATGGGCGGCTGGCCGAAGGCGAGGCGGTGGTCGAAACCGTGGAGCAGTTGCAGCGGGACAAAGGAGATCGCCACCAGCAGCGCGATGCGCAGCGCCGCCCACCAGCCGCTGCGATAGACCAGCGCTAGCGTCATCGTCCGGTCGCCCAGCAGCGCGGCGACGAGATAGACCAGCAGCGGCAGGGTTGCGATTGTCACCACCACGTTGAGTGCTTGCAGCGCCCGCGCATCGATCCGGCCGTCAAGCAGCAGCATGGGCAAGCCGGCGATGACGTTAAGCGCGATGGCAGCCAGCACCATGCCCCACGGCAGCTTGCGCAGATCCCACCAGCGCTCACCCTGCTCGCGCGCACCCCAGAAGCGCGCGGCGGCGAGCAAGCCCAGCACCAGCCCGGCGATCTTGAGATAGCCCCAGCCCCACCGCACCGGGTCCATCGCCAGCGCCGCGAAGGCCGCCCTGCTGGCAAACATCCCCAGCTTGATCTCGGCAATATGCTGGAGAAATTCGGGGATGATTGCGATCAGCGGGATCAGCGGCGCGAGCCGGAACAGTGCCAGCCCATCCCGGAGTGTGGCCAACAGGAGGGTGAGATGGCGCTTGAGGAAGGGGCCGGTGGTCATGCCTAGCGGATCATCCTGATGTCGATGCCGAGGACGTCCCTCGCCTCTGCCATGCGCCGGTCGGCGGTGATGACGACATAGCCCTCCAGATTTGCCAGTCCGACACAAGCACGGTCGGTTAGCGAGAGTCCCAATCGGCGGGTTGCAGGGCGCAATCTTGCTGCCTCCGCAGCCTGTACGTCGTCGAATGGCACCGATTTGAGCCGAAACCGACCGACTTCTTCAACCGCATTGGCCAATGCCATCTCGCCATCGACGAGCTTGCGGTAGACTTCGCTCAGGTTGACAGCTGAAATCGTCGCGTTGTTCAGCAGCGCTGCTGCGTCGAACGATCCTGGTTCATCCAGCAGGACCGCAAGCACCGCTGATGCATCGATCAGCAGCGTCACTCGCGGTCGGCCTCAGCCCACTTTTCGGCCAGATAATCATCGACTGTGAACGGCTTCTTGAGTGCGGCTTTGACGCTGGCCTGTACTTCTCGGACCACTTGCCGGTAGCTTTTGAGAACTACGTGATCGCCGTCGCTCTCGAAGATGAGACTGTCCCCTTCTTTGAACCCCATTTCCCGTCGCAATTCTGCGGGGATGACGATTTTGCCGCCTTTGATCAGCTTGGCTTGATAGGACATGGGGTGTTCCTTGGGACCTGAACGGTATCATAGGTCCCGGATTTAATCAATGACCTATTCCGCCGCCTCGGCCGCTCCCGCGTCGCTCATCGCGGCTTCGATCTCGGCCGCCTTGGCTTCGACCAGCGCGACGATGTGATCGAGCATGTCTGCGCTCTGGACATGGTGGTCGGTCACGCCCGAGAGGTAGACCATATGCTTGCCCTGGCCGCCGCCGGTGATCCCGATGTCGGTTTCGCGCGCTTCGCCGGGGCCGTTGACCACGCAGCCGAGCACCGAGAGCGACAAGGGCGTTTTGATGTGACCGAGCCGGCTTTCCAGCGCCTGCACGGTTCGGATCACGTCGAAGCCCTGCCGCGCGCAGCTGGGGCAGGACACCACCCGCACGCCGCGGGTGCGCAGGCCCAGCGATTTCAGGATATCGAACCCGACGCGGACTTCCTCCTCGGGCTCGGCGGAAAGCGAGACGCGGATCGTGTCGCCGATCCCGGCCCACAGCAGATTGCCCATGCCGATGGAGGACTTGACCGTGCCGCCGATCAGCCCGCCGGCCTCGGTAATGCCCAGATGCAGCGGGCAGTCGACCGCGTCGGCCAGCTGCATGTAAGCCGCGACCGCAAGGAACACGTCGCTGGACTTAACCGCGACCTTGTATTCGTGGAAATCGTGATCCTGCAGCAACTTGATATGATCGAGCGCGCTCTCGACCAGCGCCTCGGGGCAGGGCTCGCCGTATTTTTCGAGCAGGTCCTTCTCGAGGCTCCCGGCGTTGACCCCGATACGGATCGCGCAGCCGTTGGCCTTGGCCGCGCGAACCACTTCGGCAACGCGCTCGCTGCTGCCGATATTGCCCGGATTGATCCGCAGGCACGCCGCGCCCGCGTCAGCGGCTTCGAGCGCGCGTTTGTAGTGAAAGTGGATGTCCGCGATGATCGGCACCTGCGCGGCGCGGGTGATTTGCTTGAGCGCGGCGGTGCTCTCGACATCGGGGCACGAGACGCGGATCAGATCGACCCCGGCCTCCTCGCAGCGGCGGATCTGGTCGAGCGTCGCGACCGGATCGGAGGTCAGCGTGTTGGTCATGGTCTGCACGGTGATCGGCGCATCGCCGCCCACCGGCACTTTGCCGACCATGATCTGGCGCGAGGGGCGGCGCGCGATATCGCGCCACGGTCGAATTGAGGACATGGCGCGCATATAGGCGGAGCAGGGCGCGGGGGCAATTGACCGAGTTGGCGTTTCAGCCTGTCGCGTGCGGAGCGTGGGCGCGAATCGCCGCGACGAGGTCATCCTGGCCGCGGTCGTAGAAGGTCGTGTTGACGCCGAAATGGCCGTAGCTCATCGCCCGGTCGACTTTGGCGAGGGTCGAGGACAGGCCACGCGCGCCCTGGATTGCCGCTGGATCGCGCAGCTCGATACGGGTGATGCGCTGGATGCCCGCGCGGAACGGGCGAATCCCGGCGACCTCGCTCCACGGAATGGGTTGCGGTGCCACGGCCCTGACGAACAGCCCGGAAGAATCCGCGCGGACCAGGGCATCGCCGTTCGTCGCCCTGCGCGCGAAGACCAGGATCGCCGCCAGCGAAGCACCGACGATCGCCCAGCCGACCAGCGGATTGGCCCCGCTCGCCGTGGGGATCACTCCCGCTGCTGCGAGCCCGAGAATGACGAGCACCAGGCAGCTTGCTGCCAGCGCCCAGTTCTTGCCGGGTGACCAGTGCGCTTCGTAATCCATGTTTCCCTCCTGCCGGATGAATCGCGGACCCGTCACACCCTATAGGTGCGGCGGCGCGCGCAGACAATCGAAGCGCGACCCGGCGCAGGTCACAGCATCCGCGCGAAGAGATATTCCTCGTCGAGCTGCTCGCCGACCCGGAAAGTATGGTCGGCGACTTTCTCGAAGCCATAGCGCTGGTAGAACCGCTGCGCGCCGTCGTTGCCGCTGAACACCGAAATCTGGACTTCATCGGCCCCGCGCGCGCGGAATTCGGCCATCGCCCAGCCCATCAGCGCAGCGCCGATCCCGCCGCCGGTGGCATTGGCAGCAGTGTAGAGCTGTTTGAGCTCGAGCACCTTGCTGCCCCGGGCATGATCGGGAAAGCCGCATTTCAGCCCCAGCTTGCAATAGCCCAGCAGTTGTCCATCCCGCTCCGCGAGGCAATAGAGCCGGTCGGGGCTGACGAGCTCGGCGGCGAGCGCGGTAGGCGAGTGTGCCTCTTCAAGGAAAGCCGCGAGGTCTGCGGGCGTATACATCTCGCCGAATTTGGCGACGAAACTGTCGATTCCCAGGCGCGACAGCGCTGGAATGTCGGCCGGGGTGGCGGGGCGCAGGATCATAGGGTGCGTTTCATGCAGATGCTGAAGTTGTCGAGGACATAGTCCGCGAAGGGCGGACATTCGGTGAAGCCGTGCGCTTCGTAGAGTCCGCGCGCCGGAGCGAAAGCCTCGGGCCGTCCGGTCTCAAGGCTGACCCGGGAATAGCCGCGCAGGCGTGCCTCGGCGAGCAAGTGCAGCAGCATCGCCTTGCCCACCCCGCGCCCGCGATATTGGGGCGCGGCGCGCATCGATTTGAGTTCGCCATGGGTACCGTCGAGATGCTTGAGCGCGCCGCACCCTGCCAGCGTCGCACCGTCCCACGCCGCATAAAAAGTCACATCGCTCTGGCGCAGCCGGTCGACTGGCATCGCATGGACGCTTTCGGGCGGCGACCATTGGTGCATCTCGTCCAGATGCAATTGCAACAGCGCGGCGATTTCCGCGCCGGTCGGGTCGTCCTCGACAATGCGCAAGCGGTCCATCATTTCCGCGCTGTGCTATGGTGCCGCGACGATGGCAAGCCCTGCCTGGCGCGGCCGAGTCGCAGGACTAAAAACCGCAGATTCCCGGGCATTTTTGACTCGGTTCCGACAAAGGCATAGCTTCGCGCTCACTTGGGGCCGGGTTCTATGAATCCGGGTCGCCCCGCCTCCGAGATCGTAATGCGCGAAAGCGCCGCCGTAGGGCGGTGCATGCAACGCGCTGCAACAGGAGAACGACCCATGAAAATAATGAATCGCGTGGCCATTGCGGCCGCATCCTTGACGCTGGCCTTCGCCACGCCGAGCTTTGCGCAAGTGTCCGATCCGTTTGTCGGCGGCGATTATGTCGAAGTCGCCTCGGTCACGATCGATGACGGCCATTATCTCGACTATGCTACCTTCCTTGCGGGCACATGGCGCGCACAGCAGGAATTCGGCAAGGCGCAAGGCTGGATCACCAGCTACGAAGTGCTGGCCAATACGCACAAGCGCACCGGCGAACCCGATCTGATCCTGGTGACCCGGTTCAAGAACTTTGCCGACGGGGCCGAAGGCGATCGGCGCAACAAGGCGTTCCTCGATCACATGAAGGCGACCGACGTGCAGATGGAAGCTGCCTCGGGCGACCGGGCCAAGTATCGCCATGTGACCGGATCGCAATTGTGGCAGGCGCTCACCTGGCGCAAGTGACCCGATCGGACTTGATTTAACCTAACCAGCCGCGCCCGGAACTCAGCTTCCGGGCGCGTGTTTGTCGGGTTTGCGCTTGCCGAAGCGCATCTGGCCTTCGAGCCGCGCGCGCAGCTGGGTGTAATAGGCCTCGAGGAACGCGTGTTCGTCGCCCACGCCCGTGTTCCAGCCGACCTTGGCGCAGATCGCATCCCGCACCGCCGCCAGTGCTTCGGGTCGGCCCTCGCGCAGCACGCGCTCGAGCGTCTGCAACTCATACTCGCCATAGATTGCCAGCTCGGCCTCACCGAAGCGGTAGGCGACGCCGGTAGCCGTGCTGGTGGCGCGTGCCGCCTGGCCCAGCGACATCGCCGCCTCAAGCTTGCGCTTGGGCGCTTCGAGCACCCAGCTGCCCGCAATCAGATCGCCCGCGCGCAGCCGGTCCTTGTTGAAGCACGGGAACAGCGCGAAAATCAGGAACCAGGCGGTCGCCGCAATCCCCGCCGCACCCATGTCGCCCCCGCCCGAGGCCGACATCAGGAACACCAACGGCAGGAACAGCTCGATATCGCGCAGCAGATTGCGCGCGATGACCATTTCGGCCGAAAGCCTGCCGCCGTCGCGCGCGGCGATGCGGATCCCGGTCGCGCGCTTGCCCGGGGTCGCGCCGCGCGGGCCAAGCTCGAAGTAAAGGAAATAAGCGTTGCGAAACAGGAACATCGCCGCGACCCACAGGATGAACAGGAATTGCAGCGCATGGCCCAGCGCCGAACCGTCGGCCTGCTGCTGGTCGAGGTTGAACATTCCGCCCGCGATCCAGATCAGCAACAATGTCGTCACCGTCATCGCCGCCACGATCAGCATCAAATCGAGCATCAGCGCACCGAAGCGAGAACCGCGGCTGGCCAGAATGATCGGCACCGCGATGCCCTCGGGGGTGACCATCACCCGCTCGCGATTGCCGTTCATTGTCCGTGCCATTGCGGTCATCGCACGCTCCCGCCTTGGGGATCACGCCGGAACGCGAAGAAATAGGCGATCCAGAACAGCAGCATGAAGCCGCCGACCACGAACCGGCCCTGGGTATTGTCGACCAGCTGGCGCGCGAAGCCCTCGAGCATCGCGGCGACCACCAGCATCAGCACTACCCCGGCCATCACCTGGCTGGCGCGGCGACCGGCCTCGCTCGCCGCCTGCATGATCGAGCGCTCGCCGGGGAAGGCCATGCTGCGCCCGATATGCAGCCCGGCGGCGCCCGCGAGCAGGATCGCGAACAGCTCGGTGGTGCCGTGGATCGAAAGCCAGCCGATGAAGTCGACCAGCAGCCCCTGGCTCGCAAACAGCCACAGCATCGCCCCCATGGTCGCGGTGTTCTGCACCAGCAGCATTAGCGAGGGGATGCCGAAGGCAAACCCCAGCGCGAAAGCGAGGATCGAGACCTGCGCGTTGTTGCTGAACAGGAACGCTGCGAAGGCCGACATCGCGGGTTCGCCGGAACTGCCGAACAGCGTCGCGCGCAGCGCCTCGCGGCTCGCGCCCGGCACGCGCGCGTCGGCGAACTGGGTCGGCACCAACGCGTGGTACCAGTCGGGATCGCTCGCCACCAGCAGCCAGCCGACCACGGTGCCCGCGACCATCACCGCCAGCGCGATCAAAATGTCGAAGCCGATGGCCCTCACCGCGCGGCTCCATTCACCGCCGAGGAATCGCCGGAACCAGCTGCCCAATGAGGCGCGCGGGCCATAGACCAGGAACCAGGCGCGCTGCACCAGCCCTTCGAGATAGGCCAATGTCGCCGCGTCGAGCGAAGTCTCTCGCGCGATCGACAGGCTCGAGGCGACGGTGCGGTAGAGCACCGGCAGGTCGAGCACGTCCTGGTCGCTCAGTTTGCGCAGCCGCCCCGCTTCCATCCGCCGGACGATCGCCTCGAGCCGCTGCCAGTCGCCCTCGCGCTCCTGGCGAAAGCGGTCCGAACGCAGCGCGGCGGCCTCGATCGCCGCCTGCTGCGCGGGGGCCTTGTCGCCGAACAGGCCGAATATCGCCATCAGCCGATCGCTCCCTTGCGCTTGATCGCGAGGTACGCGTCGATCAGCCGCGTGCCGATCCTTTCGTGCGAGGCTTCGATCACGTCGACGCCGAGCTGCCCCAGCCGCCGCACCACCAGCGCGCGCTGCTTGAGCAGCGCATCCGCGGTGACCGCCATCGCCAGAGCCTGCATGTCGTCGGGCGAAGCGGTGGCGATGCCGCCAAGCTCCTCGTCGGCGAGCGTCACGAACAGCACGACGTGGCGCTTGACCAGCCGCGCGACGCTTTCGACCATCAGCTCGGCGCTGGTCGGGTCGGTGAAGTCGGAGAACACCACGATCAGCGAGCGGCGCTGGAGGCGGCCCGCCAAAGTCGCCAGCGCCAGCGTGAAATTGGGTTCCTGCGCATGGTAGTCGAGCGCAGCGGCGGCCGACTGAAGCCGGTGGAACTCGCGCGCATCGGAAACGAACGGCGTCGCCAGCTCGGGCCGCGCGGCGAAACCGAACAATGCCACCCGGTCGCCGCCCTTGAGCGCGACATAGGCGGTGGCGAGCGCGGCGGAGACCGCGCGGTCGATCCGGGGGAGGCCGCCGACCGGCTCGCACATCGCCTGCCCGCAATCGAACGCGAAGACGATCTGGTTGTTGCGTTCGGTCTCCATCTCCTTGGCGTAGAGATGCGAATGGCGCGCGCTGGCCTTCCAGTCGATCCGGCGGCGGTCCATTCCTGGCTGGTATTCGCTCAAGGCTTCGAACTGCGTACCCTCGCCGCGTATCCGCCGCGCGATCAGCCCGAACTGCGCGTCCTTGAGGAAGGCCTGCAACGCGGGCGAGCGGACCGCCGCGATATTGGGCCAGACGCGGACGCTGGCCTCGACCGGGCGGGAGAGCTGGCGTGCGCCCAGCCCGAGCGGTCCGGCCCAGCGCAGCCACAGGTGCTCGACCGCGCCGGTGCCGCGCCGACTCGGGCTGAACGGCAGCGCGCCGTGCCAAAGGCCCGTGTCATCGGCGTGGAGCGCAAAGCTCCCGCGCCCGCCCGCCAGCAGCCGCGCGTCGGTGGCGAGCGCCGCCTCGACCTGTCCGCGCAGGCCACGGCCGAATATTGCACTGGCCTGAAAGCGGCTCTCCGCGCCCACTTCGACATCGGGGACCATCGACAGCTGGACATCGCGCGCGCTGCCCGCCGCGAAGGCATCGGCCAGCACCAATAGCAGCACCGCTCCGCCCAATGCGGGTGCGATAATCCACGCCCCCGGCGCCAGCGCGGCGATCAGCAGCGCGATGGGCGCGGCGACCGCGATCAGGATCGCGGCGCGCGCGGTGGGCAGGATGGCGGGGAAGCGGGTCACCGGACTAGCGCGGCGCCTCGGTCGCTTCGACCAGATCGGCGACCAGCGCCTCGACCTGTTTGCCCTCGATCTCGGCCGCCGGGCTGAGCAGCAGGCGGTGGCGGAGCACTGCGGCGGCGAGCGCCTTCACATCGTCGGGCAGGACGTAGTCGCGCCCGTCGAGCGCCGCGCGGGCGCGGGCGGCGTTGGCGAGCAGCACCGCGGCGCGGGGGGAGGCACCCGAAGCGAGATCGGCGCTGTCGCGCGTCGCGCGGATCAACCGGACGATGTAGTCGACCACGCTTTCGGCAATCGTGATCGCTTTCACCGCCCTAGAGGCGGCAGCCAGCTTGCCCGCATCGGCGACCGCGCCGATCCCCAGTTCCTCGGGCCGCGCCGGGCCGGTCCGCTCGCCGAACCGGGTGACGATCTGCGCTTCTTCCTCGAGGCTGGGGTAAGGGATCAACAGCTTGAACAGGAAGCGGTCGAGCTGCGCTTCGGGCAGCGGATAGACCCCCTGGCTCTCGATCGGGTTCTGCGTTGCCACCACCATGAAATGTTCGGGCAGCAGATGCGCGGTGCCGTCGAGCGTGACGCGGCGTTCCTGCATTGCCTCGAGCAGCGCGGCCTGGGTCTTGGGCGGCGTGCGGTTGATTTCGTCGGCCAGCAGCAACTCGCAGAAAATCGGGCCTCTGGTCAGTGTGAACTGGCTGGTCTGGAAGTTGAACAAATTGGAGCCGAGGATATCGCCCGGCATCAAATCGGGGGTGAACTGGATCCGCCCGAAGTCGAGCCCGATGCTCGCGGCAAAGCATTGCGCGAGAAAGGTCTTTGCGGTGCCCGGCGGGCCTTCGAGCAGGACATGGCCCTGCGCAAGCAGCGCGATCAGCAAGTGATCGACCGTGCCCGCCTGCCCGACCACCGCCTTGGCGATCTCGGCGCGGATCGTCCCGGCAAGGTTGCCGACCTCCGCCAAAGTCATAGGGGGTGTCATCTGGGGGGTGTCGCTCATCGGGTCAGCGTCCTTTCAAGGGCGTGGAGGTCTTGCGCGGCGCGCAGCAGGTCAAGCGGTTTGCGCGCCGCGCGCAGCGCGGTGACGCGCGCCGAAAACGCTGGCAGGTCGGGGTGGCGCGCGGCTAGCGCGCGGTCGATCGCGGCTTCGGTCGCGGCGGCATCGGCCTGCGCCGACAGCCCCAGCGCGCGCGCCAGCCGCTCGCGCGCGGCATCGGCATAGGGCGGGGCGATCAGATGCAACCGCTTGGTCCGCCGGATCAGCCCCGCCGCATTATCGACCAGCGCGCGCTTGCCGAAAGCAATCGCGCGGGTGCCGAGCTGCGGCGGGCCGAAGCGGTTGAACGCGCGCCACGCCACCGCCAGCGCGGCCATCAGCAGGCACAAAGTCGCAGCAAGGAACGGCGGCTTGAACGCGAGGGTGAGCAGATTGGCCGAACGCGCATAGCCGTTGAGCGTGAGGTCGAAGGCGACTTGCTTGCTATCGATGCGATAGAGCGACGCTTTGATTAGGCGCTCTGCCAGCTGCGCATTGGCAGCATCGGCCAAGCCATAATTGTCGAGCAAATCGGGCTCGAACACTACCACCAGCGGGAAAAGCTCGTCGTCGGCATTGTCGCTGGCGACATAGCCGGTCTCGGCGATTGCCTCGAGCGAATCGTAATAGCCATCGTCGGCCACGAACCCCGCCAGCACGCGGCTGTCCTGCGCGCCACTGACCAGTGGGATGATGGTTTTGCCCGTGCCGGATTCGACCGATTCGGACACCGGAAGCGCACCCGACAGGCCCGCGCCGTTCCAGCGCGCAACCCTGCCGCCCGCGCGCATCGGTTCGATCTTGACGGCGACATCGTCGAGGAACCCCGGCCAGTCGGGGGTGTCCGCATCCCACAAATTTACCCAGCCCTTCTTGACCCCCTTGGTGCCTTGCGGAAAGGCTCCCGCGCGCCATTTGGGAGTGATCACCAAAGTCGGCCCGATCCGGCGGCGCTTGGCTACGATCGCTTGGATCGCCTTGCCCTGGGCCCCATGCGGTGGGGTGAGGATCAACAGGCCGGGCTCGTCGAGCGCGCCTTCGGACTGGACCCGGCTCACCGTATAGCCGCGCTTTTCAAGGTATTGGCCCAGCGCGGCGTAGCCGTTGAGCCCCTTGCCGCCGATGTGTCCCCCGCCGTCGTTGGGATCGCCTCCGGTCAGCCCCGCGCCGATCATGTAGAGCAGCGCGACGAACACCAGCGCGCCAAAGCCCAGCAGCGCCAGCACCATGCGCGGATCGAACGGATTGTCGGCCCGCTCGCTCATGTCAGCCCCTTCATCCGATTTTGGCCAATGCAAAATCGGCATAGGCGGTGCGCGCCGCCTGCCAATCGCCAAGTTCGAGCGAGCGCAATGCAAAGCGGCTCCGTTCGACCCGCGTGGCAATGGCGGCGAAGGCCTCGCGCGCGCGGCTCGGCAGCGCTTCGAGCGCGGCAATCTCGCGCGCGGTGCTGGCGGGGTGGAGCCAGTCGGGCCGCGTATCGGCGATGTGCCGGACGCTGCGCTGGAGCAGCAAATGCGTCGCCGCATCGAACTGCCCCTCGGCGGCGAGCCGGTCGGCATCTTCGAGCAGCGCGGTGGCGGCGTCGCGATCGGGTGCCCATTCGGGTTCGTCCGGAGCAACAGTAGCGGCGCGGCGCGCAAGCAGCGGCTGGATCACCAGTCGCCATAATATGTAGGCGACCAGCAGCACCGCCAGCCCGATCAGGATCCATTCGACCGTCGGCCACGACAGGCCGAGCGCGCGGCCCAGCGGTTCGAACAACTCGCGCAGGAATTTGCCCAGCGCCTGCAGCCATTCGGGCGGCGGATCGGGCGCGGGCGGCGTGACCGGGGCAAACTGGATGTCCGATGCGGCGCGCACCGCCGCGTAGTCGCGCGCGGCGTCCGCTGCTGCCTCAGCTCCCTTGATTGCCCCGCTTCCCGTAGTCACCTATCCTTCGTGACACGCCTACCAAGCGGGCGCAAGGCGCGGAGGTCAACCGCGTACCATCCGCTGCGGATAGCTGCCCAGCATGCGCAAGTCCTTGCAGTGGAACGCAAGTTCCTCAAGGCTGCGGTCGACCGCCGGGTCGCCGGGCGCGCCGACGATATCCGCGTAAAAGGTGGTTGCGGCAAAGCTCGCGCCGCGCTGGTAGCTTTCCAGCTTGGTCATGTTGACCCCGTTGGTCGCGAACCCGCCCATCGCCTTGTAGAGCGCGGCGGGGATGTTCTTCACCTCGAACACGAAGGTGGTCATCGCCGGGCCGCCCGCCAGCGTGGCCGGGTCGAGCGCCTCGCGCGCGAGCACCACGAAGCGCGTGGTATTGTCGGCGGCATCCTCGACCTTGTCGGCGACGATCCTGAGGCCATAGAGCTCAGCCGCCAGTCTGGGCGCGACCGCGCAGATCGAGGGATCGCCAGTAACCGCGACATAGGCCGCGGCACCTGCGGTATCGGCATAGGCCATCGGCACGATGCCGCGCTCGCGCAGGTAAAACCGCGACTGGCCGAGCGCCTGCGGGTGCGAATAGGCGGCGGTGAACGGCCCGTCACCCAGCGCCATCAGCGCATGGGTAATGCCCATGAAATGCTCGCCGACGATGGCGAGACCGCTTTCGGGCAACAGGAAGTGGATATCGGCAACGCGGCCATGCTGCGAGTTTTCGATCGGGATGATCGCGCGCGCGGCGCGGCCGTCCTTCACCGCTTCCAGCGCATCCTCGAAGCTGAAGCAGGGCAGCGGCAGGCAGGAGGGATCGGCCTCCAGCGCGGCGCGGTGCGAGTTGGCCCCCGGCGCGCCCTGAAACGCCACCGCGCGCGCCGGATCCTTGGCGGCGGCAGCGGCCATCTGTTCAACGAGGGCGAGCGCGGGGGCGGGATAGGAGTTCATGGGGCTGCGCCCTAGGGAAGCCGCGCCTTTTCCGCAAGCTGGCACCGCCCGAGCGGCGGGCGCTGAGTGGAACGCGGGGGCGGGGTGGCCGCTTCCCACAACGCGCGAACCACATGCCGAAGCTTGGCGAGGCCCGAGGTGGCGATGCGGTGATCCCAGGCATGGGTTCCGGCGCTGTCGACCGCGCGGGCGATCTCGCCATAGATGCCGGCCGCGGCCAGAACCGCCCAGCGCTGGCGGAAATTGAGCCGCCCCGCACCGATCCGCGCCGAAGCCTCGTAAGCCTTTTCCATCTCGCACATCCGGTGGACCAGCGGCATCAGCGCGCGGCGGTAATGCGGCTTCATCTGCTCGCCCGGCGGGATATCGGCCTCGACCAGCCATTCGAGCGGCAGGTAACAGCGCTCCGCCGCGTCGTCCTCGTCAAGGTCGCGCGCGATATTGGCGAGCTGGAAGGCGAGGCCGAGGTCGCAGGCGCGATCGAGCGTGTCCTCGTCCGCCGGGTCGACCCCCATCACCACCGCCATCATCACCCCCACCGCGCCCGCGACGTGATAGCAATATTGCAGCAGATCGGTTTCCGAACGCGGACGCCAGTCTGTAGCGTCGAGCGCGAAGCCCGCGATCACGTCGTCGGTCATCTCGCGCGTGAATCCGGTTTCGTGCGCGACGAGACCGAAGGCGTCGAACGCCGGGTCGCCGGTGTTCTCGCCCGCCAGCGCTTTCGCGGTTAGCTCTCGGATGGTGGCCAGCCGGTCCTGCGCGCCGGATTGGTCGCCTTGCTGGCCACCATGATCCTGGTCGTCCGCCAGATCGTCGCAGCGGCGGCACCAAGCGTAGAGCAGCCACACCCGCTCGCGCGTGGTCCGGTCGAACAGGCGGCTGGCGATGGCAAAGCTCTTCGAGCCACGCATGATCGAGGCGCGGGCGTGGGCGAGGATGGCGGTGCGATCCGCCGCAGCAGTCACAAATCCTTCGCCTTCATCCCGAAGATCGGGGTGTGCGGCTCGTGCGCGGCCATGCGGGTGAGCAACAAATCGAGCTCGGACTCGGCGATAATGATCCCCTGATGCGCCTCGCGCACGAAGCCGACCTCGATCATGTGGCGGTTGAAGGCGAGCAGATGGTCGAAGAAGCCGAAGGCGTTGAGCAGGCCGACCGGCTTGGCGTGATAGCCCAGCTGTGCCCAGCTGACCGCCTCCCACAGCTCGTCCATCGTGCCGACCCCCCCGGGGATGGTCAGGAAGCCGTCGGACAAATCGGTGAAAGCCTGCTTGCGCTGGTGCATCCCGGGGACAATGTGCAGCTCGGTGCAATCGTGGTTGGCGACCTCGCCACCGCGCCCGTGCCTTCCGGCCAGCGCCTCGGGGATCACTCCGATCACTTCGCCGCCCGCACTGAGCGCTCCGGCCGCGAGCGCGCCCATCAGGCCCAGCCGCCCACCGCCATAGACCACGCCGATGCCCCGGCTGGCGAGCGTGGCGCCGACATCGCGGGCGAGATCGACATAGCGCGGATCGGCCGGAGAGGCGGAGCCGCAGTAGACAGCGAGACGCTTCACTTCAAATCCTCCAGCATCAGTTTCGCCGTCGCCTTGGCGCTGCCGACCACGCCGGGTATCCCCGCTCCGGGATGCGTGCCCGCGCCGACCAGGTAGAAGTTCCCGATCGTGTCGTCGCGGTTGTGGCCGCGGAACCATGCGCTTTGCGTCAGGATCGGCTCGAGGCTGAAGGCGCTGCCGAGGTGGGCGTTCAAATCGAGCGTGAAATCGCGCGGGGTGTAGTGGAATTTGGTGACGATCCGGTCGTGAATGTCAGGGATCAGCCGCCGCCCAACCTCGTCGAGGATGCGTTTTTCAAGCAGCGGGCCGAGCTGCTCCCAGTCGATCGGCAGCTTGCCGAGATGCGCGACCGGGACCAGCGCGTAGAAAGTGCTCTTGCCCGGCGGCGCGACGCTGGGATCGGTTACTGTCGGATGGTGGAGGTAGATCGAGAAATCCTGCGGCAGCACGCCGTGGTCATAGATATCGTCGAGCAGCCCCTTGTAGCGCGGGCCGAACAGGATCGTGTGGTGGGGGATGCCAGGCCAGGTGCCTTCGAGCCCGAAGTGGACCACGAACAGGCTGGGCGAAAACCGCTTCTTCGCCAGGCTCCGCGCCATTTTCTGCCCGCGCAGACTGCCACCGAGCAGGTCGCGGTAGCTGTGCATGATATCGGCGTTGCTGGCGACCGCATCGAATCGCTCGCGCCAGCCGCTTTCGCAACTAACCTCGGTCGCGCGGTTGCCCAGCGTGTGGACCTCGGCGACCGGATCGTGCAGCCGTAGCGTGCCGCCCAGCCGTTCGAACAGCCGCACCATCCCCGCGATGAGCTGATTGGTGCCGCCCTTGGCCCACCACACTCCGCCCTGCCGCTCGAGCGTATGGATCAGCGCATAGATCGCGCTGGTGGTGAAGGGATTGCCGCCGACCAGCAGCGTGTGGAAGCTCAGCGCCTCGCGCAATTTCTCCGATTTCACAAAGCTGGCGACGATCGAATAGACCGAACGCCACGCCTGGTATTTGGCGAGCGCGGGGGCGGCCTTGATCATGCTGGCAAAGTCGAGAAACGGAACCGAGCCGAACTTGACGTAGCCTTCCGCGCAAACCCCGGCGGAATAGTCGAGGAAATCCTGGTAGCCGGTGAGATCGCCCGGCGCGACGCGCGAAATTTCGCGCGCGAGCGACGCATCGTCGTTCGAATAATCGAAATGGGTGCCATCGGGCCAGCTGAGCCGGTAGAACGGCGTGACCGGCAGCAGCTCGACATCCTCGGCCATGTCATCGCCCGAGAGCGCCCATAGTTCCTTGAGGCACGGCGGGTCGGTGATCACGGTCGGCCCGGCATCGAAAGTGAAGCCGTCCTTCTCCCACACGTAAGCCCGCCCGCCCGGCTTGTCGCGCGCTTCGATCAAGACCGTTTCAACTCCCGCCGACTGGAGCCGGATCGCCAGCGCGAGGCCCCCAAACCCCGCGCCGACGACGCAGGCCCGCTTGCGCGCGGCGGAAGGAACAAGCGATGTCATGGGAGTTTCTTTTCCGCCAAAGCAGGACCCGGCGCAAGCAACGGCGCACCCTTGGTGGTAAGCGCGCGGATAGCTCCTGCAATCGGCACGGGCGGTTTGCCGCACAGCACGCGAGTCCGGTCTGGTAGGGTCGAACGGCCCGCGTAGAACCGCTCGATCAGGGGCTGCGGCAAGCGGTAGAACCGCTCGAAAATGCGGTAGCGCTGCTCGGGCTCGCCCGCCTGGAACAGCATCGCGCCAAGGTGGCGGTAAAAACGCATCGCCGACCAGTGCCGCTGCGCGCGGGCTTCGATTAGCGCAGCGAGCTGCTGGCCGGGCAAATCGGCCTCGGCGGCTATCGTCAGTGCGGTCTCCACCGCGAAGGGCAGGGTGTAGCTGGTCAGTGGGTGCATGAAGCCGCCGCGCGCGCCCGCTATCGCCACCCCGGGCACCCGGTGCGCCGCCCGGAACGCACCGAAATTCCCGCCGCTGATCACCGGCAACACGCCCGTCTCGTGACCGAGCAACTCTCCGCTCCAGCCATGCTCGGCGCAATAGGCGTCGATCCGCGCCGAGAGCGCACGCCGGTCGAGCACGGGGCCGTCGGCGTAACAGGTGTCCTCGACGAACAGCTCGCGCGCACCCAGCGGCAGGACATAGACGAAGCGGTAGGCACCGTGCTGCGGCAGCGCAGCGTCCATGATGACCGGGCGCTCGACCCCATGCGGCACGGCGGTGCGCAAGTGGCGGCCCATGAAGACCTGCCATCCGCCGCGCAGGGCTGGCGCAATGGTCAGCCCGCGGCAATCGATCACCGTTCGCGCAGCGATATGCTCGCCCGACGAGAGCGTGATCCCGCCTGCATCGAGCGCGGCGATTGCAGCGCGGGTGCGGATCGTCCCGTCCGCCAGTTCGCGCCGCAGCCCCGCATCGAAGTCGGGCGAGGCGAGGCTGCGATAGGCGGTGCCCAGTGTCCGGGAATGCGCGGGAAAGCGCACGTCATAGCCCCGATCCCACTGCGTGATCCGTAACGGCGCCAGCAATTCCCGGCCTGCCCCCGACAAATCGCTGTCGAACCAGCTCCAGCGGTGGTTGCCGCCCAGTGCCGCGCCCTGTTCGACCAGCACCACCGAGAGTTCGGGCCGTGCGCGACGCAGCGCGAGCGCAACCAGTCCCCCGGCGAGCCCTCCGCCGGCAATCGCGATGTCATGTCTGCGCCCGTGCATTATGCGCTGGCTTTAGCCCGGTGACGAACCAGTGCAACCGGGCTTGGCGAACTCGGCTGGATGGGGCATTCTTCCGCCATGCAAATCACGCCCGCCTCCTTGGCCGACGCGCCCGCCATCGCCGCGATTTATGCGCATCACGTGGCGCATGGCACCGCGAGCTACGAGATCGCACCGCCCGGCGCGAAGGAAATGGCCAAGCGCATGGCGAAAGTGATCGACGCCGGCTCACCGTGGCTGGTGGCCCGCGATGGCGCCAGCGACGGTGGGGGTGCAGTGATCGGCTTTGCCTATGCCAGCCAGTTCCGCGATCGCGCCGCCTATCGCTTCGCCTGCGAGAACAGCATCTATGTCCGCGACGACCGGCGCGGCGAGGGGATCGGCCGGGCGCTGCTCGCATTGCTGATCGTCGCCGCCGAGCGCGCGGGCTTTCGCCAGATGATCGCGGTGATCGGCGGGGCCGAACCCGCCTCGGCGCGGCTCCACGCGGCCTGCGGTTTCGCCGAGGCGGGGCGGCTCGAGGGGATCGGCCGCAAGCACGGACAATGGCTCGACACGCTCTACATGCAGCGCGCGTTGGGGCCGGGCGACGCCACCCCGCCCGACGTCGAGCCTGAATGACGCACCTGTTACCGGGGCGGCGCGGGGTCATCCTGAGCGCGGCTACCGCGCTGGGCATCGGTGCGGCCCTCCTCCTCATGGGCCGCGCGCCGATCTGCACCTGCGGCACGGTCAAGCTGTGGCACGGCGTGGTCCAGTCGGCCGAGAACAGCCAGCATATCGCCGATTGGTACAGCTTCAGCCATGTCATCCACGGGCTGCTGTTCTATTTTTTCGCGCATGTTCTTTTCCGCCTTCTGGCGGATAGCGGTTCCGGCCCACTCCCCCGCCCGGCCACCCATTCAGGGTACTCTCGTGGGTGGCCGGGCGGGGGAGTGGGCCGGAACCGCGCAAGGGGCCAGCTTGGCTGGCTCCGGTCCATGCACAGACTCGCGTTGCCCATCGCAGTGGCCTTCGAAGGGTTCTGGGAACTGCTCGAGAATTCGCCGATGATCATCGAGCGCTATCGCGCGGTGACGGTCAGCCTGGGCTACAACGGCGACAGCGTGATCAATTCGCTGTCCGATATCGGCTTCATGGTGCTGGGTTTCCTGATCGCCAGCCGGTTGCCCGCATGGGCCAGCGTGGTGATGGCGCTAGCGTTCGAGGCATTCACCCTCGCGATGATCCGCGACAATCTGACGCTCAACGTGCTGATGCTGGTCTGGCCGGTCGATGCGATCAAAGTATGGCAGGGGATGGGCTAACGGCGCGCCTTCCGTCGAACCACGAACGGCGTTGATCGAGTGGGCTTTGGTTCGTGCCGGTGCTTGACCATAGCTTTGACGCGGAATGTTCGGTCCCTGCCTTGCGACGGGTGCCGAACTGTATTACATATCTAATACAGCCGTTCGTCCAAAGGAAGCTTCACCCATGACCAAGTTCCGCCGCGCGCTGCTCTGCGCCGCTATCCTGCCCTTGTTGCCGGTCCCTGCGCTGGCCCAGACCGCGCCGGCACCCACTGCCGCAACCGCGGCGCAGACCGAGCACGACAGGATGTTCGCGCTGTTCACCGCCTCGGACGAAGCGAGTCTCAAGCGCAACCCGATCAGCGCGCTGTTTCGCGGCGACATGCGCTATGCCGACCGGCTGGGCGATTTCCTGACCGACAGCTACAACGATGCCGAACGAGCCGCCGCGCAGGGCGAACTTGCTTCGCTCGGGCAAATCGATCGCGCCAGGCTCTCACCCACCGACCGGATTGCCTATGATGTGTTCCAGTACGACCGGCAGGAAACGCTCAAGGGGCTGACGCCCGAAATCCTTGGCCTGACGCAGGTGCGCCCAATCAACCACTTCTTCGGGTTCCACACCTTCTACCCGACGCTGGCGAGCGGCAAGACCGGCATCCCGTTCAAGACTTTGGCCGACTATGACAACAATCTGAAGCGCAACGCCGATTACGTGAAGCTGATCGACCGTTCGATCGCCCGCTTCCGTGAAGGCCAGGCGAGCGGGGTGGTCGAAACCAAATTGACAATCCGTAACGTGATCGAGCAGCTCACCACCCAGCTGGCGATGCCGGTCGAGCAATCGCCGTTCTGGGAACCGATCACCAATCTGCCCGCGGATTTTTCGGCCGCGGACAAGGCCCGACTGACCGCGCAGTACCGCGACGAGCTGACCACCCAGCTCTACCCGGCCAACCAGCGACTGCTCGATTATCTCAAGAACGACTATCTCGCCTCGGCCCGCGACAGCGTCGGGCTCAGCCAGATGAAGGGCGGCGCGGCGCTCTATGCCCAGCTGATCGAGAACACCACCACGCTGCCGCTCAAGGCCGACGACCTCCACAACCTTGGCCTCAGCGAAGTCGCGCGGATCCGCAAGGGCATGGAAGAGGTCAAGACCGAGGTTGGCTTCAAGGGCAGCCTGGCCGAATTCTTCACCTTCATCCGCACCGATCCGCGGTTCAAGCCGACCAGCCGCGAGGCGCTGACCCAGCGCTATTACGACATCGGCAAGCTGGTCGAGGAGAAGACCCCGGCGCTGTTCGCGGTGCTGCCCAAAACCCCGCTGCAAATTCGTCCCTACGAAGAATTCCGCGAGAAGTTCGAGGCGGGCGGCTCGTACCAGAGCGGCACCCCCGATGGTTCGCGCCCCGGCACGTTCTATTTCAACGCCTATGACCTCCCCAGCCGCACCACGCCGGGTGAGGTGACGCTCTACCTCCACGAAGGCGCACCGGGGCACCATTTCCAGATCAGCCTCGCGCAGGAAAACGCCGCGCTGCCCGCGTTCATGCGGTTCGGCGGCAACACCGCCTATGCCGAGGGTTGGGCGCTCTACGCCGAGACGCTGGGCTACGAGATGGGGTTCTACAAGGACCCCTATTCGCGCTTCGGCACGCTCGACGACGAGATGCTGCGCGCGATGCGGCTGGTGGTCGATACCGGGATCCACTCGAAGGGCTGGACCCGCGACCAGTCGATCGAATACATGCTCGCCAATTCGGGCATGGGCCGCACCGACGCCACCGCCGAGGTCGAACGCTACATCGCAATTCCCAGCCAGGCGCTGGCCTACAAGGTCGGCGCGCTGACTATCCAGCGGCTGCGCAAGAAAGCGCAAGACGCGCTGGGCGCAAAGTTCGACATCCGCGAGTTCCACAACCAGGTGCTTGCCACCGGCGCGCTGCCGATGCCGGTGCTCGAAAAGAAGATCGACGACTGGATCGCGGCGACGAAGGACTGAGCGGCCGCATCCGCCAGCATTCAGCGCCTCTCCGTGTCGGCCTCGGGCGAATCTCGCCCGAGGTTTAGTGCCGGGTAGTGTGAATGGAGCTGGGCTTCATTGGACTGGACCGGACGGGCGGCAGTATGGAGCAACGGGCCGGGGAAGTCCGGGCACAGGGTGCATATTTTTGGCTTCGATGTGCCGGAAGATCGAGAAACTCGTCCGACTGCGACGGGAACCCGTTGGGGTTTCAGATTGTTGCCATCGGAAAGGGGTTTGATGATGCGCTACCTGTTACTCGTTTCGGCCGCCTGGGTGCTGTGCGCCTCCCCCGCCGCAGCGCAGGAAGCGACCGATCCGCCGACCGACGCGGCGACTGTCTTTGATGGCGACTGGCTCAACGTTGGGGTCGGCGGGCTCTATTCCCCGAGCTATGACGGTTCCGACGATTATGTCGTGACGATCCTCCCGCTTGTACAGGGCAAGCTTGGCGGGGTGTCGATCAATCCCCGGCCGGCGGGGCTGGCGCTCGATTTCATTCCCGATCCCGATACCGGGGTGGGTTTCGCGCTCGGGCCTTCGGTCCGGCTGCGCTCGAACCGGGCGGTGCAGGTCAAGGACCCGGTCGTGCTCGCTGCGGGCAAGCTGCGCCGCGCGATCGAAGTGGGTGTTGCTGCGGGTGTATCGCTTCCGCAGCTGCTCAATCCCTATGACCGCCTGTCGCTCACCCTCGATGCGCGGTGGGACGTCAACAAGGCGCATCGGGGCATGGTACTCGCTCCGGCGGTGAGCTATTTCACCCCGCTCAGCCGCGGCACCGGCGTGGTGCTGACCCTCGACGCCGAGCGCGGCGACGACGATTTCATGCGCTATTACTACAGCGTCACACCCGCTCAGAGCGTGGCGAGCGGGCTGCCGGTGTTTGCTGCCAAAAACGGCTGGACCCGCGCCGGCGTGACGGCGATCGGGGCGATAGATTTCGATGGCAATCTGACCAACGGCGGCCTGTCGGCGGTGGTTCTGGGCGGTTATTCCAGGATGTTGGGCGATGCCAAGCGTTCGCCCTATACCAGCCAGCGCGGCTCGGCCGACCAGTGGCTGGCGGGCGTCGGGCTTGGTCTGACGTTCTAACATTCGGATATCAGCGACAATAAATAAGGTGCGAGGAGTGCCTGCGCCCGCTGGACCTTCGCCAGCCGCTGCCCTAAAGTCCAGTCATCCCCGGGGAGTCGTGTGACTGAGAGGGGCTGGTAACGCAGCCCGACCCGTTGAACCTGAACCCGTTAGCACGGGCGGAGGGAGTGGCTGGTCTTGTCGCCCGCGCTCCCGCTCTGCCTATTGGAGCGCATATGGCCGACATCAATTCCAAGCTCGAAATTGGCGTCACCACCGGGCCGATCCGGGGCTCGCGGAAAATCCATGTCGGGCCGTTGGGCGTCAAAATGCGCGCGATCGATCTGGAGCCCTCGTCGGGCGAGGCACCGCTCAATGTCTATGACACTTCGGGACCCTACACCGATCCCGCGGTGACGATCGACATCGCGGCGGGCCTCGCCGAACTGCGCGCCGGCTGGATTCGCGCGCGCGGGGACGTCGAGGAAGTGGCGCAGCGCGAGGTGCGGCCCGAGGATAACGGCCAGCTTGGCCCGGACCGTTCGGGCGGCGTCCCCGCGTTCCCCAACGTCCGCCGCCAGGTTCTTCGCGCCAAGGCAGGCCACAACGTCAGCCAGATGCACTATGCGCGCCAAGGCATCGTCACGCCGGAGATGGAATACGTCGCCACCCGCGAGAATATCGGCCGCGAGGCCATCGCGGGCCACATCCGCGACGGGCAGGACTGGGGCGCGAGCATCCCCGACCATGTCACGCCGGAATTCGTCCGCGACGAAGTCGCCCGCGGCCGCGCGATCATCCCCAGCAACATCAACCACCCCGAGAGCGAGCCGATGGCGATCGGGCGCAATTTCCTCGTCAAGATTAACGCCAACATCGGCAATTCGGCGGTCGCCAGCGACGTCGCCGCCGAAGTCGACAAGATGGTCTGGTCGATCCGCTGGGGCGCGGACACGGTGATGGACCTCTCCACCGGCCGCAACATCCACGACACCCGCGAATGGATCGTCCGCAACAGCCCCGTGCCGATCGGCACCGTGCCAATCTATCAGGCGCTCGAGAAGGTCGGCGGGGTGGCCGAGGAGCTGACCTGGGAGATCTACCGCGATACGCTGATCGAACAGGCCGAGCAGGGGGTCGATTACTTCACCATCCACGCCGGGGTGCGGCTGGCCTACATTCCGATGACCGCCAAGCGCGTCACCGGCATCGTCAGTCGCGGCGGCAGCATCATGGCCAAATGGTGCCTCAGCCACCACAAGGAGAGCTTCCTTTACGAGCGGTTCGACGAGATCACCGAGATCTGCAAAGCCTATGACATCGCCTATTCGCTCGGCGATGGCCTCCGCCCCGGATCGGTCGCCGATGCCAACGACGAAGCCCAATTCGCCGAACTCTACACGCTGGGCGAGCTGACCAAGCGCGCCTGGGCGCAGGACGTCCAGGTGATGATCGAAGGCCCCGGCCACGTGCCGATGCACAAGATCAAGGAGAACATGGACAAGCAGCTCGCCGCCTGCGGCGAAGCCCCGTTCTACACGCTCGGGCCCTTGGTGACCGACATCGCGCCCGGCTACGACCACATCACCAGCGGGATCGGCGCGGCGATGATCGGCTGGTTCGGCACCGCGATGCTGTGCTACGTCACCCCCAAGGAACACCTCGGCCTGCCCGACCGCGACGACGTCAAAGTCGGGGTGGTGACCTACAAGCTCGCCGCCCACGCTGCGGATTTGGCCAAGGGGCACCCCGCCGCCAAACTGCGCGACGACGCACTCAGCCGGGCAAGGTTCGACTTCCGCTGGCGCGACCAGTTCAACCTTTCGCTCGACCCGGACACGGCCGAGCAATACCACGACCAGACGCTCCCGGCCGAAGGCGCCAAGACCGCGCACTTCTGCAGCATGTGCGGGCCGAAGTTCTGCTCGATGCAGATTTCCCAGGAGGTGCGGGAGTTCGCGGCGAAGCAGAATGCCGGGATGGAGAGCTTTGTCGCTGCCGAAGGTGGAACCGTGGACGCCGAGGCCGGGATGGCCGAGATGAGCGAGAAGTTCCGCAAGATCGGGAGCGAGCTCTACGTCGGCGCCGGCGGGCGGGAGCACGATTGAGGGAGTGCAGTCAGATGGCGAAGTTCAAACTTGAGCAAGAGTTCGATCTCGCGATGATGGACATCTATGTGCGGGCCAAATCAGAAGCGGGATACACCGCCTGAATCTTTCATGGAATGCTTACGAGAATGGGAGGGCTTGCCACCGCAAGGCAGCTAATCAACGACGCGAAAGACTCACAAGGCTACACCACCCTGTGGGAAAGAGGCAGGCTTGACCTTACCGTCGAGGCCGTAGTCCATGACAATCCAAAGTGGCATTCACTGTTCGACCCGTCAGAGCTGGAGAATGCGCGAAAGCGGTTAAACAGGTACGATTACTTTAAGCAAAGTGCCTGATTCCATTGGCATTGTCGAAGTGAGGAGTGTTTCGCGAGCCATGCAGAGAAAAATCCTCGCCATTTTTGATTTTCACAACACTCTCTTCGACTGGGTGCATGTTTGGTACAGCCGCTTCCCCGTCAGGAGGGCCGGTCAGCCGAGCTTGCCGGCGAACAGCGCGTCGATTTCGGCGCGTTCCTGCTTGGTGAGGTCGGGGCGCCAGATGTCGAAAATCAGCACCACCCGGTCGCGGTCGCTGTCGTTCCATGCCTCGTGCTCGATCGAATCGTCGAACACCAGCAGCTTGCCCTCCTCCCACTCTCGCACCTCGTTGCCGACGCGGAACCCGCAACCCGGCGGGACAATCAGCGGTAGGTGGCAGACCAGCCGGGTGTTGAACATGCCGGTGTGCGGCGCGATCCGCGCGCCGGGGCGCAGCAACGAGAACATCACCGTGGGCGAGTTGGCGATCCGCGGCCACGGCGGCGCCTGAACCGCCGCCCAGGTCCGCGGGCAGGCGACGATCGCCGCTTCGTCGCGCACTCCGCTCTCGCACAGGAACAATGCGCTCCAGTCGGGGCTGTCGAGCAGCCGGTTTTCCGGGTCCATCCGCGCGCGGTCGGGATCGCCGTGGAGATAGGGGCGGAACCCCGCCGCTCCGCCCGCGAGAAGGCCATCGAGCTCGGCGCGAATGGTGCCGGTGGCCTGCTCGACCGCAGGCACCCAGTCGAACGGCGCGGTGTCGAAGAACTGGATCGCCGGAAGGCCGGGGAAGTAATAGCCGGTCGGGCGCTGGACGAAGATTTCCTTGCGCCCGGCGAGAATCTCGAGGGACTCGGCGAACCGCGCACTGCGCGCCGCGGGCGGAAAGCCGCGCGTGGCCAGCGTCTGTTCGCGCTCGGCCTCGCCGCGGGCGGCATATTGCGCCACCGCGGTTCGTGCCCGGTCCACTTCGGCGGCGAGAACGGGCGGGAGTTCGGCGCTTTCGGCCCAGCGCAGCGCGCATTGGTAAAATTCGAGCGCACCGCGCTCGTCGCCGGCCTTCACGCGGCAATCGCCCTTCATGATCTGGCCCCGGATCAGAGTCGGATCGAGCGCCAGCGCGCTGTCGAGCGCCGCTTCCTCGCCAGCCGGATCGCCCTGCGCCTGGCACGCGCTGGCCAGCAGCAGCCAGATCTGGGTGTTGGCCCGGCCGGTGCGGGTCACCTGCTCCAACCGCGCCCGTGCGTCTTGCGCGAGTCCGCGCTGGAGCAGCCCGGCACCCTCGCGAACCAAAGCCAGCGCCTGCTCGTTGTTCAACTGCATCGCCGCAGCCTAGACCAGACGGCGGCTCGGTTCCAGCGGACAGGCGTTGTCGGCGGCGCGGCGCTCGATCCGCCGCCCCACCAATCGCCGCGAAGCAGCCCGAGGTTCGCTACCTCCACATCCACGAGGACGACGCAATCGGCGCGCAGTTCGTTGACTGGGTCCGCCAAGCGAGCCGCTTGCCCGGAGTGAAGATGTAGGCAAACAGGTGGTTCATGCCCCACCTCGCCCACATCGCTCTTGTCGTCCGCGACTATGACGAAGCGCTGGCGTTTTACGTCGGCAAACTCGGCTTTGCGCTGGTCGAGGACACATACCAGCCCGAGCAAGACAAAAGATGGGTGACGATCCGGCCGCCCGGCGCACCCGGTGCAGGTTTGGGCAGTGAGGGGGCCACCACCATCCTGCTCGCCCGCGCCTCCACCGAGCATCAGGCCAAGTATGTCGGCGACCAAGCGGGCGGGCGGGTGTTCCTGTTCCTCGCCACCGACGATTTCGCGCGCGATCATGCCGCCTTCACCGCCGCCGGGGTCGAATGGGTCCGCCCGCCCGCGACTTATGATTACGGCGAGGTCGCGGTGTTCAAAGACCTTTACGGCAATCTGTGGGATTTGGTGCAGTTCGCCCCGGGGCATCCTTCGGCGTAACGGTTACGGCGCGAATGGATTGTGTTATAACGCTTGTATGAACGCTACGCTCAAGATCACCAAGATCGGCAACTCTGCGGGGATCGTGCTGCCCAAGGACGTGCTCGCGCGTTTGCGCGTCGGGCCGGGGGATACGGTGCACCTGACCGAGGCGCCTGATGGCGTTCGCCTGACGGCGCATGACCCCGATTTTGCCGAAACGATGGCTATCGCCGAGGAAGTCATGCGGAAGGATCGCAATATCCTGCGCGCGCTCGCCAAGTAAGTGCCGGATCGCGTCGAACCACGCTGGGTTGGCGAGCGCGCCGCGCTGGCCATTCATGATCGTCAACTGGCCGAACACGGTGGCCCAACCGGAATTCGCGCCGCTGGCGCATTCGAATCCGCGCTCGCTCGTCCCGTCAATCGCTGGGCTTGCGGCGAAGATGACCTTTTCGCGCTTGCCGCAGCCTACGCTTTCGGGATTGCGCGCAACCATCCGTTTGTCGACGGCAACAAGCGGACCGCGTGGACGCTCGCCCGTGTGTTCCTGATCAAGAATGGCCGCGATCTCGATTTTGACGAGCGCGAAGCAATCGACCTGGTCCAGGCCCTCGCCGCAGGCGAACTCAGCGAAGACGAGCTGGCCGACTGGTTCCGCGCGCGCCTCGCATCCGCCTGACCAATTCAACTTTCCTACATCGCCCAAATCTGGCTTATTCTGCCCGATGATCGAACCATCCGAACCGCTTCCGCCCACGCTGACCAATCCGTCCGACCGCTGGAACAAGCCCAAGATGGCCGGCTTCCTGCGCGAGCTGGCCGCGACGCATTGCGTCGGCAGCGCCGCGAAGGCGGTCGGCATGAGCCGCCAATCGGCCTACAAGTTGCGCGCGCGATTGAAGGGCGAGCCGTTCGACATCGCGTGGGAGGCGGCGTTCCAGCATGGTTACGACGCGCTTCACCAGGCCGCGCTCGAGCGCGCGCTGCACGGGGTCGAGGTGCCGGTGTTCTTCAACGGCGAGCAGATCGGCACGCGGCGGCAGTTCGACGAGCGGCTGACCTGCTTCCTGCTCTCGGCGCGCAACCGCAGCGGGGCGCAGCAACTCTCGCGCTATCGCGCGGCGGTCGATTTTTGGGCGGAGCGCTGGGATGGGCTGATCGCGCATGTCGAGGGCGAGGACGAGCGGTGGCCGCGCGAATGGAGCGAGGACGCGAACGGCGAGGCGACCCGGGCCTCCGACCGCTACACCGCGCCCGATCCGTTGCCGCGCGGGCGCGGGGTTTAGCCGGGTGTCGCCCTCGATAGTCAGCGCGTTGAACTGCAACGAAAATCATGCTCGATTTAGGGTGACACAGTGTCGCCTTTGTCACCCTTGTGTCGCCCGGATCGGGGCGCCCGCCACCTTGCGCCGCTCCGCCTGCGCGGGCAGGATGGACCCATGACCGCCAGCCGCACCCCCAGCTTCATGATGATCGACGATTTCCTCGCCAACCCGGACGATGCGCGGGGGGCAGCGCTGCGGCTGGGGTACGATCCGGCGCTCAAGCAGGGGAATTATCCCGGCATCCTGTCCGACCGGCCACTGGTCATCCCCGGGCTGGAGGAAACCGCCTCGCGGCTCGCGGGAATGCCGCTGGTCGCCGCGCCGGGGACCACGCATGGGCATTGCCGCCTGACGCTGAAAGGCGATCGCGGGATTACCGGGGTGCATGTCGATCCCTGCGCTTATTCAGGGATCCTCTATCTCAGTCGGCCCGAGGATTGCCGCGGCGGGACCGAGTTCTACCGCCATCGCCGCACCGGGCTCGAGAGCGTGCCGCGCGAGATGCCGGGAATCCGCGCGGCGGGCTATGCCGACGTCAATGTGCTGATCGACGAGGTGGTCAATAGCGACACCAACAAGCCGAGTCGGTGGGAAAAGAGCTTCACCGCGCCGATGCGCTATAACCGGCTGATCCTGTTCTCGCCGTGGATGTTCCACGATGCCGCGCCCGGCTTTGGCACGCGGCCAGAGTTCGGGCGGCTGGTGATGCTGCTGTTCTTCGCCGACGCGGGGGGAGGGTGTCCCGCGCCGACGAAGCAGTAAAGGTGCTTAGATGTCGTCGCCCAGCGCGCCCTTGATCGCGCCCTTGAACTGCTGGCCCTTGCCCTTGGCTTCCTGGCCGGCACCTTCTTCGCGGGTCGCGGGGTTGCCGCTGTGCTGTTTGAGCTTGCCGGCCGCCTCGTTGGCGTTGCCTTTGAGCTTGTCGGTCAGTTCACCCATTGGAAATCTCCTGCGGTACGCGGCGGAAGTGCCCGCTTGCCCAATCAACCGGGAAGAGCCGCAGATGTTCCCGGCGGAACAACCGCTGCGTCTGCGCATTCTTTCTGCATAACCAACCGCCCCTCGCCTCTGCGACGCCGGAGCGGTTCCCTGCCGAAGAGGAACCCGTGTTATGAACAAACTGATGCTGCTCCCGCTCGCCGCCGCGGTGCTGACCACAGGCTGCATGACCGATCGCTATGGCAGTCGCTACGCGCAAAATGACTACGGCTATTACGACCGCGACTATTACAGCCAGAACGGCAGCTACGACTATAACCGGCCCGATCCGCGCTATGGCGGGTACTACGCCGACAATTACTATCGCCAGGACCAGCGCTATCGCTCGCGCTATCTGAGCAACAACGACCGGGTCTATCGCGGGCGTGACGGGCGGTATTATTGCCGTCGCTCGGACGGATCGACCGGGCTGGTGGTTGGTGCGGTGGTTGGCGGGATAGCGGGCAACCTCATCGCGCCGGGCGATTCCAGGACACTCGGCACGATCCTGGGTGCCATCGGCGGTGCGGCCGCCGGTGCCGCGATCGACAGCTCGAGCCGGGACCGGACGCGCTGCCAATAGTCTAACGCCGCGCCAGCCTGACCAGCGCGTCGTCCAGCGCGGAGAGAAAGCGGGACCGGTCGGCCTTGGCGAAGGCCGCCGGTCCGCCGATTACGTCGCCGCCCGCGCGCAAGTCGGCCATGATTGCGCGGGTGGCGATGGCGCTGCCGATCGAGCTTTCGGTAAAGGCCTTGCCGGTCGGGCCGAGCACCTTGGCCCCGGCCTTGAGGCAACGATCCGCCAGCAGGATATCGGCAGTAATAACCACCGATTGCGCGTCAGCCTGCCGGGCGATCCAGTCGTCCGCGGCGTCGAAGGCACCGGACACCACCACGCGGCTCACCAAGGGGTGAACCGGCACGCGAAACGGTGAATTGCTGATCACGGTGACCGTCACCGCATGGCGGAAGGCGACCTTGTAGATCTCCTCCTTGACCGGGCAGGCATCGGCATCGACGAGGATGCGGCGCGACTTCAAGCAAATTCCTTTCGCTCCGACATGATCTCTCCAGATCGGTCCGACCTGCGTGGTTGCCAGCCGCTGCGACAACCCATAGCCTTGGGTTCACGACAGGGGTAGCGCGATGACCGAGACGAATGCCACCGTCCCTACCGCGCCCCGTCATGCGGTGCCCTTCGTGCTGATCACGATTTTCATAGATTCGATCGGCTTCGGGCTGATCATGCCGGTGCTGCCGCGGCTGTTGATGCGGATCGGCGGGCTGAACCTCTCCGATGCGATCGCGCTCGGTGCCTCGATGGGGCTGGCAATGGCGGTGGCCAGCTTCATTGCAGCGCCGGTGCTCGGCAATTTGTCCGACGCGCTGGGCCGCCGCCCGGTGCTGCTGATCGCGCTGGCGGGACTGGCGGCGGACTATGTGTTGCTGGCCTTCGCGCAAACCCTGCCATTGATATTCCTCGGGCGGGTACTGTCGGGGCTGTTCGGGGGGAGCTACGGCCCCGCGCAGGCGGCGATCGCCGATGTCACCACGCCGGACGAGCGGGCGCGCAATTTCTCGCTGGTGAGCGCCACTTTCGGGGTCGGCTTCATCGCGGGGCCAGCGCTTGGCGGATTGCTTTCAGGCCTTGGCGAGCGCGCCCCGTTCGTTGCCGCTGCCGCGCTCGCGGGGCTCAATTTCGTCTACGGGCTGACTTTCTTTCCCGACACGCTCAAGCCCGAGCACCGTCGTCCCTTCAACCTCGCGCGCGCCAACCCGCTGGGGGCGTGGCGGACGCTGCGCGAGGTGCCCGGGATGCTCGGGATCGCGGCGGTGCTGTTGCTGTGGCAGCTCGCCAGCCTGGTCTATCCGCTGACCTGGAGCTTCTGGGGAATCGCCCAGCTCGGTTGGTCGGACCGGATGATCGGGCTGAGCCTGGCGGCGGTGGGGGTGGTGATTGCGCTCAGCCAGACCTTCCTGACTGGACGCGTGGTCAAGCGACTGGGCGAGCGCGGCGCGGCGAGCATCGGGCTGGTGGGCGCGGTCGCGGGGTTTCTCGGCTACGCCTTCGTGAGTGCAACTTGGCTCGCGTTCGCGCTACTCGGCTTCATCGCGCTGCAATCGCTGGTCCAGCCCAGCCTGATGGCGATGCTGTCGCGCCGCGCCACCGCCGAGACCCAGGGCGAGACGCAGGGAATCGCGGCGATGACGATGGGGATCGGCTCGATCGTCGGACCTCTGGTTCTGACCGCGCCGATGGCCTGGTTCACCGGTCCGGACGCACCGGTGCATTTCCCCGGCGCGGCCTTCGTGGTTGCGGCATTGTTCGGTCTTGCCGCGCTGGCGCTGCTGCGGCGGCTGCCGCGCGCGGCCGCGCACTAGCTATCCCAGCCCATCCCACACCAGCTTGCCTCCGAGCAGCACCATCAGCAGGTAGATCAAGCGATAGAACCGCGCCGGATCGAGCCGCCGGACCACGCGCACCGCGATCAGTGTGCTAACAACCGCCAGCGGCAGCAGCAGCGCGGCTGCAGTCATGGTCTGGCGATTGAGCGCGCCAAGCGCGAGATAGCTGGGCACTTTGACCCAGTTGATCGCGGCGAACAGAACCGACATGGTGCCGACGTAAGTCTCGTGCGGCAGTCGGCGCGGGGTGACCCACATCTGGAACGGCGGGCCGCCGGCGTGGCCGATCTGGCTGGTCACCCCCGTGACGAAGCCGAAAATCGATCCAACCCAGCCCGGAGAGGTTGAGGCGGCGGCGATTCGTCCGCCGCGCTCCAGCCACAGGCGGTACCCGCCGAACGCCAGCGTCATCGCCCCCAGCGCGAGCAGCAGGCGGCGCTCATCGACTGCGGCGGCGTAAAGCGCGGCGACCGCCACGCCGACCACCGCGCCCGGCAGCATCCACGCGACAATCCATTTGTCCCAGGTGCGGCGGAACGACCACACGCTGACCACGTCCTGGACCAGCAGCACCGGCAGCAGGATCGCCGCAGCAATGACCGGCGGCAGCGCCAGCGCGAGCAGCGGCGTGGCGAGCGCACCAAGCCCGGAAAAGCCGCCCTTGGCCATACCGACGATGATGACCGCCGTGACCGCCATGGCGAGCGCGAAGGGGTCGGTCAGCAGCTCCATCAGCGCTCCGCCCGGCGACGTGCGAAAGGCCAGGCGGTAACCCCGCTGACCCATAGCGCAAGCCAGACGATGACCGGCTGCGCGACCAGGCGCGGGAGGTGATAGCCCAGCCCCAGTCCGCCGTCGGCGCGCGCGAGGTCGATCAGCATATGGTTAATGTTGGCGGGATAGACGCAGACCGCATAGCTGCCGAGGCCCCATCCTGCCGCACGACGCAGCGGCAGCGACCATCGCTGCGCCAGTCCGGCGGCTCCCGCCAGCTCAGCCAGTCCAGTCAGCGCGATGACCAGCCCGGGCAGCGGCACCCACTGCGGGGTGATCCTCATGAATGGGTGGGGATTGAGGAGATGAGCAGCCCCGGCAAAGCCGTAGAACAGCACCAGGATCCAGCGCCATGCTGCCTGCGCTCGGCTAGGTCGTTCGGACAAGCGCGACTCCCCGCTGTGCTCGTGTTTCTCCCGAGGCTGCAGTTGCCCTAGTTTCCGCCCACGCGCCAGCCGGTCATCGCCGAGACCGCCGCGAGACAAGGGCTATCCCGCTGGCGATTTCCCCGGCATGGTTGGCCAGACAGGAAATTCCAGAGGGATGACAGGATGATGCGGCGGATACTTCTACTGGCCGGGGCGGCAACGCTGATCGCTGCCGGTCCCTCGGCGGCCAAGACCCCCGAGCAAATCGCTGCCGACGCCTTGCGCGCCGCGCCGGTGTGGGACGGGCACAACGATGTCCCCGAGCAGCTGCGCGAACGGCGCAAGGATGTGCTCGGCAGCTTCGATTTCCGCGACACCTCCAACACCGCCGAGCCCGCCAAGGACCGCAAGGCGATGCAGACCGACCTTGCGCGGTTGCGCCGCGGCCATGTCGGCGCGCAATTCTGGTCGGTCTATGTCGATGCCAGCCTGCCCGAGCCGCAGGCGGTGCAGGCGACGCTCGAGCAGATCGACGTGATGAAGCGCCTGATCGCGCGCAACCCGGCGGACATGCAGTTCGTCCAGTCGGCGGCGGAGGCCGAACTGGCGATGCGGTCGGGCAAGATCGCCTCGCTGCTCGGCATCGAAGGCGGTCATTCGATCGGCGGGTCGCTGGGCGTGCTGCGCCAGATGCACGCGCTGGGCGCGCGCTATATGACGCTGACCCATTTCAACACGCTCGCCTGGGCCGACAGTGCGACCGATGCGCCCAAGCATGACGGGCTGACCGATTTCGGCCGCGATGTGGTGCGCGAGATGCAGCGGCTGGGGATGCTGGTCGATCTCAGTCATGTCAGCGAAGCGACGATGATGGACGCGCTGGACGTCGCCAAAGCTCCAGTAATCTTCAGCCATTCGGGCGCGGGCGCGATCGACAACCATCCGCGCAATGTATCCGATGCGGTGCTCGACCGGGTCAAGGCCAATGGCGGGATCGTCATGGTGGTCAGCGCCCCGGCTTACGTCAACGCGGAGGTGCGCGACTGGAACGCGCGCAAAGCGGGTGAGGAAGCGCGGCTCAAGGCGATCAACACCGGCTTTCCCGACCGGGCCAAGGCCCAACTCGCGGCATGGGTCACCGCCAATGCTTCACCGCGCGCGACGCTGGCGCAGCTCGCCGATCATATCGGTCACATCAAGCAGCGGATCGGCGTCGACCATATCGGGCTGGGCGGCGATTTCGACGGGATCGGCGACACCACCGAAGGCTTCGGCGATGTCGCGGCCTATCCGGCGTTGTTCGCCGAGCTCGCCCGGCGTGGTTACAGCCAGGCGGATCTGCAGAAGATCAGCAGCGGCAACATGCTGCGCGTGATGCGCGCGAGCGATGCCTATGCCGCCGCGCACCGCGTCGATCCGCCGATCGAAAGCCCGACGACGTTCTGAACGCAGGCCTAGTTAACGGGCGTTGATTGTCCGCTGACGACGCCGCCGTCGCGCGCGGGAGGATTGTTGCTCGATCCGACCAGCGAGGCGATGGCAAAGGCGGCGATCACCAGCAGCAGGCTGATCACCAGCACATAGCGGACAATATGCGGAGTGCTGCCGCCCCGCGCTTCGTCGGTTTCGATATGAACTTCATCGCCCTGACGTTCCATCGGCTCCGTCCCGTTCGAGTTTGCGACCCTTGCTAGTACCAATATCTACGAACGGGCGCACCAAGTGTTCCGCCCGATCCTATCCGGTGCCGCCGACGGTCAGCCCTTCGACCAGCAAAGTCGGCTGGCCGACCCCGGCGGGGACGCTTTGTCCGCCCTTGCCGCAGACCCCGACGCCTTCATCGAGCGCCATGTCGTTGCCAATGCCTTTTACCCGCGTCAGCACGCTGGGTCCGTCGCCGATCAGCGTCGCACCCTTGATCGGCGCACCGAGTTTGCCGTTCTCGATCTTGTAGGCCTCGGTGCAGGAAAACACGAACTTGCCCGAGACTATATCGACCTGTCCGCCGCCAAAGCTTTTGGCGAAAATGCCGCTTTTCACCCGACTGAGCAGTTCGGCCGGATCGTCGTTCCCCCCGCGCATGAACGTGTTGGTCATCCGCGGCATCGGCGCATGGGCATAGCTTTCGCGGCGGCCGTTGCCGGTGGGAGCGACCCCCATCAACCGGGCGTTGAGCCGGTCCTGGATATAGCCCTTGAGGATGCCGTCCTCGATCAGCACGTTCTCCTGCGTGGGCGTGCCTTCGTCGTCGATCGACAGCGAGCCGCGCCGACCCATCAGCGAGCCGTCATCGACCACGGTCACGCCGGGCGCGCCGACGCGTTCGCCGATCCGGCCCGAAAAGGCGCTGGTACCCTTGCGGTTGAAATCGCCTTCGAGCCCGTGGCCGACCGCTTCGTGGAGCAGCACCCCGGGCCAGCCGGGCCCAAGCAGCACGGTCATCTCGCCCGCCGGGGCGGCGACGCTCTCAAGATTGGTCAGCGCTTGCGCCAGCGCCTCGTCGATCGCGCGGTTCCAGTTGGCGGGATCGAACAGCCGGTCGTAGAGCCAACGCCCGCCCATCCCGAAGCTGCCGGTCTCGCGCCGCCCGTTCTGCTCGGCCACGATTCCGACGTTGAGCCGCACCAGCGGGCGGATGTCCTGTGCGAGGAACCCGTCGGCGCGGACGATTTCGATCACCGACCAGCTGGCGCTGAGCGAGGCGGAGACCTGCGCCACGCGCGGGTCACGCGCGCGCGCGGCGGCATCGATGGTCTCGAGTAGCTTGACCTTCTCGGCAAAAGCCACCGCATCGAGCGGCGAGGCGTCGGTGTAAAGGTGGCGGTTGTTGTGGCGCGGCGGGGCAGCATGTGCCGCCTTGGCCGGATCGAGCAGCGCCAGCGTCTCGCCCGCGCGGCGGATCGCACCCGCGCTGATCTCGTTGGCGTGGGCGAACCCCGTCATTTCCCCGGACACGCCGCGCAGGCCGAACCCCGCGTCGCGCGAATAATCGGCGGTCTTGAGCCGTCCGTCGTCGAACCCGAAGGCCTCGCTGGCGATAAACTGGAGATAGAGCTCGCCGTCGTCGCACTGGGCCAGCGTCTCGCGCGCCAGCGCCTGCGCTTCTTCGGGCGTGAGCAGGCCCGGACGGTAAAGCAGCGAGCGGGGATCGGGTGCGGTCATGCTCCCCGATATAGGGTGCCTATAGGCTCGCGCCAGAGGCGATGTCGGGCAGCGCGGATTGGTTGGCACCATCCGCCGGTCCACCCTTGAGCACGAAACGCCGGTCGCAATAGCCGCAATCGACATAGCCGTGCTCGTCGATCTGCAGCCACACGCGCGGATGGCCGAGAGCGGCACCGCCGGGGATATTGCTCGCCCCGTCGCAGCTAACGCGGGCCGACGAGGTCAGGGTGGTTTCGGGCGGCTGGATCATGATTTCGCCCTAGCAAGCGGACGCGTGCATTTCCAGCCTAGTTGTATTGCACGGTCACAGTGATGCTGCCGGTGTAGATGCCCCGTGCCTGGTTGGCATTGACGTTAAGCCGCCCGCCGATGTTGAGCACGAAGATGCCGCTGTTCGAAACAATCGTATAGCGCTGGTTGCCCGAGCCTTGGGTCAGTCCGACCCCGCTTCCGTTGGCGTTGGAGTTTCCGGCAAAGCTGATCGTCGAATTGGTGCCGAGGATGATGTTGTCGAGCACCATCGTCTGCCCCGGCCCGGTCAGATTGCTCACCACGTTGAGCGTGATGCGCGCGTTCATATTCTTGGTGCCTTGGCTGGCGAACTGCGCATAGCGGCAGGTTCCGACCTCGAGGATCGTCCCGGTGACGCTGCATTGTCCAGTGTTCTGGTCGACCGTGACCGTTCCTGCGGTCGGACGCGGCACGATTTTGCCGAAGCTCATGTCCTGCACCTTGACCAGGGTGAGGGGCGCAACAATCGTGGCGCGCGCGTTTGCGGTGGCGGTAACCACGGCGCGGGTCTGGGCAGAAGCGGCGGCAGGCATGAGCAGCAGGCACGCGAGCAGACTGGCGAAAATCGCCAAGCCGGGTACACGCCGCAGCTGTCGCAGCCCCCCCCTGCGCCATGATCCCCACCTGGTCATCGCGGCTCTCCTAGCGGGCTTGCCATGAAGGGCGCTTGAGGAAACATGGTTAATTCGCATTAACGCTTGCACTTAACCGCGCAGGTTCAGGGAAGCTACGCCGGGGGTTTACGGGGGCGGCTGCCTGTCGCAAGAGCAAGCCCATGCAAACGCCTTCAGCCATTTCGATCCGCAACCTCGTCAAGCGCTATGCCCCGGCGGGCAACGCCCCCGCCAAGCTGGCGCTCGACGATGTCAGTTTCGAGGTGCCGCAGGGCCAGATTTTCGGACTGCTCGGCCCCAATGGCGCGGGCAAGTCGACGCTGATCAACATCCTTGCGGGGCTGGTGATGAAGACCTCGGGAAGCGCTGAAATCTGGGGGTTCGACATCGATCGCAACCGCCGTAACGCCAAGCGCGCGATCGGGATCGTTCCCCAGGAAATCGTGTTCGATCCGTTCTTCACCCCGTTCGAGGTGCTTGAAAACCAGGCCGGACTCTACGGCGTCGCCAAGGCGCTGCGCCGTTCCGAAGCGTTGTTGCGCGAGGTTCATCTGGCCGACAAGCGCGATGCCTATGCCCGCACGCTGTCGGGGGGGATGAAGCGCCGCCTGCTGATCGCCAAGGCGATGGTCCACTCGCCCCCGGTGCTGGTGCTCGACGAGCCGACCGCCGGGGTCGACGTCGAACTGCGCCGCCAGCTATGGAAACTGGTCGAGGAACTCAACGGCGAGGGGGTAACCGTGGTGCTTACCACGCACTACCTCGAAGAAGCCGAGCAGCTGTGCGACCGGATCGCGATCATCAACCACGGCAGGCTGATCGCCAACAAGCCAACCCGCGAGCTGGTCGAAATGGCGCGCGAGAAGGTCGTGGTGCTGACCCTCGACGGCGATATCGCACAACTGCCGAGCCACCCCGCCTTCGTCAAATGCGAAGCCGTGGGCGAGCGCGGCGTCGAGATCACCTATGACAAGGACCGCACCAACGCCGGTGAAGTGCTCGCCGCGGTGCAGGCGCAGGGCTTCGTCATCGTCGATGTCACCACGCGCGAGGCGGACCTTGAGGATGTGTTCGTGACGCTGACCTCGGCGGCGAAAGAGGCGGCGTGATGCTGCCGACGACCCGTTATTTCACCGACCAGGTACTGCGGAAGCGGCCCTATCTGACGCTGGCAATGTGCCAGGCAGTGGTCGAGAACCCGTTCTACAAAGCACCACAGGAAGATGGCCGCATCCGTCACTGGGGCAAGGTAACCTTGCCAAACGAGCCAGAACCCCGCATTTTGCGGGTTGTAACCCTTGAGGACGGCACGACGATCCACAACGCCTTCCCCGATCGCAATTTCCGCGAGGACGCGCCATGAAGCTGCACTATTATGCCGAGACCGACAGTCTCTACATCGAATTGCGCAGCGGCGCGGGGGTTGAAGTGCGCGAGATTGTCGAGGGGCTCAACGCCGATATCGATGCGAGTGGGCGGGTGGTCGGTCTGGATATCGATCATGCTTCAACCCTGCTCGACCTTTCGACGCTTGAAACCGTGGCGCTCCCGCACAAGACGATGAAGGCGGCCTGACGCGGCATTCGGCGGCCAGGAAATGACCCACGACGTCATCGTCGTCGGCTCGGGCGCGGCGGGGCTTACTGCGGCGCTGGCCTTGGCCGAGCAGGTCAGGGTGCTGGTGGTGGCCAAGGGTTCGCTGACCGGCGGATCGACCGCTTGGGCGCAGGGCGGGATCGCCGCAGTGCTCGACGCGGGCGACACTTTCGAGAACCATATCCGCGATACGATGGTCGCCGGGGCCGGGCTCAACCGGCTCGAAACGGTCGAATTCGTGATCAACCAAGCACCGCATGCGATCGACCGGCTGATCGAGCTGGGGGTGCCGTTCAACACCGAAGCGGGCGATCTCCACCTCACTCGCGAGGGCGGGCATTCGCACCGCCGCATCGTCCATGTCGCCGACGCGACCGGCTGGGCGGTGCAGGAAACCTTGCTCAAGGCCGCCGACGCGCATCCCAACATCACGCTGTTGCCGGGGCAAGCCTGCATCGATCTGATCACCGGCAAGCATGAGGAGCGTTATTCGGGTTCGGGCCGGGTCTGGGGGGTCTATGCGCTCGATGAGGCGAGCGGCAAGGTGCAGGCCCATACCGCCCGCGCCACCGTCATGGCGAGTGGCGGGGCGGGGCGCGTCTATCAGTTCAGCACCGCGCCGCGCGGCGCAACGGGGGATGGCATCGCGATGGCGTGGCGCGCGGGGGCGCGGGTCGGCAACATGGAAATGATGCAGTTCCACCCGACCTGCCTCTACAGCCTCGAGATCAAGAACTTTCTGATCACCGAGGCGGTGCGCGGTGAGGGCGGGCAGCTGCTCAACCCCAAGACCGGGCATCGTTACATGCCCGATTACGACGAGCGCGCCGAACTCGCGCCGCGCGATGTCGTCGCCCGCGCCAACGATGCCGAGATCAAGCGTGACGGGCTCGACTACGTCCACCTCGACATCAGCCACAAAGACCCCGAGTTCGTGAAGGGGCACTTCCCCAACATCTACGAAAAGCTCCTCGGCCTCGGCATCGACATGACCAAGGGGCCGATCCCGGTGGTCCCGGCGCAGCATTATACTTGCGGCGGGATCATGATCGATCTGGCCGGCCGGACCGATCTGCCCGGACTTTATGCGGCGGGCGAATGCACCGAAAGCGGGCTCCACGGGGCCAATCGCCTCGCTTCCAACAGCCTCCTCGAATGTTTCGTGTTCGGCGAAGCGGCGGCGGCGGACATCCTCGCGCGGTGGAGCAGCTTCGACGCCCCGCCACCCGTGCGCCAGTGGGACGAAAGCCGCGTGACGGACTCGGACGAAGAGGTGATCATCAAGCAAAACTGGACCGAAATCCGCCGCTTCATGTGGAACTACGTCGGGATCGTGCGCACCACCAAGCGCCTCGAACGCGCCGCGCATAGGATCAAGCTGCTGACCGGCGAAGTCGAGGATTATTACGGCCACTTCCGCGTCACCACCGATTTGATCGAGCTGCGCAATTTGCTGCAAGCCGCCGAACTGATCGTCCGCTCGGCGCTCGCCCGCCACGAAAGCCGCGGGCTGCACTATATTTTGGACTACCCGCAAACTGATGCCGTGGCGCGCGATACGGTGCTGGTGCCGTGAAGCATGTCTCGGCTACGTCGATTGCACTGGCCTTGGTCACCTCGGCTTGCTCGGCGGGGCGGTACCCAGACCGGGAGGTCCAAATCTGTTTACGGGACGATCGCGGCGTTGCGGCGCTGAACTCCATCCTCACCGAGTTGGCGAGACAACACAAACTCGAGTTCTTTGATCAGTCTCCGGATCGGGAAGACGAGCGCGCCGAGGGGCTTCTCGATCGCAAAACTTTCGGTAGCTATCCAATCCATGATTACCATCTTCACGACAAGGCCGCCGGTATTGAGATTTCCGCGAGCAATCTTGCTCTTGGCAAATATCAAGCAACGCTCTCTTGGGACTTGAGGAACAAGAGGCAACGCGAAGTCGCAAATGAGCTGACAACGGCTCTGGAGCGGCAATTTGTGCTGCTACCCCTTCCCAAGGGCAGCGGTGCGCTTCCTCTCCGTGACTGCTCCGACGCCCCCTCTTCTCCGCCTTCGTAAGCAATGATAGGATCGACCGAATGCCCCAGATCGCCGCCAACGGAATCAGTCTCGAATACGAAGCCTATGGCGATCCCGCCAACCCGCCGATGCTGCTCGTCATGGGGCTGGGCGCGCAGCTGACCTTGTGGCCGATCGAGCTGGTCGAGGCGCTGGTGGCGCGCGGTTACTACGTGATCCGCTACGACAATCGCGATATCGGGCTGTCGACCAAGTTCGATAACGCGGGCCTGCCCGATCTGCCCGCGATCGGCATGGCGCTGATGACCGGCAAGGCCCCGCCGGTCGCCTATACGATGGCCGACATGGCCGCCGATGCCATCGGGCTGCTCGATGCGCTGGGGATTGCCAGGGCGCACATGGTCGGCGCTTCGATGGGCGGGATGATCGCGCAGCTGGTCGCGGCGACTTACCCGGAGCGCGTGCTCTCGCTCACCTCGATCATGTCGACCACCGGCAACCGCGCGTTGCCCGCGGCGACCGCGGAGGCAATGGCGGTGCTGACCAGCCGGCCGACCAGCGCCGATCTCGATGTGGTGGTGGACTTCGGGGTGATGGCCGCGCGGACCATCGGCAGTCCCGCCTATCCCGCCCCCGAAACGCGCCTGCGCGACAGGGTGACGCGCGATTTCAACCGCAGCTTTTCGCCCTTCGGCACCATGCGGCAATACGCCGCGATCATGGCCGACGGCGACCGGCGTGAACGCCTCAAGGCGATAACCGCGCCGACTTTGGTGATTCACGGTGAGGCCGACCCGCTGGTCCCGGTCGAAGGCGGCAAGGACACCGCCAAGAGCATCGCCGGGGCGAAGCTGCATTTGATACCCGGCATGGGCCACGATTTGCCGATCGAGCTGGTCGACGAGGTGGCCGACGCTATTGCGGGGGTGGCGCGTTAGAACTGCATCACTCCGGCGGGACGAACTGGTCTGCCAGCACAACCGAGCCGACCGTGTTCATCGTGCGCAGATGCACGATGTCCTGATAGGCTTTCGAATTGTACCATTCACGCGCGGCATCCTTGGAAGCGAACTTCAGCACCACCGAAACCTTGGCCGGTTCACCCTCAAGCACTTCGGAATCATAGTCCGCCGCGAGGACTTCCGCGCCGGCAGCCATCAGCGTCGGCACCACCGCCTCAACATAAGCGGGGTAGGCATCGGGATTGGTAACGTCATAGGTCGCGATCAGATAGCCTGCCATTCGAGCCTCCTGTCAAAATCGCGCGATTTAGGAACCCACCGGCCAGACAAGGCAAGCGCTTTGCAGCGCTAACTTCACCGCCAGCCCAGCATCCCACCGACAAAAATCAGCGCCATCGCGCCCAAGATCGAGGCGAGGCAGCCCGCGCGGCTGAAGCCGTCGCGGATGCCGTCGCCGCGGCGCGAGCTGGTGATCAGGCCCGCGACCAGCGAGCCGCCGATGCCAAGCAGGATGGTCACGCCCCAGCCCATCTCGACCGCGCCGGGGTAGAACCAGCGCGCGAGCGCGCCGACGAAGAGACCACTGAATACTGCGCTGATGATGTTGAACATGCTGCGGTCTTTCGGTTGGTGATTTAACGGGCAGCCTAGCCGATCTCCGCCGGTCGGCAAGATGGTGCAGACAGCACACGCCGCACTATGCGATTCAGGCCCGAGTCAATGCAGCGGCAAGGCTGTCCCCCGACAAAAATATTTTTGCGATTTCACTTTGGCTCTTGCGCTCCGCACGAACCGCGTTCGGTCCACGCGTCGCTGCGCTGCACAAGACGGTTTGCGCGTCCCGATGGGCCCCACCGATGGTTAGCGCGTGATTTACCCTCTTGCGTCCGAATCAGGATAAGGCACTATCCGTAGTGGTCCGGTTATCAGGGGGACCTCTAGACCTAGATTCAGCCTGTGTGGCGCGCATCGCGCCGCAGCGAGGGATTCGCACGGTCGACAAGGTCACGCGCTGCCGGACTGGGGACAGGCGGGGGATAAGTTTTTGCCCGGTGGACCCGGTAATTTGCTAGGCTGGCCGCTTGCCCGCCGATTCGAACGGATGCGGAACATTTGGGTTCGCCGGGGTTTCATGGGGTTGGGGGCGCAAGATGGATTTCAGGGCTGGAGATGAGTCGGTGGTTGGCATTGCGGATGTCGAAGATCGGGTTGCAGTGACCGAGGACCGGCCCTCGAAGAAGGCGGTGGCGAAAAAGGCGGTGGCGATGGACAGGAGCGATGCAGGATCGGCCGAATTGGTCGCGCAGATCAGCGCCGAGGTGCTGACCAAGGCGGTCGGTGCTGCAGCGATCCGCGAGGACGATTCCAAGACGATCAATGCGCGCCGTTTTACGATTGTCACCGACCCGTCGCGCGATGCGCTGCTGACGCTGTTCGGCAAGGACACGCTCGACGATCGCTATCTGCTCCCCGGCGAGACTTACCAGGACCTCTTCGCACGCGTCGCCGATGCCTATTCGGACGACCAGGACCACGCCCAGCGGATCTACGACTATATCTCGCGGCTATGGTTCATGCCCGCGACCCCGGTGCTGTCCAACGGCGGGACCGGGCGCGGGCTGCCGATCAGCTGCTACCTCAATTCGGTGTCGGACAGCCTCGAGGGGATCGTCGGCACCTGGAACGAGAATGTCTGGCTCGCCTCGCGCGGCGGCGGGATCGGCACCTATTGGGGCAATGTCCGCGGGATCGGCGAGCCCGTGGGCCTCAACGGCAAGACCAGCGGCATCATCCCCTTCGTGCGGGTGATGGACAGCCTGACGCTGGCGATTTCGCAGGGCTCGCTAAGGCGGGGTTCGGCCGCCTGCTATCTCGATGTCAGCCACCCGGAGATCGAGGAGTTTCTCGAAATCCGCAAACCCTCGGGCGATTTCAACCGCAAGGCCTTGAACCTTCATCACGGCGTGCTCTTGACCGACGCGTTCATGGAAGCGGTGCGCGACGGCACCGAGTTCCATTTGCGCAGCCCCAAGGATGCCTCGGTCCGCGCCACGGTCGATGCGCGCAGCCTGTTCCAGAAGCTGGTCGAGACCCGGCTGGCGACAGGCGAGCCCTATATCGTCTTCAGTGACACGGTGAACCGGCTGATGCCCAAGCATCACCGCGAACTGGGGCTCAAGGTCTCGACCTCGAACCTCTGCTCGGAAATCACCCTGCCCACCGGCATCGACCACCTCGGCAACGAGCGCACCGCGGTGTGCTGCCTGTCGTCGCTCAACCTCGAGACCTGGGACGAGTGGAGCGGCGACAAGCACGTCATCGAAGACGTGCTGCGCTTCCTCGACAACGTGCTGCAGGACTATATCGACCGCGCCCCCGACGAGATGGGCCGCGCCAAATATTCGGCGATGCGCGAACGCTCGGTCGGGATGGGGGTGATGGGCTTCCACTCGTTCCTGCAGATGAAGGGCATCGCCTTCGAAGGCGCGATGGCCAAGGCGCTCAACCTCAAGATGTTCAAGCACATCGCCGCCAAGGCCGACGAGGCCTCGATGCTGCTCGCGCAGGAACGCGGGGCCTGCCCCGATGCCGAGGAACGCGGCTATATGCAGCGCTTTTCGTGCAAGATGGCGATCGCGCCGACCGCGTCGATCAGCATCATCTGCGGCGGCACCAGTGCCTGCATCGAGCCGATCCCGGCGAATATCTATACCCACAAGACGCTGTCGGGCAGCTACTCGATCAAGAACCCGTATCTGGAAAAGCTGCTCGCCACCAAGAACAAGGATTCCAACAACGTCTGGAACTCGATCCTCGAGAAGGGCGGCTCGGTCCAGCATCTCGATTTCCTCAGCCCGGAGGAAAAGGCGGTCTACAAGACCAGCTTCGAGATTGACCAGCGCTGGCTGCTCGAATTCGCCGCCGACCGCACGCCGTACATCGACCAGGCGCAGTCGCTGAACCTCTATATCCCCGCCGATGTCGACAAGTGGGACCTGATGATGCTGCATTTCCAGGCGTGGGAAAAGGGCATCAAGAGCCTCTATTATCTCCGCTCGAAATCGGTCCAGCGCGCCGGGTTCGCCGGCGGGGTTGAGGCGGACAACACCGCCGAAGCCCCGGTGATCGAACTCGCCGGTCCGACCGATTACGAGGAATGCCTCGCCTGCCAATAGGCAGGTGCGGCGTTACAAATAGCGACATAGATATGGCTTGCGCATCGCACCCACTCCCATTGTTAGTTGCGAGTGATTCGCAACAACCTCGGAGTTTTGTTCATGCGTAAATATCATCGCTGGCTGGCGGTATTGTTCGGGGTGTTCCTGCTGTGGATTTCGGTCACCGGGGTGATGAGCCAGTTCGCCGCGCTGGTCGCCAATGGCGGCTTCGAAGAGGAGGAACGGCCCAAGGCGGTCGCGCCGCCCGCCCGCGCGGGGGAGAATGCGCTGCTCCACGAGGGCGAGGACGACATGAACGGTGCCAAGATGCACGATTCGATGAAAACTGCGGCGGTGCCCGTCGCGCCCGCGGCGTTCGTCTGTCCGGCCGACATGAATTGCCGCGCCAAGGCCGATCCCGACGGGGCCAAGGCATGGGTCGGTTACCTCCACCACCTCCACTCGGGCGAAGAGTTCGGACCCGCCGGCGTGGTGATCTCGATCATGAGCGGGCTGGCGCTGGTGTTCTTCGCCTTCTCGGGGCTGTGGATGTACATTTCGATGTGGCGGGGCCGCTCGGCAAAGTCGCTCAAGCCCGGCTGGTTCTGGAAATAGGTGACGCGCCGCCTCCGCCTTGACCAAATGCAAAACGCCCCCCCGGTGCGAACCGGAGGGGCGCAGCCGCGCGGCGTCCACACACCGCGCTGGCGGGAGCCGGGATTACTCCTCGGCTTCCATCCCGTAGGCGGTCGCGCCGCTGGCGGCGAGACGCACCTGGTCGCCCTCGATGCCCGATACTTGGCTCAGCGGCAGATAGTGGTGGTGGCCTTCATGCGCGCCTTCCCCGCTGTCCGCCTTGGTCAGCTTGATCCGGTCGCCATCGACGTGATCAACCGTGCCGACATGCGCGCCGTCCGCCCCGATCACTTCCATATGCTCGCGGATTTGCCCGGCGAACTGGCTGGAACCACCGCCGCCCATCTGCCCGCCCGAACTGTCGAGCTGCTGCGGCTGCTGACCGCTGGTGCCGTCCTGGCCCGCGCCATATTGACCTGCGCTCCGCTGCATATTGTCGGCTTCGCTGCCGCCCTGCTGGCCCGAGCTGCCCGACTGTTGCTGCTGCGGCTGGCCTGCGGCGTCGGGGGTCTTCCCGGCCTTGGCCTCGTCGCTCCAGCGGTCGCCGGTCTGGTTGGTGCTGGTGCCGGTTACATTGCGCGAATCCTGGGGTTCGTATTCACCGCCCATGATCTGTCTCCTTGGCTGGCCGGCCGGCGCAAATCGCCGCGGCCCATGATGTCACAACCGCGCGGCCGCCGCGATGGTTCCGCCAATTCAACGATTTACCGCCGCGCTGCGCCAACCCGCGCTGGCGCTGCGACGAAAGTTCGCAAAGACCCACCCGTGATGAGAGTCACGTGCCTCTCATCACCCCCTCCCGCCTGCGGGAGGGGAGCGAGACTTGGTGCGCGAAGCAAACCTAGTCGCAGCGGGGTGGGCATCGTCTTGTCCCCAGCGTGCGCCGCTCCCGCTTCTCGCCGAGCCGCACAAAAATCCCTATATTGAGCATTCGCCCCAGGAGTCGTTCCGATGCCCCTTCTCGAAGCCCGCAAGACCTACAAGCCCTTTGAATATCCGTGGGCCTATGATTTCTGGAAGCGCCAGCAGCAGATCCACTGGATGCCCGAGGAGGTGCCGCTGGGCGAGGATTGCCGCGATTGGGCGCAGAAAATTTCCGAGCATGAGCGCAATCTGCTCACCCAGATTTTCCGCTTCTTCACCCAGGCCGACATCGAGGTTCAGGATTGCTACCACGATAAATACGCCCGCGTGTTCAAGCCGACCGAGATCAAGATGATGCTCGCCGCCTTCTCCAACATGGAGACGGTGCATATCGCCGCCTACAGCCACCTGCTCGACACGATCGGCATGCCCGAAAGCGAATACGGCATGTTCCTCGAATATGAGGAAATGCGCGCCAAGCACGATTACCTCGCGCAGTTCGGGGTCGATAGCGACGAGGATATCGCGCGCACGCTGGCGATGTTCGGTGGGTTCACCGAAGGGCTCCAGCTGTTCGCCAGCTTCGCGATGCTGATGAACTTCCCGCGCTTCAACAAGATGAAGGGGATGGGCCAGATCGTCACCTGGTCGATCCGCGATGAAAGCCTGCACTGCGAAGGCATCACCAAGCTGTTCCACGCCTTCACCAAGGAACGCGGCTGTCTGACCAAGGCGGTCAAGGAAGACATCATCGATTGCTGCCAGAAGACCGTGCGGCTGGAAGATGCCTTCATCGACCTCGCCTTCGAACAGGGCCCGGTCCCGGGGATGAGCGCCAAGGAAATCAAGCGCTACATCCGCTACATCGCCGATTGGCGGCTCGGCCAGCTCGGCCTGCCCGCGATCTACATGGTCGAAGACCACCCCCTGCCGTGGCTCGCGCCGCTGCTGAATGGCGTGGAGCACGCGAATTTCTTCGAAACCCGCGCGACGGAGTATTCCAAGGGCGCGACCAAGGGGGATTGGAACTCGGTATGGTCGAGCTTCGATTCGCGGCGGAATGCCAAGGCGAGCGACGGGGCGAACGACGGCGCGGACGTGGATGTGGCGAGCGAGCCGGATATGTTCGGGGTCGGCGGGGTTCAGGCGGCGGAGTAGAGCGCGTGACAAAAGTCACTATCGGTAAGGTTTTCGTTCCAGGCGGGATGCCAGAACTCACCTACGTCCCCAGGACTGAAAGGCATCTTGAAACGACGCTCGGAGAGGTTGAAGATAACCTTTGCAAATTGGTCGTCGTTACGGGAGCAACGAAGACTGGCAAAACGGTCCTAGTTCGCAAGGTCCTAGATAACGGCCGCTCCATTGTTTGGCTTGATGGAGGGTTAATAGCATCGGAGAGCGATTTTTGGCACGAATGTCTCCGAGCTCTCGGAGCTGACCTCGTTGTAGAGCGCGAGGATGGACAAAAAAGTGCGTCAGGGGACAAGGTCGGAGGGCGCGCCTCAGCAAAATTGCTGGGGATCGGCCTTTCCACGAATGCTGAGGTCAATTCAGGCAAAGAAAATACTACGAAAACAAAAGTTTCGCCCACCGGTACTTTAGCTCGCCGGGCGATCGAAGCAATGAAGGCGTATCAATCAATTCTGGTGGTTGACGACTTCCACTATCTCCCTAGGGATCTGCAAGGAAAAGTAGTGAGATCGCTTAAAGGCGAAATATTCAAGGGATTTCCGGCAGTCGTTATTGCTATCCCGCACAGGCGATACGATGCAGTTCGTGTCGAGCGCGAAATGAATGGTCGGCTAGAACCCATAAAGGTTCCTGAATGGTCTATCGATGAACTGATGGAGATACCTTCAAAGGGGTTTCCTTTGCTTGGTATGTCAATCAGTGGAGCACTTAGCCAATCCTTAGCATCTGAAGCTTATGGCAGTCCCCATCTAATGCAGGAGTTTTGTAAAGAACTTGCAAAGAACACCGAGAGGAGCAACTCTGACGATGCAGACGCCAATTTTGATAAAAATATTTTTATTAAGATTGGAGAGCACACTGGTCGTATAGTATTTGATAAATTAGCGTCCGGACCAAGGCAAAGGACCGATCGAAAAGCTAGGCGCTTAAGCTCTGGCGGCGAAGCGGACATCTATCGAGTCGTTCTAATGGCCCTGTCACGTATCGAGCCTGGAATGAAGAGAATAAATTACGAAACATTGCGGGGTGCAATTCGTGTGATCTATTAGAATCAGATGATGTCCCTCAGGCTCACGAAGTGACACGGGTTTTGGAAAAGATGGCCGAGATTGCGTCAAAAGATGAGATGTCAGTTAAAGTTTTGGATTGGGATAAAGAGGAGCAAATTCTCCACATCACCGATCCATTCTTTGCTTTTTTCCTAAAATGGGCTCGAGAGTACGTCGATTCGGCTGAGCCGAAGGATTGACGCTGCGCGAACTTCGAAGTCACCGCAAGTCACGGGACACGACACGAACTTGCGCTACTTAAACTGCAATCCCCTGCCTTTCCCGAAGCCACGCCAGAAAGCGTGCGTGCAGCCGTAAATTCTCGTTAGCTGGTAGCCGTGCCGCCCCATGTTCCGGGTGGAACAGCTTGGTCACCCCTTCGGCATCGTTGATCTTGCGCAGGCAGCAGGATGTTGCCCGCATCGCTTGGCGAGATCGGGCCGCCGGAGTTCCCGGGACACTTTGCTAATCAGGCACCCACCGCCCCTTCGGCTCGGCATAGCTATCCACCCGCCGCAGCGGCCGTTCGTGCCACTGGATGTTCACCGCCCACAGAGTCGGGAAGAAATAGAGCGTCGAGTAGGGCAGGGTATCGTCGATCCAGCGGGCGAGGAGTTGCCAGCCGCCGGGTTCGGGATGCGCATCCCAGAACGCGGGGATCGCCACGCAGGCGGTCGCGCCTTTGCAACCGTCCTTGTCGCGCATGTCCCAGATATGCCCCGCCGCGTTGGCCTCGTTCGAGGCGCAGTTGTAGCCGGGCTTGCCCGCGTGCTGCAGGTCGTTGCCCAGCTGGTTGACCGCGCGGCTGCGATAGGCCGAGCGGATCGCCAACCGGCCCCAGCGCTCCTGCAGCGGCTCAAGCAGATCGGTGCAAAGCCGCGTCCCCACCTCGATCGCCAGGTCGGGATCGTCGGGCACATTGGCCAGCCCGTGGATCTGCGCGATTTCCGAATGAAGCATGTCGCGCATGAAAAAGCTGGGCGACAGGCGGACCCGGCCAAGGTCGGTCAGGGTTTGGACGCTGGCGGGCTTGCGCATCAGCCGCACCCGCCTTCTTGCGCCGCTTTGGGCCAAACTCCCTGTCCCAACACTTCCCTCCCGCATCGATTTTGCCATCATGCGCGAATGAGTGAAACTGAGGAAGCGCCAAAAGTCCGGATCGCTTGCGAGGCGTGCGGTTCGGAACGGGTCACGCGCGATGCGTGGGCGGAGTGGGACTTCGATGCGCAGGACTGGGTGCTGGCTTCGGTATACGACTACGCGTTCTGCCACGATTGCGAAGAGGACGCCCGGCTGGCGGAGGGTTTGCTCGACTCTTGACTATCCTGTCGCCCTACCGCGCCGATCCCTTCAATATCCGCTCGAACAGTTGCAGCGCGTCGGCATAGCCGTAGCGCAGCATGTAGCGCTGGAGCGGGCGCCAGACGTCCTTGCTCCGCTCCTCCTCCATCAGCCGGGCGTAATAGGCGAGGCTGGCGGGCACGTCATCGATGGCGAGAACGCCGCTTTTGACAAAATGACCGATCCGCTCGAGATGCGCGAGCAGCACGTCGAAGAGTTCGCGGATCGCATATTCGAGCGGCGGATATTGTTCGCCTTGCGGCTTGGCAGGATCGGCATCGTGGACACGCAGCGCGCTGGCGACGAGCGCCGCGTCCCAGGCGCGGCCGGCCGGGTCGAGCCCGTATTCGGCGGCGATGCCCTCGGGCATTTCACCATTGCTCCAGTCGAGCATTCTGAGCGCGGTCATCGCCTTGGGATCGTCGAACACGCGCTGGGCATAGTCGAAGGCGAACTGCTTTTTGGTCCAGCGCTGGTCGGCCCAATAACGCGTCAGCGCGAAGGCACCGGCCGCGCCGCCGCCCAGCAGGGTGAGCATCGCTTCATTATGCTCGAAAAAGGCGGAAAGCTGTTCGAATGGTGTGACAATGGGCATCGCATTTCCCTCCCCCGCAAGTCCTATCATTTCGCGGCGCCCAGTGCAGCCGACTTTCCCACTACTCCCTGCCCTGTCACACTCGCCGCCGCGAACGGAAGAGGCCATTTTTCTTTTCCAGAACCCTGACAATTTGGTGAACTTCCGCGCGCGCGGCTGGCGCGTCGGCGGACGGTTATCCTGATCGGGCGAGCCGTGGAGCCAATCTCCGGCACACGCGTTGACCCGCCACAACCCCCTTAATTCAGGACCTATCCCATGACCGAACACACCAAGGACACCACCGTTCTCAACACGCTGATCGGGACGCTGCTCGACAGCGTCGATGGCTATCGCAAGTCGGCCGAGGACATCCACCGCTCGGATCTCGCTGCCAAGTTCACCGCGCGCTGCGCCGAGCGCGAGAGCGCGGTGCGCGGCTTGCAGGCGGCGGTGCAGGCCGAGGGCGGCAATCCCGAGGACGACGGCACCACGCTGGGCAGCATCCACCGCGCGTTCCTCGGCCTCAAGGAAGCGGTCACCGGGCGCGATGACCAGGCGATCGTCAACGAGATCGAGCGCGGCGAGGATTACCTCAAGGCCAAGTTCGAAACCGCGCTCAAGGCCGATGATCTGAACCCCGCCACCCGCAGCGCGATCGGCGCGGCGTGGGATTCGGTCAAGTCGGGCCACGACGAGATGAGTGCGCTCAAGCACAGCATGCCCGCTGCCAGCTGAGCTTGGCCATCGGAGCTAAAAGGTGCGTCCGGGAGCAATCCCGGGCGGCGTCCGTGGTCATCCGCGATTTGGTACGCCGCGTTTTCCTACAGCGCCGCGTTGTGGCAGGCTGTGCGGGCTCTTTCTCACCGTTGGAAGTCGGGTCCACTCCGCGCGCAATGCCGTACGGCTCGCGCAAAACCCGTAAACTGTCGCCTTGCGCGTCAACCAATTGAAATGAAGCGATAATACCCGGAAAAATAGGGTGACACACTGTCGCCTTTGTCGCCCTGCGCAATTGCTGGCGGCGGGTTCGGCGAGAAAGGTCCCGCTGCGCCGCCGGGCCAGCAAACCTTGCCGCGTAACTCGATTGCCACACCTGCGATATTTCCTGAAAATCCCCTTGTTCTCGCCACTTGCTGTGGTTAGCATCGCGTTCATAAGGCCCAGGGGCCGCGAACAGAGGGATTCGACCACATGTCTCAGGCTTTCCGCGCGGGCGCTGCCCGTCGCCGTTCGGCGCTTCTCGTATCGACCGCCGCGCTGGGCCTCGCGCTGTCGGTCCCGGCCTATGCCGAGGACACCGCCGGGCCGCTGGTCCGTCCCGATGCGATCGGACCCGAAGCCTATCGCGGCGCGGGGGCGCTGATCGATCCGACCCGGCCCGAGCCGTTTTCAACCACGCTTCCCGCTCAGACCTTCGGCATCACCACCATCGCGCCCGAGCCGCAGATCCTGATCGCCAACCCCGGCACCCCGACCACCGCGCGCGATCCGGCTAATATCACCGGGATTGGCCAGATGGTGGTCAGCAATGGCGGCGGCTCGGTCGGACTGTGCACCGGCACGCTGATCAACCCGCGCATGGTGATTTTCGCGGCGCACTGCGTCAACAGCCGTACCGCGGGCACCTATGGTGCCAACTCGGGCGGGGTGCCGATCGCTTTCGGGTTCGAGACCAACACCCGCGCCAATGCCGCGGGCCAGCCCGACGAGCTGGTGCAATGGTTGCTTGCCGGTCCCAACCAGAACAAGACCAACGTCGCCCAGGCATTCTACAATGCCAACTACGTCAGCTATAACCCGCGCTCGCTCGAACCCAATGCGCGCGGCTTCCTTTATGCCGATATCGCGACCGCCTCGCTCGATACCCCGGCGGCCAATATCCCGACCTGGGCGCTGCTGTTCTCGCAGCTGCCCGCGGTGCCGATCACTGCCGCCGGGACCGGCTATCACGTCACCATTGATGGCTACGGTGCCAACGGAACCGGCCAGACCGGGTCGGGCGGGATCGATTTCCGCCGCCGCATCGCCGAGAATACGCTGGGTGCGCTGGCCAGCCTCGACAAGTTCGAGAACTTCCTGTTCGGTACCAATTCAACCGTCCATCCGCAGAACCTCTACTGGATCGATTTCGACGATCCGCGCCGCGGCACGCCCAGCGCCTCGCCGTTCGATTTCAACGCCTGGCGCGACAATGCCTTCCCCAACGAAGGCAACACCGCGGGCGGCGATTCGGGCGGCCCGCTGATCCTTGATCGCAACTTTGCCAAATCGTTGGTGATCGGCGTGCTGTCGGGCGGCTATACCCGCTTCTTCAACGGCCAGCCGAACAACGGCTATGGCACTGCGGCGTTCTACCAGCCGCTGTATCTCTATTGGGACTGGATCGCGGCGAACAACCCCTACCATTATGTCGGCTCGCTCGCGGGCGACGCCAACTGGACCGATCCGACCCACTGGATCACCAATCTCGATCCCAATTACCAGATCATCGTCAACGGCCAGCTGGTCAGCGGCATCCCGACCGATGTTGGCGCGCAGACCGCGATCCAGCCCGGCTTCGGCCAGGCCTGCTTCGAGCAGGGCGGGGTGAGCGATTGCCTCGACATCGCGACCAACGTCGAGACCGTCGTGGTCAAGCCGATCGGCACTGCGGTCAATGATCCGGCCACCGTCGGCTTCGAACAAACCGTTGAGAGCCAGCCGGTAAGCGACTTCGATCTCGCCGCTATGGTTGATGGCAGGCCCGGCGGGACCGCGGTGCCGCAGGGCGTCCAGGGCAATCAGGCGCTGCCGCCGGCGACGCTCGCCAGCGGGCTGCCCGGCGCAACCAATTTCGTTCCCAACAACTTCGACGGCAACCGCCTGACCGCCGCCGCTCCGCGCTATTTCGACGTGACGCTGGGCGCGGCGGGGACCACCACGCTCAACTCCGCGGTGGTGATCGATCGCTTCACCATGGCCAATGCGGGGGCCACGCTCGATATCCAGTCGATCGGCTCGCTCTCCAGCCTGATCAGCATCACCCAGATGACCGGCACGATGCAGGTCAACGGCACGCTGCTGACCCCGGGCGACTACTTCATGATGGCCGGCGGGCTCAACGGCACGGGCACCATCACCAGCGCCTTCTTCACCAGCGCGGCAGGGACGATTTCGCCCGGCAGCACCGGCGCGGCGGGCACCCTGGGTCAGCTGACCTTCCGCGGCAACACGATCTTCGCTTCGGGCACCACGCTGCTGATCGATCTCGGCACCGGCTCGGCGTCCGACAATGTGCTGGTCGTGACCGGTGCGGCGGGTAGCGGTATCGCCAATGTCGGCGGACGCGTGTTGTTCTCGGTGGCGACGGGCTCGACCCCGCGCGCAGGCAACGTCTATTCGATCCTCAATGCGGCCAGCGTCACCGGCACGTTCTCGCAAGGCTCCGCGCTCAGCGCGATTCTGACCCCGACCATCAGCTACACGCCCAACGCGGTGCTGGTGACGTTGCAGGCCGGACTCTATACCAATGTGGTATCGGGCACTTCGCCGGTGCAGCTGTCCTACGCCCGGCTGCTCGACCAGAATCGTGCACTGGCGGGGGCTTCCGGTCTGCTCGGGCTCTACGATGTGCTCGATCTGCAGTCGGTTGGCACCATCCAATCGACGCTCGAAGGGCTGGCACCGCGGACCGAAACGCTCAAGACCTCACAGGCCAATGCAGTGGTCGACAACATGTCGCGGTTCTACCGCGAACGCTTGAACTCGCTTAACATGGGCGCGCTCGGCGGTTCGCTCGCCTATATCGGCAAGCCGCTCCAGGCGGTCCAGCGCGCGACGATGCCGGGGCAGGCCAACATGTCGAACAGCTTTGCCGGGCGCGGCGACGATAGCGGCGACAGCACCGTGATGCACGAAGGCCGGTTGCCCGAGAACATGAGCGGGTTCCTCGCCGGCGGTTATCTCGATGGTGACAGCGCGCCGATGCGCACCGCCATCCCGGGCGGCGGGCGCGACCAGTTCGACGGGTACTACATCGCTGGCGGCATCGAGGTCGAGATGGGCTCGAACGGCGCGATCGGTTTTGCACTGTCCTATTCGGACATCGACGGGCAAACGACGCTCGCCTCGCAGACTGCCTCGACCAAGCTCTATCAGGGCACGCTCTACAGCAAGGCCAACTTCGGTCATGCCTATGTCGATGGCGTGCTGAGCGCGGGCCTGCTGTCGTCGCGCACCGCACGTAGCGCGACGATCCTCGCCACCACCTACCAGCTGCGCTCGGTCGACGATGCGCTGGCGGTGTCGGGTGAGGTCGGGCTGGGCGCGATGTTCGGCAACGGGATCGAGTTCGGTCCGCGCGTCGCGCTGCGGGGCAGTTCGATCGGTTTCTCGCGCACCAATGAGACCGGCGGCCTTCCCGCGCTGACGCTCGATCGCCAGACAATGTCGAGCATCGAAGGCCGCGCGGGCTTCGTGGTCAAGGGCCGGGGTGCGGTCCGTCCGTTCGGCTCGGCCTCCTACGTCCACGAGTTCCAGGATCGCCCGACCGCCTTCTTTGCGAACTTCGTCGGCGGGCAGGGCTCCAACCAGTCGTTCGCGCTGGGCGGTCTCGACAAGGACTGGTTCGAAGTCAGCGGCGGGCTCGCCATCGACACCGGGCCGTTCGAACTGTCGGTCAGCGCTGACACGACGATCGACCGCGACGACGTAGAGACGCAGAGCTACCGCGGCACGATCAAGTTCCGCTTCTGATCAATCCGGGGCGAGGCGCCGGTGCGCTTCGTCCCTTTTGATTCCCATTCGGGGCGTTAAACGGCTTTCTCGATCGGGCTGATGCGCGCCACAATAGCCCCGCCGCAGCCGACGATCACCTCGCGATAATCCGGCAGCGCGGGTTTGATCTCGCCGCGAACCGGCTGCCACCCGCCCGGGCCGCTGCCTTTGCGCAGGACCAGCGTGAAGCGCTGGCCGGGCGGCATCATCCGGTCGGTCGGTCCCGGCGTAAGGATCGCAACTGTCCCGGCGGGCAGCTTCGCCTCGCCGGCGACGATCAGCGTCGGCGTGGCACCCGGTCCCGGCATGTCGTTGATCCACGCCGCCCAGCCACGCGTTTCGGGGCAGTTGGCGGCACTCTGCGCGCCATCGGTGGTCACGCACGCAGCGAGCAAGGGCAAAGTCAGCAGGGGTGCAAGGCGCATCGCCGTTCTCCTCGTTGGGGCGGCGATGGTAACGCAAGATCGCCGCTCAGCACCAGCGCGAACGGTGGCCCCGCCACGGCTCGGCCAGCCCCTCGACGACCAGTTGCGCACCCAGGCTGCGACCACCCCGCGTGACGGTGCGCAGCGCGCGGCCATAGCGGTCGCGGGCGCGCGCGCCGGCCTCGAGCACAAAGGGCCCGGCATTGAGCAGCGCGGTGAAGCGGCGCGTTGCCGCATCGCCGCGCGCTCGCTCGGCTGGACATTCGGTGCGATATCGGCGATGCGGATTTTCTCGCCCATCAGCCAGAAGGTGTCGCCATCGACCACGCAAGTGATGCGCGGCGTATCGGTGCACAGCACGAAGGTTGCGGCGAGCGCGAGGAGGGGCAGGGCCATGCCCGCTCATGGCGCGGTTCGGTCTTGCTGGCCTATCCGGTAAATCCCCTAATTTTCCTCCATTTCAGAGGCTTAGAAACAGGCCCGCCAGCGCCGCGCTCATCAAATTGGAGAGGCTGCCCGCGGCCAGTGCCTTGATCCCCAGACGCGCGATCACCGGGCGCTGGTTGGGAGCAAGCCCGCCGGTCACCGCCATCTGGATCGCGATCGAGCTGAAGTTGGCGAAGCCGCACAGCGCAAAAGTGACGATCGCGACGGTCCGCTCGGACAGTCCCTGCGCATGGCCGAGATCGATAAATGCGACGAATTCGTTGAGCACCACCTTGGTGCCGAAAAAGCTCCCGGCGCGCAGCGCTTCGGCCCAGTCGGGCGTGCCGAGCAGCAGGAACACCGGCGCAAAGACATAGCCCAGCACCATCTGGAACGAGATCTCGGGGTGGCCGAACCACCCGGCGACGCCGCTAACGAGGCCATTGGCGAGCGCCACCAATGCCACGAAGGCCAGCACCATCGCGCCCACCGCCACCGCGAGCCGCACCCCGGTTTGCGCGCCTTGGGCTGCGGCCATGATCACGTTGGCGGGGCGTTCCTCGTCGTGCAGCGCGACGGGCACGCCGTCCTCGACCACCTGCGCGTCGCTGCCGTCGGTGGGATCGGGCATGATCAGCTTGGCCATGACGATCCCGCCCGGCGCGGACATGAAAGCGGCGGCGACCAGATAGTCGATGCGGATGCCCATGCTGGCATAGGCCGCCAGGATCGTCCCCGCGACCCCGGCCATGCCCACGGTCATCACGCAGAACAATTGGCTGGGGGTGAGCGCGGCGAGGTAGGGCCGGATCACCAGCGGCGATTCGGATTGCCCGACGAAGATGTTGGAGGCCGCGCACAGGCTTTCGACCTTGCTGATCCCCGTGACCCACTCGAGCGCGCCGCCGACCCAGCGGATGATCAATTGCATGATGCCCAGATAGTAGAGGATCGAGATCAGCGCGGCGAAGAAGATGATCACCGGCAGCGCCTGGATCGCGAAATTTTGGCCGAGCGGATCGGTGGCGAGACTGCCGAACAGGAACTTGGTCCCTTCGCCGGCATAGCCGAGCAACGCCGAAACCCCGCCCGCAACCCCCTGCAACACGCGGTTGCCCGCCGGAACATAGAGCACCAGCGCGGCGAACCCGGCCTGTAGCGCAAACGCCGCGCCGACCACGCGCGGACGGATCGCGCGGCGGTTGGATGAGAGCAGGAAAGCGAGGGCGAGTATCACCAGCATGCCCAGCAGGCTGTAAACGATATGCATTGGACGGATTCCCCCGCGCGGCCGAATGCGCCAAGTGGTAATGCGCCGAAGCCCCCCCGCCTAGCCCCATATCCGCCGTTTTCCTCCGCGCCGGGGATGGGCGGTCCGATGCCCTTCCCTCACCCTATCATCCTCGCTAGACCTCACCGATGCAGACATCCTCTCCCGCCGTCCCGCGCGCCCTGTTCATCTTTTCCTTGCTCTATGGCGGGCTGGCAATCCTCGCCGGGGTGCTGGGGACCAAGCTCGCCTCGCTCGGGCATTGGCCAGTGCTGGGCGATCTGGCGGTCGAATCCGGGATCTTCGCCTTCCTGCTGCTGGTGGTGCTGGCGAGCGCCTTTGCCGAGCTTTACGGGCGCGACATGGCCAACCGGCTGGTCCGCTATGGCTTCATCCCGCTGATCGTCTCGATGCTGCTCTTGAATGTGGTTATCCACCTCGTCCCGCCCGCGCCGTTCTGGGGCGATCAGGACGCCTTCGCACGGCTGCTGGGGCAGGGCGCGCGGATGCAGTTCGCGGGCCTCATCTCCTACGGTACCTCGCAGACGCTTAACGTCGCGGTGTTCTCGCGCATGGCCAAGGGTGCCGATGGCGGCAAGTTGCTGTGGCTGAGGGCGTGGGTGGCGAGCCTGCTCTCCCAGATCGTCGACACGATCCTGTTCATCTCCATCTCGTTCTACGGAGTGATCGACGCCGCCAGCGGGAAGGCGCTGCCGATCGGCGCGATCATGGAGGGCCAGATCGTCTCCAAGCTGGTGCTCTCGACCATCATGGTCCCGCCGCTGATCTACGTCTTCGTGGCGCTGGGCCGCAGGCTGGACGGGCGGAGCGCCGCCGCCTAAAGCGCGGGGCATGACCGACGCCGAGAACTCGCTGGCCCTGGGCAAGGCCGAAACGCTGATCGAGGCGCTGCCCTATTTGCAGCGTTACGCCGGGCGCACCTTCGTGGTGAAATACGGCGGCCACGCGATGGGCGACCCGGGGTTGGCACACGATTTTGCCGCGGACGTGGTGCTGCTCCAAGCGGTGGGTATCAACCCGGTGGTGGTCCACGGCGGGGGCCCGCAAATCGGCGCGATGCTCAAGAAGCTGGGGGTCGAATCGCGGTTTGTCGACGGCCTCAGGGTGACCGACAAGGCGACTGCGGAAATCGCCGAAATGGTCCTGTCGGGCGCGATCAACAAGGAGCTGGTCGGCTGGATCGCGCGTGCGGGGGGCAAAGCGCTGGGCATCTCGGGCAAGGACGGCGGGCTGGTCACCGCCACCAAGGTCCAGCGTACCACCCGTGATCCCGACAGCAACATCGAGCGCGCGGTCGATCTCGGCTTTGTCGGCGAGCCCGAGACGGTCGACATCACCCTGCTCGAAACCGCCTGCGCGGCGGGGATGATCCCGGTGATCGCGCCGATTGCCGCCGGCGTCGATGGCAATACCTACAACATCAACGCCGATACGATGGCCGGCGCGATTGCTGCCGCGCTGGGCGCGGCGCGGCTGTTCCTGCTGACCGACGTCGCGGGTGTGCTCGACAAGTCGGGCGAGCTGCTGACCGATCTCACGCCTGCGGATATCGCGCGGCTGCAGGCTGACGGGACGATTTCGGGCGGGATGATCCCCAAACTCGAAACCTGCGTCCACGCGGTCGAGGCCGGGTGCGAGGCGGCGGTGGTGCTCGACGGGCGGGTCCCGCATGCGATGCTGCTCGAATTCTTCACCGCGCGCGGCGCGGGTACACTGATCCACGCATGAAGCGGCTGGTTGCCCTCGCCGCTATGGCGCTCGCAGGCTGTCAGCAGCAGCGGGAAGCTCCTGCTCCTGCGACGAGCGAGACCGCCGCGCCGGCCGCACCTGCCGCAAGCTCGACTCCCGCACCCGCCACCCCGCCGTCACCCTCGACCTCGCGCATTCCGGCCAATGTGCTGGTCGGCTGGGCGACCGCAGTGACCCTGCGCGATTGGGGCACGGTGCGCGCCTATTGGGGCAATCAAGGCGGCGACAGCGGGCTGACCCCCGCGCAGTTCGGCGAGAAGTGGGATGTGCTCAAAGCGCCGAGGGTCGAGATTGGCGATGGCCAGCAGGAAGGTGCCGCTGGATCGCTGTTCTACACCGCGCCGGTGACGATCACCGACGGCGCACGGACCATCACCGGCGAAATCGTGATGCGCCGGGTCAACGACGTCGACGGAGCCAGTGCCGAGCAGCTGCGCTGGCATATCGAAAGTTCGACGCTCACCCCGTGACGCGCCGGTTGCCCAGCTGCAGCATGTTCGGCTAACTGCGCACCAGTCCTCCAGCGAAAGGCGCGACCCGTGCTGTTCTTCACCCTGTTCGAGATCGTCGGTTATCTCATCTCGATCATCGTCATGCTGGTCATCGTCCAGTTCGTGCTGAGCCTGCTGATCTCGTTCAATGTGGTCAGCATGCACAATGATTTCGTCTCGGCGATCTGGCGCGCGGTCAATGCGCTGCTCGATCCGATTCTCAAGCCGGTGCGGCGGATCATGCCCGAAACCGGAATGATCGATTTGTCGCCGATGGTGTTGATTATCGGGCTGACGATCCTCCAGATCGTGCTCAAGAACGTCGCCATCGCGAGTATGTCGTGAGCGCAGCGCTGATCGACGGCAAGGCATTCGCCGAAGGACTGCGCGCTAAAGTTGTGACCTATGCCGCCAGTTTCGAAGCCGCAACTGGCCGCAAGGCGGGGCTGGCGGTGGTGTTGGTCGGGGAGGATCCGGCGAGCGAGGTCTATGTCCGCGCCAAAGGCAAGGCGACCCTGGCGGCGGGGATGAACAGCTTCGAATTCAAGCTGCCCGCCGATGCCCCGCAGGCCGAGGTGCTGGCGCTGGTCGACCGGCTCAACGCCGATTCGGCGGTCGACGGCATCCTTGTCCAGTTGCCCCTGCCCAAACATCTCGACGAGAAGCAGGTGATCGCCACGATCGATCCCGACAAGGATGTCGATGGCATCACCCCGGTCAACGCCGGGCGCCTGGTGCTCGGCATGGACGCACTGGTTTCGTGCACACCGCTCGGCTGCCTGATGATCCTGCGCGATCTGCTCGGCGATCTGGACGGCAAGGACGCAGTGGTGGTTGGGCGCTCGATCCTGTTCGGCAAGCCGATGGCCCAGCTGCTACTGGCGGACAACTGCACCGTGACCATGGCGCACAGCCGGACCCGCAATCTGCCCGATATTCTGCGCCGCGCCGATATCGTCGTGGCGGCGGTCGGCGTGCCCGAATTCATTCGGGGCGATTGGCTCAAACCCGGTTCGGTGATCCTTGACGGCGGAATAAACCGGCTGCCGCCAGCGCCCGGAGAAGCAAAGGGCCGGATCGTCGGCGATGTGGCGTTCGGCGAGGCGATCGGTCACGTCGGCGCGATTAGCCCGGTCCCGGGGGGAGTTGGCGCGACAACCATCGCAGTCCTGCTGCGCAACACGCTGATCGCTGCGCATCGCAACGCCGGGGTGGCGCTCGCCGGGGACGCCCTCTAGACTGCGGCGCATGAAACGCGCCATCCCTTTGCTCGCCCTTGCCCTCACCGCCTGCGCCGGGGGTGACAGGATGGACCGGCGCGGCCTCAGGCCCACCGCCAATCCCAGCGCGGTGATTGCTGCCGAACTGGCCTTCGCCCAACTCGCGCAGGACAAGGGCCAGTGGACCGCATTCCGCGACACCGCGACGTCGGACGCGGTGATGTTCGTGCCGCAGACCATCCGCGCGCAGGATTTCCTCAAGGGCCGCGCCAATCCTCCGGTCGCGGTCAAGTGGCAGCCGCACCAAATCTGGTCGAGCTGCGACGGCTCGATCGCGGTCACCCGCGGGGCGTGGCAACGTCCGAATGGCACCGGTTATTTCACCACAGTGTGGCAGCGGCAGAGGGACGGCGGCTACAAATGGGTGCTCGACCAGGGCGAGCCGCTGGCGATGGCGCTCGACGCGCCCGAGATGATCGCGGCCAAGGTCGCCGAATGCAAGCCGCGCCCGGCACCGTCGGCAGCGCTCCTGCCCGATCGTCGGACCGGGCAAAGCGACGATGGCACGCTCATTTGGGAAGCCCGGGTCGATGCGCAATGCGGCCGCACCCTGCGCGTGGCGCTATGGGACGGCACCAAATTGAACGACGTATTCAGCGCGACGGTGGAAGCGCCCCCCGCCGCCGAGCGTCCGGCGGGTGGTTGCAGCTAAGCCAGCATGCTCGACCTGTTCCTCTCGGCCTTCGTCACCCTGTTCGTCGTGATCGACCCGCCCGGCTGCGCGCCGATTTACGCCGGGCTGGTCAAGGGCGCGACCACGCGGCAGGCGACTGCGATGGCGGTGCGCGCCAGCTTTATCGCCGCGCTGATCCTGCTGGTCTTCGCGTTGTTCGGTGAGCAATTGCTCGGCGCGCTGCATATCGAACTCAACAGCTTCCGCATCGCGGGCGGGATCATGTTGTTCGTGATCGCGATGGACATGGTGTTCGAAAAGCGCACCCAGCGCCGCGAAGAGCGCGCCGAGAAAGTCCGCGCCCAGAACGAACTGACGCCCGAGATCGACGACGTCTCGGTCTTCCCTATGGCGATGCCGATGATCGCCGGCCCCGGCTCGATCGCCACGATCATGCTGCTGATGGCCCGCGCCGACGGGACTGAACAGACGCTGGTGATCCTGGGTGCGCTGGGGGCAGTGCTGCTGCTGACCTTGGTGGCGCTGGTCGCGGCGGGCCCGCTGATGAGGCTGCTCGGCACACGGGTTGAGGCGGTGATTACCCGGCTGCTCGGGGTGCTGCTGGCCGCGCTGGCAGCGCAATATGTCATCGACGGGGTGAAGGCGGTTTTGGGGTGAGGCAGCGCGCGTGCTTCGACAGGCTCAGCATGAGCGGGCTTTTCCAACCCCGCTCAGCCTGAGCTTGTCGAGAGCCACGCGCGGCCCTCGCCCCAGTTACTGCAAAGTCACCCGGTCGTCGTCGGCATCCCGGCGGCCGAAGAACTGCATCAGCTGGACCAGCAATTCGCAGCGCGCCGGGATATCGTCGGCCTCGAGCAGCGCCTGTTTCGCCGCGGCATCGAACGGCGCGATCTGGCTGACGCCGTTGATCAGCGCCGCATCGTCGAGCCGCGCGACCGATTCCCAATCGACCCGATAACCCTGCGCATCGGCAAAGCGCCGCGCCTCGCGCTCGAAGCTCGCGCGCTCCACGGGCGCGAGGTCCTGCCCGCCAGGTTCGACGATCAGTTCGGCATCCACTTGGCGGAATGGGGTGGCGACATCGAGCTCGCGCAGCAGCCGGAAGCGCGCCTCGCCCTCAAGCACCAGATTGAAGCACCCGTCATCCAGCGCCTCGACCTCGCCGATCTTGCCGAGGCAGCCGACGCTGTAGAGCGGCGCGCCCTCTTCGGGGCGCTGCGGCTGGATCATCCCGATCCGCGAATCGCGCGCCAGCGCATCCTTGACCAGCGCGCGGTAGCGCGGCTCGAAGATGTGCAGCGGCAGCTGCATCCCCGGATAGAGGATCGCCCCCATCAGCGGGAAGATCGAGATCCGCGTGCCGGTGGTGACCGCCATCGCGCTAGCCGAACAATATGGTCGAGAGCTTGCGCCGGGCGGCCGCGACCCATGGGTCTTCGAGCCCGATCGCCTCGAACATCTGGAGCAGCTTGGCGCGCGCCGCGCCTTCGCTCCACTCGCGGTCGGTCGCGATCATCCTGAGCAGCACCTCGGCGGCAGCATCTCGCTCGCCCGCGGCGAAAGCGGCACTAGCGTAGGCCAGCTGGGTATCCATATCGGCGGGACGCTCGGCAGCGGCAGCGCGCAGAGCGGCCAGTTCGTTCTCGTCGGGACGGTCTTTGGCCAGCGCCAGCGCGGCCTTGGCGCGCTCCAGTGCCGGGTCGGTCGCGATGGCCGGATCGGTCGCGGCGAGCGCGGTTTCCGCCTCCTCGAACCGGCCCGCCAAGGTCAGTGCGCGAATAAATCCTGCCAGCGCCGCCGGGTTCTCGGGCGCGAGGTCGATAATCTGCGCGAACAGCCCCGCTGCCCGCTCGCCATCGCCCGCTTCCAGCACCTCCTCGCCCATCGCGATCAGCGGCGCGACATCCTGCGCGGGTGCTTCGCCGCCCGGCTGGATCGGCAGCTTTTCGAGCAATTGGTCGAGCATCGCGGTCAGCTGCGATTCGGTGCGCGCGTTGGTCAGGTCTGCCACCGGCTGGCCCTGGAACAGCGCATAGACCGTGGGGATCGATTTGACCTGGAACTGCGCGGCGATGAATTGTTCCTCATCGACGTTGAGCTTGGCCAGCACCACGCCCTTGTCGGCATAGTCCGCCGCGACCTTTTCGAGCAGCGGGGTCAGCGCCTTGCACGGACCGCACCACTCCGCCCAGAAATCGAGAATCACGAGGCTCGTCATCGAGGGTTCGACGACGCTTGTGCGGAAGCGGTCGACCGCTTTCTGCTCGTCGAGATTGAGGCCCTGGCTTGCCAAGTTGTCGGTTCCCTTATGCGGAGGTTCTGTCCCCCATTTGGGCCTTTATACGCGTTTGTGAAGGGTCTAGGTGCCTTTGTGCGCCGGGGCTCGTGCGCGGCCAATTTTCGCTTGCCGGACCCAGATGCCGATGCTAACCGCCCGCCTCTCCCCGGCCTGCCGCCTTCGATGCGCGGGCTCCGGACGTTCGAGCGGGCGTAGCTCAGGGGTAGAGCACAACCTTGCCAAGGTTGGGGTCGAGGGTTCGAATCCCTTCGCCCGCTCCATTTCCTTTCCTATTCCAGAGACGTTACATCGTGCGGCCAGCCCTGCGCATGCGAACCCTCGAGTCTTTTGTGGCCCTCCGCCCAACAGGGCTGCGGGCGTGGTTCGAATCCTGCGTCGTCGTCGTCAGAAATCTACCGCAATGCCGTTCTTTTCCCAGTCGCCGTAGCGGGTGGGGGAAAGGCCGGCAGGATCCGGTTTGTCCTCGGGCGCGGCGGGCTTGGGCGGCGGTGCATCGTTCCAATAGGGCGGTTTGACGAAGCCTTCGGGGCGTTTGGTCGCGCGTTCGGTCATGGCGAAAGAATGCGCCTGCTGGCCTCGCTTGGCAATCTCGCCTAGGGCGCGGCGATGGATATTCCCGGCCTGCCTGCGCGCCGCGCTGCCTTGCGCCTGACCGATGCGGTGCTGCGTCGGGGCGAGACGCTCGACCAAGCGGGACCGGGTGCGCTGCAGGGCATCCGCAGCGATGCCGACCGCGCGCTGGCTCGGGCGATTGCGGGCGAGGCGCTGCGCTGGCTGACCGACCTCGATGCGCTGGTCGACAGCGCGACGCAGCAATCCTTGCCCGATGATGCCAAGGCGCGTTCGGTGCTGCGGCTGATGCTCGCCCAATGGCTGCGGTTCGACACCCCGCCACATGCGGTGATCGCCACCGCGCTGCCGTTGCTCGAAGGCGGTCCCCGGCGGCTCGCGCATGGGGTATTCTCGACGCTGACCAAGCGGCCTGCCACGCTGCCTGACGCGCCAACGCTGCCCGAGGCAGTGCAAGAACGCTGGGGCGAGCATGGGGCGGAGATCGCCAAGGCTCTCGCCGTCCCGCCGCCGCTCGATCTCACGCTGCGCGATCCCGCGACGACCGAGGCATGGGTGGAAAAACTGGGCGGCGTGTCACTTGCTCCCGGACACGTGCGGATCGCGCGCGGCGAGGCGGTGGAGCGGCTCGAGGGGTTTGGCGACGGAGCGTGGTGGGTGCAGGACCTTGCTGCCAGCCTGCCTGCGCGCTTGCTGGGACCGGGCGAGGGCCGCCGCGTTCTCGATCTCTGCGCCGCGCCGGGCGGCAAGACCATGCAGCTGGCGGCGGCGGGCTGGCACGTGACCGCGCTCGACAGCAGCGCCAAGCGGCTCGAACGGATGCGCGAGAATCTTGCCCGCACCGGGCTGACCGCCGAACTGGTGCAAGGCAATGCGCTGACATGGGAGCCGAACGGCACTTACGATGCGGTGCTGCTCGACGCGCCCTGCACCGCCACCGGCACCTGCCGCCGCCACCCCGACGTGCTCCACCGGATCACGCGAACCCAGATCGATGAGATGGTCGAGCTGCAGGGACGGCTGCTCGCCGATGCTATGCGGTGGGTCTCACCGGGCGGGCGGCTGGTCTATGCGGTGTGCTCGCTGGAACCGGAAGAAGGCGAGGGACAGGTTGCCGCCGTTACGCTCACCCCCGATCGGATCAGCGCCGACGAAATTCCTATAGGTCTGGTTCCCAGTGCCGATGGCTATCTCCGCACCGATCCCGCGATGCTAGCCGAAAAGGGCGGGATCGACGGGTTCTTCATCGCGCGGTGGCGCTGCTAGGCTTTGACTCGCGCCTGAAAGCTTTTGCGCAGCTTGGCCAGCTTGGGCGGGATGACCGCGAGGCAATAGGGATTGCGCTGGCCTTCGCCTTCCCAATAAGCTTGGTGATAGTCCTCAGCCGGATACCATGTCGCCGGACCTTCGGTCGTGGTGACGATCCGCTCGCTCCGCTCGGTCTGCGCGCGCGCAATCGCTGCTTCGGCTTCCGCGCGCTGGGCGTCATCCTGCGGAAAGATTGCCGAGCGGTACTGCGTGCCGACATCGCCGCCCTGGCGGTTGAGCTGCGTCGGATCATGCGTCGCCATGAACATGTCTAACAGCTCGGCGAGCGAAACCTCGGCCTCATCAAAGGTAACCCGGATCGCCTCGGCGTGGCCGGTGCTGCCCGCGCAGACCGCCTTGTAGGTCGGATTGGCAACGGTCCCGCCGATATAACCGCTCTCGACCTCGCTGACGCCGACCACGTCTTTGAACACCGCCTCGGTGCACCAAAAGCACCCGCCGGCCAAAATTACCTGCGCCATAAGTCCGTTCATCCTGTATTTGGCTTCGAACCTAGAGATAGGAACGCGACGGTAATCTGTCATCGGGAGAAGCGCATGTTACAAAGGTTGTTGGTATTTGGCGCCGCCCTCGCGCTCACCGGCTGCTCGGAAGATCCGCCCAACCCGTTGCGGGTCGATCACGATGAAACGCTCCTGTCGCTGTCCGCCAGTGGTGAGGCCGAGGCCGTGCCCGATGTTGCGGTGATCGAGATCGGGGTCGAAAGCTTCGCTGCTACCGCCAAGGCCGCAAGCGAAACCAATGCCCGCAAGTCCGCCGATATCGCAGCGGGGCTTAAGGAATACGGGGCCGAAGCCAAGGACGTGCAGACCCGCAACCTGTCGCTCAACCGGGTCACTTACGGCCCGAAGAAGGGCCAGTTCCAGTCGAGCAATATCCTGTCGGTGCGGCTCCACGACGTAGTCAGGGCCGGTGAGGCCGTAGCCGCCGCAACCACAGCCGGGGCCAATGTCCTGTCGGGCCCGTCGCTGCAGATTTCCGATCCCGAAAAGGCCAATCGCGGGGCCTATATCGCCGCTTACCGCGCCGCGAAGACCCGCGCCGAAGCCTATGCCGAAGCGGCGGGGATGGAGATCGGCCGGGTCTTGTCGATCCGCGACGGCGGACAGGACGGCGGCAATCCATACGCCTATGGGGCGGTGGAAGCTGCCGATGCGGCAGCGAGGGTGATGCCACCCATGATTGCCGCCCCGCCACCGCCCGCGATCATGCCCGGCACCAGCCGCACCCGGGTGTCGGTGCAGGTGGACTTCGCGCTGACGGAGAAATAGGGCTGCGGCCATGACCAGCATCACCGTCGCCGCGCTGCAACTTGCGCTCAATTCTGCCGACGAGGCCGCGAACATCGCCGCCGTCGCCGCGCTGGTCGAGGCGGCAGCGGGGCAGGGTGCGCAGATCGTGTTGCCGCCCGAGCTGTTTTCCGGTCCGTATTTCTGCAAGACCGAGGACGAGGCGCTGTTCGCCTTGGCCCGCCCGACCTTGGAGCACCCCTCAGTCATCGCGATGCAGGCGCTCGCCGCGAAGCTCAAGATCGCCATCCCGACCAGCTTTTTCGAGCGCGACGGGCATCACTATTACAACACCATGGCGATGATCGCCCCCGACGGCGCGATCCTGGGCACCTATCGCAAAAGCCACATTCCCGACGGGCCCGGCTATGAGGAAAAATACTATTTCCGCCCCGGCAACGACGGCTTCAAGGTGTGGGACGTTTTGGGCACGCGGATCGGCGTCGGGATCTGCTGGGACCAATGGTATCCCGAATCTGCACGCGTCATGGCGCTGATGGGCGCGGAGCTGCTGTTCTATCCCACCGCGATCGGCAGCGAGCCCTATGACGCCGAGCTCGACACCAGCCGGATGTGGCGCCGCGCGATGCTGGGCCATGCGGTATCGAACTGCATGCCGGTGATCGCCGCCAACCGGATCGGGACCGAGGATGGGCAAAAGTTCTACGGCCACAGCTTCATCGCCGACGAATGGGGCGATTATCTCGCCGAATTTGGCGCGGATGACAGCGGGGTGGTCATCAGTACCATCGATCTGGCCCGCGCGGCCAAACACCGCGCCGGGATGGGCTTCTTCCGCGATCGTCGGCCCGAACTTTACACCCGGATCAGCCAGGACCTGTGATTCACACGCAGCGCTACCTTGTCGCGCTGGGCTCGAACATGCGCCATCATCGGCATGGGCGACCGCGCCAGATCTTGCAGGCGGCGCTTGAGGCGCTGGCGGACGAAAGGATAATCGTCAGCCACAGCGCGCCCATACTCTTCACCGCGCCGCTCGGCCCGTCGCGGCGGCGCTATGCCAACGGGGCGGCGGTGGTGAGTTCCGCACTCGAACCCGAAGCGATGCTCGCCCGGTTGCAGGCGGTGGAGCGGCGCTTCGGGCGTCGCAGAACCGGCCAGCGCTGGACCGCGCGGGTGCTCGATCTCGATATCGTGCTGTGGGACGGCGGCTTTTGGTCGAGCCCCGCGCTCACGATCCCGCACCCCCAATTCCGCCACCGCGACTTCGTGCTGCACCCTGCTTGCGCGATCGCCCCGTGCTGGCGCGATCCACTGACCGGGCTGACGTTACGCCAGCTGCGTGCGCGCTTGACCCGGCCCCGCCCCCTGCCTAGGTGACCTCTCGCAAATGCGGGCCCTTAGCTCAGTCGGTAGAGCAACTGACTTTTAATCAGTAGGTCGCTGGTTCGAACCCAGCAGGGCTCACCATTGTTACCAATGGTTTAGCAAATAAGTACCGCCGCGCGGTTTCGGTCAGCAACCACATGGCAACCACGCGGGACCAGGTTCTATTTTTCGAAGTTCGAGGTGTTCATCGTTTGCGACCGCCTTGGGGCCGAGAGCGGACACTCGACTTTCGGCTGATGCTTCCCTGAAAGCGGGCAGTCGGCTTGCGCCCTGATTGCAGTCATTGGCGACTGTCGTGTTCATTGGGCGTTGATTGGCTCGAGCAGCTTAGCGGGACCCCTGGGCGTCTTCAGCCGACCGAAGCTACGATTCCGAGAGGGCGAGAAACAACCTCGTCGTCTGCCCAAGGGAGGCAGTTAAACCAACTGCCCAAAACGAGGCCAGCAAGAATCGCTGGTGCGTTCTTTGCTAGTTTTTCCTTGGAGGCGACATTTCCCGCCGGGTCGGCGCATGCTGCAAGCATGGCCTCCACAACGCCTTCACCGCCGCTTGACGAAAACGCATGTGTCAAAGCTATACCGGCCTGACCCAATTGATCGACTAGGGCGTAGGGGCCGGCGACAGGCTCGCTTTGCCGCCATGCCCGCTGCATCTTCTCAGGGGAATAGCATTCCACAACCGCCCGTACCGGCTTGAGTTGGGCGAGGCTCGCACGCACCGCAGCTTCGATGAACGGAATGCGCCGAAGGCTGTCATGGAGAGCGCGATCGAGCGTAACGCTGCGGATTTGCTTTGATGGGCCGAAAAAGAACTCGATCGTCCAAGCGGCAATGCCGCCTTCGAAACTGTTCGACAGCTGAAACCGCACCCCGGATTTGAAACGAAGGCCTGGAAGGGCCACCCGGAAACGGCGCCGAACCGGATAATCGGTGCCGACGGCATGCGGAGGGGTCACATCAGGGAACTCGGTCGGCAGTACCAGCGGCGCCGGCAGGTGCTCGCAAACAAAGTCTCCTTGGCCTTGGAGACCTTGGGCTGCCATTCCGACCATGTACGCGAAAAGCGGAGGCACAGCATTCCCGATCATCTTGACCTTCTGGGAATGGCTATTGCCATAGAATTGGTAGGTGATCGGAAAGCCTTGAAGCGTCGCCCGCTCGCGCACTGTCAGCCTCCGAACCGATTGTAGGTCATCCGCCGGCACAACGATGCTCTCTCTGGAGACGCGCGTGCAGGTTGCTGTCACCGTTCTCGAGGGACGATCGAGGGTGTCGGGAAAAGGCATGTCGTTGTAGACGGGGTGGAACCGTTTGGCTTCCCGGTTCATCCTGAGTTGCTCTGCGTTGAGCGGCAGCTCGGGTTCCATCTCCGTCAACTGATCGCGGCGCAGGACTATACCCCAATGTGGGTCGACCACGTCCTCCTGGGACTCCAAGGCGCAGATAACGTCACCAAGGGTGGAGCGGGGGCGATAGTCTCGCATCTCGCGGAGGCGTTCGAACGGGAACACACCGACCAAGCAGCGTGAGCGTGATTGCGAAAGCCCGAATGCGGCAAAATCAAGAATTTCAATGTCGGGCGCAAGGTCACGAAACTCAAAGAGCGGGTGCCCCGCCGTGCACAGTCCTGACCGGATCATGGCAGCCGTGCGAGGCACGTTCTCCATGATCCAAGCGGTCGGTTTGACATGACGGATCACTTCGAAGAACTTCACGATGTCCTTCAGACCCTCGCCGATGTCGCCACCGCCTCCCCGGTTGGAGTAAGAAAACTCGGTACAGGGCGGGCTACCGACGACCAATGAGATATCACGAGGAAGCTCGTCAAGGATCAGCGCGCGGACATCGGAAACCACGTGGTCAGCGCCCAAATTGGCGTTGTACGTATTCATGGCGGCCGGCCAAATCTCGTAGGCCTCGACCACTTCTATGCCGGCGCAAGCCAGCCCGGCGCTCCAGCCGCCGATGCCCGAGTAGAGATCGATCGCCCTCACGTGCCGCGTCCAACGTCCATGGTGCGGTCGTAGCAGATTCAGACCTGCGGGCAAGATCCGTTTGGCCTCACATTGCGGCCCGAGTAAATTTCAGACCCTGTGCCGACACTGACCACCCGATCGGATCGCGGTCCAGGAAGTAACTGACGGGGTCCTGGATCAATTCAGGCTGATAGCCCGGAGCGGATATGCGCCGACGATCGATCAGGTACAGCCAATAGCGCATCCTCAAACTTCGAGCGGCCTCAATTTCATTTGAACTCCAGAAGAATGAGAACTCGTCGGCATAGCCCTTCACTTCGATGAACCGGTCGTGTGAGAGGGCGCGCGGACCATCGAACGAGATGATATCAAAGCCCGCCCCGGCGTTGTCGTCCGATATGCTACGAACGGACTCGAGGAACGGATGACTGGCCAATCTGGACCTCTCCCAAGCGAGCGCCCAGTCCTCGGCGACCCTGCCCGCAGCTTCCCGCGCCAGATTCGCCGCTTTGAGGTCCGCCAAACTGAACAGTCTCTCAGGCGTGCTGAGGTTCGTTCGGCTGAGCCAAGTCATGAAACGCGGTATGAGGTCTTCTGCGACGGTCCAGAACGAGTCCCCCACCTCTTGTCGTTTGAAGATGTCGAACTCCAACAACGCGTAGGGATAGCAAGCGCCGCGACCAGGAAGCTGGGTAGCGCTGACCTTCAGCCCGCAGCCGTCGTGGTCGAGCTGGAAGAGGCTGATGGAGGGCAGGTCGTCCAGCAGCCGGAGGTAAAAGTCCACCAACAGTTTGCGGATATACGTGGCGGGTTCGGCGGGCCCGATAGAGGTCGTGCACCGACCGTCATCGGTTACGGCAATTGCGCCTATCTCGCGTAGCATCTCTATAGTGTTGTGAGTGCGGTTCCGAGCAACGGCCGCGGCGAGGTGCAGGGTCTCGGTAAGCGTGGCCCGATCCTCGATCCCGTCGCGGATGAGGTCCACAGCCTGCACGAAGACGGCCCGAGGCAGGAGGCCGTCAGACCGCCTTGCGACGTTCATAGTCCTCCAGAATGGCTCGAATGTCCTCCCCTCGCTCGCTGTCTTCCTCGCCCAGGCTGAAAAGAGGTATCTCGTCGCTATCGACGAGATCTGATAGGCGTTGCTCCTTAAGTGCGAGCCGACGATCTATAGAGGCTTCGAGCGTGCTGCTGGCCATAAGCATCTTGTAGGTAACGAGACCGAGCTGGGTTTTGCTGTACCGGTGGATTCGGTCCTTGGACTGGATCATCTTTCCGGCATTAAAGTCGCGATCGAAGTATATGGCCGTCCGGCAAACCTTATGCAGAGAGATCGACTCGCCTACCGCCTGTGGATTTGCGATCAGGATCGCCGTCTCGCCAACCCTGTGGAAGCGGTTGATGAGCGCTTCCCGGGTCGCAAGGTCCTCGTCGTCCTCTAAGTCGTCGCCTTCCTCTGCGACGGGTGTCGCACCGGTCACGATCTCCACGAACTCGGCCACGCCTGACAACGTCGCCTTCAGCAAGGTCAAGTTGCCGATGAAATAGGACCAAATAACAAGCTTCCCCTGATCAGCGATAATGCTCTTCGTCAACTGGACGGTCCGAGCGAGACGTCGAAGGTCGGTCGCGGGTTCGAACGCCTGAACAAGCTCGGCGACCTCGAGCTCCGCAACGGAGAAGGCGGTCGCTGCATCAGCATCGAGCAGACCTTCCTCTCCGAGCGGCCGAAGGAGCAGGGCGGGGTTAACCGCTGCCTGGCGCAGACGCATCAACCGGGCGCGTACAAGACTAGATGTCGCACCCTGCCCGGCGGCCCGGAGCTGGGGGACGACAGCGCGTTCAATAGCGTCGTAAATGCGCTGGTGGGTAGGGCTCAGCGCGATGTTCACCTTTTCCACGGCCACGTCCGGAAGACCGAGGTCGCATTTCCGAATCCGCGTGTAGAATGGTCGCACATGTTGTTTGAGCCGTTCGACGCCACCTGGGTTGATCCCTCCAGACATCGCCTTGAGGGCAGCGTTCGAGAAGCCGATGACGTTTCGCTTGGGGTAGATGAAGCGGAATAGGTTGGAGAGGTCTTCATAGCCGTTCGGAGCCGGCGTGCCGGTAAGGACGACGCGCGCGGCCGCATGGGGCGCGATGTCGAGCGCGGCGTTGGACCAATAGCCGTCTGGACGTTTGATGTAGTGGGCCTCGTCGAGCACCATCATGCACCTTCGCGCGGGCGATGCCACGAATGCGCGGAACGCGTCGACGTTGGCTGCTAGGCTCGCATATGTCGTAAGGGTCAACTCGACATCGCGCTGACCATAGCTGACACCTCGGAGGTACGCGCTGCGATCCCCTGGCGCGACAAAACCCGCGATCCGCTTCGCACGGGCGTCGCGTAGGAAGATGTCCCTAAACTCATCCTGCCAAGCCTTGAATGACGAAAGCGGACCGACGATCAGGAGATGATCCACTCTCCGGTGATCGTCGGCCGGCAATTCGGCCAATGCGGCATAAGCTGCATAGACGATCGATGTCTTCCCCGCGCCCGGGACCGAAAAATTGCAAGCGTTCTGCGAGAACGCCAGATGGAAGGCCGACAACAACTGCTTGGTGTAGAAAATCCTGCCCGGGCACGCATGTGCCATGAGCTTAGTGAACGTGGCGAATTGCGCCGGATCGACTCTCCCGTTCCAGATATCCTCGGCAGCGAGTGAAAAGGCGGAAAAATCCGCCTCGTCCTGCCGAACGTGCGCAAGGGTATCGTCTCCTTCGGCCTCGACTAGTTCAAATCCGCACCGGCGGACGAGATCGCTCAATTCCTGGTATCGCGTGTGGAGGGAGTCCTGGTCTGCCGCGAGCGCCATGCCCAAATCGGTTCGGACCGCGCCGATCGATCGGAGATAGATGCCGAACAGGGGATGGCGCGACATGGCTTGCCCATCCCCTCTCAGGAGTATGGATTGCGCGTCGCCGTCGAACTCTATGCTTACCCGGTTTGGCATGATCTATTTTGCTGATTTGCCGAGCCGTTTGGTCATTTCCCAAACCAGGGCGCTGATCTCCTTCACCAGCCCCTTGTTGGCCGCATGCTTCGAGAAGCTCGGTGCAGTGTAATTGACGCGGTTCAAGGCCGCGAACGCGCGCTCCAGAAGACGACCAGGTTCGTTAGCGTCATTCTCGGCCTCCAGCCTGTCGCTCGAACGGTTGAAGTTCCCGGTCAAATGGCCTTTCGCCTTCGTCTTCCATTCGTCGCCACGGAGTTCGGCCGCCTCCTTGCGGGAGCCAAGCTCCGGATGTTCGCCTAGATACTCGTCGAGCGGAGGGATCGACTGGGTGATCGGATCGATGTTCTTTTGGTGCTCTGCCCGGAAGGCACGCCAGATCGCCTCATTCGCGAAGAAGCTGCGCTCGCCACGCCCGCCATGGGAAATGTGCCGGTAGTCCTTCCCGTCCCCGGATACGAAGAGGCTGGTCCCATAACGCAGGTAGTCGAACTGGGTCGCCTTTAGCTCTGCGATGTCAATCGCGTTCGGGGCCCAGGCTATACCGGTGGCGCCATCCTTCAGCCGCTTGAGGTCGGCGTTCAGGTCGACGAACATACCTTCCTTGGTGCTGCCGTTCGGCTCCTTGAGCATGTTGTAGAGTCCGGCACAGTCGATGTACTCGAGGTATTCGTCCATCAGCTTCATAGTGGCGATCCGGCGCTCGAGCTCGCCCACGCCAATGCCCATCATCTGACGGACCTCATCCTTCGTGTAACCCAGACCATCGATCAATCGCTTAACCTTGAGGTATTTCTCAAGCGGCCCGTAATCGAGCTTCGAGTCCTCACCGATCTGGTATTCGGTCTCTAATCGGACGATCTCCTTCTCGTTTTCGTAGTATTCGTCGGGGAGGATAACTCCCTCGAAGAACATGTTCGATCCGAGCTTTCGGAGCAGCATCGCTCGGCGGTTACCGTCAATGATGACGCCATCGAGACTTACGATACCGGGACGCTGCTGTTGCTTCTCCTTCAGGTCCTTGAGCGTGTGTTTGTTACGCTCGACATTCGTCTCCCACAGGAACTTGTCGATCAAAGTGTGGATCGTGTCGTCGTAATCTGTGTGGCCGATGTCGTGCTCGAACTCCCAGGTGAGCATCTCACTCTCGATGCGACCGTTGTGGCGATTGTAGATCAGCAGATCCAGGGGAATCTGGAATACGTCGAACCGTTCCGGATTACCCTTGTAGAAGACCTTTTCCGAACCAACGATTTTTGTGCTGTCACTTCTCAGTGCACGCAGCCGTTCAGATCGAATTCGCGGTGATAAAACCATGCATCCCCCACTAACCAAACCGGTCGCTTCTCGAATCCGACCGAGTGTGCCGAAGGCTAAACGGATCAGGGTCGCGCGTCGACTATAACAGACCCAGTCACTAGCCGCCCGGTGCAATTATCCTAATCGCAAGGATCAAGACATTCTGGCAGCGCCGTTTAGCAGCGCGGTCCTCCTTCGCCGGCGACCCGCAACTCGGGAAGCGGCGTCCGGGTCGATCCAAGTGACAAAGTCCATCGGCGCGTATTCCGCCGCCATTGCTACGCCTTCAAAGTGTGAAGCGTCGAATACTTTCGCAATATGCGGATCAATATCGCCTCGACCGAGATTCGGACACCAGACATTGGGCGGTTGGCCGTCTCCTCCGATCGTGAAGGCGTCCTCGCGTCTCGGTTTGAATTTGCCTTGTGCCGCCACCTTCAGGATTTCAAGATGGTTCAGGACGATCACCCCATCCACTGCCTCAAACGCCACGCGAGCGCCGGCATCGACATGCCAGGAATTCTCGGTCAGCAGGCCCGCCTCAGCATGACTCAGCGCCGAAGTTGCCTCGAACATGTAGCCATCCCAGACCACAACGAGGATCCCGGTTCGATCCTTCGCCGTGAAGCCGGTAAATTTTCGCTCTGCGCTAGCGAGGAAGTCCTTGAACACGTTGTCCCTTGGAAGCGTCGCACCTTCGCGCATACCAGGCAACGCACCAAGTGGTCCCCGGACAGGAAGCTGCTTGCCGTTCATGGCACGGCGCATCTGATAATCGATGAAAGCGGGGCACTTGACTTCGAAGAGCCATTGTCGATCGGGCGTATCGATCAGGATTTCCGGTCGCGCGCCGGTGACCGGGTTTAATGGTTCAAAGGCGAAGATGGTTCCCGCCGGCCATTCCGCCTCTAGCAGGACCCTCGCAACGAGAATTTCGGCGAATTTCTGGACAAGTTGCTCAAATCCCGCCTGCCAGGCTGACCGGTCGTCGGCGGTCGGAACATATCGGATGTCGGCCAGCTCGCGGACAAGCTGCGTGCCGGCGTGAGGTAGGCGTTGCTCTATCACGGCCAAAGCAACCAGTAGCTGCTTGCCGAACGGAGTGACGGCGTCGTCCGCGAGGTGGTAGCTTAGCCAACGGCGTTCGCCCTTCGTGTCCGTGTGGTACAGCTGCGCCAATTGATCTGCGATCGATTTGGTGTCCTCGGCCATTAATCCATCATACGCGCCATTGCGCGACAGGGACAGGGACAGGCGCCTGCGATAAAGGCTTACTGCACCGAGGACCAACACGCCCCAACGTTCGTTTGTCGGGGATTCCCCATTTCGGAAAAATTTCCCAAAGTTCTGTGAGACACCATGAAGGCCTCACCCCTACGCGAGATTGAATCCCCTTCGGGGCCCTCCCGGGAAAAGGGATTCCTTTTCTGCACTGCCCGACCCCGTCCCGTCATAGTAGTCGGTTGCATGGTTGCCTCTCCGATAGGTCCGGAAGCGGCACGCGGAAGAGCGCCTCAATAAAATTGCGATGCCGGAGGTCGCCGATTTCTGCCGCACTCAAAGAGTGCTTGTGTGGCTGAATGTGGGGCTGTCTGAGCCATCCGTGAATTTCTGCTCAAATTCAGCTATTTATCGGCGACATTGGCGAAGACGGAGGAAGGCGAACCGCAATGCCTGCTATTAGGCGGCAACTTTCGGCGTCCGGACGACCGCATTGAAGCGCAAAGCAGATGAGGGGGATTGACCCTAACAAGTCTACCTGCTTCCGATTGCAGCTGCCGGAAACTCCTTGCGATGCGGGCAGTCTTTGACCTCACGAAGATCACGTCCTATTCTGCCATCTCAAGATAACGACAAAATGCGTTGGCGAGATGCATTTGGCGCGGCGTTCGGCACTCCGCCTCGAGCAATCGCGGCGAACCCACCATTATCGACACGCAACGGGCCCGGGACGTCGCTACGTTCAGGCGGTTCAGACTATAGAGGAACTCCATCCCTCTGGGGGCGTCGTCATGGGACGAGCTCGTCAGTGAATAGATGGCGATCGGCGCTTCCTGCCCCTGAAACTTGTCGACAGTACCAATACGCGCGTTTGCAATGCGCTGCTGGATTTCGAAGACCTGAGCATTGTAGGGCGCGATAATAAGGATGTCGTTCAAGGCGACGAGGCGCGTTTCGCCATGACGGTCCGTCCAGGTCGTTCCCGCCGCCAGTATCGCATCGACAAGCTCCGAGACCGCAGCGGCCTCTTCGGGTGAAGAGTTCTGATTGCCGACATGCTCGACCGGAACGAAGCGAAGCCCCGCACCGCCCAGTGGGGCGGCATAGGCGATCGACTGGTTTACAAGATCGGCTCGCGGATGGAGCTTGTCCTCATAGAACAGCTCCGAGGTGAACGAGCAGATGGCGGGATGAAGCCGCCACGTCTCTTCGAGGAACAGGCCCTGCTCGGGTGAGATTGTCTGATGACCATCAAGCAGGTGGTTGAGCGCGGAAGAATCCGTTCCTTCGGGATGGCTTCCCTGCATGGGCTGGTCGAGCTGCTGCGGATCGCCCAGCAGAATGACCGTCGAGGCAGCCTGCGAGACCGCGAGCACGTTGGCCAGGGACATCTGGGCGGCTTCGTCAACGAACAGGACGTCCACGCTCTCGAAAGCATCGGGGGACGCCCAGAGCCAGGCAGTGCCGCCTGCCACATGACAGCCCGAACCGAGCGCCGCGAACAGGTCGGGGGCCTTGATAACGATACGCAGGCGATGGCTGTGCGGTTCTGCCCCCTTGGGCTTCTGGACACATTGAAGGTTCGTGCCCGTCTCGTCCGCCACCTCGATGACCTTGTCGATCAGGTTCCGGATCACGGTGTGGCTATTGGCGACGATCCCGACCTTCTTGTTAGCCCGAACCAGCTCGCAGATCATGTGGGCGCCCGTATGCGTCTTCCCGGTCCCGGGCGGCCCCTGCAAAGGCAGAACGCCCGTTTCCATCGACACGGCAAGACGCTTGCCGGCATCCAGTGTCGATTCACCCGCGTGCTGAAGTGGCCCGCCTTCTACGGTGGCAGGGCGTTGACGCAGGAGAAGGTCTCGGGCTGCGGCATAGCTGCCCGGTCCCCCCATCCCATTCTCGACGACATATTGCGCAAGCCGCACGAGCGCGAGCTTCATCGGCTTCGGGTCAACATATTCGTGGGTGAACACAGCCTCCGGATGGAGGCCCGCAGCATCCTGGCGTTTCTTGATATCGATCGTCAACTCTCCGAAGGAAACCGCGTCGATCGATCCGACCGCTGCGCCGCCAACGTTTCTGACATCCTTATCTGCTGCACGACCGCGACCGAGTGATCTATGTCGGACGGGCAACGGACGCTCTTGCGACACGTCTGCTGGCACATACGATGGATCGCCTCGGTGGCCGCTGGGATCGCTTCTCATGGTTCGGCTTGCGCAACGTGGGACCAGACGGGGAACTCGTGGATACGTTCGTGCCGTGGGGCCAACTGGTCGTGATCGAAACGCTTGAAGCTCTACTGATCGAGAGCCTGGAGCCACCGCTCAACCGACGGCGAGGGGACAATTTCTCGGGCGTAGAGTATATTCAGATGGCAGATCCCGAAATCGAACGGCTCCAGCAGAAGCGGGTCATTGATCAGCTATCGCGATCGATTGGAGATCGCACAGAGGCCGAAATATGAGCGGCTCCCGGACCACGGCCCGCGGGACGCAAGGCGCGCAATCCGTTAGTCAGCATTCCACAGGAGAGGCCAGTTTGGAAGTTTTCAACGATCCTAATTGGGGGTACATCGAGAATGACGGTGCCTTGTTTCGGGGGCCTTCTCGTCACCTTCCACGGATCATATGGGACCTTCGGGAGCAGCGATGGGCAGAGTACACGGGCCCCTGTCCGGCTAGATCATACACGTGGGGCTACGACATCACTGAGGCTGAAGCACAGGAGCTCATGTCCAGTGGCTTCTGAACTAGATGCCACTAATTTTTACCTTACGAATTCCGCCGAACCGAGGCTGCCTCGCCCATCTCAAAAACTGTGAAATACTGTCGATCTGATCGTCAAACCGACCATGGGGAAATTGGACCAGTTCGGCCCGCAGATCTTCAAGCCAGTCAGCCTTCTGGGGGATAAACACCTGACCGCTTTCGATCGCAATTGATTGCGCTGCTGCGCGCGTGACTTTGTCCGCCTCCGGTTCGATGGCGATGGGCATGCCCGCGCCGCCTAAATCCCCCGGCCGAAAATCCTGAGCTAGTGCCATGCCTGAGGCTTTGTCCTCGATCAGCACTGCGGCCGGGCGATACCGGCTCGCTTGCTCAATGACGGCTCGGCGTAGTGAGGGATAGAGCAGGCGGTCGCGAAACACGTCGAGCAGATAGTAGGTCTGGCGATCGATTAGCCAGGTTGTGCACACCGAAAAATCGTTGAGCTCGCCCGCTTTCGACGCGGTATCCCAGCTTTGCACCACCTGGTTATGATGGACCCGAGGCGGGGCCGTTTGATATCGCTTGAACCACTCCCACCGCATGAGCTCGCCTTCGATTGGAATCGGGCTTTGCTGATACTGGGCGGCAAAGTGGTAGCTGCCGATGGATCGTTTCATCTCCTCGAGAATGTGCAGAGGTTCGCGCTCGGGGTGGAGCAATTCACCGGCTCGCCGATGATAAAGCCGGTTCGGACCGACCGGAATGGATTGGTCGAAATCGGCAATCGCGGGAAGGTTCAAATGAACCCAAGGCTCGCCAGTCGCCAGCACGTGTCCGACCAGATCTTCGAGATGCAACCGCTGCATGATGAGGATGATCACGTCGGTCTGCTTGTCATCGAGCCGCGAATAGACCGTGTTGTCGAACCACTCGCATGCACTCGCGCGACGGGCGTCCGACATCGCTTCGTCAGGCTTCATCGGATCGTCTACGATGATCACATTTCCGCCGCGTCCGGTGAGGCTCCCGCCGACCGAGGTCGAAAGGCGGTAGCCCCGCTTCGTTGTCATGAAGTCGAGTTCGGCGTTGCGCTCCCGGCTAAGTATCGCCCCGGGGAACGTCGTGCGGTACCATTGGGAGGTCATCACTGACCGGCAATCACGCGCCAGCTTTGCAGCAAGATCTGCAGAGTAGCTGACACAGACCACACGCGCCGTGGGGTCATGGCCTAGGACGAAGGCGGGGAAGGCGATCGAGGCCATGATCGACTTGGCGTGTCGAGGAGGCAGCGTGATGATCAGCCTGCGAATATGCCCGAGACGAGCTTGCTCCAGATGCCATGCGATGGCGTCCTGGTGCCAGCTGCGACTGAAGTGCTGCGCCGGCGCGACATGATCGAAGGTCTTGATCGAGAAGCTCATCAGGTCACGCCGGAGTACGGCCTGCAGCTGTGCGCTCTCGAGGCTAAGCACCTCTGCCTCCCTCGCGATCGAGGAAGTCGTCGAGGATGGCGCGGTCGACTTCGGAGAGGGGCTCTGCGCCTCGCTCGTCGTCGCCGCCGATCCGCAGCAGCAGGTTCAGCACCGCATTCGTCGCCCGTGGGTCGCCCTTGATGCCTTTGACGACGAGCGCCTTCACAAGTGCGCGCTGCTTAGAGATGCGGACTTTGCGATCGCCCTCATTGAGCGTGATCCTTTCGCCCAGCTCGTCGAGCAGATCGGTCTTGAGGTTTCGCCGACCCTTCTTCCGGCCTTTGCCGTTGCCAGAATTGCCCTGCTGGAAGCGGGTATGGACTGGCGGCTTCTTGTACCCGACCTCGTAGTCGTCGCCGTCGGCGCTCATTTGCTGTCACCCTTGGACTCGGCCGCGCGTGCGACTTTGATCTCGTCGAAGGTAAGCCCGCTCCCGGTGTGGATGATGGGGGCTTTCGCCAAGCGACTGATACGGCCAGCCGCCAGATCGACGTAGTGGGGGTCGATCTCGATCCCGGCACCACGCCGACCCGTTTGCTCGGCCGCGAGCAGGGTAGTCCCGCTGCCAAGGAATGGGTCGAGGATCAGCCCCCCTCGCTCGGAGCAGTCGAGAATGGCGTCTGCGATCATCTCTACTGGCTTCGTTGTAGGATGCGCCGCCAGAGCAGCGTCCCTGCCTTTCCCGAATGAATTTGCGCCGGCGTAGCGCCAGACATTGGTGCGATTGCGACCGTGTTTACCGAGCTCGACGTTGTTGATGTGTGGCACTTTGCCCGACTTGAACACGGCGATGAGTTCGTGCTGCGAGCGATAGAGCGAACCCATGCCAGCGTTCGGCTTTACCCACACGCATAGGTTCTTGTACTCTAGGATGCCTTCAGCGCTCTCACGCAGCTCCTGGAGGTGCCCATGGTCCATGCAAATGAAGCTGATCGCGCCATCGACGCTGTACCGGGCGATGAGCCGAATGAAGGTACGCAGGAAGAGGATGAACTCGGCTGAACTCATCTCCCCGGAAGCCATCGCGAACTCCGGGTGGATGGATGTTCCGGAGACGTGGCCGCCTATCCTCACGTTATAAGGCGCGTCCGCGAAGACCATCTGCACAAGCTCGTTCTCAAGAAGGCGCTCATAGACACCAGGCTCCCGAGCGTCGCCGCAGGCGAGGCGGTGGGATCCGACATTCCAAATGTCGCCTATTCGACTAACAGCGGGGCAATCGGATGAAAGGACCCCCGCGGGCAAAATGGGCTCGTGCGCGCCCTCATCGGTATATTGGGTGAGATGGAGATCGATCTCTGCGGTCTCGAATCCGCTGAGGGTGAGATCGCACCCGAAATCAAGGTTCTGAAGATCCTGCAACTCGGCTGCCAAGGATTCAAAGTCCCAACCTCCAAGCTCTGACAACCTGTTTTCGGAAATCGCCAGCAACCGGATTTGCTCAGGGGTGAGATTGTCGACCACGATGGCCGGGACTTCGGTCATCCCGAGCAGCTTTGCCGCTTCTACTCGGCCGTGCCCGGCGATGATCTGGCCGTTTCCATCGATCAGGATGGGCACTCGAAAGCCGAGATCCTTAATTGTCCGCGCGAGTTTTCGGAGTTGCTTCTTGGTGTGGGTCCTGGCGTTGCGCGGTGCGTTGATCAACGCGTCTAGGCAGACGTAAATGATCTTCATTTTCATGGTTCTTACCCATCGGTTCAACAGGCGCTCGCGCGCCCAAGCTGTTGGGAGCCCACCCATCAGGCAGGCGGTCAGAACCTCGCGCCGCAGCGGATAACCGCTTAAGCCGTGCAGCTTCCCCATTAGGGCCGCCACTACCCCGGCTCACAAAGCCGGGTCCCTGGGCTATGCCCAGGCCTAACCCGGGCATTCGCCTGCTAGCATCTCCGTAAGAGGCTATCAGGGGCGGTGAGGTGCCGCTTCGACAAGCATAGCACAAAGCGCGACCTGATCAACCGAAAAACGCGCGTATGCTTCTCCGTTACTTGTGTACTCTTCAGCAAAGCGGAATAGGAGAACTACAATTACAACTTTTTAAGTAACATTACCATAACTGGCTTGTTGGCATTTTTCTTGGCTATCTGCGGCTGCTTTGGCTTGGGACAAAGTCGGCGCTCAGTGGCTGGTGGCTGCCCCCCCGCTACGCCCGCCAGAATTTCCGTAGCGATCACGTCCAATTCCCGTCCGCCGGCCCACGGGAATTTGGGCCGGCAACGACGGTATGCTGCGAGCTGAAGCTGCGCGAAATGGTCTCTGGGGCCCCGATGGGGTGAGAATTCCCTGTAGATTCCCGTCAAAATGGGAAATACCGGCCCGAGACTCGTTAAGCGCGGACTGCGCCATTCACCACGCTAACTAGTTGAAAAAACAAGGATTTGTATCTCACGGCCTACTCTGGAATAGTCGCCCACTTTCCGGGGCTTTGCCACACCAGCCGCGCGCCTTTGTTGGCCGAGAGACGCTTCGTCCTAACGAAATTGGACATTTTCGGCGCCGATTCTCTGCGTCGGAAATTGCGTCCTACAGATTTTTGATGGGGTCAGACTGGGGTTTCGCGGTGTTGTGAGACGCAAACCACAGCTTCTTACTAACCGGCTCGCCCTAGCCTAGAAGTGGGTGCAGACCGGGATCTCGGCGATGCTCCCGATCTGCACCGTCTGAGACTGTGCGCCATTTGGCCTGCTCAATCCACTGTTGTTTCGTGTGCCTGACACGATTGATCGCAGGTAGAATTCAATCGGGCAGCAGCCGGGAGATTAGCCATGGCCCTCGATGAGAATCATCAGCTCAAGCGCTGCGCGATCTACACCCGCAAGAGTACCAGCCATCTGCTCGACCGGGATATCAATTCCCTGGTGACCCAGCGGGAAACCTGCGGCGCCTACATCACCAGCCAGCGGTATCGGGGCTGGGTCGAACTGCCACAGCGCTACGATGATGGCGGGCATTCCGGGAGCGGTCTGGAACGACCTGCGCTCGCCACCCTCATGCATGACATCGAGGCCGGCGATGTCGATGCAGTGGTGGTTTACAAGATCGATCGCCTGACCCGAAGCCTTCTCGATTTCGTGCGGCTGATCGAGATCTTCGACCGTCAGGGTATCGCCCTGGTGTCGATTTCCCAGGCCTTCGACACGTCCGACAGCATGGGCCGGATGATTCTCAACATCTTGCTCACGTTTTCACAGTTCGAGCGCGAGCTCATCGCCGAGCGGGTTCGCGACAGCATCCGCACGCGCAAACGGCACGGCAAGATCCACGGCGGGATGCCGCCGTTCGGGTATGTCTGGACCGAGAACGGAATCCGCATCGTCGAGGAGGAAGCGGAGATCGTCCGGTTCATATTCAGCGAGTTTCTTCGGACGAGGCGGTACACCGCCGTGATGACGGCCGTCCGCGAAGCCGGGCTGTGCAGCGTGGTCAAATACTTCAGGAACGGCAAGCGGCGGGGCGGCACGCCGATCAATCCAAGTACTGTTTACAGCATCATTCGCAGCCCGATCTACGTCGGCGAAATTCAGGGGCACGACCGGACCTATGAGGGTCAGCACGAACCGATCATCTCGCGGGAGACCTGGGAGGCCGCCCAGGCGCTGAGCGCAGCCAGGAAGAAACCGGTCCCGCATGCGAAGCAGACAAGCCACTTCCTGGCCGGGCTGCTATGGGATGACCTCGGGCGGCATATGTACCTGGACGTCGCGTGGCACCGCGGCCAACCCTACTACTACTATGCTTCGAGCAATGCGATTTGGTCGCAAGCCGAATACCGCCGCGCCTACCGAAGCCACGCGGCCCACCTCGATAAACTGGTCGTGGCCTCGATCGCAGCGTTCCTCTGCGACCGCGGGAAGATCCGGGATGCCATGAAGGGGCTCGGCCTTTTCGGCGAGGACCTCAACGCGCTGGCTGTAAGAGGCAAGTCAGTCACAGGGCACTTTGAACAGACTTCCGCCGAGCTTATGAAGGAGCTCCTTGCAGCCCTGTTGCTCGGGATTGAAGTTGGTGAAGCGCGCCTGTCCATCATCTTTCGAGGGGTTGAACTTCGCCGCCTGCTGCTGTGGGATGGCAAGAACGCGTTCCGCGGGCGACCAGCTGATTGGCCCTGCAGTGATGCGCGCTACGTGCTCGACATCGACGTGCGGGCGATCTCCGCAGAGCGGTGGCCGGTAGTCCACATCAGCGCACGCGACAGCACAATGCAGGCCGCACCCGACGCGAAGCTTGTTCGGCTTCTTCGAAGCGCGCGGGAGGCACAGCGTCTCGTCGAAAAACACCGGGACTGGTCGCTCGAGGAGCTAGCGCGGAAGCTCGACCGTCGGCCGGGTCACTTTTCGCGGCTGATCAGACTCAATTACCTGGCGCCTGATATCGTCACTTCCATCCTCGACGGCACCCAGCCCGCCGCGCTAACGAGCGACTTCCTGCTGAAGGCGAATCTGCCAACGGACTGGGCGCTTCAGAGAAAGTTGCTCGGATATCCCGCGCCAGTTCGAAGCCTGACTCCACGAAACCTGTTCGGACGCGGTATGTGGCCCTCGGCGCAACCAGCTTCTGTAGGTTAGTCCGTGGGCGGCGAAGACAGTGCAACATTTGCAGGTCACGAGTTCGTATCATCTAGTGCTCACCACGCAGTCGTGTAACTTTTCGGCTTCCGTAGGACAGCCGAGAATCCACCTGCAAACCCACGCAGTTCTGCGGCGATGTCGTAGCAGTCCCGGTCCATTCGTAGGTCGCGAGACGCTTTGTCGCCGCGGTTCACGCCAAATCCGGCCGAGATTCTCCGCGTTCGAAATTGTGTCCTACGCATCGCTTGGTGGGTCAGGCGCGCTCGAACCCGAGCATGGACCGCTGCTCAGACCAGCTGAGCGGCAGTGAGCCCAGCCGCGCAAGTACGCGAGCGCTGAGCGACTTGGGCTGGCGGCCATCGAGGATGGCACGAACGATGTCGGGCGCGAGATAGGCGAGCCGCGCAGTTCGCTCGAGATGGCGGTACTGGGTGTTCTGCATCGCACTCACATCATCATCGCCCATCGCCAGAAGTTGATCGCGGCTCGCGAACCCGCGCGCGATCAGCTCGACAAGGCGCAGGTCCCTTGGCGTTGCGCTCTGTGCCGGAGAATCAAGGCGCAGCCGCTGCTCGTGACCGAACGAGGCATTGGTGGTCGGGACCTTGAGCGGAACCCGCACGTCATCGGCAATCTCGATTTCCGCGAGGCCAAGCAGCGCCTGCGAACTGACGGTCGCCACGACCTCGTGCCGGCTCACGACAACCTCGAACTTGAGCTGGGCAAGCAGCAGACGCACTTCGGCAATGGTCATCGTGCGCAGCCGCTCGGCGAGGTCGGTGCAATGTTCCGCCAACGTGAACAGGTCGGTGGCTGCGATGTCTGGGCAGTGTTGCCGCACCGCGTCGGGAGCGGTCAGCAAAGCGGCAAGCGCATTGCGAACCGCAGCATCAAGTTCACCCGCGGGCAGGCGCAGTGCTGGTTCCCTCGACCCGTCGCCGGGGTTGGAGGCATAGTAGCTGTAACGCCGCCCGTGGTTGCGCGTGTGGTAGGGCGACATTGGCCGGCCCAGCTCATCGCGTATCACGCCGGCGAGCAGACTGACGCAGCGTTTCGCGCGCGGCGAGGTGCGCGGGTTGGTCCGCTCAGCAAGTCGCGCCTGTACCGCCTCGAACAGCTCGGCACCGACAATGGCCTGGTGTTGGCCGGGGTAGGTCTTCTCTCGATGGCGGGTCAGGCCAATGTAAACCGGGTTGGCCAGCAGGTGGTAGAGCGCGCCGCGGGTGAATGGACCCCCGCCGCGGATGCTGCCGTCGCGACCCTTCGTTATCTTGCTGACCACGCCCTCGAGCCGGAGCTTGTCGAGTAAGTCGAACACATTGGCGGTCTCGAGGTAGCGCCGCATAATGTGGCGGACCCGCTCGGCCTCGTCGGGCACCACCACCAGATTGCGCTCCTCGACCCGGTAGCCGAGTGGAACCGGCCCGCCCATCCACATGCCCCGAGCTTTCGAGGCAGCGACCTTGTCGCGAATGCGCTCGGAGATGACCTCGCGCTCGAACTGGGCGAACGACAGGAGGACGTTGAGCGTCAGTCGGCCCATCGAACTGGTAGTGTTGAACGCCTGAGTGACACTGACGAACGATGCCCCGGCATGGTCGAGTATTTCCACAATCTTGGCGAAGTCGGCGAGGCTGCGGGTGAGCCGGTCGACCTTGTAGACCACCACCACATCAACCTTACCGGACCGGACATCGCCAAGCAGCTGTTTAAGCCCGGGCCGGTCCATGTTGCCGCCGGTGAACCCGCCGTCATCATAGAAGTCGGGAAGCAACGTCCAGCCCTCGTGGCGCTGCGAGAGGACGTAGGCGGCGCAGGCTTCGCGCTGCGCATCCAGGCTGTTGAATGCCTTCTCCAGCCCTTCCTCGGTGCTCTTGCGAGTGTAAATGGCACAGCGCAGGCGCTTTGTTATGCTGCTAGCCATCGCGGCTCACCGTCATCGTTCCGAGCCGCGGGCTGTGGAGACCGAAGAAGCGCGGCCCCGACCACTGTGCCCCGGTAATGCGCCGGGCGATCTCAGAGAGCGAGCGATAGCGTGCGCCGCGATACTCATAGCCGCTGTCGAGCACGACCACGTTGTGAACGTCACCGTGCCAGGTCCGCGATAGCCAAGTCCCTGGCTTGACCGAACCGGGCGAAGCGCAGTCCCGTACGCGCTCATCTTTGCGATTAGACTGAGCGAGGCGCCGGAGCTCGGCCTTGGTCAACGCTCCGCCCAGCGCCCTGACTTGAATCTCGTGAGCCAGGGCGCGTCCAAGCAGGCCGGAGCCGAAGGCCGCCGGAGCCGGGGTGCCGGTGCGGCGATGCCACTCGGCCTTTTTCAGGGCAGATGACATCGCCGCTATGGCAGCAATGCGTTGTTCGATGCTCATACGTCCGGCGTGATCTTGGGCTCGGCGGCTGCGTTAGCATCGCCCTGTTGCGCTGTGATGACGCGGTAGGTCCGCACTCCGTCCACCTTGGTGCTCGTGACCTCGTGGCCCTTCTTCTTGAGGCCCGTCAGGGCCGCGCGGGTGGTGTGCGGCAGCCAGCCGGTTGCCTCGACCATCTGCTCAAGCGTTGCGCCCTCAGCGCGGGTGAGCAGGCCGAGGACGATGTCGGTCTTGGTCGGTGCCTTGGGTGCCGCGGGCTCGGGCTCGGGCTTGGGTGCAGTGGCAGCTGCCTCTGCTACTGCCTTGGGTCCTTGGGCCACGCCGTCATCCTGCGGCCTGGGCTCGCGGGCCATCTTGCGCGGGCGCTTGATGGCGGGCTTGTCAGTGGTGTTGGTCGTCATCGCGTGTCTCCTGAACTGGGGAAGCAGGGTGCTGCTTCCACCAGCTCAGGCCCGGTCAGGCGCCCTTGCGCCTCCGGGTCCTCGTGGCTCGGTCCCGACTCGCAGAAACACCAATGCTTGACGTTGCCGCGAAGTCGAATGGATTGTGAAAGCCCGGTGCGGAGAGCCGACTTGACCCGTAAAAGCTGGGCATGGACTTCAGGGCCAGCTTACCGCTTCGTGCGCGCCGCGAGAGAGCCTGAACAACGTGACGCCTGCCGACGCCTACTTCGGCAGGGCTCCGGCCATCATCCAACAGCGTGAAAGGATCAAGCGAAAGACCATCAAACATCGGCGCCTGCAACACCGCAAGCTTGCCGCTTAAGATCACCCCCCAGACGAGGCCCGCACTCCGCTAATCTACGCCACGAGGTGCGCCAAATGTTCCGACGACGGACAGGCGCTAGAGGTCGGACCGGCTGGACATCGACGACCGCGGCAGCTGCCGAGCGGCCTTGCAGCAAAGGTCCGATGGATAGGGCAGCACACAAGACACGAGCTAGACTTCTGACTACCATATCGGTTATGTAGCTCAAGTGGCGCATGGCAATCGGAGAGGTGCCAATCCTGACCGCCGAATTCGACCTCTACCGTTGGCTACCGGACCAGGCGCGCGCTGCATTCTCGGCGGTCGTCCAGCGCCGCAACTATAGTGCCGGACGCCTGATCTATCTACAGGCGGACGAGGGCCATGAGATGTTTCGCCTGATTGAAGGTGAGGTCCGGCTGTCAGTCATGCGTGGCAATGGGCGCGAGCTGATCTACCTACTGTTTAAGCCCGGCGACTGCTTTGGTCCCAGCAGTCTGATCGACGGTGGCCGACGCCCCCACACGACGGAAGCGCAAACCGATGTCACCGTCGATACCCTTAGCCGCGAGAATTTCCAGCGACTGCGTCAAGACCACCCTGAATTCAATGAAGCGTTGCTTCGCCTTTTTTGCGCTCATATGCGAGTACTGAGCCGCTACGTCGCCGATGCGGCTCTTGATGAGTTGCCGACCCGCTTGGCCGGTCGGCTTTTGGCCGCAGCATGCATGGATGCAAGTGGCGTCCGAACCGTACGCTTGCGGCAGGCCGAGCTGGGCCGAATGATCGGCGCATCGCGCCAAACGATCAACCGGCTACTGCAGAAATTCCGCGACGATGGTCTTGTCGAACTTTCCTACAGCACGGTCGAAATCATCGACGAAGGCGGCCTCAAACGCGTTGCCCTGGCTGAGTGACGGCTTCAGTCAAGATCCGAAGGATTGTCTCTTCGACGACAGACGGGAAGCGCGGCGAAGCTATCTATATCGGATGGCACCTTCACCAAACGGCGATAGCGCTGTGTTAGATCGCAAATGGACCGTTGATCGAGGCCGCGTGGTCATCAACGGTTCACAGGCCATTGTCAGAATGGTGCTGGCGCAGGCAGCACGGGACAGAGCGGCCGGGCACGACACAGCTGGGTATATCTCAGGATATCGAGGATCTCCGCTTGGCAACGTGGACACCGCGCTATGGTCAGCCGGTGACCGGTTAGTCCAAGCGGGCATCCGATTCCAGCCAGGCGTAAACGAGGACATTGCTGCGACCGCGATGCGCGGAACGCAGCAGGTGAATCTGCTGCCAGGTCCCAGACATGACGGCGTGTTCGCGCTCTGGTACGGCAAGGGTCCCGGCGTCGACCGTTCCTGCGATGCACTGAAGCATGGGAATTACGCAGGCGCCAGCGAGCTCGGCGGCGTCGTCTGCCTTTTTGGCGACGATCACGCCGGAAAGTCGTCCACCGTCGCTCACCAGAGCGATCAGGCCATGGCATCATGCCTGATCCCCTCGCTTTATCCAGCCGACGCGGGTGAGATAATCACGTACGGACTGTTCGCGTACGCTCTATCCCGGTTCAGCGGCGCTTGGGTCGGGATTAAATGCGTCAATGAAACGGTTGAACAGACTATGACCGTGGATCTCGAGCTCGACCATCTTGAGATCGTGACTCCGGATGCTTCTCCGTTACCGCCCGAAGGCGTGCATATCCGTTCTGGGCCATACGGTCCGCTCCGGGACGAGCAGATTGCGCTCGAGGAGCGACTACCGCTCGTTCACGCGTTTGTCCGAGCCAACAGCTTGGACCGAACTGTGTTTCGAAGCCAGCGAGAGAGGCTGGGTATCATCACCAGTGGCAAGAGCTATCGCGACGTCGAGCAGGCACTGCTGCTGCTTGGGCTCGACCATGCTGAGGCCGCCGCCCTCGGCATATCGCTGTATAAGATTGCCCTGACTTGGCCGCTCGAACCCCACGGGCTTTCCGCGTTCGCTAAGGGACACCAGACGCTGTTGGTCGTGGAGGAGAAGCGGAGCTGGCTTGAACTGCAGGCGGCCGAGATCCTGATTAACGATGCCCAACGGCCACTCCTGCTTGGAAAGCGTGCTGAAGATGGCCTGACATTGTTGTCCTCGACGGAGTTGCTGGAACCAGCCGAGATTGCGCTGGCGATTGCGGAACGCTTGCGCCGGCTCGGTGTCGATGGATTGGACGCCCAATGCGTGGCATTACGCCGAGCCGTGGCCACGCCGGTGAGGACTTTGGCAGCGACGCCGGTACGCAGTCCTTACTTCTGCTCGGGATGCCCGCATAGTCGGTCGACCCGAATCCCCGAAGGCAGCCTCAGCATGACGGGCATTGGCTGTCACACTATGGTCAATTTCGTCCGACCGGAGGAAGCACTCCTGCCCACCCAGATGGGCGGCGAAGGCGGCAACTGGCTGGGTCTCGCGCCTTTCACAGACACGCCGCACATATTCCAGAACATGGGCGACGGCACATACTTTCACTCGGGGCTGCTGGCGATCCGGGCCGCGATCACGAGCAAGGTCAACATTACCTACAAGTTGCTGTACAACGACGCCGTCGCCATGACGGGCGGGCAACCACTCGACGGAGCGATTTCGGTTGCGGGGATCGCCCACCAAGTTCGCGCCGAAGGGGTGCGGCGGATCGTCGTCGTCACCGACGATCCATCACGCCACGAGGTGACTGAGTTCCCCCTGGGCACAGAACTCGTCGATCGAGATTTCTTAGACGATGTCCAGCGCTCGCTGCGCGAGACGCAGGGCACGAGCCTGCTGATTTTCGAGCAAACTTGCGCTGCGGAAAAGCGCCGCCGACGCAAGCGCGGCCAATTCCCAAATCCTCCCAAGCGTCTGATGATTTCTCAAGCCGTTTGTGAGGCCTGTGGTGATTGCTCTGTGCAGTCGACCTGCGTCAGCCTGCAGCCGATCGAGACGGCATTTGGCATCAAGCGAACGATAGATCAATCCAGCTGCAACCAGGACTACAGCTGCAACAACGGCTTCTGTCCGTCGTTCATCACCATCTACGATGCAGAACCGCGAAGGACGGGGGCGGCCGCGATCGATCCCGCCGTTTTCGCAGGCCTGCCAGTGCCAGCGATGTCGCTACCGGAAGACCGCTCGATCAACTGCATCATTGCGGGCATCGGCGGAACCGGGGTGGTAACCGTCTCGGCTCTGCTCGGAATGGCAGCCCACCTCGAAGGTCTTGCAGTGTCGTCATTTGACATGACTGGCCTCGCGCAAAAGAACGGAGCGGTTTACAGCCACCTGCGGATCGCCCGCTCTCCCGAATTGATCGGCGCGCAACGCATCGGGCGTACCGAAGCCGACATCCTGCTGGCATTCGATGTAGTGGCGGCAAACTCCAATGAAGCGGCGACCACACTGCGCAGCGGAACCCGGGCGGTATTGAATGCCGACGCAGTGCCTACGGTAGCCTTCCAATTCGACCGCGACTTTGCGCTCGATACGGGCCTTCTCGTAGCAAAGATCGCCCGCGCCGTTGGGAAAGACTCCGTCATTCGCGTGCCGGCGACGCGGATCGCTACAGCTTTGCTGGGCGACAGCATCGGCGCAAACTTGTTCATGCTTGGCGCGGCTGCGCAATCCGGCCTTCTGCCTGTAAGTTGCGACGCAATTGAGCGGGCGGTGCGGCTCAATGGCGTGCAGGTTGAATTTAACCTCACCGCGTTCCGTCTGGGCCGATTGCATGTCGCGGATTCTGCTCGCCTTGACACGCTTGGCGCGGCCCCCGAACGGACCAAGCTTCCCCAAACGCTCGATGAGGTTGTCGCGCATCGCAGTGCTCATCTGACAGCTTATCAGGACGAGCGGCTGAGCCAGCGGTATCGGGCGGTGGTCGCAAAGGTGTGCGAGCACGGCGGCGAGGCGTTGGCCATGCCCGTCGCCGACGTCTACGCCAAGCTGCTGTCGTATAAGGATGAGTATGAGGTCGCGCGTCTACTGACCGATCCTGCGCTGCACGAGGACATCGGCCGCCGATTCACGGATGGAGCGAAGATTGCCTTCAACCTAGCGCCGCCCATCTTCGCCAAGCGCGACGTCGCTGGCCGTCCGGGTAAGCGTGAGTTCTCAGCCCGGTGGTTGCCGGTGCTCCGCATCTTGGCGAAGTTCCGGCGCCTCCGCGGGACATGGGCTGACCCCTTCGGGAAGAGCCATGAGAGGCGCGTCGAACGTGGCCTCATTGCCGACTACGAGGCGCTGGTCGAGCGGGTGTTGTCCGGACTCGGACCCAACAACCATCAGCACGCCGTTAGGCTGTTGGCTTTAGTGGATTCGGTTCGCGGATTTGGGCCGGTGAAGAATCAGGCTCTCCTGGACTATCAGGTCCAGGTTGCGGCTGCGGAAGCTGAATTCGTCGCTTGCCCGGCCGTGGCTGGATAGTCGCGCGCGCAGCGGATTGCCACAGATGTCGCCGAAGCGACAATCCGTCCTGGCGGTTGTGCTAGCTGTCCGAGATCAGCTTAAAAAGAGACGCGTGGGGAGAGGGTTCATGAGCATCATAATTCGCAGGCGCTGCCTAGCATCGATTTCGTGTTTAATGCTGGCCGAGGCCTTGGTGGTGCCCGCTGTGCAGGCGCAGACGACGGCCGAAGTTCCCGCGACGAGTGACAATCCAGCCAAGCAATCCGCCCCACAGGCGAGTGCGAGTACCGACGAATTGGATGCAGGTGTGATCATCGTCACCGCCAACCGTGTGGCCGAAAATATCCAGAACGTTCCGGTGGCGGTCACGGCGGTATCGGACCAGCAGCTCAGAACGAACAATCTGATCGACACGAAGGATCTGCAACGCATTGTACCGACGTTGGGCTACGCGGAGGCGGTCGGCGCACGCTCCAGTTCATTCTACGTACGCGGGGTCGGGACGTTTAGCACCGCAGAGTCGTTCGACAGCTCGGTCGGGACTGCTGTCAACGGCATTCCCGCAGGGCGCAATTCGACCGCCTTCACGGACATGGTGGATGTCGAACGCGTCGAGGTTCTGGAAGGGCCGCAAGGACTGCTGTTCGGACGCAATGCTTCAGCCGGATTGATCAACGTCGTTTACAACAAGCCACGGTTCAACTTGCAGTCGTTCGACGGCAGGGTCGGTTTCGGCAATTTCAAGGAGCTTCAGCTGACGGGGGCCTATAATTTCTCGAACAGTGACAAAATGGCTTTGCGCGCCACCGGCTGGCATTTCGCGCACAATGGGTATATCAACGCGCCGTTCCAGGGCCGTGACCTGGGCAAGCGGGATTCCTTTGGCGGTCGACTGGCCTTGCGGCTCGCGCCGAGCGACAAACTGGACATTTTGCTGACGGTTGGGGCTACCACGGCCGACAATGACCCGTTTGTAACGACGACCCGAGCTTTCGTCAGCACTCGGTTCGGCGTACAGGCCGTCGAGCTCGGGCTAGGGCTGATGCCCGGCCCCAACAACCGAACCAACAACGGGGTGGCGGAGGTTTTTTACAAAACTCGCAATCAGAACTACGCGGCGGTTGTTGACTATAGTCTCGGCGACGTCACTTTGACCTCGAGCACTGGATTCGAGCGGTTTACGCTCGACGACGCCCACGATTCCAGCGCGACCCCGGGTCCTTACCAAGTCCTTCAGACCGAGCAGCAGACGATCAAGCAATTCACCCAGGAACTGAGGCTCGCGAACGACCCGGGTTCGCGGCTGCGCATCGTCGCAGGGCTCTTCTACTTCGATCTGCGCGACTCGGTTGCTTCGACGGCCGCCTTCGTCGCGCAGTTTCCCTCGACGCAGACCCAACTCGCTGCGCAGGATGTTCGATCAAAGTCTTACGCGGTGTTCGGTCAGGCGACGTTCGATCTGCTTCCGCAACTTCGCGTTCTCGCCGGGGGCCGCTATTCTCACGACAACGTGTACGCGAATGTCCGGCGAACTGTGCCCCCAGGCCAACCCATCATCGCCGGGCTCAGCAGCCCCGGTGCTCAACTTGGTGCGATCAACTTCGAATCGAGGATCAAGGATACTGAGCCATCGTGGCGCTTCGGTCTCCAATATGATGTTTATCGCGACGTTATGACCTATGCGACGGTTTCACACGGCTACAAGGCCGCCGGCCTTGACCTCGGGGGTAGCGTGACAACCGCCCAGATCGCGGTCAACGGGGCTCGCGTGTTGCCGGAAACGGTCACTAATTACGAAGTCGGCGTTCGCTCTCAGCTGTTCGACCGTCGGGTGACACTCAATTTGACCGCCTTCCACGAAGTCTTCCGCAATTTCCAGGTGTCGACCGTCATCACCGGCCCGCCGTTGACGACGCTCACCCAGAACGCAAAGCGGCTCACCAGCTCCGGTGTCACAGCGCAAGCCACCGCCCGTCTGGGAGAACATCTCAGTATCGCCTCGAACGTCGCTTATGTGGACGCCAAGTTCAAGGAGTTCCCCAATGCGACGTGCTATGCCGGACAGCCGGTCGGGCCGGCAGGTAGCGGCCCGGGGTTTTGCGTCGGCGGATCTCAGGATCTTGCTGGTAAGCCACTTCCGAACTCGCCGAAGTGGACGGTGCAGTTCAGCGGCGACTTCCACGCGCCAGTGTCGGCTGAGTTGGAGGTATTCGCTAATGCCAACTACCAATATCGCAGCAGAGTCAATTTCGACCTAGGTCAGGACCCGCTCGCGTTCCAGGGCGGGTACGATCTGGTCAATCTCAGCGCAGGCGTTCGCAGCGAAGACGGAAGCTGGTCACTGCGCGCATATCTGGACAACGCCTTCAATACCAATTTCGTGAGCCGCATCATCCCCGGCAACCCGGCAGTCCGTAATATCACGACGTATCAGTCAGAAAGACGGTTCGGGCTGACGTTGGATGTCAAGCTATGATCCCCATAAGCTCGAGGGCTGGACATTGGTTCTGCAACAGCGGTGAAGCAAGAGCACCGGGCCACAAGAGATTGGGTGCCATGAAATACGCGTCCGCGCTGGCGACAAGCATTGGAGCCTGTGGGATCGCGCTTTTTGCCCCACCCTCCATGGCTCGCCCCGCCGCGGCTCAGGCCGCGAGCGCCTGCGAAGCGCAGGAAGGCGACGTTGCAGGGTGCCAGCCGGCACCGTTCGACGCGCCGCTTGGGCAGATGCCGACGCGTCGGATCAACGAGAATGGGGTGATGGACCGGACGGCGAGCGACGCCGCGACCCGCCAAGGCGCGACCTCGCTCGAGAAAAGGCTCAAGCTGTTCCGCAATTTTGAGCGCATTCACTGGATCGAAGTCGACCCTTCCGAAACCGATCCGAAAACCGGGATAAAGAGCGGTGGATCGCTGGATGGCGACGGCGATGGCCGCGGCCTGACAATCTCGGGACAGTGTATGTTCGCCGGGCATCGCAATGCCCCCCAGTCCAAGATCGATGCCGGCCCGATGGGGTCCGCTACGACGTCGCCAGCCGCGGGCGCAAGGCCGATGGATGAGGCGCGGAACCATGGAATTTCCATCTTTCGGCTCCAAGAGGACCCGGCGCACAAGCCTCCGGTGCTAGTTGGAAGGATCGCGCCGCCCTTGGGGCCGGGCTACGACGATACGTTGTTGAGCGCGGCCATGATCCCGGGACCTGACGGCAAGGATCAGATAATCCTGATGCGCGACATGAGCGGATTGTCGAGTGGCCGCGACGGGCGGATGTATGTCTACACCGTCGATCCCCAAGACTGTCAGGTGCGGGCGACCTCCGAAGGCGTTGCCTTCGGCAGCGATTTCCACGAGCCGAGCGCATGGGTGGATCCGAAAAACCCGAAGCGGATGCTGATCGTCGCCACCACCATGTCGCAGGACAATGAACTGGCCTTCCTGGGCCGGGCGACCCTGAGACCCGGAGAGGGCCCGGGCAACGCCGGATATCCGGATCTCCGTGTGTTTGCGATCACCGACGAACGCACCGGCGAGATGCTCAAGACGCCGCTCAACCTGGCGAATTTCAGGCTACAAGATGTGGGCGGTCCGGTTACCGATGACCGCCCCGATGACTCCGGCCTCTTCAGCGATGGCCGTTTCGCGGACTGGAGCGATGTCAAGGCAAGCGACGGCAATACGGTTTCGAAGACGACCAACGAAGGCAACGGCATTCACCAAGCGACGATGTCCGACACTGGTGAGCGGATCTACGTCGCCGGCGGCACGGCGGGCTTCTACATCCTCAATTCAGCAGCAATCGCGCGACACAGCAACGCCGAGATCGCCTCGGGAGCGGCGAAATGCAACCGCAATTCGACGAATATCTACGTCGACGATGTGGTAGGCAGCAGCATCGATCAAGCGAAGCTGAGGCAAGTGGCGAACGACTGCGTCCATATGGTGGTGAACGACGATCCCGGTGTGAAGGCTCTGATCGATGCCGGCGCCTTCGGACGCTACTTGGCAATTCAGGATCGCTCGCGATGGGACCCTTACCCGCCCCGGCCGGTGCATACGGGTACCCACAGCGCAATTCCGGTGCCTGGTCGCCCGACGCTCGACAAGTTTGGCGCGGGCGGTCCCTCACTGGTGTTCCTCACCGAGGAGCGATTTGATTGCCCTTACGGCCATGCGTTCCTGGTTCAGACAGATTCCGAGGCGACTCCGCAGATTGCGGGGACCTTCGGACTGCCTATCAACGTTCTTAACAACTGCTTGAAGCTTAACCCAAACGAGCCTGACGGCACGCCCCGGCGCACACGAGTATATTTCTCGCACGCGCCCACGCTGTTCGAAAACCTTGCGTTCGTCAGTTGGTATGCGCAGGGCATCAGGGCGATCGACATCTCCAACCCGGCCAACATGCGGGAGGTCGGCCATGCGGTCCCGATCCCGATGGGGGGTGCACGGAGTTATCCCATCTACAAGGACGGCCTGTTCTATTGGATGGATTTCAACACCGGTATTCATGTTGTGCGCTACACTGGACCCCGCGCGGAGGAGTTGCCTACCGACCATCTCGTGTACGAAGGCAATTCGGTTCCGCACCGCTAGTCCCTACTGATCGCCGCAAGGCTCGCATCGGCATCATCCGCACAAGCGAGTGGAGACAGAGATGTTTAAGCGAAACGCTGCATTCGCCTTGGCGACACTGGGAACGTTGGTTACGTCGTGCGCTTATAACCGGCCGGTCGACGTCGCCGCTTCTGTGCCATCCCAGGCCGCCCTTTCGTCTGTGCGATCCTTCGGAGCCGGTCGCATCGAACTGCAACGTTCCGACGTGCCCGGCAGCGACTACGAGGTGATCAGCACGGTGAGTGAGCTGGAGCCAGGCGCCAACGTTCCGGCTCACACGCACTTCGGGATAGAAATCGGCTACATCCTTTCGGGCAGCGCGGAATTGCGCATCGTGAGTGAACCGAGTCGTACCTATCATGCCGGAGATTCGTTCATCGTTGCCGCCCACAAGCCGCATGGCGCCCACAATCCCGGCAATCTGCCTGCGAGAGTCTACACGACTTTCGTGGTCGAAAAGAACAAGCCGTTGCGGACGCTCGCACCGTGATGAGCCATCGGCAAACTTTGCGCGAGGCGCCGTTCATCACGGTGCGCAGGACACGGCGATGACACCGCCGGCGAACGTTGGGGCGGCTGGCGAGCCATCGCCAGACCGGCGGGATTTCCTAGTGGTCGCGGCGTCGTGCCTGGGCACCGTGTTCGAATGGTACGACTTTTTCATCTTTGGCACCCTCGCCACGGTGATTGCTGCGCTATTCTTCCCTTCAGCTTCCCCCACCACCGGGGTTCTGCTGGCGCTCGCCACGTTTGGCGCTGGTTTTGGCGTTCGCCCGCTTGGCGCGTTTGTATTCGGGTACATGGGGGATCGCCACGGCCGCAAATATACGTTCCTGGCGACAATGGCGATCATGGGTCTCGCCACCACGGCAGTCGGCGTGCTCCCGACATATGCAGATGCCGGGATTTGGGCACCCGTGTTGCTGGTGATCTGCCGCCTGGCGCAAGGCCTGGCGCTCGGCGGCGAGTACGGCGGCGCGGCGATTTATGTCGCTGAACACGCACCGCCCTCTCGGCGTGGCCTCTATACCAGCTGCATCCAGGCAAGCGTCGTAGGTGGCTTCCTGCTCAGCCTGATCGTGGTCCTTGCGGCAACCAATCTCGCTCCGGAAGCGTGGGCTTGGCGAATTCCGTTCCTGTTTTCGACTTTGTTGCTGGTGCTGTCGATCTGGATGCGCCTGAAGTTGCGCGAAAGCCCGATATTCGAGGCGGTCCGGGACAGCGGTGAAATTCCGCGGAATCCTGTGAAGGATTCCTTCGTCGCGTCGGGAAATGTGAAGACGATGCTGGTTGCCCTGTTTGGGGTGGCGGCCGGCATTACGGTAATATCATATACAATCCAGTTCCAAAGCCTGTTTTTTCTTCAAAACGGTTTGGGCATCAATGACAATGTCGCCCGAATAGTTGTAGGAGTCGGGACCGCATTTGGGCTGTTCTGGTTCATACTGTTCGGTTGGCTATCCGATAGTTTCGGTAGGAAGAAATTGCTCGTGACGGGGTATGCGCTGTCGCTTGCAACGCTGCTGCCGTTGTTCCACTTGCTCGGCGAAACCGCAGTGCCGAACCGCCCGGAGGCTGTCTTGCAGGCTTCTCAAGCGCACTCCACAGAGGCTCCTCCCCCGTGCTCGGTGGAGCGAAAGGCGGGAGACGCCGCCGCGTCGGCACCAGCGTGCGCACCTGCCGACAAGATCGATCCCGGCTTCTCGCGAGCGGCCATGCTGGCGCTCCTCCTGTTTGGCATGAGCCTGCTGTCCGGCATGACCTACGGTCCGGCCGCGGCCATCCTCGTCGAGCTTTTCCCGGCTCCCATCCGCTATACGTCGTTGTCGATACCTTACCATTTTGGGACCGGCTACTTCGGCGGATTCCTGCCCTTGATCAGCCAGTTCATCGTTGTCAGGACCGGAGATCCGTACGCTGGGTTCTGGTATCCGCTTGCGGTGGTTGCGGTGGCGCTCGTCGTTGCGTTGCGGTGGCTCCCGGAGACCTCTGGACGGTCCTTGAATTAAACTACCAGGGAGCAGGCGGGAAACGGCCTGAGGAACCATGAAGAACTGGCTATCCGGCTTGGTAATGTCCCTTTTAACCTCGGCGTGCGTCCAGGCTGATCATACGCCCTTCGCAAGGGCCGAGATGCGGGGTTTGGTTGGGTCCGGCGAAGGGCGATCCATGGGGGTCATTCTCGCCCGCCAAAGCACGGCCGGGGTGATTTTCATGCCCGCCCTCAGGGGTCTTCCGCCCGGTGAACTGGGATTTCATGTCCATGAACACGGCCGGTGCGGTCGGGGCATCGGAGGCGCTCCGGGCGGCGCCGCAGGTGGCCACTGGAATCCCCGTAACCCAAGCTCGACAGCGACCAGCCATATCGCCCTGGAGCATGCGCCTTTGGGTGATCTCCCACCGCTCCAGGCTGACGCGCAGGGGCGGGCGACGGCGCCAGTTCTTGGCAGCCGAATACGCGCGACGAGGGAGCTCGGGGGAAAGGCGCTCATGATCCACAATTCCTCCGGCAGTCCGATCGCCTGCGGTGTCATCGCGATTGCGAGTACCGGCGGAAAATGATAGTACGAATTCAACGATGTATCTGCAGACAAACTCTGTTTGGGCCACCTCGCGCTCGACGTATCCGCTCAAGCGCTTCTGGACATTGGCGAGAGCGAATTTGGCGGCGACTTGCCTGGTCGCTTCACCAGCCTTCGCCGGTCAACTTTCGCCCGCTTCCTATGTCGTGGGGATGCACACGCCAAGATTTCTCCGCACAGCGCACGAGGGTTACAATATCTCGTTGCTCCCGATTCAGAATATTACCCGGGTCGTGGCATTCGGACCGACGGACGCGAACGGTCGCCGGTACAGCATTGCGACCGCTTACACCTCATTCCCGCCCGACCGTATGCGGGGCTGGCGGCTCAGGTTTGTGACCGGCAGGTTGGTGGGAAAAACATTCAAAATTGCCCGCAACACCGCAAGCGTGATCACGATCACCGACGTCAACGGCTCGCTCGAGCACGCCGCCGCGGGCGACCTCGTGATGGTTGATTCGGTTGTCATTCGAGATATCCCAGTGCGGTGACTTAGCCGCAATCGTGACCGGTAACGGGAGCGGCGGATTCATGGACTGAAAGACGCGGATGCCCAGACGTATCATCCTTGCGAGCGTTCTCCTGCTTTGCGTCATTTTGGCTGGCAGAGAGTTGATGTCGTTGCCGAATTCCACGTTTTCTAATGTCAAAACCGCACCGGTGGCCGCAGTCGATGCGTTCCATCAAGCTCTGGCCAAAGGAGATCCGGCAGGCGCTCTGGCGCTTTTGGCCCCAAACCTGGTCGTCTGCGAATTCGGGGTCATCGATCCGACTAGAGATGCGTACGCCTTCGCACATCTTCCCATCGACATGAGCTTGGCGATGTCGGCTCGATGGACGCTCAAAACCCGCAAAATGGGCGGGACCGGGGATCAGCGCTGGGTTGTCAGCAGCTATCGCGTCGTGGGCACCGGCCCGGACGGAAGTGCCGTCGATCAGATCATCCTTGAGACTATGATCTTGCAACGATCGGCAAACACCTATTCGATATCTCACATCCACTGGTCCGCTTACCCCAGCGCTCCCGGGAAGGCCTGATCGCCAGGGGCTTTCAGCCGACGATTGGCTGTGCGAGGATCCACAAGCTGCTCATGGTATACCCGACCATCAGCCCTACCATGGGTATTTGACTGAGTAGTGCCGCGCGGCGCGTACCAAACACCCGTATCGCCGCGAGGTGCGCGATGTAAACGGATAGCATATGACCGATGAGTATCGCCGAAATCGCACTGTACCAGAAAAAGCGGGGTCCCACGATCCCAAGCTTGACCTCAAAATTTGCAGTTCCAAACAGGTCCCACCCCAAGCCGAACGGATCCGAACTCAAGGGGATAATGAACTGCCCTACGGTCAGCAGGAGCGAAAGGTAGTGAGCGAGATGGTAAGCCACCGCGATTGGGACCAGGCTGAGAACAAAGCTGCCGGCTATCGTCTGGGCGGAGGGCAGCGATTGTTCGGTTAGCGCACGCGCCGCGACGACGCGCATTAACCAGCTGGTCGTGAAAAGCGCTATAGCGAAAAGAGCGATCGCGAGCACCAGCAGGAACGTGCCCAGGACCGCACCCTCCTCGAGACCTGTCAATGCGGCCAGGCGGAACAGCGGCCACTCGATCAGCGCCGATGAGTAGGCCGCTGTCAAAATGCCCTGGTACGCTGATGTTTCGAGGAATCCGTCGAAGGTAACCGAGGCTAGCAATGTCATCACGAAAACCACAAACGACGAAGTCATGACCTGACCATCAAGGAGACCCACCCCCATTGGCCGCAAGTAGATGGAAAGGTGATGCGAACCACGAAGCTCGTGGGAACCCGTTAGCGGTGCAAAACGCCCCAACAGCCGAAACATTACGGAAAAGGCCTCGCCGTGGTGCAGCCAGGCGTCCCTTCCCCACACACACATGGCAACCCAGCAGAGCACAGCGTACGATAACGCCGCAGTGGCGATCGCCATCGGAACGTCTTTCTCGGTCCAGATCAACTCCGCCCAAACAAAGCTCGCCAGGATGATCGCCGCAGGCCAGAAACCCAGCCATGCGGGGTAGGTAACATAACGCCGAGCTTGGTCCCGTCGCGCACCCGCACTACGGATGGCGGAAATCCAGTCAAACCAAGTTGCAATCGGATTAATCAGCCCCCACAGATTCCCAAACAGCGCGCAGAAAAAAGCGAATCCGACCCACCAGATGACCCAAACCAGCGTTGGCGCGAGATTGTGATAGGGATCCTGATTTCCAAACAATCCCGCTACAATCATAAGTATGAATATCGCCGCCGCAAAGAGCCGCAGCGCCGTGATCACTGCATTTCCGGGTGTTGCTGGCGATGTATCGATCTCCGCGAGCTGCAGTTGCCAGTGCTCACCCTGCACAAGGGTCTCGCGCAAGAACGCCGACACGACAACGAAAGTGACGATGATAGTGCCGCCTGCCGACCAAATCAGAAGGTTCAAGGGCAACGGTAGGTCGTACTTTTGGCCGAAGCCGTGGGCCAATGCTCCACCGGGCCAGATGGCTAGGCACCCCGCGGTCGCACCACGGCATAACCACGCCCCCCCGCGCCAAGGCAACTGACTAGGTTTCGACATCTATTTCGGATAGACTTCAACAAAAGCGAATGGCGGGTGGTCCGCGCTGCCGTGGACCTCGACACCGAACCGACCCGCGAAATTCGCTCTAAAGATTAGAGATAAGGGGCGGTCAGGGTAAACTGGGCCTTCGATGTCGTACCCGTGGAGATGGATTGTCGCGACCGCTTTGCTGGTCACCTCTATCTGGACCAGATCGCCTTGGACCGCCCGGATCGTTTGTGCCGGAACCAGCGCCCCGGACGGGGGCACCGACACGACAAACCGCTTGGCCGATCCCAGCTCCGCGCCACTCGATTGCTCACCGATTTCTTTAATTCGGAGAAGTTTTGCAACGGGGCCCGCGATCTCGATGCTATGAACGCCGGGCGAGAGAACGAACTCGAGAGAATTTCCCTTCGCGTCGAGTTGCATGGACTCGCCGTCGATGCGTACCGCGGCAAGGGAGCGCGACGAACCGCCTGCAAAAATTTGCCAGGCGTCACCAGCTCTGCGGACCTCAAAGTTTGATTTTGGTTCGGTCTGCTCCGTTTTGGGCGCGGATTTCGGTTTTAGCGTTGGGACTGCCGTCCAATACAGCACGAGGCCAAGCGCAGCGACGGCAAGGGACGCGAAGACTGCAGATCGACTGACGACCACTAGAAAATCCCTCCTGAGCATGTCGAAAAAAGTTGATCATGGAGCGAGTGCAAATGCAAGGCGCCTGCACAAAAAAGGGGGCTCTGCTGGCGAAATGGGTATTGTCAGGGGGTGGTGTCAGGGCAAACCGTCAACCACCAGAGGCCGTCGGAGGGCCACCCGATACACCAACCGACCTCAGCAAGGCATAGAAGCAAGCCAAACGGGAAGCGAGGATCACGAAATCAGGTTTGAGCCGCCCATCGACAATTCTGATCGGACGATAGCAGCCCCGTCAACCATTGCCCTCATCTTGCCAAACGCCGTTTCGCGCGGGAGATATTTTAAGCCGCAGTCGGGTGCGACGATAATGTCCTGCGGTTGAACTCGAGTCATGGCACGGCGTATCCGGGCTGCGACGGTTTCTGGTTGTTCAACTTCGGGATCATTAAGGTCGAGTGTTCCAACCATGATCTTTTTGCCGGTCAGTGGCGCCAGTTCATCCGGGTCCAGTTTTGGCTGTGCTGTCTCCACCGAGATTTGCTGGACAGAGCTTCCAGCTAATTCGGACAAAAAGTCATAGCCTTTTGGACGCTTACCATGAATTATCGCCGCGTAGCCGAAACAAATGTGAAGTGCAGTTGTGCCAATGACCCCATCCAGCGCACGATCTAACGCCAGGAGGCCATACTGCCGTGCTTTCTCTGGGCGGGCTTGCATGTAGGGTTCATCAATCTGGACGACATCGGCCCCCGCCGCAAACAGGTCTTTGATTTCCTCGTTGATAGCGGCAGCGTAATCGAGCGCCATCGCTTCCTCCGATGTGTAGTGGTCGTTCTGCGCCTGCTGGGTCATTGTGAATGGCCCCGGCACAGTCATTTTAATCGGTTTTTTAGTAAGCTGTCGAAGAAACTTCAAGTCGCGAACCTGCACTGCAAATTGACGCTCGATCTTGCCGACAACTCGGGGTACCGGATTGGGATGTCCGCTACGATCGAGCGCAGTGCCGGGATTGTCGAGATCGAGACCTGACAAGGCCGTCGCAAACCGGTTCGAGTAGCTCTCGCGCCGCATTTCTCCATCAGTAATGATGTCGAGCCCGGCCAGCTCCTGCGCGTGGACGGCCATGATCGTAGCGTCGTCCTGTGCTTCATCGAGATAGTCCGGCGCAACTCGCCACAATTCGCGTGCCCGGACGCGCGGCGGAAATCTTTCTGCGAGGCGAGCCCGGTCGATTAGCCATTCGGGCATCGCGTAGGAGCCGACCAGTGTCGTGGGCAATAACCTCTGCATCTTTATCTCCTAACCAGAGTAACGGAAAACTAGGCTAACCATTTTCGCCTTGGCCAAGGTCAAGGGGGCCGCGGGCAAGCGTCCATTGATCTCGGGGCTGATCTGACCATTGTGGCGCTCCAAGGGCAGCTTAAATTGCAAGCTGCGAGTATGTGAAGTCGTCCCGAGGCAAGAAGCTAAAATCAGCATTCAGTAGCAAAGCAGCTTGCGCACGTCGGTCAGGTTGCCCGTGACCGCCGCCGCAGCCGCCATCGCGGGCGACATTAAGTGCGTTCGGCTGCCAATGCCCTGGCGTCCGACGAAGTTGCGGTTGCTGGTCGAAGCACAGCGTTCCCCCGGCGGCACTTTGTCGGGGTTCATGCCGAGGCAGGCCGAGCAGCCCGGCTCGCGCCATTCGAGCCCGGCGTCGGTGAACACCTTGTCGAGTCCCTCGGCCTCTGCCTGGCGTTTCACTAAGCCGGAGCCGGGGACGACGATCGCCCATTTGACGCCCGGTGCCTTGTGCCGCCCGCGCAGCACATCGGCGGCGGCGCGGAGGTCTTCGATGCGGCTGTTGGTGCAGCTGCCGATGAACACGTTCTGGACCTCTATTTCGGCAAGCTTCTGGCCCGGCGTCAGCCCCATGTATTCCAAGCTCTTGCGCGCTGCTTCCTGCTTGGACGGGTCGGCGAAACTTTCCGGCGCTGGGACCGTGCCGCCGATCGGGGCGGTGTCCTCCGGGCTGGTACCCCAGGTGACGGTGGGGCCGATGTCCGCCGCGTCGATCCGCACCGATCTGTCGAACGTCGCCCCTGGGTCGCTGGCAAGGCTGCGCCACCATGCGACCGCGGCGTTCCACTGGGCACCCCTTGGCGAGTAGGGGCGGCCCTTGAGATATTCGAACGTGGTATCGTCCGCCGCGATCAGGCCGGCGCGCGCACCCGCCTCGATGCTCATGTTGCACACGGTCAGGCGGCCCTCGACGCTCATGCTCTCGAACACTGCGCCGCGGTATTCCATCACGTGGCCATTGCCGCCCGAGGTGCCGACGACGCCGACAATGTGGAGGATCAGGTCCTTGGGGGTGACCCCGGGGCCGAGCTGGCCATCAACCCGCACTTCCATGGTGCGCGATTTTCGCAGCAGCAGCGTTTGTGTAGCGAGAACATGCTCGACCTCGCTGGTGCCGATCCCAAACGCGAGCGCACCGACCCCGCCGTGCGCGGCGGTGTGGCTATCGCCGCAGACGATTGTGGCGCCGGGCAGCGAAAAGCCCTGCTCGGGGCCGACGACGTGGACGATGCCCTGTTCGGCGGCCGAAGCGTGGATGTAACGGATGCCGAATGCTCGGGTGTTGCCCTCCAGCGCGGCGAGTTGCTGCGCGCTCTCGGCGTCGGCGATGGGGATACGCAGTCCGTGCGCGTCGAGCCGGGCAGTCGTCGGAAGGTTGTGGTCGGGGACCGCGAGGGTCAGGTCGGGGCGGCGCACGGTCCGTCCGCTGGTGCGTAGCGATTCGAACGCTTGCGGGCTGGTTACTTCGTGGACGAGGTGACGGTCGATATACAACAGCACGGTGCCGTCTTCGCGCGTCTCAACGACGTGCGCGTCCCAAATCTTTTCGTACAGGGTGCGGGGGGGAGTAGAAGTCAATAGACCGGCGTCAATCGCCCGTCTGCCGAGGCCCCACATAGCCGGTCTGTCCTTCCTCAGCACCGAGCGTAAGGATCGGCCCGTTCATGTCCTCCTGCCAGATCAGCGACTCCATCCCAAGGTGGAAGGGATGGTCCTGCACGGTGAGTACCGATGCTCCTGTGAACCCATGCGCGTGCTCTCCCCAACTGGGAGCGGAAAGCATCAAATCTCCGGCTTCCCATTCCAGATGCTGGCCATCGACGATGCTCTCTCCATTCCCTTCGAAATGATAATTCACCGCGAACGAGCTGTGCTTGTGCCCGCGGGGCGGCACCGGCACACGGACGCCGGCGGGCGTGCGGCTTAGCGCTGCAAAAAAGCTGTGCGTGGTGCCCTGCGCCTTGCCAGTCACTGGATTGACCAGCAGCAGGAGAACCCGCTTGCCGTCTCCCTTTTCGCGGCAAAGATGCGGTGACGTCTCGCTCCAGGGCCACACCAATGGCTTGTTCTCGGCCACCTCGATGTCCGTGAAAAACTCGTATCCGCGCAGCCGTGCGCCGTCGTGCAATATCGGGATGTCTGGCGCATTCTCGGCCACGTAGCGCTGCTCAATCTCGCTGCGCTGTGACAGCGGCGGCCGTGGGAGCGAAATCCTGTCATCCGAGTAATAGGCGCCGACCCGCTGGAGCAGCGGCACGTTGGAGTAGCTCAACCAAACCAGCGGCTCATTCCCATCGTTTCGATACAACCGCTTAGTCATGGACGGAACGGAGAGAACGCACCATTTCGTCATGGGAAGGGTGCTGGTGCCGATCGTAGCTCGACCGTCTCCCTGGATGACGAACTCCACCCGTGACGCGTTATCGCGGTACAGTTCGACCTGTTCGCCGGGCCGAACCACGTTGATTGATATCGATAGCCCGGGCGTTACGGAGGGACCGGTCTCCAGCGATCGGGGATGTGCAATCTCGGAAGCGCGCCGCGCGTTGGGCCGGCGCTCTAGATCTACGAGGCGGCCTATCTCCGCTTCGATTTCGACGCGCGGGACGAGCAGTGCTGGCCAAGGTTGGGGAAACGACGGTGCTACTTCGGCCGGCAGCTCGTGGAAAAGCTTCGTGACCTGCGGCGCCTTGCTTCCGATAACGGTCGCCATCTTCCAGCTTCCTCTCTTGGCCTCTAGTCCCGTCGCTTCGCCGGGATTTTGCTTAGCACTGCGACGTGGTGCGGCCACATTACGCTGAAACCCCGGCCGCCAAAAGCGCCGAGGAGGATTAAGCGCTTTGCAGAACTGGAATAAGTAGGAAAGCGATCACCCCGCAGGCATCAACATGGACCGCAGGGTTTCGCTCGCCTTGACCGGTCGACGCGTTTCGCTTCCGAACAGGACGCACACCGCATCCGCTGAGGCGTAGCAGGTTTCATCGACGAAAATCGCTTGGCGAATATCCAGCGAGCTCGATCCCATCCGCGTGACCAGCGCGCCCACTTGCACCACACCGGGAGCTCTCAATTCCTTGTAAAAAGTCATTCTCAGGTTTGCCACCAGGAGGTCGATTCTGCGCGTTTCGCTCGCAAACTCCGGCGCGAAAATTAACGCAATCCGGCTCTCTTCGAACAACGTTGCCATCGCCGCATGGTTCACGTGTCCGAACTGGTCAGTGTCGCGGTTGCGCGTGTGCAGTTTGAGCCACGTGGGGAAAAGCTCCGAAGCGGGCGCAAGGGCACGGCGAGGCGATAGTTCCGGATCCATGGGTGGTATCAGGTTTGGGCCGGGAAGGCGGGCGATACCGAGCGCTTTGTGAAGTGCCAACCCTCCGGACTGCGGGCGAGGCAATCGGTGGCGCGATACAGGCCGTGGAGATGCGCGGGTTTGTCGCTCGTCTGCGCGTAAGCAGCGATGGTGTAGGATACGGTCGCGGCCTCTGCGCCTTCCATATCTACGACCATATTCAGAGCCAGGTGTTGCGTCTCAAAGTCGTCGGGGCGTTTTGCCATCGCCGCCCGCACGGCTTCGGGCCCGACCAATTGCTCGCCGCCGCGATCCCAGACCCCATCGGCAGCGAAGCCGCTGGCCAGCGTTTCGTAGTCGCGGTCGTCGAGTGCACGGAGGCAACGCACCACGAAATCCCGACACGCAGCCGCTGACTGAAAGTCTGTCATTGTTTCCTGCCTTTTAACTACCGCCTGGCGTTCAAGAAGAAGCCCGTCAGGCCATTTGCCTTCTAGAGGGAAGTCCCCAGCCGAACCCCAACCTGCATTCCACGCGAAATGTAAGTGTTAAACCCGCCCCGGATCGCGGGCGCTGCGACGCTGTATTCCTTGTACTTCACGTCGCCCAAGTTGCGTCCAAACAGGGACAGCGTCCACAGCCCGTCGCTTGGCTTCACATCGATATGCGCATCGAGAGTAAGGAACCCCTTTTGGATGCCCAGCTGGTCGTTGTTGGTCGAAGTATTGTACTGTGATCGATACACAACGCTCCACCCACCTTGTAGCGTGTAATCTCCTGTGACGGGAAGCTGGTAGGTCATACCGAACGACCCCGAATATTTTGACTGGAACGGAGTGGGAGCGCCCGACAGACTTTGGGTGCAGGGGGCCGCTGCGGCCGGCGGCAGCGGGGTTTGGGCCACAGTGCAGGGGGCGCCTGGGAAATCCAGATATTTGGCGACCTGATAGTTAGCCGCGGCATCGATGCTGAGACCCTCAACCGGCCGAACGTGCGCTTCGAGTTCGACACCGCGTGAGCGCGCCTTGCCGACGTTGGTCACGAACAAGACAGTGCCTACGAACGCTGAGGTCTGCAGGTTGGTGAACGTCGTGCTGTACGCGGTTAGGGCGTACTCAAGCTTACCGTCCAGGATCAGACCCTTTAGGCCTGCTTCGAAAGATTCGGCCTTTTCGGGTTGAAACTGGGCGCCTGCAGGTGTCGCCGAAATCGCGCTCCCGGTGTAGGTCGCGTCGACCCCGCCCGCTTTGAAGCCCTTCACGTACTTGGCGAACATCATACTCCGCGGTGCGAAATCGTATTGCGCGATCACCTGCGGCTGAAAATGTTTCTCATGGTTCGCGATGCCCGTGAAGTCGTGCACCGTTCCGCCGAGGACCGCGATGAGGGGGGTGAACCCAGCACTGCGGACCGCTTCCACATCGCTTCTGGCAGTGCTGAACGAAGCGTTGGGAATGAAGCTAGCGCCGAACAGGGACTGATCGGTAATCTTATCGACGATTGAGTAACGTGCGCCCGCCGATATTTTGAAGTCAGGGGTGAAGTGGTAAGTGAGCTGACCGAATGGCGAGTAGGAATCGACGGTCTGATCATAAGTATTAACGCGGGACAGACGAGGCAGCGGCGAGCCAATTGCACTGAGATTGAAATTGGTAAAGGAGAAGAGGTCCTGATTGCGGTGCTCGAAGTAACCGCCGATTAGAAACTCCAGGTCGCCGACACTACCCGCATAACGCAGCTCCTGGCTAAACTGATCGTATTTCTGTCCGCTGGTGACGGTCAACAGCGGGCGGTCGAATGGCACCGTTTCTGTGTTGCCGCTCCGCGCCCGCCGGTAAGCCGTCGTCGAGGACAAGGTACCGGGCCCGATCTGCCAGTTCAGGTCGGCCTGATAGGTTTCAAAGTTGATCGCGTTCTGGTCGCGGGTGAAGAAGGGCGCACTCTGGTAGTTTGAGCCCCTCTCATCGTCGAGAAAGGGCGCGGTGTACTGTGCCGTTGGAAGAACGCTTTGCCTGATCGGCTGCGCCACAGAGCCGAGCTGACGTGTACGGTTAAATTCGGCCTTCAGTAGTATTTCTACTGCCGATGTCGGCGCGATCCGCAAGATTACTCGGCCCCCATAGTTGCGATACGTGGGCTCGTTTTCGTCGGTTAAAAAGTTGTGGATCCAACCCTTGGCAAGGCGTTGATAAAAGCCGGCTACCCGTACACTGACGGCATCGCCGACGGGCACTGTCACGCCAGCCTGAGAAAAGACCTCATCATTGACGAACTCATAGGACACGGAGCCGTCCGCCTGAAAGCGGGTACCCGGTTTGCGGGTTGTGATGTTGATGGCTCCCGCGGTCGAACTGTTACCATACAGAAGGATTTGCGGACCTTTGAGTACCTCTAGTCGCTCAAGATCGTAGAGCGGGTAACGCCCGTCAAAGTCGCGGCCATAGGAAACGTTGTCAACGAACTTGCCGACGGCCTGCTCGAACGAGAAGCTCCCCGTCGTCCCGAATCCGCGAACGAATGTTATTGGTTGTAGCGCCGCAAGCGACATTGTGAAATTCGGCACAATTGCCACAAGGTCGGTCATTCGGCCAATATTGGCGGCCGCAAGCTGATCGCCGGAGACCGCCACGATGGCAATCGGCACTTTGCGTGCGAGCTCCGATCTTTTCTGGGCGGTAACGACGATATCAAGGCCCGGTGCCGCGTCTGGCTCAACCGACTGGGTTACGGCCGGGTCGTTTGATTTATCCTCGACCTGCACGCCGGCGGATTGCCCATAGGCGAACCCCGGGAAAACGAGCAATCCAAGCGTACTCAATCCGACGCGCGCTAACCTTTTGCTAGAGTTGCCCCGTACGATTTTAGACAGATTGCGCATGAAAACTCTCCCCTGAGTTTGCGTTTGGCCATCGTCATTTCCGGCTCCGTCCGGACTATGGACGATCAACGTCATCGCTTGGTGGGGTCATACGCTGAATGGGCGCAGCGACAATTCGGGCAGCTGGCACAACACTTGTGCCGGACCGCGAAAGATCGTGTTTACGCGGAAGCTACGTTGCCCAGGGTGGCTGACTTTGGAATTCGGTGCGCAAATGGTCGACGAACGCCCGCGTCTTGAGCGCCAGGTTACGGCGTTTGGGGTAGACGGCATAAATGTTGCTACCAAGCACGCGGCTTTCGGGGAACAGCTCGACGAGTGCGCCGGACGCGATGTACTCTTCGACAAGGAAACGAGATAAATGCCCTACCCCCAGTCCTGCCAGAACTGCGCGCGCGATCATCTCGACGTTGTCTGCTGACAAGCCGCCTGAAACAACGATATTTTCGGTCCGGCCGTCATCCCTGCGAAACGGCCAACTCGCCGATTGCTGGATGCTTTTCACTACAACACATTCATGATGCTGGAGGTCCCCCGGTGTCGCCGGCGTGCCGCAACGCTCGAGATATTCCGGTGATGCACAATACAGCCGCATGTTCGGCGCCAGCTTGAGGGCGATCAAGCTCGGGTCGAGACCACTGCTAATGCGGATTGCGACGTCGGTGCCCGACGCTACTAAATCCTGGCTGGCCGGGGTCAACGTCAGATCAAGTGTCACCTTGGGGAAGCGCTGCTTAAAGCGAAAAAAGATGGGCGCGAGAACGTGTGTGGCGAGTGTGGTTGGCGCCGACACCCGCAAGAGCCCCTGCGGCTCCGAATTGTATTGGCCGACCTCGATTTCGGCCTCTTCTACTTCATGAAGTATCGCCAGGCAGCGCTTGTAGAACCGCTCGCCAACCTCCGTGATCGATAGGGTTTTGGTAGAGCGAATAACGAGTTGGCATGACAGCTGTTTCTCTAGGGCCGCTATGTGCTTCGACACGGTGGACGGAACAACATTCAAGTGCCGGCCGGCGGCGCTGAAGCTGTGGAGCTCGAACACGGCGACATAAGCCCGAAGCAGCGCGAGGTTTTCTATAAGAAACCTAGAACGCTCACGATCGGGCTTCTGGGCATCGCGGGCAGGGTCGGAGTTTGTCGTTCGTTCCATATCGGCAACAATCTACTGCCCCGCGCGGCACTTTTCAAACAATGACTCACGCGGCACGATGGAGCGGACCAAGTCACCCTAATTGCTCACTCATTCGGATTCGCGCGAGTGGTAAGGTGCTAGCTCTGGCGGTCGATTGCCAAAAATTTGGGAGGGTTCGAGTGAAACTTGTGAGCTTTAAACACGGCGACGGGCCCGGATTTGGGGTTTTGGCAGGCCAAGCGATCAGTGACCTTAGCGGTCGGTGGCCTTCTTTGAAGGCGGCGATCGCCGCAGGCGTCACCAGTGAGCAGCTGCAACTAGCTGCCGTCGATGCACCCCAACTAGCGCTAACCGACGTCGAGTTGGGCCTGCCCATCCCTGATGCAGAACGGTTCCTCTGTGCCGGGCTCAATTTCCGGGCGCACGCTCTGGAGGGTGGCCACCAGGATGCTCCGGCGAACCCTTCAGTATTCCTGCGTTCTGCAAGCACCTTTGTTCCTCATGGGAAACCTATTCTGAAGCCAGATTGGTCGGAATGTTTCGACTACGAGTGCGAGTTCGCTGTGGTGATCGGGAAGGGCGGGCGCCATATTCCATACGAACGCGCGATGGAGCATGTGTTCGGTTACACACTGCTGATGGACGGATCGGTTCGCGACGTACAATTCGAGCACTCCCTCGTGGCCGGCAAAAACTTTTTTGCCAGCGGATCGATCGGGCCCTGGATCATCACCGCGGATGAGATCGCCGATCCAACCAAGTTGCAACTTATCGGACGCGTTAACGGCGAGCAGCGGCAGTCCGCACCCATTTCGGATCTGATTTTTGATATTCCAACGCTGATCTCCTATTGGAGCCGCGTCGACGCGTTGTCGCCCGGAGATCTGATCTCGGTGGGAACCCCTTCGGGCGTTGGTTTCGCGATGGATCCGAAGTGCTTCCTTCAGGCAGGCGACATCGTTGAAACCGAAGTGCCGGGGGTCGGCGTGCTGAGCAATCGCGTGATCGGCGATCCGGAAGCGCCCGGCGCGCGATGAGCGATACCGCAGGCTTCGATGAGACGGCCACTCTAGCCGATAAGTACGTCCGGACCGAGGGCCGCGTGTTCCTCTCCGGAACGCAGGCGCTTGTTCGGCTGCCGCTGCTGCAGGCGGCGCGCGACCGAGCGCGTGGACTGAAAACGGCGGGCTTTATTTCGGGATATCGCGGTTCCCCACTGGCGAACTACGACACCGCGCTTTGGGCAGCCAAGCGCGAACTCGATGCTGCCGGCGTCGTTTTCCAGCCAGGCCTCAACGAGGAGCTTGCGGCCACCGCGGTTTGGGGCAGCCAACAGGTGCCGCTCCGCCCTGAAGCGTTGGTGGATGGCGTATTCGCCATCTGGTACGGCAAGGGCCCCGGGGTCGACCGCGCGATGGACGCGCTCAAGCACGCCAACGCCGCGGGTACAGCGCCCCTCGGCGGAGTGCTGGCGGTATTCGGCGACGACCACGGCGCGCAGTCATCGACGATGCTGCACCAAAGCGAGCAGCTGATGGAAGCGGCCTTCATTCCGGTGCTCAACCCATCAAATGTCGAAGAGCACGTCAACTTCGGCCTCCACGGCTTCGCGCTGTCTCGATTCGCGGGCTGCTGGGTGGGATTGAAGGCGACCACCGAAGTGGTCGAAGGCTCCGCCTCGATCGACGCTGGCGAGCCGCCTTTTCCCGTCATACCTGTCGACCACAAATTGCCTCGCGGGGGTCTTGGTATCCGTTGGCCGGACACAGCGGTGGACCAGGAACGCCGAATGCTTGGCGAGCGCATGGCGGCAATTGCCGCGTTCGCTCGCGCGAACCCGATCGATCGTCAGGAGCTGGGGCATGGCTCGGCACGGCTAGGCATTGCAACGACCGGAAAGGCGTACGGCGACGTCCGCCAAGCGCTCTCCGATCTGGGCGTCGACGACGAGCGTGCGGCCGCGCTGGGGCTGCGACTTTACAAGTTTGGGATGACTTGGCCGATCGAGACCGAAGGGTTTCGACATTTCGCCAATGGTTTGACCGAGGTGCTCGTCGTCGAAGAAAAACGCGCCTTCCTTGAGCCGCAGATTCTTGCCGCGCTGCGCGGCGTCGAGAACGCTCCGCGAGTGGTGGGCAAGAGCGACCTCGATGGCGGTGGGCTGCTGCCGAGCCATGGCGAGCTCACTCCGCGAATTGTCGGCTTAGCCTTGATCCAGCGCCTTCGTGCTCTGGGCGTCGATGTGAGCCGCATCGAATCGCGACTTCCGAACTCGGGCAACGCCGGGAAACCGGTTCTGCCGATCGCCTTGGGCCGGACGCCGTTCTTCTGCTCGGGGTGCCCGCACAGCAGTTCGACTAAGGTGCCCGACGGGAGTCGGGCTCTCGCCGGCACTGGCTGTCATTCGATGTCAATGTACATCCCCGACCGCAATGCCGCGTTCCTCACGCAAATGGGCGGCGAAGGCGTCAACTGGATCGGCCAGGCTCCGTTCGTCTCCGAGAAGCACGTCTTTGTCAATCTCGGCGACGGGACCTTCTCGCACAGCGGACTGTTGGCGATCCGCGCGGCGGCGGCGGCCGGGGTGAACGCTACCTACAAGATCCTCTACAACGACGCGGTTGCAATGACAGGCGGGCAAGAGAATGACGCACACCTCACGGTGCCGAGGATCGCGCAGTCGGTAAAGGCCGAGGGTGCGAAGCGGGTGGTGGTGCTGTCGGAACGACCTGAACGTTTCAGCAGGGACGAAATGCCACGCGGTGTCGAGCTGTTCGATCGGCTCGAGCTCGAGCGGGTCCAGCGCGAACTCCGCGACGTATCTGGCTTGACGGTAATCATCTTCGATCAGGTGTGCGCGGCCGAGAAGCGGCGTCGACGGAAGCGAAAGCAATACCCGGCGGCGCCAAAGCGCGTCTTCATCAACGACGCGGTGTGCGAGGCCTGTGGCGACTGCTCCGTCAAGTCGAACTGCATCTCAGTCGGACCCATAGAGACGCCATTGGGTCGCAAGCGCGCCATAGATCAATCCAGCTGCAACGCGGACTATTCCTGTGTGGAAGGTTTCTGCCCAAGCTTCGTCACGATCGAGGGCGCAATGCCCCGCAAGGTCGAGACTCAGTCACAGCATCTCGACGGCGCGAGCGCAGCACTCCCGATGCCGTCGCTGCCGGCTCTTGAAGAACCTTACAATCTTCTCACGACTGGGGTCGGAGGCACAGGTGTTGTCACCGTCGGGGCGATCCTCGGCATGGCGGCTCACCTCGAAGGCAGAGCGGTGACGACGCTCGACTTCACCGGTCTTGCGCAGAAAAATGGTGCCGTGATGAGCCACATCCGCATCGCCACGGACGCTCGCCAACTGGGTCCGGCACGGATAACCGAGGGAAGCGCAGATCTGGTTCTAGCCTGCGACGTGGTGGTAGCCGCCAGTGCAACCGCGCTTTCGCGGATGAGCAGACGCACGCGAGTTGTCGCGAATACTTACATCCAACCTCCCGGCGCATTCGTGCTAGACACCCGTATCGACCTCAGCAGCGCGCCCGCGCTCTCGGCGATCGGAGGCGCTATCGGTGGCCACGTGGATGCTATCGACAGCACTCGCATCGCGCTGAATATCATGGGGGATTCGATTTACGGCAATCTCTTCATGCTTGGGCTGGCTTGGCAGAAGGGACTGGTTCCGATCGGCTTTGAGGCGCTGAGCCGCGCAATCGAACTGAACGGTGCGGCGGTGGAGGCCAACAAGCGGGCGTTCGCGCTCGGTCGCCTTGCGGCTCACGATCCGAACGCTTTCGAGTTCGCCACGTCCGGAGGACTAACATTAGCCGGGTCGGAGCTGTCGACGGAGGAGCTGATCGCCGATCGCCGCGCTCGTCTTGTGGCCTATCAGGATGACGATTACGCCAAGCGCTTCGATGGGCTGATAGCTGCCGCGGACATTGCCCAACAAAAGGCAGGCGTCCATGATGGCGAGCTGGTGAGAGCCGTTGCGCAATACTTCTACAAACTGATGGCCTACAAAGATGAATACGAGGTCGCCCGGCTTTACAGCGACGGCAGCTTCGACGCGAAGCTAAGCAGCACTCTGGAAGGCGGCGGTCGCCGAGAAATCCATCTTTCGCCGCCGCTGTTCGCACGGCGAGATCCGGTCACCGGGCTGCCTCGTAAGACCGCATTCGGACCGTGGATGTTCAAGGCCTTCGGTGTGCTTGCGCGGCTCAAGGGGTTACGCGGAACGTTGTTCGATCCATTCGGCTACAATGTAGAGCGGCGGCGCGAACGCGCGCTCATCGACCAGTATGAGCGCGATATGCGCGATATCTTCGATCGCCTAATTTCCGAAAATGTGAATGCCGCAATCGAACTCGCGGAGCTGCCCGACATGATCCGTGGCTTCGGTCACATTAAGGAACGCAACATGGCCGCCGCCGCTACGAAGCGGGTCGCCATTCTGGCCGGGTTCGTCGGTCCCGATTCCCAGCCGATCGCAGATAGGGTTGAAGTGGAGACGATGGCATGAGTAGCGGCGTAACCACGGCCATTGCGGCCGCCAATCCAGACGGAATCACGGTTCGCGGGCTTGACCTCGTCGATGACATCATCGGCAAGCTCGGCTTCACCGAAATGACGTATTTCCTCTGTGCCGGTGTGTTGCCGACACCGGCGCAAACGCGCGTGCTCGACGCCTGCCTGGTCACTCTGATGGAGCACGGCTGGACCCCGTCATCGATCATCGCGCGCGTGATGGCCGACAGCGTTCCCGAGGACTCGCAGGTAGCGATCGCAGCCGGCCTCCTATCGCTTGGCTCGATCTATGCCGGAACCTCGGAATCTTGCGCCAAATTGCTCAAAGCCGGTGCGGATGCACCCGATCTCGACGCCTTCTGTGCGGAAACCGTTCGCGAGCTACGAAGCCGACGTGCAGCCATTCCCGGTTTCGGCCACCCACTGCACAAGCCCGACGATCCGCGCACGCCACGCCTGTTGGCCGTTGCCAAAGAAGCTGGCGTTGCCGGCAAGTATGTCGACTTGCTAGTGCGGCTAGGCCGCGCGGTCGATGCTAGCTTCGGCAAGCACATAACGATCAATGCCACCGGCGCGATCGGAGCTCTGCTATTGGAGATCGGCCTCGAGCCCGGAGTAATGCGGGGGCTGGCGGTGGTGTCGCGTGCCAGTGGGTTGATCGGCCACGTCGTCGAGGAGCACCGGACGCACGCCGCACGGGCCCTTTGGGCCTTTGCCGAACACGAAATTCCTTACGTCGATGCCGGCCATCAGGCCTGAACTCGGAGAGACAGCGAGCGATGGATTTCACCTTTACTCCGGAGCAAGAGATGCTTCGTGCCACCGCGCGCGGTTTCGTCGAGCGCTATCTCAAGCCGCACGAGAAACACGTCGAGGAGAATGATTTCCTTGACGACGATCTGTTCCGTGAACTGCGCATGGAAGCGGTTAAGCTTGGCCTTTACGCCCACAACCTACCCGAAGACATAGGCGGCGGCGGCATCGATGTGCTTTCGCAAGTCATTATTGGCGAAGAAATAGGCAAGACGTCGATGCCGCTCGCCGATGCGATTGGGTTTCTACCAGCGACGATGTCCTTGGCCTCGGAAGCGCAGCGTGATTGGTTTGTTGATCCGGTGATCGGGGGCGAAAAAACCGTAGCTTATGCTTTGACCGAGCCCGACGCGGGATCTGACCTCAGTGGTCTTCGCACCCGCGCCAAACGCGAGGGCGGCCATTGGGTGCTGAACGGCGGTAAGCAGTTCATCTCGGGTGCCGACTACGCCGACTTCATCATCCTTCTGGTCGTCACCGACCCGGCCGCCAAGTTCCGCGGCGGTTACACATTGTTCATTGTCGAGCGATCCAATCCGGGATTTCACTATCTTGGAACGATGAAGAAGATGGGCTGGCGTGGATACCAGCTCGGAGCGTTCTCGCTGCAAGATTGCGTGATAGAGGACAGTCACGTGCTCGGCGAGGTCGGCGGCGGATTCGGCGGCATGATGGCGACGATCAACACTACGCGGATCGAGTATGCCGGGCGCTACGTCGGCATGGCCGACGAACTGATGCGCCTGGCCATCGAGCATGCCAACACCCGCAAGACGTTCGGGGCCACCCTCGGCTCCCACCAGATGATCCAGACGATGCTGGCCGATTCCGATTGCGAGCTTCAGGCGTCTCGGCTTCTGGCTTACCAAGCTGCCGATTTTGCGGACCGCGGTGACCCCTCAGCGCGCATCGCCGGGTCGCGGGCCAAGCTTTATGCGAGTGAGATGGTCGGGCGAGTAGCCGACCGCGTGCTGCAGATATTCGGCGGATCAGGCTATATGTGCGATCTACCGGTAGAACGCATGTACCGGGACTCCAGAGCATTTCGGATTGGCGAGGGCACATCCGAGATGCAACGCATCCAGATCGCGCGCGCGCTGCTCGTGGCATGACATCGCTGGTTCAGATCGAGCGGCGCGGTCACGTGGCTCTCCTGTGGATGTGCGACTCCGCCAGGCGCAATGCCTTATCCGTTGCCCTGGTTACAGAGCTGCTGGACGCGCTTCGAGGAAGCGAGATTGCTGACGCCAGAGCGATTGTGATCGGATCACGGGAGAAGGCGTTTTGCGCCGGGGCCGACATTCGCGACATGCTCGAGAGCGGTTGGCTGGAGGCGTCCTCCGACCAGCATGACGCGGTAACGCCGCCGCATCTCTTCGAGGCGATCGAGTCCGATAGTCGGCTTATCATCGCTGCCGTTGACGGACTGGCGCTTGGAGGGGGCGTCGAGCTTTGCCTGGCGTGCGACCTCGTTGTCGCAGCAACAGGCGCCTCCTTCATGTTACCCGAACTTGGCCTGGGGGTGTTGCCAAATACGGCTTTGGCAAGGTTACCGGCACTGATTGGGATGCGAGCAGCAGCTGACCTCATCCTGACTCGTCGGAGGATCATGGCCGACGAGGCATTGCGCTTGGGCTTGATCAGTTCGATCGCTGAGGAGGGATTTGCAATGGAGCAGGCCGTGGCAAGTGCGCAGACAATCGTTTCCACAACTCCGCCGCGTGTGCTTGCCGCTGCGAGGAGGCAGCTACGCGGAGCACCGGGCTGGTATGCGATCCGTGCAATCCTCAATGAGATGGACCCGGGCGAATGGCGCGAGGGCACGAGCGCGTTTGTTGAGAAGCGCACGCCGAATTACGATCCGTTTTGGGCAGCTCGATAGGCAAGGGGCCCGAGCTAAGGGCACACGCCTGCTCACCTCGGGCTAGTCCGTCCTTCGGCTTTTCTCAGCCGGCGAAATCGGCAGGCGCTCCCGGACCCCATTGATGGCCCATCATCGTCGGCAAATCAGTCACGTTGACCGGTGCGTGGGCATCGAACAGGTCGCCATCGGTCCAATGCTCGACGCGGTGACCCCAGGGATCGCGCCAATAATCGAATACCTGGCTGCCGAGGATGTGGCGTCCGACACCCCAATCGTGCCGGTAGCCTTTCGCTTCGAGATGGTGGCTGCCAGCCATCAGATCGTCGAAATCGGCGACTTCGAAGGCCGCGTGATGAAATTTGGCTGGGACGCCGGGGATCGAGGCGAAATTGAGCGTATGATGATCGACCGGCTCGTCACCGCGGTCGCAGCGGATGAACAATGCAGCAAGATCACCATTTGGCGCGCGAACCTCGTCAGAGACGAGAAGGCCGAAACGGCTCTGCCACCACTCCCAAGTCTTTGCCATGTCCGTAACGCCGAGAACCACATGGCCCAGGCGCACGACGTGTGCAGGGTTCACTTCGACCCGCTTGGCTTGGCCATGACGTTCGCGCCGAGCGGCAATATTCCAGGCATTGGCTGGGCCGGCCGAAAGCGTGGGCACGCGGGAGCGGTCAGCGACAGCCTCGACGCGGAAGCCATCGGGGTCGATCAGCTGGACGCGCTGGCCGCCACCGGGTCCAGTCGCGGCTTCGACAGTGATCCCTTCGGCTTCGGCAAGCGCCCTTAGATCGTCGATGCCGCGCACCCGAATGGTCAAACTGACGAAACCGGGCTCGCCCTCCGCCGTCTCATGTAAAAAAGGGCCATCGCCCGTACCGCGCATGCGGAGTACTCCGTCGCCCACATCGTCGGCCGCGCTCAGACCAAAATCCTCAAGAAATTCTCGCATCTGACCCAGGTCGGGGGCTGAAAAGCGCACCGATTCCACATCCACAGCTTTTGCTATCGTTTTTGAATTGTCAGCCATGATCGCCTCCAGTTGATTTCCGGTGCGCACCGAGCTGGGCGGTGGGAATGCGTGTATCGCACCTGCCAGTCGCACGAATGAGCGCGTCGTTCCATTGGTCACCGCGCCAAGCGACATGCTGGTCGGGGCGGACGAGCGTCAGTTTGGCGCCGTAGAGTTTCGCAATGGCAACGCCGCTCGGCTGCACAACCGTCAGGCGCACGCCGAGCGCACGCGCGTCTGCGGTCGCCTTGTCGATCTCGTCGGGATCCGCGTCGGCTGCGGCGACCAGGGCAAAGCCTTGACCGAACAAATCGTAGAGCGAACGGCCGTCATCGAGCCAGGCATGCGGCGCGAGGCAACCGGGGCGCGCCTCAGGACGGTAGACTTCGCTGTTATGTGGGGGAACCGGGTGGCTGTCCCCTGCAATGATTGGTGAATCGCGGTAGCAGAGCCCCAGAACCGTCCCGAGAGTGTTGAATTCGCGTCCCTTCGAGGCCTGGATCCCGGCGCCGGTTTTGGCTCGGATCGCGGTTCCCTCCGGCGTGTCGTCCTCGATCTCCGGCGGCGGGGGAGCAACGTAGATGGCATAGTTCGCCATTGCCTCGTCGATCACCGCACGATGTACAGGGCGCCGCTCAGCCTCATAACTCGCTATCAGGTCCGGGCCGCCCCATCCTTGTAGCGTGGCCGCGATCTTCCAGCCAAGATCCACGCCATCACCGACGCCCATGTTCATGCCGTACCCGCCGGCGGGCGGATGGAGGTGGCAGGCATCTCCGGCCAAGATGATGCGCCGGTCGGCATAGCGATCGGCCAGCAGCTCGCTCGCGCTCCAGCTGTCGGCGCTCAGGATTTCGTAGGGAAGGTCAATGCCGGTGCGATCGCGGATCAGCGCGGACGCTTCCTCGTCGGAAAGGGTTTCGCCCGGTTTGGCCCCGCCCGGCATAAACGACCAGACGTCGTCTCTGTCCATTGGGCCAAGCGCGCTGAAACCGTCCTTGCCGATTTGCCAGTATATCACTGCCGGACCGTGACCATGCGCCTCTGCGAGACCGGGTGCCCGGAATATGATGTTGTAGTGGTGAGAAAGGCCGGAGCGGCCTGCCAGTTTCGCGCCGATCACTTCACGCACGCGGCTTCGTGCGCCATCGGCGCCGAGGAGATAGCGCGAAACGACGTTCAATGTCTCCCCCGAACCGACCTGCAACGCCGAGAAGACTTGAACGTCATCCTGCTGAGCGGAGACAAAGTTCGTGTCGAAACGGATTTCAACGCTCGGTAGGGAACGCGCCTTCTCGAGCATCACCTTCTCGAGCGTGTACTGCGGGATCCATTGCGCGTGTTCGGGATAGAGCGGCGAGCGTTTGGGCGAAGCGTTGAACGCGTCGCTGAAGCGCGCGAGCTCGTGGCCTGCGAGCCGTGTCACGAAAACCATTTCGTTGGGGTAGTCGACCCCCAACGGCGATTGCGCGGCCAGCCGGTCGGCGACGCCCCAACGGCGCAGATGGGTCCTGGTACGTACGTTGGTGGTCTTTGCGCGGGGCGCGACCCCGACGCGCGCGTTTCTCTCGACCAGCAATACGTGCACGCCGCGGGTTCCCAGCTCGATCGCTGCGGCCAGCCCGACCGGACCCGCACCGACAATCAGGACATCGGTGTGGGTCACTTCGCTCATTAGTAGGGTTGACCCAGAGTCGCGAATGCCTTGGTCAGCAGTGCCACATTCTCGGATGGTGGAGCCTTTTGCTGTTCGAGCTGCCCTAACCCATTGCTGGTCTCAACAACCAATTTTACCCGTTCAAAACGGCGGTTCATAAACAGGTCCAGCGCTTCGGGCAGCGTCGCTGCCGACGCGATGGTCTGACCGAGCACAACGGCGTCTTCCAAGGCCATCCCGCCACCCATTCCCATATGGGCGCTGGTCGCGTGCGCGGCATCGCCAATCAGCAATGTCCGCCCTTTATACCAAGGTTCTGACAGCATGATCCAATGGAAAGGCTTTCCGATCAGTTCCGATGTGTCGGTCAAGCGGCTGCGCAGCTCTTTGATCGCAGGCGCGGACATGGAATCCAGCAACGCCGTAAAGATGGTGCGAACCTCGTCATCCGAGATCCAGCGCGATTCAGGAATGTTGATGACCGCCGGGATATAGACCAGGCCTTGCGGCAGGTAATAAAAGCCCAGTCGTCCAACCTCGGACATATACCAGCCTTCATCCTGAACCTGAGGACCAGGGGCCATCCAGCGGATGCTGAGCTGACCGGAGTATTTCGGCTTGGGTGCGTTGGGGAAGATCAGGTCGCGCGTCTTTGAATTGATCCCGTCGGCAACGACCATCAGATCGTAGCGCCCAGTTTCGCCATCAGTGAAGGTCACATCCACGCCGTCTGTGCCATCTTCGAATGTCTCGTAGCTGACACCTTTACGAACACGAACGCCTAGTTGCTCGGCTTTCTTTTGCGCGACCTCAAGAAACACCGGGCGATACACCCCGACACCATCAACCGCGCCAGGCCAGGTTGGGCGTTGTGGCCCAGGATTGATGATTTCCCCGGTCGTCGCATTGCGAATCGATGCGGCAGTGCTTCCAAGCGAAGGCCGACCTGTTGCGTGCACCTCGTCGTAGATACCGAGTTCGACGAGTGCCATCGCCGCGCGGCCCGAAAAAGCCAACGAAGCACCGAGCGGCTCATGGGCCAGCTCGACGACATCGACTTCGACGCCTGCTTGAGCAAGCGCAATCGCGGCATTCATACCTGCGATGCTGCCGCCGACGATGAGCGCGGTTGAGATACAAGCCACTATTGCGCTCCTTTGCTCTTGAAGGTGTCGAACTCGGTCCGCCGGAACTGCTCGGCTCCGCCGTTCAAGATTGGCTTGCCATGCATGACGCACACCATGTCGAAATCTAACTTGCCGAGCTTGGCGAGGCTGGCGAGCGCGAGTTGCGGATCTTCGGTGGCGACGGGTAATGTGAGACCCCGGCGATTGACGCAGGCGTCGGCGGGGAACAGCACGCCGCCGTGCCTATGCCAGAGAAAGGCAAGCTGACCGTGACAATGACCGGGAATGTGGATCGCGGTCAGGTCTGGCGCGAAAGAAGGACTGTCGCCATCCTCCAGAAGGCAATCGACAGTGACCGGCTCTACCGTCGTAACGCGCCCGGACAGGATTTTTACGAGAATGCGATTGCGCCATCCGGGCGAGGCACACATCGGCTCCCGCATGGTCGTACCGGCTTCCATCCTCGGCTTGTCGAGCGGGTGCGCCCACACCTTGGCTCCGGTCGCACGCTTTAAGGCTGCGGCGCTGCCGATATGGTCGGGGTGGCAGTGAGTGAGCACAATATGCTTCACATCGGTGGGCGACTTGCCGATTGCGCGAATGGAGTCGAGGATTTTTGGAGCCCGCCCTGGAAACCCGGTGTCGAGAACCGCCAGGCCGCCGGACGTCTGGAGAACGTAGACATTCACTAATCCCGGGATCATCCAGAGATCGCTCGCAAGCTGTTTTATCGCCATGTCGTCATGCCGCCTTCACTGTCGGCGAAGTGCCGATTTGCGGCCATCCGTCTCATACGACGAGACAATCCGCATCGCCGCCGTCGAGCCACTGCTTCATGCGGGCGTTCAATGCATCGATTTCGGGCCCCTGCGTGCCAGGAAGGGTCTTGCTTACCGCGAACCCGATTTTGGTCTGCAGATAGGCAAGGTAGCGATAGCCTTCTGGATATTCTTGGAGCACCGCGTCGTCGAGCTCAGGCACCTTCGCGGGATTGACTGGCGTCATGCGGTCCAGCTCATAAACCGGTTGCCTCAGCACCATGCCCCAGCGTCCATCCCGCTTCTCTAGAGCATCCACAAACCGGCCGATGCAAGTCACATCGACTTCGACTCCTCCGAGTTCCCCTCGCTGAACGATCTGCATTTTTGAATGTGCGACAGCGCGTTCGCCCCGCACTTCGATGCTCGTGCCGCCAAGCGAATGCAGTCCGACCATGCCGGCCTCGAACGCCTTCCGGCAACCCGCTATAAAGTCTTCTGCGCTTGACTGGAACCAGGTTGCCATCATGCGACCGTCGTCGTGCCAGACAGTCGCGAAGCGCTCCCAATCGCCAGCGTCGCGCCAAACCACCCAGTTTTCGATTAGCTCACGAATCTCCATCCGATCCATCGCAGCCTCGAGGGAGCGAGGCGTGGCAAGCTCGTCCAGTTCCCCGGCGCTTTGCAACATTGTAAGCTGTCCTCTCGTGGCGGTCTCGTCGCGGTGCGGCACTGCGCGCTGCACCATTTGCCGCTTGCTTCGACGGCCGATCTTAGGAGCGATGTGAGATTGCAACGAGATGCGATTTGCGTGACGTTGTTACCAAGGAGGTATAGGGAGTCGCTAGCGTTTCTATATCGGTTGAGGACTGACATGAAATTGCACCACTTGCGCAATGTGGTCGCCGTCGTCGAACGTGGAAGCCTGCGGGCGGGAGCAAAGCACCTCGGCCTGGCACAACCGGCGGTGTCGAGAAGCATTAAGGAGCTTGAGCAGGAACTCGGACTGATCCTTTTCGAGCGAAATAAGTTTGGAATGACTCTGACCCGTGCCGGCGAGGTATTCATACGGCGCGCCAGGGCCATCCAAGCTGAATTCGCTCGTACGCTCGAGGAAATGGAACATCTAAAGGGGGAAGATCGGGGTACGATCACCGTCGGATGCTCGAGTGCGGCGCTGATCGCTCTGGTGCCGACCATCGTAAACCGGTTTCATGTGAAGTACCCCGACATCCGGATCAAGTTGCTCGAGGGGTCGCTACCGATGCTCGAAACCGAGATCAGGGACGGACTGATCGACCTTTATTACGGGGCGGTATCTGCGGGTTTCGTCGATCCCGCACTACACGTGGAGACGCTTTTTGAGAACGAGCGTATTATCATCTGCCGCCGCGATCACCCGTTGCGGCACGCAACATCGCTGCAGGAGCTCGTGGGGGCGACATGGGTCACGACGCCAATGGCGATCGACAGCGACAGCGAGGTCAATAGCGTTTTCACGGCCGCAGCACTTCCTTCGCCGCGCATCGTTATGCAAGCCTCTTCGGCGATGAACCTGGCCGTGATCGTCGCAACATCCGATTTGTTGGCACCAGTGCCGCAACAGTGGATCGAAATGATCAAGGCGACAGGAATGATGGAGCGCATACCAGTCACAGGGGTGTCGAAGGCGCCGCGAATTTGTGCGGTGCGGCGCGCCAACGTCCCGCTCACACCGGCCTCGGAATTTCTCAACGATCTCGCTATGCGAGCGGCTTCGGCCTACGCCTACAGGCTTCACGGACCGACCTGACCGATAGTTCTAGCGGTCCCCGCGCTGCGGCTCATCATATACCCTGCGGGTAACAACATTAGCCAAATGCCATCTTTTGCCACTGCCACATAAATCGCATTCCAAGTTCCATCGACGGGCCTCAGTCTCGACGGGAACCCGTTTCCGCCGCGGCATGATGCAGGACAGGAATCGCCCACTGCGGAGCGATCGATATGGCAGCCGCCTCGCAAGCGCGGCACCAAGGGAGAAGCGGTAATGTCGGTTTCGCGCAAGACCTGGTTCATGCTTTCGGCCGCTGTGCTGATGTTGCCGTCCGCAGCCTGGGCGCAGGACCAAGCGGCGTCCACAACCTCGCCTCAAGGTCCCGCGTCTGAAAACCGCGAACCGGGTGATGATCAGGGCGGACTGCGCGAGATCGTCGTCACCGCGCAACAGCGCGGCGAAAATCTTCAGAAGGCGGCGGTGCCGGTTGCGGTGGTTTCAGGCGAAGACCTCACCAATGGGGGTATCCGGGGGATCGACACCCTCGGCAAGCTGGTTCCATCGCTCGTGGTCGCGGCTGGCGGTCAGGGCAATCTGGTCTTCATCCGCGGCGTGGGAAATTTCTCCTTCGTCGCGAGCAGCGATCCCGCTGCGGCCTTTAACTACGACGGAGTCTACGTCGGCCGCTCGAGCGCGACCTTTGGCACGTTCTACGATCTCGAGCGTGTCGAAGTGCTTAAGGGTCCGCAAGGGACGCTATATGGCCGCAACGCCACGGCTGGCGCGATCAATGTCCTGCCCGCCCAGCCGAGGCTCGGCGAAACATCCGGCTTCGCCTCGGCTAGCTACGGCAATTACAATGAAGTCCAGGCCGAGGGCGCGTTCAATCTCGGTTTGGGCGACAACGCTGCGTTCCGGGTCTCGGGCCTCTACACACAGCGCGATGGGTATCTTGGCGATGGCACCCAGTCGGACGATTCGGCGGGAATTCGGGCACAACTAAAAGTCGAACTCACGCCGTCGCTCACCGTGCGTCTGGAAGCAGACTATGCCCAGCAGCGCGGTGCAGGCGGCGGCTCGAACTATATCGCGAAATTTGCGTTCAACCCGCTCACCGGCCAGTTCGTCACGACGCCGTCCGGGCTGTTGCTCGACGAGGGTCTGTTTAGCGCGGCGTCACAAAACTATCGCCGAACCAACGGCACGGCCGGCAGGCTTACCGGACGCTTCCTCGATCCGCTCGCTTTCAGGCCCTCCCAGCACAACGACGTGTACGGGGTCATTGCGCACATCGACTGGCAGACCCCGATCGGTACCTTCAGCGTCATTCCGGCTTGGCGGCACGCGAAGAAGAACAATCTCAATACCGAATCCGCGCAGCAGATAGCCAACATCCAGGATTCAAACCAATACTCAATCGAGGCTCGCCTTGTCAGCAATGGCGGTGGCCCCATCGACTACATATTCGGTGCGTATTACTTCAGCGAATCGATCGACGATGATGTGCACAATTCGGCCGGATCGGTCGCCAATTTTAACTACAACTTCTTCACAACAAAGTCGCCGTCTGCCTATGGCAGATTGACATTCCACGCCACCGACTGGCTACGGTTTACGGGCGGCGCCCGCTACACGGAGGACCACAAGCGGTTCTTCGGCTCACAGAACACAGCGCTGGCCGTGGTCTGTGCCGTTCCCGCTGCTTGCCCCACCGCGCCCCTTCTACCCTTTACCGCGACACTGGCCGAGCAACCGTTCGCGCCGGCGTTCGGCGGGGCCCCTGTGTTACGCGCTCCGGGTGTGCTAATTGCGCGCTCCGATACCTTCCCCGGCGGCCAGCTCGACACCAGCAAGGTAACCTACCGCGGCGCTATCGAACTCGACGTGGCGCCGCGCTCGTTGCTCTATGCCAGCATCGAAACTGGCTATCGCGCGGGCGGGTTCAATGCCTTCAATGTCTATAATCCTGAAAGCATCACGGCTTACACGCTAGGTTCAAAAAACCGGTTCCTGGACAATCGCCTGCAGCTCAACGTTGAGGCATTCTACTGGAAATACCGCGACCAGCAGCTGAGCTATTTCGGCATCGACCCCACGGGGCGGCTTGGAATCATCACCGCCAATGTCGGCCGGTCGACGATCAAGGGTGTCGAGGTCGAGGCTCGCGCCCAAGTCACACCCAACACATTGCTGAGCGCGAATGTTCAGTATCTCGATGCCACTTACGACAGCTTCACTTACGCTTCTCCGGCACGCCCTTTCTCGGGCTGTGGCGTGTCACCTTCAGGTACGCTTTTTGTCGTCGATTGCTCGGGCAAGGCCGCGCTTAATTCACCGAAGTGGACCGTCAACCTCGGGGCTCAGCAACGTATTCCGCTCGGCGACAACGAGATCACGTTGAGTGCCGATACCCAGTACCGCTCCGGGCGCTTCACCGGCTTCGACTACATTCCCCAGGAATATGTCGATCACAGCTGGCGATCGAACGCGTCGGTCTCTTTCGGCGCGAAGGATGGGAAATATGTTGTTACCGCGTTCGTGCGGAACATCGAGAACGATCGATCGCAGATCTATGCCACGCCAGTTCCGGCGTCGAACCTGATCGTGGCTATCCTCTCGGCACCGCGCACCTACGGCTTGCGTGTATCGAGCAAGTTCTAGGACGATATCGACTAGGCCGGCGGCAGGGCCGTGATCCTCCTGCCCTAAACAGATGGAAACGTGCGATGAAGCTGCTGCGATATGAAGTCGGCGGGAGAGCAAAACTGGGCGTGCTCCAAACCGGCCGCGAAGACCGGATTGTGCCACTCGCCCCTTTGTCCTCCGACTACCCGACCATGCTTTCGATCATCGAGGGCGGCGAGGCCGCGCTCGAACGGGTAAGGCAACTTGCCGCGCAGGGCGCTGGTGCATTCGACCTGGCCGACGTGCGCCTGCTCGCCCCGATCGAACGACCGGGCAAATATCTGGCGATCGGAATGAACTACGCCAAGCATATTGAAGAGGCAAAACGGCTCGGCCAACCGACCCCGACCCAGCAGTTCTGGTTCAACAAGCAGACGAGCTGTCTGGCAGGTCCGTTCGACGACATCCAACCGGGTGTCACTGAGCAGCTCGACTACGAAGTTGAACTGGGCGTCGTGATTGGCCGTTCAGCGAAGGGCGTCAGTGCAGCGGAGGCCAAAGACCACGTGTTCGGCTATCTCGTGGCCAACGATGTCTCGGCGCGCGACTGGCAGCGCCACTCGCCGACTTTCACGATGGGCAAGTCGTTCGACACGCACGGGCCGATCGGGCCGTGGATCGTGACTGCAGACGAAATCGCCGATCCGCACGCGCTCAAACTGCGCTGTCTGGTCAATGGCGAAGTCCGGCAGGACAGCGAGACCAGCGAGCTGGTTTACAACGTCTGGCAGCAGATCGCCTATCTCTCGACCGCGTTCACTCTCAACTCAGGCGACCTGATCGCGACCGGCACCCCATCGGGAGTCGGGATTGGCATGCAGCCGCCGCGCTTCCTGCAAGCTGGCGATGTGGTGCGATGCGAGATCGACGGCATCGGCGCGATCGAGAACCGGGTGCGCGCACAATGACCGCACCCCCGGTCGACCTGAAGCCCGATAATCCGCTCGACAATGCTCCGGTAGGATCCCGCCAGGTACTGGTGCTGATTGTCGCCCTACTGCTCGCCGCCCTCGACGGTTACGATGCGCTTTCGATGGCCTTCGTGGCTCCGGCGATCGCGCGCGAGTGGGGTATCGGCAAGGGCGTGATCGGATTGCTGCTGTCGAGCAGCCTGGTCGGTATGGCGATCGGGGCTATCGCACTGTCGCCGCTGGCGGACAAACTGGGCAGGCGAGCCGTGGTGCTGGGCGCGCTCGTCGTGCTGACAGCCGGCGCTGGGATGTCGGCGGTGGCAGGGTCGGTGCCGCTGCTTGCCGCAGCAAGAGTGCTGACCGGGGTCGGCATCGGCGTGATGGTCGCAATGACAACACTGCTCTCGGCCGAGTTTACGAACGTGCGGCGCCGCCCCTTTGCCGTGGCGGCGGTGGCGACTCTAGGTTTCCCGCTGGGCGGTGTCATCGGCGGTCTCGGCGCATCGGCGATTCTCAAAGGCGCGACTTGGCATTGGGTGTTCCTGGCAGGATCGATGGCCGGCGCAGTGCTCTTCGTGCTGGTTCTCGCGATCCTCCCGGAGTCTCCCGCCTTCATAATAGCCCGGCGCTCGCACGATGCGCTGGAGCGCGCCAATCGGGTGCTGTCCCGCCTGGGCCATCCAGCCATGGCCGAACTACCCCCGGTAACCGAGCGCCAGGACACCCGCTACCGTGCGCTGTTCGAACCTGGTCTCAGGGGTATCGTCGTACGGCTCACTGCAATAGCTATCCTGATTGCCACCGCTTCCTACTACATTCTTAATTGGATGCCCGCGATGGTCGTGGACGCCGGCTTCACTCCCGCGCAGGGCAGCCTAGTGTCGGCACAGTCCGGCATGATCGGCTTCATCGGCGGCGTGTTCTTTGCGGCCTTCGCCTCTCGCTTCCAGCCAACCAAGGTCGCCGCCATCGCGATGATGGGGAGCGCACTGGCTCTGGCAGCCGTGGGATTCGTCCCACCGGTCCTCCACCTACTTGTCCTTTCCGGCGGCGTGCTCAGCTTCTGCCTCGCCGGAACCACGGGGATGTTGTACACGATCCTCGCCAGCACTTTTCCGGCGGGATTGCGCGCATCCGGCATGGGTTTCGTTATGGGAATCATGCGGATTGCGAGCGCGGCCGGGCCGGCGCTCGCCGGGTTGATGTTCGCGCAAGGCATGACCCGCGCCGGCGTATCGCTGATCTTTGCAGTCGGGCCTCTGATCGCGGCTGTGCTGATCTCCACCCTACCCGCCCCAATGGACAATTCGAAACCGCGCTGACCGCGGATAAACAGGAATCCCAACCGTGGCTGCTCGCAAAGTCATCATAACTTGCGCCATTACGGGTGGAATTCACACCCCGTCGATGTCGCCCCATCTGCCGGTCACGGCCGAACAGATCGCCGATTCCGCGGTTGGCGCTGCCGAGGCCGGAGCGGCGATCGTCCATTTGCACGCCCGTAATCCACTCGACGGTAAACCGGATCAGTCTGCTGAAGCGTTCGAGCCATTCCTGCGCAGCATCAAGCAGCGTTCCGATGTGGTCTGCAACATTACCACGGGCGGCGCGCCGGGCATGACCCGGGAAGAGAGGCTGGGCCCGGCTTCGGTGTGGAGGCCGGAAGTGGCGAGCCTCAATATGGGTTCGATGAACTTTGGGCTGTTTCCTATGCTCAAACGCTTCAAGGACTTCCAGCACGACTGGGAGCCGGTGGCACTGGAAGGTTCGCGCGACGTGATGTTCCGCAATACGTTCGCTGATATCCAATATGCGCTCGAGTTGCTGAATGAGACCGGGGCGCGGTACGAATTCGAATGCTATGACACCAGCCATCTGCATAACCTCCACTACTTCTACAATGAGGGCTTGGTAAAAGGCCCGCTGTTCATCCAGACGGTGTTCGGACTGCTCGGCGGAATAGGCTCCCATCCTGATGAAGTGATGCACATGAAGCGCACCGCGGACCGGCTGTTTGGCGATAATTATCGCTGGTCGGCGCTAGGTGCAGGCCGCAGCCAGATGCCGATCGCGGCGATGGCGGCCGCCATGGGCGGAAATGTTCGCGTCGGCCTGGAGGACTCGCTCTGGCTAGGCGCCGGCAGACTGGCCGAGACCAACGCAGCGCAGGTCACGCAAGCGCGAAAGATCATTGAGGGCCTAGGCCTGGAGGTTGCAACGCCAGACGAAGCACGGGAAATTCTCAAGCTCAAAGGCAATGATCGCGTCGGATTTTAGCGGCGCTTTTCCAAACCGAAAGTACGTGCGATGCCATTCACGCCGCCCACTGCCGAGCAGCGCTTTGTCCTGGAGCACGTTGTCGGCATGGCGGAACTTGCGTCCACCGAACGGTTCGCGGCAGCCACGCCCGATCTGGTCGATGCGGTGCTCGAAGGCGCAGGCGCGTTTGCCGCGGGCGTCTGGGCACCGCTGGCGCGTACTGGCGATACCGAAGGCGCGACTTGGACGCCCGGCGGCGTGGTGATGCCCGCCGGGTTCATCCAGGCCTACCGCGACTACGTCGAAGGCGGTTGGGGGACGATCGGCGTCCCCGAACAGTGGGGTGGCCAGGGCCTACCCTTTACAATTCAGACCTTGGTCCTCGAAACACTCGGTGCCGCCAACACGGCCCTCGCGCTGTGCCCGATTCTGACACTGGGCGCGATCGAAGCGCTGCAACATCATGGTTCGCCCGCGCAGCAGGCCGCCTATCTGCCAAGGCTTGCGACCGGGGAATGGACCGGAACCATGAACCTGACCGAGCCCCAAGCGGGATCGGATGTGGGCGCGCTGCGCGCTGCCGCAACCCCCCTCGGCGATGGCACTTGGTCGATCAAGGGCACCAAGATCTTCATCTCGTATGGCGATCACGACATGGCGCCGAACATCGTCCATCTCGTTCTTGCCCGCACGCCGGGCGCACCCGAAGGCACACGCGGGATTTCTCTGTTTCTGGTGCCAAAGTTCCGGCTCGATGCGAACGGTGAGCCCGATGCGCTCAACGATGTGCGCGTCGTCTCGATTGAGCACAAGATGGGCTTGCACGCTTCCCCGACCTGCGTCCTGTCATTCGGCGACGAGGGTGACTGTATCGGCGAGTTGATCGGACCCGAACATGGCGGGATGCGCGCCATGTTCACGATGATGAACAACGCGCGGCTCAATGTCGGCCTCGAGGGCGTCCAAGTCGCCGAGGCGGCGACCCAGGCAGCGGTTGCCTATGCGCTTGAGCGCGTGCAGTCGCCGCGCGCCGGGGCGGCCAGTCGTGAATCGGTTCGCATCGTCGAGCATCCCGACGTCAGACGAATGTTGCTGCGGATGAAGGCGCAGACCCAGGCGGCGCGGGCGCTGGTCTATTTTGCAGCAAGCCAGGTTGATCGCGCTGAGCTTGGCCAGACTGGGGCCAGGGAGAGGCTTGAGCTTATGACGCCGCTGGCCAAGACCTATGCAACCGACATCGGCAATGAAGTCGCGAGCCTTGGCATTCAAGTCCACGGCGGCATGGGCTATATTGAGGAGACCGGCGCGGCGCAGTTCTTCCGCGATGCACGCATCTTTCCGATTTACGAAGGCACCAACGGCATCCAGGCCGCCGATCTGGTCGGGCGCAAGCTGGGGCTCGCTGGCGGAGCGGCGTTTGCGAGCCTGATCGAGGAAATGCGCGGGGAAGCTCGAGCCGAGAGCTTGGCCGGACTGATCGAAGCCTGCTCGCAAATCGGCAAGGAGCTCGCCCAAGCAGGACCGGACGACAGGTTGGCTGCCTCCTACCCATTTCTGACCATGCTATCGACGGCGGTCTGCGGCTGGCTGATGGAGCGCCAAGCCCGTGCTGCGGCAGACGACGCTCCGGGGCGCATGAAGCGCGCCGCGTCGCGCTTCTACCTCGAGCAAATCGTCCCCGAGGCACTGGGTCTTCGCGCGGCCGCGACCGCAGCAGCCGAGCTGCTTTATACCATCGCACCGGAAGAGTTTGCCGCGTGACTCCGTCAGCCGAGCAACCCTACGAAATGGTAATCCGCGCGCGCATGTGGTGGACGGAACTGGCAGACTCGCCGGCCCTCGCAACGGGCCTCCCGCGCTTGGAGACGTCGCTCTCCCAACTCCGAGGCTTCCTCCAGCATGTCGGGAATCGCAATGAACACACATGACGCGACATTGGAGCGGCTATTCCTGTCCGCTCGCTCGCAAAACGGGTGGCGCGCCGAGCCGGTGCCGGACGATGCCTTGCGGGCAGCTTACGACATCGCCAAGTGGGGTCCCACTTCAATGAACACACAGCCTATGCGGCTGGTGTTTCTGCGAACCGCCGAAGCGAAAGAGCGCCTGAAGCCGGCACTATCGCCCGGCAATGTCGAGAAGGTTATGACCGCGCCCGTGGTCGCCATCATCGCCCACGACACGCAGTTTCACACGCAGCTGCCGAAGACGTTTCCACACAATCCAGGCGCGCCGGGATTGTTCGCAAACAATGCAGTGTTGAGTGAGGTAACTGCGTTCCGGAATGGATCGCTTCAAGGTGCCTACTTTATGTTGGCGCTGCGCGCGGTGGGGTTGGATGTCGGGCCGATGTCAGGGTTTAATGCCGCCAAGGTGGATGCCGAGTTCTTTTCCGATTCCCCGTGGCGAGCAAATTTCCTGTGTGGCATCGGTTACGGCGATCCCGTCAAGGTACTGGACCGGCTGCTGCGCCTCGAATTCGACGAGGTGGCACAGACGCTCTAAGGGCGACCTCGACCTTGCCCAAATTGTTGGGGAGCGAAGCGCGCCCCCACCTAGCAGGTAACACCCCGGGCATATTGCCATCTGACCGAACCACGCAGCCCTGATTATGTGGTCGCAACAAAAAATCGAGGGTGAGGACAATGGCGACTTGCAGTGGTCGATCAGGCGCTACGACTGAAGCACTCTCGCGTACGCGACAAATGTCGGTATTGTGTGGTCTGTTGGCAGTCACAGGATTGATGGCAAGTTTCGGCGGCGCAGCTTTGGCGAGACCCGTTATCGCGCCCAGCACATCCGCAGCATGCATCGGATCGCGTGATCTCGCCCTCCGCAACGGCAAGATCGTGACCATGGGCACTCCTGCTGTCGTGTCTCAGGTAGTTATCCGCGACGGGCGTATCGCGCACGTCGGCCCGGGGGGGCGTAGCAGCTATACAGCGTGCACCCGGACGTTGGACCTAAAGGGGCGCACGGCTATTCCGGGCCTGATCGACGGCCATATCCACTTTGTTACCTGGGGTTTTCGCCCAGGCCGCGACGTTAGGCTTGATCGCGCAGAGACAGTTGCTGACGTCGCGCGAATTATCTCTGAGCGCGCCGCCGGCCTTCCGGGCGAAGAGTGGATTACAGCAGTCGGCGGCTGGTCTCGCTCGCAGCTACGCGACAACCGGCTGCCAACCCGGGCGGAACTTGATCAAGCTTCACAGGCCCTTCCGGTGTTTGTCTGGGAACGCGAAGGACTGCCCGCAGCAACAAATTCAATTGGAGCACGGTTTTTCGAGGCGCGAGGCATCGCCGTTTCGGCCGACGGGGTCATTGCGGCCGGCCGCGAGGCGGCGGTTGCCTACTCTTTGCTTGGGCGCAGCCAAGTCAACCCTGAACGGGGCACCCTCGAAGCCATGGCCTATCTCGCCAGCCTCGGCATCACGGTGGTTTCGGACATGGGAGTCAATGCGGCGCCTGAAGGACAGCGACCGGCGGAGCGATCGTGGCATTCCGGGCACGTCGATGTCTATCGCGCTTACGATCCACTCCTGGCGCTTTGGCGCGCCGGGCGGTTGACGGTGCGGGTTCGCCTCAACTTTCTCGATACGCCGGACGGGCCAGCGCACGATGCAGAGCGCCTGAAGTACCAGTTTCCTAACTTTGGAAACGACATGCTCAAGACCCTTTGTATGGGTGAATTCATTACTCCGGATCCCGCCAAGTACGCCGATTCCGCCTTGGCCGTTGCTCGGCGGGGCGGCTGGTGTCACGAGCAGCATGTTATGGGGTTGGCCGACATCCGCAAGTTTGTCGGCGTTTGGGAAGGCGTGAACGCCGAGGCGTCTTTGGCGGGGCGGCACTGGCGGCTTGGCCATGTTTTCGGGATCGATGGCGATGCGCTCTCCCGGCTGCGTGCGCTGGATGCGGGGGTCACCGTAGCAACGATGCTATACGCTCAGGCAAACCCGCTTCCGGGTCCCTCGCGCGAGATTCCCTATCGGACGATCGTTAACTCGGGGGTTCCGGTTGGCGCCGTCTCCGATGGGCCGAACTACATGCCGGTTGATCCATGGATACATATCTCGCTGATCGTGACCGGTAAAGACAGCCAAGGGCGGCAAGTGGTCAAGCCAGGCGAGACGCTGGACCGAATGCAGGCGCTGCGGCTCTACACGGCTAATCAAGCCTGGTTCATGGACGACGACCGCCTCGGCTCGATCACGCAAGGCGCTTTCGGCGACATCGTCGTACTCGACCGCGATTACCTGACCGTTCCTGAGGAGCAGATCCGCGCGATCAGGGCCGACCTGACCATCGTCGGCGGGCAGGTCGCCTACGACGGCGCAGCAACACGCCAATTTTAATTACCCGCCGCGACGTCGCGGCGCAATCAAAGGGGTGGCACGCGATGCCGTCCCAAATGTGAGGGAACGCATCATGAGCAAGACATTATCTACCGCTCTCCTGCTAGGGGCAAGCTTGCCCGCGCTTATGGCGATGCCAGGGGTTGCATGCGGTCAAGCACAAAGCGCCGTTCCTGCCGTTGCGACGTCGAGCGACTCACCCGATCAAACATCCGCTAACGGCGCGGCACCCGAGGGCGAAATATTGGTCACCGGTTCACGCATCGCCCGGCAGGGCTACTCGGCCCCACAGCCGCTGACCGTCGCTTCGGCCGAAGAAATGAACGCCACCGCAAGTCCGAACATCGCCCAGTACCTAAATACACTGCCGGTCTTCGCCGGCAGCATTTCGGCACAGAGCGGGCAGCAGGGCGTCGGCATCGGCCTGTCGGGCGCAAACGTTCTAAATTTGCGCAACTTGGGCTCGCAGCGCACGCTGGTGCTGTTGGATGGGCAACGGTCGGTTGGATCGCTGGTCACTGGCGCGGTCGACATCGACACCTTCCCGCAGCAGTTGATTCAGCGCGTCGAAGTGGTCACCGGCGGTGCCTCCTCGGTCTATGGGTCAGATGCGGTCGCTGGGGTCGTCAACTTTATCCTCGACAAGAAGTTCACCGGACTCAAGGGCGAGGTATCGGGCGGGCTGACTGACTACGGCGATTCCCAAAATTACAAGGTGGAGATCGCCGGTGGCATCGCGTTTGCGGGCGGGCGCGGCCATTTGCTGTTGTCAGGTTCGCACGACTATGACCGCGGAGTGCCCAACGGCGTCGGGAAGCGAACTTGGAATCGCAACGGATATCAGGACATCATAAACCCGGCCTATACGCCAACCAATGGCCAGCCGCAGCGCCTGCTCCTTACCAATGTCGGGCTATCGACCGGCACGTTCGGCGGAATTGTGGTCTCCGGACCGCTCCAGGGAACTGCGTTCGGGCAGGGCGGTACGCCATTCAAGTTTACCTATGGCGACATCATCTCCGCACCGTTCATGCGCGGCGGCGACTGGCAGATTAGCGAGGTCCAGCTCACCGACCTCGTTTCGCTGTCGCCACGCGAGGAGCGGGACAACGTGTTCGGGCGCGTATCGTACGACCTGACGGAGCAGTTCAGCGTCTTCGCGCAAGCCTCATGGTCGCGGTCAAACATCCTCGGCAGGGGTTCGAATGCATTCCTGCCCGGCGCGGCGGGTCCATTGATCCGAGCAGATAATGCCTATCTGCCGGCATCAATCCGATCACAGCTTGCCCCTACGCAAACGCTGCAGATCGGCACCATGAATTTCGATATGGGCCCTATCTCGGCTCAGAACATTCGTACGGTTCAGCGGTACGTCGTCGGCGCCAACGGCAAGTTCGACGCGGTGGGCGGCCTGTGGAGCTGGGATATCTATGGTCAGATCGGTGTCTCGGACAATGACAACGCCACAATCGGCAACCTCAATCGCGCGAAATATCGCCAGGCAACCGACGCCGTATTCGCCCCTGCAGGCGTCCCTGGGATTGCTGCCGGGACGATCGTCTGCCGCTCGACTCTAATCGCGCCAACTGATGGCTGCGTGCCTTACAACGCGCTAGGCATCGGCGTGAACTCGTCAGCCCAGCTCGCTTACGTCCAGGGCAGCTCAAGCCAGACCCTTCGCCAGCGTCAATACGTCGTGGCCGGGACCGTCCAGGGCGAGCCCTTCTCGACCTGGGCTGGCCCCGTATCAATCGCACTGTCGGCAGAACACCGATCCGAGTCCATTCACGGTGAGGCCGATCCGATCAGCCTTGGCGCGGGCTGGTTGGTCGGCAACTTCTCGAACATCGACGGACGCTACAAGGTGACCGAGGGTGCTCTTGAGGCGGTAATCCCGCTAGCTATGGACACAGCCTGGGCGCGTAAGTTCGAACTCAGCGCTGCGGTCCGCGTGACCGACTACTCGACATCGGGAACTGTAACGACATGGAAGCTCGGCGGAGTCTATGAGCCTATCACGGGTGTCCGTTTCAGGGCCACACGTTCGCGCGACATCCGCGCGCCTTACCTCAACGAACTGTTCGCCCAAGGCTCGATCGCCGCCGCCAACGTGTTCGATCCTTTCACGAACACCTCGCCTTCAATCCGCGCGACCAACATTGGCAATCCGTTGCTCAAGCCAGAGAAGGCAGACGGCTTGACCGTCGGGGTCGTTCTCCAGCCGGCCTTCATTCCCGGCTTCAGCCTTTCGGTCGATTACTGGGAGATCGCGATCAAGAACGGAATCGCTACGACCTTGGGGCAGGATATCATCAACCAGTGTTTCTTGGGTAGTCAGACCTACTGCAACCAGATTCAGCGCACCAACGGCGTGATCACCTTTGTCACCGGCGGAGCGTTCAATCAGGCCAGCCAAGACGTACGCGGGATCGACATCGAGGTAGGCTACCGAGTGCCGCTGTCTGCGCTGTCCGGTACTTTCCCGGGCAACCTTTCGTTTCACTCGAACATCACTCGCTATCTGGAGAATCGGACCGACAACGGACTCACGCCGGCTACAATAAGCAGCCGTCTCGGCCTGCTTCCGCGCAAGCTGGTGACGACTACGACCATCGCCTACGAGCTGGACACGTTGCGCACCTCTCTGACCGCGCGCACCGCGCAAGGCGGACCATACAACCCGAACGGCATCGCGTGCGCCAGCGGTTGCCCGACTTCGACCACAGCTAATCCGACTTACAACTACAATCAACTGCCCGGCACGTTCTACCTGGACGCGTCGTTGTCGTACGGATTTGATATAGGTGGCGCTGAAGTCGAAGCATTTGTCAACGTGCGGAACCTGTTCAATCGCGATCCGGCGGAAGTGCCCAATCCTAATCAGTATTTCGCGGTTCGCACGCGCGGCGACCTCTACGACGTGCTGGGCCGTGTCTACCGCTTCGGACTGCGCTTCAAATTGTGACGGCGCCTGATCTCACCGCGTTGCCTCGCTACACCACGGTTGCGATCGCTCTTCACTGGGCGATCGCAACCTTGGTTGCCATCAATCTGGCGCTTGGCTGGTGGATGGAGGATCTTGCAGAGCCCTATCGGACGCTTATCGTCCGGCTCCACCAATCGTCGGGGATGACAGTTCTCGTGCTAACGCTGGCGCGTATCGCTTGGCGGCTGGCGAACCGACCACCACCATTCGACTCCGCCTTGTCCCGCATCGAGCGATGGGCAGCCTCCTCTGCGCATTTCGTCTTGTACGTGGCCATGCTTGGTCTGCCGCTTTCGGGATGGGCTTTGATCTCCGCAAACCCGCCGCGCTATGAGAAGGCGGATGCAACGTCGGCGACCGATACCGCGTCGCCGAATGCGAGCCGAAAGCAGAAATTTATCATGATATGGGGGGTCGTCCCTCTTCGCCCGATTGGCCCCATCCAGGCAATCGCGCAACGACCAAACGGGATCGCTGAGCAGCACGAATTGCACGAACGTATCGTTTGGACGCACACGGCGGCAGGCTACATGATGCTGGCGCTGATCGTTGTGCACGTGCTTGGTGCGTTCAAACACCAATTCTTGGACAGGAAGGACGAACTTTATCGAATGGGACTGAGACGGAGACACCGCATGGGGGCCCTTCCAGACTAAATCTGCGATTCCCGGTAACCGTTAGTAGCAGCTCTCGAAGAGCCGCTCTGGGACTGACAATTCGTTGCGTAGCCGCAGGCGGGCTCGAGCTGGGCGCGGGCGAGCTCGAGACGTGGCGCGAATGGGCCTCGCCAGGGCGAACGAACTCGACCCGGTGCTCTCAGGTCAGGTGCTGGGACACATTCGCCCGGTTCCCTAGGGCGCCGACTTTCCAGCTTCGACCTCTATGCGTACGCGCGCAATTCCTGGAGTCTCGGGCGCGCCTATCCACCTGCGCTGACTAGGTCAGCTGGGGTGGTCCTCAGTGCTTGCGCCAACTCGTAAAGCGAGACGACGGTAGGATTGCGCCGCCCGCGCTCCAGATCGGAAATATACTGCTGCGAGAACCCCGAGCGCTCGGCGAACTGCTCTTGGGTCAGGTCCTGAGCGATGCGCAGTCGACGCACGTTCTGACCGATGAGCTTGCGCATATCCATGCACAAACCATTGGCGATCCTCGGTCTAGCGGTTTATCTCCTATAGTATGTATTTAGCTGCAAGCTCGAATTGAGACCCCATGCTTCGCTTCAACATGCTGTTGCGCGAAGCCAATATTGACCCGGCGTCCGTCCGCCTGCTTCGCCATTACCCGGTCCTGCCCAACGGCGTGGTGCTGATCGACCAATTCCACCGTGATCGCGCGTCGCTGCTGGCCTGGCAGTCGGTGCAATCGATCCAGCGCCGTCCCCACCTCGCCGCGCCGTTCTGGGCCTCGTTCGTAGGAACTCCGGATGGCAGGACGGTGTTTGAGGGTCTGTACCACGCAGGTGCCCCGCAATCCCTCGCCACCACCTTGTCCGAACCGCTAAGCGGCGACACCATCGCCGCTGGCACTTGCGACCAGTACGTGCTCGAGCGCGTCGCGGAACTCGAGCTCTACAGCGGCCGCCTGATGATCGACTGGGGCGGAGGAGCGTCAGGCAAGCGCGCCTGGGTGCAACGCGCCAACAATCAGGACAAGCCAATCGTCGCCGTCCTGGAGAACCCTTTCGAACAGCCTTTTCCCGGATACCTCGCCTTTCAGCACACGGTCGGGAGCTTGGACAGCCTGAGCCCCAGCTGGGCCGACCACTTGCGCCGGGCCCGCGGAGTCTACCTGTTGACCTGCCCCGACACCGGCCGGCTCTACACCGGCTCGGCGACCGGGTTCGACGGGTTCTGGGGCCGCTGGCAAAACTACGTTCTGACCGGCCACGGCGGTAACCAGGGGTTGCTCGACTGCGACACTCGCAAGTTCACGGTCTCTATCTTGCAGGTCGCCGGCTCGACGGCCACCGCCGAAGATATCGTCGCGGACGAGCAGGTCTGGAAAGCGAAGTTGCTGTCGCGCGAGCACGGTTTCAACCGCAATTGACGACGCCAGCCAGCCCGTGAGGGCCGGCTGGTGCGCACCCTCTAGCGCGGGTGGTTTCGGTCCCACTCCTGTTCGCGCTCGGCTTCCTTGGCGAGCCGTTCGATGAACTTGTGCAACGCATCCGCCCGGCTCAGCGGATCCTGCGGCAAAGGATCGAAGGCACCAATTTCACGCAGTTCTCGCAAGGCACGGAGACGGTGTGCGGCATCTTCCGTGAGCGCGTCGTTGAACACGGCAAGCGCCAAGGCCTCCTTCTTGGTCACCTTGGTCTTCCGTCCGTTGATGGTGATGGTCATCGTTTCATTGGCGCAGGCCATCGCGAGTTCGCGTAGCGTATAGCCGCCCTTTCTTCGCTTATGGCGCCGGGCACCGGCGGGATTGCCAGACTGGCCGGGCTTGAACTGGGAAGCCTTGGGCGGCTTGCCCTTACCAACCTTATAGTCGCGTTCTTCGGTCATTAGAGTCTGCCTAGTATTGGAGTAGGGGATGGGGTTGGCGGCATTGCGAACCGGGGTCCTAGTCAGCGACCCGGTGCAGCAATTCTGCGGTGCGACCGGTGAGCTTCTCCCACCGGCCGATTATGCGGTCGACGTAGCGCGGGTCGAGCTCGACCAACCTTGCCCGGCGACCAGTCTTCTCGGCGGCGATCAGGGTACTGCCCGAGCCGCCGAACGCATCCAGGACGAGATCGCTCGGCGCGGTAACGTCCAGCAGGGCCTCCGCGATCAGTGCCACCGGCTTGACCGTAGGATGGAGTTCGAGCGCCTTCTTCCGGCCGGCGGAGAATCCGACCATGCCAGGGAAAGACCAGACATTGGTGCGGTTGCGCCCGTTCTTGCCGAGCTCGATGTTGTTGCGGTGGGGCGCGTCACCCTTCTTGAACACCACGACGAGCTCGTGCTGGCTGCGGTAAAGAGCGCCCATTCCGCCCTGACCTTTATCCCACACGCAGATGTTGAGACGGTGATCGAATACGGAGGTCCCGGCTTCCAGAAGCTCGCCGATGTGCGCGTGGTCCATGCACACGAACGCGATTGCGCCGCTGGCCAGCGCGCTTCCCATGTTCCCGAGCGTCAGTTCGAGAAAGCCCGTAAACTCGCCTGAAGACATCTCGCCCGAGGCCATCGCGAACTCGGCGTGCTGGCCCGAACTCGAGACGTGGCCGTTGATCGGCACGTTGTAAGGGGGGTCCGTGAAAACGACCTGCGCCTGGTCGCCGTGCATCAGACGCTCGATCACCGCCCGATCGGTTGCATCGCCGCAGATGAGCTCGTGGTCGCCCAGCGAATAGTGATCACCCAGCCTCGCCCCTGGCGAGGAGCCGAGAGGTGGATCGTCCGTGGCGTCCAGGTCATCGTACTTTGCGGCAAGGTGGTTTCCGACGATCCGGTCGATCTCGCCGATCGAGAATCCGGTAAGCGACAGATCGAGCGCGACGTCGTCAGCCTTTATCTCCTCGAGCTCCAGGCGAAGCTCGTCCATGTCCCAATCGGCATTCGCAGGCATGCGGTTGGCTGCGATGCCAAAGGCGCGAAGCTCGGCGTCGCTCAGGTACTCGACCCGCAACACCGGAACGGTGCGCAGCTGCAGCTGGACCGCGATCTCCACGCGGAGATGACCGTCGACGATGACGTTCCTTGAGTTGACGATAATCGGGCTGATGATGCCTTGCGTGCGGATGCTCTCGAGCAACGCACGCCGCTTCTGCGCCGGATGCTTGCGCGTGCGACGCGCGGCGGGGGACAGGTCGCCGGGGCTTACTTCGAGGAACCGCCCGACCATAGCCGCGCGGTTGCTGACCTTGAATATTCGGGGCTTGACCACTCGAGACCTCCATCGTGGGCCTCGAGCGAAATCGAGGCCGGTTGCAAAAAACCGTGGGCCTCGTCTTCTTCGCGATTAAATAGCGGAAACGCATACGCGCCGCAAGTGTTTTGGGGCGCGTCGTTCTTGACGCGAGCGTTACTTTACTTCTCTTGCTAGAGCGCTCGTCTGGATTGTTCTCTGCAACTTCCCTGCTAGCTACGAATTATTCCCTGTAGCATTGCAGGTTTTCCCAGTTAAACGGCGGAAATGCGCGCCGCTTGGATTCGCGGATTTCTGCCGCTTAGCGGGTACTCCAGGCGCCAATCTCGACCTTGGAGCAGTGAAAAATTTGAAAAAGGGTGGTTTACAGGGAAAATTTAGGTGAGAGTCGTTAGCGGTGGACTGCCTGGTTCACCATACTCAAGTTGCTCAGCGCTTCGAGCCCGGCAGCGCGAATGCCGCGACCACGGTGAACCGCTCGAACGATTGCCCGCCGGTAACCGCGGCCGCGCCGGCGCAAAGCCAGGCATGCGCGGCCATCCCCGATGGTCCATCGTTCAGCCGCACCCCGAGGAACACCGTCGCCGGCACCCGCAGCATCCGGCACAGCGCGGCACCCGCCAGCGCCTGGGGCAGGCAATCCGAACGGAACGGCGCGAGCCGGGCGGCGCGCAACACCGCGCGCCGGATGAGCCGGGCGCTGTCGGTCTGTCGTTGATCGATCACGGGCACACTCGCCGCAGGGCCGAGCGCCTTGCCGAGCAGCGGGGCGAGGCGACGGAAGGGGAACAGGCGCAGCGCTGCCGCCGCTCCCGCCAGCAATGTCCAGGCCGCCACCAGCGCGAGCTTTTCGCCCATCGGCATGCGCGCGAATCCCGCCAGCATCACCACGGGTCGCTTCAAAACACTGCTGCGCTGAGAGAGCTCGGTGCCGGGGGTCATCGTGGCAGGGCCTATCGCGATATCACTGCGCGGACAACCGGCCCGCCGCCCAGCGCTCGCCAAGCCGATTGACCCTCCGCGGCGATTGTGCCAGTTCGCCCGCTTCGCGAGACCGCCGCGCGCGGCCCGGCGCAATGCGGGTGTAGCTCAATGGTAGAGCAGCAGCTTCCCAAGCTGAATACGAGGGTTCGATTCCCTTCACCCGCTCCATTTTCCTGTCCGTCGATGTTCATAGGCGTCTAGACAAACCCTCAAAAACCGAGGTATATAGCGGTTATTAGGCCGCGAACGTCCACCCATGTTCGCAGTCAGCCACCCTTCTCTGGGGGTATGATTGGGGGGTATATGCAAAACGGTCGGCTCGATACCCCCACGTTTGGGGGTATATTGGGGGTATGAACCCTCGGAGAGGCTAGGAAATCTGTGGCTTTAACCGATGTAGCAATCCGCAATGCCAAGCCCGGCGCGAAGGCGATCAAGCTGGCGGACGGCGGCGCGATGTTCCTGCTTGTCACGCCATCCGGGGGCAAACTCTGGCGGCTCAAGTTTCGTGTCGATGGGCGCGAAAAGCTGCTGGCCCTTGGGTCTTATCCGGAGATTGGCCTTGGCGAAGCGCGCAGGCGTCGCGAGGAGGCTCGCGAGCTGATCGCGCTTGGTAAGGACCCCTCGCGTGAAAAGCAGCGCGACAAGGTGCGCGCCCGCATACAGGCGGCGGACACGTTCACGGTGATCTGCAATGAGTATTGCGCCAAACGCAGACGCGACGGTGCCAAGGGTTGGGCACCCGCCACGGCGATCCGCAGCGAGTATCTGCTTTCGCTGGTTTGCGGCTCAATCGGCAAGCTGCCCATTGGCGAGATTGAACCGGCGGACGTGCTGACAGCCATTCGCCGGATCGAAGGCAAGGGCAAACTCGAAAGCGCTCGGCGCAGCCTGCAACTGGCTGGCGCGGTGTTCCGATACGCGGTGGCAACGGCGCGGCTGGCGTCGGACCCTACCCGCGATTTGCGCGGCGCACTCACCGCCCTCACGGTCACACACTACGGCGCGATTACGGACGCCAAGCGGGTTGGCGAACTGTTGCGTGCCATCGATGGCTATGAAGGTAGCGGCATTACCAAGGCCGCGCTGCAAATCGCACCGCACGTCTTTGTCCGCCCCGGCGAATTGCGCCACGCCGAATGGAGCGAAATCGACTTGGACGGCGCGCTCTGGATCATCCCGGCGGCTAAGACGAAAATGCGCAAGGCGCACCATGTTCCGCTTTCGCTGCAAGCAGTCGAACTGTTCCGGGAAGTGCAGTCGATCACCGGACCGAATGGCTATGTCTTCCCTTCGATCCGCACTCGCGTCCGCCCGATGAGCGAGAACACTGTAAACGCGGGTTTGCGGCGGCTGGGGTATGCCAGCGATGAAATGACGGCGCACGGCTTTCGCGCCATGGCGTCAACGCTCTTGAATGAAAGCGGCAAGTGGAATCCGGACGCAATCGAGCGTGCACTTGCCCACGGTGACACTGACAAAGTGCGCGCGGCATATCACCGGGGGGCTCATTGGAAAGAGCGGGTGGAAATGGCGCAGTGGTGGTCGAACTATCTCGACCAGTTGCGCAAGGGAGCGGACATTGTGCCCTTCCCCGGACGCGAGGCTATTTAGTCCGCGGGTGCTCGCCCGGTGCCGGAAATTCGGGGCGTAACGGGTTCAGCTGTGGATAGTGGGGAATACTCAGCCGTTCGCCCTTGTGCATTCACGGTCTGTTCCTCACGATGCCTATATGCACTCTACCAATCGTGCGACGAACGCATCGAAGCACCATGATCAGCGCCGCGAGTGGATTGCTTCCCGCGAAGCGTTACGCCTCGTAAGCGGGGCCTACGCGCTCCACGATATCGAGGATTATGAATCTAAGGAAAAGCAGCAGCGCGCCGCAATGGCCAGGGCCGCCGACGCGCTGATCCGTCGGCTGGCTGAAGGGACATTGCTGGCCCGTCCAGTCTGGTTCCGCTTTGTCCAAGGCAACCGGGACGACGGGACGCAACACGAATACCACCTGCCTGAGCAAGAGCGGTCAATCAGTGCCAATTTCTGGCGAACATTGCAGCGCTTGCAGGCTGTCGCCGCCATTGATTGGATTGCAGGTGATTTCTCTTTCGATGACACCGATGCAAGTGTTTACGCCATTGGCTCTGCCAGCGGTGTCAAGTTTGACCGCTCCGGCCTACCAGCACTTGATCTTTTAACTTCAAAGCCCGCCCCTAATACCGGTGGCGCTCCACGCAAGTGGGATTGGGACGGTGCGCTACTCCATTTGGCCGCAATTGCGCACGCAAGTCCGGATGGCCTCTTTCGTGACGACAGCAAAGATCCAAATCAGTCTGACGTTGCGCGACACTTGAGGGCTTGGTTCATCGATGCTCACGATGACGCACCCGAAAACAGTCAACTGCGAGACTACGGCAAGCGCTTCGTCTCTGAACTGAATGCGGTGAAGTTACGGGCTGCCAATAACCTCTCGCCTTCCGAGTAGTTGGCAATTTCTGGCAGTTGCTGGCCGACAGGATGGACGCAAGTGCCGCAGAATAGACCCGTTCGCAATTGAACGGAGACCATCCTGTGAATACTGCAAATGGCATTTTTGAACCGCTCGCCTATTCCCTCAATGATGCTTGCCGCGTTTCGTCTCTAGGCCGCACTCGCCTTTATCAATTGATTGCTGAAGGGCGGCTTGAGGTGCGCAAGATTGGCAAACGCACCCTCATTCCGGCTGCCAGCCTCCGCGCACTGATCGATGGGCAGGCCTGATCGTTATGGCACCGCGTCGGGCCAATCCGCACCGGGTGAAGCTACACCGCATCTATAGTGCGGCGGAATTGGCGACCTGTTGCGGCGTTCACAAGAACACTGTCCGGCACTGGCAGGCCAGCGGGTTGGAGCCCGTCAGCAAAGGCCGCCCAACCCTGTTTGACGGGGGGGCGGTTCGGGCCTTCCTTGCGAAGCGCAACGCCAGTCGCAAGCGGCCCTGTCCACCTGGCACGCTCTATTGCTTTAAGTGCCGCCAGCCGCGAGCGCCAGCCATGGGGCTAGTTGAAGCCAACCGCCAGAATGCGACCACGGGCAACCTAAGCGCCATTTGCGAAGTATGCGGCACCATGATGCACCGGCGCACCCGCTTAGCGGCAATCGGCACGATCATGCCAAATCTGGACGTCCAAATCAGGGAGGCAGGCCCACGCATATGTGAGCGCACCGAACCTTCCCTGAATTGTGACAATCGAAAGGACTGATAGCCATGGCAAAACACAGTGCCGCCAATGCGCGGATCAAGCGCGAATATTTCACCTATCTGAAGGAAGCGCAGCGCCGCGACGAAGCATCGATCGATGCCGTGGCCAAGGCGCTGGCGCGATTTGAAGAGGCGAACGGTCACAAGGATTTCAAGACCTTTCACCGGGCGCAGGCGGTGGCCTTCAAGCACAAGCTGGACAAGCAACCTGCGGTCCGGACCGGCAAGCCTTTGAGCCGGGCCACGGTCAATTCCACACTGTCCGCTCTGAGGGCATTCTTTGTCTGGCTGGCGGGGCAGCCCGGTTACAAGTCCCGCGTGTGTTATGCAGATGCCGACTATTTCAACCTGGCCGAAAAGGACGTGCGGATTGCCAAGGCTGCGCGGCACAAAGCGTTCCCGTCGCTGGAGCAAATTCATCACGTCATCACGGCAATGCCAACGGGCACTGAAATTGAATTGCGCAACCGCGCGCTTTTAGCCTTCGCCTTGCTGACAGGTGCGCGGGACGGGGCGCTCGCGTCGTTTCGGCTAAAGCACGTCGATCTGGTGCAGGGACGCGTCGATCAGGACGCGCGGGACGTGAAGACCAAGGCCAGCAAGACCTTTGCGACATGGTATTTCCCTGTTGGCGGCGACGCGCTCCATATCGTGCAGGACTGGTGCAATTACCTGCGCACGACCCTTCTTTGGGGTGACGATGACCCGCTATTCCCGCCTACGCAAATCGGGCTTGGGGACGATGGTGGTTTTGTCCCGGTTGGCCTGCGCCGGGGGGAATGCTGGCAAGGGGCCGGGCCGATCCGCGACATTTTCCGCAATGCGTTCGAAGCGGCTGAACTGCCATACTTCAACCCGCATTCGCTGCGCGACACTCTGGTTCAGCTTGGAGAACAGGTTTGCACCACGCCGGAGCAATTCAAGGCATGGTCGCAAAACTTGGGGCATGAGCGTGTAATGACTACGCTTACCAGCTACGGCACCGTTGCCCCGCACCGGCAAGCGGAATTGATCAGAGGTATGAGCACGGGCAAAGGAGTGACCGGCTGCCTTGAAGCCAGGTCTCGCTACTTAAGCGGCATGCCAGGAAAGATGGCGCAAAACAGTCTTGGCTGACGAATAGGAAAGCTGCCAGGCAGGAAACGACCCGATTGCGGACAGTAGGATAGCGAACTAGCACCCCAATTCATTTCACCGGGCGCTCCGACGTGGCCGCGTCTTCTCCTTCGAACTGTACCATTCACCCTCGCCAGCCGGTGGCGGGGATATTTTGTGCTCGACCCCGCCCGATGCGAAAGATCGACCGAAATTGGGCCAGCCAGCGTACGCGCCACGATATGGGGTAGCGAGAGCATCCGAGATACCTTACAAAGCTCCTTTGTTTTGGACGATTGGCGCAATGCGGCGAGTAAATCGCAATTCCTGGATCAGTATGGGGCGAATACTCCAACTCCTGGCGGCGTTGATCCTCATGATCGCGCCAGCCTTGGATTCGGCTGCAGCTTCTTCTGAGCGCAGGGACCCGCCCGCGTCGGCTGTGCAACTGCTTCCCGCTTGGCTCGACGTGGTCGAAGATCCGCTCGACCATCCCGCGGGCCATCCACAGGGCGGTCATTGCAATCAGACCCAGCTTGGGAATTTCCTACCGGCAGCCGAACAAATCTTCCCACCACCGATAACGAATTCATCCGTGTGGGAGACAGTCCCCAGGACGCCAGTTTTGCAGACTTGTCCCGCGAGCCGGGACCGTCCTCCACGATCTTGACGGCCGTTCTTGGCGCTTGCCGCGCTTACAGTCCCGCCATCAAGGTCTTTAATCTATGCGATTTCCCAGTTGTCGGGGACGAATGGCTTTAGCAGCATTGCTGTGCGCGATTTCCGCGCCGATGCCACTTTGCGCCCGTCCCATCACCCTCCCCGAAGCGCTGGCCCGCGCTGAGCAGGATTCTCCACCCGTTATCCAGGCGCGAGGCGAACTGGCCGCTGCCGCCGCTCGCGCGCGGCAAGCAGGTGTGCGACCAAACCCAGAACTGGGCTTGACCGTCGAAAATTTTGCTGGGACCGGTGAGTTTAGGCGCTTTCGCGCAGCTGAAACGACGCTTTCAGTCAGTCAGCAATTCGAGTTCGGGGGCAAGCGGTCCAGCCGCAGGGCAGTTGCCGCGGCCGAACTTGCCGCCGCCGAATTGCGCGTTGCCGTCGCCCGTGCCGACGTGGAACGCGATGTGCGCACGAACTTTGCCGAGCTCAGTGGAGCGCGCGACCGGGTGGCGCTCGCCCGCGATTCCGAGCAGCGCGCCCGCGACCTTCTTAGGACGGTAAAATTGTTGGTGGAATACGGACGCGAACCTCCGCTCCGCGCGTTGCGGGCTCAAGCGGCACTTGCCGAGGCGGAGGCAGCGACCCAAGCCAACATTGCCACCTATGCCAGGAACCAGCGAAATCTCGCGGGACTCCTCGGTCTGGGCGAGGTCGATCTCGAGGCGCGGGGCGCGATCGAAGTTCTCACCGCGACGCAACCGTCGGCGGACCCTGAACCTTCGCTGGTCGTGCGTCTGGCATCTGCCGAGCGAGATGCCGCGGATGCGCGCGTCAAACTTGAACAGGCGACTGCCGTCCCCGATGTAACCGCACAACTTGGGGTCAAGCGGTTCGAAGGAAGCAACGACACAGCGGTCGTTGCCGGTATCTCGCTTCCTATCCCGATCGCCAATCGCAATGGGGGGGCGATTGCCGCTGCGCGCGCCAATTTGAGCTCGGCCGAAGCGCGGCTATCGCAAGCCCGGCTCGACGCGATCAGAGCGTTGCGAGGCGCCGAAGCCGACTTGCTTGCCGCTGACGCCCGGGTGCAAGCGCTACAGACTTCGGGACTCGACCAAGCCCGAGAAGCGCTTCGGCTCGCCCGGATCGGCTATGCGGCAGGCAAATTCTCGCTCCTCGAACTGCTCGACGCACAATCCGCACTCAATCAAGCCGAAGCGGCGTTGATCGATGCCCAGCTTGCCCACGCGCAGGCCGCTGCGGCGTTGATCCGCGCTCAGGCACAATGAAAGCTAGTCCGATGAATCAAAGACTCGTCGCGTCCGCAGCCGTTCTCACCCTGCTCGCGGGTGGAGCCGGCGTGCTCATCGGTCGCTCCGCTTTGAACGGCGCGCCGTCTCCAAAATCCGCCGAGGGAACCTTGGCGACAACCCCAAGCAACGAATCCGGACGTCCTGGCCACGTCGCGATCAACGCGGCACAGATTGGTACAGCGGGAATCGAACTGATAACCGTCGGCGAATCCAGCGAGGGCGCGGAGCTGATCGCACAAGGCACGGTTGCATCGACACCAAACGGTCTCGCGGTGTTGACGGCAGGGGCGGCCGGGCGGGTGACTGCTATCGACAAGCGGCTTGGAGATCCGGTTGGACGGGGCGAACGCGTTGCCACGCTCGAAAGCCGCGACGCGGCGTTGATTTCCGCCGACAGCGCGACGGCGGCGGCGAAGCTCCGTCTGGCGCGCGCCACTTTCGAGCGCGAGCGGCACCTTTATGAAGCCAAGGTCACGGCGCGGGCCGATTTTGAAGAGGCGCGTGCGGGATATGAGGTCGCGCAGGCCGAAGCGGCACGCGCCAATGCGGCGGTCAGCGCGGCGGGCGTGTCCGGGCGTTTTATTGCCGTTCGATCGCCGATCGCGGGTCGCATTACTGCCTCGTCCGCGGTTCTTGGATCGTTCGTGGGCGCAGAGAACGAGCTCTTTCGGATTGCCAACCCGAGCGCGATCCAGATCGAGGCGGCTTTGCCCATCCGCGACGCGGAGAGAGTGCGTCCGGGAGACGCGGCCCGTATCCAGATAACCGGCGGCACGATCGGCGCGAGGGTGCGCGCCGTTACGCCCTCGGCCAATCTTGAAAGCCGTGCCGCGACTGTCGTGCTCGAACTTTCGCGCAGCGCAGCCATGTTGCAACCGGGACAATTCGTACGGGTCGCCATTGTCGCGCGCACGGGCGACAGCAACAGTGTCATCGTTGTTCCCGAAGAAGCCGTGCAGTCGATCGCGGGCCGCGACAGCGTGTTCGTCAGGACGCGCGACGGATTCGTGGCACGACCGGTCAGCGTCGCGTCGCGCAACGCCGGTCAGGCGCAGATCGCCTTGGGACTAAAGCCCGGCGAGATCATTGCCGGGCGCAATGCCTTCCTCATCAAAACTGAGCTCGAAAAGAGCGCAGGCGAGGAGGAATGATGATCGGGCGTCTCATCGATTTAGCCGTCCTCCATCGCTACCTCGTGCTGTTTGTCGTCGGTGCTGCAGCTGCGCTCGGAGTCTGGCAGCTCGGCCGGCTTCCGATCGATGCGGTCCCCGACATCACCAACAAGCAGGTGGTGATCAACACGCTCGCGCCCGCGCTCGGTCCGCTTGATATCGAAAAGCGCGTCACCTTTCCCGTAGAGACCGCGCTTGCCGGCATTCCGGGACTGGAAACCACTCGATCGATATCGCGGAACGGATTTAGCCAAGTCACCGCCGTGTTCGAAGACAGCGTCGATATCTATTTTGCCCGCCAGCAGGTGGCGGAACGGGTGGCCCAGGCGCGCGATGCCTTGCCCGATGGCGCGACCCCGAACATGGGGCCCGTCACGACCGGCCTCGGCGAGGTGCTGATGTGGTCGGTGCGCTACAAAGAGCCGCGAGTTGCGACCGACGGCCGCCCCGGCTGGCAACGCGACGGGAGCTATCTGACGCCTGAGGGCGAGCGCCTCACCGATCCGGTTTCGCAATCCGCCTATCTGCGAACGGTCCAAGCGTGGATCGTCGCGCCGCAGCTCAAGACGGTTGCAGGAGTCGCGGGCATCGACTCGATCGGCGGTTATGAAAAGCAATTCCTCGTTGAGCCCGATCCCGCGCGGCTTGCATCCTATGGCATTTCGTTCGTCGAACTCGCCGATGCACTGGAAAAGTCGAACACGTCAGTGGGCGCCAATTTCGTCGAGCGCGGCGGCGAAGCCTTCCTTGTTCGCGCCGATGCTCGGATTCGAACGCTCGACGAGATCGGTGCTTCGGTTATTGCGACGCGTGCGGGCGTTCCGATCACCGTCCGCGACGTCGCGAACGTGCGGGTCGGCGGCGAACTCCGGACTGGCGCTGCAAGTGAGAACGGGCGCGAAGTCGTGATCGGCACCGCGCTCATGCTAGTCGGCGGCAACAGCCGCACCGTCTCCGCGACCGTCGCGGACAAGATCGGCGAAGTGCGCGGCGCGCTACCGCCGGGCATCGAACTTCACATCATCTACAACCGGTCCAAACTGGTCGATGCAACCATCGGCACGGTCGAAAAGAACCTCCTCGAAGGCGCTCTGCTCGTAATTGCCGCGCTGTTTTTTTTGCTCGGCAACATTCGCGCCGCGCTGATTACTGCGCTCGTCATTCCGCTGTCGTTTCTGCTGATGGCGACGGGAATGAACGTCTTCGGCGTCTCGGGCAATCTGATGAGTCTGGGCGCGCTGGACTTCGGGCTGATCGTCGATGGGGCCGTCATCATCGTCGAAAATTTCGTCCGCCGCATGGCCGAACGGCAGCATGAGCGAGGGCGGCTGCTAAGCACGACTGAGCGCTTCGAGGAGGTGACGGAATCGGTCAAGGAAATGATACGTCCTACCTTGTTCGGTCAGGCGATCATCTTTCTCGTGTTCATCCCGCTGCTCACCTTTCAAGGGGTCGAAGGCAAAACCTTCTCGCCGATGGCGATCACCGTCATTCTCGCACTCGCCGGCGCCTTCATCCTGTCGCTCACCTTCCTCCCAGCGATGCTGGCCTTGTTCATCAAAGGGCGGGTCGCGGAAAAGGAGGTCAAGGTCATCGCTGCGGCCAAGGATCGCTATGCGCCCGCGCTGCGCTGGGCGATATTGCATCCGGGAAAGACGCTGGGCGCGGGCGTCGCCATCTTCGCGGTCTCGCTGCTCGTATTTTCCACGCTCGGCCGCGAGTTCATTCCGCAGCTCGACGAACAGGATTTTTCGCTCGAAGCCGTGCGGATACCCTCTACGTCGCTCGGTACATCGCTCGCGCTCGAAATGCAGATGGAGCGCACGATCCTGAAGCTCCCCGAAGTGTCCTACGTCTATGGCAAGACCGGAACCGCGGAGGTTGCTTCCGATCCAATGCCGGCGAACCAGTCCGACATCATTGTCATCCTGAAGCCTCGCGATCAATGGCCCGATCCGACGATTACCAAAGCCGAACTCATCGAACGCGTTGATGACCGACTGGGCAAGTTGCTCGGCACGAGTTTCGGCTTCAGCCAGCCGATCGAGCAACGGTTCAACGAACTCATCGCCGGTGTGCGCGGCGACGTGGCGGTCAAAGTCTATGGTGACAATCTCGATGAAATGACGCGGAGCGCGGATCGGATTGCATCTATCTTGCGCAAAATCCCGGGTGCCGCCGACCTCCGTGTCGAGCAGACCGGGGGATTTCCGACGCTCGACTTCCAATTCGATCGCCCGGCGATCGCGGCGCACGGTATTACAGTCGATGCAGTGACCTCGACGGTCGCGACTGCGCTCGGAGGCCGCGAGGCAGGATTGATCTTCGAAGGTGATCGCCGCTTCCCCGTCGTTGTCCGCTTGCCCAACGCCGTGCGCAACGATCTCGATGCCGTGGGCGCACTGCCGGTAATGCTGGCGAGCGATGCTTCGGGTGCCCGCCAGTCCGTGCCGCTGCGTTCGCTTGTCGCGTTCCAAAATATCGAAGGATTGAACCAGATCAGTCGCGAAAACGGCAAGCGCCGCATCGTGGTCCAGATGAACGTGCGCAGCCGCGACGCGGGAGGTTTCACGGCGGACGCAAAAGCCGCCATCGCGCGTGACGTTCGCGTGCCGGCGGGCATGTGGCTCGAATGGGGTGGAGCTGCTGAAAATCTGAAAGCGGCCCAAGCGCGGCTAGCGATCGTGGTGCCCATCTGCGCGCTGCTCGCCTTCGCCCTGCTGGTCATGGCCCTCGGCGACGCGGTGATGGCGTTGGCGGTGTTCACGACGGTCCCGTTGGCACTTGCCGGGGGCGTTTTCGCCTTGGCCCTGACCGGCCAGAACTTCTCCATCTCGGCTGCGGTCGGCTTCATCGCCCTATCGGGCGTCGCGGTCCTCAACGGCTTGGTAATGATGACGAGCATTCAGACCAGGCTGCGCGAAGGTGCATTGCTCGACAACGCAATCTTCAGCGGCGCGATCGACCGATTCCGTTCGGTGCTGATGACCGCGATCGTCCCCTCGCTTGGGTTCGTTCCAATGGCCTTGGCGCACGGCACCGGCGCCGAGGTTCAAAAGCCCTTGGCGGTAGTCGTCATCGGCGGCCTGATCAGCGCAACGATCCTGACGCTGTTTGTTCTGCCTGCGGTTTCGCACATGTGGCTCAGGCGGAGCCGAGCAGTCCCGTCGGGAACGCCGGAGTTTTTGGAGAGCGGGCTATGAATGCAATGCGACGTTTGCTGATTTATATCGCGTTGGCGCTTCTGGCCGCCGCACCGGCGATGTATCTGCGCTTCACCGGCTTGCGGCCCGGTCCAATTCTCGACGCGGGCATCTTCGGTCTCGCGGTCCTTGCGGCAGGTTTCATCCTATCGTGGGGTGCGGAGGCTGCGGAAAGCCGCGTCTCGCAAGGCCTCATGCTCGCGGGACTCGCCCTCGTCACGGTGCTTCCCGAATACGCCATCGACATCTACTACGCCTTTCGGGCGGGCCAGGCCCCCGGTTCAAACTACGTGCACTACGCCGCGGCTAACATGACGGGCGCAAACCGCCTGCTCGTCGGGTTTGCGTGGCCGATGATCATATTCCTCCACTGGTGGCGAACACGCGACCGCACGGTCGATCTGTTGGAGTCGAACAAGATCGAGCTATTTTTTCTTCTCATCGCAAGCATCTACGCCTTCGTAATCCTGTTCAAGGACAGGATCGATCTGTTCGACTTTTTCGCGCTGCTCGCGATCTTCGGCGGATACATGTGGCGTGTGTCACGCGCTCCCAAGCGTGAGCAAGACGATGATGACGATGACGAGGATGATGTGGAGCCAGGTCCGGCGGCGGTTCTCGAAACGCTTTCGCCTCGGGCCCAGTGGCTCTGGACCGGGGCGCTGACGCTTGTCGCCGGAACGATCATCCTGCTGTCGGCGGAACCGTTCGCGGAATCGATGATCGGCGCTGGACGCGCGCTCGGGGTCGACGAATTTTTGCTAATTCAATGGATCGCGCCGCTAACGGGCGAATCTCCCGAAATCCTGCTCGCCATTCTGTTCGTCCTTGCCGCCCGCCCCGGCACCGCTCTGGTCGCGATGATCAGCGACAAGATAAATCAATGGACGCTGTTGGTCGGAGCGCTGCCGGTCGCGATGAGCATCGGCGCAGGTTCGCTCATCTCCTTGCCGCTCAGTGCGCGGCAGCATGAGGAATTCTTTCTGACAGCTGCCCAATCTTTGTTCGGGCTGTCGCTCCTGTTGGGCCTGCGACTTACTCTTGGAGGTGCGGCGGTGCTCGCTGGCCTGTTCGGAATCCAAGTTACGTTGGCGTTCTTCCTCCAACATCAACCCAGCCTAGAGATAGCGGCATTGACCGCAATGGGATGGATTTATCTGCTGTTAGCGGCGGTTGGATTTGGACGGAACCTGCCGAGACTTCTTTCGACGCTGAGACGATCACGATCAAAGCCAACGTGAGGCGAGAACAGCGGCTGTCGGAAAGCCGACGCTTCGAGCCAAGTTGCTGAAATCCGATGGTCGGTATGCCTGCAAAAGTGTAGGGTTTGCGCCCTTGTGCGGGTTTCGACACCCGCTAGTATCTGACAATGCTAAACAGCCCCCTTGCAGTTGCGGCGCTGACCGCAGCGTTGTCGTGCTTCGCGGCGTTCTTCGCACTCGACCACATGGTTAGTCGCGGCGCGACCGAGGCGTTTGACCGCCGCGGTATCACAGCTCTGCGCTTGCCATCGGGCCAACCCCGGAGCGGCAAGGCAATGGCGCCTGTCATGCGCCTGCTGACCCAGTTTGGCGGACCAGTGCTGCGCTACGCGATTGCGATTCCGGCGGCTCTCGCGCTCTACAGGTTCGGTTTCGGGTGCACAACGCTATGGCTGGTCTCAGCACTCGGCAGCGGGTGGGTCGTCGATGGCATTTTCAAGCATATCTTCCATCGCAAACGCCCGACGATTGTCCCGCACCTCGCGCGCGCTGGTGGACCCAGCTTTCCTAGTGGGCACACGTTCAACGCGTCCCTGGTCTATTGTGCGCTGGCGCTGGCCTGGGTGCCAGTGCTTGGTTGGACGGCAGTAACTATCGCGCTGGGTGGCGCGGTGCTGCTCTCATTGGCGGTGGGATTCAGCCGGGTCTGGCTGGGGGTACACTGGCCAACCGATGTAACCGCGGGTTGGTTGCTTGGCACCGGATGGTGGCTGGGTGCTTACGCATTGGGTGGACCGTTGCTGGGACGATAAAAGCGGACAGTCCGCTGACCACCCCAATTGAGACGTTCAGCGGGTCCCATTCGATGCCCAAAAGCGGACGGTCGGGAATCGGGCGAGCCAATCTAAGCAGCTAATGACCGGAACGGGGTGGAAAACGGACATTCAAAGGCTATCCTGCCTGTGCAACGGTGAAGCCTAAACGGAGGAGTTTGGCCTAGTTGTTTAGAGCAACTTCCGGCTGTTCGATCATATCGATGACCGCGCATTCAGCGTTCGGCCTGCCGGAGCAGCGCTCGATGGTTATGGCCAGCAGACACTCAATTTCGACCAAGTCTGCAATCTTGGCGCGGACGTGCTCCAGATGGTGCGACGCTATCTCCCGCACTTCGCCGCAAGTCGCCTTGCCCGGTCCTCCAAGCTCGACAATGGCTCGCACCTCATCGGGGCTGAAGCCAAGCCCTCTGGCCCGGCGAATGAAGCTGAGAACGCGGACATGGTTCTGATCGTAGACACGGTGCCCTCCTGCGGTTCGCTGCGGTGCGGCCAGGACGCCGATTCGCTCGAAATATCGGATCGTCTCTGCGTTCACACCCGTCCGCCTTGCTAGGTCGCTGCGAGTGATACCTTTGGCCGCCGTGTCGATTTCCCTTGATCCTGTATTTGCTACAGGTGGCATGTAGGGGCGAATCATTCTGGAGACAGGGATTGACCTACGAATCTGCCACACAACTTGATGCGACTGAGCCCCAAAGTCCTCTGACACGCATTGCGAGCGGCGGCGGCACCATAGGTGCTATCATTGCAGCGATGAGCTGTACGGCGTGCTTCCCTGCCCTAGCCAGCCTCGCTTCGGTCCTCGGACTAGGGTTTCTCAGTCAGTTTGAGGGCATCTCAATCCGCTACATATTGCCGCTATTTGCCCTCGTCGGTTTGGCCGCGAACGTCATCGGCGGACTTCGGCGCCGGGGTTGGGTGCGGATGGTTCTTGGCATCATCGGACCCTTGCTCGTACTGGCTGCGGCGCTGCTGATGGCGACATACGGAACGCCGACAGAATGGCTTCTCTATCCTGGCCTAGCCATCATGGCCCTGATCGCCATCTGGGATTTGAAAGCGACACGCGCATGACCGAGCTCCAATCAACTCTGACCTGTCCGCAATGTGGCGAGCGGACGACGGAAACAATGCCGACGGACGCTTGCCGGTTCTTCTATGACTGCACGCATTGTGGCGCATTGTTGCGACCACTCGCTGGTGATTGCTGTGTGTTTTGTTCCTACGCAGATGTTCCTTGCCCGCCCATTCAGGAGGCGCGCGCGACTGGTGCAAACCCATCCTGCTGTGCCTAGGCTCGACTAGGCCGGCATCCTTGGCGGCGCGACGCTCGTTGGAACGAATGGACTTTGGTGAGCCAGTGAACGCGTGCGGGGAAGTTCTCGCCTTAACTGAATATCCGCAATGGGGTCGTATGCGGAATGTCAGCTATTGGGCCGATCGGCCACCTTTCAGACGTTGGCGCATTTCGTGCGCGCGAAAGGGAATATGCAATGCGCTGACCAGGGGGTAGGGCAATTTCTGGCGCATGGGGCGCGGACGGCGCGCTAAAACTTTCACGTAAACGCTAACCCTATTTTCCGCTTTGGAGTGCCGCGGTCAGGCCAATCTGTTCGCCCGCATTCGTCCTTAGCCGGGCCGTTTGGGGGTATGATTGGGGGTATCTCCAATATTTCCCAGGTTAAAAGCGGCTTATTTATGGGATTTATGTTCACGTTCGCGGTTCCCTTCACCGCTCCATTTTTGGCTTGGTCATCCTGAAGGGGCGAGCCTTCGCCTCACCGCGCGGAACCCTCGAGTCATTTGCTGGCCCTCCGCCCAACAGGGCTGCGGCGCGGTTCGATTCCGTTGACCTCGCCATGCTCGGTCGCCTGCGGCTCACCCGCTCGCCCTCCAAGTAACCCGCGAACCCTCGTTCCTGGTGCGCTTTGCCCTGCCGGGCAGCACCGGTGGTTCGCTTCGCTTGACCTGGTTCAATTTCTTAGGATTCGGAATTATCCGGAAAGTGGTGCTAGGGCAGTGGCTTCACCGACCTGCCGGAGGGAGAGTTGCCCGTCATGGGATCGAACGTCGCCCGAATACCGCGCAACGCCGACGCCCGGCCCAGAGCGCGCGGCTGGCTGAAAGCGATCCCGCGATGTTCCTGACGGTCGGCATCGGGGCATCGGCGGGCGGGCTCGATGCGTTCAAAAGCTTCTTTGCGGCGATGCCGGGCGATACCGGCATGGCGTTCGTGCTGGTCCAGCACCTCTCCCCCGACCACAAAAGCATGTTGGCCGAACTGCTTGGCAGGACGACCGGGATGGACGTGATCGAGGCGACCGATGGAGTCTCGGTCAAACCCGATTGCGTGTTTGTGATTCCCCCCGATGCGACGATGACGATCGACGGCGGACGCCTCAAGATCGCGCGCCCCGCTCCCCCGCGCGATCGGCGCCGGCCGATCGACACCTTCTTTCAGTCGCTCGCCGAGGATCAGGGCGAAAGCGCGATCTGCATCATCCTGTCGGGGACCGGCAGCGACGGCGCGCAAGGGCTGGCGGCAGTGAAGGAGCATGGCGGCTTTACGCTCGCCCAGGCCGAATTCGATCACCACGCCATGCCCGGCATGCCGCAGAGCGCGGCGAACACCGGGCTGGTCGACGAGGTGCTGGCGGTCGAGTCGATGCCCGGGCGGATCATCGCCTATCAAAATCATCTGGCCGACGTCGCCGACGGCAAGGATGAAGACGGTGTCCGCAAGGACGCAGTATCGCATCTGACCGGGATCCTGCGCGCGCTCCACGCGCGCTCGGGTCACGATTTCAGCGAGTATAAGGAAAAGACGCTGGTGCGGCGGCTGCAGCGCCGGATGCAGATTTTGCACGTCGAAACCCCCGGAGCCTATCGGCAGCGGATCGCCGAAAAGCCCGAAGAACTCGACGCGCTGCTGCGCGAGTTGCTGATCGGCGTGACGCAGTTCTTCCGCGATCCGCCCGCGTTCGACGCGCTGAACGACAGCGTATTGAAGGGCCTTGTCGAGGGGAGGGGTGCCGATGAGGACATTCGCGTGTGGGTGCCGGGATGCGCCACGGGCGAGGAGGCCTATTCGATCGCGATCCTGCTGCGCGAGGCGATGGACACGCGCCGCCCGCGTCCCAAGGTGCAGATTTTCGGAACCGACCTCGACGAACGCGCGATCGCCGCCGCGCGGCTCGGGCGCTATCGGAAGCCGATCGCGGGGCTGTCGCACGACCATGCCGAACGCTGGTTCGCCAGCGAGGGCACGAACTGCTGCGTCGTTCCCGAGATCCGCGAAATGTGCATCTTCTCGGCCCACAGCATCATCAAGCACCCGCCGTTCTCAAAGCTCGATCTGATTTCCTGCCGCAACCTCCTGATCTATCTCGACGCGCCGATGCAGGACCGGGTGATGCGGACGTTCCATTATGGCTTGAAGCCCGGCGGGCGCTTGTTCCTCGGCTCATCCGAATCGGTGACGCGCGCCAGCAAGCTGTTCAGCGTGCAGGACAAGAAGCATCGCATTTTCGAGCGGCGCGACGTCCCCAATGCTGGGCTCCCGCCCTTTTACACCGACCGGACACGAGAACGAACAATGCCCGACCCCAAAGCCGTGCCGAGCGACGACCGGATCGACCGGAACGTGCGCCGGATGATGGAACGGCACGCGCCGCCGCATCTCGTGCTCGATCATTCCAATCATATCGTGCGGTTTTCAGGCGGAGCGATGGGCCAGTATCTCGAGCCTTCGCCCGGTGCGCCGAGCTTTGCGCTGTTCGACATTCTGAGAAAAGCGCTCCGGCCCGCCGCGCGCGAAATATTGCAGGATGTGCGAAATTCGAGCGAACCCGTCCGCCGCAACGATATTTCGATCCGCGTCGACGGCAAGCTGCGCCTGGTGAGCCTGGCCGCCGAGCGGCTTGCCGAAAGCGGCCCCGAAGCCGACCTTGTCGTCCTCGCGCTGTACGACACCGGCCTCGCCGCACCGCGCGCGAAGACCGGCGAGACGGCCGAGGCATCGCCCGATGCAACCCAGGCGCTCGAACAGGAACTGCGCACGACCCGGACGCAGCTGCAATCGACGATCGACGAGCTGGAAACCGCCAACGAGGAAATGAAATCCACCAACGAGGAATATCAATCGGTCAACGAGGAGCTGCAATCGTCGAACGAGGAGCTCGAGACCGCCAAGGAGGAGATGCAGTCGGTCAACGAGGAATTGCAGACGATCAACAGCGAGGTCGCCAGCAAGAACGAGCAACTGACATTGCTCAACAGCGATCTGACCAATTTGTTCGAGAGCGCCGAGATCGCGACCCTGTTCCTCGATGAAGGCCTGCGAGTCCGGCGCTTCACGCGCGGCATCGGCGATGTGTTCCATCTGCGCGATGCCGACATTGGCCGCCCGATCACCGAAATCGTCAGCCTGCTCGATTACAAGGACCTGCAACGCGACGTGAAGGCCGTGCTGCGCAAGCTTGCGCCGATCGAGCGCGAGGTGACGCTTGAGGATACCAAGGCGACGTTCATCCTGCGCATCCGCCCATATCGGACGGTCGTCAACGTCATCGATGGCGTTGTGCTGACCTTCGTCGACATCACCGAGCGCCGGGTCGCGAATGATGCGGTGGTCGCCAGCGAACTCAAATTCCGCACCTTGTTCGATTTGGGGCCGGTGGCCGTCTATTCCTGCGATGTTTCGGGGGTGATTGATAGTTTCAACCGACGCGCTGTGGAACTGTGGGGCCGCGAACCAGCGTCCGGGAATACCGACGAGCGATTTTGCGGCTCGTTCAAAATGTTTCGGCCTGACGGCAGTTTTATGCCCCATGAACTGTGTCCCATGGCCGAGGTGTTGGGCGGGAAAATATCGGAGGTCCGCGACGCGGAAGTGCTGATCGAACGGCCCGATGGCTCGCGGGTTATGGTGGTTGTGAATATCCGTCCGGTGGAGAACCAGCGCGGCGAAGTCACCGGCGCAATCAACTGCTTTTACGACATCACCGAACGACTGCTACACGAGGAACAGCAGGAACTGCTGCTCCGCGAGATGGATCATCGGGTCAAGAACCTGTTCGCGATTACCGGCGGGGTCGTCTCGCTGAGCGCCCGCGGAGCGGCGACCCCGCAGGAAATGGCCGAAAAGGTGCAGGGACGCCTTGGTGCATTGGCCACCGCGCACCAGCTTGTCCGGCCGCACCGCTCGGAGGCCGGGTCGGCGCAGGGGGAAACGACTTTGGCGGAGATCGTCGCAACGATCCTGCGCGCCTATACCGGAAAGGACGATTCGGGCGAAGAAAACCGCGTCATGATCGATGGCCCGGATGTCGTGGTTGGCGGCGATGCTGTCACCAGCGTGGCGATGGTCTTGCACGAACTGGCGACCAACGCCGCCAAATACGGCTCGCTCTTGAGGCCTGACGGATCCATCCGGGTCTCGTGGACAATCAAGCGGCACCGGCTCGAACTGTTATGGATCGAACGTGGCGGACCGCCGATCGGCACCGCGCCCCTGCACGAAGGATTTGGCAGCATGCTGGCCCGCCGCAGCGTGACCGGGCAGCTCGACGGGGAGCTCGATTATGAATGGAACGCCGAAGGGTTGACTGCCCGCCTCTCGGCCCCGGTGGAACGGCTGGTCCAATAGTCAGTTAGTGCAACGGAGGCGCTCGAACCTCGGATCCGGGAACATTCTTTGCTCAATCGCTCCGCCGTCCTTGTTGCAGAAGACGAGCTGTTCATCGCTCTGGACCTGGCCTACGCGATCGAAGACGCGGACGGCGTGGTGGTGGGCCCGGCTGCCAGTGTCAAAGATGCGCTGATCCTGCTTGAAACCCATCCTGTCATCGCCGCGATCCTCGACGTCAATCTTGTCGATGGCGATATCTCGCCTGTCGTCGAATATCTGGTCGCGCATCATATTCCGTTCATTCTGCAGTCGGGAATCGGTCTGCCGTCCGAGCTGTCCGCACGGTTCCCCGATATGATCGTCCGCATCAAGCCGAGTGTCGCCACCCGATTGGTTGCGGAACTCGCGGCGCTGCTCGATCGCGGCTGAGCGCTTGCGCTGCGATGATTGTGAACCGCGTGGTTGGGAGCGTTGCCTGCGCGCCGCGATGCGCTAGGGTTTGGCATGACCGGCTTCATATTCGCGCTGCTCGCTACCCTGCTTGCCGGGATCGGCGCGCGCGACCAGATGACCGTAGCGGCGCTGGCGCTGCGGCAGGGCCAGCGGCCGGGATTGCTGGGAATCGCGGTGCTGACCAGTATCGCCACGGCCGCATTCGCTGCCTATGCGGGGCTCAAGGTTGCGCCGCTACTGAGCGCCAATGCGCGGATGATCTTTGCCGCGATCGCGCTGGCGCTGGCGGGGGACGAATCGCTGCTGCTGCGGCCCAAACATCTGCCCGAAGAACCGACCCAGTCGCTCGGCGCGACCGCGATCGTGCTCACCGCGCATCAGCTGACCGACGCGGCGCGGTTTCTGGTGTTCGCGATTGCGGTGGCGACGGCGGCGCCGATTCCGGCCGGGCTTGGCGGTGCGGTGGGCGGCGCGGCGACGGTCACGGCCGGCTGGTTGCTCGCGGCGGAGCTGGGCCGTTTGCCGCTGGTGGCGGCACGCCGGATGATCGGTGTGGTGCTGCTCGCGCTGGCCGTGTGGCTCGCCTTGCGGGCGCTGGGCCGCGCCTAGCAATGCGCTGCGGGTGAACCAGGTCGAGATCATTTCGGGCGCGAGCGAGCGCGAAATCGCCACATGGCTTGAGGAGCGGCTGGCGTCGGCGCTGCTGGCTCACGACGGGCCGGTCGCAATCACCGTCCCGGGCGGCTCGACCCCGTTCCCGATCCTCGCCGAGCTGGCCTCCGCGCCGCTCGACTGGCCGCGACTGGTGGTTTGGCCGGGCGATGACAGGATTGTCGAGGAGGCGCATCCGGCGAGCAATGTCGGCCGGATCCGCGCGCTGCTCGAGCCGGTGGGCGCGGCCGTCGTGGCGCTGGATGAGCATGCGGTGCCCCCGCATTTCACGCTAGCCTGGCTGGGCATGGGCGGCGACGGACACATCGCCTCGCTGTTTCCCAATACCGATCCCCGGGCCGACGATGCCGATCCGATCCGGCGGCTGACCCCCAACCCGCTCCCGCGCGAAGCCCCGTTCGAACGGCTGAGCCTGACCATTCCGGCGCTGCTCGACAGCGACGCGCTGGTGTTCGTGGTGCGCGGTGCCGAAAAGCAGGCCCTTTTCGAAGCGGCCGCACGCGGTGAGAACGACTTGCCGGTGGCGCGATTGCTCGCGGCTGCGCATCAGCCGGTGACATGTTTCACCTGATCCCCGCGCCGCTGCATCGCGTTGCGCTGCGCTATGCCCATGCGGCGCGCAAGCTATGGTGGCGGGTCCGGCGTCCGCGCATTTCGGGATGCCGCGTGCTGGTGTTCGATCCCGCCGGGCGTATCCTGTTGATCCGCCACAGCTATGGCCGCGGCGGGTGGATGCTGCCCGGCGGCGGACTGGCGCGCGGCGAGGCTCCCGTGGCGGCGGCAGCGCGCGAGCTGCGCGAGGAGACGGGGTGCGGCCTGGCGGACGCCTATGCGGTGGCCGTGCTGGTCGAACCGCTGTGGGGGGCGCGCAACACGGTCCATCTCGTCGCCGGGGATACCACCGATGCTCCCCGGCCCGACGGGCGCGAGGTGACCACCGCGGCGTTCTTCGGGGTGGACGATTTACCCGATGACCTCGCCGGCGTCATGCAGCGCCACCTCTCCGCCTGGATCACAGCAGCGAGAGCTGCGCGTCCGGCCCGTTAGGCGCGCGCTCCGCCGCCTCGTCCTCTTCGAGCGCCGAGAGCGTCAGCCCCATCAGCCGCACCGGCTGCGCCAGCGGCAGTATTTCATCAAGCAGCGCTTGCCCGAGCCGCGCGAACTCGGCTTGACTGTCGAGCGGGCGGGGCAGCGAGCGCGAACGGCTGAGCAGCGAAAAGTCGCCGTGCTTGAGCTTAAGCGTCACCGTCCGGCCCTTGGCCCCGCTGCGCTCGATCCGTTCCCACACGATGGCGATGATCCGGTCCATCGCCTCGCGCAGCGCCGGCCCCGAGGAGATGTCGTGATCGAAGGTGCGCTCGCCGCCGACCGACTTGCGCGGCCGGTTGGCGCGGACCCGGCGCAAATCGATCCCGCGCGCGGCGCGGTAGAAATATTCCGCCTGGCTGCCGAACTGCTGGCGCAGGAAGGGCAGGTCCTTCGCCGCAAGATCGGCGCCGGTCTCGATCCCCAGCGCGGCCATCTTCTCCGCGCCGCGCGGGCCGATCCCGTGGAACCGCCGCACCGGCAGCCCGGCGACGAAAGTCGCGCCGTCGCCCGGACGGATCACGCACAGCCCGTCGGGCTTGTTCTGATCGCTGGCGAGCTTGGCGAGGAATTTGTTGTACGACACCCCGGCGCTCGCGGTCAGCCCGGTCTCGGCCTTGATTCGCGCGCGGATCAGCTCGGCGATGCGCGTCGCCGAACCGATCCCGCGCAGATCGTCGGTGACATCGAGATAGGCCTCGTCGAGGCTCAGCGGTTCGACATGCGGGGTGTAATCGAGAAAGATCGCGCGGATCTGGTCGGACACGTGCTTGTAGACATCGAACCGCGGCCGGGTAAACACCAGCTGCGGACACAGCCGTTTTGCGACCACCGAGGCCATCGCCGAGCGCACTCCGAATTTGCGCGCCTCATAGCTCGCGGCGGCGACTACGCCCCGGTCGGATGAGCCCCCCACCGCGACCGGGCGACCCCGCAGCGCGGGATCGTCGCGCTGTTCGACGCTGGCGTAGAAGGCGTCCATGTCGACATGGATGATCTTGCGCAGGCCATCCCCGCCGCCTTCCTCCTCATCCTCTGCCTCTTCCGGGTCCATTGCATCACTCGCGCGGGAACATTGCCCGGCGCGGGCCGAGGTATCCGAACAGATAGGCACCGACCTTGCGCATCTGGATTTCCTCGGCACCTTCGGTGATCCGGTAGCGGCGGTGGTGGCGATAGATGTGCTCGAACGGCTTGTGGCGCGAATAGCCGATCCCGCCGTGGACCTGCATCGCCCGGTCGGCCGCCTCGCAGACCAGCCGGTTCGCATAATAATTGCACATGCTGATCTTGTCGGACAATTTGTGCTCCAGCTCCTTGTGCGGCAGCTGGTCCATCTCCCACGCGGTCTTGTAGATCAGCGTGCGGAGCATCTCGCACTGGGTGGCGAGTTCGACGAGCGGGAACTGGATGCCCTGGTTGCGCGCCAGCTCCTGCCCGAACGGCTTGCGCTCCCGCGCATATTTGACCGATTCCTCGACACAATAGGTCGCCGCACCGAGCGATGATGCAGCTTGGCGAATGCGGTTCTGGTGGACGAAGCTCTGGGCGATTGAAAGCCCGCCATCGACCGGGCCGAGCATCGCGCTCTCGGGCACCCAGCAGTTCTCGAAATGCATTCGCGGGTGATCGGTCGGCATGTTGAAGGTCCACATATATTCGTCGACCACCATGCCCGGGTTGTCCGCCGGAACCAGCAGGCAAGTGATCCCTTTGGCGTCGCCGTCCTTGCCGCTGGTGCGTACGAAGGCCGCGCAGTGGGTGGCGACGTGCATCCCGGTGATCCACATCTTGCGCCCGTCGATCCGCCACCCGGGCACGCCATCGCGGGTTTCGCGCACCGCGCGGGTTTCCATGAAGGTCGCGTCCGAACCGTGATCGGGCTCGGTCAGCCCGAACGCCACCCGGCGCTTGCGCTCGAACCCGCCGAGGATGAATTCCTCTTGCTGCGCGGGGGTGCCAAAATGCTCGAACATCGCGACAAATGGGAAATTGCCGACGATCGAATGTTCGTTCTGCAAATCGTTGTGGAGGCCGAGGCCCCTGGCGGCAAAGCGGTCGCGGATCACCGCCATCCATAAGTTGGAACCGTCCTTGCCGCCGTATTTTTTGGGCGCGGAAAAGCGCCAGTGACCCGCCGCGTCGGCGCGCCGGCTGGCTTCGCGCAGCAGTTCTTCCCACTCGTGGCGCGGCAGGCCCTGGTTTTCGAAATCAGTGCGGGCATATTCGCGGCGATGATCGAAGAAACGGATGTTGTCGTCCTGCTCCTCGAGCGGTTTGATCTCGCGGGCGATGAAACCATCAAGCTCATCGAGATAGGCCAGCAAATCGGCAGGCAGTGCAAAATCCATCGTCAGGGTCCTTCCCACCGCGCTCGCGCAATCGCGAGTCCCGGATATTTCGGCATATCGGCTGCGAGTTTGTCGAGCGTCATGCGGCGTAGCCTTGCGAGCAGGCCCGTCACGGCCAGGTCCGCTTTGCCCGCAAGCAGTTCGGCCGAGAGTGCATGATCGGTCGCTTGCGGGCGCTGCGCCAGCTCGCGCGTGACGATCCCCAAGGCATTGCGCGCCACCGCCAAATCGAACTTGCCGCGTCCGCTCACCAGCGGCTTGATGTCGGCGGTGAGCCATTCGGAAATCGCGGTGAGGATTTCGCCCGCGCTCGCTTCACCGCTGGGCGGTCCCAAAGACGGGGTCTGTGGCGGAAGCGGACGACCGCGCTCCTGTTCCGGCGCCTCCTCTTCCAGCAGCAGCAACAAGTCGAGTTCCTGCTCGGAGGTCCGCCGCGCGACCACGACGCGTTCGAGCGAACGGTCGTGTCCGTCGCGCCAGTAGCGGCCCATGTCGAGGCAGCCCAACGCCCACCACAGCGTGCGATAGACCAGCCAGTAGCGGAACCGTGCGGGATCGACCGGCTCGCCACCGGCGGCTTCATAAGCCGCAAACCAATCCTCGAGGCTGCTCAACCCGAACGCCGGCCGGTCTGGCCGGGCAAAGCGCCAGACGGTCATGCAGCCAAAGGCGAGGTCCTCATGGGCGTCGCCAAGATGCGCCAGCTCCCAGTCGAGCACCCCGGTCAGACGGCCATGCTCGACCAGCAGATTGCCCAGCCGGTAATCGCCATGCACCAGCCGAGGCGGGACGGGCGGGGGCAGGTTGGCCTCAAGCCAGCGCAGGGCGAGTGCCAATACTGGCCGGTCCGCGCCGTGGCCCAAGAACCGTTCACGCAGTCCTGCGAGTGCGGTGGCGGTATCCATCACCGGCGCGGCGGCTGCTTCGGTTGCCGGGATGCGGTGGATAGCGGCGAGGTTCTGCGCAATGTCGGTCAGAAGGGACGCGGGGTCCTCGCCCGCAAGGACCACGTGAGGGTCCGCTGTCCCGGGCAGCGCGCGCATCACGAAGCCGCTGCCAATCCCGTCGCCGGGCGAGAGTTCGACCACGACTTCGGGTGCGATCACGCCGTTGGCCTTGGCGGCGCGGATCAGGCTTGCTTCGCCGGCATGGTCCATCGGGCGGCCCGCCATCATCGCGGCCGACGGTGCGCGACGCAACACCAGTGGCTGGCCTCCAGCCGAGAAGCGCCAGCTCTCCATGTTCGCACCGCCAGACAATCGCTCGAGCGCGGTGGGATGGAGCATGCCCGCGCGGCTGAGCGCGCGGCCCAGTCCCCCGGCTAGCGAATTGGTGGAGTCGCTCATCTAGGGGCAGTGTTAATCGTGCGATTAAGAATATCAAGGTGAGCGTCTGCTGCGGACAAAAGAAAAGGCGCGCGAGGTTGCCCTCGCGCGCCCAATCTTTGTTGCCGTACGGCGAAGATTACATCTTCTTCGTGGCATCCGAAGCAGCAGCAGCAGCGTCGGTCGCGGCGGTTGCAGCGTCCGTAGCAGCAGCCGAAGCGGCGCCAGCGGCGTCGGTGGCAGCGGCCGAAGCATCGGCAGCGGCGTCGGTGGCGGTGCCCGAAGCATCCGAAGCCATCGCAGCGGCGTCCGAAGCAGCGGCATCAGCGGTGGTGGCAGCGGCGTCTTCGGTCTTTTCCGAGCAAGCCGAGAGAGCGAGAGCAGCGCCGGCGACGGCGGCAGCGAAAACGATCTTGCGCATGTATGGTAATCCTTGAACAGCGAGTGGACCCCGCACCGCGCGCTGCCTGGGCGACGCGCCGAACGGAAAGCCTACCGCATCGGTAGACTTCGCGCGTCAAATAATCGGCTTCAATCCGGGATGCAAGCGATTGTCGCGCAGGAAGCGATTCCGCGCGCATTTTCGTCACTTTCCTCTCTGATGCAGGATTGTGGCAAAGGCGTGACCGTTTGCTGAACCTGCGACAACGAGGCGGGCGATTCGCGGCTGACCTCGGCTGGCAGGGCTGCTAGGCCTCTGCCATGCAGATCAAGCAGCATCTCTATCTCGTCGATGGTTCGGCCTATATTTTCCGCGCCTACCATCGCCTGCCGCCGCTCACCAACCTTCACGGTGTGCCGGTGGGCGCGGTTTATGGGTACACCACGATGCTGTGGAAGCTGGCCGAGGACCTCAACAAGGCCGACGGCCCGACGCATCTCGCGGTGATTCTCGACAAGTCGGGAACCTCGTTCCGCAACGATCTCTATGACCAATACAAGGCCAACCGCCCGCCCGCGCCCGAGGATTTGGTGCCGCAGTTCCCGCTGATTCGCGATGCGACCCGCGCTTTTTCGCTCCCCTTGATCGAGGAGGACAATGTCGAGGCGGACGACATGATCGCCTCTTACGCGCGCGAAGCGACCCGGCAGGGCTGGGATGTGACGATCGTCTCGTCCGACAAGGACCTGATGCAGCTGGTCGGCAGATGCGCCGAAGATACAGGCGATATCGAGGGCGGCTGTATCGACATGCTCGATACCATGAAGAATATCCGGATCGATATCCCCGAGGTCGAGGAGAAGTTCGGCGTCCCTCCGGTGCTGGTTGGAGATGTGCTCGCGCTGATGGGCGATTCGGCGGACAATGTCCCGGGCATTCGCGGGATCGGGCCCAAGACCGCGACCAAGCTGATCCAGGAGCATGGCAGCCTTGAAGCCGTGCTCGCCGCCGCGCCCGCGATGAAGCCGGGCAAGCTACGCGACAGCCTGATCGAGCAAGCCGAAATGGCGCGGCTCAGCCGCGTGCTGGTCCAGCTCAGGGAAGATTGCCCGCTGCCGATCCCGCTGGAGGATTTCAAGCTCGGCGCGATCCCGCCCGCGCCATTGACGGCCTTCCTGACCGAGCATGGCTTCACCAGCCTGCTCAAGCGGCTCGATGGCGGCCGTGGCAGCCCCGAGCGATCGACCCAGCTCAATCCCGCCAAGCCGGTCACTGCGGGCGCGGTGTCCGGCGTCGGCGGCAACCGCCAGTCCCTGCCCGAGCTGCCCGCTATCGACCGTTCGTGCTACGAATGCGTCCAGGCACTCGACGCGCTCGACCGCTGGATCGAGCGCGGATTCGCGGCGCGGGTCATCGCTTTCGATACCGAGACCAGCATGCTCGACGCGATGCAGGCCGATTTGGCCGGGATCAGCCTCTCGGTGGGTGCAGGCGAGGCCTGCTACATCCCGCTGGGGCACGGCGGGACCGACATGTTTGCCGAGCGGCCCGAGCAGATCGAGCGCAAGCTCGCCCTGGAACGACTCAAGCCGCTGCTCGAAAGCGACGCGGTGCTCAAGGTCGGCCAGAACGCCAAATACGATCTCAACGTACTTGCGCGGCACGGCATCCAGGTCGCGCCGATCGACGATACGATGGTGATCAGCTTCGATCTCGATGCCGGACGCGGTGAGGAAGGGATCGGCGGCGGACACGGGATGGACGAATTGTCCACCCGTCACCTTGGCCACACCACGCTGACGTTCAAGGACATCTGCGGCACCGGCAAGAAAGCGATCCCGTTCGGCGAAGTCCCGCTGGACAGGGCCACGCCCTATGCGGCCGAAGATGCCGAGGTGACCTGGCGGCTGCACCGGCTGCTCAAGCCGCGGCTGGCCGAGGAAGCTGCGAGCCGGGTCTATGAAAGGGTCGACCGCCCGCTGATCCCGGTGGTCGCGCAGATGGAGCGTCACGGGATCAAGGTCGACCGCGAGCGGCTTTCGGGACTGTCATCCGAATTTGCCACGGCGATCGGCGCGGCCGAGCGCGAGATATTTGCGCTGGCCGGACAGGAGTTCACCATCGGCAGCCCCAAGCAGCTAGGCGATATCCTGTTCGACAGGCTGGGTTACAAGGGCGGGCGCAAGGGTAAGAGCGGGCAATATTCCACCGATGTCGGCATCCTCGAAGGATTGGCGGGGCAGGGGGCGGAAGTCGCCACCAAGGTGCTCGAATGGCGCCAGCTCTCGAAGCTGCGCTCGACCTATACCGAAGCGCTGCAGGCCGCGATCAACCCGGCGACGGGGCGCGTCCACACCAGCTACTCGCTGGTCGGCGCGCAGACCGGACGCTTGTCCTCGACCGAACCCAACCTCCAGAACATCCCGATCCGCACCGAACTTGGCCGCCAGATTCGCGAGGCCTTCGTGGCCGAGCCGGGCAATGTGCTGCTCGCCGCCGACTACAGCCAGATCGAGTTGCGGCTCGCCGCGCATATGGCCGATGTTCCCGCGCTCAGGGAGGCCTTCGCGGCGGGCGAGGACATTCACGCGCGCACCGCGATGGAGATGTTCGGCGAGGTCAATCGCGACACGCGCGGCCGCGCCAAGACGATCAACTTCGCGATCCTCTACGGCATCTCGCGCTGGGGACTGGGCGGACGGCTGGGTGTGCCCGCGGACGAGGCGCAGGCGATGATCGACCGCTATTTCGAGCGCTTCCCCGGCATCCAGCGCTACATCGTCCACACGCTGGAAAGCGTCCGCGAAAAGGGCTATTCGGAGACGCTGTTCGGGCGCAAATGCTGGTTCCCGCGGATCAATTCGCGCAATCCCAACGAGCGTTCGGGGTCCGAGCGCGCGGCGATCAACGCGCCGATCCAGGGTACTTGCGCGGATATCATCAAGCGCGCGATGGTCCGGATGATGCCCGCGCTCGAAGCTGCCGGCCTCGGTCACGTCCGGATGCTGCTCCAGGTCCATGACGAATTGGTCTTCGAAGTGCCGGAGGGCGACGTGGCGCGCGCCAAGCCGGTAATCGAAGCGATCATGGCACTGGCTGCGGCTCCCGGAGTGAACCTCTCGGTGCCGTTGGGAATTGAGATTGGGATCGGCAAAAGTTGGGGTGCGGCGCATTGATTCCGGCCAGAGTTCTAAGAAAATACCTTAAATACAATGATTTATGTTGACAGAACATAAATCGTGGAGCAGTCCGCGATGATGGGACGGGTTTCAATGCTGGATGGAGTCAGGGCGAGCCGGATGTGGCGCGGGCGCCCGCGGTTGCCCGTCATGCTGCTGTTCGGGCTCGTCGCGCTGGGTCTCGTCGGCAGCATCATGCTCATTTTCGCGACGATTCAAAACGAACGCGCCGACCGCGCGCAGATCGCCCGGATGAACGAGGTGATGACCAGCCTGCGCGACATCAATCGCGCGGTGATCAATGCCGAAACCGGCCAACGCGGGTACTTCATCACGCTCGACCGGCGCTACCTTGCGCCCTTCACCGCCGCCAAGGCTTCCTACCAGCCCGCGCTTGTCCGGCTGGAGGCGCTGGTGGGCGATGCGCCGCTGCCCCGCCAGCGCGATCTGCTGGTCGATATCCGCCAGCTCAGCCGTGCCAAGTTCGCCGAAATGGAAGAAACGATCGCGCTGACCGAGCAGGGCAACCTCGCCGAAGCGCATCGCCGCATCCTGACCGACGAAGGGCAGGACTTGATGGAGCGGCTGCGCCGGGCCGTAACTTCAATGGAGGCGGTCGAACAGGCGCAGATGCAGAGCCTGCGCGCACAGACTGAACGCGGCGAAGCGCGGCTGGTCCCGATGCTGCTGTTCCTGCTGCTGCTGATCATCGTCTCGCTGGCGCTGGGTCTGTGGCAAGTGCTCCACTCCGCCGGGGCCGAAGCCCAGGCCGCGCAGGCTCCCGCGCTCGAAGCGGCGCGCGACCGCGCCGATCTGCTCGCTCGCGAGCTCAACCACCGCGTCAAAAATCTGTTCGCGGTGGTGCTGGCGATCGTGCGGATGAGCGGGCGCGACACTCCCGAAGCCGCCCCGGCGATCGCTCGCATTGCCGACCGGATCGAGGCTCTGCTGAAAGCGCACGACGTCACGCAAGGCGCCGCACAGCACCGTGTTGCCAAGCTGCAGGAGCTGGTCGAAACCGCAATTGCGCCATACCGGTCCGAACAAAACCAGTGCGAAATCTCCGGCCCCCCAGTCCTGCTGCCCGAAGCGCAAGTCGTGCCGCTGGGGCTGGTGCTGCACGAATTGGTCACCAATGCGGTCAAATACGGGGCCTGGATGCAGCCGGGCGGGAAAATCGAGGTCCAATGGAGTATCGATCAGGCCACTCCGCCCGGGCTCACACTGCGCTGGCAGGAGTATTGCTCGGTCCCGTGCCCCGAGCCCGACGACAAGCAGGGCTTTGGCAGCCTGCTGGTGCAAAGCGCGGCGCGACAGCTGCAAGGCAACTTCGAGCGTAACCACAGCGCAGCGGGCATGAGCTTGCGGCTGGAATTCCCGCTGGCCGAGAGCCACTAGCGACTTGCCCCGCTGGGGCACGCCATCGTTCAGCCCCTGTCCAACATCATAAAACTTCCCAAATCCCCCAGCCCCACGGTCCCGCTGGCCATAGCCAGCATTGCGTCGAGGCTCTTCTTCGCGCGCAGCCGCAGCCCTTCCTCGATCTCGATCCGCGGCTGCAAATCGCGCAGCGCGACGTAGAGCTTTTCCAGCGTATTGAGCGCCATATAGGGGCAGATGTTGCAGTTGCAGTTGCCGTCCGCGCCGGGGGCACCGATGAAGGTTTTCTCGGGGATCGCCAGCTGCATCTGGTGGATAATGTGCGGCTCGGTCGCAACGATCAGCGTGTCGCCGGGGAAAGTCTTGGCGAATTGCAGTATGCCGCTGGTCGAGCCAACATAATCGGCATGATCGACGATATTGGGCGGGCATTCGGGATGCGCGGCGATCGGCGCTCCGGGATGCTGCGCCTTGAGTTTCAAGAGCTCGGTTTCCGAAAACGCCTCGTGGACGATGCAGACGCCCGGCCAGAGCAGCATTTCGCGATCGAACTTGCGGTTGAGATAGCCGCCGAGGTGCCGGTCGGGACCGAAGATGATCGGCTGGTCCTTGGGGATCTGCGCCAAAATCGTCTCGGCGCTCGACGAGGTGACGATCACGTCCGAGAGCGCTTTCACTTCGGTCGAGCAGTTGATGTAGGTCAGCGCGATGTGGTCGGGATGCGCTTCGCGGAAAGCCTTGAACTTCTCCGGCGGGCACGAATCTTCAAGGCTGCAGCCCGCATCGAGATCGGGCAGCACTACGATCTTGTCGGGGCTGAGGATTTTGGCGGTGTCGGCCATGAACTTGACCCCGCAAAAGGCGATGACATCGGCATCGGTCGCGGCGGCCTTCTTGGACAGCTCGAGCGAATCGCCGACGAAATCGGCGAGGTCCTGCAGCTCGGGCTTCTGGTAGTAATGCGCGAGGATAACTGCGTTACGCTCTTTGCGCAGGCGGTCGATTTCGGCGCGCAGATCGGTGCCGGCGAGGATCATGGGCTGGGCGGTCATTGGGTCCTCGAGGTTACCGCATCGGCGCGAAGCGGCGTGGAGCGGAGTTAGGGCCGACGCGGGCCGGGAGCAATGCCCTCACGCAGGTCCGGGCGGGCGACACTTGGGTGACAAAGGCGACACCGTGTCACCCTTGTCGTTCCGGTAAAAGTCCTACGATTCAAACATTTGATGTACCCGGGTGACAGACTGAGCATACCCCGGCCCAGCTGGATCGAGTGGCGCGGGAAGCAGTTTTGACATTGTGCGAATGCAGCACTCGAATCCCTACATTGCAAGCGGCGAGGCACTGAGCGCTTGAGAAATTTTCGCATGTTGGTTGGCGACGGAACGGTGCCGTCCAGTCGCGATACGATTGTCCTACACATCGCAAGACCGTGGTCGCACCTAGCTCGCCGGAACCGGCTCACCCTCGAACCGCACTTCAACCGTGACATCGCCATAGCCCGCGACTTGCAGCGGGATCGCGAGGTTCTGGCGGATCGCGTCCTTGGCGGCCGACCGCGCGAGAGCGTTGAGCACCGGATTGGCGGCCTGCGTCATCGCCTGTTGCTCGGCCAGCCTTGTGTTGTTGCGGGTGAGCTTGTCCTGCGCCTCGCGAGTGATCCACACGCCCTCGCGCAGATATTGCGCGCGCGCCTCGTCGAGGTTGGGGCGGCTGACCGTCAGTGGCGGAAGCAATACGTCGAGCCGTTTCGTGTCCTGATCCCATTTGAGCCGTTCGCGCGTCATCTGGCTGAGATCGAGCGTGTAATCGACTCGCGCCGGGATCACCGCGACCTGCTTGGATTTGAGCAAGCCGAAATAGCGCGCATCATCGCTGGCGACGACCGGGGCGAGCTGCGCGCTGAACACCGTCAGGCGGTTCTGCTTTTCGAACGCGACCAGACTGGTGGCGAGCGGATCGCCCAGTTTCTCCGGCTTGAACACATGCCATGCCAGCATCGCCAGCGCCGCGACCAGCAGCAGCCACGGCAGCGCGGCGGTGCGCGCGGGGGTTGCCACCGGAGCGGGGCGAGTCAGGCTGGAGTCGTCCATAGCTCTCCTGAACGGCTGGCACGCCCTTGTCGTTCCAGATCGAACAGATGCGCCAGCACCGAGCGGCCGGCCGCACCCACCAGCCGCGGGTCGAGGCCCTTGTACATAGCCGCGACCATTGTCGGGATTTCGCGCGGTCCATCGCCCAGCAGCCGGACGATCTGCGCCTCGCGCTGGCGGCGGTGTCCCATCATGCCCCGAACCAGCTGGCGCGGCTTGTCGACCACCGGGCCATGCGCGGGATAATAGCGCGTATCGTCGCGATCGTAGAGCTTCTGCAGGCTCGCCATATAGGCCGCCATATCGCCGTCGGGCGGGGACACCACGCTGGTAGACCACGCCATGACGTGATCACCGGTGAACAGCGCGCCGCTTTCGAGCAGGCTGTAGCACAAATGGTTGCTGGTATGGCCGGGGGTGGCGACCGCTTCGAGCGTCCAGCCATCCCCCGATACCCGCTCGCCGTCGGTCAGCACCCGGTCGGGCGCATAGGTCGGATCGAAGGCGCTGTCAGCGCGCGGGCCACTATCGACGAGCATCAAGGGCGCGCAGCCGATGATCGGCGCACCGGTCGCGGCCTTGAGCGGCGCGGCGGCGGGCGAGTGATCGCGGTGGGTGTGGGTGCAGATGATTGCCACGAGTTTGACTTCGCCGATGCACGCCAGGATCGCGTCGATATGGCCCGCGCCGTTGGTATCGGCGTGGCCGGCGACGCCGGTGCCCGCAGGACCCGGATCGATCACCGCAACCTCGGCGCCGGCGCCCACGACATAGGTCTGCGTGCCGGTGTAGGTATAGGGCGAGGCATTGGGGGCCAGCACGCGCCTCACCAGCGGTTCGGCCTGCTCGCACAATCCGGTCGGCCAGGGCTTGGGGGGTGCTTCCATGTCGGGGATATGGGCGCTCGACGCCCCCTCGCCAAGCCCCGGAGCCGCCGCTAGGCTCAGGGCCAAGGGAGAGGACTATAGATGAACGCGATTGGCGAACAAATCCTGGTGCTCGATGCGGGCACCACCTCGACCCGGGCGATGCTGTTCGACCGGCACGGCAGCGTGCATGCGGTTGCCCAGCGCGAACTGGCGCAGCACTATCCGCAACCCGGCTGGGTCGAGCACGATGCCGGGGAAATCTGGCAATCGACGCTGGCCTGCGCGCGCGAAGTGGTGACGCAGGGCGGCGGCGCGGACCGGATTGCGGCGATCGGCATCACCAACCAGCGCGAGACGGTGGTGGCGTGGGATCGGTCCACCGGCGCTCCGCTTCACCATGCGCTGGTGTGGCAGGATCGGCGCACCGCGGAGTTTTGCGCCGAGCTCAAGGCCGCCGGGCAGGAACCGGTGGTGCAGGCCGCGACCGGGCTGCTGCTCGATCCCTATTTCTCCGCGACCAAGCTGCGCTGGCTGCGCGACAATTCAGTTGCGGTGCGCGATGCCGAAGGTGCGGGACGGCTAGCCTTCGGGACCGTCGAAAGCTGGCTGGTCTACAAGCTTACCGGCGGCGCGCATCTGACCGACGCGAGCAACGCCAGCCGCACCAGCCTGCTGCCATTGGCGGGGGCAAGCTGGGACGAAGGATTGTGCGAGCTGTTCGGCGTACCGCGCGGTGCGCTGCCCGAGGTGGTCGACAACGCCGGCCAGTTCGGCACGACATTGCCCGAATGGTTGGGCGGCGCGATCCCGATCGCCGGGCTTGCCGGCGATCAGCAATCGGCCACCATCGGCCAGGGCTGCCTTGCCCCCGGCGAGACCAAGGCGACTTATGGCACCGGCGCGTTCGTGCTCGCCAACATGGGCAGCCAGGTTCCGCGCTCGGGTCACCGGCTGCTTGGCACGGTGCTGTACCAGCTTGGCGGAACGCGCAAATACGCGCTGGAGGGCTCGGTGTTCGTCGCGGGCAGCTTGGTCAAATGGCTGCGCGACAGCCTTGGCCTGATCGGCGATGCGGGGGAGACAGCCGCGCTCGCCGCATCGGTGCCCGATAGCGGCGGGGTGGTGGTGGTCCCGGCGCTGTCCGGGCTGGGCGCACCGCACTGGCGGCCCGAGGCGCGGGCGAGCATCACCGGGATGAGCTTTTCCACCACCCGCGCGCATGTCGCGCGCGCCGCGCTCGAAGCGATGGCGCAGCAGACTTATGATCTTGCCGAAGCCTTTGCCGCCGATGGCGCGGGCTGGACCAGCCTCAGGATCGACGGCGGGATGAGCGCCAACGACTGGATGGCGCAGGATTTGGCCGATGTGCTCGCGGTCCCGGTCGAACGGCCCGATTTCGTCGAGACCACCGCGCTTGGTGCGGCGATGCTGGCGGGCGTGGGGGCCGGAATTTTCCCGTCGCTCGAAGCCGCGGCCGAAGCGATGCGCGGATCGGCGCGGCGCTTCACCCCGCAGATGGACGCCGCGACCCGCCAGTCGCGGCTGGCTGCCTGGCACAAGGCATTGGCCAGCGTTTAGTGCCTGACGGCTTGCCCCAGCCGTTCGCGCAGCGCGGCAACCGCGCTTGGCGCTTCGCTTTCGGGCTCGCGCCAACCGCGATCGAGCCGCAGCAACCGCGCATAGAACCGCTCGGTCGCCAAAATCAGCTCGCGCGTTTCGGCCGCGAGCAACGCCATCCGTTCGGGATCGGACTGCGGGAAGTCGCTGAGCTTGCCGTGGCGGCGCAGCTGGAATTCGGAGAGCTCGCCCGCGAAGAAGGCGCGGTGATTGAGCAGCCAGGCCACCGCGTGCATCATCCGCGTGGTGGTGCGCAGCGCCTCGCACGATAGCGCGACGCGCGCTTCGTCCTCGGACGCACCGCGCGCGCAATCGAGCTTTGCGTCGATCCGCCCCGACAGGTCGAACGCGGCCCGCACCTCGTCCGACAGGACCAGCGCTTCGCAATAAAGCCCCTCGACAATGCGCGGGTTGATAGTGGCAGGCTTCGACATGTCAGAATTCCGATAGTCCCGCTGAATCGCCGCTGCCAACACTCGGTTCCCGAGTTTTGCCGGTCAAAACGGGACCGTCCAGATACGGGACGTTTCCGGCGGGGTCCGCGCTGCGATTCAGGCGATGATATCGGGGATCAGATAGTCCTCGAGCATGGTCATCTGGTCCCTGAGGCGCAGCTTGCGTTTTTTGAGGCGGGCGATCTGCAGCTGGTCGGTCGAGCCGGCCAGCGTCAGCGCATCGATCGCGGCATCGAGATCGCGATGCTCCACTTTCAACACTTCGAGGCGTTTGCGCATTTCTTCTTCGCTCACGCCGAACTCTCCATCAACCCGCCTATGAGCGTGTTCGCCTCGTCGCTCCGCCCGCAATTTGGTCGCGGGCCGTGCCGCGACTGTCGCAATATGCTCGAAGCCGCTTCGCAAGATAAGCTTAATGTGCTTGGATGACAATTGCACGGCCCGGTTCGAACCGGATCGAGTCGAAGCAAGGGTCGCCGAACCCGGACGGGGCGTACACAAGGAGTATCGCCAATGGAAACTTCGCATGTCAGCGCATTGCAGCTCAAGCACATCGGACTTGAACGCAAAATCGAAGAAGAGATGAGCCGCCCCCTGCCTGACCTTGCGACCCTTCAGCTGCTCAAGAAGCGAAAGCTGCGAATCAAGGAAGAACTCGAACACATCTGAGGCTGCTTCCCCTCGCTCGTCCCGGCCGCCGTGCCGGGCGCGGCGCGGTCCATCCTCCGCCTTCAAATATTTGTCGCCGATATTTGCTGCCCATATTTGAAGGCAGGGCGGCATCGTGCGTTCCCTTGGCGGATGCTTTGGGTTAGTCGGGCCCTATGACCTCTCCTGCGACTGCTGCCCGTACCATCCTCACGCGCCTGCACGAAGTGATGGCCTCGCGCAGCCATGCGCAAGCCAAGCTCAACACCGTGGTCGAAGTCATCGGCGAAAGTCTCCACAGCGAAGTGTGCTCGATCTACCTGCTGCGCGAGGGGATGCTTGAGCTGTTCGCCACCCGCGGCCTCGCGCAGGAGGCGGTGCACGTCACCCGCATGGCGCTGGGCGAGGGGCTGGTCGGCACGATCGCGGGCGATATCGAAACGCTCAATCTGGCCGAAGCGACCGCGCACCCGGACTTTTCGTACCGGCCTGAAACCGGGGAGGACAAGTTCCACTCCTTCGCCGGGGTGCCGATCGTCAGGCGCGAGCGCTCTGTCGGCGTGCTGTGCGTCCAGCATACCGAGCCGCGGCGCTACGAAGACGTCGAGATCGAAGCGCTGCAGACCGTGGCGATGGTCCTGAGCGAGTTGATCGCCAATGCCGGACTGGTCGACGAGGAGGAAGCCTTCGGGCTGAGTGCGGCGCAGACCGGTCCCGAGCGGCTCGCGGGTCTCGCGCTGGTCAAGGGGCTGGCGAGCGGCGTCGCGGTGTTCCACCAGCCACGCATCACCATCGAGCATGTCGTCGCCGAGGATACCGAGGCCGAGCGCCAGCGGGTCTACCTCGCGTTCGACAAGATGCGCGAACAGATCGACCGGATGGCCGGCCAAGCCGAATTCGGCGTCGGCGGCGAGCACAACGAGGTGCTCGATACCTACAAGATGTTCGCTTACGACGAAGGCTGGTCGCGCCGGATCAACGAGGCGATCGACAGCGGGCTGACCGCCGAAGCCGCAATCGAGCGGGTCCAGCAGCATACCAGGATGCGGATGCGCCGGATCGACGATCCTCTGCTCGCCGACCGGATGCACGACCTTGAGGATCTGGCAAACCGGCTGCTGCGCACCGTCTCGGGCCAGCTCGGCACCGCGGCCAGCCAGGGGCTGCGCGGCGATGCGATCCTGATCGCACGCAATCTGGGCCCGGCCGAACTGCTCGAATACGACAAGCGGCGACTCAAAGGCGTAATCCTCGAGGAAGGCTCGCTCACCGCGCATGTGGTGATCGTTGCGCGGGCGATGGGTATCCCGGTGCTCGGTCGGGTGCGTGGCCTGCGCGGTGTCATCCGCGAAGGCGACCAGCTGTTGCTCGATGGCGACCAGGGCAATGCCACGGTGCGCCCTTTGCCCGCGATGGTCGAGGCGTTCGAGACCCGTTTCGCCAAGAGCCGCGAGCGCCAGGCGGCCTATGCCGCGATGCGCGATGTCGAGCCGTTCACGCGCGACGGGACGCGCATCACGGTGATGATGAACGCCGGGCTGCGCGAAGACATGCCGATGCTGAGCCTGACCGGCGCCGATGGCATCGGGCTGTTCCGCACCGAATTCCAGTTCCTCGTCTCGGCGACCTTGCCCGCGCGCGAGCGGCAGACCCGGCTCTATCGCGACGTGCTCGATGCGGCGGGGGGCAAGCCGGTGGTGTTCCGCACAGTCGACATCGGTGGCGACAAGATTCTTCCCTATCTGCGCCACAACGACGGCGAGCATGAGGAAAACCCGGCGATGGGCTGGCGCGCGCTGCGCGTCGCGCTTGAGCGCGACGGGCTGCTCAAGGTCCAGGCGCGCTCGCTGCTCGAGGCCGCGGCGGGACGCACGCTCAATGTGATGTTCCCGATGGTCTCCGAGCCGTGGGAGTTCGAACAGGCCAAGGCGGTGTTCGAAAAGCAGCTCGGCTGGCTCAAAGGCCAGAAGAAGCTGCTCCCCGAAGCGATCCGCTATGGCGCGATGTTGGAGGTTCCAGCGCTGGCGGAAATGCTCGACGTGCTCGCGCCGCAGCTTTCGTTCCTGTCGATCGGCACCAACGATCTCACCCAGTTCCTGTTCGCTGCGGATCGCGCGCATCCCAAGCTGGCCGAGCGTTATGACTGGCTCAGTCCGGCGATCCTGCGCTTCCTCAAGCGGATCCAGCTGGCGACCATGGGCCACAACGTCGATGTCACCGTCTGCGGCGAGATGGGCGGGCGACGGCTCGAGGCGCTGGCGCTGATCGGGCTGGGCATCCGGCGTCTGTCGATTACCCCGGCGGCGATCGGGCCGATCAAGGAACTGGTGCGCAAGATCGACATCGAAGAAATCTCCGCGGCGATGACCGGCTGGCTCGCCGCGCCGCCGACGGACATGCGCACCGAAATGCTGGCGTGGGCGCAAGCGCGCGGAATCGATTGCGACTGAATTAGTCCGTCGCGTGCAACTCTCGTTCTGCCGCCCATCGGCTTCGCAAACACAAAATCGCGTTGACTTTGCGCGGCTTACCGTATTGCTTCGCGGCCGCGGGGGTACGCCAAAAACATAACCGACGGGACCGGGATTTGGACGATGATGTGACTGTGGCGGAATTGCCGCTGGAAGGTGCGGGTGCGCGTCTGCTCCGCGCACGCGAGCAGAAGGGCCTGAGCCGCGCGCAAATGGCCGGCATAACCAAGATTCCCGAACGCCACCTCTCCGCAATCGAACAGGGCAATTTCGCCGCTTTGCCTGGCAGCACCTATGCGGTCGGCTTTTCGCGCAGCTACGCGCGCGCGGTCGGGCTCAATGAGCGCGAGATTGCCGATGCCGTGCAGTCCGAATTGACATCCGCCGAACCGGTCAACCCGCGCCGCGCAACCCCCGCCTTCGAGCCCGGCGATCCCGCGCGCGTGCCAAGTGCCCGGTTTGCCTGGCTGGCCGGACTGCTGGCGCTGCTGGTGATCGTTTCAGGATTCATTTTCTGGCGCAGCTATTATTCGCCCGGTGGCGAACTGCCGTCGATCCTGCCCAGCGAGGCTCCGGCGACGGCGCTCGCCAGCCAGGTGCCTGCGGTGCTGCCGGTCGGCGGTGCCGTGGTGTTCACCGCGCTCGAACCGGCCGTCTGGGTCAAGTTCTATGACGGTACCGGTACGCAGTTGCTGCAGAAGGACCTGGCCCAGGGTGAGAGCTACACGGTTCCCGCGAACATTGCCGATGTCCGGCTGTGGACCGCTCGGCCCGAGGCGCTGGCGATTACGGTCAATGGCCAACCTGTCCCCAAGCTCGCCGATGAGCAGCGCATGATGAAAGACATTCCGGTTACGGCAGCCGCTCTGCTTGCCCGCCAGTCGCCTGTCGCGCCAACCGCCAGCCAGCCAGCCGCGCCCAGCCCGCCAGCCACGCGGCAGGTCGTGCGGCGAACTGACATCGGGACAACCCGCGCCAGCCAGCCGAATCCCGGTGCGCGCCAGATGGTCCGCCCGATCGAGAAAGAACCCGTCCCGCAAACAACCAGTTCTCCGGTGGTGCAGCCGATCCCCGCACCCGCGACGGCTGCGGATAGGTAGCGGCCCGCGCTCGACAGCGACGCGCGACTAGGGCAAATCTGCGGTGAGCGCGCCTGAGGGGGCGGTTCATCTGCCGTTTGGCGTCATGATGCCAAACGCGGCGAGTGCAACGGACGGGAACGACGACGATGAGCAAATTCTTCGGTGCCAAGCGGCCGATCCTGGTGGCCTTGATCCTGGTGCTGGCCGGACCGGCGCTGCCGGCATTCGGGCAGGATACCAGCGCCGAAGCCCGGCTGCGGCGGATCGAGGCCGAAGTGCGCGCCTTGCAGACCAAGGTCTTCCCCGGCGGGGACGGCAAGTTCTTCGCGCCGCAGATCGCGCCCGGCCAGGCCGCACCTGCGACCGGCGGCGCAGCCCCCGCGACCACCCCGGTGACCGATTTGCTCACCCGGATGGATTCGGTGGAAGCCACGATCGCGCGACTGACCGCGCAGGGCGAGGTGAACGCGAACAAGCTCGCCCAGCTCGAAGCGCGGCTCGATGTGCTCGCGCCTGTGGCGACAATTGCCCCGACCCCAGCGGTGACGCCCACGCCGACGCCAACCCCGGCCGCCACAACGCCAGCGCCGCGACCGACCGCGACACCCACGCCCACGCGCCCGACGACCGCTACCGCGCCTTCGGCCGCGCGGCTTGCAGCGGTTCGCGCAGTGGTCAAACCGCAGACCACCGATGCCGGGGATGACGAATACAGCTATGGTTTTCGCCTTTGGGAAGGGAAATTCTATCCCGAAGCCCAGCAGCAGCTGAAGCTGTTCCTCGAACGCTACCCGCGCCACTCGCGGCTGAGCTACGCGCGCAATTTGCTCGGCCGCGCTTACCTCGACGATGGCAAGCCGCGCGATGCGGCGCAGTGGTTCCTGCAGAACTATCAGGCGGGCAAAACCGGCGAACGCGCGCCCGACAGCCTGCTGTTGCTGGCCGAATCGATGAGCCGGCTCAAGGACACCAGTCGCGCCTGCATCGCGCTGGCCGAGTTCGCGGATACCTACCCGGCCGAAGCGGTGGGTCGCCTGCTGAGCCAGTACAACGCGACCCGCGCGGCGGTGAAGTGCAATTGATAGGCCGCTCGATCCGCAGCTAGTCGAGCGCTTCGCTGCGGCGCTTGAGGCGCTGTGGCCGGAAGGGGGGCGGCTGGGAATCGCAGTGTCGGGCGGGCCCGACAGTCTGGCTTTGCTGCTCCTTGCCCATGCCGCGATACCCGGCCGGATCGAGGCCGCAACGGTCGACCACGGATTGCGGGCCGAGAGCGCGGGCGAGGCGGCAATGGTCGCCGGGCTATGTGCCGAACTAGGGGTTCTCCACACCATTTTGCGGGTCGAACTGGCTCCGGGCAATCTGCAGGCCGAAGCGCGCAATGCGCGCTATGCTTCGCTGGCGGGCTGGATGGCGGAACGCGGCATTGCTGCTCTGGCCACGGCGCACCATGCCGATGACCAAGCCGAAACGCTGGTGATGCGGCTCAACCGGGGGGGCGGCGTGGCCGGACTGGCCGGGGTGCGCGCGCGCGGTGTGGTGCCGGGGACGAGCTTGCCCGTGCTGCGCCCCTTGCTTGGCTGGCATCGCAGCGAACTGGCGGAAATTGTCGCCGCCGCCGGGCTCAAGGCGGTGGAGGATCCGTCGAACGCGGATGATCGCTTCGATCGCGCGCGCCTCCGCAAAGCGCTCGCGGGTGCCGACTGGCTCGATGTGCCCGGTTTCGCGGCCAGCGCGGCGCATCTGGCCGATGCCGATGCCGCGCTGGACTGGGCGGCGAGCCGGGAATGGGCCGAATGTGTCGAGCGCGGGTCGATGGGGCTGACCTATCGGCCAAATGCACCGCGCGCGGTTGCGCTGCGCGTGCTGGCGCGGATCGTCACCGAACTCGATGGCAAGGCGCCGCGCGGGAGCGCGGTCGCCCGGCTGTTCGAGGCGCTACTAGCGCGCCAACCGATGGCTATCGGCGGGCTTGTCGCGCGGGCCATGTCCGATGGCTGGAGCTTTACCAAGGCCCCGCAGCGCAAAGCTTAGCGGGCGGCCATTCCCGCCTGCTTCAATCGCCAGACCAGCTGGTCGAAGCGGTCCTGTCCGAAGAACGGCTCGCCCTCGAACACCATCAGCGGCACGCCGTAATGCCCACCCAGACGCTGGTCCGTTTCGTTCTGCGCGATCGCTGCGGCCAGCCGCTCGCCCTCGCGCGCGAGCACGCCGTCCATTTCGGCCAAGTCGCACCCGGCCGCCGCCGCCGCCGTGTTGAGATGGTCACCCTCGTGCCAATTGTCGGTCGCGCCGTTCCAGATCAGCTGGCTGACCGCATCGAGGAACGCCATGCCCTTGCCGCGCTCCGCCGCCAACTGGCCCAGCCGGCACAAGCGGTGGATATGGGGCTGCTCCTTGGGATAGGTCCGCGTCGCCCCGTCCATCACCACCGGATCGGGGCGCGGCCAGCGGAACGGCAGACCGAGGAACTCGCCCGTCCGGTGGCAATCGCGCATCAGATAGCCGAACCACAGCGGGTCCGAATTGGCGAAGAATTCGGGCTGGCGCACCGCGATCGGGGTCACCACGCGGACGTTGATTGCGACATCGTTGTCCCGCTCCAGCGCCACCAGCCGCTGGGTGACGAGGTAGCTGTAGGGCGAGCGGAACGACCAGTAGAGATCGAAGGCGAGCGTCACAGCGTCCCCATATCGATCACGAAGCGGTACTTCACATCGGCCTTTTCCATCCGCTCGAAGGCGTGGTTGATCTCATCCATCCGGATCATCTCGCATTCGGGAAGGATGTTTTTCTCGGCGCAGAGATCGAGCATCTCCTGCGTCTGCTTGATCCCGCCGACCCCCGATCCGGCGACGGCCTTCTGGCCCTGCAGCAGCAGTCCCGAATGGAAGCTGGGCAGCATATCGATCGCGCCGACGATGCAAAGCGTCCCCTGCTTGTCGAGCAGGAAGAGATAGGGGGTGACGTCGTGCTGCACCGGGATCGTGTCGAGCAAAAAGTCGAAACTGCGCGTGGCCGCCTTCATCGCCGCCTTGTCGGTCGAGATCAGCACATGGTCCGCGCCCAGCAGCCTCGCATCCTCGCCCTTGTCGGGCGAGGTGGTGATCATCGTCACCTCCGCGCCCAGCGCCTTGGCGAATTTCACTCCCATGTGCCCCAGCCCGCCAAGGCCCACGACGCCGACCTTGCTGCCCGGCCCGACGTTCCAGTTCTTGAGCGGCGAGTAGCTGGTGATCCCCGCACATAGCAGCGGCGCGACCTGCGCAAAATCGAGGCCATCGGGGATGCGCAGCACATAGGGTTCGGCCACGACGATGCTGCGCGAATAGCCGCCATAGGTGGTGGTCCCGTCGATCCGGTCCTTGGCATTATACGTGCCGGTCATGCCCTCGCGGCAATATTGTTCCTCGTGATCCGCGCAGGAATCGCAGTGACGGCAGCTGTCGACAATCGTTCCGATGGCGGCCTTGTCGCCGGGTTTGAAGCCGGTCACGCCGCTGCCCACCGCAGTCACAATCCCAACGATTTCGTGGCCCGGTACGAAGGGGTAGTTGGTGCGTCCCCAATCGTTGCGCGCGGCGTGAAGGTCCGAATGGCACACGCCGCAATAAGCGATCTCGATCGCGACATCCTCGGGGCGCAGTTCGCGGCGGTCGATGGTCATGGGGGCGAGCCCGGATTCGGGCGCGGTTGCGCCCCAGGCGGCGGTGGCAGTCATCGATCTCTCCCCAATCTGACGGCTTGCGGCCTTGGCCGGTTCACGCCATTAATCGCGCGATTAAAGGGAGAGTCAAATGCGGATTGATGTGGGCGTAGCGGCAGTGGTGACGGGCGGAGCTTCGGGGCTGGGACGGGCCACGGCCGAGGCGCTCAGCGTGGCGGGGGTGAAAGTCGCAGTCTTCGATGTGAACGCCGAAAAGGGCGAAGAAGTCGCCAGCGCGATCGGCGGGCTGTTCTGCAATGTCGATATCACCAGCGAAGGTTCGGTCGTCGCGGGCTTTGCCAAGGCGCGCGCTGCGCATGGGCAAGAGCGCATCTTGGTCCACTGCGCGATGACCTCGCGGCGCGGCAAGACGCTGGCCTTCGACAAGGAACTGGGGCGGCTCAAGCGCTTGCCGACCGAGGATTACATCTACGGGGTGCAAGGCATCCTCGTCGCCAGCTATCGCCTTGCCTCCCTCTCCGCTGAGGGGATGGCTGGGCTCGAGCCGCTCGAGGATGGCGAGCGCGGTTGCGTCACGCTGACCGCCTCGGTCGCGGCGCAGGACGGGCAGATCGGGCAGATCATCTATGGTTCGGCCAAGGCCGGGGTGAACGGGCTGGTGCTGCCGATGGCGCGCGATTTGATGGACCTTGGCATAAGGGTCAATTCGATCATGCCGGGTATTTTCGCGACCCCGCTGATGCTCGGCGCCAAGCCGCAGGTGCTCGACAGCCTGTCCGCTTCGGTTCCCTTCCCCAAGCGGCTGGGCAAGCCCGAGGAATTCGCCAGCCTGGCAATGGAGCTGGTCCGCAACAGCTATTTCAACGCGCAATGCCTCCGGCTCGACGGCGGCATCCGCATGGCCCCGCGCTGAGGAGAACAGAGATGTCACCTTTCAAGGACGGAATTCTGGACGGCAAGGTCGCCTTCGTCGCGGGTGGGACCAGCGGGATCAACCTCGGCATCGCCAAGCGCTTTGCCGAGCTGGGCGCGAAAGTCGCGGTGTGCGGGCGCAATCCCGAAAAGGCGGCGGGTGCCGCGGCGGAGATCGGACACGGCGCGCTGGGCCTCAGCGGCGACGTGCGCGATTACGACGCGATCCGGAGCGTGATGGAACATGTCCGCAGTGAACTCGGGCCGATGGACATCGTGATTTCCGGCGCGGCGGGGAACTTCCTTGCCCCGGCGCTCGGCATGTCCTCCAACGCGTTCAAGACGGTGGTCGATATCGACCTTAACGGCACCTACAACGTGTTCAGGGGCGCTCATGACCTGCTCAACGCGCCCGGCGCGTCGCTGATCGCGATCACTGCGGGACAGGCGGTCAACGCGATGCAGCTGCAGGCGCATGTGTGCGCGGCCAAGGCCGGGATCAACCAGCTGATCCGCGTGCTCGCGCTCGAATGGGGACCGGAGGTCCGGGTCAACGGCATCTCGCCGGGGCCGATCGCCGGGACCGAGGGCATGGCGCGGCTCGCGCCCGATCCCACGACGCGTGAGAAGCATTTTGCGCGGATCGCGATGAAGCGTTGGGGCGAGGTCGGGGAAATCGCCGAGTGCGCGGTGTTTCTGTGTTCGGACGCGGCGCGCTATATTACCGGCACGATCCTCGATTGCGACGGCGGCAGCCAGATCGGCGATGCCACGCCGCGTGAACTGGGAGCGGGGCTGGTTTAACCCTCGACCAGCGCGTCGCCTACTCCGGCGCTCTTGCCGCGGGTGATGATTACGCGGTCGCCCAACTTGGTCGTGGCGAATAGCTTGCGCGCGAAAGGCAAGGGCGTGCCGATGCAGCCGTGGCTGGCATAGCCGTTTTCCACCGTGGTGGCGTGGATCGTGATCCCGTCGTCGGTCAGCCGCTGCATATAGGGCATCGGCGCGTCATAGAGGTTGGAGACGTGGGTTCGGTGCTTCTGGCTGATCGGGAACACCCCGGTCGGGGTCGGCTTGTCCTGCGTGCCAAGCAGCACCGCCGTCGCACCGATCTCGTAACCGCCCTTGAACACCGAAAGCACGCGGGCATCGAGGTCGATCGTGATGATGATCGGGCCGTCAGCGATCCCGGCATCGTCCCAGTGCCATTCGCCGTAACGGATCGGTCCGCTGATCGGCAGGATGCGCTTGATGACGAAAGCCTGATCGACCGGCTTTGGCGCAGGTTTGGCGGGCGCGGCGGCAATCGCCGCCTTGTTCACCCGCAACGGTGCCATCCCGGGGGCCGCCCTCCGAACCGACGACGGTTCGAGCAGCAGCGCTGCCGCGACGATTGCGAGCCCAATGCCACCCGCGACCAAGCTCATCCAGCGGTTCCAGCCGATTCCCATACCCGCTTATCGCCCAATCCGCAGCGTCGGACCAGTCGCCCGTCCGCACCGTTCCAGCGCGGGACTTGGCACTGCCGATAGGTTAATCGCTTGCCCGCAAGCTTGTCTTCCTGCGGTCTGGCTGCGATGAGCCGCGCCAACTGGGGAGAGCTTGGTGTCACGTTTCGAATTGCTGGTCGGCTCGGGTCAATTCTGGGACCGCGCGCGGGGCGACATTGCGGCAGCGCAGCAGCGCGTGCTGGTCCAGGCGATGACATTCGAGGGCGACGCTGCCGGACTTGGCGTGGCACGGGCCATTGCGGCGGCGACCGCATTGGATCGCCGGGTGCTGGTCGATGATTACAGCCGGAACGTGATCAACGATACGATGCTGCCGCTACCATTCCGCCCGCCGGGCGTGCTGGCCGAAGCCAGGCGGACCCTGGCAATGTTTGATGAGCTTGTGGCTGAGCGCGTCGGCGTGCGGATCACCAACCCGGTGTTGGGCCACCCGCTGCGCTATCCCTTGCGCAACCACAAGAAGCTGCTGGTGATGGATGACGTCGCCTATGTGGGCGGGATCAATTTCTCCGATCACAACTTCGCGTGGCATGATTTGATGCTGCGGATCGAAGGTGCGGAGGTGGCGGAGTTTTTCGCTGCGGATTTCGCGCGCGATTGGCAGGGGAGGCCCGCCGGGGCGACAGCCCGGTTCGACGACCTCGAACTCATCAGCCTCGATGGCGAGACCAACGCCGTGCTGTTTGAGCCCCTGCTCACGCTGGTGTCAGGCGCGAAACGCTCGGTCGAGATGATCAGCGCCTATCCGACGATGCCGTTTGTCGAGGCGATGGCCGAGGCGGCACGCGGCGGGGCAAAAGTCGATCTCTACACCCCCGCGCCCAACAACAAGCCGGTGATCCGCGACTATCTGAGCGGAGTCGCGGGCGACGCGGGCATCGCGCTGCATCTGCTGCCCGAGATGACCCATGCCAAGGCGTTGCTGATCGATCGTGAGGCGTTGGTGCTGGGGTCGAGCAATTTCAACTTCGCCAGCTTTCGTGTGAACAGCGATATTGTCGCGGTGGTCAGGAACCCCGAACTGATTGCGCAGTTCGAGACGCAATTGCTTGGACCCGCGCGCGCAACCGCTACGCCCGTCGCCGATACGAATGTCCCCAAGTGGCGGCAGTTGCGCGGAATACTGACGATCAGCATCGCCGATGCAGCGCTGGCCCGCCTGAGCCACGGCCCGGTGCGCGCGATTGACTGGCCGTCTGCCTAGCCGTGCGCGCCGAACTCGTTGGCGATGGCGGTGGCGATCCGCAGCGTCAGCGCATTGGCGCGCGCGACCGGATCGATGAAATCGCGGTGGATCGCTTCGTAGCCGGTCGCGGCGTCGTCGGGATAGTCGGTCGGTTCGGTTACCGAGAAATCGCCCAATGACGGGGAGCTGGTCGGGAAGGCGCGGCGCAGCTGGGCCAGCGCCTCGTCGACCCGCAGCGTGAAGACCATCTCCAGCACGTCCTCGCGGCTGATATCGTTGGCGCGGCTGAAGGCCGGGACCATCACCGCGCGCAGAAACATGTGCTGGAACAGCGCGAGCCGCAGCGCCTGCAATACGCCCAAAGTCCGGCGAGTGTGCTCGCGCTCGGGCAGCGGCGTATCGTCGGGCACCAAATCGAGCAGCCTGTGCAGCTTGAGTGCATCGACCCTGAGGCGCGAGGCGAGGCGGCGGAACACGCCGGTGCGGTCGTCCTTGGTCAAATGCTCCGCCAGCGCGAGGCAGGCGTCGGAAATGCTGCTCTCGTCACCGCGATAGGGTCGGCTGGCCCAATAGGCCGAGTTGAACAGCTCGCCATAAGCGGCGACGGTCTTGATGCTGGCCAGCGCATTGGCGGCGCGGACCAGCCGGACCATCTGTCGCCCGCGGTCGCTGCCCTGCAGCAGCGCGGCAAGTGCTTCGTAATTGCCGTCCGCCGCAGTGCCGAACCCGGCGATCACGTTGACCGGATAGCCGAGCTGCTGGAGCACCGCATTATGCGGGATCGCGCGGATCTGGCGCAGGCTCATCGCCCGGTCGGCGGCAAGGTCGGACTGGCGGCGCGACTTGCGGCTGCCGGTATCGTTGAGCAGGCCGAGGCCAAACGCGGTCACGGCGCGCGAATAGGTCTGGCTGACCAGGTAGCTTTGCTGCACCCGGCGGATCGCGCGGTAGAAATCGAGGCTGAGATCGGTGCGGCGATAGAACGGGTCGGGCGGTGCCTCGGCGTCGGTTTCGGCCGGGGCCAGTTCGGCAAAGCGGGTAAGCGTCGCCAGCGCGAGTTCGGGGCTGCCGAAGAACAGATAGCCGTCACCGCCCTGGAAGCTGACTTCGGGCTCTAGCGCGATCCCGGCTTTCGCGAACCGCCGCCTGGCCCACGGAGAAAGCGGCCAGGCGAGGCGGTCGGCAAAGCTGCTAGGATGCGCGCCGCGGCCCATGCTTTCGCCGTGGGTGTTGAAGATCAACGCAGCAACGTCGGCCAAGCCGTTGGCGGCCATCGCTTCGGACAGGCGGCCCTGAAGCCGCTCGATCGCCAATGCGGCAGCGATTTGCCCGACGAACCGGCCCGCGTCGGAAAAGCCGGTCTGGATCGACACGCGGCCCCGCACCCGGGCGTAATCGCGATAGGCCTCTTCAGCGAGCAGCGCGTCGAGGAACCTTCCGCCATGTTCGAGCGCGCTTTCGGTCTCGAACAGCGGCGAGACATCGACCTTGTCCGCGATCCCGAACAGCTGCGCGAAATAGAGCGCGGCGAGCACGGTGGTCGGCTGCTCGCATTCGGCCACCAGCATGCGGATCGGGGCATCGGCATCGACGTGATGGAGGATCTGCGTCATCGCCAGGAACTGGCGGATCGCGGTCGAGTTCTCGATCGCCAGCGCGGCGAAGTTGGAGCGCAGCGGGATCGCTTCGGCCAGCAATTCGCGCATCTTGACCAGCGCAGCCTGGCTGGCGAGATCGAGCTTGCCCTCGGGATCGATCCGGCGGCGGATCGCGTTCTGCAGCTGCGAAGCGTTCACCCGGAAGTGAATCCAGCCCATCCCCAGCCCGTCGGCCTGCATCGCGGATACCGCGACCAGCAGTTCGCGCGCGGTGGCGTCGTCTGCGGTGGCGGCGGAGGATTCCAGCTCGGCAATGATCGGTGCGAGGGTGGTGAGCTTGTGGGGGTGATCGGCGGTCAGCGTATCGGCGGCGGCGGACAATGTGGCGGGATCGGACAGATCGGTGCCGAATAGCGTCGCCATCTCATCGGCCCGCGCGCTGGCGGCAACCAGTCGTCCGGCGATCTCGGGTGCGGTCCTCGCGAGCATCCTGGCGTAGCTCGCCAGACGCTCACCCTTTTCGGCCAGCCGATAGCGCAGCGAGGTGGTCCAGCCGATGTCGGTCCGCCCGTCCATGTCATAACCGACCCAGCTCGCCAGCCGAAGCGGCAGCGGACGCAGGCTCCGCCAGCGGTCGGGCCATTGCGCGCACGCGGCGTCGAGCAGCAGCCCGGTCATCCGGTCGCGCGCGGCCTGCGCTCGCGCCATCGCCGCCAGCGCCGCGTCGTGTTCGCTGTCGAGCGTGATGATGTCGCGGGTCGCCGCGACGACACATACGGTCGCCTCGCGCACGTCGCCGCTCGATGCGGCGGCGGCAACCGCCTCGGTCTGCGCGCGGCTGAGCAGAAAGGTCGGATGCGCGGTAAACACGACATGGACAAGCGGACGCTGCCACTTGGCGGCAAAGGCTTCGAAACTGTCGGTCTGTGCCAGCGCGGCGAAGCGCGCTTCGTTCTCGCGCGGGTCCACCGGGCTGACCAAGCGATTGAGCCGCGAGGCGCGTGCCAATAGCCCGTCGCATTCGAGTTCGGCGACCAGCGCTTCGACCGCATCGAGCGGGAGTTCGCCGCTCTCGATCTGGCGCGACAGTTCGAGTCCGAGCTGGAACACCGGGTTGAACAGCGGCGTCTCGGCGGTGCGCGGATGCAGCTCATGCAACCGAGCGTGGAGGTCCGCCGCGCGGATCATTGCGCCAGCGCCGCCGCAGCGCGCGCCGCCGCTTCGATTGCGGCGAGGTCCGGGGGACCGGGGCGGACCAGCCAGCTGCCGCCGACGCAAAGCACCTGCTCAAGCGCCAGCCACTGAGGCGCGCTGGCCTGCGTCACCCCGCCGGTTGGGCAGAAGCGGACGCTGCCGAACGGCGCGGCGATGGCCTTCAGCGCGGCTATTCCGCCCGAGGCTTCGGCGGGGAAGAATTTGAATCGGTCGAGCCCGAGGTCGAGCCCGCGCATCACATCGCCCGCGTTGGCGATGCCCGGGAGAAACGGGACGCCCGCGGCAATCGCCGCCTTGCCGAGCGGCTCGGTGAGCCCCGGCGAGACGATGAATTCGCTGCCCGCATCGAGCGCGTCACGCAGGTCCTGTTCGCCCAGCACGGTGCCCGCGCCGACAATCGCGCCGGGCACGCGCTTCATCTCGCGGATCACATCGAGCGCGGCGGCGGTGCGCAAAGTCACTTCGAGCACGCTGAGGCCGCCCGCGACCAGCGCCTGCGCGATCGGTTGGGCGTAGGCCGCGTCTTCGATCACCAGCACCGGGATGACCGGCGCGGTGCGCATGATGACTTCGATATTGCTCGCAGATCCACTCACTGGGTGTGCTCCCTGGCAAAGCGCGCATGTATGCCGCCGATAAAGACTGCGACGAGTTCCACGCTCAGAGTCCGGCCTCGGCCAGCATCGCCGAGCCGCCCAGTTCGGCGCCATCGGCATGGCGGCGCAGCATCGCGAACAGTTCGCGGCCCATGCCCTGGCCATCGACATGGTGCGGCACCGCGGGTTCGCGACCCGTCAGATCGGCTAACACCTCAAGGCTGCCACCGTGCCCGCACAGGCGGATCACATCGCCATCGCGGACCAGTGCGAGCGGGCCGCCGCCGAGCGCCTCGGGGGTGACATGGATCGCGGCGGGAACCTTGCCCGATGCGCCCGACATCCGCCCGTCGGTGACCAGCGCCACTTTGAAACCCTTGTCCTGCAGCACCCCGAGCGGCGGGGTGAGCTTGTGCAGTTCGGGCATCCCGTTGGCGCGCGGCCCCTGGAAGCGCACCACGACGATCACGTCGCGATCGAGCTCGCCCGCCTTGAACGCGGCGGTGACCGCCTCCTGCGTTTCGAACACGCGAGCCGGGGCCTCGATCGTCCAGCGCGCGGGATCGACCGCGCTGGTCTTGAAGGTGGCGCGGCCAAGGTTGCCCTCTACCAGCTTCATCCCGCCATCGGCCATGAACGGCGCGGCCACCGGGCGCAGCATGGCATCGTCGCCGCTGGCCGTCGGCGCAGGCCGAAAGGTTAGTAAAGGTGACTCCAAAGCAGAGCCGGTTGGGGCGAGCACCGGCTCTTCCGCATAGCCCGCCATGCCCTTATCCGAGACGGTCAAAATATCGTTATGAATCAATCCATTAGTAAGTAGTTCGCGCACCACATAGCCCATGCCGCCAGCGGCGTGAAAATGGTTTACGTCGCCCGAGCCGTTGGGATATATCCGCGCGAGCAGCGGCACCACCGCACTGAGCTCGTCGAGATCCTGCCAGTCGATCTTGATGCCCGCTGCGCGCGCCATCGCCGGGATGTGGATCGCGTGATTGGTCGATCCGCCGGTCGCCAGCAGTCCGACTGCGGCGTTGACGATCGCCTTCTCGTCCACCACGCGGGCCATCGGGCGGTAGTCGCCCTCCTTGCCAATTTTGGTGAGCCGATGCACCGCCTCGCGGGTCAGGGCCGAACGCAGCGGAGTATTAGGCGGCACGAAAGCCGCGCCGGGGATGTGCAGCCCCATCAGCTCCATCATCATCTGGTTGGAGTTGGCGGTGCCATAGAAGGTGCAGGTGCCGGGCGAATGATAGCTGGCGCTTTCGCTCTCGAGCAAATCGGCGCGGGTCGCCTTGCCCTCGGCGTAGAGCTGGCGGATTTTCTGCTTCTCGCGGTTGGCGAGGCCCGAGGGCATCGGACCGCTGGGTACGAAAATCGCGGGCAGATGCCCGAAGCGCAGCGCGCCGATGACGAGGCCCGGGACGATCTTGTCGCAAATGCCGAGCAGCGCCATCCCGTCGAACATCGCGTGGCTCATCGCGATGGCGGTCGAGAGCGCGATGGTGTCGCGGCTGAACAGCGACAGCTCCATGCCGTCCTGTCCTTGCGTGACCCCGTCGCACATCGCCGGGACGCCGCCCGCCACTTGGGCGGTCGCGCCGACTTCGCGCGCATAGAGCTTCATCGCTTCGGGGTAGCGCCCGTACGGTTGGTGCGCCGAAAGCATGTCGTTGTAGGCGGTGACGATGGCGAGGTTCGCGCTGCGGCCCGAGGCGATTGACGGTTTGTCCTCAAGCGCGGCGGCGAAGCCGTGGGCAAGGTTCGAGCAGGACAGGAAATTGCGGTCCGGGTGCCGCTCGCTCTCGCGGTCCATCAGCGCAAGGTAGCCCCGGCGGCCGTCCTTCGACTTGTCGATGATGCGTTGCGTGACGCGTTCGACGACCGGATGCAGCTTACTCATGCCAAGTTACCCCGTCGCGCTCGGCCAGCGCGATCGCGGCGGACGGCCCCCAGCTTCCGGCGGTGTAGCTCTTGGGCTTGAGGCCATGCTCGGCCCAGCTTGCCCGGATGGCGTCGATCCAGTCCCATTGCGCTTCCACCTCGTCGCGCCGGACGAACAGCGTCTGGTCGCCTTCGATGAGGTCGAGCAGCAGCCGTTCATAGGCGATGCGCCGGGTCGGGCCGGCGAAGGCATCGGCCATGCGGATATCGAGCGGAACGCTGCGCAGGCGAATCCCGTCGCGGTCCAGACCCGGCATCTTGGCCATCAGTGACAGGCTGATGTTCTCTTCGGGCTGGATACCGATGACCAGCCGGTTGGGTTCCGTCTTCGCGCCCTTGGCGGCAAAGATCGAATGCGGCACGCGGCGGAAGTTGACGATGATCTCAGTCGCCCGCTCGGGCAGGCGCTTGCCAGTGCGCAAATAGAACGGCACGCCCTTCCACCGCCAGTTGTCGACATGCGCCTTGATCGCGACGAACGTCTCGGTGTCGGAATCCTTGCCCAGCTCATCATCGTAGCCGGGCACCGCTTCGCCCTTGATCGCACCCGCGCGGTATTGGCCGGTGACGGTCTCCTCAGGGGCAACATCGCGCAGCGAGCGCAACACCTTGACCTTTTCGTCGCGCACCGCGGTGGCGTCGAAGCTCGCGGGGGGTTCCATCGCCACCAGCGCGAGCAGTTGGAGCATATGGTTCTGGACCATGTCGCGCAGCGCTCCCGCGCCGTCGTAGAACCCCACCCGGCCTTCGAGGCCCACGGTTTCGGCCACGGTAATCTGCACGTGGTCGATATGCGCGGCGTTCCACAGCGGCTCGAACAGGATGTTGGCAAAGCGCAGCGCGAGTAGGTTCTGGACGGTTTCCTTGCCGAGGTAGTGATCGATTCGGAAAGTGCGGTCCTCGGGAAAGGCGTGCGCCACCGCGTCGTTGATCTCGCGGCTGCTGGCGAGATCGGTGCCGAGCGGCTTTTCCAGCCCGATCCGCACCTTGTCGCCCGCCAGTCCGCTGGCGACGAGCCCGGTGATGGTCGGCTCGAACAGGTTGGGCGCGGTCGAGAGGAAAATCGCGAGGCCGTCCTCGGTTGGCCCGACCTTGGCGGCGAGCGCATCGAACCCGGCAGTGTCGTTGGCGTCGAGCGCCTGGTAGTGGAGGCGATTGAGGAAAGTCGCCATGCTGCCGCGCCGCTCGGCGGGAAGGAACTTCTCAAGCGCCTCGCGCGCGAAGTTGCGATAACCCAAATCGTCAAACTTGTGTCGCGCGGTGCCGATAATCTGGAGGTCTTCGGCGACGAGCTTGTCGGCGTGCAGCGCGCAGAGCGAGGGCAGCAGCATCCGCTGCGCCAGGTCCCCGGTCGCGCCGAACAGCAGCAGGCGGTCCGCTGTAAAGCTCATCCACTACCTCCACGCGGCCGGGCGAGACATGCCCTGCCAGCGCGGTTAGCAGTCGTGCGGGGCGCGCGCCAGTGCGCGGGGTTGCGTTTCAGCCCGCCGCGCGGCGTGAATACGATTGCGATCTGGCGGATTTGCGCGGTGTCTTGAGCGCGGTCGCGGGGGGTACAACCCTGACCACCGGCGAGGTGTGCGGATGGTAATCGGTCGAGGGCAAGGCCTTGCCGAACAACCACCCTTGCACCATCCGGCACCCCTGTTCCTTGAGGCGGGCGAGCTGCTCGGGCTCCTCGACCCCTTCGGCGAGCGTGCACATGCCCAGCTTGTTGGCCAGTTCGATCACCGCGCCGACGATCGCGTTGGAGGCTTCGCGCGTGCCGATTTCGCTCACGAAGCGGCGGTCGATCTTGATTTTGTCGAACGGGAAGGTGAGCAAATAGTTGAGCGACGCATAGCCCGTGCCGAAATCATCCAGCGCGACCTTCAAGCCGAGTTCATGAAGTCGGTTGAGAATTTCGATATTGGCGTCCGAATTGTGGAGCAACACGCTTTCGGTAATTTCGAATTCGATCCGCGCCGGATCGAGCCCGCTTGAGGCGAGCGCATTGACGATCACCGGCAGCAGATTGGGACTGCCCAGCTGGACCGGCGAGAGGTTGATGGCAATCGTCTGGTCGCTGTCCCAGCTGGCCGCTTCGTCGAACGCGGTGCGGATGACCCATTCGCCGATCGGCACGATCAGCCCGGTTTCCTCCGCAAGCGGGATGAAATTGTTCGGCTTGATAAGCCCGCGCTCGGGATGCTGCCAGCGCAGCAACGCTTCATAGCCGGTCATTTCTTCGGTTTCGACGTCGACCAGCGGCTGGAGGTACAGGCGCAGCTCACCGTTGCCCACCGCGTGGCGTAAGTCGCGCGAGAGCGTGTGCCTTTCGTGCAGCGCGGCATCCATCCCGGGCTCGAACATCTCCCATGTCCCGCGACCATTGTTCTTGGCGGCGTAGAGCGCAATGTCGGCATTGGAGAGCAGCTGCTGCTTGAGCGCGGCGTGGTAAGGCGCAAGCGCGATCCCGATGCTGACCCCGGCGGTCAATTCGTGACCTTCAAAAGCGAAACTTTCGCCCATCGCGGCGACCAGCCGTTCGGCGAGGCGGATCGCCTTGTCGCAGGCATCCTCACCGGCGATGACGATCGCAAATTCGTCACCGCCGAGGCGAGCGATCAGCTGCTGGTCGCCGCCAAGTCCGCTGTCGCACAGCACCGTGCTCATCCGCTCGGCCATGGCGCGCAAGAACGCGTCTCCGGCCGGGTGGCCATACATGTCGTTGACGGTCTTGAAGCGGTCGGCGTCGACCAGCAGCAAGGCCAGCTGTGCCTCATCCTCGCGTTCGTCGAGCAGTTCGGCGAGCGTCTGGTTGAACAGCGTGCGGTTGGGCAACCCGGTCAGCGAATCGAAATGCGCCATATGGTGGACGCGGCTTTCGGCGAGGCGCTGGTTGGTGACGTCGGAGATTACGCCGCGGAACGCGACCCGGTCCTCGGCCGAGAAGTAGCAGGGCCGGCCGCTGACCGACCACCAACGGCTTGCCTCGCCATCGGCGGTCGTGGCGAGCGCAAAGGCCTCGCCGCGCAGCGGGTGCCGCTCGGCAATTGCGCCGATCAAAATTTCACGTCCAGTGCCTTCGGCAAACAGCGTTTCAAACGGGCGGCCTTCGAGCGTGGTCGCGGGTTCACCGAGGGCCGAGGCGAAGCGCGTGGAAACATCGTGCAGGCAGCCATCGCAATCCAGTTCGAACAGCCAGTCCGAACCGCTTTCCTCATATTCATTGAGCAGCAACTTGACTGTGCGGACTGCCGCGCCAAGCTCCCGATCGCTCAGGATGCGGGTCACGAACATGTCGCATGCGGTGTAGGCCATGCGGACGAGCAATGCGCTTGCGGCCAGCAGCACCGCCATTGCGGCACCCGCCTGCAGCGAACCGAGTTGCGCGAGGCCCAGCGACAGACCGATCGCCTGACAGCCGATGTAGACAGCGGCCGAGCGCGGCAAAGTCCTGACGGTATAGGCGGCCGAGGCGATTTGAGTCACGGCGCAGATAGCCATCAACACTTGTCCGGTTGGATCCAAGTGCGGAAACCACAAGGCAAACGGCACCCCAAAAGTAAGGGAATTATATACGAAACTAGACAGTGGCCCTAGTTGGGCTTCGGTTTCGGCTTTTTGACCTTCTTGTCTGCCGCCCGGAAAATTGCCTTGGCGATATCTTCCGGCGGCGCGGGGATTTGCTCCATCTTGTTCACAGTCGGCCTGCCTCTCGGCTGCTTATCAACCATTTGCCTGTCCTCCAGCCGCCGGGCTTAGACTGCCCAGCTGCGCCGCCCATTGAGCTAGCACGCCCTTGAACGCGCCATCCACCCAATCGGGCACCTCAGCGATGTCAGGAATGAGTAATTCCCGAAGGGTCTTGTTGGCCTGCCTGCCGTAGTTGAAGCGAAACTTGTTCGAGCGAATGCACATGCAAAAAAACAGCTTCTGCTCGACCGACATGGGCACCTTGGGCCGCAGATAAAAGAGATCACGCCCGCTGTAGAAGGGCTCAGGCTGAAGGAATGTTTCGGCAACCGACCCCCCCCCCGCGACGGTCAGGACACCCGCCTCAATAGGCTCTTCCCCGCTCACATATTTGACCTTGGCGGACACGCCGTTGTTCTGCGCTGTGCGGGAGACGAAATTTACACCGTCCGGGTCAAGCTCAAGAGCATTCAATTCGAGATTGGAGCCATAGACGACATCGAACAGGCCTGAGACCTTCACGAGCTTCATAGCGCGGCCTCCATCGGCACATTGGACATCGCATTGAGAAGCTGGAAAGCCACGTAGCGCTTCACCGTCTCGGTATACAGAGCCTCATCCACCAAGTCGTAATCGGTCTCAATGTAGGCTTCCGCGCACCATTCCTGCGCACCTGTCACCTCTTTCAAGATGCTCAAGCCCGGCACGCTTTCTCGATTGATGAATGTGTCCAACCAATGCTTCCGGATTGGTGGCCACGCCCCTCGATCAATCCGCCCGAGATGCTTGGTTTTCAGAAACCCATCGTTCTTGAAATAGCCAAAGAAGGTTTTGAACCCGGCGGGATGCGGATGGTGGGCCTCAAAAACGACAATGCACGTAACCACGCCGACCGGGTAAAAGAGATCGTCGGGCATGGAGAAAACGCCCCTCAGCGTGTGCTTGCTCAATAGGCGCTGTCTGGCCGCTATCGTGGGCGATTTCGATGAGGTCACGCAACTCATCTGTATGATGGCCACACACCTGCCACCGGGAGAAAGACAGGCAAGCGCATTCTCAACAAAGTTCAGCTGGCCGTCTTCCCCGACATCATAGGGCGGGTTCAAAAACACCACTGTGGGGTCTAGCGACCTTGCCAGTGCCACGGTGTCCGGGGCGAAGGAGTCTCCCTGGTAGATGTGCGATTTGCCGTCACCGCTCATCATCATGTTGGCACAGGCGAACGTGAACATGTCCGTTCGTTTCTCAATGCCGACCAACTGACTTTCCTTGATCTCCCGGCGCTTTTTCTGGTCGTTACCGGCCTTGTGAAGCATCCGTTTCATGGAGGCGATAAGGAACCCCCCGGTCCCGCAACAGGTGTCCAGCACCACGTCATTCACGCTAAGATTGACGATATCTGTAAAAAACTCAGTGATGTGTTGCGGTGTCAGAACCAAGCCGGCCTTTTTGTCCGTCCCGGCATATCTGATAAATTCACGATAAAACCTACCAAGGACATCATATCCCTTATCGCCCATCGTTATGAGAGGAAGAATAGACCTTTCAAGCCGCTCAGTGATGTCCCGGAGAACATAATTGTCCTCAAGCGCGGTATCTTTCTTCTTCTTGATTTGCACGGAGCGCGCGATGGCGTGATTCTCTATCTTCTTGAACTCGCCTGTCATTGCCGCGACGCGTTCGGCATCAATCTTGTTGTCCTCTAGGACGTTGTGAATGCTGCTTACGATTGCCTGCGAGAGCCGATCAGGGGTTGGTTGGAGTTTTTTGGAGCGGGCTTGATCCTTATAGGATTTCCTGAAGCCGTCATTCTGAAGTGCCAACAGTATCGCGCTAACCAGCGTGCATCGCTCATATTCCACAATAGAATAGTCATTAAGTTCATTGTTGAGATCGATAGCGGTCTTGGTGATTTCTCCACTTTCGATATTCTTAGCCTGCACCTCGCCCTGCAATCGCTTGATATATGAATAGATGCCGAGAAGGCTAGCATCTTCTTCGGAAACGGTGGGGTCGCCCTTCTTTTGATAAAAGGATGAAATCTTCAACTTAGCGAGGTCCGAACCGCTGACCGCGATGGCGATCACGTTATATTCGGCTGCCAAAAACGCGGAATAATGGAGGGCACCATCAACGGCATAGCCCGCCGGGGCATCGCCATTGGCGCTCCTGTGAAATTTCGCGTCCGCCTTGCATTCGATCACGATAATGTCGTCCGGCAGCGCCGGGAACGAGATGATGAACTCGGGCGCACCGATTTTCCCGGTCAGGTTCTTGGATGCTTTCGACAGACAGCCCCGCGCCTTGGCAACGCTGGCCTTCTGCTCGTCAAGCCGTATGGCGTTGAAGAGCGGGTCGTTCTTGAAGTGGTTGCGAACGAAATCCTCGGTGATCCGTTCGTTCTTCACGACGCGGCGACCAAATCGTAATAGCGCAAGCGCTTGCCGTTCAAGCCCTTTGCCAGCATGGTCATCTGGACGATGGTGTCGAAATCCCGGACGTTATGCCGACCGGCAAATTCGGTGACATAGCGCTCAAGGTGCTTGCGACTCATCTGGTGATAGGTGCCCTTGTAGCCCCGCTTGAGCATCGCCCAGAAGCCTTCGATGCCATTGGTGTGCGCCATGCCGTTCACATATTCGCCGACGCTGTGCTTGACCGAGCTGTGCCCGAACGATTTGGACAGGCCTTTGTAGCCACCGTGTTCGTCAGTATAGACCATGGCCCCCACTTCCACGTTGCCCAGAACGAAACCCTCCAGCGTTGCTGTATCGGTCCTTTCGATCACGCTTGCCTTGATCTTCCCGTTCCGCTCTTTTGCCCCGATCACCGCAGCCTTGCCGACCGCACCCCGGCCAGCGTTCAACCGCTTGCTCTTGTGCTTGTTGCGTTCCTTGCCGCCAACGTAGGTTTCGTCAACCTCGACGTGCCCGGTCAGCTTGTCGCTGCCATCGATCCAGCCTTGGCGAATCTTCTGCGCGAGCATCCATGCCGTCTTCTGGGTGACACCAAGATCGCGGTGCAGCTTCATGCTCGACACGCCCTTGAGGCTGGTTGACATGAGATACATGGCGATGACCCATTTTTGCAGGGCAACCTTGCTGGATTGCATCACCGTGCCGGTTTTCACGCTGTAATACTGCCGACATTCGCCGCAGTGGTATGGCATCGGGGTTTCGTTCTTGACGACCGTGGTTTTCAGGGAGCCGCAATGCGGGCAATGCCGCTGCCCTTCGGGCCAGCGGATTTCTTCAAGCCATTTGCGGCTCGACGCTTCGTCCGGGAACATCTGGAAAAGCTGCATGACCGAAAGGCCTTCACGCTCGCTCTTGCCCGGTGCTTTCTTCGCCATTTCAATCCCCTATGCTGTCTAATTATGTAACTTAAATAGACGGGGCTTGCAAGCGATTTTGTCTAGTTTCGTATATAATTCCCAAAAGTAAGCCCCAGCCACCAGCTGTTGAGGCGGAACGAAGCGAACATCTTTTCAGGGCGTTTCTGGCGGCGGCTTCTGGCAACTCCCTGCGCGAGCCACAACCGGTTGGCCGACGCGCCAATCACATAGGTGCCAAACACCGCGAGCCATTGAAGCGATACCTGACCCGACAGACCGACGATCAACATCGCAGCATTGAGTAAGGTACCCAGCAGCATCGGCGTGACCATCCGGATATGCGCGCTGATGAGGCGATTATCGACCCAATCACGCAATTCCGGTGCGACCGTCGGCCGCAACGCCGTGAACTTGTTAACCATGCGACCCCACCCGTTCTCGTTTCGGCAATTATCTAGTGCGGACGGATGAAAATTCTCCTAAGCCCGCAATCCGCAGAAATCCGGGGTTTTCCTGGCTATGCGATTGTAACCGCAATCGTTTTCAGGCTCAGCTCGAGCGGACCGTACGAGGACAGAAAGCTAACGTCCGCAGCGTCGCGGCCAATTCCGATCTTGGCCATTTCACCGGCTTCGGCCATGCCCGTGGGGTCTACCAAATGCCACGCGCCGCCCGGTCCGTGGGGGTCGGCGAGGAAAACTTCGGCCACCGCATGAAAGTCCTGCGGCATGACGCGGGGCGCATAGACGCTGGCGTAACGCGCCGGGATCGCCGACGCGCGCGCCAGCGCGATCAGGACATGCGCGTAGTCGCGGCACACGCCGCGCCGCTCCACGAAACTTTCCAGCGCGGTCGTCGCCGAGTGGCTCGATCCCGGGGTGTATGCGAAATTCGCGGCGATCCAGTCGCGCATCGCCACGATCCGCTCACCGCCCTGCAGCGCGCCGAACTCGGCACTGACGAACGACTGGAAGCTGTCGGCCGGACAATAACGCGAATCCATCAAATACTGGACTGTCTCGCCGGGCAGTTGATGCGGCGGCAGTGCGGGAAGGCTGGCAATATCCGCCAGATGGCGGGTGATCGCCATGCGGCTGCGATACCCGATCGCAAAGTGGCCTTCGGCGCGCAGCCAGATGCGGTCGCCGATCTCATCCTGCCCGGGCACGCGCGCAAAGTGCAGCGAGGGCGACAGGTCGATATGCGCCGAAATGAGCTGCTGTTCGGGCAGCGGCGCGGCCTCGATCTGCAGCAGGAAATCGGTCGGCTCGGGCAGGACGAGGTCGAGCTGCACGGAAATATCGAGTTGCATCGGGGCTCCGGATGATTGGGGGCGTCACCGCGAAATTCGTGGTTCAACTTTGCGGCGCTTACCGGCTAAGCCGGGGAAGCCAAGGAGATTCGCATGCACAGGTCGATCGCTGCCCTGCTCGCCCTCAGCCTCGCCGCGTCAGCCGCAGCGAAGCCCGCCTCGCACGCTGCTGCGGAGGCGCAAGCGCTCGAGCTCAGCCAGCAGCTCATTGCGATCCGTTCGGTCCGCGGCGAGGGCAACCGGACCGGGGACGCGCTGCGGGTGGTCAAGGGTGCGCTGGTCGCAGCGGGCTGGACGGACAATTTGGTCGAGATCGTGCCGGTCGACGATACCGCTTTTCTGATAGCGACTTGGCCGGGAACCGATCCCAAGCTCAAGCCGCTGGTGATCTCGGGCCATATGGACGTGGTCGAGGCCAAGCCGACCGACTGGCAGCGCGATCCTTTCACCCCGGTGGTGGCGAACGGCTATCTCTATGGCCGCGGCGCGAGCGACATGAAACTCAGCGCCGCGCTGGCGGTATCGACGCTGATCGAGCTGCGCAAGCAAGGCTACCGGCCCAAGCGCAGCATCGTGTTGGTGTTCTCGGGCGACGAGGAAACCACGATGAAGACCACCCGGGCACTCGCCGAGCGACTTGCAGGCGCCGGGCTGGTGCTCAACATCGATGGTGGCGGCGGGACGCTGGCGGAGAATGGCAAGCCGTTGTTCTTCACCTGGGACGGGGCCGAGAAGACTTACATGGATTACCGGCTGGAAGTGACCAATCCCGGCGGTCACAGCTCGGCCCCGCGCGCCGAGAACGCGATCGTCCAGCTCGCCACCGCGCTCGAACGGATCGGCGCCTATCGTTTCAAGCCCGAGATCAATCCACTGACCAAGGCATATTTCGAAAAGGCCGCGCAGTTCGAGACCGACGCTGCGATTGCGGCAGCGATGCGCGCTTTCGCGGCGAACCCGAATGACCCCGCAGCGCTGGCAACCTTGCGCGCCAGCCCGTCTTATGTCGGCAAGACCGGGACGACCTGCGTGGTGACCCTGGTCAACGGGGGCCATGCCGAAAATGCGCTGCCGCAGCGCGCCACTGCCAACATCAACTGCCGCATTTTCCCCGGCCACACGCGCGGCGAGATCATGGCCGAGCTGGAACGGGTCGCGAGCGTCCCCCAGGTGAAGTTCTCCGACGCGACCGGTGGCGATTCGACCGAATCCCCAGCATCGCCGGTTCGGGACGATCTGGTTGCGGCGGTGGACAAGGCGCTCAAAGCGTCATGGCCGGGCGTGCCGATCATCCCGACGCAGGCATCGGGCGCGTCGGACAGCATGTGGTTCCGCGCCAAGGGTGTGCCGAGCTACGGCATCGCGCCGATCTTCATCAAGGATTCGGACGATTTCTCGCATGGGCTCAACGAGCGAGTGCAACTGCTGAACATCGCCCCCGGCGTGACATACTACCTGAGCCTGTTCAGCGATTTGTCGAAATAACTGCACCCAGCTGGGCGAGGGCAATTGCGCTCGCTTCGGTGGGGGTGAAGCACCCGGGCGAGAGGCACAGCTCGAGCCACAGTCCGTCGACCAGCGCGGCGAGGCCGATTGCGGCGATGCGTTGGCGTGCGGCGGGCACGCCGCATTCGCCCAGCATGGCAGCCAATCGCGCCCGGAAGTCGGCGTATTGCGCGTCATGTTGGCGCGCGATGTCGGCGCGCGCGGTGACCAGGCTCCAGAACGCGATCCAGGTGGCGAGCAGTTCGGGATCGGCAATCGGGGGCATGAAACTGGCGGTGACGAAGGCCTCGAGTCGCGCACGCGGATCGCTGCCTGCAGCCTCAACCGCCGTGTCGAGCGCCGCGCTGACTCTTGCACCCACCTGCGCATAGGTCGCGGCGACCAGCGCATCGACGCCCGCGAAATAGTGGCTGACCAGACCGGGCGAGACCCCGGCCTCCAGCGCGATCATCCGCACGCTCGCACCGCTCGCGCCTTCGCGCGCCAACACCCGGCCGCAGGCCTCGATCAGGCTCTGGCGGCGGACGTCGGGTTCGGATCGGCGGAAGGCGGGCTTGCTGGTCACTTGCGCTTGCTAGCATTTGTTATACAATCGTCCAACAAGCAAAAGAGATTCGCACTTGGCCGACCGACCGACGACTATCGAACTGCCCTCACCGCACATGCCGGACGCGGATGCGGACTGGAGCCTGCCGGGCTGGCTCTACACCGATCCCGAATTCTTTGGCGTGGAGATGGAGCGCGTGATCCGTCCGTCGTGGCAGATCGTCTGCCATGATAGCGACATCCCCAAACCCGGCGATTACCGCACGCTCGATTACCTCGGCGAAAGCGTGATCGTCATCAGAGGAGATGACCGGCAGCTGCGCGCCTTCACCAATGTCTGCCGCCACCGCGCGATGCGGCTGGTCGAAGGTCCCGTCGGCTGTGCGCGCAAGCTGGTCTGCCCTTATCATGCCTGGACTTACCAGACCGACGGACGGCTGTCGGGGGTGCCGATGCGGTCGGACTACCCCGCGCTCAAGCTCGAAGAGAACGGCCTGAAACCGGTGTCATTGGAAGTCTGGCGCGGGTTCGTGTTCGTGCGGCTCGAAGATGGCGGATTTCCTTCGGTGGCGGAGATGATGGCGCCCTATGAAGCCGAGGTCGCGCCCTACCGGTTTGAGGAATTGCGCCGGATGGGCGATGTCCGGACCCGGCCGCGCGCGGTAAACTGGAAGAACGTCGGCGACAATTATTCGGACAACCTCCACATCCCGGTCGCGCATGACGGGCTCAGCCGGATCTTCGGCAAGAGCTATGCGATCGAAGCCCAGCCATGGGTCGACCGGATGTCGGGCGAACTTGTCGACAAGCCCTCGGCCAATTTCTGGGAGCGGTTCTACCAGGCGCATCTTCCGCGCGTCGATCATCTGCCCGAGGCCAGCCAGCGCCGCTGGCTCTATTACAGGCTGTGGCCCAATATCGCGTTCGACATCTACGCCGACCAAATCGATTTCATGCAGTGGTTGCCGACCGGCCCGACGGCTTGCGTGCTGCGCGAGATGACCTTCGCAATCCCCGACAACAGGCGTGAGATGACCCTTGCCCGCTATGCCAATGGGCGGATCAACCGCGTGGTCAATGCCGAAGACACCTGGCTGATCGAACGGGTCCAGCAAGGCATGGGCTCGGCAAGCTATGACGCTGGCCCGATCGGCCGGAGCGAGGTCTGCCTGCGCAGCTTCGCGCGCAAGATTCGCACCCTTATCCCCGAAGCCCGGCAACACCGGGCGCCGCCGCCCGGCTGGAGCAAGCCCAAAAGGAACGGCCAATGACCAAGAGTTACGACGCATTGATCATCGGCGGCGGGCACAATGGCCTGACTTGCGCCTTCTATCTCGCCCGCGCAGGGATGCGGGTGCGAGTGCTCGAACGGCGGCATATCGTCGGCGGCGCGGCGGTGACCGAGGAGTTCCACCCGGGTTTCCGCAATTCGACCGCGAGCTACACGGTCAGCCTGCTGCGCCCCAAGGTGATCGCGGACATGAAGCTCCACGATCATGGGTACCGGGTGATCGAGCGTACGATTTCGAACTTCTTCCCGTTCCCCGACACCTATCTCAAACTGGGCGGCGCGGCGGGGCGGACCGAGGCCGAATTCGCGCGCTTCTCCAAGAAGGACGCGGCCGCCTATCCCGCCTATGATGCCGCGCTGGAGAAGGTCGCCAATGTGCTGCGCGATCTCAGCCTCAAGATTCCGCCCAATGTCGGCGGCGGGCTCTCGTCGATGATCGCGGCCGCGAAACAGGGCTGGCCGATGACCAAGATGGACATTTCGGTCCAGCGCGACCTGCTCGACATTTTCACCAAATCCGCCCGCGCTTTCCTCGATGGCTGGTTCGAGGACGATCATGTGAAATCGGCCTTCGCGTTCGATGCGGTGGTCGGCAACTACGCCGGGGTCTCCACCCCCGGCTCGGCCTATGTGTTGCTTCACCACGTCTTCGGCGAAGTCAACGGCAAGCTTGGCGCCTGGGGCCATGCGGTTGGCGGGATGGGCGCGATTACGCAGGCGATGGCCAGGGCCTGCGAGTTGCAGGGGGTCGAGATCAGCCTCGAAGCGCCGGTGGCGAAGCTGCTGGTCGATGGCGGTAAGGTAACCGGCGTCCAGCTCGAAAGCGGCGAGGAGATCGTCGCGCCGATCGTCGCCTCCAACGCCGGACCGGCGCTGCTCTATCGCCAGCTGGTCGATCCCTCGGACCTCGATGCCGACTTCAAGAAGCGGATCAAGGGCTACAAGACCTGTAGCGGCACGTTCCGGATGAATGTCGCGCTGTCCGAACTGCCCTCGTTCAGCGTGCTGCCGGGTAAGGACAAAGCCGAACATCACACCGCCGGGATCATCATCGCGCCCGGCATGGATTACATGGATCAAGCCTTCATCGATGCGCAGCAGCACGGTTGGTCGAAAAAGCCGATCGTCGAGATCAAGATCCCCAGCACGGTGGACGACAGCCTCGCCCCGCCGGGCCAGCACGTCGCCAGCCTGTTCTGCCAGCAGTTTGATCCGAACCTGCCCCCCAATCCCGACGGAAGCTCCAAGTCATGGGACGATTGCCGCGAGGAAGTGGCCGATCTGATCATCGACACGGTCAATGACCACGCGCCTAACTTCAAATCGGCAGTGATCGCTCGCCAGATCCACTCTCCGCTCGATCTCGAACGCAAGTTCGGGCTGATTGGCGGCGATATCATGCACGGCGCCATGGGGATCGACCAGCTGTGGGCGGCGCGCCCGGTGCTCGGCCATGGCGACTATCGCGGGCCGATCAAAGGCCTCTACATGTGCGGTGCGGGCACGCACCCCGGCGGCGGCGTGACCGGCGCGCCGGGGCACAATGCGGCGCATGCGATTCTGGCCGACCGGCCGCTTATCCGGAAGCTGTTGCGCTCGTAGCAGGCGCGCGACTGGTCAGGAACCACAGCGGGAAGCCCAGCGCGACCAGCCCGATGCCCCAGGCGGCCGCTTCCAGTCCGACCGACTGGATGACCCACAGCGCGAAGGCGATCCCCGCCAGCGCAAGGACCCGCAACTTGCCCAATGCCAAGCTCGCCACGCAGGCACCGATGTAGAGAAACACGGTCGAAACCGTGGTCATCTTGAGCATGAATTCGAGCACTTGGCCGCCGCTGCGCGACGCCGCACCGATCATCAGTACAATGCTAAGCGCGGTACCGACCAGCAGCGGCGCAGTCGCCACGTCGCGCGCATTGGTGCGTGCCAGCCAGCCGGGCAACAGACCCCCGCGCACCGCGCACAGCGGCATTTCGCCCAACAGCAGGGTTGCCCCGTTGAGATAACCAATCCCCGCCATCGCCGCAAAGGCGGCAACCAGGAGTGCGGGTCCGTGGCCGAGGTGGAGATCGATGAAAAAAGCAACCGGAGCCTGCGACGCGGCCAAAGCGGCCGTCGGCGAGGCAAAGGCCATCCCGGTGCAGACAATTATATAGAGCAGCGTCGTCAGCCCCAGCCCCCATAGCGTCGCCAGCAATACGTTGCGCGCGGGATCGCGCACCCGCTCGGTGACCAGCGAGAGTCCCTCGAAACCCATCACTGCGAAGAAGGCGATCCCCATCGCCGGGCTGATCTGGCCGAGCGAAAACGGCTCACTGGTGTTCTCGAGCGAGACGCTCTGCCCCGCCATTGCCAACCAGGCGATGAGGAGCGCGACGACTACCAGCGGGACCAGTTTGATCACGGTCGTCGCCACCTGCAGCCGGCCGACGCCGCGCGCGCCGCGCAAATTGATTGCGGTCAGCGCGATCACGATGGCGGTGCCGAGCAGAGCGACGCGCAAGGGGCTCGCGCCTGCCGCCGGATAGAAGGTGGCGAGGTAGCGCGCCGCAGTGGTCGCGACGACAGCATTGGCGCACCACACGCTGACCCAGTAACTCCAGCCGATCATCACCCCGGTCGCTGGACCCAGCGCGGCACCGCAGATCGAGATCATGCTCGGCTCGTCGGGCATGGCCCGGGTCAGTTCGACCATCACCACGGCGATCAGCATCGCCCCGGCCCCGGCGACGACCCAACCCGCCGCTCCGGTCCAGCCATAAGCAGCGAGCTGCGAGGGAAGCACGAAAATGCCCGAGCCGATCATCGTACCCACGACCATCGCCGTGGCGGTCCAGACCCCGAACGGTCTCGATCCACTCCGATCGTTCATTGCAGTCTCCCCCACTCGAAGCCGCAGCAATCACGAATTGCCCGGCAAGGCCAGCGAAACCGGATGCTGGCGTGATCCGGGCAATCCGGGTTAGGAGCGCGGCATGGCAAATGTCACCACCATCGCTCTTGGGCAAAGCTGGCTCTCGCGCCTTGGCCAATACCATCCGCGCCTGATCGCAGCGGCGGTGGCGATGAACGAGAACCGGCTTCACGATGCCGAGCCGCTGCTGCGGGCGCATCTCAAGGACGATCCCTTCGACGTCGCCGCGATCCGGATGTTGGCCGAACTTGCCGGGCGGATCGGCCGCTACAAGGACAGCGAGACGCTGCTGCGCCGCGCGCTCGAATTGTCGCCCGCTTTCACCGCGGCGCGCGCCAATCTGGCGCTGGTGCTCTACCGCCAGAACCGCCCGACCGAAGCGATCGCAGAACTCAATCGGGTGACCGAGGAGGAGCCCGACAACCCCGGCCACGCCAACCTCCAAGCCGCGGCGCTGGGCCGGATCGGCGATTTCGACGAAGCAATCGGGCTTTACGAAAAGGTCCTCAAGGACGCGCCCAACCAGCCTCGGGTGTGGATGAGCTTCGGGCATATGCTCAAGACCGTGGGGCGGCAAGCCGAGGGTGTCGCCGCCTATCGCCGCGCGCTGGAACTGATGCCGACGCTCGGCGAAGCCTGGTGGAGCCTCGCCAATCTCAAGACGGTGCGGTTTTCGGATGAAGATATCGCCGCAATGCAATTCGCGCTGTCTGGGGACGGCGTGGCCAAGGAAGACCGCTTCCACCTCGACTTTGCGCTGGGCAAGGCGCTCGAAGATCGCGATGAACCCGCCGATGCCTTCGCGCATTACGCAGCAGGCAACGCTCTGCGCCGCACCGAACTCAGCTACGACGCTGAGGAGACCACGCGCTTCGTCGATCGGCTGATCGCGATTGCCACGCCGGAGTTCTTCGCAGCGCGCGCGGGGCAGGGCTGCGACGCGCCCGACCCGATCTTCATCCTCGGCATGCCGCGCGCCGGGTCGACCTTGGTCGAACAGATCCTGTCGAGCCACAGCCAGGTCGAGGGGACCAGCGAACTCCCCGATATCCCCGTGCTGGCGCGACGCGATGCCGACTATCCGGGCGGACTGGCCGCGCTATCGGCGCATCGGCTGGCCGGGCTGGGCGAGGAGTATCTCCAGCGCACCCGCATCCAGCGCAAGACCGAGCGCCCGCTGTTCATCGACAAGTTGCCCAACAATTGGGCGCATGTCGCGCTGATCCATTTGATCCTGCGGCGCGCGAAAATCATCGATGCGCGGCGTCACCCGCTGGGGTGCTGCTTCTCCAACTTCAAGCAGCATTTCGCGCGCGGTCAGGCGTTCAGCTACAGCCTTGAGGATATGGGCCGCTACTATCGCGACTATGTCCGGCTGATGGCTCATATCGACGCGGTGCTGCCCGGCCGGGTCCACCGCGTGACCTATGAGGCGATGGTCGAGGACACCGAGGGCGAAGTCCGCCGCCTGCTCGATTATTGCGGACTCGAATTCGAACCGGGCTGTCTGGCCTTCCACGAAACCACCCGCGCTGTCCGCACCGCCAGCTCCGAGCAGGTCCGCCAACCGATCTTTACGGGCGGCACCGAAGCGTGGAAACCGTTTGCGGACTATCTGGGCCCGCTTGAGGCCGCGTTGGGGGACGTTCTCGATAGCTACCCTGCGGTCCCTTCGGCGTGGTAATTCTGCCACGGCAAGCCAAGGTTCCTTAAGCTCTCCCCGCCAATGCCTTGACGCAGTGCCTCGCGGGAATCAGTCTCGCTCCATATTCCGATCTGGAGGGATCCAACATGAATCAGTCTATGCGCCGCGCTGCGTTCACCGCGCTGCTCCTCTCAACCGCGCTGGGCGCCGTCCCGGCACTGGCCCAGGACGCGGCGCAGGCTCCGCAAGCCGACGATACCGCGACCGGCGGCTATGGCGACATCGTCGTCACCGCGCAAAAGCGTGAGGAAAGCCTCCAGAACGTGCCCATAAGCATCCAGGCGCTGGGCACGCAGAAGCTCGACGATCTCAACATCTCGGACTTCAAGGGCTATGCCCAGCAGCTGCCTTCGGTGTCGTTCCAGGCGCTGGGCGGCACGCCCGGGACCAATGTGGTCTATATGCGCGGCGTCGCCTCGGGCGGCGACGGCAACCACTCGGGCTCGCTGCCCTCGGTCGGCGTCTACCTCGACGAACAGCCGGTCACCACGATCGGCGGCAACCTCGATGTCCATATCTACGACATCGCGCGGATCGAGAGCCTCTCGGGTCCGCAAGGCACATTGTATGGCGCATCGTCGGAAGCAGGCACGATCCGCATCATCACCAACAAGCCCAGCACCGCCGGGTTCGAAGGCCGCATTGATGGCGAGCTCAACACGGTCAAGAGCGGCGATGTCGGCGGCAAGATCGAGGGGATGATCAATTCTCCGCTCGGAGATAGCGCCGCTTTGCGGGTGACCGGCTTCTACCAGCGCGACGCAGGCTTTATCGACAATGTCGCGGGCACGCGCTGCTTCCTGCCCCAGCCAGGCGGGATCTGCGTCAACAATGCCGCCTTCGTCGAGCAGAACTACAACGATACCGAGACCTGGGGCGGCCGCGCCGCGCTCAAGGTCGATCTCGACGACAGCTGGACCGTGACCCCTTCGGTAATCTACCAGGATACCCGCAGCCATGGCTCATACGGCTACGATCCCCGCGTCGGCGACCTCAAGGTTCAGCACTTTTTCCCCGAATTCCGCAACGACAAATTCGTCCAGGCGGCGCTGACCATCGAAGGCAAGCTGGGCAATTGGGACGTGACCTATGCGGGCGCCTATCTCGAACGCAAGACGCTCTCGTCGAGCGACTATACCGATTATTCGGAAGCCTATGACTCGCTCTACGCCTCGGTCGGCGGGATCGCGGGCTATTTTTACTTCGAGAATACTGCGGGCACCGACATCGATCCGCGCCAGAAGGTGATCGGGACCGACCACTTCAAGAAGCTGAGCCAGGAACTGCGCATCGCCTCGCCCTCGGACGCGCCGCTGCGGGTGGTCGCAGGGCTGTTCTACCAGCACCAGTCGAACGACATCCACCAGGATTACCAGGTGGCGAACCTTGCGCCCCTGCTGTCGGTCAACGGCCTGCCGGGTACGCTATGGCTCACTCAGCAGCACCGCATCGACAAGGATTACGCCGCGTTCGGCGAGATCAGCTACGATCTCAGCCCGACGATCACCGCGACTGCGGGGATTCGCGGATTCCGCTATGATAACACGCTGATCGGGTTCTTCGGCTTTGGCCGCAACCCGGCGTTCAACCAGATCACCCAGCTGGTGCCGCCCAATGCGGCCTTTTCGACCCGCACCGGGGTCGGTGGCTGCTTCACCCAGAATGGCGTGCGGCTGCGCGATGCGCAGCTGGCGGGGCAGGTCAACACCACGCTGCTGCCCGCTGCGGTAGCGAGCGGGCCTTGCACCAATCTTGGCGTGTTCAACGCCGGAAAAATCGATCCGGTCCGCGCCAAGGGCGACGGGGTGACCTATCGCTTCAACCTGAACTGGAAGCCGACCAGCGACCTCCTGGTCTATGGCACGGTCTCTCGGGGCTTCCGGCCCGGCGGGATCAACCGCCGCGCCGACGTGGCGCCCTATGCTCCCGATTATCTGCTCAACTTCGAACTCGGCTGGAAGGCCACGCTGGCTCCGGGCGTTCGGCTCAACGGTGCGGTCTACCAGCAGGAATGGAAGAGCTTCCAGTTCTCGTTCCTCGGCGCCAACAGCTTCACCGAGATCCACAATGGGCCGAATGCGCGCATCCGGGGCGTCGAGCTGGACTTTGCCGCCAATTCGGGACCATTCAATTTGAGCCTCGCGGGATCCTATACCGACGCCAAGACGCTGCAGAACCTGTGCCTGTTCGACGATCCGACATTTGCCTGTGCAGGCGGGGGCAATCTGGTCTCGGCGCCCAAGGGCACGCGGCTGCCGATCACACCCAGATGGAAGCTGTCGGGCACCGCGCGCTACACCGCCGAGATGGGCGATGCGAAGCTCTACGGCCAGATCAACGCGGCCTATCAAAGCTCGGCATCGAGCGACATCCGTACCGCGGTGTTCGAAACCTTTACAGGCAATGTGATCAACCCGGCCGCGTTGCTCGGCCGCTTGCCCAGCTTCGCGACGGTCAACCTCGCGCTCGGGGCAGACTGGGACAGCTTCAATATCGAAGTCTTCGCCGCGAATATCTTTGACGAACGCGGCCAGATATCGCGCTTCCAGCAATGCGGATCGTGCGGCCAGCGGCCCTATATCGTGCCCACCCAGCCGCGCACTTTCGGGATCCGCGCCGGCGCGAAGTTCTAGTCGGCCAAACTATTCGGGAAGTCGGCAGATATCGACCCAGCGCGCGTTCGTCAGTTTGGCGAGGCGCGTTGGGGTGACTTCAATCGAACTGGTGCGCGATCCGGCTGCCGGGAACACGGTTTCAAACGCCAGCAGCGATCGGTCGCAGACAATCGGCAAAGCGGTCGCCAGCCCGAACGGGCAGACTCCGCCCACCGCGTGCCCGGTCAACGCAAGTGTCTCCTCCGCGTCCAGCATCCTTGGCCGTCCACCGAGCGCCGCCTTGGTCTTCGCATTATCGAGCCGCGCATCGCCGCGCGCGACCAGCAGCATCGCGGTATCGCCCACCCGGAACGCTAAGGTCTTGGCGATCCGGCCCGGCTCGACTCCCAGCGTGGCGGCGGCTTCGGCAACGGTCGCGGTACTCGTCGCCTGATCGATGATCGGCAGGTCGGGCGCGTTGGCGGCGAGCCACGCGCGGACGCTCGCGAAGCTCATTCGCCGTCGAACCGTTCGAGCCGGAATGCGGCCGAGAGATAGGCGTCCGCCGCTTCGCGCAGCGCGGGTTCCTTGGCAAAGGCCTCGGCGGGCAACGGGGCAATCCCCAGGGCCTCCATCAGCGTCCACAGCGCGAACTTGCGCCCCGGCTCGCGCTCGACCCCGAACGCGATGCTGAGCCGTTCGATCCCGCGGTCATAGTCCGCCGGTGACAGGCCCTGCGGATCGCCGGTCTCGAAGAAAAATTCGATCAATGCGTCGAGGTCCATTTGGGATCAGCCCAGCCAGCCAAGCGCACCCGCGCCCCACACCGCTGCCCCGCCTACGATCAGCGCGAGCAAATAGCCCGGCCAACGGGTCGCCCCCGCGCGCCGTTCCCATACCAGTTCCACTTCGAGCAGCGGAGGCGCTTCGGGCGCACCGCCCTTGGGCGGGAACCGCTCCTCGATCCGCCTGAGCAGCGCGGGCAGGCGCAATAGCGTGTCGGCGTCCTCGCGCATCCGCTCGGCAATCGCTGCTTCGGGGCCCAGCTCATCGCGGATCCAGGCCTTCACGAAGGGGCCCGAAACGTCCCACATGTTGATCTGGGGGTGCAGCGCGGTCGCCAGTCCTTCGACCATCACCATGGTCTTTTGCAGCAGCAGCAGATGCGGCTGGGTTTGCATGTCGAAATCGCGGGTGATCGCGAACAGCCCGTCGAGCATTGCGCCGACCGACAGCTCGCTCACCGGCTTGCCGCGCATCGGCTCGCCGACAGCGCGCAGCGCCGTGGCGAACTCATCGACCGAATGATAGCTCGGCACATATTGCGCCTCGAAATGGATCTCCGCGACGCGGCGGTAATTGCCCGTGGTCAACCCATAGAGGATTTCGGCGAGCCAGCTGCGCGCGCGCCGGTCGATCCGCCCCATGATTCCGAAATCTATCGCCGCCAGTGTCCCGTCGGCCTGCACGAACAGATTGCCCTGATGCATGTCGGCGTGGAAATAGCCGTAGCTGATAGCTTGGCTGAGGAAGGACAGCACCAGGCGCCGCGCGAGGTCGGGCAAATCGTGACCGGCGGCCAGCAACGCCGAGCGGTCGCTGATCTTGATCCCGTCGATCCATTCGATCGTCAGCACGCGGCCATTGGTGCGGTCCCAGTCGACTGCCGGGATGCGGTAGCCCTCGTGCGCCTTCATTGCATCGGTCAGCTCGGAAGCGGAGGCACCTTCGCGCCGCAAATCGAGCTCGCGCAGGGTCCAGCGCTTGAAATTGGCGATGGTCAGGCGCGGGCGCAGGCGGCTCGCTTCACCGCCCAGCGCTTCGAGATGCGCGGCGGCCCATTCATAGGTGTCGATATCGGCTGCGAACTTCTCGCGGATGCCGGGGCGCAGCACCTTGACCGCAACATCGCGGCCATCGGTGGTGGTGGCGCGGTGGACCTGGGCGATCGAAGCGGAACCGACCGGCACCGGGTCGATGCTCGCATAGAGTTCGCCGAGCGGACGCGCGAAGCTGCTCTCGATCTCCCGGCGGATGAGGTCGAACCCGACCGGCGGCAGATCGTCCTGCAGCGACAGCAGATTGCGCGCGGCTTCCTCGCCGACGATGTCGGGCCGCGTCGCCAGGGTCTGGCCCAGCTTGATCGCCGCCGGGCCGATCGCGCGGAAGGCTTCGGCATAGTTGGGCTGCCTGGGCTGGAACGTGCCGAACCGGGCAACGCGCACCAGTCGCCGCACCGGCGGCGGGGTGTTGGGATCGGCCTCGATCCCGCGCAGCGCGCCGTGGCGGGCGAGCGTCCGCCCCCAGCGCAGCAGCCGCCAAATATGGGTCGCCGGACGGGTCAGATCTTCCACCCCGAATGGATCGCGACCAGCCCGCCGAGGATCGGCTCGACCCTGGTGCGGACGAACCCGACGGCCGCGATCATGCGCTCGAATTCGGGCATCGGCGGGAAGCGGCGGATCGATTCGACCAGATAGCGATAGCTTTCACCGTCCCCGGCGATCGCCTGCCCCAGCCGGGGCACCAGCCGGTGCGAATAGAGATCGTAGGCTTCCTTGAAGCCGGGCCATTCGGTGGTCGAAAACTCCAGACAATAGAACCGCCCGCCGTGTTTGAGCACGCGATATGCCTCGGCCAGCGCAAGATCGATCCGGGTGACGTTGCGAATGCCGAAAGCGATGGTGTAGCCGTCGAAGAACCGGTCGGGGAAAGACAGTTCCTCGGCGTTCTGGCACGACCAGACCAATCCGTCGATCCCGCGCTTCAGACCGCGTTCTATCCCGACATCGAGCATGTCCTGGTTGATGTCAGAGACGGTGACATCCGCCCCCGCCGCCGCCAGCCGGAAGGCAATGTCGCCGGTCCCGCCCGCCATGTCGAGGAAGCTCTCGTGGGCCCGCGGCTTCACCCGGCGCACGAAGCGATCCTTCCACAAGCGGTGCATCCCCCCCGACATCGCGTCGTTCATCACATCGTATTTGCGCGCGACCTGCGAGAATACCGCGCCCACCCGGGCGGTCTTCTCCTCCGGGGAGACATCTTCGTAGCCGAAGGAAACCTGATCGTTCATGGCTTGGCGCTCTAGGAGAGTTTGTGCATCGCGGAAAGGCTGATAGCAGCGCCCGATGCCAGAATTACCCGAAGTTGAGACCACCGTGCGCGGGCTGGCCCGGTACCTTGAAGGCGAGCGGCTGGTGCGGGTCGAAACCCGCCGCGCCGACCTGCGCCGACCGTTTCCGCCCGAACTGGTGCAGGTACTGACGGGAGCGACGGTTACCGGGCTGGGCCGCCGCGCCAAATACGGCCTCATCCATACCGACCGGGCGCAGACGCTGGTCTTCCATCTCGGTATGTCGGGCCGCTGGCGAATCGATCCCGGCGAACTGGGCAAACACGATCATCTGGTGCTCGAAACCGGCGCAGGCAGTCTGCTGGCGCTGTGCGATCCGCGGCGGTTCGGCTCGGTTGATCTCGTCGCCACGGACGCGCTCGAAGCTTGGCCCCCGTTCGCTGCGCTGGGGCGCGAGCCGCTCGGGCCTGGGCTAACAGCGGTGTTTCTCAAGCAAGCGTTGGCGGGCCGCAGCGCTTCGATCAAGCTGATGCTGCTCGACCAGCGGATCGTTGCGGGTCTCGGCAATATCTACGTCTGCGAGGCGCTGTTCCGCGCGCATATCGATCCGCGTAATGCAGCGGGAGGGGTGAGCAAGCCCGCGCTCGGCCGACTGGTGGCCGCGATCAAGCAGGTGCTGGGCGAGGCGATCGAGGCCGGGGGATCGTCTTTGCGCGATTTTGCGCAGCCCGACGGCCAGCTCGGTTATTTCTCCAAGCGCTTCGACGTCTATGACCGCGAGGGCGAGGCCTGTAGTTGCGGCGGCACGGTGAACCGCATTGTGCAAGGCGGGCGCAGCAGCTGGTATTGCCCCAAATGCCAGAAGTGAGCCGCCAAAAGCGCGAGGTTGCGCTTGACGATTCGGCCCACCGCCGTTAAGGGCCGCGCTTTCCGGCGGGCTTGCTCGCCTCCCAGACCGCTATTCGCAAATATTCCGGCCGCACTTCCGGCCCGACAGAGGACAGACATGGCCAATACGCCGCAAGCCAAAAAACGCATCCGTCGCAACGACAAGCGCGCCGAAATCAACGGCAATCGCATCGGCCGCATCCGCACTTTCGTCAAGAAGGTCGAGAGCGCGATCGAAGGCGGCGACAAGGCAGCGGCGGCCGAAGCGCTGCACGCAGCCCAGCCCGAACTGGCGCGCGGCGTCGCGCGCGGCGTGCTCCACAAGAACACCGCATCGCGCAAGCTGTCGCGGCTAACCAAGCGCGTCGCGGCGATCTGATTCGCCGGACCGATTCGCGCTTCGCACGAGGCGCAGCGGGACGAACGCAGAACAAACCGGATTGGGGTCGACAGGCAAACCGTCGGCCCTTTTTCGTTTCTGCCTCCGGTGGATTTGCTGCGCTGCACTAAAGCTGTGTATTCCCGCGATTCGTCTCCGCCACCGCGAAGAAAGACTGAATAATCAGTAGATTATTATGAAGTTGGTGGATTTGCGCGGCTCTTCCGGAGTCAAGGCTGAATATTTCAATTTTTTTACGAAGTGCGCCTTGCCCTTCGTGAAGAGTGGTCCATAAAACCCGGACTGCCTGCTGCGCTTGCCGCTACGGCATCACACACAGATTGCACTTCCGATGCCCACTGGGGAGCGGGCATGGGACGCTCTCGTGCCGTTTTGCGGCGCGCGGGTGAAGCAATGGGACATAACGGGGGGCGTACCGGGTGACTGGAACGACAATGGGCGGGCATAAGCTTGAACAGCTCGCCAAGGATGGGGCACAAGACGAGCGCATGCTGGAAGAACAGGAAGCGCTCGATCTCGCCGCCGACTGGGCGGACATCAACCAAGGGCTGCGCAAGGACCTGGGCCAGCAGCTCCACAGCCAGTGGATTCGCCCGATCCAGCTCGGCAGTTTCTGCAAGGAAACCGGCACCCTCGATCTGTTTCTCCCGACCGAGTTCTCCGCCAACTGGGTGGCCGACCGCTTCGCCGACCGGCTCTCGCTGGCGTGGAAGATCGCCCGCCAGGAAGTCCACAGCGTGCGCATTTCGGTCCATCCGGGCCGCCGCGCGATGCCCGAACTGCGGCTCGGCAAGGACGGCGGCACGCGCCGTATTGCGAACGATGTAAGCGGTTTCAGCGGCGAGACCAGCGCGCTGGCGCTGGCGGGCGGCGAGTTCGCGGCTTTGGGTCAAGGCTCGGTCGGGCTCGATCCTTCGCTGACTTTTCCCAGCTTTGTCACCGGAACTGCCAATATCCTCGCCTCCAACGCGGCGCAGCGGATGGCGGCGACCGAAACCCCGCAATTCGCCCCGCTCTATCTCAAGGCTGCGACCGGGCAGGGCAAGACGCATTTGCTCCACGCGATCGGCCACGCCTATCTCGCCGCGCATCCGCGGGCGCGCATCTTTTATTGCTCGGCAGAGCGCTTCATGGTCGAATTCGTCCAGGCGCTGCGCCAGGGCCAGATGATCGAGTTCAAGAGCCGCCTGCGCGGGTTCGATTTGCTGCTGGTCGACGATATCCAGTTCATCATCGGCAAGGCCAGCGCGCAGGAAGAACTGCTCTACACGATCGACGCGCTGCTCGCCGAAGGCAAGCGGCTGGTGTTCGCCGCCGACCGCGCCCCGCAGGCGCTCGACGGGGTCGAACAGCGCCTGCTCTCACGCCTGTCGATGGGCCTCGTCGCCGATATCCAGCCCGCCGACATCGATTTGCGCCGCGCGATCCTCGTCCACCGGCTCGCGCGCTTCTCTCCGACGCATGTCCCCGCCGACGTAATCGAGTTCCTTGCCCGCACCATCAACCGTAACGTGCGCGAGCTGGTCGGCGGCCTCAACAAGCTGATCGCCTATGCGCAGCTGACGGGGCAAGCGGTGTCGCTCCAGCTCGCCGAGGAACAGCTCACCGATATCCTCTCGGCCAATCGCCGCCGCATCACCATCGACGAAATCCAGCGCACGGTCTGCCAGTTCTACCGGGTCGACCGCACCGAAATGTCGAGCAAGCGCCGCGCCCGCGCGGTGGTCCGTCCGCGCCAGGTCGCGATGTACCTCGCCAAGGTGCTCACCCCGCGCAGCTACCCCGAGATCGGCCGCAAGTTCGGCGGGCGCGATCACTCGACCGTGATCCACGCGGTGCGCCTGATCGAAGATTTGCGCACCCGCGACGCCGATATGGACGGGGACGTGCGGAGTTTGTTGCGTCAGCTGGAAAGCTGACGACCCCGCGCCTAAGGGGATAGGCGATGAGCCTTTCCCCCGAACGCCTTGACCGCTTTGCCCGCCATATCGTGCTGCCCGAAGTGGGCGGGGCGGGGCAGGTGGCACTGGCGGGCGCGCATGTGGTGCTGATCGGCTGCGGCGGGATCGGCTCGCCCGCGCTGCAATATCTGGCCGCCGCGGGGATCGGGCGGTTGACGCTGGTCGACGACGATGTGGTCGAAGCGAGCAATCTGCAGCGCCAGACGATCTTCACCCCCGCCGATATCGGCCGCGCCAAGGCCGAAGTCGCGGCGGCGTGGGTGGCGCGGTTCGACGGTGCTCTCGAAGCGCGCGCGGTCGTCACTCGGGTGGGGGGTGTAGACGCCGCGCGCATCCTCGAGGGCGCGACCCTTGTGCTCGACGGCAGTGACAATTTCGCGACTCGCCTGGCCATTTCGGATGCCTGCGTCGAGCTTGGCATCCCGCTGACCAGCGCCGCCATCGGCCGCTTCCAGGGCCAGGTCGCCAATTTCGCGGGGCATCTGGCCGGCGAGGCCTGCTACCGCTGCTATGTCGGCGATGCCTTCGATGCCGAGGACTGCGATAGCTGCGCCGAGGACGGTGTGCTGGGCGCGATGGCGGGAATCGTCGGTGCCTTCGCGGCGATGGCGGCGATCCGCGTGGTGCTCGAGGGTCATGCCACGCTGGGCGACCCGCAGTGGGGCAAGCTCCAGCTGTTCGAAGGGCTGGTGCCGAGCCTCAGGACGCTGCGGATTGCCAAGGACCCGGAGTGTCGCGGGTGCTCAGCCTAGCAGCTCGTCCACCCACGCCGGGACCAGTTCGCTGGCCGGACCAAGCCGTGTCTCTTGGAACCACGCCGAACCTTGCGTGCGTTCGAGGTTGAGCTCCAGCGTCTGCACACCGAGATCGCGCGCGTCGCGGACCAGCCCCGCCGCCGGATAGACCGCGCCCGAAGTGCCGATCGAGACGAACAGATCGGCCTCGCGCAGCGCGGCGTAGATCTCCTCCATCCGGTAGGGCATTTCGCCGAACCACACGACATCGGGGCGCAAGGATCGCGCCGCGCAGGCGGGGCAGGGCGGGCGCCTCCCACTCGAATCCGCGATCAGCGGCCCGGTCCAGGGTGAGCGGATGTCGCAGCTGGTGCACCAGGCATTGAGATGCTCGCCGTGCATATGGAGGACGCGGCTTGCTCCGGCGCGTTCGTGCAGATCGTCGACGTTCTGGGTGACGATCAGCAGTTCGCCTTTGTTCGCTTTGGCCCACCCCGCATCGAGCCGGGCGAGCGCCTCGTGCGCGACATTGGGCTGCTTGGTCTGGATCGCCGCACGGCGCATGTCGTAGAAGCGCAGCACCAGTTCGGGATCGCGCTCGAAGGCTTGCGGAGTCGCGACATCCTCGACCCGGTGCTGTTCCCACAGCCCTCCGCCTCCTCGAAACGTGTCGATCCCGCTCTCGGCGCTGATCCCCGCGCCGGTCAGGATCACGATGTTGCGGATGCGCCGGTTGAGATTCTTGGCCATGTCCCCCATGAAGCACGCCACGAATGGGGACGGCAATGGTGAGAATCGGCATCATCGGCAGCGCGGGGCGCATGGGGCAGGCGCTGGTCCAAGCGATTGCCGCGGCGGGCGAGCATCATGCGGGCGGCGTGGATCAAGGCGATGACCTGGCCGCGCTAGCGCGCGCCAGCGATGTGCTGGTCGATTTCTCCAGTCCCGCCGCGCTGGAGGCCAACCTCGATGCGGCGATCGCGGCGGGGGTGCCGATCGTCGTTGGCACCACAGGCCTTGAGGAACGCCACCACTGGCTGTGCGATAGCGCCTCAGCGAGCATCGCGGTGCTCCAGACCGGCAACACCTCGCTCGGCGTCACGCTGCTCGCGCACCTTGTCGAGGAAGCCGCGAGTCGGCTGGGCGAGGACTGGGATATCGAGATCGCCGAGACCCACCATCGCATGAAAATCGATGCCCCCTCGGGCACCGCGCTGCTGCTGGGCGAAGCGGCGGCCAAGGGGCGCGGTATCGGGCTGGCCGATCACAGCGAGCGGGGCCGCGACGGGATTACCGGCGCAAGAGGAGCGGGCAACATCGGCTTCGCCACCCTGCGCGGCGGCAGCGTGGCAGGGGATCACACCGTTCACTTCCTTGCCGACAATGAACGCATCGCGCTGTCGCACCACGCCGAGAACCGGACGATCTTCGCGCGCGGGGCGGTGAAGGCCGCGCAATGGCTCAGCGGCAAGCCCGCCGGGCGCTATTCGATGCGCGAAGTGCTGGGGCTTTGAACCGCGCGCAGATTTTCGAATTCTTCCGCCGGCTCGCCGAAGACAATCCCGATCCGGTGACCGAGCTGGAATTCGGCAATACTTACCAGCTGCTGGTCGCGGTGGTGCTATCGGCGCAGGCCACCGACGTCGGGGTGAACAAGGCGACCAAGGCGCTGTTCAAAAGCATCAAGACCCCGCAGCAGATGATCGAACTGGGCGAAGACGCGCTCAAGGATCACATCAAGACCATTGGGCTGTTCAACACCAAGGCGAAGAACGCCATCGCCCTGTCCGAAATCCTCGTGCGTGATTTCGGCGGCGAGGTGCCGCGCAATCGCGATGTGCTCACCACGCTCCCTGGCGTCGGGCGCAAGACCGCGAACGTGGTGATGAACTGCGCGTTCGGGGCGGAGACTTTCGCGGTCGACACGCATGTGTTCCGCGTCGGCAACCGCACCGGTCTGGCGAGCGGCAAGACCCCCGAGGTGGTCGAAAAGCTGCTCGATGCGCGCGTACCCCAGCCGTTCCGCGTCGGCGCGCATCACTGGCTGATCCTGCTCGGCCGCTACATCTGCAAAGCGCGCACCCCCGAATGCTGGCGCTGCCCGGTGGCCGAGCTCTGTGCCTTCAAACCCAAGACTCCGCCACCCAAGGGCACTATCGCACGCTAGGCGGCCGGATCGAGGTCCAGCCCCCTGGCCCCATGCGCGGGCGTATGGCTGGGCGCGTGGGGCGGATCGATGTCTTCGGGCTCGGGCTTTTCGAGCATCCCTTCCCATTTGGTGATGACGCTGGTCGCCACCGCATTGCCGACCACATTGGTGGCGGTGCGACCCATGTCGAGGAACTGGTCGATCGCAAACACCAGCGCGACGCCTTCGACCGGCAGGTCGAACATCGCCAGCGTCGCGGTGATCACCACCAGGCTGGCGCGCGGCACTGCGGCGATGCCCTTGGAACTGATCATCAGCGTCAGCAGGATCAGGATTTGCGTGCCGATGGAGAGGTCGATGCCGTAGGCCTGCGCGATGAAGATCGTCGCGAAGCTCATATACATCATCGAACCGTCGAGATTGAAGCTGTAACCCAGCGGCAGCACGAACGCCGAAATGCGGCGCGGCACGCCGAAGCGGTCGAGCTGTTCGAACAGCTTGGGCAGCGCGGCTTCGGAACTTGCGGTCGAAAAGGCGATCAGCAGCGGTTCGCGGATATAGCGGATCAGCATCCAGATCCGCCCGCGCAGGAACACTGCGCCGATGCTGAGCAGGATCGTCCAGAGGATGAGCAGCGCGAGGTAGAACTCGCTGAGCAGCTCGACGTAAGTGCCCAAGATGCCAAGCCCGTTCTCGGCCACCACCTTGGCCAGCGCGCCAAACACCGCGAAGGGCGCAAAGCGCATCACATAATTGGTGATCTGCAGCATCAGCTCGGCCAGCGCCTCGCAGCCGCGCACCAGCACGCTGCCCTTCTCGCCGATCGCGGAGAGCCCGACTCCCGCGAACAGCGCGAAGACCAGGATTTGCAGCACGTTATTGGTCGCCAGCGCCTCGAACGCGTTCTTGGGGAAGACGTGGAGCACGAATTCGAAGAAATCGATCTGTTTGACCTCGCCCACCGCTTTGGTCGGCACGGTCAGGTCGACCCCGACCCCGGGCTGGAGTAAATTGACCATCAGCAGGCCGAGGCTGATCGAAATCAGGCTGGCGGTGATGAACCAGGCGATCGCGCGGAAGCCGATCCGGCCGAGCGCGCTGCTATCGCCCATCTGCGCGATCCCCGCGATAATCGTCGCAAGGATCAGCGGGGCGACCAGCATCTTGATCAAATTGAGGAAGATCGAGGAGAGCAGGCCAAAGCTCTTGAGCCAGGTTGCCATTGCGTCACTGTCGGCCGGAACCTGCTGGTTGACCCAATAGCCCACCACCACGCCGAGCAGCATGCCGCCGATGATGCAGGCGGTCAGATGCCTGGTCAGCACCCAGATCAGCCAGCCGATGATCGAACGGCGCTCGCTCATGCAATTCACTCCCCGCGTAAGATTGTTGCGGAGAGACTAACAGGCTGTTTCGCGCGGGGCAATCAGCCCGCCAGCGCCGCCTCGGCAATGCGGCGGTAGATCCGCGCGAGCACTTCGAGATCCGCCATCGCCACCGCCTCGTCGCGCTTGTGCATAGTCGCGTTGGTCAGGCCGAACTCGATTACCGGGCACACCGCCTTGAGGAACCGCGCGTCCGAAGTGCCGCCGGTGGTCGAGGCTTCGGGGACCAGCCCGGTCTCTGCGGTGACCGCCGCCGCGATCAGTTCGGAGAATGCGCCGGGCGGCGTGATGAAGGCCTCACCCGACACCACCGGGCGGGCGATCCCGCCATGTTTGGCGGCAATGGCTTCGACCCGTTCGCTCAATTCCGCGCCGGTATGGGTATCGTTGAAGCGGATCGAGAGGCGGGCGGTAGCGCGCGAAGGGATAACGTTGGTGGCCGGGTTGCCCACGGTGACGTCGGTGATCTCGAGGTTTGACGGTTGGAACCAGTCGGTTCCCTCGTCGAGCTTGATCGCTTTGAGCTCGGCCAGCATCGCCACCAGCCGCGTGATCGGATTGTCGGCGAGGTGCGGGTAGGCGACGTGGCCTTCGCGCCCCTCGACTTCCAGCCAGACATTGACCGAGCCGCGCCGCCCAAGCTTCATCGTGTCGCCGAGCCGGTTTACCGAAGTCGGCTCGCCCACCAGGCACAGGTCAGGGATCGCGCCCACGCTGCGCATATGCTCGATCAGCGCAACCGTGCCGAAGCGCGCCGGGCCTTCCTCGTCGCCGGTAATGATGAAGCTCAGCGTCCCCGCATCGGGGGGAATGTCTTGCACCGCCGCGATCATCGCCGCGATCGCGCCTTTCATGTCGACCGCGCCGCGCCCGTAGAGCAGTTCGCCGCGCCGCTCGGGCGCAAAGGGGGCCGAGGTCCAGCCTTCGCCGGGGGGGACGACATCGACGTGCCCGGCAAAGGCGAAGTGGCGACTGGCTTCCGGACCCTGACGGAGCGCGAAGAGGTTTTCGACCGGGCCGTCGGGGGCTTCGCCCGCCTGGAACCGATGCACCGCGAAGCCGAGCGGCCGCAGTTGCGCTTCGAGGCAATCGAATACCAGCCCGGCCGCCGGGGTGACGCTGGGGCAGGCGATCAGTGCTTCGGCGAGATCGACAACGGTGCGGGTGGCAAGTTCGGTCATGGTCGCGGCCCGGCATATTGGCTATGGTTGGCCGGCACAAGCGGGAGGTCTCTCATGCCCAAACTCGACGTCGATTCGATCCCCCAATCCAACGCTACCGGCTACCCTGCGCCGTTCGACGAACCGGTGCAGGGCCGCTGGTGGCGGCGGCTTGCCCCGGCGGGCGGGCTGACCGACATGGGGGCGAGCCACGTCGTGCTCAAACCCGGCGGCTGGTCGTCGCAGCGGCACTGGCACGACGACGAGGACGAGCTGGTGGTGATGCTCAGCGGCGAAGCGGTGCTGGTCGAAGATCGGGGCCGGACGGTGCTGCGCGCGGGCGACCTCTGCGCCTGGGCCAAGGGGGTGAAGAACGGCCACCATCTGATCAACGAAAGCGATGCCGATTGCAGCTTCATCGCGATCGGCGCGGGCAATCAGAAGGGGACCGGCGGCTATTCGGACATCGACATGACTTTCGACGATTTGGGCTATTTCCACCGCGACGGCACGCCCTATCCGGCCAAGCGCATGAAGTGAGCTGCAGGTCGGCGGTGCGCGCGTCCTTCGACAGGCTCAGACGAACGGGTCTATTTCAAGCTCTACAAGATCCGTTCATGCTGAGCTTCTCGAAGCACGCGCGCAACGGTCCCCCGCCCGATCACCCCTTCGCCGGAACTTCCCACTGCTCGATCACCCAGTCCTCGCTCTCGGCGGCTTCGATCCAGGCGTGCAGCCATTCGTGCTCCCATACCGCCTGCATATAAGTCACCGCAAAGCCCGGCACCGCGATGCCATAGGTGATGAACCGGCTAACCACCGGCGCATAGATGATGTCGGCGGCGCAGAAACTGCCGAACAGGAACGGCCCGCCCTTGCCGAACCGCGCCCGCGCCTCGGCCCACAAGGTCAGGATGCGCACAACATCGGCGCGTGCCTCGGTCGATAGCTCCGCGCTTTCGACCCGGCGGCGGATGTTCATCGGGCACTGGCGGCGTAGCGCGGTGTAGCCCGAGTGCATTTCCGCGACCATCGAGCGCGCCATCGCCCTAGCATCGTCCGCCTTGGGCCAGAACCGGTCGCGCCCGACCTTGTCGGCGAGATATTCGATGATCGCGAGACTATCCCACACCACCGCATCGCCGTCCCACAGCACCGGGACCTTGCCCGACGAGGGCGCGATATCGTCCTGCGCCTTCTTCGCTTCGTCCCAGTCCTCGCCATAGAGCGGCACCAGGATTTCCTCGAAGTGCAGCCCCGATTGCTTGGCCGCCAGCCAGCCGCGCAGCGACCAGCTCGAATAGTTCTTGTTGCCGATGATCAGTTTCATGCGGCGAGGGCTAGCTGTTCATGCTGGACGTGTCGAGCCTGAACGGGCAGGCTCTGGCGATGAGCCTGCGCCCCTTCCACCTCGCCTTTCCGGTCCACGAACTCGCCGCCGCTCGCGCCTTCTACGGCGGGGCGCTGGGCTGCGCCGAGGGGCGTAGTTCCGACAGCTGGATCGATTTCGACTTCTACGGCCACCAGATCGTCACGCATCTGGTGGCGGGGGGCGGGGGCGATGCGGGCAACAATCCGGTCGACGACCACGGCGTGCCGGTGCCGCATTTCGGGGTGGTGCTGACGTTGGAGGATTGGCAGGCGCTGGCCGAGCGGCTGCGCGCGGCGGGGGTGAAGTTCGAAATCGAACCCTACATCCGCTTCAAGGGCGAGCCGGGCGAACAGGCGACGATGTTCTTCCGCGACCCATCGGGCAATGCGATCGAGATGAAAGCCTTTGCCGAGCTGGGCCAGCTGTTCGCCAAGTAGCGGCTAGACTTCCGAATCCGTCAGCACCGCCGCACGCAGTTCGGCGATGCCTTGTTTCGTTTCGGCCGAGGTCACCAGCACATCGGGGTGCGCGGCGACGTGTTTGCGCGCTTCGGTTTGGACCTGGAGCAACACCTCGGCGAGCTCGGTCGGCTTGATCTTGTCGGCTTTGGTCAGCACCAGCCGGTAGCTGACCGCGCTTTCATCAAGCATCGTCATCATCTCGCCGTCGACCGGCTTGACCCCGTGGCGCGCGTCGATCAGCAGCAGCGTGCGTTTCAGAACCACCCGCCCGCGCAGGAAATCGCGGACCACCCGGCGCCATTGCTCGGCCACGCGTGGCGGAGCCTTGGCGAACCCGTAGCCGGGCATATCGACCAGCCTGAGCGCAGTCGGCTCACCCACTTCGAAGAAGTTCAATTCCTGTGTCCGCCCCGGGGTGACCGAAGCGCGCGCGATCGACTTGCGCCCGGTCAGCGCGTTGAGCAGCGAACTTTTACCGACGTTGGAGCGGCCCGCGAAGGCCACCTCGGGCGCATCGGGGTCGGGCAGGAATTTGAGCGCGGGGGCGCTCTTGAGGAACTCGACGCGTCCTGAAAACAGCACGCGCGCGCGTTCGATCATCTCCGCAAGATGATCCTCATCGGACATTACTTCGCTCGCGACTCGGCGCGCTTGGCATCGGTCGTGTCCTTGTCGACTTGCGCCTTCAGAGCGGGATGTTTGCTGTAGAGGTATTTCTGCTGGGCGATTGTCAGGATGTTCGAGGTGATCCAGTAGAGTAGCAACCCCGCGGCAAACGGGGCCATCACAAACATCATCATCCACGGCATGATCGCGAAGACCTGCTGCTGCATCGGATCCATCTGCGCCGGGTTAAGCTTGAACTGCATCCACATGGTAATGCCCAGCAGCACCGCGAGAATGCCGATGCCCAGGAAGCTGGGCGGGGTGAAGGGCAGCATCCCGAACAAATTGAGGATATGCAGCGGATCGGGCGCGGAAAGATCCCTGATCCACAGCGCGAAGGGCTGGTGGCGCATCTCGATCGAGACAATCAGCACCTTGTAGAGCGCGAAGAACACCGGGATCTGCAGGAAGATCGGCAGGCAGCCGGCGAGCGGGTTGACCCCTTCGGCCTTGTACAGCGCCATGACTTCCTGCTGCTGCTTCTGCTTGTCGTCCTTGTAGCGTTCCTGCAGCGCTTTCATCTTGGGCTGGATCGCACGCATCGCCGCCATGCTGGCGAATTGACGCTGGGCGATCGGGAACATCAGGCCGCGCACGACAAAGGTCAGCAGGATGATCGCCACCCCGAAATTGCCGACCGCGCCGAACAGCCATTTGAGCAACAAAAAGATCGGCTTTTCGAACCAGCGGAACCAGCCCCAGTCGATCGCCAGGCCGAATTTGGGAATGCCCGCCGCTTCGTAGCGGTCGAGCACGGTGCTTTCCTTGGCCCCGGCGAACAGCCGCGTGGTGCGGGTGAGCGTCTGGCCGGGGGCGACTGCGGTATCCTGATAGACCAGATCGGCGCGATAGGTGCCGCCGCCCAGCGCGCGATAGTCGCTGGTGGTGGGGGCTTCATCGGGGATCAGCGCAGATAGCCAGTAGATATCGGTGAAGCCGATCCAGTCGGTCTTGCCGGTGTTCGCTACCAGTCCCGTTTCAACGACGTCCTTATAGTTGGGGCCGAAAGAGACCGCGCTGTCGAACGCGCCGAGCGGGCCGGAATGGACGTTCCAGGTATCGACACTGGCGGTCTTGTCGGTGCGGTTGATCAGCGCGAAGGGCTTGACCGTGACTGGCGCGGCGCTGCTGTTGGTGACGCTCTGCGTCGCGGTGATCAGGTAATCCCGGTCGATCGCATAGCGGATCGTGAAAGCCTGCCCGGTCGGGCTGGTCCAGCTCAGCGTCACCGGCATCTGCGGGGTCAGCTTCGCTCCTGCAGGCACTGCCCAGACAGTCGTAGCGGTGGGCAGCGTCGCGCCGGTTCCGACCCAGCCGAACTGGGCGAACTGTTGCGCGGGGGTGCCGGCGGGCGAGAAAATCCGCGCCGGGCCGCTGTCCTTCTCCACCGTAGCGGTGTGGCGGTTGGCGGTCAGGTCGTCGAGCACCGCGCCGGTGAGGTTGATCGAGCCCGACAGTCCGGGCGCGGCCACGGGCACGCGGCCTGCGGGATTGAGCGCGGTGGTCAGGTCCTTGGCTTCGAGCGCAATGTCGCTTGCGCTGGTGAGGCCACCCTCGCGGGTCGGCTTGGATGCGTTGGCAGGGCGGGGGGCCGCGGGATCGGCGGCGGCAGGCGCACTGGCGGAAGCACTCGCCACTGGCTTGTTCGCGTGGGGGTAGAAATATTTGACCCCCGCGTCCCAGCCGAACAGCAGCAGCCCGGTCAGTACGACCGCGAGGATCAAATTGCGCTGGTTGTCCACGGAGGCGTCCCTGTTAGTTCGTCACGGAGATGGGGTGAGAGAGCGGGGCTTCAAGGCACCGGGTCATAACCATGACCCCCCCAAGGGTGGCAGCGCATTATACGCTTAAGCGCCAGCCAGCCACCCTTAATCGCACCATACTTGTCCAGCGCTTCGATCGCATATTGCGAGCACGACGGGGCATAGCGGCACGACGGCGGAAGAATGCGCGAAGGGCCAAGTTGCCAGCCGCGCGCGATCAGGATGAGGACGCGTTTCATCGGCGTTTTCGGGGCGGATCGCCCTTGCCAGCCTTGGCACGGGCGAGCGCGGCGAGGAGTTCTTCGCGCAGCGCGGCGAAATCGCGCTCGACCCCGCCCTCGCGGCCGATCAGGACATGGTCGCTGGCCGCGAGGCCGTGGGCGGGCAGCAACTCGCGCAGTAGTGCGCGGAAGCGGCGCTTCATCCGGTTGCGGACCACCGCGTTGCCGATCTTCTTGGTGACGGTGATGCCGAAGCGTATCTGCTCAAGTCCGTTGGGGCGCGCGAGCAGCACAAAACCGGGCCGCGCAATACGCAGGCCCCGGTTGGCGGCGAGGAAATCGGAACGCCGCGTCAGGATGGCCGGACGCGGGAGGCCCGGCTGGTTCAGGCCGAGAGCTTCTTGCGGCCGCGAGCGCGGCGAGCGCGCAACACGTTACGACCACCAACGGTCGCACTGCGGTGGCGGAAGCCGTGACGGCGCGCACGCACGAGATTGCTGGGCTGGAATGTGCGCTTCATCGGAACCTCGAAATCGAATGACAAGGGTCGCCAGCTGCTGGGCGACCGTCCTACAGAGGCGGGCCGTTACGGGAGGCGCGTCGCCGAGTCAAGCAGGAGCGCGCTCAATCGAGCCGCACCCAGTGCCCCATATCCTCGGCACTGAGCCATTTCGCGTCCGCATTGGGCACCGAATTGGTCATCGCATAGAACGCCGCCGCCTCGGCCGCGCTCATCCCCATCTCGCGGTAGTAGTCGAGATAGGCGCGATTCTCAGGGGCAGTGGCGGCATAATCATCGGGCTGCAAGCCATCCTCGTCGGCCCAGGCATGGACCGCGAATTCGGCACCCGGATCGGCGATCCGCCGCGCGCCCGCGAGGAACAGTTCGACCCCGCCCGAGCGGACCGAGCCGCCTTCGGGGACGTGCGTGGCGATGCCGCGCGCATGGATTATCCGCCCCAGCTGGAGATTGGCGTGATCGTCGTCGGTGCCGGGGCACTCGACCATCTCGAGCAGCGAAATGCCCGGATAATCGCGCAGCATCGCGCCGAACTCGGCGGGCGAGCGCTGATCGGTGACGTCGACCAGCGCGGCGCGGGTGCCGTCGAGCACGCGGAACGGGCCATAGCGGGCGATCCCGGTCGGCACCGCGGCGGGGGCTGCGGAAACGAACCGCTCGCTGCCGCCCTCCGCGACATATTCGACGGTTTCGTAGGTTACCGTCTCGGCCAGCACAGGCGTGGCCAGGCAGGCGAGAATCGGCAGGAGCAGGGCGGCGATGCGCTTCATCGCGCTGCAATGCGCCCCGGCGTTTTACTGTAACGCCAACACTAAAGGTTAAGACGGGGTTGCCACCAGTTGCATCCATATCGAACCTAGCGCTCGACAGTTGTCGTCCGCTCGGCCATCACTTTGCGCTATACATCGTGGATTGGGGGCAATTTTGGTCGCGCTGGTATCGACGGTGGCCTATCTCGGGCTCGAGGCGCGCAGCGTCGAGGTGCAGTGCCAGATTGCGCCGGGCCTGCCGCGCTTCAACCTCGTCGGACTGCCCGACAAGGCGGTGGGCGAAAGCCGCGAGCGGGTCCACGCCGCGCTCTCGGCGATGGGGCTGTCGCTCCCGCCCAAGCGGATCACGATCAATCTCTCCCCCGCCGATCTGCCCAAGGAAGGCTCGCATTACGATCTGCCGATCGCGCTGGCGCTGCTCGCCGCAATGGGGGTCACCGATGCCGAGCAGCTGGGCGATTACGTCGCGGTGGGCGAACTCGCGCTGGATGGCCGGGTGATCACCTCGCCCGGTGTGCTGCTCGCCGCGATCCATGCCTCGGGACTCGACAAGGGGTTGATCTGTCCGGCCTCGCAAGGCGCGGAAGCGCGCTGGGCCAGCGGCGTGCCGGTGCTCGCCGCGCCCGATCTGATCTCGCTGCTCAATCACCTCAAGGGCACTTCGGTGTTGCCCGTGCCCGAACCGGGCGAGGCGGAGCCGCCCGGACACGGACCCGACCTCGCGCAGGTCAAAGGCCAGGAAACCGCCAAGCGCGCGCTCGAAATCGCGGCGGCGGGCGGGCACAATCTGCTGATGATCGGGCCGCCGGGCGCGGGTAAATCGCTGCTGGCGAGCTGTTTGCCCGGCATCCTGCCCGAACTGACCGCGGCCGAGGCGCTGGAAGTCTCGATGGTCGCATCGGTGGCGGGGACGCTGGTCGATGGAAGGATCAGCCGGACGCGGCCCTATCGCAGCCCGCACCATTCGGCCTCGATGGCGGCGCTGGTCGGCGGCGGGCTGAAAGTTCGTCCGGGCGAGGTCAGCCTCGCGCATCTGGGCGTGTTGTTCCTCGACGAATTGCCCGAATTCCAGCGCGCCGCGCTCGATTCGCTGCGCCAGCCGCCCAGGTGCGCTGCCGACTATCAAGGAAAGGTCTCGGGGCCATTACTCGACCGGATCGACCTCCATGTCGATGTCGACCCGGTCAGCGCAGTCGACCTCTCGCTGCCCCCGCCCGCCGAAGGTTCGGCCGAAGTCGCTGCGAGAGTCGCGGCGGCGCGCGCAATCCAGATCGCCCGGCTCGAAGGCACCAAGATGCGCAGCAACACGCAGCTCGACGGTGAACTGCTCGAGGCCCACGCCACCCCGGACGAACCGGGCCGCAAGCTGCTGATGCAAGCCGCCGAAGCGATGCGCCTCTCCGCGCGCGGCTATACGCGGATGCTCAGAGTCTCGCGGACGATTGCCGATCTGGCGGGGGTGGAGACGGTCGGCCGGATTCACGTGGCCGAGGCGCTGAGCTATCGTCGGCAAGCGCCGCGGGCGTAACCGGAGGAAGTAGGATGTTGGATTCTAACTTGCTCACGCTGTTCACGGCCGCGCTCGGCGGTGGTTTTGTCGTCAAGCTGCTTGAAGTGCTTTACCAGGATTTCAAGGAATGGCGGGTCAGTCGGTCTGATCATTCGAGAGATATCGATAAAAATCTCGCGCCACTGCTGCGCGCCGCCGATGAGCTGGTCGCAAAATTGCGGTCGCTCGCGGAGCAGGATTTCTTACCGATCCGCGAAGCGGACCTCACGAAACTCGATCAACCCGGCGTTGGCAGCGTGGTCTATCTGTTTGTTCAATTTTGGTCTGAAGTCGAAATCGTCCGGTTTCGTGGCTTGTCATCGCAGATTGCGAAGAGTCGGCGCGGACGTCGGACTCAGGCCTTCTTGAGATGCTTAGAGTCGAGGCCACAACGCCTGATCGACAGGATTTCGCAGCGCGCCGTGGGCGAAGCGGCACTGATTGATAGCCGCACAATGAATTACGTCGAATTCATGAAGAGCTTCGATAGCGATCCTTATGTGAGACGCTGGTTGGCACCCCTGCTTAAAGCGCTGGAAGCATTGAAAACGGCCGATGGCAGGCAAAAAGTGCTGCAATATGCGGTAGTCGTTCACGCCTTGATTGATACGCTCGACAAAAATCGCCTGGTTACGAGAGATCGGCCAGCGATTCCTAACAAGCTGAACAAACGATCGAAGCGTGACCTCCACTATCGTGTGTTCGGGGTATATCTGAAATTTGTGCGCAGCCGAGCCAAATACATAGGGCCGCTAAATTAGCGGCCCTGTCGATGGTCTGGTTCGGCGGTGCGCAAAAACCGAAGTTTCGTTGCACCGCCTTTAGCTCGTTGCTGCATGAGCAGCTTAGGCGATCATATAGGTCAATACGCCGTGATTGTCAATTTGGGGCGAGCGACGATTCCTAAATCGCCCGCGCTTCACCCAGCGGCACTACCTCGGCCTCCAATTCCGACCGATCCCGCCATTCAAGTTCCCGGTGGCTTAGCAGCCGCCCGTCGTGGGCGTGGATGCCGATCGGGGCGATCGGCTGGCCGTCGCGGGCATCGCAGAGCACCGGGTTGGCGGGCACGCCCAGCTCGTATTTTTCGCCCCATTGGCGCAGCGTGAGCATCGCGGGGAGCAGGTCGAAGCCCTTTTCGGTCAGGCGGTATTCGATCTTGCGGCGATCGTCGGGCAGCGGTTCGCGCCGCATGATGCCGTTTTCGACCAGCCGGGCGAGGCGGTTGGAGAGGATATTGCGGGCGATGCCCAGCTCGGTGAGGTATTCCTCGAAGTGGTGGAGCCCGTTGAACGCGGCGCGCAGGATCATGAACGACCAGCGTTCGCCCATCACTTCCAGCGCCATCGGCAGCCCGCAGCTGCCGATCTCCCGCAGCGGTTCGCGCAATTTGCCCATCGTCATACCTCTCGTTTTGCAACCTAACCGATTTGCGCTTGCAGGCCGACAAAAAAATCTTTGCTGCGATGCACAGTTTCTAGTTGCAACTTAAAACCTATCAGGATAGGTAGTGATTCGCAACGCAATTCGGATACCTCCTCCCCAGGACCCCTTCGATCCCTGCGTGCTCACAACGACCCAAAGGGGAAGACCAATGATTACCGCCACCCAGAACCCGTTTTCGCGCACCCTGTTCGCCGCTGGCCTCGCCATCGCCGGGACCATCGCCACCTTCGGCGCGACCACCACCACCGCCCATGCCGCGACCAATGGCTATTCGGTCTCGCTCGCGACCCCACTCGAAGCGCCGCGTCAGGAAATCATCAACGGCGTGCTGTGGCGCTGCGACGGCGCGAGCTGCACCGCCGCTTCGGACGGTTCGAGCCCGGCCAATGCCTGCACTCGCGTCGTCAAGAAGTTCGGCCCGGTCGCGAGCTTTGCGATCGGCGGGCGCGAGCTCGCCGCCGACAAGCTGCAGCGCTGCAACGCCGGCTGACACTCACTTACCCCCGCTGTCCCAAGTTCCGGACAGCTCTCAAACTGGGCTCCCGTCTTGCGCCGGGAGCCCATTTTTTATGCGATGAGGCCGCGAGCCTGCAAATCCTGCGCCAGCGTTGCAGCATCGCGGAAATGATGCACCTGCCACCCCAAAGTCCGCGCCGCTTCGATATTGGCGGCGTTATCGTCGATGAACAGCATCTCCGCCGGGGCATGGCCAAAGCGGCGCGCCGCGAGCGCGTAGATCGCCGGATCGGGCTTGGCGATCTTCTCGACCCCCGAGACCACGATGTCGCGGAACTGGCGGAACACCGGCTGGGTCGGGCGAAATGCGGCCCAGAACTCGTCGCCAAAATTGGTGATCGCGTAGAGCGGGACATCGCGCGCAGCCAATGCGGCGACCAGTTCGAGGCTGCCCGGGACCGGGCCGGGGATGGTTTCGTTAAAGCGCTCGGCATAGGCGCGAATCAGTCTGGCGTAGCCCGGAAACTCGGCGCTGCGCTCGGCCACCATCCCGGCCAGCGGGCGGCCCTGGTCATGCTGGTAGTGCCACTCGGGTGTGACCACGTGGCTCACGAACCATTCGAGTTCGGCGGGATCCTGGATCAGCTTGGCGAAGAGGTAGCGCAGGTCCCATTCGAACAGGACCTTGCCCACATCGAAGACGACGGCTGAAACCGGTGCTGAAATCATTGCGTCATCCCAGCTTTCGCTGGGACGGGGATCAACCCTGGCGCGCCTTGAAGCGGCGGTTGGTCTTGTTGATCACATAGGTGCGGCCCCGGCGTCGAATCACGCGGTTGTCCCGGTGGCGGCCCTTGAGCGACTTGAGGCTGTTGCGAATCTTCATGATATCCTCGCGCGGCAGTGCAGCCGCAGAAATTGAAGGTGGGCCGTTACTGGCAGGCCCCGGCGAAGTCAACCGCCCGTGATGTCGGCCAGCCGTCGTTCCCACGCCAGCGCATGGCGCACGATGGTATCGAGATCGGCATATTGCGGCACCCACGGCAGCGTAGCCTTGATCCGGGCGTTGTCCGAGATCAGCGAATCGGGATCGCCCGCGCGGCGCGGACCGATCCGGCGCACGATCTTGCGGCCCGTCACCCGGTCCACCGCGTCGAGCACTTCGAGAACCGAAAAGCCCCGGCCATAGCCCGCGTTCATGGTGAGCGAGCGCTTCGGCTCGGCGATCAGTGCTTCGAGCGCCTGGACATGCGCGGCCGCCAGATCGGACACATGGATATAATCGCGCACTCCGGTGCCGTCGGGGGTGGCATAGTCGGTGCCGAACACATCGACGCCCGAGCGCTTGCCCAGCGCCGCCTCGACCGCGACCTTGATCAGATGCGTCGCGCCGGCGGTCGATTGCCCGGTCCGCGCGCGCGGATCGGCACCCGCGACATTGAAATAGCGCAAGGCGCAGTAGTTCAACGGATGCGCGGCGGCGACATCGGCGAGCATCTGCTCGGTCATCAGCTTCGACATGCCATAGGGGTTGATCGGCCGCTGCGGTGTTGCCTCGTTGACCGGCGAAACATCGGGCACGCCATAGGTCGCCGCGGTCGAGCTGAAGATGAAATGCGGGAGGCCCGCCGTCACCGCGGCGGCGATCAGCGCGCGGCTTTTGGCGGTGTTGTTGTGATAATATTTGAGCGGGTTCTCGACCGATTCGGGGACGATGATCGAGCCCGCGAAATGCATCACCGCGCCGATCCTCTGCTCGGCGAAGATCCGCGCGAGCAGGGCCGCATCCTCGATATCGCCTTCATAGAGGGCCACACCCTCGGGCACCGCCCAGCGGAAGCCGGTGGTGAGGTTGTCGATCACCGCGACCGGCCAGCCCGCATCGGTGAGCGCGAGCACGGCATGGCTGCCGATATAACCGGCTCCGCCGGTCACCAACACGGGAAGTTCTGCAGCCATAGCCCGTAGCGCTAGCATCCCCGGCCAAGAAAGTGGTTAACGGCGCAGAGGTATTCGTGTCTGGGCGTCGGCATGTTCATCTGCCAGCAACTGCGCAGGACCTAGCCCGTTCTGGTCCACACGCCGCATCCAGGACTTGCCATGACCACTCGCCGCTGCGCCGCGCTTGCCCTGTCGCTTGGCACCGCGCTGATGGCCACGCCTGGGCTGGCGCAGCCCGGACCGTGGGGCGACCGGGGCTGGGGACATGAACCGATCGAACGCGGCGGCTACCGCAGCCGCACCGCCCCCCGCGACGGGACGCGCGAAGGCAAGGTCGAAGTGGCGCGCTTCATCGCCGAGGGCACCCCCGCCGAGGCACTGGGCCACGGCGCGGTGATCGTCCGCGCCGCGCCCGCGATCGAAGGCCGCCCCGCGCCGCTCGATGATCGCGAGCGGGCGACCTACGAAGCTGCGGTGATCGATCAGCTGGCGCGCTCCGGCTACCAGACCGCCGATCTTTCGACTGAGGGCGGCCAGGTGGCCGAACTGCGCGTGGTTCACGATGTGGTTGTGCCCGAAGAAGCCCCGCACAAGTCGGTCAGCGGCGCGATGGAAGCGGGCGTCAGCAATCACGGCTCGATGCTGGGCATGGCGATCGATGTCGATCTGTCCAAGCCCGCCAGAGCGCTGGTCGGTACGCGGCTCGAACTGCGCATCCGCGACCGCGCGACGGGCGCGGTGCTGTGGGAAGGCCGCGCCGATATCACCACCCGCGAGGGCAGCTCGCGCTGGACCGACCAAGCGATCGCCACCAGGCTGGCCGAAGCGCTGTTCGATAAGTTCCCCGGAAGGTCCGGGGAGACGGTTGCACTCAAATAGATATGCTTGCATCGGCGCGCTTGCGGACCCACTTTCGCGGGTGAGGGTTCGCAACAGGAGTGCCGAATCGTGAAGTCGTTGAAATTCATTGTTATTACCGCGCTTGCTGCGGTTCTGGCCGGGTGTGTTACGCCGGTCGGCCCGGTCGAGGTCACGCGCTTCCATGGTCCCGACACTTCGGTGCTGGCCCGCGGCACGATTTCGGTCGAGCCGGCGGCGGGCAATAGCGCCGATTCGCTCGAATGGCGCAGCTATCAGGCCGCGATCGCGCGCCAACTGGTGCTGCTCGGCTATGTCGAGGCAGCGCCCGGCGCGGGCGCGCAAGTCGCGCAGCTGCGCTATTCGCGCCAGACCTACCGCCCGGATCGCGCGCGTGGGCCGGTCAGCGTCGGGGTCGGCGGATCGACCGGCAGCTATGGTTCGGGCGTCGGCCTTGGGGTCGGGATCGACCTCTCGGGCCGTCCGCCAGAGCAGGTCGCGACCGAGCTGGGCGTGATCATCCGCAACCGCGCCAGCAATACCGCGCTGTGGGAAGGCCGCGCGAGCTTTGTCGTCAACGCCAAGTCGCCGCTCGCCCAGACCCAGCTCGGTGCGCCCAAAATGGCGGAGGCTTTGTTCAAGAACTTTCCCGGCCGGTCGGGTGAAACGGTGACCGTGCGATGAGCGACATCCAGATCGATGCATCGTTCGATTCGGGCAATATCGAAGTCCTCGAAGTCAAAGGCGCGAGCGCGCGGCTGGCGATCCGCAAGGATCGCGAATCCGATTTCAACCAGTGGTTCCACTTCCGCGTTGGCGGGGCCGCGGGGCGCGAACTGACGCTGCGAATCACCGGGCTCAATGGCTCGGCCTATCCCGATGGCTGGCCCGGTTACCGCGCGGCGGTGTCCGAGGATCGCAGCTTCTGGGGCCGCGCCGACAGCAGTTTCGACAAGGCGGCCGATGGCGGCACGCTGACCATCACTTACACGCCCGAGGCCGACCTTGCCTGGTTCGCCTATTTCGCCCCCTATTCGATGGAGCGGCACCACGATCTGGTCGCCGATGCGGCGGCGGGCGAGGGTGTGACGCATCGCACGCTGGGCCACAGTCTTGAAGGCCAGCCGATCGATTGCCTCGAAATGGGCGAGGGCGAGATGCAGGTCTGGCTCTACGCCCGCCAGCATCCGGGCGAGGTCATGGCGGAATGGTGGGTCGAAGGGGCGCTGGGCTGCCTGACCGATCCGGCCGATCCGCTGGCGCGGGTGCTGCGCGAGAAATGCCGGTTCCATGTGGTCCCCAACGCCAATCCCGACGGCTCGCGGCGCGGGCATCTGCGCACCAATTTTGCAGGCGTGAACCTCAACCGCGAATGGGACAATCCGACGCCCGAGCGCTCGCCCGAGGTGCTGGGGATCCGGAATGCGATGGACGCGAGCGGGGTGAACGTCGCGATGGACATCCACGGCGACGAGGCAATCCCGGCGGTGTTCCTTGCAGGGTTCGAGGGCATCCCCTCGTGGACCGAGGCGCAAGGGCAGGGCTTCGCCCGCTACCGCCAAATTCTCGAACGCCGCACCCCCGATTTCCAGACCCGCCGCGGTTATCCCGCCGCGCGCGCCGGGCAGGCCAACCTCTCGATGTCGACCAACCAGCTCGCCGAGCGCTTTGGCTGCTTGGCGATGACGCTGGAAATGCCCTTCAAGGATAATGACGATTTGCCCGACCTGGCGCAGGGCTGGTCGCCCGAACGCAGCAAGCTGCTGGCGCGCGATTGCCTGGCGGCGATGGCGGAGTGGCTGGAGGGTTAGCGCCCCTATTTGAGGCTGTCGGGCCCGAACGCATGGGGCAGCAGTTCGGACAGGCGCAGTTCGAGCACCTCATCCTCTCCGACACACCACACCACCGGATCGCTCCCGCCGAGTTGCGCGATTTCGTTGAGCATTTGGCGGCAGCGGCCGCAGGGGGTGACGACCGGGCCGGGCTTGCCCTCCAGCCCGCCGATCACCGCGACCGCCTCGAGAGCGCCGCGCCATTCCTCCGACAAGACTTTGCCGACCGCCACCGTCTCGGCGCAGAGCGTCAGCCCGTAGCTGGCGTTCTCGACATTGGCACCGGTCACCACCCTGCCATCGGCAAAGCCCAGCGCCGCGCCGACATGGAATTTCGAATAGGGCGCATAGGCCCGCGCCTGCGCGGCGCGGGCGGCGGCGATCAGGGTGGCTTGGTCAAACGTCATGCACTGCCTCTATCCGTTCGTCCTGAGCTTGTCGAAGGACTGCACTTTCTTTTTGAGGCTGGACGCCTGGCTCGAAGAAAAGGACAGTGCTTCGACAGGCTCAGCATGAACGGGTGTGGGGAGGAGTTCGCGAGCCAGCCCTAAGGCTGCACCACGACCCATCGCATCGGCTCCTCATCCGCTTCGGTAGCGAGCGCGCTGTTGGCGGTCCATAGCGTCCAGGGCCGCCTCGCGTAATCGGGCGCGAAGCGGTCGCGGTTGAGCCACAGATTGCGGTCGATCGCCGCCGCGACGTGGTAGCGGCTCTCGAAGGCGGATGATAGCTTGAGCAGCGCGGGCTTGCCGGTATGCGTCTCGATCTGGTTGAGAAACGTCGTCAGCTCGCTCTGCATCGCGGCGTCGCCGACTTTGAGCGGGCAGGTATCGCCCAGCATGTCGAGCTCGACTGCGGGGGGCAGCATCCTGGCATCGCGCGGCACCAGGGTGACGAAGTTGGCGGCCTGCCTGTCGGCCGGCTGGCAAGGGTCGTAGCGATGCACCGCGCCCACTTGTAGCCCAGCAGCGCGGGCCGCTTCGAGGTTCTCCGAAAAGCCCGGATCGCGCGCAAAGGCGCTGGCGCTGGCATCGAGATAGGCGAAGTCCGCGCCGATCGCCTTGATCGCGCGCCAATCGACCGTGCCGTCGCTGGCCCCGGCCTCGACCCCCTGCATCGGATAGGCGGCGCGCTCGGGCGTCCAGTGGTGCAAATGCCACCAGCCCCACGCGCCGCCCGCCATGGCGAGCAGCAGCAGCGCGCCCAGCAGGCGCAGCCGCGTGCGGCTCGATTTCTTCCTTGCCATGAATTCCCCTGCCCTTTGCTTGCTTGGTGCGCCATCGACATCCGTCGATGGCTTGCGGCACCGGCCCGCTCCCCCGCCCGGCCACCCAGAGCATACAATCTCGTTGGGTGGCCGGGCGGGGGAGCGGGGCGGTGCCGCTTCCGCCGTCAGGCGGAAAGATCAGCCCCTGATATGCAGGACGCAGATCAGGGTAAAGAGCCGCCGCGCGGTGGCGAAGTCGGTTTCGACCTTGCCCTCCAGCCGTTCGAGCAGCATCTCTGCCGCTTCGTTGTGGACGCCGCGCCGGGCCATGTCGATGGTCTCGATCTCTGCCGCAGTGGCTTTGCGAATCGCCTGGTAATAGCTGTCGCAGATCGCGAAATAGTCGCGGATCGGGCGGCGGAACCGGCCCAGCCCAAGGATCAGCGTTTCGAGCACCGCGCCGTCCTCGCCCGAAATCATCAGCGCCAGCCGCCCGTCCTCGACCGAGAGGCGCAAACGATACGGACCACCATGCCCCGCCGCGCTGGCGCGGACCGGCTTGAAGCTGTTGTCCTCGATCAGGTCGAAGATCGCGATGCGCCGTTCCTGCTCGATATCGGCGTTGCGCCACAGGATCGTCGCCTCGTCGAGCTCGATATGGGAGATACGGGCGTCCGTCATTGCGGCGCGGCTTTTCGCAGACGCAGCATGGCGGGGCAAGCATCGGATTCAGTCCCCACTATCCACAGGGTCAGATGCACGAAGTTGGCTTGCCGTGAATCGGTCGAGCGCGCATTGCACAGACATGGCCGAACCCGAACCGCTCCGACTTGTCCCCGAAACCGCCCGCGCGCTGCCCGCCAATATCGAGGCGGAGGCTGCGTTTCTGGGGGCGGTGCTGATCGACAATAGGGTGATCGAGGAGCTGCCGACGCAGCTCGCCCCGGCGCATTTCTTCGAGCCGATCCATGGCCGCATCTACGAACGGATCATCCAGCTGCTCGACCGCAAGGCGGTGGTCACCCCGGTCACGCTCAAGCCTTATTTCGAGGCGGACGAAGCGCTCAAGGAACTGGGCGGGGTCACCTATCTGGCGCGGTTGACCGCCGACGGACAGGGGCTGCTCGCCCCGCGCGAACTGGCCGAGCAGATCTATGATCTCGCGCTGCTGCGCGAACTGGTTTCGGTGGGTCGCAACCTTGTTACCAGCGCGATGGACACCTCGGAGAGCGTTGCTCCGCTCGAGCAGATCGAGCTCGCCGAAGCCGCGCTCTATGCGGTGGCCGAGGGGGCTTCGACCGGCAGCGAAGCGCAAGGCTTCAACGTCGCGACGCGTACCGCGCTGGGGATGATCGAGCAGGCGCTGCTCTCGGGCGGGCATATCTCGGGCACCACCACCGGACTCACCTCGATCAATGAGAAGATCGGCGGCTTGCACGATTCGGACCTCATCATCCTCGCCGGACGTCCGGGCATGGGCAAGACCTCGCTTGCCACCAATATCGCCTTCAACGCCGCCGACCGGATGCGCCGCGACCGCGCCGACGGGATCGCGGACGACAAGTCGGTGGGCGCGGCCACCGCCTTCTTCAGCCTTGAAATGAGCGCCGACCAGCTCGCCACGCGTATCCTCGCCGAACAATCGGGGATCAGCTCGGAAGCGCTGCGCATGGGCAAGATCAGTCGCGACGATTTCCAGCAGCTGTCCTACGCCAGCCAGCGGCTGGCTGAGCTGCCGCTTTACATCGACGATACCCCGGCGCTGTCGATTGCCCAGCTGCGCGCGCGGGCCCGACGGCTCAAGCGGCGGCACGATGTCGGGCTGGTCGTGGTCGATTACCTCCAGCTGCTGCAAGGCTCGGGCCGCGCGCAGGACAACCGGGTCAATGAAATCTCGGAGATCAGCCGCGGGCTCAAGACGCTCGCCAAGGAACTGGGCGTGCCGGTGATTGCGCTGTCGCAGCTCAGCCGCGCGGTCGAACAGCGCGAAGACAAGCGGCCGATGCTGTCCGACTTGCGCGAATCGGGCTCGATCGAGCAGGACGCCGACATGGTCTGGTTCGTCTACCGCGAGGACTATTACGTCGGCGCGAAGGAACCCAAGGTGCCGACTGGCGACGACGATGCCAAGACGCATGAGCTCCACGCCGCTTGGCAGGCCGAAATGGAGCGGGTTTACGGTCTCGCCGAACTGATCGTCGCCAAGCAGCGTCACGGTTCGACCGGCAAGGTGCGGCTGCGCTTCGAGCCGCGGATCACCCGCTTCTCCGATCTCGCGGATGACGCGCTGGCGGGCCACAGCTACGATTGATCGGCGGGTCTGGTGCCAGTTCGAAAATCTTGACTTTCGGCGCGCCGCCACCTAGCTGCCACGCTTTCCTGCAGACTCTGCATTTTATTCGGAGTGCCCCATGGCGCGCGTTACCGTCGAAGATTGTGTCGACAAGGTTCCCAACCGGTTCGACCTCGTCCTGATTGCCGCACAGCGTGCGCGTGAAATCTCGGGCGGTGCCGAACTGACCATCGAGCGCGATCGGGATAAGAACCCGGTCGTCGCCTTGCGCGAAATCGCCGAAGAGACCGTGCGTCCAGACCTCCTCAAGGAGACGCTGCTGACCTCGCTCCAGCGCGTGTTGCCCGAGGACGACGACGAGGTCGATGAAATCGGCTCGCTCAGCCAGTCGGCCGAAGCGCTGCGGATTACCGCGGCCGCACCGGTGCGCAACACCTCGATCGGCGGCGATTACGAAGGCTGAGGCTTTCGCTTCACGTCACAGAGTTCGGCCCGCCAGTCCTTTGGGATCGGCGGGCCGCTTTGTATTTGTTTGCTCCACTCACGTGGAGACGGCACCGGCCCGCTCCCCCGCCCGGCCACCCAACGAGATTGTATGCTCTGGGTGGCCGGGCAGGGGAGTGGGCCGGTGTCGCTTCCAGCCTGCCGGCTGGAAAACTAAGCGCAGGGGAATGTCTTGATAAAGTAATCCGCCATTGCGGTGCGCATCGTCGTGCGGGGCCGCGCAGGGGCGGGATAGGCGCGCAAATGGCTCAGTAGCTGGTCCGAGCTGATTCGCGTCCCCTGCGGCGGGCAGCTGCTCGGTCTGCCCTGCACCCGCTCCTGCGCCAGCTGGGCGCGGTAGGCTTGGCCGGCGGCGGTGCCCTCGGTCTTGAGCACATTCATGTCGGATGACAGCAGTGCAAGCGGGCCCTTGGCGCGGAGCGCGTCGGCTTTGGCGAGGAAGATCGCGACGCTCATGTCGCCCGCCGCCGCCAGCGCGGGGGTCGCCATAAGCGCAAGTCCGATTGATGCCACCAAACGCTTCATCCTTGCACTCCTTGTTGATGTTCGCGCCTCGCTCTGTGCGGCGCAACCTTGCCTCGCGATGAACTGTTCCGCCATCGCTCACTCGCGGTTATGGCAGGGCAAAGCGATCGGGGAGTCAAATGAGCGGCGGGGAAATTATTGGCGATATTGCCCAAGGGGCGATGATCGCGCGCGTGGTCGAACCGGCGCATGGCGAGGGTGCGGACGGCCATACGCATAAGCGCGCGTGCCTCAACTGCACGACGCCGCTCATCGGCAGCCACTGCCACGCTTGCGGGCAAGCGGCGCATGTTCACCGGACGATCGGCGCATTTTTCCACGATCTGCTCCACGGGGTGTTTCATTTCGAGGGCAAGATCTGGCGCACCTTGCCGCTGCTGGCATGGCGGCCCGGGCAGCTGACCCGCGAATATATCGACGGACGGCGCGCGAGCTACGTCTCACCGATCGCGCTGTTCCTGTTCGTGGTGTTCATGACCTTCGCGCTGTTCAACCTCGTCTCGACCCCGATGCATTTCGACAAGGATAGCAATCTCGTCCTTACGGGCGGCAATGCCGTCGCGGAAAAACGAATCGCGGAGCTGAAGCAGGATCTGGAAGCGAACCGCAAGGCGGGCAAGCCCATCGGCGCGCTTGAACAGCAGATTGCTGGCGCTGAAATGGCACTGGCGGGAATCCGGGCGGGTAACCAACCCAAACTGCCCGCCGCGATCGCCAAGGCGGATACTCCGGCGGACCAGAATTTGACCGAGATCGTCAACCGCGAGTGGACCAAGGCCACGGCAAACCCCGAGCTGGCGCTCTACAAGCTGCAATCCAGCGCCTATAAATACAGCTGGCTGCTGATCCCGCTCAGCGTGCCGTTCGTGTGGCTGCTGTTCCCGTTCCGGCGGCGCTTCCATCTCTACGATCACACCGTATTCGTGACCTATTCGCTCAGTTTCATGCTGATCGCACTCGCGGCAGGCACGGCGATCAGTGTATGGACTGCCGCCGACGGGCTGGTTGCGGTGCTGATGTTTTACGTGCCGTTCCATATGTATCGGCAGCTGCGCGGCACTTACGGTGTCAGCAGGTTCGGCGCGATCTGGCGGACCTGGGCGCTGATGGTCTTTGCCTTCATCGCCCTCACCCTGTTCGCGATGGCGATCCTGGGGTTGTCGATTGGCTAGCGCCTAGGCCCCCTGTGGAGCCGCGCCGCCGCTGAAGCGCTTGCCCGTCTTGGGGATCGCCGAGCCGCGCGCCGGGGTGGGCAGCGCGGAGCCTGCCGGCTTGTCGGGCCGGTCGATCTTGCCGCTTTCGAGCAGCGTCTTGATCTCGTCGCCCGACAGCGTCTCATATTCGAGCAGCGCCTGTGCCAGCAGGTGGAGCTTGGCTTCCTCGGTCTTGAGAATATCGGTGGCGCGGGCATGCGCGCCGTCGACCAGCCCGCGGATTTCGCTGTCGATCAGCTTGCTGGTTGCGTCCGACATCATCACGCGCTGGTTGGCGCCGTAGCCGAGATAGCCTTCGCCCGGCTCCTCATACTGGAGCGGGCCGAGCTTGTCCGACATGCCCCATTTGGTGACCATGTTGCGCGCCAGGCCGGTGGCATATTGGATGTCCGACGAGGCCCCCGAGCTGACCTTGTCATAGCCGAAAATGAGCTCTTCAGCGACACGGCCGCCCATGCTGACCGAGAGGTTCGCGTGCATCTTGTCGCGATGGTAGGAATAGCTGTCACGCTCGGGCAGGCGCATCACCATGCCCAGCGCGCGGCCGCGCGGAATGATCGTCGCCTTGTGGATCGGGTCGGAGGCCGGTTCGTGGACAGAGACGATCGCATGCCCCGCCTCGTGATAGGCGGTCATCTTCTTCTCGTCCTCGGTCATCACCATGCTGCGCCGCTCGGCACCCATCATGACCTTGTCCTTGGCGTCCTCGAATTCCTGCATCGCGACCAGCCGCTTGTTGCGGCGCGCGGCGAGCAGCGCAGCTTCGTTGACCAGATTGGCGAGGTCCGCACCGGTAAAGCCCGGGGTGCCGCGCGCGATCGTGCGGGTGTTAACGTCGGGGGCGAGCGGGACCTTCTTCATGTGCACGGCCAGAATCTTCTCGCGGCCCTCGATATCGGGGATCGGCACCACCACCTGGCGGTCGAACCGGCCGGGCCGCAGCAAAGCGGGGTCGAGCACGTCGGGGCGGTTGGTCGCGGCGATGATGATGATGCCTTCGTTGGCCTCGAACCCGTCCATCTCGACCAGCAGCTGGTTGAGCGTCTGCTCGCGCTCGTCGTTCGAATTGCCAAGGCCGTGGCCGCGGTGGCGGCCGACCGCGTCGATTTCGTCGATGAAGACGATGCACGGCGCGTTTTTCTTGGCCTGCTCGAACATGTCGCGCACCCGGCTCGCGCCGACGCCGACGAACATTTCGACGAAGTCGGAGCCCGAGATGGTGAAGAACGGCACGCCGGCTTCGCCCGCGATGGCGCGGGCGAGCAGCGTCTTGCCGGTGCCGGGCGAGCCAACCAGCAGTGCGCCCTTGGGGATTTGCCCGCCGAGCTTGGAAAAGCGTTGCGGATCGCGCAGGAACTCGACGATCTCCTCGAGTTCCTCGCGCGCTTCGTCGATCCCGGCGACGTCGTCGAAGGTCACGCGGCCCTGCTTTTCGGTCAGCATTTTGGCCTTGGACTTGCCAAAGCCCATCGCGCCCGAACCGCCGCTCTTCTGCACCTGCTTGAGCGCGAAGAACGCCACGCCGAGGATCAGGATGAACGGCAATGCCTGGATCAGGATATAGAGCAGCAAATTGGGTTCTTCGGTCGCCTTGCCCGCGTATTTGACACCGCTTTTCTGCAGGAGGTCGGGCAAGGAGGTGTCATTGGGGATCGGAACGGTGGTGAAGCCGTCGCCGTTCTTGTATTTGCCGACGATCTGCTCCTTGCCGATCTGCACGCTGTCGACGCTGCCTTCGGCGACGCGGGTGCGGAAATCGGAGTAGCCGATCGCGGTGCCGGCCACTTCGCCGCGCGGCCCGAACAGCGAGACCACCAGCAGCACGGCCATGAAAATGCCGCCCCACATCAGCAGGCTCTTCATCCACGGGTTCCCGCTGGGCTGTTCGTCGTTCATCGTCGCTCCTTGGCCCGGCACTGCGGACACCTTCGCAATGTAGGACGCAAGGCCTGAATGGCAAGTTAGCGTGCGCCAGCTTGCGCGCATTGTGCGGGCAATGCACTTATGTGGCAGTGTGGGGCATGACGGACTGGGGGAACTGCATGGGCCGGGCTGCGGACGACCGTTTTGCGCATTGGCCGCCGCTTCCGGCGCGGCTGTTGCTGGCGGCGCTGCTCGCGCTCATGGCCATGGCGGCGCTGGTCCCGATCGGGACCGGCAGCAAGACTATTTCCACCCCCGCGTTCGGCCAGCAACCGGCCGCTGAGCGCGCCCGCGACGATGATTTGGCGCTTTACGATGTGGCCACTGTCCGGATTCGCGGGGGCCAAAACTACTATGATTTCATCGCCGAGGAACACCGCCGCAGCGGCTATCCGCTTCAGCCGGGGCTGGCTGTGCGATTGCCGACGCTGGCCTATCTCGACGCGGCGCTGGGCGATATGGGCCAAGCGGCCGCTTCAATCGCGCTGATGCTGGCGGTGCTGGCGGCGTGGTGGCGGCGGCTGGGCCCCGAACCGACCGGCGAGCCGGGCGGGATGCCGCGCCGCACGCTGGCGCTGGCGTTTCTGTTCATCGGCGTATCGCTGGGCACCAACCGGCATTTCTTCGTGCTGCACGAATTGTGGTCGGGGATGCTGCTGGCGCTGGCGTTCGGGCTGCATCGGCCGGGCAAATGGGTGCTGCCGGTGCTGGTCACCGCGCTGGCGCTGGCGATCCGCGAACACGCGCTCCCCTTTGCACTGCTGATGGGGGCGATGGCCTGCTGGCGGCGCGACTGGAAGGAAGTTGCCGCATGGGCCTTGCTGACTGTCGCGTTTTTTGTCGGACTGGCAATCCATCTCCATTTGGTCGCACAGCATGTCCTGCCCACCGACGGCCATTCCGCATCGTGGTTCGCGCTGCGCGGGTTGTCCGGGTGGCTGTCCAACGTCGTGCTGTCGAGCAATCTAAGGTTCCTGCCGCATTTCATCGCGGGGCCGCTGGTGGTGCTGATGGTGCTGGGCTGGGCGGGCTGGCGCTCGGCTGCAGGGACTTTCGGAACGCTGCTTTACCTCGGTTACGCGCTCGCTTTCATGATCGCCGGGCGCGACGACAATTATTACTGGGGGGCGATGGTCGCGCCTGCGATGTTCATCGGCCTCGCCTTTGTCCCGCGCGCGCTCCAGTCGTTGTGGCGCGCGTCCTTCGACAAGCTCAGGATGAGCGGAGATATTGCCTAGCCTGCGATTTCCTCGATCCTATGGTGCGGTAGCACGCGCCACGCGGCGATCAGCAGCACGACATGGAACGCCTCGACCGCCATCGGCACGCCAAATCCCGGATAAGTCCCGTCGAGCGCGATGCTCAGCGCGCGGCCAAATAGCGCGGTGCCGAACAGCGCGGCGGGGACCAGCAACAGATCGCCGTTGCGGCGCCATGCGCCCCACATCATGCAGAAGGCGGCCACGCAGAAGAACGCGGTAAAGTCGGCCCGCAACACCGCAAGCCCGCCGTTGCCGAGCGGCGAGAGGTTGAATGTGGTCGCCGATGTGGCGGGGCTCAGCAGGAAGCCCAGCCCCAGAAACAGGTCGAACATCCCCGCCAGGAAGATCAGCGCGGTCAGGATCAGGCGCATGCGGTAACTCCCCCCGTTAACCCGGAATTAGGGCTTGTGCCCCAGCCCATTGGCGAAGGCCAGCCCGTTCGTCGGGGTCAAAGGCTGTTGCGTGGAGGGACACGCCAATGCACAAGCGGCTCGAAATGAGTAGCCCGCGCATCCTGCTGATCGTTGGCGGCGGTATCGCCGCTTACAAGGCGTGCGAGCTCGTCCGGCTGATCCGCAAGGGCGGCGGCGAGGTGACCTGCGTGCTGACCGGCGGCGGCGAGAAATTCGTCACCGCGATGACGCTCGCCGCGCTGAGCGAGAACCCGGTCCATACCACGCTGTGGGATCTCAAGAACGAAGCCGAGATGGGGCACATCCAGCTCTCGCGCGCGGCCGATCTGGTGGTGGTCTGCCCGGCTACGGCGGATTTGCTCGCCAAGATGGCGGCGGGGATCGCCGACGATCTGGCGACCACTCTACTGCTCGCGACCGACAAGCCGGTGCTCGCGGTCCCGGCGATGAACGTGCGGATGTGGGAGCATCCGGCGACGCGGCGCAATGTCGAGACGCTGATGGCCGATGGCGTCGCGGTGCTCGACCCCGACGAAGGGCCGATGGCCTGCGGCGAATTCGGCGCGGGCCGCTTGCCCGAGCCCCAGGCGATCTGGGCGGCGATTGGCCAGCTGCTGGCGCTCGATCAGCTGGACGCCACCGCGCCCGAAACGGTCGAAGGCGAAGGGCTGGGCGGGCTTTCGGGCAGCCTGATCCCGCGTTCGACGCCGATTGCTCCGCCGGCCGAGGAACCCGAAATCGACGATGAGGCGCTAATGGCGCTGCCTTTGCCCGAGGAGGAGCCGGTGCCGGTGGTCGATCTCGCCGGACCGCTGCTCTCCAAAAAGGGCAAAGCCAAGGCCGCCCCGCCGACCGATCTTGCGGCGCTCAACCACACTCTTTCAGATCGTGCCGACGCGCCCGAAGGGGCATTGCTCGAAGCCGATCCACTGGCCGGACAGCCCGATTTTGTCGAGGAACCCGCACATCGGCCGCTGTTCGGCAAGCATGTGCTGGTCACCGCCGGGCCGACCTACGAAGCGATTGATCCGGTGCGGTTCATCGCCAACCGCTCGAGCGGCAGGCAGGGTTTCGCGATTGCCGCCGCCGCCGCCGCGGCCGGAGCGCGGGTGACGCTGGTGTCCGGCCCGGTCGCTTTGCCGACCCCGCCCGGGGTCGACCGGATCGATATCGAAAGCGCGCGAGAGATGGCGGCGGCGGTCAAGAAGGCGCTGCCTGCCGATGTCGCGGTGATGGTCGCCGCAGTGGCCGACTGGCGGACGATGGACGAGGCGTCCGAAAAGCTGAAAAAGCGCGGCTCCGCGCCGCCGGCGCTGCGCCTCACCGAGAACCCCGACATCCTCGCCACCGTCGCCAGCGGCCCCAAACGCCCCAAGCTGGTGATCGGCTTTGCCGCGGAAACCGAAAAGATGCTCGAACACGCCAAAGAAAAGCGCAGCCGCAAGGGCGCCGACTGGATCATCGCCAACGACGTCTCCGGCCCGCCGGGCAAAGGCGTGATGGGCGGCGCGACCAATACGGTGCACATCGTCTCGGCCGAAGGGGTGGAAAGCCTGCCCGAAATGCCCAAGGAAGAGGTTGGCCGCGCGCTGGTTGAAAGGATTGCGCTTGCACTCGCCACCTGAAGTCCCCGTCCTCGTCAAGCGACTGCCCCATTTCGAAGGACTCGAACTGCCCGCCTATGCCACTGACGGCGCGGCGGGGATGGACGTGCTCGCGGCGGAAGATGTCACGCTCGCCCCCGGAGCACGCCACGCGGTCGCCACCGGCCTCGCACTGGCGATCCCGCCGGGCTACGAAATCCAGGTCCGCCCGCGCTCGGGCCTGGCGCTCAAGCACGGCATTTCGGTGCCCAACACGCCGGGCACGATCGACAGCGACTATCGCGGCGAGCTAAAGGTTATCCTGATAAACCACGGTGAAATGGAATTCCGCATCCGCCGCGGCGACCGCATCGCCCAGCTGGTGCTCGGCCCTGTGGTGCGCGCAACCTGGCTCAAGGTCGATGAACTCGACGAGACCCAGCGCGGCGAGGGCGGATTTGGCTCGACCGGGGGCGTGGTTGCGCTCGGCGCATAAAAAAGGCGGGCCCGTTGCCAGGCCCGCCAGTTCGGTGTCTCTCTAACGGATCAGTTGCGGCGTTTCTCCGGGGCGACCGAGATGCGCACGGTTTCGCCCGAATTGCCCGGGAAGCCGGTGAACATCGCTTCGACCAGATTGGGCACGAGGTACTGGAGGCGGTTCGAGGTCGAGACCGCTTCGGCCTTGCCTTCGAACAGGCGGCGACCGCCGCGCTCGTCGATCTTCAAATCGATCCCGCTGGTGTAGACGGTGTAGCTTTCGATGCCGTTGTCGAAGAACGGATCCTGCCAGCCATAGCCCCAAGAGCCGCCGAAGCCGCCGCGCGGGTAGTAGCCGATCGAGCGGCCTCCGCCGTAATAGCCGCCGTACCCGAATCCGCGGCCATAACCAAACCACGGCGAATAGAACGGGTCGCGGCCGAACCCTGACGACTGGATCCGCTCACGCCCCTTGTCGACGCCATAGTCGAAGTGAACGATAAGGTTGGCGGTGGCAGTGCTGTTGACCGGGCTATACCCCAGCGCCGCCATCCGATCGGCGACGAGGTGGGCATATTGCGAATATTCGAGACCGCCCGCCAGCGCGAGATCATCGGAGACGACGGTGAAGGTCTGGCCCTGCGGCGCGGGCAGTTGGCTCTGGAAGCGCGAGACGCGCGCGTTGAAGGGCTGGGCACAGGCAGCGAGGCTGGCGAGGATCAGCGGAACGGCGGCGAGCTTGAGCCGACCGATCCGCGAACGGGAAGTGATGGACATCATGACGAACTCCGAATCAGCACAGTTTTGCGCCGCCGATCGGCACTCAACTGTCATAACATGACCCGGCCTTACGGCGGCACTGCTGAATAGTGGTTGAATGAAGCAGAAAAAATGTCGTTGTTTTATAGGCTTGCGCCCCGTTCAGCGGACCAGCCCGAGCGCCATGTAAGCCGCTTCGAGTGTCGGCGCGGCGAGGATGCGGGCTTTCTCCGCGCCCTTGCGCAAAATCGCATCGAGCGCGGCGCGGTCTTGCCGCAGTTCGACAAAGCGCGCGTTGATCGGTGCGAGCTTTTCGACCAGCAATTCGCCCAGCGCGGGCTTGAACTTGCCGAACCCTTGACCGGCGAACTCCGCCAGCACCTGCGCGGGCGACTGGTTCGCGAGTGCGCCGTAAATCCCCACCAGATTCGCCGCTTCGGCGCGGCCTGCCAGCCCGGCCAACTCCGACGGTAGCGGCTCGGCGTCGGTCTTGGCCTTGCGGATCTTCTGCATGATCGTGTCGGCATCGTCGGTCAAATTGATCCGGCTCATGTCCGAGGGATCGGATTTGCTCATCTTCGCCGCACCATCGCGCAGACTCATGATCCGCGCGGCTTCGGGCGGGATGATCGGATCGGGCAGGGTGAAGACCGGCGCGTCGTCCGAAGCGAAATCATTGTTGAACTTCTGCGCGATGTCGCGCGCCAGTTCGAGGTGCTGCTTCTGGTCTTCGCCCACCGGAACATGCGTCGCCTGATAGAGCAGCACGTCGGCGGCCTGCAGCACCGGATAGGCGAACAGCGCCACGCTCGAACCTTCGCGGTTCTTGCCCGATTTGTCCTTGAACTGGGTCATGCGGCTGAGCCAGCCCATCCGCGCGGTGCCCGCCAGCAGCCATTGCAGCTCGGCATGCGCGGGGACCTGCGCCTGGTTGAACAAGGTGGAGCGGTCGGGATCGATCCCGCAGGCGACCAACGCCGCGGTCATCTCGAGCGTATTGGCGGCCAGCTCGGCCGGAACGTGCGGCTGGCTGATTGCGTGGAGGTCGGCGAGGAAATACAGACACTCCATCTCGTCCTGCATCGCGACCCAGTTGCGGATTGCGCCGAGGTAGTTGCCGAGGTGGAGATTGCCGGTGGGCTGGATACCCGAAACAACACGCATGGGTTCTGAACTTCCTGGAAGTTTGAGCCTAAAAGCCCGGAATCTCCTCGTCGATCGACTTCGCGCTGCGGCGCTTGGTCAGGATCGCGAGGTCGCGCTGGTCGAACGCGCCGAGCAGGCGCGCGGCGAGCGCATAGACGATCAGGCCCAATGTCACCAGCATGACGATGCCGCCGATCTTGGTGCCGATAGTTCCCGAATACCACGGCATCGTCGCATGAACTGCGAACCACAGCGCGGTGCCCATGATCGCGGCAGCAAGGGCTTGGCGCACAATCCGCCCCGCCAGCGCCGCGCTGAAGCGGAAGTGGCTGCGGCGGTGAAGATTGCTGTAGAGCAGCACGCAGTTGAGACTGGCCGAACACGCAGTGGCCCCGGCCAGTCCGACAATCCCGAACTGGCGTACCACCGCGATGTTGAGGAAGATGTTGAACGCCAGCGCGCTGCCCGCGGTCATCACCGGGGTGCGGGTATCGCCGCGCGAGAAGTAGCCGGGCTCCAGCACCTTGACCAGTACGTAGGCTGGCAGCCCGCAGACCAGCGCGACGACGATCTGCGACATGATCGCGCCGTCCTCGGGCCGGAACTTGCCGCCGACGAAGAAGGCGTTGACGAAGGCTGGGGCACAGACCGCCAGCGCGGCCGCAGCGGGGAGGGTCAGCAGCGTGGCAAGCTCGATCGCGCGGCCTTGCAGCCGGGCCGCGCCGCCGTGATCGCCCTTTGCGATGTGGCGCGAGAGCGTGGGCAGAATCGCGGTGCCCAGCGCGATGCCGACAATCCCCAGCGGCATCTGGTTGAGTCGGTCCCCCATCTTTAGCAGGGTCAGCGAACCCTGTGGTAGCGAGGTGGCGAAGAAGGTGTCGGCCAGCTGGCTGATCTGGTAAATCCCCGCGCCGAAAGTAGCGGGGAAAATCCGCCATAACAGCACTTTGGTATCGGGCGTCAGCTTCGGCCAATGCAGCCGGAGCCCAATCCCCGCGCGCCGCGCCGACCAGATCAGATAGATCAGCTGGAGGATGCCCGCCACCGGTAGCGCCCAGCTTTGTGAAAAAGCCTTGAGCCGGTCGGTGTAATCGAACGCCCAGCCCCACACGAGGCCGCTGATCAGCGCGATGTTGAACAGCACCGGGGCGAAGGCACCCGGCGCAAAGCGCGCGCGCGCGTTGAGCATGCCCGAGAGCAGCGCGACCACGCTGACCAGCCCCAGATAGGGAAACGTGATCCGCGCCAGTGTGACCGAAAGCTCGAACTTGCCGGGCACATGCTGGTAATCGCGCGCCAGCAGCCAGACGATCCCTTCCATGCCCGCGATGCACAGCAGCGAGAAGCCGAACAGCACCCAGACGAACACCGAGAGCACGTCATTGGCGAATACTGCCGCTGCCTCTTCGCCTTGGGTCTCGTCGTGCAGCTTGCCGCCGTACATCGGCACAAAGGCGACCGAAAACGCGCCCTCGGCAAACAGCCGCCGGAACGTGTTGGGCAGCGTGAAAGCGAGCTGGAAGGCGTCGGCGGCGAGGCCTGCGCCGAACAGCCGGGCGAACATCATATCGCGGGCGAACCCGAAAACTCGGCTGATCGCGGTGAGCCCGCCAATCGTGCCGACGTTCCGGATCAGGCTCATGCGCGTTCCAGTCCTTGACCTGCCCCTTTGGCAGATTCAGGCGTTACCGACGGGCACTTCGCCAGCCGGTTGATCCTGCTGCGCGGCGAGCTGCTGGACGTAAAGGCCGTTGAAGTCGATCGGCTCAAGCATCAGCGGCGGATAGCCCGCATCGCGCACCGCGTCGGCGATGATCCGGCGCGCGAAGGGGAACAGGATGCGCGGCGCTTCGGCGTAGATGAAGGCGTGGACTTGCGCCTCGTCGAGGTTGCGCAAGCCGACCAGGCCGCCATAGGCGAGGTCGACGATGTAGGCGGTGCCGCCCTGCGCTTTGGCCGAGAGCTGGATTTTCAGTTCCACCTCATGGACTTCGTCGTTCATCTGGCGCGCCGCGATGTTGAACTGCACGTCGACTTGCGGCGGGTCCTGCCAGTTGTAGCTTTCCGGCGCGTTCGGGTTTTCGACCGACAGGTCCTTGATGTATTGCGAGATGATCCCGGCGGCGGGGCTGGTATCCTCACCATTGGCCACCGGAGCGGCGGGATCGAGATCGAGATCGGTAAGCACGTTGCCTTCTTCGGCCATGGCAGGTTCGCTTTCGTGGGCGGTGAATGAATTGGCCGCGCGCCTAGCACCGGGGCGTGCGGGCGGCAACGGGTTTGCTCGAAGCTGCGCGCTCGCAACGGGCCACCGGAAAATTGCACCGCACCGGCCATCCACGCGTTGTTCATTTGTCAGGACTACCTATCTGGGAGTAGACTGAGGCCTGCCGCATGTTGCGGCGAGACTGAGCGGCAAGGACTGAAACGTGGGCTCGACCGTAGAAATCGTCATCTTGGCCATGATCGCTGCCTTTCTGGGCTTGCGACTCTATTCTGTACTCGGACGACGCGCCGAGCATGAAGAAGAGCCCATCCAGGGCCGCTTCGATGCGCCGCCCGCGCAGTCCGGCGCGCCGCGCGCCGCGGGCCCCAAGCCTGCCGAACCGCCCACGCCCAACCAGCGCGCAGTCCCCGGTGTAACTCCCGCGATCGAGCGCGGCGTGCGCGAAATCGCGGCAGCCGACCGCCGGTTCGACATCACCGCCTTCGTCGATGGTGCCAAGGGCGCATATCGGATGGTACTCGAAGCGTACTGGCGCGCCGACAAGGAAGAGCTTGGCCAGCTGTGCGACAGCGACGTTTACGAAGGGTTCGCTGCGGCGATCGACGCACGCCTCGCCGCGGGCGAGACCCTTGAGAACCGGCTGGTCCGGATCGACGAGGCGAACATCGTCGCGGCTGTTTACGCGGCACCGATGGCCCGCGTGACCGTGCGTTTTGCCGCCGATATCGCCGCGGTAACGCGCGACGCCGCAGGGACGGTCGTGGCCGGATCGCTCGACGATGCGATTGAGGTGCGCGATCTGTGGACCTTCAGCCGCAATGTCAATTCGCCCGATCCCGACTGGCTGCTCGACGAGACCGACGAGGCCTGAGCGTGGCGTTGGGGGCAGCGCGACTGCGCGCCTTTGCGGCGTTTTGCCTGATTGCGGTGCTTGCCGGCTGCGGGCGAATAATTCCCGAATCGCACATTTCCGTCACCCCGCGGCCGGTGGCCGCGCCAGCGTTGGCCAGCGCCTTGCTGGCCGGGGTCAAGCCTGGCCCATCCTTCGCAAGCCTTGGAGTGGGCACCGGCGATGCCACGGCAGCGCTTGCCGCGTTTCGCGAAAGTTGCCCGCGGCTGATTGCGCGCAGCGATGCCAGCGGATTGACCCGCGGGGCGGACTGGCAAGAGGCCTGCACCGCCGCCGCCGCGTGGCCCGCCACCAACGCGGGCAACTTCTTCGCCACCTGGTTCGAGACGGCGCGCGTCGGCGACGGCAAGGCCTTCGTCACCGGCTATTACGAACCCGAAATCGCGGGCGTACGAGCGCGCCAGCCGGGGTTCGACGTGGCGGTCTATGGCCTGCCATCGGACCTCGTTCGCGCCCGGCCCGGCGACGTCGTACTGGCCGAAGGCGAACGCGCGCCGCTTGGCCGCTACGACGAAGCTGGCACCTTTGGGCCCTATTACGACCGCGCTGAAATCACGGCTGGGGCGCTGGCCAATCGCGGGATCGAGATTGCCTGGGCGGCGGATCCGGTCGAATTCTTCTTCCTCCAGATCCAGGGCTCGGGCCGCTTGCGCGCGCCCGACGGCAGCGTGATGCGGATCGGCTATGCCGGGCAAAACGGGCGCGAATATACCGGAATCGGCAGCCTGATGCGCGAGCGGGGACTGCTCGGCAGCGGGCCGGGGCAATATTCCGGCTCGATGCAGGGGCTGATGCAGTACATCCGCGAGCATCCCGATGAGGGGCGTGCGTTGATGAACGAGAACCAGAGCTGGGTGTTCTTCCGCGAACTGACCGGGGATGGCCCGATCGGTGCGCTGGGCGTGCCGGTGCGCAATGGCTCGAGCGTGGCGACCGACCCGGCCTTCGTGCCGCTGGGTGCGCCGGTCTGGCTCTCGCTCGATCGTAGCGAAGCCAATGGCATGTGGATCGCGCAGGACACCGGCGGGGCAATCAAGGGCGCCAACCGCTTCGACAGCTTCTGGGGCGCTGGCGATGAAGCCCGCCGGATCGCGGGCGGGATGAGCGGACGCGGCGATGCCGTGCTGTTCCTCCCCAAGGGCACGCTGGCGCGGCTCCGCGTCCAGTGAAACGCAGCCCGCGCGGCTTGTCGCCCGAGGAGGCCGCGTTGTGGGCGCGGGTTGCGGGCACGGTGAAGCCGATCGGGGGTCGCAACTCTAACACATCCCCCACCCCTAGCCCCTCCCCTGAAGGGGAGGGGAACCGAACTGCGACTGCCTCGGGCAAGCCCCTCCCCTTCAGGGGAGGGGTTGGGGTGGGGCCTGTCCCCAAACGCGAGGCTCCTCCGACTTCCCGCGCCCTCGATCGCCACGGTCTCGACACTTCATGGGAGCGCAAGCTCGCCAAGGCCGCCATCGCCCCCGATTTCACGCTCGACCTGCATGGCCATTCGCTCGATGCCGCGCATGTCCGGCTCGATCACGGGCTGACCCAGGCGCTGGCGCAAGGCGCGCGGCTGGTGCTGCTAATTACCGGCCGTCCGCGCCCGGCTGATGACCACGCGGACCGGGGCCAGCGGCGCGGCGCGATCCGCGCCAAGCTGCTCGACTGGCTGGCGGCGGGCCCGCATTCGGGCCGGATCGCTGCGGTGCGCCCCGCGCATCCGCGTCACGGCGGGGCAGGTGCGGTCTATATCGTGTTGAGACGGCCGCGCTGAGCGCTTAGCCGCACTGCCCGCGGTGGAGCAGCTTGTGATCGGCCAGCACCAGCGCCATCATCGCCTCGACCACCGGCGCGCCGCGGATGCCGACGCAAGGGTCGTGGCGGCCTTTGGTCCGGATGTCGGTCGCTTCCCCCGACCGTGTAATCGTCTCGACCGGTGTGAGGATCGAGCTGGTTGGCTTGAACGCCACCCGCACCACCACCGGCTGTCCGGTCGAAATCCCGCCGGCAATTCCGCCTGCGTGGTTGGCCAGGAAGGTTGGCCCGTCATTGCCCGGCCGCATCCGGTCGGCATTTTGCTCGCCGGCCAGGCGCGCAGCGCCAAAGCCATCGCCGATTTCTACGCCCTTGACCGCGTTGATCCCCATCATCGCGCTCGCCAGTTCGGCGTCGAGCTTGGCGTAGATCGGCGCACCCCAGCCAGCCAGGACGCCGGTCGCGACGCATTCGACCACCGCGCCCAGCGAGGAACCGGCGAGCCGTGCCGCATCGACCAGCTTCTCCCATCGCGCTGCCGCCGCCGCATCGGGGCAGAAAAACGGATTGTTGGTAATCTCGGCCGTGTCGAAATTCTCTGGATCGATCACGTCACCGCCGATTTCGGCGACATAGGCGATGATTGTGACCTCGGGGATGACCAGCCGCGCCACGCCGCCCGCTGCCACCCGCGCCGCGGTCTCGCGCGCCGAGCTGCGTCCGCCGCCGCGATAGTCGCGCAGCCCGTATTTGGCATCATAGGCATAGTCGGCATGGCCGGGGCGATAGGCGGATGCGACTTCGGAATAATCCTTCGAGCGCTGATCGACATTCTCGATCATCAGCGAAATCGGCGTGCCGGTAGTCTGCCCCTCGAACACGCCCGAGAGGATCTTGACCGCGTCGGGTTCCTGCCGCTGGGTGGTGAACTTCGATTGCCCCGGCCGCCGCGCATCGAGATATGGCTGGAGATCGCTCTCGCTCAGCGCCAATCCCGGCGGACAGCCATCGACCACCGCGCCCAGCGCCGGCCCGTGGCTTTCGCCCCACGTGGTGAAACGCAGCAGGTGCCCGAAGCTGTTGATGCTCATGGGGATTGGCTTTGTCGCGGAATTGCGGTCCTGTCCATATCCGGTTTAGGAGAGGCCCATGTTCCTGGTCGTCTTCCGCAATCGCAAGCAGCCCGGCATCGATGCCGATGCCTATGGCGCCGATGCGGTGCGGATGGAGGCGCTGGCGCGGGCGCAGCCGGGGTTTGTCTCATTCAAAAGCTATACCGCCGACGATGGCGAGGTAATCGCGCTGTCCGAATGGGCCAGCGCCGAAGCCGCGCTCGACTGGCGTCGCAACCCCGATCATGCGGTGATCCAGGCCAGGGGCCGCGCCGAATATTACCAGGACTATACGCTGTACACTTGCGACGAGCCGCGCATCCATCGCTTCGAAAGGCCGCCCGCGTGAGCATCACCGTCTACGGCATTCCCAATTGCGACACCGTCAAGAACGGCCGTAACTGGCTGGATGCGCAGGGCATCGCCTACGCATTCCATGACTACAAAAAGCTGGGCGCCGACCATGCACAGCTGGCGCGCTGGATCGAACAGGCGGGGTGGGAGAAGGTGCTCAACCGCGCAGGGACGACGTTTCGCAAGTTGCCCGACGCGGACAAGACGGAGATCGACGCAGCAAAGGCCGCGCAGCTGATGGCCGTTCATTCAAGCGCCATCAAACGCCCGATAGTTGAGCATGACGGCGGGCTGCTGGTCGGGTTCGACGCAGCCGAATGGGGAGCGGCGTTGGCATGAGCTTCGACGAATGGATGACCGCGCTCGAATGGGCGGCCGCCGCGCTGGGGCTGGTCAATGTGGCGCTGCTCGTGTTCCGCAGCGTGTGGAACTACGCTTTCGGGATCGCCTCGGTCGCGATCTACATCTTGGTGTTCTGGGAGACCCGGCTCTATGCCGAGAGCGGCTTGCAAGTATTCTTCGTGGTGGCGCAATTGTGGGGCTGGTACCTGTGGCTCAAGGTGGGCGACGAGGATGCTGGAAAGCCCGGGCGCGTTCCGGTGCGCTGGCTCGACTGGCAGAGCCGCGCGGTGTGGATCGCGGTGACCGCGGCGCTGAGCATCAATCTGGGCTGGGTGATGCACCGTTACACCAACGCCGCGATGCCCTTTGCCGATTCGGCCATCGCCGGGGCCAGCGTCGCGGCGCAGATCCTGCTGGCCTATCGCCGCGTGGAAAACTGGGTGCTGTGGGTGGCGATCGATATTGCTGCGGTGGGCCTCTATATCAATCGCGGGCTTTACCCGACAGCGGGGCTCTATGGCGGGATGCTGGTGATGAGCCTGTTCGGGCTCAAGGAATGGGTCGCCGCCGCGAAACAGGCTCCCGAGACCCCGGCCTTCGCGTGATCCGCGTCTGCTTCCACGGCGCGGAGAGCACCGGCAAATCGGTGCTGGCCGAGCAGCTCGGCTATCCTTGGGTGCCCGAATACGGCCGGCAATACGCCGAAGAGCACGGCACCGACTTCACGATGGCCGATTTGCTGGCGATCGCCGCAGGGCAAGACGCGGCGATACGGGCGGCTGCGGCGGGCGATCACGAAGTGCTGATCCTCGACACCGACCCGCTGATGACCGCCGCCTGGGCACAGATGCTGTTCGGTCAAGTGCCCGAGGCGTTGCTGGCCTATCCCAAGGCCGAGCTCTATTTGCTGTTCGAACCCGATGTGCCGTGGGTCGCGGATGGCACGCGGTTCTTCGGCACGGCCGAGGAGCGCGCGACATTCGCTGCCGTGGCGGAGGAAGTGCTGGTCCGCGCCGGAGTGCGGTTCGAGCGTATTTCCGCTGATTGGGCGACGCGCGAGCGCAGCGTCCGCGATGCAATCAGCCGCGTGTTGCGGTCACGATAAAGTTGAGCGCCATATCGTGCGACAGATGCAGCCCCTGCATCGGTGACCAGCCAATCCCGCGCGGGTGTCCCATGACCAGCCCGGCCTCGGCCAGCAGCACACGCAATTCGTCGGGAGTGACGAAATCGTCCCAGTGATGCGTGCCCTTGGGCACCATCCCGACCGCTTCCGCCGCGCCGACCAGTAGCAGCCGCGACTGCGGGGTGCGGTTGGGGGTGGAGAGCACCATCAGTCCGTCGGGCTTGAGCGTCGCGGCGAGCGCGGCGATGAAGGCGAGCTTGTCGGCAACGTGTTCGAGCACCTCGAGTGAAGTGACCAGATCGAAGCCCGCCAGCCCCAGCGCGCCCAGTTCGCCGTGGCGGTAATCGATCGCCAATCCCGATCCGGTCGCATGCGCCGCCGCCGCCGCGATATTCTCCGCCGCAGCATCGACGCCCGTCACCGCCGCGCCGAGCCGGGCGAGCGGCTCGCACAATAACCCCGCGCCGCAGCCGACATCGAGCGCGCGCTTGCCCGCAAGCGGGTGGATACTGCGCGTATCGCCATCCCAATGTGCGTCGATTGCCGCGCGGATAAAGCCCAGCCGGACGGGGTTGAGCTTGTGGAGCATCGCCGAGGAGCCCTTGGGATTCCACCAGTCGGCCGCCAGCCTGCCGAAATGCGCCGCCTCGTCGGCCCGAATAGTTGTGCTCATGGTTGCATTGCTCATATCGCATCCCTAACAGGACCGCCGCCGCGCGGCGAGGGGTTGCGCGGCAAGATTCTTGCTCTGAGCCGGAGCAGACTGGGAGCATTCGTGGCCCGCATCGTGATGAAATTCGGCGGCACTTCGATGGCCGGCTCGGAACGCATCCGCCGCGTCGCTCAGATCGTGCGCCGCCAGCAGGCTGCGGGCCATGAGGTCGCGGTGGTCGTCTCGGCAATGGCGGGCGAGACCGACCGGCTGGTGGGCTTTTGCCGCGAGGCCAATCCGCTTTACGATCCCGCCGAATACGACGTGGTGGTGGCAAGCGGCGAGCAGGTCACCGCCGGGTTGCTGGCGATGACGCTGCAGGCGCTGGGCTGCCAGGCGCGCTCGTGGCTCGGCTGGCAGATGCCGATCCGCACCACCGAAGCGCATTCCAAGGCGCGGGTCGGCGAGATTGACGCCGCCGGACTGCTCGCCAGCATGGCCGCAGGCGAAATCGCGGTGATCCCCGGCTTCCAGGGGCTGGGCGAGGATAATCGCATCACCACGCTCGGCCGCGGCGGGTCGGACACCTCGGCGGTCGCGGTCGCAGCCGCGATCCACGCCGATCGCTGCGATATCTACACCGATGTCGACGGGGTCTATACCACCGACCCCCGGATCGTCGCCAAGGCGCGCAAGCTCAAATTCGTCACCTACGAAGAAATGCTCGAACTCGCCAGCGTCGGGGCCAAGGTGCTCCAGACCCGCTCGGTGGGGCTGGCGATGAAGGCCGGGGTGCGGGTCCAGGTGCTCTCCAGCTTCATCGGCGACGATGCCGTGCCCGCCGACGAAATCCCCGGTACGATGATCGTCAGCGACGACGAACTGGCCAAAATTCAAGAGGATGACGATATGGAACGCCAGCTGATCACCGGCATCGCGCATGACAAGAACGAGGCGAAAATCATCTTGACCCGCGTGCCCGACCGGCCCGGCGCGGTGGCGCATATCTTCTCGCCGCTCGCCGCCGCGAGCATCAACGTCGACATGATCATCCAGAACGTCGGACGCGACAAGGGCGAGACGGACGTGACTTTCACCGTCCCCCAGGCCGACCTTGCGCGTTCGCTCGCTCTTCTGGAAGGCCAGAAGGGCGAGATCGGCTTCAACCGCATCATCGCCGACAGCAAGATCGCCAAGATCAGCGTCGTCGGGGTCGGCATGAAAAGCCACGCCGGGGTCGCCGCAACGATGTTCAAGGCGCTCGCCGACCGCGGCATCAACATCCAGGCGATCAGCACCTCGGAAATCAAGGTCTCGGTGCTGATCGACGAAGACGAGACCGAGCTCGCGGTGCGCGTGCTGCACACCGCCTATGGGCTGGATGCGGCGGACGAGGCGGCGTGAATCAGGACGCCCGCTACTGACGCTGGATCACTGCGATCTCCCGGCTCTTCTCAAGCCAATAGAGCGCGAAGACGATAATTCCGGCGGTTTCGAGTGAAAACACCACGAGCGATCGTTCAGTCCGGCGCGAAAGCAGGTGGATCGCGAAGATCGATGCCGGAACGGCCACCATCAGCGTGCCCAGAATCCGGTAGTGCAGCCTGAACGATGCCCGCTGCTTGGGATCATGCAGCAGTTTCAGCGTCTGTTCGGACCTGAAGATGCAGACATAGGCAATGAACAGGAACAATAGCGCCGCGCTCAGCCCGTGCAGCGGGATCGGGCCAAGCGGGATCAGGCGCGGATCGGCGCCGGTGCCGGGCCACGGCATCGGCGCGAAGGCGACCAGCACCGCGCTTAGCCCGGCCAGATTGAGGACGATATCCTCGCTCTTCGAATAGCCCCGGTAAAAGAACAGGAAGAACCCGACCGCCGACAGGGACCCGACCAGCACATCGCGGCTCCACCCGCCGGGGCTGTGGTAGTATTCACTGATCGAGGAGTGCGGCCAAGGACCGTCACCGACCCACAGCGCGACCGGCAAGATCAGCGCGATGATGGCGATCCAGCGGCGCAGAAGGAAGTAGCTGCGGTTTATGCCGTCCGAAAACGGCGGCGGAGGAATGCCGGCCTTGTGTCCGTCAGACGCTTGGACCGTCAATTCCGTGAGAGCTTCTTCGGGCTTCATCTCATCCCCTCCCTGAAATCATTCTTATACTTATTCTTGCTCCCTCTGTAGTAGACTCATGCAGAAATGCCGACAAGAAATTCTCTGTCGGAGTCCTGTCGGAAAATCACTGCAAAGGCGCTAGCGCCCGACTTCTTGCTCGATCCGTCGCTGGGCTTCGGCTGCGCGCTCACTGGCCTGTTCAATCGCATCGCGGGCCTGTTCCTGAGCACGTTGTAGCGCTTCGCGGTCGCGCGCCACCTGCTCGGCGGTGCGCCGGTCCTCGATGCGCACCCCGTCCTCGCCGATCCGCACACCGACCGGCAGGCCCTCGCCGCCGAGCACCGCCTCGCCGTTCTCGACCGACAGGCTTGCGCCATCGCCCAACGGAATGTCGGTCGCATCGGGCACGTCGAGCGGCTCGACCGGGCCGCTGGGGTTGGGTCGCGGTGCTGGCGTGGCGCGGCCGCCCAGCGCCTGGCGCATGAAATCGGCCCAGATCCGCGCCGGCACGCCGCCGCCGGTGATCCCGGCGAGCGGACTGTTGTCGTCGTTGCCGACCCACACCCCGACCACCAGATCGCCTGCGAAGCCGACAAATAGCGCATCGCGGCTGTCCTGGCTGGTCCCGGTCTTGCCGTAGACCGGCTGGCCGAGCCGGGCGGCCCGCCCGGTGCCGTGCTCGACCGCGCCGCGCAGCAGTTCGCGCATTGCCTCGCGATTCCCCTCCGACAGCGCGCGGCGGCGGCCGAGCAGCCAGTCCATCCAGTCCTCCTCGCGCGCCGGGAAGGCGGACGGCCGAACCGGATTGTGCGCGCCCGCCACGGCGGCATAGGCGGCGGTCAACTCAAGCAGCGTCATGCCGCTGGTGCCGAGCGCCATGCTTGGGTCGCCTTCGGTCAGCGGCGCGGTCACGCCAAGATCGCGCGCGGTCTGGATCACCGCCGCGCTGCCGACCTCGTTGTAGAGCCGCACTGCGGCGACATTGCTCGAACTCGCGAAGGCCTCGGCCAGCGTGAGCTCTTTCGAATAGCGTCCTCCGGCGTTCTTCGGGCGATAGCTGCCGCTGACGATCTCGGCGTTGCCGATCTTGTCGTCGGGCTCCCAGCCGCCCCGCAGCGCGGCGAGGTAGACGAACAGCTTGAACGTCGATCCGGGCTGACGCCGCGCCTGCGTAACGCGATTGAACGATGATTTCGCATAGTCGCGCCCGCCAATCATCGCCACGACCTCGCCGGTCGGCTTCATCGCCACCAGCGCGACTTGTGCCTTGCCCAGCGACGCGCGGTTGATCGCGCGGCGGGCTGCGGCTTGGAGCCGCGCGTCGAGCGTGGTGGTCTGGGTCTGCGCGGCGTAGCCGGTCTCGCTGTGCCCGCGCGCCTCGGGCACCGCCCAGTCCGCGAAATAGGTGCCAGTGGGCAACGTACCCTGGCCGCGCACGTCGAGCCGGGGCATGGCGACCGCCTTGGCCTCCTTGGCGCTGAGGTAACCGGCGGCGACCATAGCGGCGATGACGGTGCGGGTGCGGGCCGAGGCGATTCGATAATTCTTGGTCGGCGCATAGCGCGAGGGCGCCTGCATCAGCCCGGCGAGCATCGCCGCCTGTCCCGGGGTGAGCCGTTCGGGCTTGCGGTGGAAATAATGCAGCGAGGCGGCGCGCAGGCCATAGGTGTTGTCGCCGAAATAGGCATTGGAGAGGTAGCGCTCGAGGATCTCGTCCTTGCTCAGCCAGGCTTCGAGCCAAAACGCAATCAGCGCCTCGCGCGCCTTGCGGGTCATGCTGCGTTCGGGGGTGAGGAAAGTGAATTTGGCAAGCTGCTGGGTGATCGTGCTGCCGCCCTGGGTGCGATTACTGGTGATGTTCCCCCACGCGGCGCGGGCAATGCCCTTTGGCGAGACTCCCCAATGCGAATAGAAATCGCGGTCCTCGATCGCGAGGAACGCTTGGACTACATGCGGCGGCAGCCCCTTGACCTTGACCGGCTCCGCCACCACCGCCCCGGTCCGCGCGATCGGGGTGCCGTCGGCGGCCAGCAGGGTCAGCTGCGGCGGGACCAGCGGCTGGAGCGACTTCGAGAGCGGCGCGGTCAGCGCGAGCCAGGCGACCAGCACCACGAACAGCGCGCACAGGCCCGCCGAGATGCGTCTGAACCACCACCAGCGCGAGCGGCGCGGGGCGGGCGGGGGAGTGCCGTACAGAACGCCATCCGTCGGCGGTAACGGCGCAAGTGGCGCGGTTGTGGCAAGCGGGGCTGGGCGGCGGGTGAACAACATCGGCATGGCTGTATTAGCGGCTTAACACAGCCTTGGCAAAGGGTGTTGGGAGCGATGGCGCGCGCCGGAAGAACGATTGCTGGCGCTGGTCGGATGGGGTCGGAACGAGGCGAACAGGGTGACAAAGGCGACACCGTGCCACCCAAGTGTCACCCAACAATTCCCCAGCAAAACCAACCCGATCCGCACGCAGGATGACAGGTAACAGATTCCTGCCGCACCCTCCCGAGCTTGTCGGATGGCGGAGGGAGCAGATGCTACGCTAGCAAGTTGTGAGAATGTAGGAAAATGACTGCGGGAGGCGGGGTTTGGCCGGTGCCTGTGCGGTGGCTCTAGACCCCGCGCTACGGCGAAGCAGATTCGCGGGCCGCTCATTTTGGCCCGGCGAGTCGCGTCGGGTGGTTCTCGCTCGCTTGCAGGGGTAAGCAGAACAGCTTCGCCAAGGCTGGAGTTAAACTGGCAGAGTCCGCGCGAAGCGCCCCGCCATTGCTCGCGGGGCGCTCGTTGCTCAATGTCTGCAGCCTCAGTACCCGCGGTAACCGTAGTTCCAGTATTGCCGCCGCCGCGCGTCACGTCGGTCGCGACGCCGATGTTCGCGCGCCAATTGGTAGTCGCGCAGGGCGTGCTGGTATCGCAAATCCTGATGGAGTTCGCGATGCTGCCAGCGGTCCAAGCCCTGTTCGTGAGCCTCGTCATGCTGGTCATCGAGGTCGTCGTGAGTATCGTCGTGACGCTCGGCCAAACGCTCGTGCCGATCGGCATGACGGTCGTAATTATCGTAGCCGTCATATCCGTAGCCGTCATATCCGTAGCCGGAGTTGCCATAGCCGCCCGACCCGATGGTGATTGAAAAGCCACTTTGCGCTGATGCCGCAGACGGTGCCAGAACGGTAAACGCAGCCGCACCGCAAAGGGCAATGATGGATTTCGAAGTCACGTTAACTGTCCTCTCGCTCGGTGTTTGTCGCGTCGAGGTATCGCGAGTCGGCTGCATAGCGTCTGAATGATCGGTAAGTTGCTATTAAGCTGCCGTGGCCAAACAAAACCCCGCCTCCGACTTTCACCGGAGGCGGGGCTGTGACCCGTTTGGGCTAGGCTAAATCACCCCAGATCGAAGCGATCCGCGTTCATCACCTTGGTCCACACGTGCACGAAGTCCTTCACGAATTTCTCTTCGTGGCCCTTCTCGGCATAGACTTCGGCGGTGGCGCGCAGTTGGCTGTTCGAGCCGAAGATCAGGTCGGTGCGGGTGGCCCGCCACTTTTCCTGCCGGCCGCCGCGGGTGTAGCCGATGAACTCCTCGTCGCCGCTGGTATCGACCACTTCCCAGAAGGTGTCGTTGCACAGCAAATTTACGAAGAAGTCGTTGGTCAGCTGGCCGACCCGGGTGGTGAACGCGCCGTTCGGGCTGCCGCCGTGGTTGGCGCCGAGGACGCGGAGGCCGCCGAGCAGCACGGTCATTTCCGGTACCGAGAGACCCAGCAGCGAGGCACGGTCGAGCAGCAGTTCCTCGGTCTTCACCGAATGCTTGGTCTTGAGGTAGTTGCGGAACCCGTCGGCCTTGGGCTCCATCACCTCGAAGCTTGTCGCATCGGTCTGCTCCTGCGACGTATCGCCGCGCCCGCCGGCGAATGGCACTTCAACCGCGAAGCCAGCATCCTTGGCAGCCTGCTCGACCGCCGCGGTGCCCGCCAGCACGATCGCATCGGCGACCGAGAGATTGCCGCGCAGTTCTTCGATTTTCGCCAGCACTGCCGCCAGTTCGGCCGGTTCGTTGACCGCCCAGTCCTTTTGCGGCGCAAGCCGCAGGCGCGCGCCGTTGGCGCCGCCGCGATGGTCGGTCTTGCGGTAGGTCGAGGCCGAGGCCCAGGCGGTCTTGACCAGCTGGCCGACGCTGAACCCGGCGCCGAGGATCGCCGATTTGAACGCGGCGACATCGCCTTCGGCGGGCGTGGCACCCGCTGGAACCGGATCCTGCCAGATCAGATCTTCGGCCGGAACTTCGGGGCCGAGGTAGCGGACCCTGGGCCCCATGTCGCGGTGGCACAGCTTGAACCACGCGCGCGCGAAGGCATCCTTGAACGCTTCGTGATCATTGCGGAATTTCTCCGAGATCACGCGGAATTCGGGATCCATTTTCAACGCCATGTCGGCGGTGGTCATCATCGTCGGCACCCGCTTCGACGGATCGTGCGCGGCCGGGGCCTTGTCCTCTTCCTTCTGGTCGATCGGTTGCCACTGCTGCGCGCCGGCCGGGCTGCGGACCAGTTCGTAGTCGTAATCGAGCAGCAGGCGGAAATAGTTTTCCGACCACTCGGTGGGGGTGTTGACCCACGCGCCTTCGATCCCGCTGGTGATCGCGTGGGCGCCGATTCCGGTTCCGAAGCTGCTGGTCCAGCCGAGGCCCTGCAGCGCGATGTCTGCACCTTCGGGGGGTACGCCGACCAGGCTGGCATCGCCCGCGCCGTGCGCCTTGCCGAAAGTATGGCCACCCGCGGTCAGCGCGACGGTTTCCTCATGGTTCATCGCCATGCGCTCGAAAGTGATCTTGATGTCGCGCGCCGATTGCAGCGGGTCGGGATTGCCGCCCGGGCCTTCGGGATTGACGTAGATCAGCCCCATCTGGATCGCCGCGAGCGGATTTTCGAGGTCCATCTGCTTGTCGGGCTGGATGCGGGTTTCGGCGCCCTGGCTGACCCACAGTTCCTCGCTGCCCCAATAGATGTCGCGTTCCGCCTCGAACACGTCGGCGCGGCCGCCGCCGAAGCCGAACACCGGGCCGCCCATCGATTCGATACCAACATTTCCGGCGAGGATGAACAGATCGGCCCACGAGATGTTTTGGCCGTATTTCTGCTTGATCGGCCACAACAGGCGCCGCGCCTTGTCGAGGTTGCCGTTGTCGGGCCACGAATTGAGCGGGGCAAAGCGCTGCTGGCCGCTGTTGGCGCCGCCGCGGCCGTCGGCGGTGCGATAGGTCCCAGCCGCGTGCCACGCCATGCGGATGAAGAACGGGCCGTAATGGCCATAGTCGGCGGGCCACCACGCCTTGGAATCGGTCATCAGCGCGGTGAGGTCGGCCTTGAGCGCGGCGTAATCGAGTGCCTTGAATGCCTCGGCATAATCGAAATCCTCGCCCATCGGGTCGGGCGACTTGCCGCCCTGGTGGAGGATTTCGAGCGGGAGCGCATCGGGCCACCAATGCTGGTTCTGCCGTCCGAGCAACCCGCGCGCCTTGGTTCCGCCCATCGGGCAGCCCTCGGCCCCCATCGCTCCGGTCACTGCGTTCATTGCGTCTCTCCTTCGATTCTGAAACTTCGGCCTCGACGATACGCGCATGTCGGCGTTCGGAAAAGCGACCAGTGCTCGTCAGTATGAGTGGAATTTCCGATTAGTGGGGAGCAATGCGCGCCCGCTTGCCCGCGCGGGATGCCGCGCTTACAGCGCGCGCATGAGCCACTATCCCCTGACGACACATTTGATGCAGCGCGGCTGCGACTTTTTCGGCACCGAGACCGCGATCCTGTGCGGCGCGATGTCGTGGGTATCGGAGCGCAATCTGGTCGCCGCGATCAGCAACGCGGGGGGGTTCGGGGTGATTGCCTGCGGGGCGATGACGCCTGAGCTGCTCGAGGGCGAAATTGCCGCGACCAAGGGGCTCACCGCCAAGCCGTTCGGGGTCAATTTGATCACGATGCATCCGATGCTGTTCGACCTGATCGCGGTCTGCACGCGCCACGACGTAAGCCATGTCGTGCTCGCCGGCGGGATCCCGCCCAAGGGTTCGCTCGAAGCGATCAAGGCGAGCGGGGCCAAGGTGATCTGCTTTGCCCCGACACTGGCGCTGGCGAAGAAGCTGCTGCGCTCGGGCGCGGATGCGATCGTGATCGAAGGCTCGGAGGCGGGCGGGCATATCGGCCCGGTCTCGACCTCGGTGCTCGCGCAGGAAATCCTCCCGGCGCTGGCCGAGGAGCATTTGCTGTTCGTCGCGGGGGGGATCGGGCGGGGCGAGGCGATCGCCGGCTACCTCGAAATGGGCGCGTCGGGGGTGCAACTCGGCACGCGGTTTGCCTGCGCCACCGAATCGATCGCGCACCCCGCGTTCAAGAAGGCGTTTTTCCGCGCCAATGCGCGCGATGCGATCACCTCGGTCCAGGTCGATCCGCGGCTGCCCGTGATCCCGGTGCGCGCGCTCAAGAACAAAGGCACCGAGGAGTTCACCGCCAAGCAGCTCGAAGTCGCCAAGCTGCTCGATGCGGGCGCGGTCGACATGAGCGAGGCGCAGTTGCAGATCGAGCATTTCTGGGCGGGCGCGCTGCGCCGCGCGGTGATCGACGGCGATGTCGAGAACGGCTCGATCATGGCCGGGCAGTCGGTCGGGATGGTCACCAGCGAAGAGCCGGTCACCGAGATTATCGCCCAGCTGATGGCCGAGAGCGAGGCGGCGTTGTCGCGGCGTTAGGCGCACGCTTGCGGGAATTGCGCAGAACATCGCCAAACCCCCTTGCGGTGCGGCTAAACAACGGTATCGTGCGGAAAATTTGGGCAACAGGAGCCAGGGGCGATGCGCGATCAGATCAATCAGGCAACAGGTGCGACCACGACTGCCAGCGGCGTGTCGCGGCGTCAGTTTGCGGGCTATGGTGCCGCTGCCGCGATTGGTGCGATGACCGGCGTCCCTGCAGTTGCCGCGGCCACCCGTGCGCCCGCGCTCACCGAGCGGATGGTCAGCATCGCGACCGCAGAGGGCATGACCGATGCATTCTTCGTGCATCCCGCCGAGGGCCAGCATCCGGGCATGGTGATGTGGCCCGACATGGCCGGGCTGCGCGCGAATTCGATGGCGATCGGTCGTCGACTGGCGGCGCAGGGCTATGCGGTGCTGGTGGTCGATTGCTGCGCCAGCGGACCGAGCCGCGATCCGGTTGCGGCCAATGTCGAACAGCGGACCAACCGCGATGCCAAGACTTTTGCTGCTTTCCTCGCTGGCCAGGATGCGGTGGTCGCGGCCACCGGCGCTTACATTTTGCGCACGGTCGCGGCTGTTCCGGTTGCGCGCGGGCTCGAAACTTCGGCATTCCGCGGGGCGCAATCCGCGTTCCTGTTTGCCGTCGCCCCGGGCAAGCGGCGCGGCGACAAGGTTGCGCTGCGCGATGCCGCGCGCGCCGCGCACCGTCTGGCGCAGGTGGAAGTCTACCCGCGAGCCGCCTGATCTCTCAACCCGGCGGCGAAGCCGAACTATGTGCGATGAATTCACCTTGGCTGACGACGCGGCGCGCAAAGGCGTATCGCGCCGGGAGTTTACGGTGCTGGGCGGGGCAGTAGCCTTAGCTGGCTGCGCCGGGATGACCAGGTCGCCGCCTGCAGGCCTCGGCGAACGCATGGTCAGCGTGGCGACGCCCGATGGCACCGCCGACGCCTTCTTCGTCCATCCCGCCAAGGGCAAGCACCCCGGGGTCCTGCTGTGGCCCGATATCGCGGGCTTGCGCGAAGCCTACAAAATCATGGCGCGGCGCTTGGCCGGGGCGGGCTACGCTGTGCTCGCGGTCAATCACTATTACCGCACCAGCGCCGCGCCGGTGGTTTCCAGCATGGCCGAGTGGCGCACGCCCGAGGGGCAGGCCAAACTTGGCCCGATGATCGCGGCGATCACCCCGGCGGCGACCACCAGCGATGCGCGCGCCTTCGTCGCGTTTCTCGATGCGCAGGGGGCGGTCGACCAGCGCCGCAAGATCGGCACCAACGGCTATTGCATGGGCGGGCCATACACCGTGCGCACCGCCGCTGCGGTTCCCGCGCGCGTCGGCGCGGCCGCCTCGTTCCATGGGGGCGGGTTGGTCACCGCAGAGCCCGATAGCCCGCACCGGCTGCTGGCTGCAACCAGCGCGTCCTATCTGTTCGCCATCGCCCAGAACGACGATGCCCGCGCGCCGACCGACAAGGACACGCTACGCGCCGCTACCCAGGCTGCCGGGCGTCCGGCCGAGATCGAAGTCTACGCTGCCGACCACGGCTGGTGCACGATCGACGCGCCGGTCTATAACCAGGCGGAAGCCGATCGGGCCTGGGCGCGGATGCTGGCGCTCTACGCCACGCTTTAGGTGCCGCGCGGAGCGATGAACCGCGCCCACACCTGCGCCGCCGGATGGTCGCTGGTGTCGGGCGACCAGTGCTGTTCCATCTGGGCGCGCGCTGCGGATTCGAGAATCCCGGACACGTCGCGATTGTAGCGATAGAGGAATGCCGAGACACGGTAGTTCATGATGCAGTGGACATGCACCGGGCCACCGCCGCCGAATGCATCGCAAAACTCCTCGAAATGCGCTTCGCTGGGCGCATCGAACGGCACCGGGATATGAGTGTAGGCGATACCCGCCGCTGCCAGCAGCCCAGCTTCATCGGGTAGCGCTTCGGGGTGATCGTCCAGCGCCAAATTGATCACATGCCGCACGCCGACATTCTTCAGCCGCGCTACATCCTCCGTCAGCAAGCGGCCCGAGGTGGTGACATTCGCGTCCAGCCGCTGCCAGCCGCGAATGTCATCGGGATCGCTGCTCATTTGTCGCCGAGCGCCTTGTCCTCATTCGCCCGCTTGACGACGTAGAGGCGAATTTCCTCGATCTGCTCGGGGCTGAACTGGCCCTTCCACGCGACCATCCCGTTCTGGGTGAGCAGCCCGTCGTGGACGATCTGCTGCCACAGCTTGGGATTGCCGAGCGCGGTCGCGTGGCGCAAATCGGGGTTGAGCGCGCCCGCCACCGCAGCATTGCCGTGGCACACGCTGCAGCTGTTGGTATAGGACTTCGCGCCCGCCGCGAGTTGCGCCGGGGTGCCCGACGGCGGCGGCGGATCGAGCACGCGTGCCGCGCTGGGCGGCGGCGCGGGCAGCGTGCCGCTCGCCCCCAGCTTGAACACCAGCAGGCGGCTGATGTTGGGGGTCATCTGGCCGACCAGCCTGCCGCCCGACACATCGAGCACCCCGCCCCAGCCAACCATGATCGCAACATATTGCTCGCCGCCGATCGCATAGGTCATCGGTGCGGCAAGAATGCCGCTCTGCGCCGGAAAGCTCCACAGCTGCTTGCCACTATCGGCGGCATAGGCGCGGAACTCGCCCGCCGCGGTGCCCTGGAACACGAGGTTACCCGCAGTCGCCAGCGTGCCGCCGTTGGTGGCGTTGGGGTAAGGCACGGTCCACCGCGCCTTGCCGGCGACTGGATCGAACGCGACGAGCGCGCCGCTCACCCCGGCCCGCGCCGCTGCGCGGATCGCGGCATCGGCGGGAAGTGCGCCGGCGGTCGCGTCGATGCCGAGCTGGAAGCCGGTGGTGCCGGGTTTCCAGTCCTTGTCGTCGGCATAGACCTGCGCGGCGTTGTTGGTCGGGATATAAACGAGGCCCGTCTGCGGGCTGTAGCTCATCGGGGTCCAGCTATGCGCGCCGATCGCGCCAGGGATGCCGAGCCACGGCTGGCCGGTCAGTTCGTATTTGGCGGCCGGGTTGACACTGGGCTTGCCGGTCACCGGATCGAGCCCGCTGGCCCAGTTGATCCCCTCGACGAACGGCTTGCCCGAGATGAATTTGCCCGTCGCGGCGTCGAGCGTGTAGAAAAATCCGTTCTTGGGCGCGTGCATGATGACGTGACGCTTGGTGCCGTCGAGCATCAAATCGGCGATCATGATCTGCTGGTTGGAATCGTAGTCCCAGCGGTCTTCGGGGGTTTCCTGGAAGTGCCAGACGTATTCGCCGCTATCGGCGTTCACCGCGACGATCGAGGCGGTGTAAAGGCTATCGCCGGCACCATTGGTATTGCGATGCGCCGGGTTCCACGGCTCGGCATTGGCGGTGCCGAAATAGATCAGATTGGTGAGCGGATCGTAGGTGATCGAATCCCACACGGTGCCGCCGCCACCCTTGGTCCACCAGTCGCCGCTCCAAGTCTTGACCGCGGCTTCAAGGTGCTTGCCCTCGAACGGTTTCGAAGGATCGCCGGGCACGGTGTAGAACCGCCATAGCTCGGTGCCGGTCTCGGCGTCGAAGGCGGCAAGATAGCCGCGGGTGAAATATTCCGCGCCGGCCGAACCGATCAGGACCTTGCCCTTGACGATCCGCGGCGCGCCGGTGATCGCCATATGCGAGCCTGCGGGGATGGTCAGCTTGCTCCACACCACCTTGCCCGTCGCTTGGTCGAGCGCGACCAGCCGCCCGTCGAGCGTGCCGACGAACACTTTGTCGCCATAGAGCGCAACGCCGCGGTTGACCGCATCGCAGCACACATCGACCAGCTTGGCGCGCGGCACTTCGGGATCCCACGACCATTTGAGCGCGCCGGTCTTGGCGTCATAGGCCTTGACCATCGACCATGCGGTGGTGGTGTAAAGCACGCCGTCGTGCATCAGCGGGGTCGCTTCCTGCCCGCGCGCGGTATCGAGATCGGCCGACCAGGCGAGGCCCAGCTGCGCAACATTGGCGTCGGTAATCTGGGTCAGCGGCGAGAAGCGTTGCTCGGCATAGTCGCGGCCGTAGCTCAGCCATTCATTGGGATCGGCGGCGGTAGTTAGCGCATCGGTGACGCCGCTGGTCGCGGGCGGGGAAGGCTCGGTCTTGTTGCCGCAGGCTGCTAGCGGCAGCAGCATGGCCAAAGCCAGGACCTTGAGACGCATCGGGATTCCTCTCCTCATCGCCGCCCGGGATGCCGGGTCGGTCCTCGATGTCTACCTTGCCTAGGCCTGAGAGCGAAATCGAGTCAATAAATTGCAACCGATTGCCCGCGCATGCATCGCAACTTAGGGTCAGGCAATGACCGACGCCGATCTCCGCGCCCCGCGCCGCACCCGAGTGGGCGTATTCGTGCTGGTGGCGCTGCTGCATGTCGCGGTGTTCTTCGCGTTGCTGCGCGCCTTCGCGCCTGACTTCACTGCGGGCGCGGTCGACAGAGTGGTCTCGGTGTTCTCGGTGACGGTGACCACCCCGCCGCCTTCGTCTCGGCCGAGCAAGCAGCCCGAGCGGGCGGGCGCTGCCGCTGAGCCGGGCAAGAAGGCGGTGCCGCGCGAAGTTACCGCGCCGCGTCCGAAAATTGTCGTAACCAAGGACGTGGCGCCCGCCGCCGCGCGCACCGGCAGTGCGAACACTTCCGGTGCGCGCGATACGGGTCAGGGCAGCGGCGCAGGCGGGCAGGGCAATGGCTCCGGGAGCGGCGCTGGCGGCAACGGACCCGGCGGCGGGCTGGTCGCCAAGGCGCAGAAGATCGCCGGCGACATCAATGCGGCGCGCGATTATCCGCGCGCCGGACGCGATGCACGGATCGGCGACTATGTGATTATCCATATGACCGTTGGCGTCGACGGACGCGCGCACAACTGCCGGGTCCAGCGGGCCAGCCGCGATCCTGCCTCGGACGCGCTGACCTGCCGCTTTGCCGAGGAGCGGTTTCGCTTCAAGCCCGCAACCGACGTCGCCGGGAACCCGATCGCCTCGACCTACGGGTGGCGCCAGCGCTGGTTCAACTAGGACTATTCCGCAGTTGCGAAGTAATATTGCTGAGCAAATGCGCTGAATTGCGTGAATCATGCGACGAAAGCCGTCCTAAATTGCAATTTATGTTGCATTGCAGCGAAACCGGATTGATGGTTGATCGTTGAGCAAGCATGCCGCCCTCACGCGCAGGATTGCCCCTCTCGATGACGCACGAACCGACTCTGATGTTTGTCGATGCCCGGCCCGCCGAGCGGACCGAGGTTGTCTCGATCTATTCGCCGCTGCACGCTGCGGGGGACGCACAACCGCACAGGGTCGCGTTGATCGGCACTTTCGCGCCGCGCAAATGCGGCATTGCGACTTTCACGACCGACATTTTCGAGCAGCTCAAGAAATGGCATCCCGAGATCGCGCTCGATGTCTACGCGCTCGACGATCCGCAGGCGCCGCTCGACTATGATGGCGTCGCCGGGACCATCGCCCAGCCGTCGCTCAAGGATTATCGCCGCGCGGCGCGGCGGATTAACGCATCGGGTGCCGACGCGGTCTGGCTCCAGCACGAATATGGCATCTTCGGTGGTCCGGATGGCGCGTATGTGCGCGAACTGGTTGACCGGATCGCCGCGCCGCTGGTGCTGACCCTCCACACCGTGCTGATCGAGCCTTCCGCCCACCAGCGCGAAATCCTTGAGCATCTCCTGACCCGCGCATCGCGCGTGATGGTGATGTCCGAATACGCGCGCGACGTGCTGATCGAGCGTTACGGGGCCGATCCGGAGATCCTCCAAGTCATCGCCCACGGCGCACCCGATCGCCCGTTCGGACGCGAAGGCATCTTCAAGGCAGCGATGGGCGTTTCCGGGCGCAAGGTGCTGATGACCTTCGGGCTGCTCGGCCCGAGCAAGGGGCTTGAGCTGGCGATCGAGGCATTGCCGACCATCGTCGCGCGCCATCCGCAAGTGCTCTACCGGATCGTCGGCGCGACGCACCCCACGCTTATGGCGCGCGACGGGGAGAGCTACCGCGAGGGGCTGCAGGCATTGGCGCAGCGGCTGGGCGTGGCTGACCACATTGCCTGGGACAACCGCTTCCTCGACACCGACGAATTGCTCGACCAGTTGGAGGCGTGCGACGTTTACATCACCCCCTATCACAACCTCCAGCAGTCGACCTCGGGTACGCTGAGCTATGCGGTGGCGCTGGGCAAGGCGGTGGTCTCGACCCCGTACGTCCACGCGCGCGAACTGCTGGCCGATGGCGCCGGCGCGCTGATCGAACCCAAGTCGAGCGCGGCGATTGCAGCAGCAGTCAACGGGTTGCTCGACGATCCTGCCGCCCTCACAACGATGCAACGCCGCGCCTATGCCCGGGGCCGGACCACGATCTGGCCGCGGTTCGCCGCCGCCAGCGCCGAACTGATCGCGCAGGCCGTCGCGCCCGAACCGCGCGCCGCTCCGCTGGGGGCGACCCCCGGCTTGTCGGCGCTGTTCGCGATGAGCGACGGCACCGGCATGCTCCAGCACGGGATCGGTGCCGTGCCCGACCGTCGCCACGGCTATTGCCTCGACGACAACGCCCGCGCGCTCATGGTAGTCAACGTCGTCAGCGGCCTCGCGGCGGACGAGCGCGCCAAGTGGCAGGCGGTCTATGCTTCGTTCGTCCAGCACGCGTGGAACGAGGATGCCCAAAAGTTTCGCAATTTCATGGCGTTCGATCGCCGCTGGTGCGAGGATGTCGGGTCACAAGATTCCAACGGGCGTGCCTTGTGGGCGCTGGGTCAGACGGTGGAGACTGCGAGCGATCCCGCGCTGCAGCACTGGGCGCTGGGGTGGTTCGACAAGGTCCGGTCGGCCTTCGACGAAATGGCCTATCCCCGCACCGTCGCCTTCGCGATGCTGGGGGCGAGCGCGGTACTGCGCACGACGCCGGCGCATGCTGGCGCGCGCGAATTGCTGGCACGCGGCGGCGATTTGCTCGCGCGGCTGCTCGATGGGGCGCGGCGGCCCGACTGGGCGTGGTTCGAGGCGGTGCTCGGCTATGACAACCCGCGGCTGGCGCAGGCGCTGATCGAGGCGGGCCATTTGCTCGATCGCCCGGACTGGCGCGACGCCGGGCTGGAGAGCCTGGCGTGGATTGCGCAGCAGCAACGCTCGGCCAATGGCCAGTTCCGCCCGGTGGGTTCGGAAAGCTTTGGCGTGTCCGGCGCGCCGCTGCCGTTCGACCAGCAACCGCTTGAGGCACAGGCCGCGATCGAAGCCGCGCGCAGCGCCTTTGTGGCGAGTGGAGACCGGCGCTGGATCGACCATGCCAACGCGGCGTGGCAATGGTATTTCGGCGCCAACGACCGCGGCACCGTGCTCGCCGATCTTGCCACGGGCCGCTGCCGCGATGGGCTCACCCCGCGCGGCGCGAACGAGAATTGCGGGGCCGAATCGATCCTGGCATTTCAGCTTGCGCATTATTCCATGCTAGCCATGGCCGCGGACGCCGCAGACGAATCGACGGGAGACGCGCTTGAGCCGGGATTACGAAGCGCCGGTTTCCCCGTTGCAAATCCTTGATACAAGACTGCATGCCGACCCCTCGCGGGTCGTCCTCCGCCCGTTTCACCTCGATTGGCAGGCGAGCAGCGCGCCGGGTGGGCGCGCGCGCAAGCTGGTCGATGACATTGCGGGCCTGTCCGAACGCGCGGCGAGCGCGGAATACCGCCGCGTGCTCCACGATTTCAGCGCGCGCCACTGGCAGACAGAGCAGATGTTCGACACCCGCTACCGCGAGCTCGAAGAGACGCTCGGGCTCAACGGCAGTGCCTATTCGCGCGCGCGTAAGCGGCTGATCGGGGCCTTCTTCTGCCACGAATATACCTACTCCGCCGCCGCGCTGATGAACCCCTCAATCGTCATGCACCCCGACCAGACCGGGATGCGCGGTGAAGCCTGCCGCTTTGTCCTGACATTGCGCGCGGTCGGCGAGGGCCACATCAGCTCGATCGCCTTTCGCGAAGGCATCGCCAAGCATGACGGCAGCTTCACGCTGTGGCCGCAGGATGCCTTTGCCACCGCGACCGAGCCCGACGATGCGACGCTAACCGATGCCGATGCCGCGATCACCGTCCATCGCCATCCCGAAAGCAGCCTGTCGAACACGGTGATTTTCCCGGTCACCCAGCAGCAGCGCAACGGGCTGGAGGATTTGCGGCTGGTGCGGTTCGAGCATGGCCCCAAGGATTACGAGTGGATCGGCACCTACACCGCTTTCTCGGGCTCCTCGATCCGCTCCGAACTGCTGCGCACCCGCGACTTCCACGGCTATTTGCTCGAACCGATCCAGGGCAAGGCGGGCCGCAACAAAGGCATGGCGCTGTTCCCGCAGAAGGTCGGCGGGCAATATTGCATGGTCGGGCGGCAGGATGGGAAGAACCTCTATCTGCTGCGCTCGGACAGTCTCGAATGCTGGGACGACGATGGCGTGCTGCTAATGGAGCCCAAATATCCGTGGGAATTCATCCAGATCGGCAATTGCGGCAGCCCGATCCTGACCGACGCGGGCTGGCTGCTGTTCACCCACGGGGTCGGGGCGATGCGCAAATATGCGCTGGGCGCGGCGCTGCTCGACAAGGACGACCCGTCGAAAGTGCTGGGGCGCACCAGGGAGCCGGTGCTCACCGCCGAGGACGCCGACCGCTCGGGCTATGTCCCCAACGTGGTCTATACCTGCGGCGCGCTCAAGGTGGGCAAGCGGCTGCTGGTCCCCTATGGCATCTCGGACAGCGCGGTTGGCTTCGCCACGGTCAAGATCGACGAGCTGCTGCAACTGATGGACTGATTTGACGTTGCCCGACCTATGACCACCATCACTCCGGTAATTCTCTGCGGCGGAAGCGGCACGCGGCTCTGGCCCAAGAGCCGCGCGAGTAAGCCCAAGCCGTTCCTGCCGCTGGTCGGCGAGGCGACGCTGTTCGAAGCGACTCTGCTGCGCTGCGCGGACCCATCGCATTTCGCGCCGCCGGTGGTGGTGACGGGAGCCTCGCACCTCAAGCATGTCGAGGCCCAGCTGGGCGATGCTCCCGGGGCCAGCGTTATCGTCGAGCCCGAGGCTAAGAATACCGCCGCCGCGATCGCGCTCGCCGCGCTGCGCCTGCCCGCGGACGCGGTCATGCTGGTCTGTCCGAGCGATCACCACATTGGCGATTGCGACGCATTTGTCGCCGCAGCGGGTGCCGCGGGCGAACTGGCGCGTGAAGGCTGGCTGGTCTCGCTCGGGATCGAGGCGACCGGGCCTGAGACCGGCTTCGGCTATCTCAAGCGCGGTGAGCCGGTGGGCGGGCACGGCTACAAACTTGTCCAGTTCATCGAAAAACCCGATCTGGCCCGTGCCGAAGGGTTCCTCGCCGAGGGCGGCTATGCCTGGAACGGCGGGATCTTTGCGTTCCGCGCGGGCGACTTCCTGAGCGAACTTGCGGCGCATCGCCTCCAATTGTTCGAAGCGGTCAGAGCTGCGGTCGTGGGCGGGCGGCAGGATGGCAAGCGCTTCCATCCCGATGCTACCGCTTTCGCCCGGATCGAAAGCGAGTCGGTCGATTATGCGGTGATGGAAAATACGTCGCGCGCGGCGATGGTCCCCGCACGGATGGCGTGGTCTGATATCGGCAATTGGCAGGCGCTGCACGAAGCGCGGACCCGCGACGCAGATGGCAACGCCGTCACCGGCCCCGCCGAGCTGGTCGATTGCCGCAATGTCATGGTCGATAGCGATGGGCCGCGCGTCTCGGTTATCGGGCTCGAAGGCGTGATCGTGGTGGTCGACAAGGGCGAAGTGCTGGTCACCTCAGCGCGCGGCGCGCAGCAGGTCGGGAAGCTGACGGGCGCGGCTTCGCAGTGAGCCTGCTCGCCACTCGAATGGTCGCCAAGCCATGGGGCCGCGAAACACTCCCCGCGCCGTTCGTCGCGCCGCCGGGCGAGAAGATCGGCGAAGTGTGGTTCGAACCGCCCGCCGAGCTCGACCGGCTGCTGGTCAAATATCTATTTACCAGCGAAAAGCTCTCGATCCAGGATCATCCCGGCGGGCCAAACGGCAAGGAAGAATGCTGGCTGGTGATCGCGGCCGAACCCGGCGCGACGCTAGGCGTCGGCTTTCGCGAACCGATCGGTGCCGAGGCGATGCGCGCTGCCGCGCTCGATGGCAGTATCGAAGGCCTGCTGATGTGGCACCCGGTCGAAACGGGCACCTTCTTCTACATCCCGGCGGGCACCGTCCACGCGATTGGTGCCGGGGTCAGCTTGATCGAGGTCCAGCAGAACAATGACGTGACCTATCGCCTCTACGACTACGGTCGCCCGCGCGAGCTGCATCTCGACGCCGGAATTGCGGTCGCGCTTGGTCAGCCGCATGACCCGGCGCTGCATCGCATGGTTCCGCCGCACGGTTCGTTCACATTGGTGGAGGGGCCGCTGTTCCGGCTCGACCAGCTTGATGGCGCTCCGGATGCCGCAATAGCGGCACGTTATCGCGGGCCGCTGCTGGTAATTCCGCGCGACGGCGAAGCGCGGGTTGCCGGCGGTGTGGTGAAGCCGGGCCAGTGCGCCGCCGCCGCTTCGCTCGACGCGATAGAGCTGCGCGGCGTCGCGCTGATCGCGCAGCCTTGCTGACAGGGCCGCTGCTGCACTAGGACAGGTGCAAAGGAGAGCCTTGCCCGATGTCCACCGTCCATCCCGTCCCCGCCGAGTGGGCTAGCCGAGCCTACGTCGATGCGGCCGGCTATGCCGAGAAGTACCGTCGCTCACTGGAAGATCCCGAGGCGTTCTGGCGTGAGGAAAGCGCGCGGATCGACTGGATCAAGCCTTGGACCAAGCTGTCGGCCAGCAGTTTCGACGAGGCCGACTTCGGTATCGAATGGTTCGCCGACGGCACGCTTAACGTCAGCGCCAATTGCCTCGACCGGCATCTGACGGAGCGCGGCGATGTCACCGCGATCATCTGGGAAGGCGATGATCCATCCCAGCAGCGCAAGCTGACCTACCGCGAACTCCACTTGGAAGTTTGTCACTTCGCCAACACGCTGAAGCACTTGGGCGCGAAGAGGGGCGATAGGATCACCATCTACATGCCGATGATCCCCGAAGCGGCGGTGGCGATGCTCGCCTGCACGCGGATCGGCGCGATCCATTCGATCGTGTTCGGCGGCTTCTCGCCCGATGCGCTTGCGGGGCGCATCCAGGATTGCGACAGCAACATCGTGATCACTGCCGACGCCGGGATGCGGGGCGGAAAGCTGGTGCCGCTCAAGGCCAATGTCGATGCCGCGCTGGAGCAGTGTCCGGGGGTCGAAGCGGTGCTCACCGTGCGCCATGTCGGCAATGCGATCGCGATGGCACCGGGCCGCGATCATTGGTGGCACGAGCAGCGCGCCGCCGTTTCCGCCGAGTGCGCACCCGAGGAAATGGGCGCCGAAGACCCGCTGTTCATCCTCTATACCAGCGGCAGCACCGGCAAGCCCAAGGGGGTGCTCCACACCACCGGCGGCTACCTGACCTGGGCGGCGATGACGCACCACTATGTGTTCGATTACCGCCCCGGCGAAATTTACTGGTGCGCTGCCGATGTCGGCTGGGTCACCGGGCACAGCTATGTGGTCTACGGCCCGCTCGCCAACGGCGCGACTACAGTGATGTTCGAAGGGGTACCCAATTATCCCACCCACAGCCGCTTCTGGGAGATCGTCGATCGCCACAAGGTCGAGATTTTCTACGGCGCACCGACCGCGCTACGCGCGCTGATGCGCGAGGGCGACGAGTGGGTGAAGCGCACCAGCCGCTCGTCGCTGCGCCTGCTCGGCTCGGTGGGCGAGCCGATCAATCCCGAGGCATGGGAATGGTACTGGCGCGTGGTCGGCGACGAGCGCTGCCCGGTGGTCGACACTTGGTGGCAGACCGAAACCGGCGCCGCGATGATCACCGGCCAGCCCGGCGCGATCGCGATGAAGCCGGGCTCCGCCTCGTTCCCGATGTACGGCGTCGTGCCGCAGCTGGTCGATGGCGAGGGTGCGGTGCTCGATGGCGCGGCCGAGGGCAATTTGTGCCTCACGCAAAGCTGGCCGGGGCAGATGCGCGGCGTATGGGGCGATGCCGAGCGGTTCTTCTCGACCTATTTCACCACCTATCCGGGCAAATATTTCACCGGCGATGGCTGCCGCCGCGACGAAGACGGCTACTACTGGATCACCGGCCGGGTCGACGATGTGATCAACGTCTCGGGCCACCGGATGGGCACCGCCGAGGTTGAAAGCGCGCTGGTCGCCCACGCCAGGGTGGCCGAAGCGGCGGTGGTCGGGTTCCCGCATGACATCAAGGGGCAGGGCATCTACGCCTATGTCACGCTCAACGCCGGAGAGGCCGAGAGCGAGGCGATGCGCGGCGAGCTGGTCCAGTGGGTCCGCCGCGAGATCGGCCCCATTGCGACCCCCGACGTGATCCACTTCGCCCCCGCTCTGCCCAAGACGCGCTCGGGCAAGATCATGCGGCGGATTTTGCGCAAGATCGCCGAAGGGGATACGAGCAATCTGGGCGATACTTCGACGCTGGCCGATCCGGGAGTGGTCGATGCGCTGCTGACCAGCGGGCGATGATCCGATCCTCTCCATTTTCACGAAGTGCAAATGGGGAGGTGGCAGCGCGAAGCGCTGACGGAGGGGTTCTGCGGCAAGGCGGAAACCCCTCCGACTGACCCTGACGGGTCAGCCACCTCCCCATTTGGCTTCGCAAAATGGAGAGGACCTTGCCTCGCTTGGCTACGCGGCTATGCCTGTCCCCATGATCGCCCAGACCATCCAGCTCGCGCTTGCTCCGGTGTTCGTGCTGGTGGCGATGGGCAATATCATGAACATCCTCTCGACCCGGCTGGGGCGGATTGTCGATCGCTCGCGCCATCTGCAGGAGCGGCATACCGCCACGAGCGGCCCGGATCACGACATGGTGGTGCTCGAAATCCGCTCGATCGACCAGCGCATCGCGCTGATTACCCGGGCGATCCGCCTGCTGGTGGTGAGCGGTCTCGCCATCGGCATGACCGTTGCCACGCTATTCTTCGAGGAACTGGTGACGCTCGATTTGCAGCTGGTCGCGGCGGGGTTCTTCCTCGTCGCGGTGGCGCTGCTGATGTGGGCGCTGGTGCTGTTTCTGCGCGAAATCCAGATCGCTGCCGCGCAGCTCAGGATCCCGCAGGACTATCTGGAGCTGGAGCGGGAGCTTTAGGTCAGCAACTTCCGGCCCTTGGCCTCGATCGTGCCCTTGATGATCGGTTCGATAAAGGACAGCGCAGGTGGCAAATTGACGGTGAACACCACCTGGCCCTCCTCGATCACAATCGTCCCGTCGACCGCCTGCCCCATCGCCCGGACGTTGAGATCGAGCTGGTCCTCGCTGGGCCAACCGGTGGTGACATCGGCGAGCCCGCCGGGGATGAAATTGGCGATCTCGTGCGACCGGTTGCGCAGCCGCTGGCGCACCTCCGCTTTGCCCAGCGTGTGCGGGATCGCGACGCGCATCAGACCTTGCCCTCGTCGCCTTCGGGGCTTTTATCACCGTCGAGTCCGGCACCGTATTTGTAATCGAGATAGCGGGTGGTGATCGCCAGATTGTCGATCGCGCCGCTGGCGAGCTGGCGGGTGACGCTGTCGATCTCGGTGCTGATCTTGCCGAGGCTGTCGGTCAGCTGCTCGTCGGGGGTGCGGCCCGCGTGGGACTCCGTGCGCAGATGGCGCGGGATGCTGGTGTAGGTCGAGACCAGCTCGGGCAAATGTTCGCCCACCAGCTTGCGCACTTCGACCGCAGCGGGCTGGTTCTCGTCGAGCCCGTCGAGCTGGAGCCCCAGCGCGTCGAGCTGCACCCCGATCTGGTCGACCAGCTGGACCGCAGGCGCGGGCAGCGCGGGGCGCTGGCTTTCGAGCCACAGCTCGGTCCGTCCGACCAGCGATCTGACGTCGCCGCCGGGCAAATCGCGCCGCTGCGGCACGCGCATTTTGGGATAGCGCCCGAACACCATGATCGCGGCGAAGATCGCCAGCGCGGTGACCATCACCCCGGTGAAACCGATCCCGTCGATCACCAGCCCGGCGACCATCGCCGCGACAATGATCGCCACCACTGCGGTAACCGCGCGTCCCGCCTTGCGAAAAGCATGCTCGCGCTTGAGCGCGGCCGAACGCTGGCCAATAGAAACCACCCGCCGCCCGCCCGCGCGCTGATGCGTCAGGCTGGCGCGCGCTTCGGCCAGCGTGCGGTCGCTGCTCTGCGCGGGAGAGCCCAAGCTCAACCCTCCAAAGTCAGCAGGCTGGGCGCATCGCTGGTCAGCTTGGCCTGCGCCGCGCCTTCGGCCCGGGCGATGTAGCCGCGCGATTTTTCGACTTCGGTGGTCAGTGTGGTGACAGTCTGCTTCATTGATTCCAATGCTTTCAGCTTGAAAGTGTCGATGTTGTCCATCGTGTCATAGATGTTCTGGAAAGCGCGCTGCAGCACTTCGAGCGGGATCGTGCTGGCGGCGGCCTGCTCGTGGATCTTGCCGGTCTGGTCGCGCAGCAGCGTGCCGGTCGAATCGATGATATTGGCGGTGGTGGTGTTGAGCGCGGTGATCTGCTGCAGCACCAGCCGCTGGTTGGTCATCGCCTGCGCCACGGTCACCGCAGTGCGCAGCGCGCCCACCGTGGTGGTGCTGGCGCGGTCGACACCCTTGACCAGCTCGACGTTGTTCTTCTTGACGAGATCGAGCGCGAGATAGCCCTGCACCGTGACCGCCATCTGGGTGAGCAAATCCTGCGTGCGCTGGCGGACATAGAACAACGCGCTTTCGCGGATCGCCTTGGCCTTCTTGGGATCGGTGTGGTCGAGGTCGTTGGCCTTCTCCTCCAATCGCGTATCGAGCGTGCGGCTGATGTGGATCATCTGCTCGAGATTGCCCATCGCTTCCCACAGCTTGCCGCGCTCGACGTCGATCGCGGCATTGTCCATCAAGAGCTCGTCCTTGCCCGAGCCGAGCCGCGCTAGGATCGACTGGATGTGGCCCTGCGACGATTGATAGCTGTCGAAATACTTCTTGAGGCTGTTGCCGAACGGAATCACGCCGAGGAACTTGCGCCCCGAAGACATCTTGCCCTTGCGGCCCGGATCGAGCTCTTCGACCGTGCGGCGCAGTTCGGCCAGATCAGCACCGACGCCCTGGTCCTTGTCCATCGCGCGCACCGGGCGATCGAGGAAGCGGTTGGACATCCCCGCCGCGGTCGCAATCTCCTTGCGGCCCATGTTGGTGAGCTGGTCGACCCGCTGGCCGAACTCGGGCGAGTTGGCGTCCTGCGCGACGAGATCGGTGATGAAGGCCTCAACCTTGAGGTCGAGCCGCGACTTGTTCTCCGCGCCCACCGGCACCAGCCCGATGGCCTGCTCGGGCGAGACCACCGGCACCGGATCGGGCGCGGTCAGCGTAATTGCGGGGGCAGCGGTGATCGTCTCGGTCGGTGTGGTAGCCATCGTCGGTTCCCGTATCTTATGCACTAGCGCCAAGATGGGGTATGCGCTGGCTCTGTGCAAGCTGTATTAGTGTCGTAAGACAGGCCGAACAAGTCACTGCGGCGGGATTGCGGCATCAACGCCGCAAAAGCCGCCGCCACCAAGATGGTTGTTGTTCCGGGCGGGCAGGTGCATCCTGTTCGACGGCGGGTTCCAGCCCGTCGTCGAGCGGGGCGATGTGGCCCGCCGTGCTCGTTGCTGGATGGTCCGGCATCGCCAGCAATGCAGCTTTCTGCTCCAGCAATCGAGCCACCACACCATAAGCGACTCCGGGTTGGATATCGACGAGCGGCGCAGCGTCGAGCCAATCGAAGCCCGGCATGTCGCTATTTAGTCCACGTTCGCGATCATAAAAATAGCAAGGTGTGCCATGCCAATCGAGCCAAACGATCCACAATGCGGGATCATCGGCTTCCCAAGCGCGGTGCTCGTGCGCCTTCTGGGACAACCCCGAAACATCCCCGTCGGACAGCTCAGGGCCAAGCCGCCCGATGAACAGCTGCTCGGGGTCGCACTCAAATTTTTTGAAGTCGAGGTCGGTCAGATAGGGTCCGACATCCCCTGGATGCAATTGTGCCCAGCGGTTGTTGGGGCGAAAGAATACGACCAATTGCCCATCGGGCAGTTCCAGGTCAGCCGGAGGAGTTGCGCCCATACTTCAGGCAGCAAGCGCGTAAGGTTGAATCTCGCCCTCAAGATACAGCTTGCGCGCCTTGGCCCGGCTGAGCTTGCCGCTGCTGGTGCGCGGCAGGGTGCGCGGGGGCACCAGCTCGACCACGCAGTTCATGCCGGTGATTGAGCGGACCTTGTCGCGGATCTGGTCGTGCAACTTGCGGCGTTCGATGGGATCGGTCACCCGGCAGTGGACCAGGACGGCGGGGACTTCCTCGCCGTTGTCGGCCTGGACCGAGAAGGCGGCGATGTCGCCCTGGTGGAAGCCGGGCAGCTGTTCCACCGCCCATTCGATGTCCTGCGGCCAGTGGTTCTTGCCGTTGATGATGATCATGTCCTTGGCGCGGCCGACGATGAACAGATAACCCTCAACCATGTAGCCCATGTCCCCGGTATCGAGCCAGCCATCGACCAGGCAGGCCGCGGTCGATTCGGGATCGCGGAAGTAGCTGTGCATCACGCTGGGACCCTTGCACCACACCTTGCCGATGTGATGATCGGGCAGCGCGTGGCCATGCTCGCCGCGAATCTCGAGCGCCATGTCGCGCAGCGCCTTGCCGCAGTTGACGATCGCGCGGTAGCGCGCCGGGCGCGAGAGGTCGCGCGGGCTGCCCGAGAGGCGCTCTTCCTCGACCAGTTCGACCCGGATGCCTTCGCCCGGCGGCATGATGGTGACCGCCAGCGTTGCTTCGGCAAGGCCGTAGCTGGGCAGGAAGGCCGCGGCCTTGAACCCGGCATCGGCGAAGGCGTTGACGAAGCCCTGCATCACGTCGGGGCGGATCATGTCGGCCCCGTTGCCCGCGATCCGCCAGCGCGACAGGTCGAAGCGGTCGGCGACGTGGCTCTGGCTGGAAATGCGGCGCGCGCAGATGTCATAGCCGAAGGTCGGCGAATAGCTGCACGAGGTGCCGGGATTGCGGCTGATCAGATCGAGCCACGCCAGCGGCCGCCGCGCAAAATCCTCGGTCTTGAGGTAATCGGCCGAAATCTGGTTGGCGATCAGCGAGAGGAAGCAGCCGACCAGCCCCATATCGTGATACCACGGCAACCAGCTGATGCAGCGGTCGGCGGGCTGGATTTCCATCCCGTGAGCATGCCCCGCGAGGTTGTTGAGCAGCGCCTCATGCGTCACCGCGACCCCGTGGGGGAAGCGGGTCGAGCCGCTCGAATATTGGAGGTAGCAGATATCGTCGGGTTTGAGCGCGGGCAGGGCGCAATCCGGCGCAGCACCCGCAGCGAACTCTTCCCACGCCACGCCTTCGCAGCCCTGCTTGGCAGTGGCGGCGCTCGCCATCTCCGCGATCTCGCCCGGATAGAGCAGCATCAGCGGGTCCGAACTGGCGAGCTGAACGGTCAGCTGTTCGATGTAATTGTCCTTGCCGCCAAAACTGGTCGGCAGCGGCAGCGGGACCGGCCAGGCCCCGGCATAGACCGCGCCGCAGAACAACGCGGCAAACTCCGGGCCGGTTTCGGCGACCAGCGCGATCCGGTCACCCGGCGCAACACCATGCGCGATCAGCCGCCGCGCCATCGCCAGCGCATCGCTGCGCAGTTCGCTGAACGGATAGACTCGCGCCAGCTTGCCGCGCGGATCATGAAAATTGAGCCCGCGCTTGCCCCGTGCGGCATAGTCGAGCGCTTCGCCAAAAGTGGCGAAATCGGAAAAACGACGCGGTAGCGCGTCCTCGTTGGGGGTCGGGACCAGCTTGGTGGTCTCCGTCGGCACCAGCGTAGCGGCGTCGGTCATGTGCGAAAACCCGTCTATTGTAGCAGACGCCCCGTTATCGGGGTCGCCGGGTGCATGGGAAAATTAACCTCATGCGCGGCCCTCCCCAATCGGGGCGGAGTGTGGCACGATTATGGCCGATGAGGTCAGCCCACCGCCCCAAGGCGCGAGAACGCCGCCCGCCGCAGCCGCTCAATCCGGCGCGGTTGGACGAGTTGGCGCTGTATTATGTCGCGCGTTTCGCGACCAGTGCGGCCAAGCTGGAAAGCTACCTGAAGCGCAAATTGCGCGAACGCGGGTGGGACGGGGAGAGCCCTGCAGGGCTTGAAGTGCTGGTCGAGCGGTTTGTGCAAAATGGCTATGTCGATGACGCGGCCTTTGCCCGTTCGCGCAGCGGCAGCCTGCTCAGGCGCGGCTATGGCAAGCGGCGGATCGACCAGGCGCTGTATGCGGCGGGAATCGCGGAAGAGGTGCGCAATGAAGTGCGCGCGGGGGAGGGGGCGCAGCGCGCCGCCGCGCTGGCGCTTGCCCGCAAGCGGCGGCTTGGCCCGTATGGCCCGCCTCCGGCCGATCGCGCCGCGCGCGAAAAGCAGATCGCCGCGATGCTGCGCGCCGGTCATCCGCTGGACAGCGCGCGCGAATTGGTCAATGCCGCCAGCGTGGAAGCGGCGGAAGAGTGGGCCGCTGCCGGACTAGAGGACGAACCATGCGATTGATCTCCTGCGCGCTTGCCTCTGCGCTGCTGCTGACGGCTTGTTCGGCCAATCCGGGGCAGGCAGCTTCGGGCTCAAGCACGGCAGCCGCTGCGGTTCATCCCGTTTCGGGCCTCAAAGTTGTGCCCCTGACCGTCACGCATATGGGCAAAGCCCACACATTTCGGGTCGAAGTGGCGGGGACGGAAGAGGAGCAGGCCAAGGGCCTGATGTTCCGCACCGAAATGGGCGCGGACGAGGGGATGATCTTCCCGATGGACCCGCCGCGCGGGGCGAGCTTCTGGATGCGCAACACGGTGATCTCGCTCGACATCATCTTCGTCGGCACCGACGGGCGGATCAGCAACATCGCCGCCAACGCAATTCCCTACAATGAACTGCCGCTGCCTTCGGTCGGGCTGGTCAAGGGCGTGCTCGAACTGGGTGGCGGCCGCGCGGCGCAGCTCGGGATTGTTGCGGGCGACAAGGTTGCGTGGTGAGATTGGGTCTCGTGGTGACGCTGCCTCGCGGGTTGCGCTCGCGGGGCGAGTGCGGCTAACGCGAGGCATGGGAATCCTCTCGAAAATCTTCACCTGGTGGGACGGCGCGACGGTCGGAACGCTATTCACCTGCGCCATGACCGGCGAACAGGTCGGCACCGACGCGCAGGGCAACCGCTACTTCCGCGGCAAGCAGCGGCAGCCAGCTGGCGGGCCTTTTGCCGGCAATGAGCGCCGCTGGGTCATCTATACCGGCGCAAACGATGCCAGCCGCGTGCCGCCAGAATGGCATGGCTGGCTCCACGGCAGCTTTGACGGCGTCCCAGAAAGCAATCTGCCGCCCGCGCGTATCTGGGAAGTCGATTACACCCCCAACGCCACCGGCACTGCGGCGGCCTATCGCCCGCAAGGCGCGCTGGAGCGGGGCGGTCGGCGGGCTGCGGCGACCGGCGACTACGATGCCTGGTCGCCGGAGGGCGACAAACAGATGTCGTCGCCGGACGCCTGAGCCATGAAGTGGGCGCTCGCCCTGACCGCCGCGCTGGCGCTGGCGGCCTGCAAGGGCGAACCGGACGATTCGGCCGAAGCGCAGGCAACCGACGTGCCCAATTCAGTCGTGGCAGGCGGCGCAGCCCCTGCGGTCGAGAGCGAGTATGGCACTCCGGTCAAGGACCGGGTCGCGATCATCGGTCTGCTCAACAAGCGCAACAACATTACCCAGAACCTCACGCTCAAGCCCGGCGAAGCGCGGCGCGTCGGCAATATCATCGTCAAGCTGGCGAGCTGCGAGCGGACCTTGCCGTGGGAAAGTCCGGCCGAGACCGGAGCTTTCGTCCAGGTCTATGTCGAGGAGCGCGCGACGACCAGCGATCCGCTCACCTGGCGGCGCGTGTTTTCGGGCTGGTTGTTCAAGAATTCGCCCTCGCTCAACGTGGTCGAGCACCCGGTCTATGACGTCTGGGTCAAGGACTGCGCGATGAAGTTCCCGGGCGAGGAAGAAGACCCGGCCGCCGCGGCATCGGCCAGCAGCGCGGCAAAGCCGGCCAGCAGCGCATCGCCCACCCCCAAACCGTCGGCATCGGCAACGCCCAGTGCTGCCCCGACGCCCAGCGCCGCGGCTGCCGCCCCTTCGACCTGAGCGTCGCGCAGCAGTTCGAGATAGCGTTTCTGGCTGATCTCGACCGCGCCCAGCGAGGCAAGGTGCTCGGTCATGAACTGGCAATCCAGCAAACGCACGCCGCCGCGCCGCAAGCCTGCGACGAGCCAGGCGAGCGCGACTTTCGAGGCGTCGGGCACGCGGCTGAACATGCTTTCGCCGCAAAACACCCGATCGAAGCCGACGCCGTAAAGCCCGCCGACCAGCTCGTGTTCTCCTGCATCATTGGCCTGCCAGCATTCGATCGAATGGGCGTGGCCCTCGTCGTGGAGTGCGCGGTAGGTCGCGGCGATGCGCAGGCTGATCCAGGTCTCGGCGCTTTCCCGCCGGGGCGCGGCGCAGGCATCGAGCACTTGGGCGAAGGCGGCGTTGCAGGTCACCTGCAAACGCCCGCGGCGCAGCGTCCGGGCGAGCGAGCGCGAACAGCGAAAGCGGTCCAGCGGCAGGATCGCGCGGTGGCGCGGCTCGACCCAGAACACTTCGGGATCGTCGCGACTGTCGGCCATCGGAAAAATGCCGCTGCGATAGGCCAGCAGCAGCATTTCGGGATCGATCACCGGCAGGCTCGCGGGCGCATGCATCCAGGCAGGATAGCAGGATCGGCGGGTTTTGCATCGCTTGCCTTCGCTGTCGCCACGCTTTAAGGGCCAGCCCGCGCGCAGGAGTGTAGCTCAGCTGGTAGAGCATCGGTCTCCAAAACCGAGTGCCGGGGGTTCGAATCCCTCCACTCCTGCCAGCTTTTTCCCGACAGATTGAGTGATCATGGCCGCTGAGGATCCCACCGCGCCGTTCCTCCTCGCCCAAGCCGGCCGCCGTGAAGGATTGATTCTCGGGCTCGGGCTGGCGCTCCTCGCCTGCCTGCCGGTGTTGGTCGCGGCCTACCCGCAGATGGGCGACTATCCCGCGCATCTCGCGCGCTATCATGTGATGATGGAGGGCACGCGCAGTGCGTTCCTCGCCCAGTATTACACCTTCGAATGGAAATGGACCGGCAACGTCGGGGTCGATCTGCTGATCGGGCCGCTCAGCGGATGGGTCGGGCTCGAACCCGCCGGACGGATCGTCGCGGGCGCAATCCCCATCCTTACCGGGCTGGGCATCCTCGCGGTCGAATGGAGCCTGCGGCGGCGGATCGGGGTCGGCTCGCTGCTGGCGATGGCGTTCGTCTGGTCGCCCGCGCTGCTGCTCGGCTTCGTCAACTTCGGCCTCTCGCTCGCTGCCGCGCTGTTCGCCTTCGCGTTGTGGGTGCGGCTCGACGGGTGGCGTTGGCGCTGGGCGCTGTTCATGCCGATCGGCGTGCTGGTGTGGCTGTGCCACATCTCGGGCTGGGGGATCCTCGGTCTGATGGTCTTCGGCTATGAATGGTCGCAGCGCCCCGCTCTGCCCGCGCTGGCCGCGCCGACCCCGCTGGCGCTGCCCATCATCCCATTGCTGTTCGGCGGCGGGACCAAAGGCATGTTCTCCTATGGCGCGCTGCCGCAGGTCTACAAATATGTGATCTGGACCAAGGCGATGCGCGACCAGGTTTCCGAGCTCGATGTGATCGGGCTGGGCCTGATCCTGCTGCTGGTGGCGGTGGTGTTCCAGCGCAAGCGGTTCGACGGCCGCCTTGGTTGGGGGGCGATGCTCACGCTGCTCGGCTCGCTGCTGATCCCGCGTCACCTCGCGGGCGGGGACTATGCCGACTACCGGCTGATTTCGGTCGGGCTGATGCTGTGCTGCCTGTCGATCGACTGGCGTGTGCCGCGCTGGGTGCTGTGGCTGGCACCCGCATTGTTCCTCGTCCGTCTGGGCGTGACTACCGAGACCTGGGCGAGAAATTCGCGCGAGACTGCGCAGCTGCTGACCGCGCTCGACCATGTGCCCCAAGGGGCGAAGATCGCCAGCGCGGTGCTGGTCCAGCGCGATCATTGGGGGATGGACACTTTCGAGCATATCGGTGCCTATGCGGTGGTCCGCCGTGATGCGCTGGTGAACGCCAATTTCGCGATGCCGCATGTCCATATGCTGCATTTGCGCCCAACAGCAGCCGGCGGGGGCCGGGACCGGGTCGATCCATCGCAGCGGATCCTCCACTGGCGCGGGGACCCGATCGATCTGGCGAAGTTCGCACCCGCCAAGGGCATGGATTATCTGTGGTACGTCGGCGACGAGCGGCCGACCACGCTGCCCAAGGGGGCCAGGGTCATCTGGCGCGCGCCGCATTCGCTGCTGGCGCGGCTTGCAAATCCTCCGCGCGCTCGCTAAGTGCGCTGGCATCTTCCGACATCGGAACTTCGCAGCCCCTCCCGGCAAACGCCGGGGCGGCGCGGAGCCTATGGCGAAAGAGCAAAACGTGCAAACGAACGGACCAGCTGATGGCCAAGACCAGTCCCGGTGAATTCATGCGGCAAGTGCAGGCGGAAGCCCGCAAGGTCGTGTGGCCGACCCGTCAGGAAACCGTGACCACCGCGATTTTCGTGGCGATCATGATGGTGCTGCTGGCGGTGTTCTTCCTCGGCATCGATACGCTGTTCGGCGAAGCGGTGCGCTGGCTGCTCAAGCTGGCCTGAGACTGACAGGAATTCAAGAAAACCATGGCCCGCTGGTATATCATTCACGCCTATTCCGGTTTCGAGAACAAGGTCCGCGATTCGATCCTCTCGGAGGCCGAGCGCATGGGGCTGTCGCAGCTGGTCGAAGCGGTCGAAGTGCCGACCGAGACGATCACCGAAGTCAAGCGCGGCAAGAAGGTCCAGACCGAACGCAAGTTCATGCCGGGCTATGTGCTCGCGAAGCTGGGCCTGACCGACGACGTCTATCACCTCGTCAAGAACACCCCCAAGGTCACCGGCTTCCTCGGCCCCAATGGCAAGCCGCAGCCGATTTCGGAGCGTGAGGCCGCGCGCTATTTCGGCGCGCGCGAACAGGCCGCGGCCGAGCCCAAGAAGCACATCTCGGTCGATTACGAGATCGGCGATTCGGTCAAGGTGCTCGACGGTCCCTTCGCCAGCTTCAACGGCGTGGTCGAGGAGCTCGATTTCGACAAGAACCGGGTCAAGGTCTCGGTCTCGATCTTCGGGCGCGCGACCCCGGTGGAGCTGGACTTCGAACAGGTGGAATTGTCGAAGTAGGATTGCGCGGGGCGATCAACCCGGGGGCTTTGCCTTGCGGCTTTTCATCAGCGGCTGGATGCGGGTGCCGAAGTTTTCGACCCCTTCGATGAAATCGTCGAACGTCAGCAGCACTCCGCCGGTGTTGGGCACGGTCGCCATCTCGTCGAGCATCTGCGCCACGCTTGCATAGCTGCCGACCAGCGTTCCCATGTTGATGTTGACCGCGCCTTCGGGGGCAGACAGCTGCCGGACATTGGTCGTAGTGTTGACCTTGTCGGCGGCACCCTGGTCGATCAGCCAGCGCACCGCGTCGATGTCGAGCCCGTCGTTGTAGCTCTTCCACTTGGCCATCGCTTCCGCATCGGTTTCGGCGGCGATCACCATCACCAGCACGAACACCGAAACCTCGCGCCCGGTTTTGGCAGTCGCGGCGGCCAAGCGATCGTTGTTGGAAGCGAAGGCGGTCGGGGTGTTCACGCCTTTGCCGAGGCAGAACGCATAGTCGGCCCACTGCGCCGAGAAGGCGAGGCCATCGTCCGACGAACCGGCGCAGATGATCTTCATGTCGCCTTCGGGCTTGGGCCGAACGAGGCAATCGTCCATTTGATAATAGTCACCCTTGAAGTCGCTGCGCCCGGTGTCCCACAGCTCGCGCAGGATGCGGGCGTATTCGCCGAGCATCTGGTAGCGGTTGCGAAAATGCTCGTCGCCCGGCCACAGCCCCATCTGGCTGTATTCGGGGCGCTGCCAGCCGGTAATCAAATTGAGCCCGAAGCGGCCATGGCTGATCGAATCGATCGTGTTGCACATCCGCGCGGCGAAAGCGGGCGGGATCACCAGCGTGGGGCAGGTCGCGTAAATCTTGATCTTCTCCGTCACCGCAGCGAGCCCGGCCATCAGCGTGAAGCTTTCAAGGCCGTATTCCCAGAACTCGGTCTTGCCGCCGAAGCCGCGCAGTTTGATCATCGAGAGCAGGAAATCCAGGCCGTGCTTTTCGGCCGATTGCGCGATCGCCTTGTTCATGTCGAAGCTCGGCATGTACTGCGGCGCGTTCTCGCTGATCAGCCAGCCGTTGTTGTTGATGGGTACGAAGACGCCGACTTGCATGGCCTAGCTCCTGAGAAAATCGAGGACGATGCGGTTGAAGGAGACGGGATCGGTGACGTTGCAGGCGTGACCGCCCCAAGAGGTGCCAACCTGCCGAATGCGCCTATTGGCGGCTGCCATCTCTACCGAGCAGGGCCATGGCACCAGCATGTCGTCCGTTGCGGAAATAGCGAGCACAGGATTGATAAGCTGACCGATCCAACTCGTCGCATCAAACTCCGCAAGCGCCGCGATCCGCTTTTCCATCGTTGCACTGTCGGGGAAGGCAGCAAGCTGGTGCGGCAGCTCGGAATCAAGTTCGGCAGCGTGGGCGCTGATCCATTCCGCGGGATAAAGGAAGATGGGCTGCGCGCGCAGGAACGCCTCGACACCGGCATGGCGCAACAAAGCCAGCCGCGCCTCGAAGCAGCGTAGGAAGTGGGGGTCAGCCCTGACCCAGCAGTTGACGACCACCAGTCGGTCGAGCCGCTCGGGCGCCTTGAGCGCCAGTGCCAGCCCGGCAACTCCTCCCGCCGCATGCCCGACGAGGTGCGCGCGTTCGACACCGAGCGCGTCCATGAGTACAAGCATATCGTCGGCGAAATCGTCGACTGTCACGAACTCGGGCAGCGATCGGTTGCTTCGCCCGGTTCCGCGATGGTCGTAAGCGATGACGCGGAAATGCTCGGAGAGCGCGCGAATATTCGGCTTCCAGTAATTCGCGGACCCACCCAGCCCAGACGACAGGATCAGCGGCGGCGCGCCTGCGTCACCGTGGGATTCGTAGTAGAGTCCCGCCGCCTCAGCCAAGATGCGCGACGCTGGCGATCTCGACCAGGCAGTCCGGCTTCACGAGTTCGCATTTGATGCAGTAGCGCGCGGGCTTTGCGCCGGGGAAGTACTCGGCGTAGACCGCGTTGAACGCGGCGTAATCGCCCAGGTCCTTCAGGAAAATGTGGTTCATCGCCACGTCGGCGAGCGTGGCCCCCGCGGCCTCGAGCGTGATCTTTATGACGTCAAGCACGTGCCGTGTCTGCGCGGCGGCGTCGCCGATATGGAGCACCGTCCCGCCCTCGCCCAGTGCCAGCACGCCCGAGACATAGACGGTGTTCCCCGCCTTCGCCCCGGCCGAATAGGGGGCGATCGGGGTGGGGAATTGCGGCGGATTGATCGGTTCGAACGGCATCAGGTTTCTCCCGCAGGAAGCTGGCCGATGCTGCCGCAGAACTCGGCGACGCTCGACACCCAGCCGAAAAATTTCTCGACGTTGTAGAGCGTTGCCTGCCGCACGAAGTCGGGCCCGAGATGGTGCGTGGCATCGTCCAGCATCACCCCGAAATATTCAAGGTGGAAGGCATCGCGCAACGTCGATTCGACACAGACGTTGCTGGCGATGCCGACGAACACGATGGTGCGGATGCCGCGCGCGCGCAGCACGCTGTCGAGCTGGGAGTTGAAGAACGCGCTGTAGCGGGTCTTGTGGACGCGGATGTCACCGGGCTGAGGCTGGAGTGCATCGACCAGCTCGTAGTCCCACCCGCCGCGGGCGAGCAGCCGACCCGCCAGTTCGGGGCGCTCGCGCATGGTCTTGAGCGCGTTCGATTTGTGCCAGTTGGGCGATCCGGGGCCACCGGCTTCGAGATAGTCGGCGTCCCAGCCATTCTGCAGGAAAACGATCGGCATGCCTACGCCGCGCGCAGCGTCGAGCACTTGCGCGATCCGTCCGACCACGTCGGCCGCCCCCGCGACATCGAAACCGGCCAGATCGACGTAGCCGCCCGGGCTGGCATAGGCATTCTGCATATCGATCACCACCACGGCGGTCGAAGCCGGATCGACCCGAATCGGTTCGGGCCGCGCCGGTAGCGCAACGCTCTGCTCACCTGAGGCCGGGGGTTCGACGATGGTCGCGATGGCTCGATCTCCTTGCGCGGAGCAGCCAGCTTCTGCGAAAGGCCGCCCATATGCAAGCGGTCGTGGCGGCGCGTGCGCGGTCTTAACGGCGGCACGCCTCGGTGGTGCCTGGGGCGGTCGACAGACGCGTGAACGCGTCTCTCGACGTGCTCAGCACGATGCCTTCCGAAGCACAGCGGCGCAGCTGGAAGCGCACTTTTCGCGCCCGGAAATCCAGCGATACCTTGCGGAAGGTCTCCATCAGATCGGTGCCGAGCAGCAAGGCCGGGCGATCCGACAGACCGAACACCGCGAACGGCGGCACCTCGGCGAAAGCCATCGGCACATCGCGCAGGATCACCGGGCCGAGTCGAATTTCGGCGACGGTCGCTATTTGCATGTCGACCGTCACGCCGGTGACCCCGGTGACGGCGACGGTCGTAAACTTGTCGCGGTTGCGGCGAATCAGCCGGTCGCGGAGTGCCAAATTGCCGATCGTGATTTCGGAGCCGGTGTCGATCACCGCGTCGACCGGCCTGCGGTTGGCTTGCGCCTCGGTGAGGATGAGCTGACCGCGCCTGAGCCGGGCGGTCACCACGATCTCGCCATCGAGCCGTGGTGCCGGTCGCCGCGCGTCGTCGACGCTGATCAGGCGCTTCTCGAAATCCATCATCAGGCGCTGCTCGACCAACGCGTCGAGCCCGATCATGCCCTCGGCACCCAGATCGCGGTCTTTGAGCGCGGGAAGTTCGAGGTCCCTTATCGTGCTCGGGCCGAGCTGGAGTTCATCGACCAGCACGCGATTGACCCTGCTGCTGTCGGTCATACCGTTGAGGAGAATTGGCGTACCGGGTGGCAATTGCAGCGCGCGGGCCATACGCTCGCCGATGACCGAAGTGTCCGCGCCGCTATCGACCACGAAGCGGTAAGGGCCGCGGCCGTTCACCCGCACGGCGACGGTCATCCGCGACCGGAGCTTGCGCGCGTCGATGTCCTCGCCGCCGATCACCAGCGTATCGTCGATCACGGCGGGCGGAAGCGGCGGCATCCGTGCGGCCGGATCGAGCGGCTCGGGCTTGCGGGCGCCAAGCGATACCAGCCCGAAGCACACAAGCAGCACCCGGCGGAGCGCGAATGGTCGAATGCGGCGTCTCATGCGTTCAGGCTATGACAGGCGAGTCGAAGCGTCCAGCGAGTCTCGACCAAGGTTGCATTCGGATCGCCGTTCGCCTAGGCGCGCGCTTCGGCTTTCGGGTCGATTCCCCGCGGGAGGACAGCTTAGGCTCTCTGCTTGACCGCTCACTCTGAGGCTTCCCGCTGAACCATGCGGGGGCCAACAGGAAGAAAGGAGGCCATGTCGTGGCCAAGAAGATTGAAGGCTATATCAAGCTGCAGGTGCCTTCGGGCGCTGCCAACCCCTCTCCCCCGATCGGTCCGGCGCTGGGTCAGCGCGGGGTGAATATCATGGAATTCTGCAAGCAGTTCAACGCTGCGACGCAGGAAATGGAAAAGGGCGTGCCGCTCCCCACCGTGATTACGGTGTTCGCCGATCGCAGCTTCACCTTCGTCACCAAGACCCCGCCCGCCAGCTATCTGATCAAGAAGGCTGCGGGCCTCAAGTCGGGCTCGAAGGAGCCGGGCAAGGTTTCGGCCGGAACGATCAAGCGTTCGCAGCTCGCCGAAATCGCGGCAATGAAGATGGCTGACCTCAACGCGAACACCGCCGAGGCCGCCACCAAGATCATCGAAGGCTCCGCGCGCGCGATGGGCCTCCAGGTTGTGGAGGGCTAAGACCATGGCACAAACCAAGAAGCAGAAGTCGCTCACCGAAAAGCTGGGCGACAACCAGAAGCTCTACGGCGTGGGTGAAGCGCTGCAGCTGCTGCGCGATCTCAAGACCACCAAGTTCGACGAGACCGTCGAGGTTGCGCTCAACCTCGGGGTCGATCCGCGCCACGCCGACCAGATGGTCCGCGGCATGGTGACGCTGCCCTCGGGCACCGGCAAGGACGTCAAGGTCGCGGTCTTCGCGCGCGGCGACAAGGCCGAAGCCGCGCTCGCCGCCGGGGCCGACAAGGTTGGCGCCGAGGACCTGATGGAAGACATGCTGGCCGGCAATCTCGATTACGGCCGCGTGATCGCCACGCCCGACATGATGGGTGTGGTCGGTCGACTCGGCAAGACGCTGGGTCCCAAGGGCCTAATGCCGAACCCGAAGCTGGGCACCGTTACCCCGAACGTCGCCGAAGCGGTCAAGGCGGCAAAGGGCGGCCAGATCGAATTCCGCGTCGAGAAGGCCGGGATCATCCATGGCGGCATCGGCAAGATGAGCTTTACGGACGAGGCGCTGCGCGCCAACTTCGACGCCTTCGTCGACGCTGTGGTCAAGGCGAGACCCGCCGGTGCGAAGGGCAAGTACCTCCAGAAGGTCGGCCTGTCCTCGTCGATGGGCCCGGGCCTCAAGATCGACGTGGCCGAAGTCCACGGCGGCTAAGCCTCCGCGCTTCGCTGAAAACAGGAAGGCCGGGAGGGGGAACCCTCCCGGCCTTTTCAGTTGGGCGGTTCGTGGCCGAGATTGGCGGCGAGGTAACACTCGTTGACAAGGCTCAGTGGGGTCCCGTCGGGCAGGCGCAGCAATCCGCGCTGGCGCAGAACGGTGCCCGCCGGACAACCGGGCATCGAGCCGCGCTTGCTGTCCAGCCGTTCGCGCCGGAATCCCAGCGGCGCGGCGATCCGGCCGAACGGGGTGCGGCCATCGGCCAGCGCCGTGTTCATCTCAGGCGTGAGCCGCGCGGGAACGTACCAGTTGTAGGCCTCGGACAGCACCGTTTCCCCGCAGGCAAGCCGCACATGGCGAAAGCCAAGCGGTTCGCGCGCATCGACCGCCAACTCTGCCCGCAGCCCGTCCGGCTCGGCGGTCCGACCGTCGCCGACCGGCATGGCGGTGATCTCCGGCACCGCGATCCCCTGGCGCTCGCACCACTCCCCCAGCGCGGCGGTCGCGCTGTCGTGCGCGGCGAGAACGCGTTCGAACGCATCGAGTGAGTCGCCGTGAACGGGGGAACAGGCCGGGAGCAGCGTGGTCATCAGCAGGCTTGCGGCGGTATTCCGCATCAAATCCCGCCCGCGACGGGTTCGCGGCCCTGCGCGACCAGCATGGCGCAGAGCGCGGCGCTGCAATCGGCCAAAGCTGCTGCCTCGGTTGAGCGGATCACGAAATTGGCTCCGGTCTTGCCTTCGCGGAAGAACGGATAGCTGCCGATCTGGCAGCCTTCATGCGCCTGCTCGGTGTCGCGTAGCAATGGCGCGACTTCGCTTTCGGCCACCCAGCAGCCGATCGTTTCGGAGAGCAGCGGCAATCCGCCCTCAAGCGTTCCGGTCAGCGCATCGAGCATCCCCGCGGCGATGTGCGGGACGCCGGCCATCAGGAACACATTGCCGAGCTTGATCCCCGGCGCGCCCGACATCCGGTTGGGGATGAGTTCGCCCCCGGCCGGCACGCGCGCCATGCGCAACCGGCCTTCGTTGAGCCCGCCGCGCGCCTCGTAATAGCGCTCCAGCAGGGCGCGGGCCGCGGGATGGATTACGACTTCCACGCCCAGCGCCTCCGCCACCGCATCGACCGTAATGTCGTCATGCGTCGGGCCGATCCCGCCGGTGGTGAACAGATAGTCGCTGCGCGCGCGCAGCGTGTTGACCGCCTCGACGATCGCTTCGGTCACATCGGGCACCACGCGTACTTCTTGCAAGCGGATGCCCTGCACCCCCAGCCAGCTGGCGACCTGCGCGATGTTCTTGTCCTGCGTGCGGCCCGACAGGATTTCGTCGCCGACCACGATCAGCGCGGCGGTCCAGATGCGGGCGGGGTCGGTCATGCTGCCCGGTTAGCGCAAAGCGGCGGCGGCGCAAATGGCAAGGTTGCGCGCTTGGCTACTCCGCCGCTTCGAGTTCGCCCGACGGCGCGCGCGCTTCGGTCTTCGAGAATTGCAACACCCCGTCGTCGATCGGGGCGGTCTTCAGGTCGCGGCGATCCTTGCGGTATTCCTGGTTGAGCCGCCACGGCAAAGTCTTGGCGTTGCGCGGCATGATGTGCTTGCCGCGCTGGATATAGCCCGACGAGAAATCGAAGATATCGTCTTCTTCCAGACCGTGGTCTTCGGGCAGCACCGGCGTCGCCACGTTAGCGCCCTTGCGGTCCAGTTCGTTCAGCACCTTGCAAACATATTCGGCGTTGATGTCCGAGCGCAGCGTCCAGCTGGCGTTGAGGTAGCCGAACACCGCCGAAAGATTGGGCACGTTCGAGAACATCGCGCCCTTGTAGTAAAAATGCTCGGACCATTCGACCGGCTCGCCCGCGACACTGACCGCGATCTTGCCGGCGATCGCCAAGCTGAGGCCGGTGGCGGTGACGATGATATCCGCTTCGAGGTGCTTGCCCGACTTGAGCTGGATCCCGGTCGCGTCGATCCGCTCGATATGGTCGGTCACGATCTCGGCCTTGTCCGCCTTCATGGCTTCGAACAAATCGGCGTCGGGGACCAGGCACAGCCGCTGCTCCCACGGGTTGTAGGGCGGGGTGAAGGCCTGTTCGTCGTATTTGTCGCCAAGGTGCGCCTTGATCTGCTTGGTCAGCGCGTCCTTGACCTTCTGGGGCTTGTTGCGCGCCATCTTGAACACCCAGTCCTGCATCCAGATGTTCTTCTTGCGGGTGATCGCATAGGCCCAGGTTTCGGGCAGGATCTTGCGCAGCGTGTTGGCGAAGCGATCCTTGGCCGGGCGGCTGGCGTACCAGGTCGGGGTGCGCTGGAGCATGGTAACATGGCCCGCGCCTTCGGCGGCGATGGCGGGCACGATGGTCACCGCAGTCGCGCCTGAACCGATCACCACGATCCGCTTGCCGACGAAATCGAGATCGCGGGGCCAGAACTGCGGATGGACGATCTGGCCGGCGAAATCCCCGCGTCCGGGCAGTTGCGCGTCGAACGGGTCGTCGTAGTCGTAATAGCCCGAGCCAAGGAACAGCCAGCCTGCGGTCATCGTGCTGCGCGCGCCGTCGGCGTCTTCGAGCACCACTTGCCAGCGCGCCGCGTCGCCCTGCCAGTCGGCCGAGACGACCTTGCGGCCGAAGCGCATGTTGGGACGGATCCCGCGCTCGTCGACGATGCGGTTGAGATACTCGAGGATCGCGGGGCCGTCGGCGATCGACTTTTCATGCTTCCACGGTTCGAAAATGAAGCCGAGCGTGTGCATGTCGCTGTCCGAACGGATGCCGGGATAGCGGAACAGGTCCCAAGTCCCGCCCAACTCGTCGCGCCGATCGACAATGGCGTAGCTCTTGCCCGGGCACATCATCCGCATGTGCGCGGCCATGCCGATCCCCGAAAGGCCTGCGCCGACGATCAGGACATCGACGTGATCCATCGCGGCGCGCGGGGCAGGACTCACTGCATTCATCGTGGCGGTCTCCTACGGCTGCTTACATTGCTGTAAGTCTTAATCGCGCACTTAACAAACGCTGCGCGGGATTGCCAGTCGCGTCAAGCTTTGCCAGAGCCTTGGCTATGTCGATCATCGCCGCCCGTCGCTACGCCGCTGGAAAAGCATCGGAACATTCGTTGCCGGTCGAAGGGGCGGCGCGCGAACCGCTGCCGCCGCACCACTTCGACTGGATCGGGCTGTCGAGTCCCACTGCCGATGAGATGGAGCTGGTCCGCACCCAGTTCGGCCTGCATCCGCTGGCGGTCGAGGATGCGCTAAGCCCGACGCAAATGCCCAAGGTGGAAATCTACGGGAAACAGCTGTTTATCGTCGCGCGCACCGCAGCGATGGAGGCGGGCGAGGCCATCGAATACGGCCAGACCGCGCTGTTCGTCGGCTGCGACGCGATTGTCACGGTGCGGTTCGGCTCGACCCGCGCGCACGATACGGTGCGCACGCGGCTGGAAAGCGACGCGGCGCGGCTGGCGGAGGGTCCCGACTATGTCGCCCACGCGATCCTCGACTTCATCGTCGATGGCTACCAGCCGATCCTGGAGCAACTCGAAACCGCGGTCCAGGCGATCGAGGAAAGCGCGATCGAGGCCTTTCCCCAGCCTTCGACGATCCGTCGGATATTCCGCCTGCGACGCCAGCTGCGCCGGTTCCAGCGCGTCATCGGGCCGATGGAGGAAGTCTGCGAGCGGCTCGCGACCACCGACCTGCCCGCGATCGATCCCGGCGCGCGGGTATGGTTCCGCGACGTGCTCGATCACGTCCGCCGCACGATGGTCCGAGTCGAAGGGCTGAAGGAAACGCTCGCCAGCGTGGTCGAAACCGCCGGGCTGCTCGAGCAGCACCGCCAGGGCACGATGACTCGCCAGCTCGCGTCCTGGGCCGCGATCCTCGCGGTGCCGACCGCAATTGCCGGGATCTACGGGATGAATTTCGATTTCATGCCCGAACTGCGCTGGCAGTACGGCTATTTCTTGGTTCTCGGCGGGATCTTCACGATCTGCGTCGGGCTGTGGTGGCGGTTCCGGGCGATCGGCTGGCTGTGACAAAGGGCACTTGAATGGCCGGACACGGATCCAACCGCGTAATCCTGACCGCGCTGGCGGCCAACGTCGGAATTGCGGTCGCCAAGTTCGTAGCTGCCGGGATCACCGGCTCTTCGGCGATGATTACCGAAGGCGTCCACAGCCTGGTCGATTCGACCAATCATGTGCTGCTGCTCTACGGCACCAAGCGCAGCCACAAGGTGGCCGACGCGATCCATCCGCTGGGTTACGGGCGCGAGCTCTATTTCTGGAGCTTCGTGGTCGCGATGCTGGTGTTCTCGCTGGGCGCCGGTGTCTCGCTCTACGAGGGGATCCTGCACGTCCTCGAACCGGTCGAAGGCACCGACCCGCTGGTCGCCTATGTCGTGCTGGGGGTGGCTGGCGTGCTCGAAGGCTGGTCGACTTGGGAAGCATTCAAGACCTTCAACGCGGCGCGCGGCGGCAAAAGCCTGTTTCGCGCGCTGCGCGACACCAAGGACGCGCCGACCCTGATCGTGCTGCTGGAAAATGCCGGTGCGATGGCGGGCCTCGCGATCGCCGCGCTGGGCATCTTCATCAGCCACGCCAGCGGCAACCCGCTGTGGGACGGCGTCGCCTCGATCCTGATCGGACTGGTGCTGGCGGGTACCGCAATCCTCCTGCTCATCGAAGCCAAGGGGCTGCTGATCGGCGAGAGCGCGGACCCGGCGGTGGTCGAAGCGATCCGCGAACTGGCCCAAAATCACGCCGGGGTGGTCTCGGTCCACGAAGTGCTCACCGTGCACCAGGCCCCCGACATGGTGGTCAGCGTGATCAGCGCCGATTTCGACGATGCGATAAGCGCACGCGAGGTCGAACAGGTGGTGCGCGATATCGAACGGGCGGTCGCGGCGCGGTTCCCGGTGGTGACCCGGGTCTATGTCCGCCCGGTTGGCGCGGTCGACGCCGCCGACAATAGCGCCGGATTGTAGAGCGAGGCCGCCTCGGTGCGGCGCAGCGCCGGGCGCCAGCGCTCGCTGTCTCGCAACCAGTGTTCGATCCGGGCGCGTGCCGCTGCCGGGCCGCCCGGCAGCAGGCGTTCGATCCTGCCCAGCTCAATCGCCGCGCTGCGCAGGCCTGCGGCCGCGCGCCGCAGTCGACCTGCCGAATAGCGCTCGTCGATTAGTCCCAACCCTGAACGGGCGGACGCAACCAGCACCAGCGCGGTCGCGCCGTCGCCTGCCGCGGTAAGGCGCGTCGCCGTCTCAAGCGCCCCGTCGATCCGCTGCAAATCGCGCGTCAGGGTGATCGGCTGCGGCGTACCGCAGCGCGCGGGATCAAGCGCGCGGACGTAAGCGGCAAGCCCGTCCAGCGTGGCGGCAGTCGGCTCGGGCCCGTCGAATTCCTCCATGATCTGCCCGCGAATGAACGGTTCGAGTTTGCGGGCGACGATCGACTGGTCGACTTTCAACCCGGCCCTGAGCCCGCTCAAATCGGGGATCGGGAGCGGGTTGAACACCCCGTCGCCGCGATGCGAGCTGAGCACCGAGGTGGTGACATCCGCAGTGCCGAGAGCGCCCGATAGACCGGGGAAAGTAAAAGCGGCATTGCCCCGGCCGCTGCGATGGCAGCTGTTGCAGCTGAGGCCGATCCGCGCCGCCTGCCCGCCCAGCAGCAGCGGCGCACGAAACGCGGCGCGGCCGATCGCGATGCGATCCGCCTGCGGAGTCCCGGGCTCGGGCGGGGCCAGGCATTCGCCCGGTTCGATGGTGAGCGCTTCGACCAGATGGTCGGGCGTGGTCCAGCGCGCCGCGCGCAGCGTGGGTGCTTGGGATCCGGCACCCGCGAGCGACACCAGCGCGGCGGCGATCAGGACTCGCTTGATCGCCGGACGATCCATCGGCGCAGCTCGTCGGCTTCGGCGCAACCGAAGGTGCATTGGCGGTCGAGCCGCGCCAGCATCCGCGTCGCCCCGGCAACATTGCCGCGTTCGAGCATCATCTCGCCATAGTACTCGGTCGCGCCCCGGTGATTGGGAGCGACGGCCAGCGCTTCAAGATAATAGGCTTCGGCGAGGTCGTAGCGCCCCAGCTTGCGGTTGGCGAAGCCGAGGTAAGTCAATACGTCGGGATGCGGGCCGAACACTTCGCTCGCCGCGCGAAGCGAGGTGATCGCATCGTCATAGCGATGCTCGTTGATCAGCGAGACCGCGGCGAGGTAGGCATCGTCGCCGCTGTCGGCCGAGGCAAAGCGGTCCAGCCGGGGCACGATAAGGCTTGCTTGCCTACCCGCAGCGATGGCCGCTTCGATCGCGCGGATCGCTTGCTGCAGCGCCGCGCTGTCGCTGCAGGTCGCCCCGCAGCTGGCCGATTTGGCCTGCAACCACGCCAGCTCGGCCCCCGCCTTGGCGGGATCGCCCAGCCTGGCCTGCGTCACCCCCAGCTGGTGATGCGCGCCGATGTTGTCGGGGCCAAAGCGCACGGCCTTTTCGAGGAAGCCCTTCGCGCCCTTGTAGTCGCCTTTGCCGATCTTGGTGAGGCCCATCAAATAGTTGCTGTTGGCATCGCGCGGCGCGACCGACAGGACGTTGCGAAACGCCCGTTCGGCCTCGACCCAGCGCTGCGCCTGCAATGCGGTTACGCCGGTGCGGTATTCTACTGCGGGATCGAATTGCGGGGTGGACTCACTCGGCATCGATCCGCCGCCACCGCCACCCCCGCCAGCCGCCCAAACAGGCAGGCCGGTCAGGGCGATCGTCAGCGCGGCGATTGTGGCGGTTCGGGTCAGCAAGGTTGAGCCAGGCATGGCAGCCTCCCTTCGGTTCGCCGATGCTATCATAGCCCCATGGCGTTCGCTACTGCCGTCAGGCTGTGGATTGCCGACTTGCGGTGCGCGCCGCGATTGCATAGCCACCCGCCCGACATGACACGATTATGTCACATGACTGTCACAGGTCCAGCCGGGGGATGTTTTTGCGATGTTTGCATGGTTCCAGCGCCTGCTGCCCAATTCGGGTGATTTCTTCGCCCTGTTCGAACGGCATGGCGCGACGATGGTCGCTTCGGCCGAAGCGCTGGTCAGCCTGACCAATCGCGAGGGCGATGCGTCCGCGCATTATCGCACGATCCGCGACCGCGAGCACGACGCCGACGAAGTGATCCGCGAAGTCCTGCACGAAGTGCGCCAGACCTTCCTCACTCCCTTCGATCGCGGCGCGATCACCTCGCTGATCGGCGCGATGGACGATACCGTGGACGAGATGCATGCCACCGCGACCGCGATCGAGCTGTTCGAAGTGACCAGCTTCGATCCGCCGATGCGCGAGGCCGCGGTTATCGCGCTCGAGGCCAGCCGGCTCATTGCCGAAGCGCTGCCGCTGCTGCGCGACGTCGCGCGTAACGGGCGCCGGCTGCACGAGCTGACCGGCCGGATCGTCGAGCTCGAAGGTAAGGTCGACATGATCCACGACGCAGGGATGCGCGCGGTGTTCCAGGCGCAGAAGGTCAAGTCCGACCCGTTGGCGTTCATGGTCAGCCGCGAGATCTACAAGCATCTCGAACGGATCGCCGACGCCTTCGAGGACGTTGCCAATGAAATCGATTCGCTCGTCGTCGATCACGCCTGAGCGGGCAGGGAGTACCGGCGATGCATGAGCTAGCCTATCCGCTGCTGGTCGGACTGATCATCCTGGCGCTGGTGTTCGACTTCCTCAACGGGCTGCACGATGCGGCCAATTCGATCGCGACGGTGGTCTCGACCCGGTTGCTCTCGCCCGTCAACGCGGTGATTTTCGCGGCCTTCGGCAATTTCGCGGCCTATTGGCTGGTCGGGCTCCATGTTGCCGAAACCGTCGGCAAGGGGATCATCAACAAGGATGCCGTCAGCCCGGCAGTGGTGTTCGGCGCGCTGATCGGCGCGATGTTCTGGAACGTGGTGACCTGGATCAAGGGCATTCCCTCGTCCTCCAGCCACGCGCTGATCGGCGGGTTGCTGGGTGCGGGCATTGCGAGCGGCGGATTTTCGGTGGTCGAGAGCGCGGGCACTACCAAGACGCTGGCCGCGATTTTCCTCTCGCCGACGCTCGGCTTTGTGCTCGCGATGTCGATGATGCTATTGACCAGCTGGCTGTTCAAGGGGTTCCAGCCGCGCCGTGCCGAGGGCGTATTCAAGACGCTGCATTTGTTCAGCTCGGCGGCCTATTCGATCAGCCACGGCGGCAACGATGCGCAGAAGACGATGGGGATCATCGCGGTGCTGCTTTATTCGACCGGCAATATGACCGGCGAATTTCACGTCCCGGAATGGGTGGTGATCTCGTGCTATCTCGCGATCTCGTTGGGCACGATGTCGGGCGGTTGGCGGATTATCCGGACGATGGGGACCAAGCTCACCCGGCTCAATCACCACACCGGCTTCTGCGCTTCGACCGCGGGGTCGATCGTGGTGTTCGGCGCGAGCGCGATGGGTATCCCGGTCTCGACCACCCATGCGATTACCGGCGCGGTGATCGGCACCGGGGCCGCCCGCCGCGCCAGTTCGGTCCGCTGGGGGGTCGCCGGGCGCGTAGTCACCGCGTGGTTCATCACCATCCCCGCCAGCGCGGCGGTCGGCGCGGTGTTCTACGAGCTGACGCGGATGTTCTGAGGGCTTCGCGCGACCATTATTTGGTGGCGTATTGGCCCGGTTCGGCGCGGAAATTGTCGCGCGCGAAGGCCTTGGCAGCCGAAGCGGTCTTGAACAGCTCTGCCTGCAGGGTCGAATCGACCAGCGGATAGCCTTGCGAATTGTAACGCGTGTCGCGCACGGTGAGGCGGAAATTGCCCTCGGTATCCTTGTTGATCAGGAACGGGCGAAGTCTGGCGTCGGTCATGCGGTCGGGCTCCTCTGAGCGGGTCGAAAAATGCCGGGCGGAGCGCAAGCCCGGCCCGGCGGTTGGTGTTTAGCCGACGATCTCGGCAACGATTTGCCGCAGCTCGTGCCGTGATAATGTGCCGCGCGAGGCGGCGGGGCCGGTCAATTTCCGGCGCAAATTGTCAAACGAGCTAACGAGCGGTCGGTTGGGACGAAGGGGTAGAATATTTTGCATTAAGTTCCTTGGCGGTCAGTGCCGCGACTTGGTTGTTCGGCTGACGCAGGGCAGCACACCGTGACGGCGCGGGCCAAAATTTGGGAGCCATGATTGGTCTGAAGCCAATGCTTCGTGCCAAGCCTTCCACACCGGATTTCCGCGAGGCGGAGGTTGTCGGGGAAGTGCCACAGTCCGTCATGTTCGACGTCAGTGAGGTTTATATAGCATAATTTCGCGATTTTGCAACCGCGCGCCCGGTCAGCGTTTGGTCGCGAACCAGATCATGTGGTGCGCGCCCTTGCAGTTGCTCCGCGCACGCACGCGGACCTCATCGACCGCAAAGCCGCAGCCGCGCAGGCGATTGGCAAACACCGCGTCGGGCGCAGCCGACCAGATCGCCAGCACCCCGCCGGGGCGGAGAGCGGCATGCGCGGCGCGCAAACCTTTTTTTGCATATAGCCGGTCGTTGCCCGCGCGGGTCAGCCCGTCGGGCCCGTTATCGACATCGAGCAGGATCGCGTCATATTCCTCCTCGGCCCCGCCGATCAGCCACGAGACATCATCCTCGACCAGCACCACTCGGGTATCATCGAGGCAGGTGCCGGTCAGCGCCGCCATCGGTCCGCGGGCCCATTCGACGATTTCGGGGACGATTTCGGCCACCGTCACGCGCGCCAGATTGCCCAGTCTGCCCAGCGCGGCGCGCAGCGTAAAACCCATGCCATAGCCGCCGATCAGCAGATGCGGGTTTTGCCGATTGCCGATGCGGTCGATGCTCATCGTCGCCAGCGCCTCTTCCGAGCCGCTCATCCGCGTGTTCATCAACTCGTTGCGATCGAGCACGATCATGAAATCGCTGCCGTGCCGGTAAAGCTCAAGCTTGTCGCCGCCGGGGACTTCCGCAGTATCGATCAGTTCGCGCGCGATCATCGTCGCTGGAGGATCAGCGCTTGCGCTGCTTGCGCGCGGCGTAGCGCGCGTCGCGGGCGGCCTTCTTTTCGGATTCGGTCATCCCGGCGGTCTGTATCGCGAGTTCGGCAGCGGCCTGCGCGGCGGCCTCAGCGGCAAGACGCTTGGCTTGCTTCGCGGCAGCGCGCTTTTCAAGCTGCGCGGCTTCGCGGGCAATCCGCTCGGCGTTGAGCTGCGCGAGTTCCTCGGGGTTGGGCTTGGGCCGCGCCTTGAGCTTGGCGAGCGCGGTGTTGCGCGCCTTGGCGGCGGCAGCGACGCGATCCTGAAAGCCCGGTTCCTTGTATCCAGCCATTGAAGTCTACGAGTCCTTGCAAAATGAAACGGGCGGAGCGCCGTGAAGACGCCCCGCCCGAAAATTCAGTTCAGCTTACGCCGACTGGAGGTTGGTAGCCGAGGTCTTGCCCCGACGATCGGTTTCCAGCTCGTACGAAACGCGCTGGTCCTTGTCGAGCGTCTGCATGCCGGCAGCCTGGACGGCCGAGATGTGCACGAAAGCATCGCCCCCGCCACCTTCCGGCGCGATGAAGCCATAGCCCTTGTCGGCATTGAAGAATTTTACAGTTCCGGTGATCATTTGCGTTTCCTTGTCCGCAATCTGGGCGGGCATACGCGAGTGTCGCGCATCCCGGCTTCGTGAGGCTTTTGGGGACAAAGGGTGAGCGCAAGCGGCCCGATATCCGTCGAATGCGACGTCAGCGAAATTTCCATAGCACGCTTTTCTGCGATAATCCACCATTGGGATTTTGCGCGAGTGCTGCTAGGCGCGCGCCCATGCTGACAATCAACGGCCTCACCGTGCGCCTCGGCGGCCGCACCATCCTCGATCGCGCTTCGGCGACGATCCCGCCGGGCGGCCACGTCGGGCTGATCGGCCGCAATGGCGCGGGCAAATCGACGCTGATGAAGGCGGTGATCGGCGAGCTCGATCCCGACGAAGGCGAGATCGAGATGCCGCGCTGCACGCGCCTCGGCTATATCGCGCAAGAAGCGCCGAGCGGCAGTGCAACCCCGTTCGAGACCGTGCTCGCCGCCGATGTCGAGCGCGCCGCACTGCTCGACGAGGCCGAACATTGCACCGAGCCGCACCGGCTGGGCGACGTCCACGAGCGGCTGCTGGCGATCGACGCTTACAGCGCCCCTTCGCGCGCGGCCCGGATCCTGATCGGGCTGGGGTTCGACGAGGCGATGCAGGCCGAGCCGCTCGACAGCTTCTCGGGCGGGTGGAAAATGCGCGTCGCGCTGGCCGCGCTGCTGTTTTCCGCGCCCGACGTGTTGCTGCTCGACGAGCCGTCGAACCACCTCGACCTCGAAGCAACGCTGTGGCTGGAGAATTTTCTCAAATCCTATCCCGGCACGCTGCTGGTGATCAGCCACGAGCGCGATTTGCTCAACAATGTGGTCGATTACATCCTCCATTTGCAGGGCGGCAAGCTGACGCTCTATCCGGGCGGCTACGACAGCTTCGAGCGCCAGCGGGCCGAGCGCGCCGCGCAGCTGGCGGCGGCCAAGGCCTCGCAGGATGCGCAGCGCGCGCGGCTGCAGGACTATGTCGCGCGCAACAGCGCGCGCGCTTCGACCGCCAAGCAGGCGCAATCGCGCGCCAAGATGCTCGCCAAGATGCAGCCGATCACCGCGCTGATCGACGATCCTTCGCTGAGCTTCGATTTCCCCAGCCCCAACGAGTTGCGCCCGCCGCTGATCACGCTCGATCTCGCCGCGGTCGGCTATTCGGACAAACCGGTGCTCCAGCGGCTCAATCTGCGAATCGATCCCGATGACCGGATCGCGCTGCTGGGGCGCAACGGCAACGGCAAGACCACGCTGGCGCGATTGCTCGCGGCACAGCTGCCGGTGATGGAAGGGTCGATCCATTCCTCGGGCAAGCTGCAGATCGGCTATTTCACGCAGTATCAGGTCGAGGAACTCGCGGGCGATGCCACCCCGCTCGAACACATGACCCGCGCGATGCAGGGCAAGACGCCGGGTGCGGTGCGCGCGCAGCTGGGCCGGTTCGGCTTTTCGGGCAACCGCGCGACCGCGCAGGTCGGCACGCTTTCGGGCGGCGAGCGCGCGCGGCTGGCGCTGGCGCTGGTGACGCGCGACGCGCCGCATCTGCTGATCCTCGACGAGCCGACCAATCACCTCGACGTCGATGCGCGCGAGGCCCTGGTGCAGGCGCTCAATGCCTATGACGGCGCGGTGATCCTGATCAGCCACGATCGCCACATGATCGAGCTGACCGCCGACCGGCTGGTGCTGGTCGATCAGGGCACCGCGCGCGATTATGCGGGCAGCATCGAAGACTATATCGACTTCGTGCTGGGGCGGAACCAGCCCAAGGGCGAAGGGAAGGCCGAAAAGGGCCCAAAGGCGACCAAGGCCGACCGCAAGGCTTCGGCGCAGGCGCGCGAAGATGCCAAGGCGGTGAAGCACAAGGTTTCCCAGGCCGAAGCTGCGGTGGCGAAGCTGCAAGCGCAGGTCTCGGCGATCGACCGGGCGATGTTCGATCCGGCAGGCGCGACCCCCGAACTCGCCAAGCTGGCGATGGGCGAGCTCTCGCGGCGGCGCGGCGCTTTGGCGGAGCAACTTGAAACTGCTGAGGCTGCGTGGCTGGGTGCCAGCGAAGAACTTGAGCAGCTTGCCGCGTAGGGGCTTGGCAAGCGCGAGGCGAGCGGCAACAAGCGCTGCTTGTCGAATGTTTCAGGGGTCCGCAACAATGCATAAATCGCTCTGGCTGGCGGGCGCTGCCGCGCTGTCGCTGCTCGCCGTTCCTGCCACTGCCGGTCCGGTCGACGATCGCGCGATCGCCGCGATTCTCGATGAAGGGCTCAACCGCAGCCAGGCGATGGTCACCGCGTCCGAACTGATGGACGGGATCGGCCCCCGCCTGACCAACAGCGACGCTTTCTACCGCGCCGAGGACTGGGCCACCGCCAAGTTCCGCAGCTGGAACCTCGCCAATGTTCATACCGAGAGCTTCGCGTTCGGACTCGGTTGGAACTTGACCAGCCATTCGGCGACGATGATCGAGCCGCGCCGGGTGGTCATGACCGCGATTCCCGTCGCCTGGTCACCGCCAACCGGTGGCACGCTGCGCGCGCCGGTGATACTCGCGCCGATGTCCAAGGTTGAGAATTTCGCAGCGTGGAAAGGCAAGCTCGCCGGCCGGATCGTGCTGGTCAGCCTGCCGGGCACCAGCAGCGAACCCAAGGACAGCTTCTTCAAACGCTACGACGATGCCGATATCGGCAAATACGATGCCTATGATTTGCCCAGCTACGATCCGGGTGCGGCGGCGCGCAGCATCAAATCGCGAATTTTTGCCAATCAGCTGACCGCCTTCCTCAAGGCCGAGGGTGCGCTGGCGATGGTCAAGATCAGCTACCGCGACGGGATGCTGGTCCACGGCGAGGGCTATGCCTTCCAGCCCGGCCAGACGCTGGCAGTGCCTTCGTTCGAACTCGCCGCCGAAGACTACCGCCGCGTGGTGCGTCTGGCCCAAAGTTCGACAAATGGGGTCGGCACAGCCCCGGTACTCGAACTGGCCAGCGAGGCGCAGTACAACACCCAACGCCTGACCTCGGACAACATCTTCGCCGAGATTCCCGGCAGCGATCCCAAGGCCGGCTACGTCATGGCCGGGGCGCATTTCGACAGCTGGATGGCCGGCGACGGTGCGACCGACAATGGCGCGGGCAGCGTGGTGGTGATGGAGGCCGCGCGCATCTTGAGCCGGTTGGGCGTCCGGCCCAAACGCACGATCCGCTTCGCGCTGTGGTCGGGCGAGGAGCAGGGGCTGCTCGGCTCGATGGCCTATATCCAGCAGCATTTGGCGACGCGCGCGGTCGATCCCGCGCTGACCGGCTATGACGCCTTCGTCGCGTGGCGCACCGCTTTCCCGATCACCCCCAAGCCCGGCTACGGCGAGCTCAAGGCCTATTTCAACATGGACAATGGCTCGGGCAAGTTCCGCGGCATCTATGCCGAGGGCAATGTCGCCGCGGTGCCGCTGCTGACCGAATGGCTCAGCCCGTTCAAGTCGCTCGGCGCGGGCCGCGTGGTCTCGGCCAAGACCGGCGGGACCGATCACGTCTTCCTGCAGGCGATCGGACTGCCCGGCTACCAGTTTATCCAGGACCCGCTCGACTACGGTGCCCGCGTCCACCACTCGAACCTCGACACGCTCGATCACGCCCGCGCCGACGATTTGCGCCAGGCCGCGGTGGTGATGGCAGGGATGCTGCTGCAAGCGGCGAACAGCGACAAAGAACTGCCCCGCGCACCCCTGCCGACCCGCCCCGATCCGACCGATCCGTTCAAGGTGGCCGATCCGAACGAGTGATCCAGGTCCTCTCCATTTTCGCGTCAGCGCAAATGGGGAGGATTTTAGATCACCCCTCCGCGATCACCCCGAACAGGTCGTGCGCGTCGGCATCTTCGACCAGCACATCGACGATGTCGCCTGCTTTCAGGCTGGCAGGGACATTGCGCAGATAGACGTTGCCGTCGATCTCGGGCGCATCGGCCTGGCTGCGCGCGGTTGCGCCCAGATCGCCGTCCTCGTCCGCTTCGCCAACCTCGTCGACGATCACCGGCAGCATGCGCCCGATTTTGGCGGCGAGCTTGGCGGCGCTGATCGTGGCGGTCTTTTCCATGATCCGGGCGTAGCGCTCTTCCTTGAGCGCTTCGGGCACCGGATCGGGCAGGCCATTGGCATGCGCGCCAGCGACCGGCTCGAACCGGAACGCGCCGACCCGGTCGAGCTGGGCTTCGTCGAGCCAGTCGAGCAAATACTGGAAATCCGCCTCGGTCTCGCCCGGAAAGCCGACCACAAAGCTGGAGCGCACCGCGATCTCGGGGCAGATCTCGCGCCATGACCGCAACCGTTCGAGCACTTTGGCCTCGTTGGCCGGACGCTTCATCGCCTTCAAGACGCTGGGCGAAGCGTGCTGGAACGGGATGTCGAGATAGGGCGTCAGCAGCCCCTCGGCCATCAACGGGATCACCGCATCGACGTGGGGATAGGGGTAGACATAGTGCAGGCGGACCCACGGCGTCCGGCCTTCGGGCGTGCGCAGCTGGCCCAGTTCGCGTGCCAGATCGGTCATATGGGTGCGGACCGCGTGGCCCTTCCACATCCGTTCCTCGTGCCGGACATCGACCCCATAGGCCGAGGTATCCTGGCTGATTACCAGCAGTTCTTTGGTTCCCGCCGCGACCAGCTTCTCCGCCTCGCGCAGCACCGCGTCGATCCGCCGGCTGGCGAGCTTGCCGCGCAGCGAGGGGATGATGCAGAACGAGCAGGCGTGGTTGCAGCCCTCGGAAATCTTGAGGTAGCTGTAGTGGCGCGGGGTCAGCTTGATATCCAGCTCGGACGGCTGGGGCACTAGGTCCACGTAAGGGCCTTGCGAGGGCGGGGCGGCTTCGTGCACCGCGCTCACCACATCCTCATACTGATGCGCGCCGGTCACCGCGAGCACGGTGGGGAATTTGGCGCGAATCAGATCGGCCTCGTTGCCCATGCAACCGGTGACGATCACCCGGCCGTTCTCGGCAATCGCCTCACCGATCGCGGCGAGGCTTTCCTCCTTGGCCGAATCGAGGAAGCCGCAGGTATTGACCAGCACCACATCGGCCCCGGCATAGTCGGCGCTCATCGCATAGCCATCGGCGCGCAGCCGGGTGAGGATGCGTTCGGAATCGACCAACGCCTTGGGACAGCCAAGGCTGACCATGCCGACGCGCTTGGCATCGGGGATCGAGCGCAGTTCGGGAATTCGGGGGCGGGGAATCTCTAGGGTCATGACCGGCGCGGCGCATAAGCGCATCGCCACGAAAAGTCACGCGGTGCGCGGCTGGTCGAATTGCGCTTGTCGCAGGCCGCGGCGAATGTTTCACTCTCCGCAGTTTTGGACGAGGAGATTGGACAATGTGGGATATCAATCCGCTGGCGGTGGTCGGCGCGGGCCTGGTGGGGCTGGTTGTGGGCTTTCCGTGGTACGGGCCGCTGTTCGGCAAGCGCTGGCAGGCCGCGCTCGGCATGTCGGACGAATCGATGAAATCGGCCAATATGGCGATGATCTTCGGGACGATGATCGTGCTCAATTTGTTTGCGGCCTTCATCCTCGGGCATGTGCTGGCGACCTATGGCAATCCCGATCTGCGGATCAGCATGATGGTCGGCTTCGGGGTCGGGCTGGGCTTCATCGCCACCGCGCTGGGGGTGAACTATTTGTTCCAGCGCAAATCGCTGGTGCTGTTCGCGATCGATGCGGGCTACTGGATCGTCACCTATACGCTGATGGGCGCGGTGTTCGGCGCGCTGCGCTGAAGGGCTCGATTGCCGATTTCGCGAGCGCGTGGATGGCCGCACCCGAGGGCCATGTCGCCGCATTCCGCTGGGGCTGAATTGCCAGTCGCGCCATCCGGGCGCACAAGGGTTGCGACGTTTTGAGAGGTGGCGATGGGTCCGGTTGATTGGTTCGCGGTGATATCGGCGACGGTGGCAGCCTTCGCTCTGGGCGGGGCGTGGTATGGCCCGCTGTTCGGGCGGGCCAAGCTGGCGGGCGTCGGGCCGGGCGGGCTGGCGGCGCGCAGCACGCCGCTCAAGACGATGGGCATCACCGCCGCGCTGCTGTTCGTTTCGGCGGCGATGATGGGCCACATGTTCGCGCGGGTCGGCACCGATACTCTGGCGGTAAAGCCGTGGCTCTATTTCATGATATCGGGCGGGATCGCGCTAATGTTTGTCATTCCGGCGCTGCTGATCAGCTACACCCACCAGAAGATTTCCACTGCCGTGGCGATGATCGACGCGGGCTATTGGCTCAGCGCCTATCTGGCGATGGGCAGCGCGTTCTGGCTGCTAGGCTAGTCGGTTTCACGTTCGGGCAACACGCTTACCGGATCGACCGCGAGGCGGCTGGTGCGCACTTCGTAGTGGAGCTGGTCCTGCGTCGCGACGCCGCTGTGGCCGACCAGCCCGATCCGCTGGCCCGCCCTGACCCGCTCGCCCGTCTTGACCGTAATCCGGCTGAGCAAGGCATAGGTCGTGGTCCAGCGATTGCCGTGATGGATGATCACGGTCTTGCCATATTCGCGCGGGCCTTGCTCAGCATAGATCACCCGGCCCGCCGCGCTGGCGCGCACCGCGGTGCCTTCGGGCGCAGTGATATCGATCCCGTCATGGTAATTGCGGGTGCTGCGCGGAGCGAAGCCGCGGCGGATCGGGCCGGCGACGGGCCAGGCGAGCGCCGCAGGCGGTCGATCCGCGCTGGCCGAAGGGGATGGCGAGGGGGAAGGCAGAGGTGTGGGTTCAACCGCGGGTTTGCTCAGCGTCGGGATCGACAGCCGCTGCCCGCTGCGCAGCGGCGCGTCGCGCTCCAATCCGTTGGCGGCGGCGATCGCGGACCATGGCACGCCGTATTCCAACGCGATTGCGAAGCCGGTCTCACCGGCTGTGACGACATGGCTGCGGCGGCGCGGGATGATCAGGCGCTGGCCCGCGCGCAGCAGATAGGGTGCCTTGAGCCCGTTGGCCTCGATAATCAGGATGCGCGGCACCTCGGCGCGGTTGGCGATCCCGCTCAGCGTCTCACCCGGCGCGACAGTGTGCGTAGCTTCCTGCTTGGGATCGGCATCCCCGGCGCGCGCCATGCTCGCCAAGCCAAGCAGGGCGAGGGCCGCGAGCCATTTCATGCGTAGCGCGCCGCCAGCCCCGCCAGCGAGGCCTCATGCGTCAAATCGAGTTGCAGCGGGGTCACCGAGATATAACCATCGGCAATCGCCTCCAAATCGCTCAAATTGCCTGCCGTGTGCTCGATACCATGCAAGCCGAACCAGAAATAGCGGTAGCCGCGCGGATCGGTGCCCTCGACCACCGAGCCGCGCGCGTAATCGTGGAAACCCTGGCGCACCACGCGGATGCCCTTCACCTCGGCGGGCGGCAGCGCCGGGAAGTTGACGTTGACCATCGTGCGGTCGTTGAACGGCGCATCGAGCAGCGGGCTGAGCACCTTGGCCCCCCATTGCTCGGCGGCGGCAAACGGCACGGTGTCGCCCATCCCCTCGCGGGCATAGACCTGGCTGAAAGCGACCGAGCGGACCCCCGCCAAAGTGCCCTCGATCGCGGCCGAGACAGTGCCCGAATAGGTCACGTCGTCGCCCAGATTGGCCCCGCGGTTGACGCCCGAGAGGATCACGTCGGGGGGCGAGGGCATGACCTTGCGCAGCGCCATCATCACCGCGTCGGTCGGCGTACCCGAGACCGAGAAGCGCCGCGCATCGTGCTGGCGTAGGCGAACAGGCCGCGACAAAGTGAGCGAGTGGCCCGCGCCCGACTGTTCCTCCGCCGGGGCGACGATCCAGATATCGTCGCTGAATTGCCGCGCGATCGCTTCGAGCACGTCGAGCCCGGGAGCGTGGATGCCATCGTCGTTGGTGAGGAGGATGCGCATCAGGCCGGAACCAGCCGGGTGATCCCGCCCATATAGGGCAGCAGCGCCGCGGGCAGCTCGACCGAACCATCCTCCTGCTGGAAGTTCTCGAGCACCGCGACCAGCGCGCGCCCGACCGCGAGGCCCGAGCCGTTGAGCGTGTGGACGAACTCGGTGCCCTTCTGGCCTTCAGGGCGAAACCGCGTGTTCATCCGCCGCGCCTGGAAGGTGCCGCAGTTGGAGATGCTCGAAATCTCGCGATAGGCGTTCTGCCCGGGGAGCCAGACTTCGAGATCGAAAGTCTTGCGCGCGGTGAAACCCATGTCGCCCGCGCAGAGCAGCAGCTTGCGATAGGGCAGTTCGAGCGCTTCGAGGATCGATTCAGCGGCGGCCGTGGTCCGCGCATGTTCGGCCTCGGATTGGTCCGGTCGGCAGATCGCAATCAGTTCAACCTTGTCGAACTGATGCTGGCGAATAAAGCCGCGCGTATCTTTGCCCGCAGCGCCCGCTTCGGAGCGAAAGCAGGGGGTCAAAGCCGCCATCCGCAAGGGCAATTCGGCATCGCTCAGGATTTTCTCGCGCACCGAATTGGCCAGGCTGACTTCGGAGGTCGGGATCAGCCAGCGCCCATCGGTGGTCTGGAAATTGTCTTCGGCGAATTTGGGCAGCTGGCCGGTGCCGAACAGCGCTTCTTCGCGCACCAGCAGCGGCGGGGCGCATTCGGTGAACCCTTTGGCGGTCTGCATATCGAGCATAAACTGGCCAAGGCCGCGCTGCAGCCGCGCCATCTGCCCGCGCAGAAATGTAAACCGCGCGCCCGAGATTAGCGCCCCGGTCTCGAAATCGAGGCCAAGCGCGGGGCCGAGATCGGCGTGCTCCCTGGGCGCGAAGTTGAATGCGCGCGGTGTGCCCCAGCGGCTGACTTCGACATTGTGGGCTTCGTCTGTGCCATCGGGGACGTCGGCGTCGGGGAGGTTGGGCAAGCCCGCCAGTATCTCGCGAATTTCGAAGTTAAGTCGAGCGACTTCAGCCTCTGCCTGAGGCAAGTTGTGCTTGAGGCTGTCAAGTTCGGCAATGAGATCGGTTGGGGGATTCAAACCCTTCTTCTTGCACTCGCCAAATTCTCTGGAAAGTTCGTTTCGGCGAGCTTGTCCTTCCTGTTGCCCGGACAATTGCTCCCGCCGCGCAGCGTCGAGCGCGAGGATCGCTGCAGCCGACGGCTCTACGCCCCGCCGCGCCAGACCGGCGTCGAAGGCCTCGGGATTTTCGCGGATCAGCTTGATGTCATGCATGGTGCTGGCGCTATGGCGTCTCGCCGCGGCTCGCGCAACACTCCCTCATCGTCATCCTGAACTTGTTTCAGGACCCATCTTGCCGCACATCCGGAGCGGGCGTTTGATCCACAACGCCGTCCCACGGAGAGGGCAGCGTGCGATCCCGCGCTCCGATTGTGGGGAGGAATGGGTCCTGAAACAAGTTCAGGATGACGGTTGGTTGGGGTAGGGCGCTTGGCAATGGTGGGCGCGGCAGGGATTGAACCTGCGACCCCACCCGTGTGAAGGGTGTGCTCTACCACTGAGCTACGCGCCCGCTCGCAAGAGCGAAGGCGCGCCCTTAGCAAACCAGCGCGAATTGACAAGCGGGCCCATCCAACTAAGGCCGCGCGCTATGAGCGACGAAACCCCCGAATTGGCCGCTGAGGCTGAAGCTATTGGCGAGGCAACCTCCACCGGTCCCTCACCCTCGGCAAGCGACGTGCCGCCCGATCACCTCGCGATCAGCCCGCGCAGTCCGTTCTTCGACGAAGATTTGCTGATGCGCGGCATCGGCATCCGCTTCAAAGGGGTGGTCCGCACCAATGTCGAGGAATACTCGATTTCCGAAGGCTGGGTCCGGGTCCAGGCCGGCAAGACGATGGACCGCAAGGGCCAGCCCTTGACGCTCAAGCTCAACGGCCCGGTCGAAGCCTGGTTCGAAGATCTGGGCGACGACGCGCCGGTGGCGAAAGCCTGACCGCTTAGCGCAACCGCGCGGCAATAATATCGCCGATCGGATCGCTGCTCGCCTTGGCGATGCGAATCGGCGCGGGATCGCTGCCGGGCTGGGCGTTGTAGATGAAACCCTGCACCGGCCAGTGGGTGCCGCCCAGCGCCTGGATCGGATCGAACCACACCCGCACCTCGCTCCAGTCGTTATCCGGGGAAACATCCACCGCGCGGACATTGTCCTCGATCTGGCCGCGGCGGCCGTTGATCAGCGACCAGTTGGAATGTTTGAGCAGCACGGTGCGCGGATCGACGATCCGGCTGACCGCCGCGACATGGCCGAGCCGCATGTTGCCGTGCGGCTTGAACGCCATCACCGCGCCGACCCTTGGCCGCGTGCCCTTGGCATAGCGGCCCTCAGCCTGGCCCCACCAAGTATGCGCGTCGCCGTAAATCTGGATGCCAGAGACGCGGCGGGCATAGGGCACGCATTGCAGGTAAGGCGGCAGGGTGGTGGCTCCGCCGCCTGCGACCGCGTTCATTTCCACCGCGCTATCGGCGCGCGCGGGCGTCGCCAGCGTCAGGAAAGCGCAGAGCGCGCCGCCGAGAATTCTTCCCCTCATGCTTCCGGGTCTGGCACGACAGGGTTAGCGCCGGCCTGCAAAACAGGGTTAACGGCGCGGCAAGGATTTGCCGTTTCGCTTGCCAAAGCGCGCCGTCCGCGTCAGGTGCCGCCAGCCATGCTCCCCCAAGTCATCATTATCGGCCGGCCCAACGTCGGCAAATCGACGCTGTTCAATCGGCTGATCGGCAAGAAACTCGCTTTGGTCGACGACCAGCCGGGCGTCACCCGCGACCGCCGCTTGGGCGAGGCGCATCTGCTCGGGCTCGATTTCACCATCGTCGATACCGCGGGCTGGGAAGACGAGGATGCCGCGACGCTGCCGGGGCGGATGCGCCAGCAGACCGAAGCGGCGCTGCTCGGCGCGGACGTCGCGCTGTTCGTGATCGATGCGCGCGCCGGGCTGACCCCGCTCGACGAAGAAATCGGCCGGTGGCTGCGCACCTCGACCGTGCCGGTGGTGCTGGTCGCCAACAAGGCCGAGGGCAAGGCGGGCGATCACGGGCTCTACGAGGCGTTCTCGCTCGGCCTGGGCGACCCGGTTCCGCTCTCGGCCGAACACGGGCAGGGCATGGCCGATCTGTTCGAAGCGCTGCTGCCGCTGCTCGATGCGGGCCAGCAGGAGCGCGACGCTGCGCCTGAGCCCGAAGAGGAAGACGAACTCGCCGGGCCCCTCAAGCTCGCCATCGTCGGCCGCCCCAACGCGGGCAAATCGACGCTGATCAATGCGATGCTCGGCGAAGAGCGGCTGCTGGTCGGCCCCGAGGCGGGGATCACCCGCGATTCGATCGCGGTCGACTGGGACTGGTTCGATCCGCAGCTCAAAGAATATCGTAAGATCCGGCTGATCGATACCGCGGGCATGCGCAAGAAGGCGCGGATTACCGAAAAGCTCGAGAAGATGGCGGTCGCCGATGCGCGCCATGCGGTCGATTTTGCCGAAGTGGTGGTGCTGCTGCTCGATGCTACCCAGGGGCTCGAGCATCAGGACCTCAAGATCGCCAGTCTGGTCCTCGAAGAAGGCCGCGCGCTGCTCATCGCGATCAACAAATGGGACATCGCCGAGGATGCCTCCTCGCTGTTCAACGGGGTGCGCGGAGCGCTCGAAGACGGGCTGGCGCAGGTCCGCGGGGTGCCGCTGCTGGCGGTTTCGGCCAAGACCGGCAAGGGCCTCGACCAATTGCTCGCCGCCGCCTTCGAACTGCGCGCGGCTTGGTCGAAGCGCGTCTCGACCGGGTTGCTCAACCGCTGGTTCGACGATGCGCTCTCCGCCAACCCGCCGCCCGCGCCCGGCGGCAAGCGGATCAAGTTGCGCTACATCACCCAAGCCAAGACGCGGCCGCCGGGCTTTGTGGTGTTCGGGACGCGGCTGGAACTGCTGCCGACCAGCTACCAACGCTATCTGGTCAACGGCATCCGCAAGGAGCTGGGCTTCGACGCGGTGCCGATCCGGCTGAATCTGCGCAGTTCGAAGAACCCGTTCGCCAAGGACTGACTGATCCTCCCTATTTTTCCGTAGGACAAATGGGGAGGTGGCGCGCCCGGTAGGGCGTGACGGAGGGGTTCTTGCCCCGCCGCATTACCCCTCCGTCAGCCGCCTTCGGCGTCTGCCACCTCCCCATTTGGCTTCGCAAAATGGAGAGGATCCAGAAAGCTCACGCCTCCTTCGCCTCGCTATTGAGCTGGACATAATTGGGCAGCCCCATCCGCTCGATCATCTCGAACTGGGTTTCCAGCGTATCGACATGGTCCTCCTCATTGGCGAGGATTTCGGCGAACAGGTCGCGGCTGACGTAGTCGCGCACCGCTTCGCAATGCGCGATGGCTTCCTTGAGCAAGGGTATCGCCTCATTCTCGAGCGCGAGGTCGGCCTTGAGGATTTCCTCGACGTTCTCGCCCACCTTGAGTCGGCCCAGCGCTTGGAAATTGGGCAGTCCGTCGAGGAACAGGATGCGGTCGGCGAGCTTGTCGGCGTGCTTCATCTCGTCGATCGATTCGTGGCGTTCGAACTCGGCGAGCTTGTGCAGCCCCCAGTGGTGGAGCAGCCGGTAGTGCAGCCAATACTGGTTGATCGCGGTCAGCTCGTTGAGCAGCGCCTTGTTGAGAAAGTCGATGACCTGCGCGTCGCCCTGCATGACCGGCTCCTGTCGAAACGAGCCGCGATTATGCGCGCCGATGGGCTTGCGAACAAGCCGAAAAGCGGCAGAATTCTGCGGATTTATGCGCTGCTCTTGCGAAGCAATTGCGTTCGGGCGCGTCAGGCCCGAGTGTGCTCGCGTGGACGGGCCGTGGAACGCTCGTCGATCAGGATATGCGCGGCCTCATCGAGGCACTGGCCGCATTGCGGATGTTTGCCGAGGCTTTCGTAAACCGCGTCGACATCGCCCGGGCAGACCCGCGCCGCAGCGCGCAGCTCGCATTCCCGGATCGCATTGCAGACGCAAATATACATGGCCGCTCCCGCAGAGTCGGCATTTAGATAATGCGAATCGCTATCAATAGCAACTAGCGTTTGAACGGCAGCGCCCGTCGCTCGGTCAGCGAACGCCACAGCCATTCGAGCGGACCTTGCCGGAATCGCGTCAGCCATGGCTCGCTCCAGCCGAGCATCAGCGTCCAGCCGAGCAGCACGAACAGCGGCTGCACCGCATGCGGGATCTGCCCGACGAGGCCCAGTCCCCAACCATAGAACAGCGCACACATCACCAGCGTGGTGCCGATGTAATTGCTGAACGCCATCCGCCCCGCCGCACCGATCCGCTGCCCCAGCCGCGAGCGCAATAGGCGCGGCGCGGCGAGCATCAGCGCGGCGGCATAGCCCAGCGCCACGAGCAAATGCGGCACCGCGAGGCCATAGGCGATCGCCTCGCGCATCGCGGTGGTGGGGAAACGATGCGTCCAGGCCCAGGCGGTGAAGGCCAACGTCAGCACGCCGCCGCCAAGGATCCCGCCCACCGCCATCGCCTGCAGCGCGGCGCGCGGCCATAATCCGCCAAACAGCCCCAGCCGGTAGAGCGCCATGCCGATCAATATCCACGGCAGCGTCTCGCCCAGCGTCACCAGGGTCAGCGTCACCGGATAGAACGGGCGCGTTTCCAGCTTGGCGGCGATCTGCGCCACGAAACCGGAGCGGTATTCGCGGATCTCGCCTGCGGCCTGCGCTCTATAGGCGGAATCGGTGCGGAGTTGCGCCGCGCGCTCGGAAGGATTGGCGCTACCGCCCAGCACCGCCAGTTCGGTGCGGATCTCGGTGCGGCTTTCCGCCAGCCCGAACGCTTGCCACGCACCGAACATCAGCAGCGCGATGAACAGCATCCGGCGCACCGGCAAATGGCGGAAAAATAGCGCGATCAGGCCCGCCACTGCGTAAAGGAACAAGATGTCGCCCCACCACAGCAGCACGAAATGGAGGTAGCCCAGCACCACCAGCCAGACGAGGCGGCGCAATTGCAGCACATCGCCGTTGCGACCGGCTTGCTCGGCGCGATCGATGAACAACAGCATGCTGGCCCCGAACAGCAGCGTGAACAGCGCGCGCATCTTGCCTTCGAACAGCACCAGTACGGTCGCAAAAGCGGCTTCGTCGGCGAAACTGCCGGGGGCGGGGACATGCGGCGTCAGCGTCGCGACCGTCGGTCCGGCAAAGCCCGCGATATTGACCGTCAGGATGCCGAGCACCGCGACGCCGCGGATCAAATCGAGTGCGGCGATTCGATCCGGCGACGTGCGGTCCATCGCTTCAGCGCTGGGCCGGGACGCAGGCGAATCCGGCGGCGGTAAGGCGCGTGCAGGCGGCCTGCGCCGCCCCGCGGCTGGCGAACCCGCCGACCTGCAGCTTGGTCACGGCACCGGCGCGGACCAGCAGTTGGGCATGGCCGGCGAGTTCGGGTCGCGCCTTGACCCGGTTCCATAGCGCATCGGCATTGCCAGCAACGCCGAACGCACCAAGCTGGACGCGCCATGTGCCCGTTGCTGCCTGAGCGGCAGGACGAGGCGGCGGTGGGATGGCGGCACTCGGGGGACGCTGGACCACGGTTATCGGCGGTGGAGCGGTGCGGACCACGACTGGCGGCGGCGCGGCAGCCGCGACTTGCGGGCGCGCAAAATCGGCCCCGGCAGTGCGCGGGCTGTCGTTTCCCGCGACGCGGACCGCGTTGGCGACTGCATCGGCGGTATCGACCGTGCTGGGCGAGCGCGCGGCGATCACCGGCTGGCGCTGGGTCCGCATCGCTACGGAAGGCGTGTCAGCGACCGAGGGCACGGTATTGCCAAGGTCGACGGCGGCAAATTCGCGCGCGCGGGTCGCGTCGGCCTGCGCCGCGAGCTCGCTCGCCAGCGCGACGGCCTGCTGGCGCTGCTCGATCGGGATATACTGGTTCATCTGGTCGAGCGCGGCGGGCCCGGCTTCGACCCCGCCCTGACGCGAGAGGTAGACCAGCGCATAGGCGCGCACCCAGTCCTTGGGCACGCCTTCGCCATTGAAGTGGGCGATGCCGAGCAGATACTGCGCGTTGGGGTTGCCGCGATCCGCGCCGGCACGCAAATAGGGCAGCGCTTGCGCGCGCTGGCCGCGCCGGAAAAGCAGCAAGCCGTAGTTGTCGGAGGCTTGCGGGTGGCCTTGCGCGGCGGCCTTGGCGAACAGCTCCTCGGCCTTGACGAGGTCCTGCTTGACCCCGCGACCCAGCTTGTAGGCCTGCCCCATGTTGAACTGCGCATCGGCATCGCCGCGCGCGGCCGGGCCCTGCCATTCGCGGACCGCGACCTCGTCCTGATTGCGGCTCCACGCCTCGACCCCGGCTCTGACATCGGCCAGCGCCGGACCCGCGGGAAGCGCCGTTGCCCCGGCCAGCAACGTTATCGACAGCAGTTTCTTCCCCATCGCGAAAATCCCTGAGAAAACTTCGTTGCGACCCACCCGGTTAACCCATTTGCCCAAGACTTTGGCCCCATCGCCAAGGTGCCGCCGGTCAGCCGTCCGGCCCGATAGCTAACTGACATGGTAAATCACCGGTTAGCAAAGCCTTTGTGCGCGAATCCCGCGCACTCGCCGTCGCTCCAGCCCCCGCAGCGTTAACCCAAAATTAGGAACGTTCTGCGATCCCGGCTGGCAATTGCATTTGCACATCCGATTTCAACCGGGGGGAATTGACGTTGCGCGTACTGGCTTTGGCTTCGCAGAAGGGCGGATCGGGCAAGACGACCTTGTCCGGGCATCTCGCCGTTCAGGCCCAGCGCGCCGGCGCCGGCCCGGTGGTGCTGATCGACATCGATCCGCAGGGTTCGCTCGCCGATTGGTGGAACGAGCGCGCCGACGATTATCCAGCCTTCGCGCAGACCACGGTCGCGCGGCTGGCCAGCGACCTTGCGGTGCTGCGCCAGCAGGGCTTCAAGCTCGCGGTGATCGATACCCCACCCGCGATCACCATGGCGATCCAGAGCGTCATTTCGGTTTCCGAGCTGATCGTCGTGCCGACCCGCCCAAGCCCGCATGATTTGCGCGCGGTCGGTGCCACGGTCGATTTGTGCGAACGCGCGGGCAAGCCGCTGATTTTCGTGGTCAATGGCGCCACCCCCAAGGCCAAGATAACTTCGGAAGCCGCGGTTGCGCTGTCGCAGCACGGCACGGTCGCGCCGGTCACGCTGCACCACCGGACCGACTATGCCGCCTCGATGATCGATGGCCGCACGGTGATGGAAGTCGATCCCAACGGGCGTTCGGCGGCTGAAATCGTCGCGCTGTGGCACTATATTTCGGACCGGCTCGAAAAGAACTTCCGCCGCACCGTGTTCGCGGCCCCCAACAGCGTTTCGGCGATGCCCGGCGCAATCCGTCCGGCTGGTGGTTTCGGCCGCCGGGTCGCGGGTTGAGGGGGTGGCAACGGTGAGCGAACCCCGCACTTTCGCGTCTTTGACGCCAACCCTGCTCGCGCGCAAAGGCACCGCCAAACCGGCGATGCGGCCGCAGTTGCAGCCAATGCCGCATTATTCGGACTCGCTGGCGCGCACTGTCGAGGACGATCTCGGCTGGAACGACATGGGTCACGACGAGGACCATGATGGGGACCAGTTCGAAGCCGAGCATGAGTCCGCCGAAGTGGTCGCGATCAATCCCGCCACACCGGTCGCTCCGGCTGCGATCCCGCCAGTGGTCCAGCAGCAGGCGGCGATGGCCGAGCGGGTCGCCGCGCCGCTGCGCAAGTCGGCCCCCGAACGCCGCTCCGCGCTGTCGGACGGCCGCCGCGCTGCCTTCACGCTCAGGGTCGATGCCGAACGCCACCTCAAGCTGCGGCTCGCCTGCACGCTGCGCAATCGCAGCGCGCAGCAGCTGGTGACCGACGCGCTCGACAAGCTGTTGTCGGATTTGCCCGAAGTTACCTCACTGGCCGCGCAAGTGGCCGGGAAACGCTGAGTGCCTGATATTCGCCCAAGGGGACAACCCATGACTGCCATTGCCACACGCCAGACAGCCCTTCGCTTCGCCGTTACCGGGGTGATCGCCGCAACGATGCTGGCGGGCTGCACCGCGGCGGGTCCGCGCGCCGACAAGAGCGCGGCGCAGGCCCAGATCATGCTGGCCAGGGGCGATGTCGGCAAGGCCATTCCGCTGGCCGAAGCCGCGGTCCAGGCTGCCCCGCGCGACGCGGCACGCCGGGCGCTGCTGGGCCATGCCTATTTGCGCAGCGGCCGGTTTGCCTCGGCCGCAACGACGTTTAACGACGCGATGGAACTGGGCGATAACAGCGCCCGCACCGCGCTCGCGCTCGCGCTGGCAGATGCCGGGACGGGGCGCAACCAGGAAGCGGTGGGCGTGCTCGACGATTGGCGCGACACCATTCCCGCGACCGATCTTGGCCTCGCGCTCGCGCTGGCGGGTGAAACCAGCCGCGGCGTGGCCGTGCTGGCGGATTCGATCCGCGGCGGCGACAACACCGCCAAAGCGCGCCAGAACCTTGCCTATGCCTACGCGCTTGACGGCCGCTGGCGCGAAGCGCGGCTGATGATGTCGCAAGACGTGCCCGCCGATCAGGTCAGCGACCGGATCGGTCAGTGGGCTGCGACCGTGCATCCCGAAGCCTTCCAGCAGCGCGTCGCGGCGCTGCTCGGCGCCCCGCTCCGCAGCGATCCGGGCCAACCGCAGGCGCTGGCGCTCGCCAACTCGCCTTCGACCCAGCAGCTCGCCGCCGAGGCCAGCGCCAGTGTGGCGCAGCCCCCAGTGGAACTGGCCCGCGCCGATGTCGAACTCCCGGCCGCAGCTCCTGCGCTTGCAGTGCCTGTCGCCCCCGCAGTCGAAGTCGCCAGCTACACGCCGCCGGTCCCCGAACCGGTCGCTGAGATCCAGCCTGTTTCAGCCCAGCCGGTCGAGCAGGTTGTGGGACTTAGCTTTGTCTCGCAGCCGGTCGTCCAGTCGATCCCGGCCAGCGTCTACACCACGGTGGCGCAGGCCTTCTCGGGTCGTGCCGCCACGCCGGTCCGCGTTCAGCCCGCTCGCGTCGCCTATCAGGCGCGTCCGGTGGTGGGCAATGGCACGCACCTCGTCCAGCTTGGCAGCTTTGCCAGCGCGCAGGGCGCGCGCCGCGCCTGGGGCATCTACGCAGCCAGGAACCACAGCCTGCGCAGCCACCGCATGGTGATCACGCCCGCGGTGGTGCGCGGCAAGAACTTCTGGCGCGTCGCCGCCGCCGGTTTCGATTCAGGTGGAGCGCAGGGCATGTGCTCGAGCGTCAAGAACCGCGGCGGGGTGTGCTTTGCCTACTCCGCGCCGCGTTCGGTAGTTCCCGCCCCGGTGCGCGGCACCAGCGGCCCGCAAATGGTGCGCCGCCGCTGAGCTGAACCGCCCAACCAAAGCATTGCAGAGGTCCTTCCGCTGATCCGGGAGGGCCTTTTGCTATAGACCGATGCGGGAGCCGCCCTTGAACAGCGCGGTGACGCGGCCTTGGACGGGCTGCTTGTCGAACGGGGTGTTGCCCGCAGCCGCCGCCATCTTGTCCGAATCGACAATCCACGGCCGGTCGGCGTCGATCAGCGCGATGTCGGCTTCGGCGCCGATCTCCAGCCTGCCCGCATCGACGCCCAGCAGCCTTGCGGGGTTGGTGGCCAAGAGCGCGAAGGCGCGCGCGGTGTCGATCACGCAATCGCGCACCAGCCCGAGGGTCAGCGGCAGCAGCGTCTCGGCACCCGCCATCCCCGGCTCGGCATCGGCGAACGGCAGGCGCTTGTCTTCGGGCCCGCGCGGATCGTGGCCCGAGGCAATCACGTCGATCGTCCCGTCGGCGAGCCCCCCCAGCACCGCCTGGCGGTCCGCCTCGCTGCGCAGCGGCGGCGAGAGCCGGGCAAAAGTGCGGAAATCGCTCATCGCGATGTCGGACAGCATGAAATGCGCGGGCGTCACGCCTGCGGTCACCTTCTGCCCGCGCGCCTTGGCGGCGCGGACCAGCGCGAGGCCGTCCGCCGTCGTCACTTGCCGGAAATGGATCGTCGCGCCCGCCAGTTCGGCCAGTGCCAGGTCGCGCGCGACGGCCAGCGCTTCGGCCTCGGCGGGCGCGGCGGGGAGGCCGAGCCGAGTGGCGCTTTCGCCTGCGGTGGCGACCGCATTGCCGGTCAGTCCGCCGTCTTCGGCATGGCAGATCACCGTCAGCCCCAGCATCGCCGAGTAGCGCAACAGCCGCAGCATCGCGCCCGAATCGCCGATCCACTGGCGCCCGGTGGCGACCGCCTTGGCCCCGGCATCGCGCATCAGCGCCAGTTCGGCCAGCTCGCTGCCCTCCAGTCCACGCGTCGCGGCGGCGAGCGGGTGGACCCACAAATCGGGCTTGCCGCTCTGCGCCGCAAACCGCACCCGCGCCGGATGGTCGAGCGGGGGCGACTGGTCGGGCATCAGCGCGGCGCGGGTAATCCCGCCGAAATGGAACGCCGGCTTGTCGATCGCGAAGACGCCCAGATCGACCAGCCCCGGAGCGATCAACGCGCGCTTGGCATCGACCACGGTGTCGCCCGGTTCCGGCGCGACATCGCCCAGCGCGACGATCCGGCCGCCCTCGCAGCGGATCGCGCCCTTGGCAGGCTTGCCTTCGGGCAACACCAGCAGCCCGTTGGTGATGGTCAGCGCGGTGGGGGTCATGACCACCCCTCCACGCCGCGCTCGCGCCGGGTCAGCACGTCGAGGCAGGCCATCCGCACCGCCACCCCCAGTTCGACCTGGCGGGTGATCGCCGAGCGTCCCGCAAGATCGGCGACATTGCTGTCGATCTCGACCCCGCGGTTCATCGGGCCGGGGTGCATCACCAGCGCGTCGGGCTTGGCCCTGGCCAGCCGCTCGAGCGTCAGCCCGTAGAGGTGGCGATATTCGCGGGGGGAGGGGATGAATTGCCCGCTCATCCGCTCCTGCTGGAGCCGCAGCATCATAACCACATCAGCTCCGGCCAGCGCGGCGTCGAAGTCGTGGAACGGCATGACACGCATCGCCTCGATCCCTGCGGGCATCAGCGCGGGCGGGGCGCAGACGCGCACCTCGGCCCCCAGCGCGGTCAGGCACAGGATGTTCGAGCGCGCAACCCGGCTGTGGAGGATATCGCCGCAGATCGTAACCTTGAGGCCGTTGAGGGTGCCTTTCGCGTGGCGAATGGTCAAAGCATCGAGCAGGCCTTGGGTGGGGTGTTCATGCTGACCGTCGCCCGCGTTAAGCACCGGGCAATCGACCTTGTCGGCGATCAGCCGCACCGCGCCCGAACTGCCGTGGCGGATCACGATCGCATTGGCGCGCATCGCGTTGAGCGTCATCGCGGTATCGATCAGCGTTTCGCCCTTTTTCACGCTCGACTGCGCGGCGTGCATGTTGACCACGTCGGCGCCGAGCCGCTTGCCGGCGATTTCGAAGCTCAGCAGCGTGCGCGTGCTGTTTTCGAAGAAGGCATTGATGATGGTGAGGCCCGCCAGCCGGTCGTCGCGTTTCTGTGCATGACGGTTGAGCTCCACCCATTGTTCGGCTTCGTCGAGCAGAAACAGGATTTCATGCGGCGCCAAGCCGGCGACACCCAGCAGGTGCCGATGCGGAAACGCCGCCACGCCCGCCGGATAGCGGGTGAGGTGGTCCGGGGCGTCGGCACCATATTCTTCCATAAACTTGTGCAGCCGCGCTACCGTGCTCGCGCGCAAGTCGCGGCCCGACCGCAGCTGCGAAACGAACGGCTTGTCGCCGAGCGTCAGCTCACCGAAACGGGTTTCCGACAGGCCGTGCAGCCGGCAGAAGTCTTCGATCTTGCGCAGCAATTCGTCCATCGGCCACGCCATAGGTTGGATTTAACCAACCGTCTAGACAAGAGTGGCCCCGCCAGATTTTCAAGTCGTTTTCCTACTCCACCACACTGTCGTCATCGCCGATATGGCGCCAAGCAGGTCGTTTTTCTTTTCCGGAACGCTGTGAACTTTGCGAACTTCCGATCCGCAAGCGGCTGCCACGACGTCGAGGGTGGGGGTGGCGTTCCGCGGCACCGCTGCCTATCTCTCGCCTCAGCACTGCAAAGGAACCCGCATGATTTTCGCCCGCAAGGTCTGGCACCTGCTCGTCGCCATCAAGGACGGGATGGTGATGCTGTTCCTGCTGCTGTTCTTCTTCGCGCTCTATGCGCTGCTCACCACGCGGCCGAGTGCGGGGCAGGTGCGCGAGGGCGCGCTGCTGCTCAACCTCAAGGGCTCGGTGGTCGAGGAACCCTCGGCGATCGATCCGCTGGAGGCGCTGGTTGCCGCGCAGGCCCCGGCGACCCAATACCGCGCGCGCGACCTGGTGCGCGCGATCCGCACCGCGGCCAAAGACGACCGGATCAAGGCGGTGGTGCTCGATTTGTCGAAATTCACCGGCGGCGGGCTGGTCCATATGCAGGAAGTGGGGGCCGCGCTCGACGAAGTGCGCGCGGCCAAAAAGCCGGTGCTGACCTATGCCGTGGGCTATACCGACGATGCGCTGCTGCTCGCCGCGCATTCGTCAGAAGTGTGGGTCGATCCGCTCGGCGGGGCCTTCGTGATGGGGCCGGGAGGCAACAACCTCTATTTCGGCCGCCTGCTCGAAAAGCTCAAAATCACCGCCCATGTCTACAAGGTCGGCACCTACAAGGATTACGTCGAGCCTTACATCCGCAACGACATGTCCCCTCCGGCGCGCGAGGCGCGCAAGGCGATCTACGATGCGCTGTGGACCGAGTGGCAGGCCGACGTCGCCAAAGCACGGCCAAGGATGAATGTCGCGCTGGTCACCCGTGATCCGGCCGGTTGGCTCAAGGCGGCGAACGGCAATGCGGCGGAAGCGGCCAAGAATGCCGGACTGGTCGACAAGATCGGCGACCGGGTCAGCTTCGGCAAGCGCGTCGCGCAAGTAGCGGGCGAGGATCCCATCGACGAACTGCCCGGCGCTTTCGCGCATAGCACGCTCAAGGCATGGCTCGCCGCCAACGAGCCCGACACTCCGGGCAAGGCAATCGGCGTGGTTACCGTGGCGGGCGAGATTGTCGACGGCAAGGCCGGGCCGGGCACCGCGGGCGGCGACCGGATCGCCAAGCTGATCGACCAAACCGACGCGGGCGATCTTGCCGCACTGGTGGTCCGGGTCGATTCGCCGGGCGGCTCGGTCATGGCCTCCGAAGCAATCCGCACTGCGATCGAGCGCAAGAAGGCGGCCGGACTGCCAGTCGTCGTTTCGATGGCCAACCTTGCAGCGAGCGGCGGCTACTGGGTCTCGACCCCGGCAACCCGCATCTTCGCCGAACCGGGGACGATTACCGGCTCGATCGGCATTTTCGCGGTCATTCCCAGCTTCGAGCGCACGCTCGCCGATTACGGCGTGACCGGCGACGGGGTGCGTACCACGCCCTTGTCAGGCCAGCCGGACCTCTTCTCGGGCTTCACCCCCGAAGTCGATGCGATGCTGCAGGCGACGATCGAGAACGGCTATGCCCGCTTTCTTGGACTGGTCGCCAAATCGCGCGGCAAGACGCCCGCGCAAATCGACGCGATGGCGCAAGGCCGGGTATGGGATGGCGGCACCGCGCGCCAGCTTGGGCTGGTCGACCAGTTCGGCGGGCTCGGCGATGCGCTGGCCTGGGCGGCGCAGGCAGCCAAGCTCAAACCGGGTGAGTGGCACGCCAAATACCTTGGCAAGGACGCCGATCCCTATGCCTCGCTGATCGAGCGCTTCGCCGGGGACGACGAGGATGCGAGCCCCGCCGAGGGTTACGATCTTGCCGCGATGGCCGCGACGCGCCAGCGCCGGCTGGTCGGACAAGCGCTTGGCGAAGTCGAACGACTGCTCGGCGCGAAAGGCGCGCAGGCCTATTGCCTTGAGTGTCCGGTTCAGCCGGTGACGCAGGGGAAGGTTCGGAGCGGGTTGCTGGTGACGCTGGCAAGGACTTTCGGGCTGAGCGTGCCGACCTAAACCTCGTCCGGACCCTTGCCCGGCTGGTCGATATCGGGGCCGACCGGACTAACCTCGTCGGGCTGGGTGCCGGGCTGTTCGATCGGTGTCGGATCGCTGGGTGCTTCGGGCGGGGATTGCGGCTCGATCGTATCGGGCTGGGTCGGCGGCTGGCTGGCCATGACGGAGTTCTCCTTCGCCTGCGGAACGTTTGGACGGGCGGCGACGTTCCCACATCGGGTGGCGCTTGCCCTTTTGGCCTCCTGCCCTTAAGGGCACGCGCCTGATATTCTCAGGCTTCGTCAGGTCGCGGGCGTGGCGGAATTGGTAGACGCGCTGGTTTTAGGTACCAGTATCGCAAGATGTGGGGGTTCGAGTCCCTTCGCCCGCACCAGTTCCCCTTACCGCCCAGCGCAGCGCAAAACGTACAAGAAGGCTTCATTTGTCATGCAGATTGTCGAGACCACCAACGAGGGTTTGAAGCGCGGCTACACCGTGACGATTTTGGCCAAGGACATCGCCGCCAAGATCGACGGCGAAGTGCGCAAGATCGCCCCGACGGTTAAAATGCCCGGCTTTCGTCCGGGCAAGGTTCCTGCCAATTTGCTCAAGAAGATGCATGGCCCGGCGCTCCACCAGGAAGCGCTCAACAACTCGATCCGCGAAGCGATGGACCAGCTGGTGACCAAGCAAAAGCTGCGTCCCGCGATGCAGCCGCAGGTCTCGCTGGGCGAAGACTATGAAGAGGGCAAGGACGCACGCGTCGAAGTCGCGCTCGAAGTGCTGCCGACGTTTCCCGCACCCAGCCTCGACGGGATGAAGCTCGAAAAGCTGGTGGTCCCTGTGGCCGATGCCGAGGTTGACGAAGCCGTGGCGAAGATCGCCGAAGGGCAGAAGAGTTACACCGACGCCAAGAAGGGCAAGAAGGCCGAAAATGGCGACCAGCTGATCATTGATTTCGTCGGCAAGGTCGGGGGCGTGGCGTTCGATGGCGGCAGCGCCGAAGGCCAGCCGCTGGAACTCGGCGCGGGGCGCTTCATCCCCGGCTTCGAAGAGCAGCTGGTCGGCGTGAAGGCCGGTGACGAAAAGCAGATCGCCGTGACTTTCCCGGCCGATTATGGCGCGGAAAACCTCGCGGGCAAGGCGGCGACCTTCGACATCACCGTCCAGGCGGTCAAAGTCGCGGGCGACACCAAGGTCGACGAGGATTTCGCCAAGTCGCTCGGACTCGAAAGCCTCGACCAGCTCAAGGGCCTGCTGCGCGGTCAGCTCGAGCAGGAAACCGCCGGCCAGACCCGCACTCAGATGAAGCGCGCGCTGCTCGATCAGCTCGCCGCCGGACACGATTTCGACGTACCGCCCTCGATGGTCGAAGCCGAATTCGCCCAGATCTGGCAGCAGCTCGAGCAGGAAGCCCAGAACGAGGAAGATCCCTCCGCCGCGCTCAAGGAAATCGAGGACGAGAAGGAAGAATATCGCTCGATCGCGGTGCGCCGGGTGCGCCTCGGCCTGCTGCTCTCCGAAATCGGCCAGGCCAACGGGGTCGAGGTGACCAACCAGGAAATGCAGATGCTGCTTAGCCAGGCCGCCCAGCAGTACCGCGCCGAAGACCGCGAACGCTTCATCGAATACGTCCGCAGCGAGCCTTTGGCGGCCGCCCAGTTGCGCGCCCCGCTCTATGAGGACAAGGTCGTCGACTTCCTGTTCGACAAGGCCGAAGTCACGACACGGACCGTGACCAAGGACGAACTCCAGGCCGCGATCGAAGCGGAGGAAACCGCTCCGGCCCCGGCTGCCAAGCCCGCGAAGAAGGCCGCTGCCAAGAAGGCTCCCGCCAAGGCTGAGGCTGCTCCGGCTGAGGCCAAGCCGGTCAAAAAGGCCGCCACTCCGAAGAAGGAAGCCGCGCCCAAAGCTGAGAAGGCCGACAAGGCCGAAGCTGCCCCCGCCAAAAAAGCTCCTGCCAAGAAAGCGGCTGCGAAGAAGTAAGCTTCGCGCTCCGCCGTGGCGGGGTCAGGAAACAAGCGGCCCGGTGCAAGGATGCGCCGGGCCATTTTGTAGCGACCTATGCCAGCATCCGCACCTTGGGTTCGCGGTCCCAGTGACGTTTGGGCGCAGTCTTGGCAAAGTCCGCCAAGCCGACCACGCCCGCATCGGGCACGACCCCCGCCTTGTCGAGCAGCGCCTGCCCGCCCTCGTTGTAGCCGATCGTTTTGACATGGCCGAAAGCGTCCATCACGAACTGCACCGCCGCGCCTTCATGAGTCAGCTTCTCCGCCGCCTCGGCGCTCAGCACCAGCGCGACCGCGTCGAACAGCACCGAGGGCGATCCGGCGAGTTGACCATCGGCTTTCAGCGTGCCGCCCTTGAGTTTGAGCCCGCCGACTTTGGGAGCAACGGTGAATACCGATCCCCCGCCTTTCCCGACCGCTGCCGTGACCGCGTCGATCTCGGCCTTGTCCGAGCCTTCGTCGAACAGGATCGCGACTTTGCGGCCAGTCATCGGCGGATTGCCCTGCTTGACGATCGAAAGTGCATCGGACGGTTTCATATCGAACGGCGCGCTGGCGGGCTTGCTCGCTGTGGGCAAGTCCATCGCCAATCCCGCCGCAACGCGCTTGGCGAGGTCTTCATCGACGTTCCGAAGGTTGCCCAGCATCCGCAGCCGCACCGCCTTGATCGCCACTTTGGACAGCTCGAACGTAAATGCCGAGGCGATATGCGCTTGCTCGATCTCGGTCTGTGAGCGGAAGAACAGCCGCGCCTGGCTGAAGTGGTCGGCAAAGGTTTCGCTGCGGATGCGCAGCTTCTCTGAACCATCGTTGCGCTCGTCGTTGAGCGCGACCGTGCGGAAGCCCGTCTCGCTCTCGCGCGGGCCACCGTCCTCGCCGTTGTCGGCCAGGCTGTTGGGCTCGTAGTTGGCGCGGCCCTTGGGCATCATGGTCTGCATCATCCCGTCGCGCTCGAAATTGCCGAACGGGCACTTTGGCGCGTTGATCGGAATCTGGTGGAAGTTGGTCGTCCCCAGTCGCGATTTCTGCGTGTCGAGGTATGAGAACAGGCGCCCTTGCAGCAGCGGATCGTTGGAGAAATCGATCCCCGGCGGCACGTTGGTGGGCAGGAACGCCGCCTGTTCGGTCTCGGCGAAGAAGTTGTCGACATTGCGGTTGAGCGTCATCCGTCCGATGATCCGCACGGGCAGGACTTCCTCGGGGATCAGCTTGGTCGCATCGAGCACATCGTAGGGCTGCTTCGCCGCGAATGCCTCGTCGAACACCTGGATGCCCAGGTCCCACGCCGGGAAATTGCCACTGTCGATCGCTTCGAACAGGTCGCGGCGGTGATAGTCGGGATCGGCCCCGGCGATTTTGACCGCCTCGTCCCAACAGGTCGATTGCAGCCCCAGCACCGGCTTCCAGTGGAATTTGACGAAGCTCGACTTGCCTTTCGCATCGACCAGCCGGAAGGTGTGGACGCCAAATCCCTCGATCATGCGCAGCGAGCGCGGAATCGTCCGGTCGCTCATCGCCCACAGCAGCATGTGGGTCGATTCGGGCATCAGGCTCACGAAGTCCCAGAAGGTATCGTGCGCGCTGGCGGCCTGCGGATAGCCCTTGTCGGCCTCCATCTTGACCGCATGGACCAGATCGGGGAATTTGATTGCGTCCTGGATGAAGAATACCGGGATGTTGTTGCCGACCAGGTCCCAGTTGCCCTCGTCGGTATAGAATTTGACCGCGAAACCGCGCACGTCACGCGGGGTGTCGACCGAACCTGCGCCGCCCGCCACGGTGGAAAAGCGGACGAAGGTCTCGGTCTTGTTGCCCTTTTTGAACACTGCGGCGCGGGTCAGGTCGCTGATATCTTCAAGCGCTTCGAACACCCCATGCGCGCCCGAACCGCGCGCGTGGACGATCCGCTCGGGAATCCGCTCATGATCGAAGTGGAAGATTTTCTCGCGCAGCACGAAATCTTCGAGGAGCGAGGGTCCGCGCGCGCCGGCCTTGAGGCTGTTCTGGTTGTCGCTGATCGGCACGCCAAAATTGGTGGTCATCCCCCCGCCTTGCTGGTGGGTTTCACCGCCATTGCCGGTTAGCGGGGTGGGCGGCGTGATAGGCTTGGGCATGGCGGTTCCTTTGTGCGAAGTTGCACGGGGAACGGACTATCCTCTGTAGGTATCCCAGTTCCGCCAACTCTTCTTGGGAATCAAGCCGGTTCGGGGGCCGCTTCGGCTTTCGCGAAAACGATTTCGACGCGGACGCCTTCGCCCGGCGAAGAATGAACGTCGAACCGTGCCTTGGCGTTTTGTTGCAGTGATTGGGCGATCACCGCGCCAAGCTTGCCCGGTTCGGGCCAGCTCCCACCTTCGGGCAGCCCGATCCCGTCATCGGCAATGACGACGCGGCAGCCGGTCTCGTCGACCAGCGCCGAAACTTTGATAGTGCCGCCGTCGCGCCCCACAAACGCGTATTTCAGCGCATTGGTCATCAATTCGTTGACAACCAGCCCGGTCGGCATCGCCACGTTGATCGACACCGGCCAACTATCGACCTTGAGTTCCAGCCGGATCCCTTCAATTGCATGCGCTTCCATGACAGCTGAGGCGACTTTGCTGATGTAGGCCCCGAGATCGATGACGTCCCCCATGCCTTCGCCGGAAAGCTGATCGTAAAGCAACGCCAGCGAGTGTATCCGCCCTGCCAGCCGCACGAACCGTGCGCCGGTTTCGTCGTCGCCGATATTGCGCGCTTCCATCCGGATCAGCGCGGTGATCATCTGAAGGTTGTTTTTCACCCGGTGCTGCAACTCACGCAGTTGCTCGTCCTTGGCGCGAAGCGCTTGCCCCGGATCGTCAACCTCAGGGTTGTCGCGTTGCGCTACCTTGGCCAGTGCGACGAGCCGGAACATCGGCACACTATCGTCGCTTTCAATCGTGTTGGACCACGCCTGGACCTCGATTACCTCTCCGTCCCGGTCTATTTTGAAGGTGCCGAGATATTCTTCTTCGTCAAGTACGGCTTCGGCCAGCCGGGTGTTATCGGTCGGTGGTGCGGCTACTCCGGGTAGCGACTTCCAGCCAACCCCTTCGATCGACGCGGCGGGCCGACCGGTCAGTCGTTCGAACTCAAGATTGCAATAGGTGATCTTCTCCGAAGGATGCAGTTCTGATACCGCGATGGCGAGCGGAATATGATCCAGAAACTGCTTGAACCTGTCACTCTCAAGCGCATCGGCGAGCTTGGGCGTCGCCAGAATCTGTCCGACATCGACCGATTCGCCGCTGTCTGCCGTATCGTTGTTATGGCCAGATGTCATGGCAGCACCTTGTTCGAGCCAATCGCAATTTTGTCCCTTGGCATGGCAGCGCTGGGAAACAAGCATTTAGCGGCATTTGCCCTGTCGCGCTATGCTGCGAATCGGCGGGCGGCTCATTCCCTCCCAGCACATGCTTGTCGTCACGAGCTGCGCTTAAACAAGCCGCACCGTCTGGCGGATTTCGGGAACCCGGAGCACTCCCGAAGTGTTTGGCGGTGAGGGACACCTCGCATCACAGGCTAATCCACATATGCCCGACGCTTCCAACACTCCCGCCGATCAACAGGCAGCGGAAGCGGAAATCGACGAATTTCGGGATCGGCTTGGACCATTCGTCACCGCCACCGAAAAAACACGGATGGCGATGCTGTTCACCAATGCCGAAGAAACCGAAAATCCGATCGTTTTTGCCAATGATGCGTTTCTCGAGCTGACCGGATTCGGCCGCGAAGAGGTGCTTGGCGTGTGCTTCAAGGCGCTTATGGCGCGCGGCACCGGATCGGCGGAGGTGGCGGAGATCGAAGCCGCATTCGCTGGCCGTGCCGAGCGCGAGCCCGAAGTCTGTTACCGCCGCAAGGACGGTTCGAATTTCTGGGCTTCGCTGCACATCAATCCGGTTTGCGATGAAGCGGGGGAAGTGCAGCAGCATTTTATTTCGATCGTCGATCAGACCAAGCAACGCGAAAAGCAGACGCATTGCGAGATGCTGATCGACGAACTCAACCACCGCGTGAAGAATACGCTGGCGACGGTGCAGTCGATCACGCGTCAGGCGCTGCGCGCGACCGCCGACCCCAAGGTGATCCGCGAGTCGATCGAGTCGCGGATCTTCGCGCTGGCCCGTTCGCACGATCTGCTGACCCATCAAAACTGGGAAGGCGCCAGCCTGCACGATTTGATCGCGGCGTCACTCAAGCCGTTCGGCGTCGCCAACGGCCGCGCCGAACGCTTCAGGATCGAAGGCATCGATATCCACCTCCTGCCCAAAGCGACGCTGGCGCTGGGTATTGCCTTCTACGAACTTGCGACCAACGCGATGAAATACGGTGCATTTGCCAATGATGCCGGCACGATCACGATTAGCTGGGCGATCCAGGCTGGCTCCGCTGGCGAGCGATTGATCCTGACCTGGCGCGAACAGGATGGCCCGGTGGTCGCGGCCCCGACGCACAAGGGCTTCGGCTCGCAGGTCATCGAGCGCGGGCTGGCGCACGAGCTGCAGGGCAATGTGCAGCTCGAATATCTGCCCGAGGGGATATTATGTACAATCGACGTTCCCGTTCCGGGAAAGGCCGGGGATGAATAATTTGTTGTCCGGCTGTCGCGTGCTCGTCGTCGAGGACGAAATGATGGTTCTCATGAACATCGAGGCCGCGCTCGGCGATCTGGGCTGCGCGGCCATTTTCGCCGCGCCCACGGTCGATAGAGCGCTGGCCCTGGTGGAGGCGAAGCGTTTCGACGTCGCGATCCTTGACGTGAATTTGGGGGCGAGCGATCAAACCAGCTACCGCGTTGCCGACGCGCTCGCGCTGCGCTCCATCCCGTTTGTCTTTTCGACCGGGTACAGCGACAAAAGCATCGATGCCCGCTTCCTTGACCGGCCGGTGCTGCAGAAACCCTATCTCGACGAGGAGCTGGGCGCGGCGCTGGCCGGCCTGTTACCGGCCTTCGCGCTCACTCCCCCCAGCGCTTGAACCCTGCCACCGGCACCACCGCAGTCCTTGCCCGCTCATACGCCGCCCCGGCCTCAAGCACGCGCTTGTCGTCCCATGCCGCGCCCATGAAGCTCAGCCCCACCGGCAGTCCGTCGACCGCGCCCATCGGCACGGTGAGGTGGGGATAGCCGGCGATTGCGGCGAGGTTGCCCGCGCCCACCGAAATGCCATGGTCGCCGGTGACCAGATCGATCGGCCAGGCCGGGCCTTCGGTCGGGGCGATCAACAGGGTGACGCGGTTGTCGGCGAGCAGTTTGTCGATGCCGTCCTTGCCCGCCAGCCGCAGCGAATTGGCGCGGGCTTTGCGATACGTCTGGGCTGCGTCGGCGTCGGTCAGCTTCTCGGCCTTTTCGAAGGTCTCCTGCCCGAACCAGCGCAATTCGGTCGCGGCATTGGCCTGGTTGAATGCGATGAGATCGGCCAGGCTGCGCACCGGCGGATTGCCGGGCAACCCGCGCAGATAGGTGCCGAGGTCTGCCCGCAGCTCATAATAGAGCACCGCGCCCTCGTCGCGGCCCATGGTCTCGTCAAATGTGTAGTCCACATCGACCAGCACCGCGCCCGCGCGCCGGAGGTCGGCCAGCGCCGTTTCGAACACGCCGAGCAGGCGCTCATGCGTGCTGGCCTGCTTGCGCATCACCCCGATCCGCACCCCCGCCAGCGACGCCGTCTCCAGCCCCGCAGCGAAGTCGGTGGTGTGGAGATCGGCGCGCTCGGTCGTCTTGTCGAGCGGATCGCTGCCCGCCATCGCGCTTAGCAGCAGCGCAGCAGCGCGCACGCTGGTGGTCATCGGGCCGGGGGTGTCCTGACTGTGGCTGATCGGGACGACGTAGGTGCGGCTGACCAGTCCGACGGTCGGCTTGAACCCGACGATGCCGTTGACGCTGGCGGGGCAGGTGATCGACCCGTCGGTCTCGGTCCCGATCGCCGCCCACGCCAGCCCCGTCGCGACCGCCGCGCCGCTGCCCGAGGAGGAGCCGCAGGGTGTCCGGTCGAGCGCGTGTGGATTCTTCGTCTGCCCGCCGACGGCGCTCCACCCGCTCGAGCTGCGGGTCGAGCGGATGTTGGCCCATTCGGAAAGGTTGGTCTTGCCGAGGATCACCACCCCGGCATTGCGCAGCCGCGCCACCAGCGGCGCGTCGCGCCCGGTGATATTGTCCTTGAGCGCAAGGCTGCCCGCGGTGGTCGGCATCCGATCGGCGGTCTCGATATTGTCCTTGATCAACACCGCCTTGCCCGCCAACGGCCCGAACTTGCCCTCCGCCTCGCGCGCTTGGCGCAAGGCATCGGGATTGATCGCGATCACCGCATTGAGCATCGGCCCGTGATCGTCCACCGCGTCGATCCGCTGGAGATAGGCGGCGGTCTGTCCGGTCGCGGTGGCCAGATTGGCGCGCGGGATCGCCGGGAGCGTGGCGCAGGCCCCGGTGAGCAAGATCAGCGGCAAAATAAGCAATTTCATGGCAGGCCCCTTTGCCGAAGATGCTGCGGGTTTTGCGTGGTCCGCGCAAGGGACAGTTAACGCCCTTGAACATCGCGCGCCCACACGCGACATAGGCCGCGCAATCACATGAGGGACTTATGATCGACCTGTTCGGCTCCGGCACCGCCCAAGGCAAGTTCAGCCAAGACCCCGTCACCGGTGCGCTGGTCCCGATGGTGGTCGAGCAGACCAGCCGCGGCGAGCGCAGTTTCGACATCTTCAGCCGCCTGCTGCGCGAGCGGATCGTGTTCGTCACCGGCGAGGTCGAAGACCAGATGGCCGCGCTGATCACCGCGCAGCTGCTGTTCCTCGAAAGCGAGAATCCTTCCAAGGATATCTCGATGTATATCAACTCGCCCGGCGGGGTGGTGACGGCCGGAATGGCGATCCACGATACCATGCAGTATATCCGGCCCAAGGTTTCGACCGTGTGCATCGGCCAGGCCGCGTCGATGGGCAGCTTCCTGCTCGCCGCGGGTGAGCCGGGGATGCGGATCGCGCTGCCCAACGCGCGGATCATGGTCCACCAGCCTTCGGGCGGCGCGCGCGGAATGGCCGCCGACATCGAAATCCAGGCGCGCGAAATCTTGCGCATCCGCAGCCGCATGAACGATCTGTTCGCCAAATACACCGGCCGCACCTTGCCCGAGATCGAGAAGGCGATGGACCGCGACACCTTCCTCGAGGCGGATGAGGCCAAAGTCTTCGGGCTGGTCGACAAAGTGTTCGAAAGCCGCCCCGAATCGGACAAGGTCGGCGAGGACATGTCGTCGGACAAGCCGATCAAGGAGTGACGCACCGCACCGCGCCACCGCTCTTCAGCCACTGGCAAGCTTTACCTGCTATGGCGCAGAGTTGATTATTACGGCTGCCGGGCTAGACTCGGCGAGTCCCGCATCAGCGGGGCACTTGGGATAAAGCATGACGAAATTGAGTGGCTCCGACGCGAAAAGCACCCTCTACTGCAGCTTCTGCGGCAAATCCCAGCACGAGGTGCGCAAGCTGATTGCCGGACCGACGGTGTTCATCTGCGATGAATGCGTCGAGCTGTGCAACGACATCATCCGCGAGGAAACCAAGGCCGGGATCGCGGGCAAGAAGGACGGCGGCGTCCCCACCCCGCGCGATATCTTCGCTACATTGAACGATTATGTGATCGGCCAAGACCGCGCCAAGCGCGTGCTTTCGGTCGCGGTGCACAATCATTACAAGCGCCTGAAGCACAGCGGCAAGGGCGGCGAGGTCGAGCTGTCGAAATCGAATATCCTCCTGGTCGGGCCGACCGGCTGCGGCAAGACCCTGCTCGCCCAGACGCTCGCCAAGACCTTCGATGTGCCCTTCACGATGGCCGATGCGACCACACTGACCGAGGCGGGCTATGTCGGTGAGGATGTCGAGAACATCATCCTCAAGCTGCTCCAGTCGTCCGACTACAACGTCGAAAAAGCGCAGCACGGGATCGTCTATATCGACGAGATCGACAAGATCAGCCGCAAGGCGGAAAACCCCAGCATCACCCGCGACGTATCGGGCGAGGGGGTGCAGCAGGCGCTGCTCAAGCTGATGGAAGGCACCACCGCCTCCGTGCCGCCGCAAGGGGGCCGCAAGCATCCGCAGCAGGAATTCCTCCAGGTCGATACCACCAACATCCTGTTCATCTGCGGTGGGGCGTTCTCGGGGCTCGAAAAGATCATCGCCGACCGGCTGCAAAAGCGCTCGATCGGGTTCGGCGCGCATGTCGCCGATCCGGACAAGCGCCGGGTCGGCGAACTGCTGTCCAAGGCCGAACCGGAAGATTTGCTCAAATTCGGGCTGATCCCCGAATTCGTCGGTCGCCTGCCGGTGATCGCGACGCTCGAAGACCTCGATATCGTCGCGCTGGTCAAGATCCTCAGCGAGCCCAAGAACGCGCTGGTCAAACAGTATGCCCGGCTGTTCGAGCTTGAGGACGTGCTGCTGACTTTCACCCCCGACGCGCTCGAAACGATTGCCCAGAAGGCGATCGAACGCAAAACCGGCGCGCGCGGGCTGCGCTCGATTGTCGAAGGCATCTTGCTCGACACGATGTTCGACCTGCCGACCACCGAAGGCCTCGCCGAAGTGGTGGTTGATAGCGACGTGGTCGAAGGCAAGAAGCAGCCGATCCAGGTGCTCAAGGGCGATGAGCCGAAGGAAGAGGCGGCTTAGTTCACAGTGGACGAACCTGACGACGGATTTTTTCCGCAATCGGCGGTTCCGATTCTTGGAATTGCTGCGCTCTTGTTCGTGGGAGGGCTGATTTGGTTCGCGCCGCCAAAGGTCAAACCCCCACCATCTCCGCCTCACAAGCTTGAGGGGTGCTATTCGACAGCCGGTGGGCCGGACCTGTCATTCCATGATGACAGGCTGATCGTCCAACAGAGTCCGCCAATCCAAATCGGCTATTCTGTCGAATATGTGAAGGGTTGGGCCTTTGAAATCAGCCGCGAACTTATCTATTCGCCCGCGCCGAACGGTCAGTTGACGCTTTCGCTCGGGCGAAATTTCGGCATGTATCTGTTTGTGTCGAGGGAGGGCGAAGTCGCATCCCGCCTACCCGCTTTCGACCTCTTCGATCGCGAGTCCTATAAGGTTCGCTATGAGTGGTCAGGCACCGAATGCGGAGCGGCATCGAAAGGTTGATCCGGCTACTATGCCGCGCACTCCACTTCGCACTCCGCCGCCACCTCAACCTGAATTGTCGCGTGGCCAATCGCGAAATCATGCTCCAGCCGGTGCGCCACCTCATGCAAAAACCCGTCCCCCGGATGGCCGCCGGGCATCACCAGATGCGCGGTGAAGGCGGTTTCGGTGGTGCTCATCGGCCAGATGTGGAGATCGTGGACCGCCGAGACGCCGGAGAGCGCGGCGAGGTAATTGCGCACCGCGCCCTCGTCGATCCCCTCAGGGACTGCGAGCAGCCCCATCCTCACCCCGTCGCGCAGCAGGCCCCAGCTGCCCCAGCCGATTACCGCGGTGATCACCAGGCTGGTTACGGGATCGATCCAGCTTTGCCCGGTGATAGCGATGGCGAGGCCCGCCACCACTACCCCGGCCGATACCGCGGCATCGGCGAGCAAATGCTGAAACGCCGCGCGCAGATTGAGGTCGCCTTTGCGGCCCTTGGCGAACAGCATCGCCGACAGGCCATTGACCGCGATACCCGCCGCCGCGACCCAGATCATCGGTCCTGCCGCGACTGGCGCGGGATCGCCCAGGCGGCGGATCGTCTCGACCAGGATCGCACCGAGCGCGACCCACAGCAGCGCGGCATTGGCGATCGCCGCGAGGATCGACGAGCTCTTGAGCCCATAGGTGAACCGCGCCGAGGGCGGCCGTGCGGCGAGCACGCTCGCCCCCCAGGCCAGCAGCAGCGCCAGCACATCGCCGAAATTGTGCCCGGCATCGGCGAGCAGCGCCATCGATCCCGCCGCGAGGCCCGCGACCACTTCGGCCGCGACAAAGCCCATATTGAGCGTGACCGCGATGGCAAAGGCCGGACCATGACTGGTTGGCCCGGTCACTGCGTGATCGTGATGGTGGCCCATTGTTACCCCTTTGTCCCGACCGTTGCACAAATGCCGCAGTGCAGCAAGATTCGTCCCGCCCCCCTGCAACCGGTGACATGCTTAACGACGCGTTTAAGACTCACGCCTGTACTTTCATTGCTGTCAGCAAGTTATTCTTGAAACGACCTTACGCGAAGGTTTGCTTGCCGCATGCGACCCGCAACGACTGTCAACAACCTGCAACATCCGCCTGTTTAGCGAAACCCGCGGCGCTTGTAAGAACGTCTCCATACGCGCTCAGCAGCGATTCGCTGCGCGCTCGGATCGTATCCAGATTTCACCGGCAGGGGCTCTCCACCATGCGTTTCAAGACTTTCTCGACCACCGCCGCCAGCACGCTGGCCATCGGCATCGCCGTGCTTTCAACCCCGGCTTTCGCGCAATCGACCGGGTCGATCGACTTCGACAAGGAAATCGTCGTCTCCGGCTCGCGCACAACCCAGAACGTCGGCGGCATTTCCAGCCCTGACACGGCGAAGGCCAAGGCGGTGCTGACGCAGGAAGTGATCCAGCGCGCCAACCCCGGCCAGACCGTGCTCGATACGATCAACCAGATCCCGGGCGTCACCTTCCAGAACAACGATGCCTACGGTTCGTCGGGCGGCACGCTCAACATCCGCGGCTTCTCGTCGGACCGCGTCAGCCTGACCTTCGACGGTATCCCGCTCAACGATTCGGGCAACTATGCGATCTTCTCCAACCAGCAGGTCGATCCCGAACTGATCGAGCAGGTCAACGTCAACCTCGGAACCACCGACGTCGACAGCCCGACCGCCTCAGCGGTTGGCGGCACGGTCAACTACCGGACCCTGACCCCCAGCCACGACTTCGGCGTGAAGCTCTCGGGATCGGCCGGCCAGTTCGAATTCATGCGCATGTTCGCCAAGATCGAGACCGGCGACTTGACCAGCAGCGGAACCCGCGCCTGGTTCTCGGCCAGCCGCGCCACCAACAACCTGCCGTTCAACAACTATGGCCGCGTCAACAAGCAGCAGTACAACGCGAAAATCTACCAGCCGCTGGGCGGCGACGATTTCATCTCGCTGGCGGGTCACTGGAACCAAAACCGCAACAACTTCTTCGGCTCGCTGCCGCTGCGCATCGACACGACGCGCCTCGCGACGGTCAACGGTGTGCCCAATGTGGTGGTCCCGCGGATCGTCGGGCCGCTATCGCAGAACCGCTACCCGACCAGCGCGGCCGAGCGCCGCTATTTGATCAACTATCCCTGCTCGCTCTCCCCGGCGCGTGCCGGGCTAGCCGATACGCCGGCCGCTTCAACGCTGCCGGGCGGCGGGGTCGACACCAATGGCGACTACGCCAGCTGCGGCACTGAATTCGACCGGCGCTACAACCCGTCGAACACCGGCAACGTCCGTCTCGCCTCGCGCTTTTCTCTGTCGGACAAGCTGACACTGACGGCCGATCTCAGTTACCAATATGTCAAGGCCAATGGCGGCGGCACGGTGACCGGCAACGAAACCCTACGCGATATCAACCCGCTCGCGCAAAATCCGCTGTTGCCGGTTTCGACCGCTAATCCCACCGCCTCCAACTGCCGGACGGTCGCCAATGGCCCTGGCGTGCAGTGCTCAGTGGGATACTTAGGCGGGACGCCGTTCTTTGGCCGCGATGTCAACGGCGACGGCGACACGCTCGACACCGTCACCGTGCTCGCGCCCAGCCAAACCCAGACGCACCGCCTCGGCGCGATCATCGGGATGCGTTACGAGCTGGACGAGCACAACACCTTCCGCTTCGGCTACACCTACGACCGCGCCCGTCACCGCCAAACTGGTCAGGTCGGACTTCTCCAGTCCAATGGCGAACCGTTCGACGTTTTCCCCGTCAACGATCCGCAGAAGGATTCTGCCGGTACTGTGCTGCAGAAGCGCGACCGCCTGTCCTACGCGATCCTTCACAAGGTCTTCGCTGAATATCGCGGTGAGTTCTTCGACGAAAAGCTGGTCGTCAATCTTGGCGCGACGCTGCCGTTCTTCAAGCGCAATCTGACCAACAACTGCTTCACCAGCTCGGCCGGGGGGTTCGTCGAATGCTTCGGGACGGGCCAGACCGCCGCCAACACTGCGGCTGCCGCGCTCAACCCCTACACCGCCACCACCTCCAGCACCGGCGCGATCGTGATCACCGGCTGGTCGCCACCGCAGCAGCGCATCTTCAACTATCGCCGGGTGCTGCCCAATGTCGGCCTGATCTATCGCCTGAGCGACAATTTCAGCGCCTTCGGCAACTTCTCGCAAGGGATTTCGGTGCCCGGCACTGACAACTTGTACCAGTCGTTCTTCTTCCCGTTGGGCACGGCCCGCGCCAAGCCGACGCCCGAAACCACCGACAACTTCGATGCCGGGGTGCGCTATCGCTCGGGCATGGTCCAGGCCGAACTGTCGGGCTTCTACAACCAGTTCCACAATCGTCTGGCCTCGGCCTACGATCCGGAGCTGGAACAGACCGTCTATCGCAACCTTGGCAGCGTGAAGAAGTACGGGCTCGACGGCTACGTGGCGATCCAGCCGCTCCCCGAGCTGACCTTCTACGCCTTCGGTAGCGTGCTGCGTTCGAAGATTCGCGACAACATCGCGATCGGCGAGAACACCGATGGCACGCCGATCTACGCGCTGACCGCCGGCAAGCGTGAATCGGGCGCCCCGACCTATTCGTTCGGCGGCACCGTGCGTGCTTCGGTCGGTCCGTTCGACCTGGGCTTTACCGCCAAGCGCACGGGTCCGCGCTACATCTTCGACAACAACGAAGCGACCTTTACCGGTGCTTTCGTCCCGAATGGCGCAAAGACCTCGACCGGTGGCGTTCCGGTTGCGCCCGCCACTCCGGTCAAGATCTACGACGACAAGGCCGCAGCTTATTGGCTGGTCAACCTCGATGCGCGCGTGAACCTCAGCTTCGCGGGCCTCAACGACAAGACCTATTTGCAACTCAACGTCTACAATCTGTTCAACCAGTTCTATGTCGGCGGGTTCGGCGGCAATCTGGTGCAGACCAACACATACAGTCGCACCACGGGCACGTCGTCCTATGGCGCGCCGGGCTTCGTCCAGATCGGTGCGCCGCGCACGATCAGCGGTACGGTGGTCTTCGCGTTCTGAACTGGTGCGAATAGCAATGGCACCGAAAGGGGAGGGACGCAGCAGCGTTCCCTCCCCTTTCCGTTTGCGCTAACTTGGCACTAGCGCGGCGATGAACTGTGCTGTATGAACGACGAACCGTTTAACTCAGGGAGCAAGCCGCAATGATCCTCCTCGTCACCGGACGCCGTGTCGGCATCGCGCTTTTGTTGGCAGGCTCGGCGATTGCCGGTAGCCCTGCTGTCGCGGCCACCTGCACTGCGGCCGGAGCCACGGAATTGACTGTCGGCACCGCAGTGCGGGTCGATCCGGGTGCTGCGCGCAGCTTTGCGGTCCAGCTTGGCGGCGGGGAGGGGGTGATCATCGATCTGTCGCGCTATGCCGCCGAACCCAAGGCCAGCGACGATGATGCCGCAGAGGGAACCCCCGCCGGGCCGCCGCGCAACCTGGTGCTGTGCAGCGCCAGCGGCGCGGTGCTGGCCCCGCAGCCGGGCGAAGTGTTCGAAAAGGGCGGCAGCGTCGCCACCACGCCCGATGGCACAAGGCTGAAGTTCGTCGCGCCCACCCCCGGGCGCTACATCGTCGCGGTCGATGCGTCTGACGCCGCGCGCGAAGTGCTGGTGCGCAGCCGCAAGCTCGATGCGGGAGGGTCGGTCGTTGCAACCCGGCTGGGCGAATCCGAGGTCAAGGCGATGGTCTCCTCCAAGCTGCCGGTGACCTATTCGTTCGCCGGGACCGCGGGCCAGTGGGTCGAGCTCAAGGCTACTTCCGAAAACGACACCGTGCTGCACCTTGCCGGGCCCGATCATGCGGGCAATTATTCCGAGATCGCCAGCAATGACGACAGCGACGGGCTCAATCCGCTGATCCGGCGCAAGCTGCCGGTCACCGGCACCTATTATTTGCAAGTCGATGCACTGGGCGATGAGATCAAGGAGTTCACGCTCGGCCTCGCCGCGATCGCTGCGCCCGCACCGCCGCCGCCGCCAACGCCGCTGCGCGCAGGAGCCACGGTTACCGGCAGCCTCGCCAACCAGGACGACAAGAAGCTCTACACGCTGCCGGTCGTCGCCGGGCACAGCTACCGGCTCGACCTGACCGCGCCTTACGACGGGGTGGTGGCGATCGGCCTGCCCAACCCGGTCGAGAGCGAAGACGGCGACGCGGGCGGGTTCAGCGAGGTCAAATCGCAGGACACCGGGACCTCGGGCACCGAGAAACTCAACTTCACCGCGCGCACGTCGGGCTCGCTGCTGGTGCAGATCAGGAGCTTCGGGATCGGCGAGAGCGACGGCGCCTACACGCTGGTGGTGAGCGATCTGGGGGGGTAGTTCCCGGGTCGAGTTCAGCGCGCGGCCCCTTCGGCGAAGCTCGGGACAGGCTTCGACAGGCTCAGGCTGAGCGGGTCTTGGGAATTAGTCTGGCAAAACATCGCTCATGCTGAGCCTGTCGAAGCACGCGCGCAGCATCCGCCTCAATCGTAAACGCAAGCATCCAGCGCGCTGTTGCGGACCGCGCCGCTGCGCGCGGCGATCGCATTGCCGTGGCGGCGGGTGAAGCCGGTTGCGCCATTGACCGAGCGGCGCTTGGGCGCGGGCAGCGCGGCGGCGATCCGCGCCGCCTCGACCCGGCTCAGCCGCGCGGCTGAATGCCCAAAGTAACGCTGCGCCCCGGCCTCGACCCCATAGGTGCCGATCCCGGTCTCGGCGACGTTGAGGTAGACTTCCATGATCCGCCGCTTGCCCCAGATATTCTCGATCAGCACGGTGAACCATGCCTCCAGCCCCTTGCGGGCATAGCGGGTCCAGCCGCTGCCTTGCCACAGGAACACGTTCTTGGCGGTCTGCTGGCTGATCGTCGAGCCGCCGCGCAAACGGCCGCTGCGCGCGTTGCGTTCGATCGCCTTCTCGATCGCTTGCTGGTCGAAGCCGTTGTGCTCACAAAACTTGCCATCCTCGCCCGCGATCACCGCGGCGACCATGTTGCGGTCGATCCCGTTCAGTGAGGTCCAGTCCTTGGTAAAGCCATTGGGATCCGCGATCATGGTCACCGTCACCGGCGGCGGCACGAATTTATAGAACAGCGTGAGCAGGAAGCTGCCGACCACGAACCAGATCACGATCCGCCCGATCCACCAGCCGATGTTGTAAGCCAAGCCGTGCCCTGGCTGCGGGCGCGAAGGCTTGAGGAAGCGGAACATTGCGTGCGGGACTAGCGGCATGTTCGGCAAGAGCCAATGGCTGTTCGTCGAACATCCGCTAGCGGCTGCTCCCCGCCGATTGCGCAGCGGGGAGGGCGCAAATCAAACCGCCGGCAGCAAGCGTCGTTCGCCAGCAATGCGGTGCATCGCCTTCTGGAGCTTTTCGAACGCCCGCACTTCGATCTGGCGGACGCGTTCACGGCTGACGCGGTACACTTGGCTCAGCTCTTCGAGTGTCTTGGGATCGTCAACCAGGCGGCGGTCGGTCAGGATATGGCGCTCGCGCTCATTCAAAGAGCCCATCGCTTCGGACAGCATCGCGTGGCGCATCGAAGTTTCCTGCGCCTGCGCTACGGTTTCGTCCTGCAACGGGCCGCTGTCCTCGAGCATGTCCTGCCACTGGCCTTCGCCGTCCTCGTTGAACGAGACGTTGAGGCTGGCATCGCCGCCCATCATCATCCGGCGGTTCATGTTGACCACCTCATGCTCGGCCACGCCGAGCTTGGTCGCGATGGTGGTCACGTCGTCGGGATGAAGGTCCGAATCCTCATAGGCATCGAGGTTTTTCTTCATCCGGCGCAGGTTGAAAAACAGCTTCTTCTGCGCTGCGGTGGTGCCCATTTTGACAAGACTCCAGCTGCGCAGGATGAACTCCTGCATCGAAGCCTTGATCCACCACATCGCATAGGTCGCGAGGCGGAAGCCGCGCTCGGGCTCGAATTTCTTGACGCCTTGCATCAGCCCGATGTTGCCTTCGGAAATCAGCTCGCTGACCGGCAGGCCATAGCCGCGATACCCCATCGCGATCTTGGCCACGAGCCGCAAATGGCTGGTGACCAGCTGCGCCGCGGCTTCGGGATCTTGATGTTCGGCATAGCGCTTGGCGAGCATATATTCCTGCTCGGCGGTCAGCACCGGGAACTTGCGGATTTCCGACAGATAACGGTTGAGGCTCTGCTCACCGCCCAGTGCCGGCATTGTTGTCAGATTACGTTGTGTCTTGGTCACTTCGACTAACCCGTCCTTTCGAATTGTCGGCACCGTTGACGGACCCTTTAGAGGCATCCGCCGGTGGCAGCCACACAGGCTTTCATTTATAGCACATAGTTCAGCTTGAAGCTCGCAATTCGACCAACAGTTCCCGCAAATCGGCGGGCAACTCGCTCTCAAAGCGGTGGAACTGGCCCGAAACGGGATGGATGAACCCCAGCGCCGCCGCGTGGAGCGCCTGGCGGGCAAAGTGGAGCCGGGTGAGGAGCGGCCGGAGCCGCCAAGGGGCGCGTCCATAGACAGGATCCCCCAATAAGGGATGACCGATTGAGGCAAGGTGAACGCGAACCTGGTGGGTCCGCCCGGTTTCGAGACGGCATTCGAGCAGCGTTGCGTCCACTAAGCGCTCCAGCGTCTTGTAATGCGTCACCGCGTGCTTGCCTCGTCCGTCCGCGACCAGCGCCATCTTCTTGCGGTTGGTGTTCGAGCGCGCGATCGCTCCGGTTACAGTGCCGGCCAGTGGGACCGGGTGGCCCGCGGTCACGGCAAGATAGGCGCGTTCGATCGAATGGTCGGCGAACTGGCGGGCGAGTCCCTCGTGCGCGGCGTCGGTCTTGGCGACCACCAGCAGCCCGGAGGTGTCCTTGTCGATCCGGTGGACGATCCCGGGCCGCGCCACGCCGCCGATGCCCGACAATTGCCCGGCGCAGTGATGCAGCAGCGCGTTGACCAGTGTGCCGTCGAGATTGCCCGCGGCGGGATGGACCACCAGCCCGGCGGGCTTGTCGACGACAATCAGATGCGCGTCCTCGAACGCCACGCTGAGCGGGATATCCTGGGGCGCGGCTTCTGCAGTCGTCGCTGCGGGGACGGTGATCGCGAATTTGGTGCCCTCGGCGAGCTTGGCCGAAGCCTGACTGGCGCGCGCGCCGTCGAGGGTGATCGCCCCTTCGCCCAGCAACGCCTTGACCCGTTCGCGCGACAGCCCACTGGCATCGGCCAGCGCCTTGTCGAGCCGCTGGCCGCCTTCCAGAATCGTGCCTTCGATGATTGTCGCCCCCATGCTAGTCAGATGGGAATGACCATCGAAGTGACAAGTGGCGCGATTGCCACACTGCTGGCCGAAGCGTTGCGCGCCGGAAACGAGGAGTGCTGCGGGCTGCTGCTGGGGCATGAGAAGATCGAGCTGGCCCGGCCCGCCGCCAATGTCGCCGCCGATCGTTTGCGCCACTTCGAAATCGATCCTGCCGCGCTGTTCTTTGCCCATCGGGCGGAGCGCGCAGGCGAAGCCAAACTGCTCGGCTACTATCATTCGCACCCCTCGGGCGAGGCCGTCCCTTCGGCCACCGATCGCGCTTCGGCCAGCGGCGACGGCCGCATCTGGGCGATTGTCGCGAGCGGCGCGGTCGGCTGGTGGCGCGATACGGCGGATGGCTTCGAACCGCTTCCCACGCGAGTCGTCGCCGGGTAAGGGAAGGGCAAATCCTCCCCAAGCCAGGAAACCCGATGCCCGAATCGCTCGAACTTGCCAGCCTGCTGTGCTCGCGGCTGTGCCATGATTTGCTCAGCCCGGTGGGCGCGCTCAACAACGGGCTCGAACTTCTCGCTGAGGAGAAGGACCCCGAAATGCGCAAGCGCTGCTTCGAACTGCTCGAGCAGAGCGCGCGGATTTCGGCGGACAAATTGAAGTTCTTTCGCCTCGCCTTCGGGGCCGCCGGGGGCTTTGGCGAAATGGTCGCGGTGCAGGAACCCAAGGCGCTGGTCGATGGGCTGGTCGGCAACAACGAGCGCGTGACCGTGAGCTGGGCGCTGGGCGCCGATGCGCTGCCCAAACCGGCGGTCAAAACGCTGCTCAATCTCGCGCTGATCGGGATCGAGGCGCTGATCCGCGGCGGCACGCTGGAGATCGGCGCCGAGCTGCGCGAAGGCGCGAGCGAAATCGTGATCCGCGCCAGCGGACCGCGCATCGCGTTCGATCCGGTGATCGGTCGCGCGCTCGACGGGGCTCTGGCGGAGGGAGAACTGTCCAGCCGCACCGCGCCCGCTGCGATGCTCCACGAACTGGCCGCGAGCGTCGGCGGGGGGCTGCAGTATGCGCTCAGCGAAGACGCGCTGGTGATGGGCGCGGTGCTGCCGATTGGGTGATGCTCCTTCGAGACGCGCCTTCGCGACGCCGCTACGCGGCTCATCAGTCGCTCCTCAGGATGAGCGGGTTTTTTGGGTCCACTCATCCTGAGGAGCGACCGGGACTGAGCCTGTCGAAGACCCGGTTGCGTCTCGAAGGAGCCGTGCAATGTCTGAACTGATCCACCACCAGTGCCCCTCGCCCAACTGGAACGAGCGGAGTGAGCCGGTGTCGATGGTGGTGCTTCACTACACCGGGATGGAGACTGCTGACGCTGCGCTGGAGCGGCTCTGCGACCCCGCAGCCGGGGTTTCGGCGCATTATCTGATCGACGAGGACGGGACCATCACGCAGCTGGTCGATGAGGCCAAGCGGGCGTGGCACGCGGGCAAGTCGTTCTGGCGTGGGGTGACGGATGTCAACGCCGCCAGCATCGGGATCGAACTGGTCAACCCGGGGCATGAGTTCGGCTATCGTCCGTTTCCCGAGGCGCAGATGGAAGCGCTGCTTCCGCTGCTCCACGCGATCGTCAAGCGCTACAAGATGCCCTTCGCCAATATCGTCGGCCATTCGGACATCGCGCCTGCGCGCAAGGAAGATCCGGGAGAGCTGTTCGACTGGGAATTGCTCGCCGCGCACAAGCTCGCCCTGCCGCGACCGAAGGTGACGATGCCCAGTCCTTACGAAAACGACGCAGCGTTCTTTCTCGCGCTCGAACGCTTCGGCTATGACATCTCGGTCGGTCCCGCCGCAGTGCGCGCGTTCCAGCGGCGCTGGCGCCCGCACGTGATCGACGGTCTGGTCGACGGCGAATGCGCGGCAATCCTGTTCGCGCTGCTGTTGGACCGGGACGAGGGGCGTGCGCGGTAGTGCGACTTGCTTGACTGGAATGGAGTGGAGAACCGGCATTGCTCCCAGCGGCGTATCCGCTAGCTTCGTCCAATGCTGACAGACTTTCGCCCACGAATGATCCCAATAGCACTCGGCCTTCTTGTGACGATTGTTTATTTTTGGGGCGTGCTCGCCCCGCGCACGGCGATTGATAACCTCCGATCCTTGGACGGATGCTACGAGGGCGAAGGTCTACCAGATTTCATGCGCCCGCCACGCCATTGGAGCATGCTAATTAAGAACGGCACTCTCATCGATCGCACCGGAGCCGAGATTGCGAGAGTTCGCTTGAGCGGCAGAGGGGATCACGAAACACCGATAGCCTTCTCGCCGGGAATACTGGTGGGTGGGAAACCGGCTACAGTGATGGCTGGTGATACAACCACGGGTAAAGCCTATCTGAGCGGGAGTCGGGTTACCGTCGTGCTTGCCGACGAACTGCGCCAAGTGCTGCTGAAGACGACTTGCAGCTAGATGGCAAAGCTTCCGCAAACGGGTCGTTTCCTGAACGTTCGCCTTCAGGTGGGTCCCCAACCTTGCAGGCCAGCCGCCCGTGCCCTAATGCGCAAATCGCCAGGGGGCCGGGCAGCCGCGTCGCTAGCTTGCTAGTGCCGAGGAAAGTCCGGGCTCCACGAAACAAGGGTGGCGGGTAACGCCCGCCGGACGACTTGCTTGCAGGGAAGTCCAGGGAAAGTGCCACAGAGAGCAGACCGCCTGACTTGTCAGGTAAGGGTGAAAGGGTGCGGTAAGAGCGCACCGCGCGATGGGTAACCAGAGCGGCATGGCAAACCCCACCCGGAGCAAGACCGAATAGGGGCGGCGCGCTGGTCCGCAAGGATCAGCAGGGGTGTTTCGCCCCGACCGCCCGGGTTGGTTGCTTGAGCGGCATGGCAACATGTCACCTAGAGGAATGGCTGCCAGCGCGGGAGTGGTCCGTAAGGATACCGACCGCACTACAGAACCCGGCTTACAGGCCCCCTGGCAAATTCCCGCGATACGCCCCAGCGATTGGCGGACCGTCGCTGTTTTCAGCGGCCGACGGAACCATTCGCTCGTTGCCGACTTTTCATGATTCAGCGGCAGTGCTGGTCGGAGTGGATGATGCGTGAAATTGCTGCCTATCTGATCATCCTATCGCTGTGCCTTGTCGCGCTTGGCCAGCTGATGAGCTATCGCCGGACGGAACGCAGGCGGAGGGACAGATTCTCTACCAACCAGCCGATTGATCTGCGTCATCAATCGCACGACGCCGGAGGGGGCTGATTACCACGACACGCCGGGCGCGCTACGATTGCTCTCGCGAAAACCACGTATGCGTCTCGACGATAATCGAGCGCACCGCGCGTCCCGCCCGGTCGCGCGCGGGGCGGTAGACGAAGCGTTGTTCGATCAGGCGGCAGGTCAGCGCGTCCGCGACGGCGAGGCCACTGGGTTCGTCGACGATGCATCCGCTGATCCGGCCGTCCACATTGACCGTGTAGCGCACGCCCACCCGCGCCTGCTGGCCGGGCTGGAGCAGACCGGCGGGGATGTCGCGATAGGATAGTTTGCCGCGAATCTGGCGCGGGCCGACCGCCGGGACGCCGTCTCCATCACCACCGGTTCCGCCTCCACCCAAGCCATTGCCGCTTCCGCCCGCGCCCTGGCCTGTTCCGGGAAGGTTCGAAGCGCCCTGATTTGTCGCCGCGCCGCCCCCGGCAACCGGTGCGGTGGCGATGGGGGGCGGGACGATCAGCGGGATGACCGGCGGGGCGACGATCGGGGTCGCCTCGTTCTTCAGATTGCGCGGCGATGGGGCGTTTTTGGGCGCGCTTGCCGCGGTGCGGCGCGGTTCGGGCGGGGGCGGGTCGCGGTCGGGCGGAGGCGGGGCGAAATCGACCGAGACGAGCGCTCCGGCCTTGCTTGGCAGAGAGCTGGCGCGCAATCCCAGCACCAGCATCGCGGCGAATAGCACCACGATCGCGGCGGAAGCGATTGCCGACAGGGCTTGTTCGCGGCGGGTTGAATACATGCGGAGACCAACGCGAGTTTGCGGGGACAACACCACGAAACGATTGGCGCGAGCGATGGGTCCAGCCTCATTGCGCGTCGCGCAGACGACCCCCGCAGAGGTAGGTTTCAGGGCCGCCCGATGCTTGTGTAGGCGAACCCCGCCGCGCGCATTTCCGCCGGGTCATAGACATTGCGCAGATCGACCATCACCGGCTTCTTGAGCAGCGCCTTGACCTTGGCGAGATCGAGCGCGCGGAAGGCGTCCCATTCGGTGACCAGCGCGACCGCATCCGCGCCTTCGATCGCGGCATAGGCGGAAGCCGCCATGACCACGCCCGGTAACATCGGTTTGGCCAGTGCCATCCCCTCGGGATCGTAGGCCACGACTTCCACCCCGGCATCCATCAGGGCCTGGGCGATCGACAGCGACGGCGCATCGCGCATGTCGTCGGTGTTGGGCTTGAAGGTCAGGCCGAGCAGCGCCACTCGCTTGCCGCGCGCCTCGTCCATCCCGCCCAATGCCTCGATCACCTTGCGGCCCATGGCGCGCTTGCGGGTGTCGTTGACCTTGGCCACCGCCTCGACGATCCGCGTCGGCGCGCCGTAATCCTCGGCGGTCTTGAGCAAGGCCAGCGTATCCTTGGGGAAGCAGCTGCCACCATAGCCGGGGCCGGCATGGAGGAACTTGGAGCCGATCCGGCCATCCAGTCCCATCCCGCGCGCGACGTCCTGCACATCCGCGCCGACCTTTTCGCAAAGGTCCGCCATCTCGTTGATGAAGGTGATCTTGGTCGCGAGGAAGGCGTTGGCGGCGTATTTGATCAGCTCGGCGCTGCGCCGGCTGGTGAACAGGATCGGCGCGCGGTTAAGGAACAGCGGGCGATAGACCTCGCGCATCACACCGCGCGCCCATTCGTCGGCACTGCCGATCACGATCCGGTCGGGACGCTTGAAATCGTCGATCGCCGCGCCTTCGCGCAGGAATTCGGGATTGGACGCAACCGCGAAGCGCGTCGGCGGCGCGGCTTTGCGCAGGATCGCCTCAACCTCGTCGCCAGTGCCAACCGGCACGGTCGACTTGGTCACCACCACCACCGGGTCGGTCAGGTGCTGGCCGATTTCCTCGGCCACCGCATAGACGAACGACAGATCGGCGTGGCCGTCGCCGCGCCGCGAGGGCGTGCCGACCGCGATGAAGATCGCCTGCGCGCCCGCCACGCCGTTGGCGAGGTCGGTGGTGAAGCCCAGCCGTCCGGCGCGCACGTTGCCGGCGACCAGCTCGGCCAAGCCCGGCTCGTAGATCGGCATGATCCCGGCGTTGAGGTTGTCGATCTTGGCCGGGTCCTTGTCGATGCAGACCACGTCGTGCCCGAAATCGGCGAAACATGCGCCCGAAACCAGACCGACATAGCCGGAACCCACCATCGCTATCTTCATGCGGCGTTTCCCCTCAAGCGGTCGTCGTTGCGCAGGCGATAGCGCCCGTCTCGTCCTGGCGCGCCTCGATCAGCCAACGCTGGGTGCCTTCAAGGCCAAGCGCCGTCAACCGCCCGGAGGCATAGGCGCCGGTGTCGATCCCGATTCGGTTGGCGCGGATTACCGGGTCGTCGGTGATGGTGTGGCCATGCACCACCACCGCGCCGTGCGGCTGGCGGTGGCTGAGGAACGGCTCGCGAATCCAGCGCAAATCGCCGGTCGCCTGGTCTTCGAACCGCACACCCGGCGCGATTCCGGCGTGAACGAACAGATAATCGCCGATCGCGATCTGGTCCTCGAAGCTGCGCAGGAAGGCGAGGTCGGCGGCGGGGATGTGGCGCCGCATCAGCGTACGCACCTGGGCCATGTCGGCCGCCATGTAAGCACCATGGTCGACCGGATAGCTCAGCACCGTCTCGCGTCCGCCGAAGCGGAGGAACTGGCGCAGCACTTCGCCGCTGTCGAACGCGGCAAGGAACATTTCCTCGTGGTTGCCGAGCAGGATGCGGACGGGGCGGCGCGCCTGCCATTCGCGCGAAAAGGCGATCACCCCGGCGCTGTCGGGGCCGCGATCGACCAAATCGCCCAGCAGTATGATGGTGGTATCGGTGGAGCCCCGGGCCTCATCATCGATCTCGATTCCCTCCGCGAGTGCTTCGAGCAGATCGAGCCGACCGTGGATGTCGCCCACCGCATAGACCCGCTCCCCCGACGGAACGGCGGGCAAGGCGCGCTTGGGTTGGGCGCGAAACAGCTGGCGGAGTGTTGCGATCATGATGGTTCGGGGAACGAGGCGGCGTATAGGCGGGCGCGAGAGCGGCGGCAAGCTGCGCGGGCGAGGGCACAAGTTGTGGCACGAAAAGCACAGCCAGCCGCCGACGCGCAATTCTATTGCCGAATCGCCCTTGTGCGGTGCAGCAAAAGTGTGCAGTCGGGGCGGGCTGACGCACAATGCAACCGGTAATGAGGGGCAGGGCATCGGCGCAGGTGGGACGGCGCAATCAACAATCGCAAGGAAGATTGAAATGCACACGTCCATCCGCGGCCTCGTTGCCGCAACCCTTCTGGTGGCCAGCGGATTCGCGGCCGCCCCGGCCTACGCCGAAGACGAAACCGCTCCTCCCAGCGAATTCACCATCACTGGCAATGTCGCGCTGGTTACCGACTACCGCTTTCGCGGGCTGTCGCTGTCGGGCGGCGATCCGGCGATCCAGGGCACGATCAACGTCAATCACGCCAGCGGCTTCTACGTCGGGGTCTGGGGTTCGAACCTCGAGCAGGACGCGTTCGATATCTATGGCAACATGGAGCTCGACGTATACGGCGGATGGACCGGCGCGCTTGCCTCGGGCGTGACCGCCGATGTCGGCCTGCTTTACTACGTCTACCCGGCGGGCAGTTTTGGCGACGGCAATGTGTTCGAACCCTACGCCTCGCTCTCGACCACGCTGGGCCCGGTCAGCGCGAAGGTCGGCATGGCCTATGCGTGGAAGCAGGATTCGCTTGGCGGCGATGACAACCTCTACCTCTACACCGATCTCGGCGCGGGGATCCCCGACACCCCGGTCTCGCTGTCGGCGCACCTCGGCTACACCTCGGGCGCGCTCTCGCCGAAGCTGCTGACGGGGCTGAGCACCGACGGCGGGTTCGACTGGTCGGCGGGCGCCAGCGTCAACATCACCAAGAACCTGTCGCTCGGCGCCAGCTATGTCGGGGTCGAGGGCAATTCGTTCGACGGGTTCTCGAACGACACCGTGGTCGGCACGCTCAAACTTACGTTCTGAGCCCGCGCCTGACGGAATTTGGCCCGCGCCGGGAAACCGGCGCGGGCCTTTTAGTCTCTAGCGCAAATAGAAGTCGACCGTCGTGACCACCCGGACCTTCTTGTAGGGCGTATCGGACACACCCCACCCGCCGCCGCTGTCGCCATCGCGCGCCTGGACTTCGAAATAGCCCTGGGTCGCGCTCTTGATCGCGCCGACCGAGGTGCCGCTGTCCTTCGCAAACTGCTCTGCCGACGCGCGGGCATCCTTGGTCGCTTCGGCTACCATCGGCGGCTTGACCGCGTTGAGCTTGGTAAAGGTATAGGCCATGCCCGAACCTTCCTCGAGCACCACGCCGCGGCGGACCAGTTCGAACTGGCGCTTCACCGCGGCCTGCGCACGCTTGATGTCGGTCGAGCGCAGGGTCATCCGCTGCCGCACGGTGAATTTGGCGACGCCCTGGTCGGAAAACTGCGAAACGTTGACTCCGGTTGGCTGGAGCGCTTCGCTGGGGAAGCCCAATTCGCGGAAGAACTCGCGGATCGCGTTGGAATCGCGATCGACACTGGCTTGCGCGCCGGCCAGGTCCTCGGCGGTGGCCGAATAGGCGATGGTCCAGGTCGCGAGGTCGGCGGTGACATCGCGTTCGGCGAGCCCGCGCACCGTCACCGAACGGTCGGCATCCTTGGCGCGGACCAGCCCGTTGCCGAGGAGATAGCCCCCCGCGATCAGTCCGACGGCGAGCACGGCGGAACTGGCAAGCCAGCGGCGGGTGGTGCTATCTTGCCAGAAGGCGGGGGCAGGCGCAGAGCTTTCGAGGCTGGAGTCGGACATGGCCGTAGCTTTCGTTCGCGGCGGAACCAACCGCCGACGAATCGAGAATATCATCGGTGAACCGTTCCCTACAAGCGATGAATGGAGTTTAACGCGCCGTGACGAGCTATCTTCACACAATGATCCGGGTGCGTGACCCCGATGCAACAGTCGCGTTTTTCGAACTGATCGGGCTCAAGGAAGTCCGCCGTTTTTCGAGCGAGCAGGGCCGCTTCACCCTGATCTTCCTCGCCGTGCCGGGGCAGGAGGGCGTCGCCGAGGTCGAGTTGACGCATAATTGGGACCCGGAGGAATACGCCGGCGGGCGCAATTTCGGCCATCTCGCCTACAGGGTGGAGGATATCTACCAGACCTGCCAGCACCTGCTCGATGCCGGGGTGACGATCAACCGCCCCCCGCGCGACGGTCACATGGCCTTCGTGCGCACCCCCGACGGGATCTCGGTCGAGCTGCTGCAAGACGGTAATCTGCCCCCGCAGGAACCCTGGGCGAGCATGCCGAACACCGGGGATTGGTGAGGGGCTCGTCGTCCCCGCGAAAGCGGGGACCGCTGGCCCGATAGCCCGGCCTCGCGTCGATGAGGCCAGCGGTCCCCGGTCAAGCCGGGGACGCCGCCCGATCGCCTCGCGCGAACCTCAGCACCGTGAACCCCAACACCGCTGCGATCAACGAGCCGAGCAGCACGCCGAGCTTGGCTTCCTCGACCAGCGCGGGATGCGCGGGGAAGGCGAGCGCGCCGATGAACAGGCTCATCGTGAAGCCGATCCCGCACAGCAGTGCGATGCCCCACAGCTGGAGCCAGCCGGCACCGGCGGGGCGGGAAGCGAAACCAAGCCGTTCGGCCAGTGCAATCGCGCCGAAAATCCCCACCTGCTTGCCCAGCACCAGGCCGCTGGCGATGGCGAGCGGCAGCGGGGCGACGAGCCCGGCCCAACCGAGCCCGGCGAGCGAAACCCCGGCGTTGGCGAAGCCGAACAGCGGCACCACCAGAAACCCGTTCCACCGCACCAGCGCATGCTCCATCCGCAGCAGCAGGCTCTCGCCATGCCGATTGAGCCGCAGCGGGATGGCCATCGCCGCCGCGACCCCCGCGATGGTGGCGTGGATCCCTGAGTGGAGCACCGCATACCAGACCAGCACTGCAAGCACGGCATAGGGCAGCGCGCGGTCGATCCGGAACCGACCCAGGGCGATCATCGCGCCCAGACCCGCCGCCGCCGCCGCCAGCCAGCCGAACGCCAGGTGCTCGGTATAGAATACCGCGATGATCGTCACCGCGCCCAGATCGTCGACGATGGCCACGGTCAGCAGGAACAGCCTGAGGCTGCGCGGTACGCGCGGACCAAGCAGGCCCAACACACCGACCGCAAAGGCGATGTCGGTCGCCGCCGGGATTGCCCAGCCGCGCGCCAGTTCCCCAGTTCCCGCTATTGCCAGATAAATCGCTGCCGGGACCGCCATCCCGGCGGCGGCAGCCAGCACCGGCAAGCGGCGTTTGGCGGGGCTCGACAACTCGCCGTCCAGCACCTCGCGCTTGATTTCGAGCCCGACCACGAAAAAGAACACCGCCATCAGCCCGTCGTTGATCCACAAATGGAGGCTGTCGAGCTTGGCCACCGGGCTCCAGCCCAGCGGATGATGGAACAACTCGTGATAAGCATCTACCAGCGGCGAGTTGGCCACCACCATTGCCGCCAGCGCGACGACGATCAACAAAATCCCCGCCGCGGATTCGCTATCGAATAGGCGGGCGATCGTGCCGCGCAGCCCCGATTTAGCTTGCTTGTGTCGGTCCATCGCCAAATCCTTCCGCCAAACAGCGCCGCGTTGCAAGTAAAGGCGAAGCCCGATAGGTTGGCGTTGTTTGGGGCGCAACGCGAGGGGTCGATCAGCGATGGCCGAAAGCATCACCAGCGCGTTGATTTCGCTGCAGTGGCTGCAACTGGTCGAGCATGAACTGCTGGTCTTCGCGATGTTCTGGTTCATCATCGGGATCGTCGACGAAGCCGCAATCGACCTGACCTGGCTGTGGCTGCGGCTGAGCGGGCGGGCTACGGCGCGCCGCCGCGCGTTCACCTTCGGCCATTCGCCGCTGGCAGGCAAAATCGCGGTATTCGTGCCCGCGTGGCGCGAAGAGGCCGTGATCGGCACGATGCTGCGCCACGCCCTGGGATCCTGGCGCCAGCCCGAACTGGTGGTTTACGTCGGCTGTTATCGCAACGACCCCGCGACGATTGCCGCAGCGATGGCGGGCATTGCCGAGGATACCCGCGTGCGGCTGGTCATCCACGACCGCGACGGGCCAACCACCAAGGCCGATTGCCTCAACCGGCTCTACCAGGCGATGGGCGAGGACGAGCGCTGCAGCGGCAAGTCCTATCGGGGCGTGGTGTTTCATGACGCCGAGGACATGGTCCATCCCTCCGCGCTGGCCGAAATCGATCGCGCGCTGGACGAGGTCGATTTCGTCCAGCTGCCGGTCCGGCCCGAGCCGCAATCGGGCTCGCGCTGGATCGCGGGACATTATGCGGACGAGTTTTGCGAGGCGCATGCCAAGGCGATGGTGGTGCGCGATGCGCTGCGCGCGGGGATTCCGGCTGCAGGGGTCGGCTGCGGCTTTGCCCGTGACGCCTTGGCCGAACTCGCGCGCCAGCGCGCGGCCGAAGGGGAGACCGGGCCGTTTGCTGCGCAGTGCCTGACCGAGGATTATGAGCTGGGCCTGCTGATTTCGCGCAGCCCGCGCGGCAGCCGCTTCCTGCGCCTGCGCGACAGCAGCGGCGCGCTGATTGCGACACGCAGCTACTTCCCCGCGAGCCTGTCCGAGGCGGTGCGCCAGAAGACCCGCTGGGTCCACGGCATCGCATTCCAGTCGTGGGATCGGCTCGGCTGGTCGGGTCGGCCGGTCGATATCTGGATGGCCCTGCGCGATCGGCGTGGGCCGCTGACCGCGCTGGTGCTCGCCGCGGCATATTTGCTGCTGGTGATCGAAACGATCCTGTGGGGTGCCGGGCTTGCAGGCTGGACCGGCGGGGTTCCGCTCTCGCCGATGTTGCGCGCGATGTTGCTGGTCAGCTTCGCCGGATTCGCGTGGCGCGCGCTGTTGCGCTTCGCCTTCACCACCGCCGAATATGGTCTCGCCGAAGGACTGCGCGCGGTGCCGCGAATTCCTTTGGCCAATCTAATCGCGATCATGGCCGGACGCCGCGCGCTGGTGGCCTATTTCCGCAGCCTGTGGAGCGACACGGTGGTGTGGGAAAAGACCCGCCATGCCGCGCTTCCGGCCCCGCTCGCACGCCTCGGGATCCTCGCCTGATGCGCGCGCGAACCCGCCGCGGCCAGCCGCTGGTTGCGCTGGTGGTGTTGCTGAGCGGCTGGGTCGCGGTGCGCGCGGCGATCTGGCAACCGCCGGCTGCGCTGCCCCAACCGGGCGCGACCGGGCGCTCGGCAGTGGTGGTCAGCGTCCAGCCAGCGCTCGGCTTGGTCAGCCCGCAACGCACCGCGTTGACCCCGCAGGCGATGCCGAAGGACCTAGCGACTTCGCAGTTTGATGCTTCGTCGCCATCCGGCCCAACCAGCTGGCTGTTGCCGCTGCCGGTAGAACCGCATGACGCGGCCCCGGCGCTCGCTCCTCAGCCACCGCTTGCCCGGCCGGTACCGGTCAGGATCGCGGCGGGGCACCAATTGTTATGGCTGGCGGCGTTGTCGCAATTGCCGCTCCCGCCCGAAATGACGCTGTTGCAGGGCGGTCCGCCGAACCGCGACGGCACGGCGCGGTTTCCCTATCGCTCACCCGAAGCGGTCCGGCGCTGGTCGGCGGACGGCTGGATATTGTGGCGGCGCGGCAGGACTGGGATTGCCAGCAGCGGATTTGCGCCAGCCAGCTACGGTGCCAGCCAGGCCGGGGCGGTAATCCGCTATCGGCTTGCCCCCGGTTCGGAGCATCGCCCGACGTTCTACCTGCGCGCCAGCACCGCGTTGCGAAGCCCACGCGACGAGGAAGTCGCCGCCGGGTTCGCGGTGCGTCCACTCGCGCGAATACCCGTGGTCGCTACCGCCGAATTGCGCGCAACCCGGTTCACCGGGGGCGAAACGCTGCGCCCCGCGCTGGCGCTGGTCTCCGAATTTCCGCCGCTGAGGCTCCCGCTTGGGGCGCGGGCTGAGGCCTATGGCCAGGCCGGCTATGTCGGCGGCAAGGGTGCGACCGCTTTCGTCGATGGGCAATTGCGGGTCGATCGCCCCCTCCTAAAGATGGGCCGCGCCGAACTGCGCGCCGGCGGCGGGGCGTGGGGCGGGGCGCAGCACGGTGCCTCGCGGGTCGATGTCGGACCTTCGGCGACGCTGGGCTTGCCGCTTGGCGGCGGCGGCGCGCGGGTCGCGCTCGACTGGCGTTTCCGCGTCGCGAGCGATGCCGCGCCGGCCTCGGGTCCGGCGGTGACACTGTCCGCGGGATTTTAGCCCTTTCGCCTTCCAACCGCCGGACCGCTAGGGTAGGCCAAGAGCCTGTCCTGCTGAGGTGGATGTATCGTGATCGCTCTGGGAAGTTTGCTGGGTAGGAGCGGCGCGCAGCGCGGGCCGGCTGCCCCGTGCAAGCGTCGTGACGCCCTCCAGCGAGCTTCCCAGAGCGACCGCGCAGCGGCGGGCCGATTTGGGCCCATCGCTGCGTTGCTCGTCGGGCACGATGTCCCGCATCGCACTCCTCCTCGCGCCTTGCGCTGGGCCCAAATCGACTCCGTCACGATGCACCCACCTCAGCAGGACAGGCTCTAACCACTGTGGACGTCTATCTTCCCATCGCCAATCTCTCGGTCAACGGGCTGGTCATCGTCGGCCTGGGCGCGCTGACGGGCATCCTTTCGGGGATGTTCGGGGTCGGCGGCGGGTTCCTCACCACGCCACTGTTGATCTTCTATGGGGTGCCGCCCACGGTCGCCGCCGCTTCCGCCGCCAGCCAGGTCACGGGCGCGAGCGTTTCGGGGGTGTTCGCGCATACCAAGCGCGGCGGGGTCGATTACCATATGGGCGCGGTGCTGGTGGCCGGCGGCATCCTTGGTACCGGAATCGGGGCGATCCTGTTCCGCGTGCTGCAGGAACTCGGCCAGATCGATACGGTGATCAATATCCTCTACGTGCTGCTGCTCGGCAGCATCGGCGGGCTGATGGCGCGCGAGAGCTTGCAGACGCTCAAGGCAGCCCGGACCGGGGTGCCGCTTCGCCCGCGCAAACGGCGGCATCATCCGCTCGTCGCCAATCTGCCGCTGCGCTGGCGGTTCTACCGCTCGGGGCTCTACATCTCGCCGCTCGCGCCGTTGCTGCTGGGGGTTTTCACCGGCATCCTGACCATGCTGATGGGGATCGGCGGCGGCTTCGTGCTGGTCCCGGCGATGCTCTACATCCTTGGGATGAGCGCCAATGTCGTGGTCGGCACCTCGCTGTTCCAGATCCTGTTCGTGACGATGGCGACCACCATGATGCACGCGCTGACCACCAAGGCGGTCGATGTGGTGCTCGCGGTGCTGCTGCTGCTCGGCTCAGTCTCGGGGGCGCAGATCGGCGCGCAACTGGCGCAGCGCGCGCCGCCCGAGCGGCTGCGGCTGATTCTCGCGACGATCGTGCTGCTGGTGGCCTTCCGCATGGCGCTCGGGCTCGGCTGGCGGCCCGACGAGATTTACACGCTGGCGCCGCTGTGAGGCGCGTGTTCGCCCTTATCGCGCTGTTGCTGCTGGTGGGCGCGCGCGATCCGATCCTCGTGCCCGAGGTTTCGCAGCACGAAATCCAGGTGCGCCAGGGCTTTACCGGCACCCAGCTGCTGCTGTTCGGCGCGATCCTCACTCCCGAAGGGACCCGCGCCGGGCGCGATTACGACATTGTCGTGGTGCTCAAGGGTCCGACCCAGTCGATCATCCTGCGCGAAAAGCAAAAGGTTGCGGGTGTGTGGATCAACGCCGACAGCACCGAACTGCGCTCGGCCCCGTCGTTTTTCGCGGTCGCCGCCTCGCGCCCGATCGACACAATCGTCGATGACAAGACCGCCGCGATCTACGAGCTTGGCCTCAAATGGCTCCAGCTCTCGCCGATCGGGGCCTACGATCCCAAGGAGCAGGCGCGCTTCGCCGCCGGACTGGTCGATCTGATGCGCCGCGACGGGCTCTACCAGGAGGATAACGGCGGGGTGAAGCTGAGCGGCCAGGTGCTCTACCAGGCGCGCATCCAGCTGCCGTCGAGCGTGCAGACCGGGACCTATACCGCGGAAACCTTTGCGATTACGCGCGGCCGGGTGGTCGCCTCGGCGATGAGCCGGGTCGAAGTGCGCAAGCTCGGCTTCGAACTCGCGGTGGCGCGGTTTGCGGATCGCAGCTCGTTTTTCTACGGATTGCTCGCAGTGGCGATCTCGGTGGCGATGGGTTGGCTCGCCGGACGGCTGTTCGCGCTCGTGTGATGTGAGGGTGTGACGCGGCCGATTTAGCCCAATCTTAACCGCTCTGGGCTACGACATCCCCAGCAATTCGCGAGAGTGCGAAAGGGGTCGGTTGGGCGTGATGAATGACATGAGCGGTGGGTTTGCAGGCGCAACCCCGGCACGCCCGGCAGATCATGCTGCGGCCACCGGTAGCGGGCTCGACAATGCGCGCGAACCGATCGGCGTGGTGCTCGAGATCGCCGGTTCGGGCAGCTCGATCGCGCTCGATTTCCAGCGGCTGCAGGAATGTGGCAGCGACAACGATCCCTCGATCGCGCTGGCCGGACAGGTCGGCAGCCAGATCAAGATTCGCGTCGGCAATGGCTGGCTGCTCGCCAGCGTGCGTACCCAGCGGCAGGATTCCAAGACCGCTGGCGGGATCATGGCCGCGATCGATTTCCTCGGCGAAGGCGACGAGGAACGGCTGACCGGGCGGATCCACAGCTTCCGCCGCGGCGTGACGCGCTATCCGATTCCCGGCGCGCTGGTCTATCCCGCGACCAGCAACGATCTGCGCCAGATTTACGCCAGCGACGGGCGCGCCAACGTCCAGATCGGCACGGTCTTCCCGACCCGCGACATCCGCGCCGGGCTCTATATCGACGCGCTGCTCGGCAAGCATTTCGCGCTGCTCGGCTCGACCGGCACCGGCAAGTCGACCAGCGCCGCGCTGATCCTCCACCGCATCTGCGAGGCCGCGCCCGACGGCCACATATTGATGGTCGATCCGCACGGCGAATATGCCGCGGCATTCAAGCAGACCGGGTTGATCCTCGACGTCACCAACCTCAACATGCCCTATTGGTTGATGAACTTCGAGGAACACTGCGAAGTGTTCCTGACCTCGTCGGGCAACGACCGGCAGGACGATGCCGATATCCTCTCCAAATGCCTGCTCCAGGCGCGGCAGAAGAACCGGCTGGCCGAAGGAATGGGCAAGATCACGGTCGATTCGCCGATCCCCTACCTGCTCTCCGACCTCACCACCTGCATCCAGAACGAGATGGGCAAGCTCGACAAGGCCGGCTCGTCGGCGCCCTATATGCGGGTCAAGGGCAAGATCGACGAGATCAAGGCCGATCCGCGCTACCAGTTCATGTTTTCAGGGATGCTGGTCGGCGATACGATGGCCGACTTCATCGCCAAGATTTTCCGCATGCCGAGCCGCGGCAAGCCGATCTCGATCATCGACGTTTCGGGCGTGCCGTCGGACATCACCTCGACCGTGGTCGCGGTGCTCAGTCGGCTGGTGTTCGACTTCGCGATCTGGGCGCGCGACGAGAAGACCCGGCCGATCCTGCTGGTCTGCGAAGAAGCGCACCGCTACGTCCCCAACGAGAAGAACGCCGACGGCTCGAGCGTCGGCCGGATCCTCAGCCGCATCGCCAAGGAAGGCCGCAAATACGGCATTTCGCTCGGCCTGATCACCCAGCGCCCCTCGGATTTGGCCGAAGGCGTGCTCTCGCAGTGCGGCACGATCATCTCGATGCGCCTCAACAACGACCGCGATCAGGCCTTCGTGAAAGCCGCCATGCCCGAAGGCGCGCGCGGCTTCCTCGATTCGATCCCGGCGCTGCGCAACCGCGAATGCATCATCTGCGGCGAGGGCGTCTCGATCCCGATCCGCGTCGCGTTCGACGAGCTCGAGGAAATGAAGCGCCCGGCGTCGGAAGACCCCTCGTTCAGCGAGCTGTGGAATAGCAGCGGCGGCGAGGAGGAAATGGTCCTGCGGACCGTCCAGCGCTGGCGCGCGCAGGGGCGGTGATTTTTATAGAACCCGCTCATGCTGAGGAGGGGCTGAGCTCGTCGAAGACCCGTCTCGAAGCACCGCGCGGTCCTTCGAGACGCCATTTCGGCAAGCTCAATGGCCTCAGGATGAGCGGATCCATTTGATCGCTTCAAATTCTAGCCCGCCGATTGCGACAAATGCGCTTTCATCACCTTGCGCCAGCTGCCCAGGAAATAGACCGCGACGGTTAGCGCCATCGACACCACCGAGCCGATCACGAAACTGTGCCACAGCGCGTCGCTGCCAAAGATCGGATAGGCCAGCCAGTAATAGCCTAGCCGCACCAGATACATCGCGACCAGCAGCACGATAAGCTGGACATAGACCACCCCGTAAGCGCGCAGCGTGCCGAACAGCACGATGGTGATCCCGAACGGCAAATAGCTCCAGATCGCCAGCCACTGGATGTGGACCGCGATCGGCACCGACGGGCTTTTACTGCCGAGGAACAAGTCGAGCGCGGGGCGGTCGAACAGCACCAGCAGCGCCACCAGCACGCCCGTCATCGCCAGGTTGGCCAGCGCCGCGCCGCGGCTGATCGCATCGACCCGCTCTTCGCGCCGCGCGCCGATGTGCTGCGCGACCATCGCGCTCACCGCCGCGCCGATCGCCAGGCTGGGCATCTGGATATAGTTCCACAGCTGCAGCAGCACGCCATAGGCGGCCGAGACCAGCAGCCCCTCGCGGTTGACCAGCCCGATCATGATGATCCCCGCGCCCGAAATCACCAGCATCTGCGCGCCCATCGGCAGGCCCTTGCGGACGATATAGGCGAGCTCGTCGCGGCGCGGGATGAGGTAGCCCAGCTCCGCCCCGCGCAACCGCAGCGGCAGATCGCGCAAATAGATCCAGCCGACCATCGCCGCGAGCCCGGTCATGGTCGCAATCGCGGTCGCAGTCGCGGACCCGGCAATCCCCATCTTGGGGAACGGCCCGAGCCCGGCGATCAGCAGCGGGTTGAGGATGATGTCGAGCACCACGGTCAGGATCATGAACCACAGCGGGGTCTTGGCGTCGCCTGCGCCGCGCAGCGACATCGAGATCATCACCGTGACGGTCATCCCCGGCATGACCAGGAAGATCACCCGCAAATAGGTCAGCGCGAGCGGGCGCGACATTTCGGGCAGCGCGAGCAGTGTCAGCAAATTGGGCGCGAGCAGCCATCCGGCCAGCGCGATCCCCAGCGAGAGCAATACGCAGAAGCCCACCGCCGTGCCGAACGTCCGCCGCGCGGCATCGAGATTGCGCGCGCCGAAGCTCTGCCCGACCTTGATCGTCGCGGCCATGCTGAACCCGAAGATCGCCGCGAAGACTAGGAACATGACGATGTTGGCATTGGCGGTCGCGGCCAAAGCGCTTTCGCCCAGCAGCCGCCCGATCCATACCGAATTGACCGAGCCGTTGAGCGTCTGGAGCACGTTGCCCAGCAGCGTCGGCAGCGAAAACAGGATCAGCGTGCGCATGATCGGGCCCTGGGTGAGGTCGCCGCGCATCGGCTGGGCGGGTGGCGCGGCAAGCTCGGCGTCGCTCATGTCCCTCTCGTGTCGCCATAGAGATGGATATGCAGCCGGTCGGTGAAACGCAGGCCGTGACGTTGGCACAGCTCGGCCAGCCAGTGCGATCGCTCGCGCAAGATGGCGCTGTCGGTGCCCTCGGACATCAGGAAAATGCGGTTCCCGGGAATCGCGTAGCGGGTTTGCAGTTCGAGGACTTCGAAGAGGTCGTCGGTGGCCGAAATGACGAACTTAAAGTAGGCTTTAGGTTCGCTCGACCAAGCCGCGAGACGTTCGGGAATCAGTGCAAGATCAACGGGATTGCCCGAATGTCTGAGCTTAGGACTGACGTTGTATTGCTGGACCAGCGCGTCGAGCGCCGCAGTTGGGGCGACGGTGCCATTGGTCTCGATTTCGACATGATGCAGCGGCAACAGCGCGAGCATCCGCGCGAGCGCCGCGCCTTGCAGCAGCGGTTCGCCCCCGGTAATCACCAGCCGGTCACCGCCCAATGCCGCGATGCGCTTCGCGACCTCGGCTTCGTCCAGTACGAGCTGGTTGGCGGCCCGTTCGAAGGTAACGCCATCGCGGTGCGGCCGGTTGTCGCCGGTGAAGCGCCAGGTGTAAGCGGTGTCGCACCACACGCAGGCAAGATTGCAGCGCGACAGGCGCACGAAGGTCGAGGGCCGCCCGGCTGACGGACCTTCGCCCTGCAGCGAAGCGAAGATTTCCGGTTCTCCCGGGGTCGTGGTGGCCAAGGTTAGCAAGGCGCCGTCACCCCAATAGGGTGACAAAGGTGACACCGTGTCACCCTGTCAAGCAGGGACAACAGACTGCTTTCAAACGGAAAGTTTTGACAGGGTGACAGATTGTGCATCGGGGAAAATCGTCGCCTCCGGTCGTCACGGTCAGCCTGCGACGGTGACAGGCCGAGGCGATGTAGGAAAGCGATTTGCTACCCCAACCGCGCCAGCGCCGCCGCCAGCCGCTCGGCCTCGGCAGCATGCGCAGCATGATCCGCGCGCGCCTTATCGACCGCTTCGGGCTTGGCCTTCTGGGCGAAGGCGGGGTTGGAAAGGCGGCCCTCGAGTGATTCGGCTTCCTTGGTCGAAGCTTCGAGCGCTTTGGTCAGGCGTGCCTTTTCGGCATCAAAGTCCACCAGTCCTTGGAGTGGCAAAAGATAGGTCTGCTCACCGACCACGACATTCAGACAGGGATCCCCGACTTTAGGAGTCGATTTGGTGCGGTCGAATGATTCCCCGGTCTCGAGATTGTATTGAGTGCCGGTGTTGAAAAAAGTGATGATCTGTAGCCGCGCCAATCTTGCGATTGACTGGCGATGGTTCGCGAAGCGATCCATCAGAGCCCTGCCGGGCTCGCGAGAATGGAGGGTCCCAGCAGTCTTGGTCTGATCTAGAACCCAAAGGTCCGATTTTGCGCTTGGCGGAACGTTCATTTCGGCTCTGCCTGAGCGAATTTCGGTAACGATATTGATCAGCCACTCGACCTCACGCTTGGCTTCGGTATCCACGCTAGCTCCCGGCTCCGGCCACTTCGCGGTAATCAGCGGGTAGTGCGCCCGCTCGCCAAGCGCCCCCCACAGCTCCTCAGTCACAAACGGCATGAAGGGATGGAGCATCACCAGGATCTGGTCGAGCACCCAGCCGGCGACGGCTTTGGTTTCCTCATCGAAGCTGCCCTTGATCAGTTCGATGTACCAGTCGCAGAAAGTGTCCCAGACGAAGTGGTAGATCGCGTTGGCCGCGGCGTCGAAGCGCAGCTCGGTCATCGCCTTGTCGAGGGTGCCCAGCGTCTCGACCACCTCGCCGATGATCCACTTGTTGACCGCCAGCGTGGCGGTCGGCGCTTTGACGTCTTGCGATGCGCCGATGCCGTTGGACTGGCAGAACCGCGCGGCGTTCCACAGCTTGGTGGCGAAGTTGCGGTAGCCTTCGACGCGGCGCTCATCCATCTTCACGTCGCGGCCCTGGCTTTCCATCGCCGCCATGAAGAAGCGCAGCGCATCGGCGCCGTATTGGTCGATCAGCAGCAGCGGATCGACCACATTGCCCTTGGACTTGGACATCTTCTGGCCGTCGGCGGCGCGCACCAGCCCGTGGAGATAGAGCCGCTTCCACGGCGCTTCGTCCATCAGCTTCATCCCCATCATCGCCATCCGCGCGTCCCAGAAGAACAGGATGTCGAACCCGGAGATCAGCAGGTCGTTGGGGTAGTGCTTGGCGAGCAGCTCGGTTTGATCCGGCCAGCCCAGCGTGACGAAGGGCCACAGCGCGGAGGAGAACCATGTGTCGAGGACGTCCTCGTCGCGGGCGAGCGTCACCGCAGGCCCGGCTTGCGTCTGCGCTTCGTCCTCGGATTCAGCGACGTAGCACTTCCCATCCGATCCATACCAAGCCGGAATCCGGTGCCCCCACCACAGCTGGCGCGACACACACCACGGCTGGATATTTTCCATCCAGTTGAAGAAGGTCTTTTCCCAGCTCTTCGGCACAATCTCGATCGCCCCCGAGCGGACTGCGGCCAGCGGCGCTTTGGCCAGTTCCTCGGCGTTCACATACCACTGGTCGGTCAGCCACGGTTCGATCACCACCCCGCCGCGGTCGCCGAAGGGGGTCGCAATCGTGCGCGGTTCGGCGTCGTGTTCCTCGCCGTCCTTGTCCAAGTGCGGGACGAGCTGGCCGAGCGCCTTCATCCGCTCGACCACGAGTTTGCGCGCGTCGAAGCGGTCCATGCCCACGAATTCCGCCGGGATCAGCCCATCGCCGGTCTGCACCACCTTGGCCTCGGCATCGAACATGTTGAGCATGTCGCTCGCCTTGAACCCGGCGCGTTTGCCCACTTCGAAATCGTTGAAATCGTGCCCCGGGGTGATCTTGACCGCCCCGCTGCCCAGTTCCGGGTCGGCGTGTTCATCCGCGATGATCGGAATGCGCCGCCCAGTAATCGGCTGCTCGATAACCTTCCCGATCACACTCTGGTAACGCGGATCGTCGGCATTAACCGCCACCGCCATATCGGCCAGCATTGTCTCGGGCCGGGTGGTGGCGACGACCAGATGGTCGCTGCCATCGGCGAGCTTCACCCCGTCCGCCAGCCGATAGCGGAAGTGCCAGAAGCCGCCCTTGAGCTCCTGCGTCTCCACCTCGAGGTCGGAAATCGCGGTCTTGAGCTTGGGGTCCCAGTTGACCAGCCGCTTGTCGCGGTAAATCAGCCCCTGATTGTAGAGGTCGACAAACACCTTCACCACGGCACGCGTGAAATGCGGGTCCATGGTGAACTGCTCGCGGGACCAGTCCATCGAGCAGCCGAGGCGGCGCAGCTGGCCGGTAATCGTCCCGCCGCTCTCGTGCTTCCACTCCCACACCTTGGCGATGAATTCCTCGCGGGTGTAGTTGCTGCGCTTGTCCTGGCGCGCTTCAAGCTGGCGCTCGACCACCATCTGCGTCGCGATCCCGGCGTGGTCGGTGCCGACCACCCACAGCGCATCCTTGCCGCGCAACCGCTCGTACCGGATCACAATGTCCTGCAATGTGTTGTCCAGCGCATGGCCGATATGCAGCGATCCGGTCACATTGGGCGGCGGATTGACGATCGTGAACGGCGGCGCATCGGGGCGGTGCGGGCGGAATAACCCTTCTGCCTCCCAGTGGGCATACCACTTCGCTTCGATAGCCGCGGGATCGAAAGTCTTGGGAAGAGCGTTACCAGTCATCGCGGCGCGCTTTGCCAGCGGGCACGTTAGGGCGCAAGCTTGCCGCAACAGGGAATTTATCGCATGAATGCGTCCGATGCGTGAATGGGCCGAATACACTGCGGAAACCGACAGCAACGGCGCACTGACCCTGGCGTTGCAGGGCCCGCTGGTGGTCGCCTCGATCGGGGTGCTCGACCGGCGCTTGCGCGAGCTGGCCGACCCCGTCACCAAGGTTGACCTCACCGCGATCAGCGACATCGATACGGTCGGCGCGTGGACGGTGTTCCGGCTGACCCGCGACAACCAAGCCGAAGTGGTGGGCGCGAGCGACAAGGCGCAGCGCCTGATCGCGGCGGTCGGCGCGGCCGAAGGCGGCGGCGACATTACCCCACCGCGCGCGCAGTTTTTCCAGCGGGTCCCCGAAGAACTCGGCAAGCTGGTGTCGGGCTGGGGGACCGGCACTCTGCAGGTGTTGGGCTTCCTCGGCGCTATATTGGTGGCACTGGGCGCGCTGATCCGCCATCCCTCGCGGTTTCGCGGCAAGGCGCTGGTCCGCCAGATCGAGCTGGTCGGCATCTCGTCGCTGGGCATCATCGGGTTGATGAGCTTCCTGATCGGGATCGTCATCTCGCAGCAGGGCGCGGTCCAGCTGCGCCAGTTCGGCGCCGAGATTTACACGATCAATTTGACCGGGCGGCTCAGTCTGCGCGAACTGGGCGTGCTGATGACCGCGATCATGGTCGCGGGCCGCTCGGGCTCGGCGTTCGCGGCGCAAATCGGGACGATGAAGCTGACCGAGGAAGTCGACGCGATGCGGACCATCGGGGTTTCGCCGATCGAGGCGCTGGTCATCCCGCGCGTGCTGGCGTGCACCTTCATGATGATCCTGCTGGGGTTCTATTCGGCGGTCATGGCGATTATCGGCGGCGCATTCCTCGCCAATTTCGCGCTCGATATCCCGTTCTTCACTTTCCTCAGCCGGATCCAGGAAGTGGTGCCGCTGCACGATATGTGGGTCGGGCTGGTCAAGGCGCCGATGTTCGGGCTGATCATCGGCATCGCCGGCTGCTACCAGGGCATGCAAGTCGAGGGCAACGCCGAGGAAGTCGGCCTCAGGACCACGATGGCGGTGGTCCAGGGGATTTTCATGGTGATCGTGCTCGACGCCTTTTTTGCGGTGTTCTTCACCAAGATCGGGTGGGGATGAGCCAGGACGAACCTGACGGCGTTGTCGTGGACATCAAGGATGCCGCGCACGACGACATCCCCGAGCCGTTTACCGGCGATCATCCGATCGTCATCAAGGACTTGCGCAACGCGTTTGGCGACCAGGTGATCCACGATGGGCTTTCGCTGACGGTCAACCGCGGCGAGATCATCGGCGTGGTCGGCGGGTCCGGAACCGGCAAATCGGTGCTAATGCGCTCGATCATCGGCTTGCAGATTCCCGAGGCGGGATCGATCGAAGTGCTGGGCCGTTCGATCACCGATGCCCGCGTCGACGACGATATCGATATCCGCTCGCGCTGGGGCGTGCTGTTCCAGGGCGGCGCGCTGTTCTCGACGCTCACCGTGGCCGAGAATGTCGAGGTCCCGCTCAAGGAATTCTACCCCGAGCTCGACCGCGAACTGCTCCATGAAATCGCGCGCTTCAAGGTGATGCTCTCGGGCCTGTCGGAAGACGCGACCAGCAAATATCCCGCCGAGCTGTCGGGCGGGATGCGCAAGCGCGCCGGCCTCGCCCGCGCGCTGGCGCTCGATCCCGAACTGCTGTTCCTCGACGAGCCGACCGCCGGGCTCGATCCGATCGCCGCGGCGGCGTTCGATGCGCTGACTCGCGAATTGCAGGATACGCTGGGCCTGACGGTGTTCCTGATCACCCACGATCTCGATACGCTGCACGAAATCTGCGACCGGGTCGCGGTGATCGCCGACCAGAAGGTGATCGCAGTGGGGACCATCGCCGAACTGCTCGCGCTCGACCATCCGTGGATACAGGAATATTTCAACGGACCGCGCGGACGCGCGGCCGATGCGGCGCGGCATCGCGTCAAGACGATGGACAAGCCGATTGAGGCAGGGGCATAGAGCGGGGCAATGGAAACACGGGCCAATCATGTCTGGGTGGGCGCGGTGACGCTGGTGCTGTTCGCGGCGCTGGCGGCCTTCATCATCTGGATCGCGCGCCTCGGCGGCAATTCGCAGCACGAATACGACATCTTTTTCAAGCAGTCGGTCGATGGCCTTGCCAAGGGCTCGGAAGTCACCTTCTCGGGTGTGCCGGTGGGCCAGGTCGACGAGATCGAGCTGTGGAAGAAGGATCCAAGCTTTGTCCGGGTGCGGATCAAGGTCGATGAAACGACCCCGATCCTGCAAGGCACCACCGCGACCATGCAGGGCAGCTTTACCGGCGTCTCCAACATCCAGCTCGAGGGCGCAGTGCGCGGCGCGCCGCCGATCACCCAGCCGGGTCCCGAAGACGACGTTCCGGTCATCCCGACCAAGCGCGGGGGCTTGGGCGAGTTGCTCAACAACGCGCCGCTGCTGCTCGAACGGCTCGCCACACTGACCGAACGGCTGACCACCGTGCTGTCCGACGATAACCAGAAGGCGATCACGGGCATTCTTGCCAATACCGACCGGCTCTCGGGCAATCTCGCCGACGCTTCGCCGCAGATCAGCCGGGCGATGGCCGAACTGCAAGTCACATTGCGCCAGGCCGGGGCCACACTTGCCCAGTTCGAGGCGGTCGCCGGATCGACCGACAAGCTGCTCAATCGCGACGGTGCGTCGCTGGCCGCGCAGCTGCGCACCACGCTGGCCTCGGCCAAGGCCGCAACCGACGAGCTGCAGGCGACGCTGGGCGATGCCCGGCCCGCCGCGCGCCAGCTGACCGAAAGCACCTTGCCCGCTGCCGAAGCGGCGATCCGCGATCTGCGCGCCACTACCCGCGCGCTACGCAGTGTGACCGAGAAGATCGACGATGGCGGGGCCGGCGCATTGATCGGCGGACCCAAACTGCCGGATTACAAGCCATGACCAAACTCGCGAAACGCTTGCCCGCCGCGCTGGCGCTGATCCTTGCACTTGGCGGCTGCCTCAGCTTTGGAGGGAAAACACCACCGACGCTGTTCAGCCTCACCCCTGCGCAGGTTGCGCCCGCCGGCAGTACCGCCAGCGGCAGTGCCAAGACCGCGATCGTGGTGATGGAGCCCGAGACCGACAAGCGTCTCGCAGTGCAGCGCGTGCCGGTGCAGCTTGACGCGGCCAATGTTGCCTATCTCAAAAACGCGATGTGGGTTGAGCGCCCCGCGCGATTGTTCGGTGCGCTGCTGGCCGAAACGCTGCGCGCCAAAGGCAGTGCGCTGGTGTTCGAAGGCTCGGAGAGCGAAGCGCCGGGCGCATCGCGCCTGTCGGGTAGGCTGCTCGACATGGGCTACGACGCGGCCAGCCAGTCGGCGGTGGTGCGCTTCGATGCGATCCGCACCAATACGGGCGGGACGATCATGACCAAGCGCTTCGAAAGCCGCGTCCCCGGCATCGCTGCCAAACCTGAACAAGTCGGCCCCGCGCTTAACCGCGCCGCCAACGATGTCGCCGCGCAAGTGGCCGACTGGATCGGCTAGCTTCGAGCAAACCGATGTGCGGCGGTGAACGTCGCAAGGCGTTTAGCGCGCAGTTCGAGCGCCTCGGCATCGTTGCCCCATAGTTCGGCCTGCCAGTCTTCCTCGAGATTGGCGAGCGCCCACAAGGTGACCGGATCGCTGTCCGGGGCCAGCGCAGCCAGCCCGACCACCAGCGAGGCGGCGAGCGAGGTGAGCGTCATCAAGGCGGCGAGTGCAACGTCATCCTCGGCTCCTAGCACCGCAGCGAACCGCGCCAGCGTCGCCGCTGGCTGCGGGCGGTGGAGTATCCCGTTGACCCGCTTGAAATGGATGTCCCAGCGCGCCTCGGCGGCGGTGAGCAAGGGTTCCCATGCGGCGAGCTGGTGGGGGTGGAGCGGTTCCTCCGGCTCGGCGCGGTAGCACAGCGTATCGGTTTCGGCGTAGCGGAGCAATGCAGAGATGGTCGCGCTGCGATCGGGCGCGACAACATCGAGCGCGAAGTCGGCCAGATCGCGCAGCATCAGGGTGGCAGGATCGATCTCCGCGCCCTGCGCCGCCCATTCGCCCGCCAGCGCTTCCGCCAACGCCTCGGTCGGAACGATTTGCGGCCGACCCAGCGGGGTCTTGACGCCCCGGCCATCGAGCGTGACCTGCCAGCCACCGGCGACGGGCTCGGCGAGCGCGGTTTTGTAAAACCGCTTCATTCGGGCGGGGTTTTCCAGCGGCGGGACAGCAGCAGCGGCATCAGCATCGCCTCGACCAGTCCGGCCGCAGCGAGCACGACTCCGGCGATCCGGGGCAAGTCGATCTTGCCGACGATAATCATCAGGCCGACCAGCACCATCGCCACGCCGCTCCAGCGCACCAGCTGGATGACGATGAAGCGTGCGAAGGCGGGGTCCTGGCTCATGACAGCAATAGCTCCTTGAGATGTTCGGGTGTGGCAGCGACCGCCGCCGCGCCTGCGTTGCGCAATTCGTCGGCGCTGTGATAGCCCCAGTCGACGCCGATAGCGCGGACTCCGGCGGCGACCGCCATCGCCATATCATAGGCGGTGTCGCCGATCATCACGCAGTCGCCCGGATCGGCCCTGACTTCGTCCAATGCGGCAAGCAGCATCGCGGGGTGGGGCTTGGAGGGATGGCGATCCGCGGTTTGCAGCGTGGCGAAATGATCGGACAGACCGTGCATCGCGAGGCAGTGCGCCAGCCCGCGATCCGATTTGCCGGTCGCCACGCCCAGCGACCACTCCGCTGCTTTCAGTGCATTTAACAGCGACGCAATCCCGTCATAGAGCGGCTCGACCAATTGGCCAGCCTCGCGCGCGACGCGGAAGGCGTTTCGGTATTCGTCGGCGACCAGCGCCAGCATCGCGGGCTCGGCTTCGGGCAGCAACAGCGCGATCGCTTGTGGCAGGCTGAGCCCGACGATCCGCCGCACCCGGTGCCGGTCGGGCGCGGCGAGTCCGGCGGTGGCGAAAGCGGTTTCCATCGCGTTGCAGATGCCAGCCTGGCCATCGACCAGCGTGCCGTCGCAATCGAACACCGCGAGCTTCACCGTCATCCGCCCAGCGTCCGCATCAGCTGCGCTATTGCCGGAGAGCCTTGCGCTTCAAGCCCCGCGGCCACCCGTTCGCGATCCTCGGTGCCCTTGTTCTGGGAAAGCTTGAAGGTTGGCCGCCACGCCGTGATGTCGAGTTCGAAGCCGACAATCGCGGTCAGCAGCTTGCGGCGCTTGTCGTCGGACAGCTTGTCCATCGTCCACGGCTCGCCTCCGACGACACGCGCTTCGTGGCGTGCGGACAAGGCCTCGAGCAAGGCCAGTAGCCCGTCGCTATCCATCCGCCGCACCCGGCCTTCGAGTTCGAGCGCGACGTAGTTCCATGTCGGCACGCTATCGGGGTCGCTGTACCAACGCGGGCTGATGTAGCCATCGGGGCCATTGACCAGCACCAGCACGGTCATGCCATCGAGATGTTTGGTCAGCGCGTTGCCGCGCGAGAGGTGGAACCGCAATGCATTGTCGCCAGCGCCAAGCAGCGGGGTATGCGCAACGCGCGGGCCATCGGGCGTGCTGGCATAGACCATGCCGAAGCCGATCTCGTCGATCATCGCTTCGAGCAATGCGCGGTCTTCATGGCGGAATGCCGGGTTGGGATGCATCAGCGCTTGCCGCTCACCGGCGGCCCCTTGCGCGGCGCTGGACGGCTGGGACTGCCACCCGGCTTGGCGGCCGGCTTGGGTTTGCCAACAGGTTTTCCAGCGACTTTGACATCTGACTTGCGGGTGGACTTGCGCGTCGGGGTCTCGCCCGCGCGGCTGCGCCGTTCGCCGCGCCGCTCTTTGCGGTATTGCTTGGCATGCGCCTTGGCGGCGGCCTTCTTGGCCTCGCGTTCGGGCGGACGCGACATCTCGGGCAAATTGTCGCCCAGTTCCTCATGGAAGCCCAATTGCTCCATGCTCGCCGCGAAATGCGCGGGGAGCGCGGCGATAACGTCCAACGGCGTGCCGTCGGGATGGTCGATGATTAGGCGCCGCGCGTGGAGGTGCATCTTGCGGCTGATGCTGCCCGAGAGGAACGCCTCGGGCCCGCCGTATTTGCCGTCGCCGATGATCGGGTGGCCGATCGCGGCCATATGCACGCGCAGCTGGTGGGTGCGCCCGGTGAGCGGCTGGAGCTCGACCCACGCGGTGCGGTTTCCGGCATTTTCGATGATCCGATAGCGGGTGCGGGCGGTCTGCCCTTCACCGCTCTCGTCGACCATCATCTTCTCGCCGCCGGTCCCCGGCTGCTTGGCGATCGGCAGCTCGATCAACCCGTCCTCGATGCTCGGTACGCCGGCGATCAGCGCCCAGTAGATCTTGCGCGCCGAGCGGCCCGAAAAACGCTTGGAAAAATACGCCGCGCTGCCCGGAGTGCGCGCGATCAGCAGTACGCCGCTGGTATCCTTGTCGAGCCGGTGGACCAGCCGCGGCCTTGGTCCATCCCCCGCAAAGGCATCGAGCAGCCCGTCGACATGCTCCTTGGTCCCGGTGCCGCCTTGCGTGGCGAGGCCCGGCGGTTTGTTGAGCACGATCGCCGCGCGGTCCTGGGTGATGACCATCGCCTCGGCCGCAGCGATCTGGTCTTCGCTCAGTTCCTTGCGCGGCTTGGGTCCGGTGCGCTCGGGCGCGGTGCCGGGCGGCACGCGCAGCACCTGCCCCGCGACCAGCCGGTCGGCCGGATCTGCGCGCTTGCCATCGATCCTGAGCTGCCCGGTGCGCGCCCAGCGGCTGACCATCGCGAAGCTCACTTGGGGCAAATGGCGCTTGAACCAGCGATCGAGCCGGATGTCGTCGTCGTCGGCGCCGACGGTGAATTGGCGGACGTTGGCGTCGGGGTTGGCGCTTTTGGTGAGGGGATCGAATGGCTCGCTCATGCCAGCGCTCGCACGACCATCAGGCCCGCAAACAATCCGGCAATGCCCCCAACGACCGACACCAGCGCATAGACCGCCGCCATACCCGCATTGCCGCGCTCGATCATATTGACCAGCTCAAGGCTGAAGGCGGAAAAGGTGGTGAAGCCGCCCAGCAGCCCGACCCCGAGCAACAACCGCCAGCCTTCGCCAGCACTATGCCGCGCCAGCCAGCCGACCAGTAGCCCCATCGCGAAACTGCCTGCAATGTTCACTGTCAGCGTCGCCCAAGGAATCGCGCCCAGCGGCATCAGCCGCCCCACCACATAGCGCAGCCACGCGCCGAACCCGCCGCCAAGGGCGACGTATAACGATGCGGCAAGGAAGGAGGGCGGATTCATGGTGGACCGCGCCTTAGACCGCGAGCGGGCGGGGGGAAAGGGCTGCCCGTCCGGCGAAGCATACTGCCGCTGCCACCAGCGTGCCCACGACGAGGTGCCACGGGAAAGCGATGCCTTTCATCCCCACCGGCAGGCCCAGCATATCGATCACATAGGGCTGGAACAGCAGCACGGTGACAAATCCCGCCGCCAGCGCCGCAATCACCGAGGCCGAATTGCCCCGCTTGCTGAACAGCGCCACCGCATAGACCCCGATCAGCCCCGAATAGGCGAAGGCCATCACCCCCAACACGAATTCGAGCAGCGACGCGTCGGCGTAGCGCTGCCAATAGTAAGACAGCAGCGCCATGGCGAACAGCGCGAAGCCCAGCACCACTGTGGCGATCCGTCCCGCGCGGACGAAATGCGCTTCGCTGCGCTGGCCGGCGAAAGGCCGGTAGAGGTCGCCCACCAGCACCGCCGACATCGAGATCAGTCCGGAATTGATCGCGGCGGCAGCAATCACCCCAACCGTGACCAGCCCGCGCAAGCCGGGCGGCACTTCGCTGAGAATGAACTGCATGAACACGGTCACTTTTTCGCCGTTGAAGGTCGGCGCGACCTGTCCGGCCGAAGCGATCAAATCGGGCCGCTCGTAATAGAGGTGGAGCAGCGCGCCGAGCACCAGGAACAGCAGGATCACCGGGAGCGAGACCAGCACCGAGATATACAGCGCGCGGCGACCTTGCGCGGCGTTCTCGCAGGCGAGCAGGCGCTGGGTCATGTCCTGGTCGAGCCCCGAACTGGCGAGATTGAGCAGCATCACTCCGGTGAGCACCGCGAAGATCCCGAACGGCGCGGAAAAATCGAGCGCCGGGTTGATCACCGCCAGCTTGTTCTTGGTCCCCCCGTCAATGGCGGGTGAATGGACCAGCGCGTCGAACGCCTCGGGCAGGCTCAGCGGGATTTTGCTCCACAGGAACCACAGCACCATCAGCGCCGCGCCAACGTAAAGCGTGACCTGGATCAAATCGCTCCAGATGATCGAATTGAGCCCGCCCATGAAAGTGAACACCAGCCCGAAGGCCAGCAGCACCAGACTGGCCACCATGATGTGCTGCGGCGAGACGTCGAGGAACAGGATCATCGAAACCGCGATCGCCGCGAGATAGAGCCGCGCTCCGCTCGCGAGGATTCGCCCGACCAGATACATCACCCCCGCCGCGCGCCGCGCGGTCGCATCGAAGCGCGTTTCGAGCAGCTCGTAGACCGTGGTGACCTTGAGCGCGTAAAACCGCGGGATCAGCACATTGCCGACGATCCAGGCCGCGATCAGCGCCGCGCCGACCCCGCCGATATAGGTGAAATCGCCGCGAAAGCTGTAATCGGGCACCCCCAGGAAAGTCGCCGCCGACTGCACGGTCGAGAGCACCGAGATCGCCACCAGCCAGGTCGGCGCGTGATGTCCGGCGAGGAAATAGTCCTCGCTCTTCATGCCGCGCTTGGTGGTGAGCCAGCCCGCAGCTGCGAGGATCAGCACATAGCCGCCCAGCACCATCCAGTCGGCCAGCGTGAAGGAAGTCCGCATTCGGAGCAGTCACCACAGAACTCCGCTGGGCGCAATCTCTCCCCAAAGGCTTGCCATGACCCCCAATCCTTGCTAGCCGCCCGCCAGTTCGAGCCGTTCCTTCAAGGATTCGGCACGGTTTTTCGTTTCTGATTCGTAGGGTGCTCCCCGCATCATGTATCGCGGGTTCTCGCCATTTCGCTGTTGAGGTGTGTCGGTTTATGCAAATTCTCGTTCGCGACAACAATGTTGACCAGGCTCTGCGCGCGCTCAAGAAGAAGCTGCAGCGCGAGGGCGTGTACCGCGAAATGAAGCTGCGCCGTCACTTCGAGAAGCCGTCGGAAAAGCGCGCCCGTGAAAAGGCCGCTGCGATCCGCCGCGCCCGCAAGATGGACCGCAAGCGCCTCGAGCGCGATGGCGGCAAGTAGGCTTGAACCCACTTCTCCGATGAGCCATGAGGGCGCGGTTCACCCCGCGCCCTTTTGCTATTCGCGCTACAGGAAGACTGCATGACCGAGATTACCCGCGTTCCGCTTGCACCCATCGCCAAGGGCGCTTTGACCAAGCTGTGGCTGGGCGTCGCCGCCGTCGCGCTGGCGGCGGGCGGTCTTGCCTATTGGACCATGCCCGCGAGCGTCGATGTCGAGACGATCAAGGCGGGCACCGGTGCTTCGCCGACGCTCGCCGATGTGGCGCTGATCAACTACAAGGGCACGCTGGCCAACGGCAAGGTGTTCGACGAAGCCAAGCAGGCGGTATTCCCGCTCGAAGGCGTGATCCCCGGCTTCACCCAGGCGCTCGAACAGATGCAGAAGGGCGGCAAGTACAAGGTGCTGATCCCGTCCGAGCTGGCCTATGGCCCGGCCGACCAGAAGAACCCGCAGACCGGCGAAGTTGCGATTCCCGGCGGCTCGGACCTGACCTTCGAAATCGAGCTGATCGATTTCCGCAGCAAGGCGGAGATCGAGGCGCAGCAGCGGATGATGCAGCAATTGCAACAGCAGATGCAGGGCGGCGCTGGTGGCCCCGGTGCTCCCGGCGCTCCGCCTCCCGGTGCACCCCAGCCCAAGCAGTAAATTTCGGCCAAGCAGTAAGGAACACTCCATGTCGGTCGATACCGCCACCGTGGCCAAGATCGCCGCGCTGGCTCGCATCAAGCTGAGCGAGGACGAGATCGCGGCAATGGTGCCCGAACTCAACGGGATTCTCGCCTGGGTCGAACAGCTCGGCGAAGTCGATGTCACCGGGGTCGAGCCGATGACCGCGGTGATTCCCAACACGCTGCGGCTGCGCGACGATGTCGTCAACGCCGATCCGCTAACGGGGGGCGGCCTGCGCGATGCGGTGCTGGCCAACGCGCCCGCCGCGCACGGCGGCTTCTTCGGCGTGCCCAAGGTGATCGAGTGATGGTTGCGCCAAGCATCACCCTTTTTCGTCATGCTGAACTTGTTTCAGCACCCATCGCGCCTTCGGAGACGGCGGTTTGTGGTGCGAAATGGGCCCTGAAACAAGTTCAGGGTGACGAGAAGTGAGTAGGGAACTGACAGAACTGGGCGTTGCCGCGATCCGCGATGGGGTTGCGCAGGGCGAATTCACCGCAGTCGAAGTGGCCGAGGCGTTCAATGCCAATGTTGCGGCGGCATCCTTGCTCAACGCCTTCATCGTTACCACCCCCGAAAAGGCGCTCGAAGCCGCGCAGGCCGCAGATGCCAAGCGCGCGGCGGGCCAGCCGCTCGGGTTGATGGGCGGCGTGCCGATCGGGATGAAGGATTTGTTCGCCACCAAGGGCGTGCAGACCACCGCGGCGAGCCACATCCTCGAAGGCTTCACCCCCGCATACGAAAGCACCGTCAGCCAGAAGTTGTGGGATGCGGGCGCGGGGATGCTGGGCAAGCTCAACCTCGACCAGTTCGCGATGGGCTCGTCGAACGAGACTTCCTATTTCGGCAATGTGATCAGCCCGTGGCGGCGCAATGACGGCGGCAACGCGGCGCTCGCCCCCGGCGGCTCGTCGGGCGGAAGTTCGACGGCGGTTGCGGCGCGGCTCGCACCCGCCGCGACCGGGACCGATACCGGCGGCTCGATCCGCCAGCCCGCCGCGTTCACCGGCATCGCCGGGATCAAGCCGACCTATGGCCGCTGCTCGCGCTGGGGCATCGTCGCTTTCGCCAGCTCGCTCGATCAGGCCGGGGCGATGGCGCGCGACGTGCGCGATTGCGCGATCATGCTCGAAGCAATGGCCGGGTTCGATCCCAAGGATTCGACCAGCCTCGATCTGCCCGTGTCGCAATGGGAAGCGGGGCTCAATCCCAGCATGGCGGGCAAGCGCGTGGGCATCCCGCGCGAATACCGGATGGACGGGATGGACGCCGACGTCGCCAAGAGCTGGGATGACGGGATCGCCTGGCTCAAGGACGCCGGGGCCGAGATCGTCGAGATCAGCCTGCCGCACACGAAGTATGCGCTCCCTGCCTATTACATCATCGCCCCCGCCGAAGCCTCGTCCAACCTCGCGCGCTATGACGGGGTGCGTTATGGTTTGCGCGAACTACCGCAGGGGGCGGGCTTGCAGGATATGTACGCCGCCACGCGGGCCGCCGGTTTCGGCGCAGAGGTCAAGCGCCGCATCCTGATCGGCACCTATGTGCTCTCGGCGGGCTTCTACGACGCCTATTACACCCAGGCACAAAAGGTCCGCGCGCTGATCGCGCGCGATTTCGAGGCGGCGTGGGCGCACTGCGACGTGATCCTCGCGCCGACCGCCCCCAGCGCCGCCTTCGCGCTGGGCGACAAGAGCGCCGATCCGCTGGCGATGTATCTCAACGACGTCTTCGCGGTGCCCGCCTCGCTGGCTGGCCTGCCCGCGATGTCGGTCCCCGCCGGCCTCAACCGCGAGGGCCTGCCGTTGGGCCTGCAGATCATCGGCCAGGCGTTCGACGAACAGGGCGTGCTCAATGCCGGGCTGGCAATCGAGGAGAGGGCGGGATTCACAGCAAAACCGGCACGCTGGTGGTGATTGACGGTATTACCGATTTTTGGTAATACCGAAGCATGAACGTGCATCGCACCTTTCGGTCGAACATGACCTCCAAATGTCAGGTGACCATCCCCAAGGAAATCCGGGATGCGCTGGGTTTGAAGGCGGGCGACCGTGTTGAGTTCGAACTGACCGACGATGGCCGTGCCCGGATCGTGCCGGTGAGTCGCGAGGATGAGCGAGCTGCGCACAAGGCGCGGATCATGCGGGGTGTTGCCGAGGCGAGGCAATTGTTCAGACCACAAGGGATGTCCAATCAGGAATTCTACGATCTCATGCGCGGACCTTCCGCTGAAGTATGATCGTCGATTCCAATATCTTCCTGCACATTGCCAGTCCGGAACACGCCGATTCAGCCTTGGTGCTGGATGCGTTTGAAAGGCTGTCGTTCGATGCTCGGCCGTACCTCAATCCCGTAATCTTCGCCGAAATTTCCCCCGGGTTTGGCGATTGTAGCTCGGTCGAGAGATTCGTTGCCGGGCTGGGTGTGGAGCTTGTCGGGCTGACGCCAGACGACGCATTCCGTGCCGGTCACGCGTTCCGCGAATACCGCCACAAGGGCGGCCCGCGCACCACCATCCTTCCCGATTTCCTGATCGGCGCGCAAGCAGCGGTTCGGGGCTGGCCAATCCTGACGCGCGATCCTAAGCGCTTTTCGACCTATTTCCCCGAAGTCGAATTGATCGACCCACTGAAGACCGAGCCATGACCGAATCAACTTACCGCATCCAAGGCGCAACCGGCGAATGGGAGGTCGTGATCGGCCTCGAGGTCCATGCGCAGGTCACCAGCCAGTCCAAGCTGTTCTCGGGCGCTTCGACCACATTCGGGTCGGAGCCCAACACACAGGTGTCGCTTGTCGATGCGGCGATGCCCGGGATGCTGCCCGTCCCCAACGCCGAATGCATCCGCCAGGCAGTGCGCACCGGGATGGCGATCGAGGCGCAGATCAACAAATATTCGCGGTTCGACCGCAAGAACTACTTCTACGCCGATTTGCCGCAGGGCTACCAGATCAGCCAGCTCTACCACCCGATCGTCGGCGAGGGCGCGATCGATGTCGCGGTGGACGAGAAGGACCCCGAAAACACCAAGCGCATCGGGATCGAGCGGATCCATATCGAGCAGGACGCAGGCAAGCTGATGCACGATCAGCATCCGACCATGTCCTACGTCGATCTCAACCGCTCGGGGGTGGCGCTGATGGAAATCGTGAGCCGTCCCGACATGCGCTCGCCGGCCGAGGCCGGGGCTTACGTGCGCAAGCTGCGCACGATCCTGCGTTATGTCGGCAGCTGCGACGGCAACATGGAAGAAGGCTCGATGCGCGCCGACGTCAATGTCAGCGTGCGCAAACCCGGCGGTGAACTGGGCACGCGGACCGAGACCAAGAACGTCAATTCGGTCCGCTTCGTCATGGCGGTGGTCGAAAGCGAGGCGCGCCGCCAGGTCGATCTGATCGAAGACGGCGGCAGGGTGATGCAGGAAACCCGGCTTTACGATCCCGACCGCAACGAGACGCGCTCGATGCGCTCGAAGGAAGATGCGCATGATTACCGCTACTTCCCCGATCCCGATTTGCTCCCGCTCGAACTCGACGATGCGTTCCTTGCCGAGTGCCGCGCCAGCCTGCCAGAACTGCCCGACGCCAAGCGCCACCGCTATGAGGCCGCGCTGGGCCTCTCGCCCTACAACGCCGCGGTGTTGACTGCAGAGGCCGAGACCGCGCGGTGGTTCGAAACGTTGCTGGCCGAGGCTGCCGCGCAGCAGGGCAAGCGCGAGAGCGAAGTCGCCAAGCAGGCGGCCAACTGGCTGATGTCCGAGCTCACCGGCGCGCTCAACCGGCTCGGCAAGACGCTCGAGGACAGCCCCGTGAGCGCAGAGGCGGGCGGCGAATTGCTGGCGCTGGTCGGCAAGGGCACGATCTCGGGCAGCATCGCGAAGCAGGTGCTCGAAAAGATGCTCGAAACCGGCGAAGCGCCAAGTGTGATCGTCGCGCGCGAAGGCCTGACCCAGACCAGCGACACCGGCGCGATCGACGCCGCGGTGGCCGATGTCCTCGCCGCCAATGCCGACAAGGTCGCGCAGTACAAGGCGGGCAAGGACGCGCTGTTCGGGTTCTTCGTCGGCCAGACGATGAAGGCGATGGCGGGCAAGGGCAACCCGCAGCTGGTCAACGCGGCGGTGCAGAAGGCGTTGGGGTGACCGCCGTAGCCCACCGCTAATGCTCACCAAAGCCGGATGATTTTACCCGGACTCAAAATTCTCTCCTCCCCGATGGGGAGTGGAGTCTATTCAGAAAAGTTGCTCTAGCCCGTCCGTGTCCCCGTCATCGGAAACGCGCCAAACGCGCCGGCTTTGACCGTCCCGGTCAGCGTATCGCCGTCGATGGTCACTTCGCCTTCGAGCGTCATCGGCATCGGCACGGTCATGTTCATCTTCCAGGTCAGATTGTTGCCGCTCACCTTGCCATCGACCACGTCCATCGTGCCCATCTGGCCTACATTCTGGCCGGTGAAGCTGTCGCCGTCGACAGTGACGGTGAACTTGCTGGTCTGGTCGCCCATCGGCGTCTTGGTGACGCAATCGTAGGTGCCGGCAACAGACATATATTCTCTCCTTACATGCGAGTCAGTAGCGCGTTTCAGTCGCTTCCGGCCCCGCTGTCAACCACCGGCGCATATTCGATTGGCAGGCCCAGTCCTTTGAGCTGCGCGTCGATCACTTTGCGGTCGCCCACCACCACGAACACCAAGCCTTGCGGCTGGAGGTAAGTGCGCGCTGCATTGTCGAGCGCGGCGGCGTCGATCGCGCGGTAGCGGGTGGGCAGCGTGGCGTAGTAATTGTCCGCGCGGCCGAGCCGGTCGTTGGTGACGATCGCGCCGAGCACCTGCGCGTTGGTCTCGTAGCGGTTGGGCAGCCCGCGGATATTGCCGTCGGTTACCCGGTTGAGTTCGGTCGGGTTGACCGGCTTCGTCAGCGCCAGCGCCTTCATGTCGGCGAGCAACAGTTTGATCGAATCGCCGGTGCGGTCGGCCTGGACCGGGGCGACGATGCTGAAGCTGCGCGCACCCAGCGGGCTGGGCACCGAACTGCGCACGCCGTAGCTCCAGCCCTTGTCTTCGCGCAAATCCATGTTGAGGCGGCTGAGGAAGCCGTTGCCGAGCACTTCATTGGCAAGGTCGAGCGCTTCCATGTCCGGGTCGCCCCCGGTCAGCGGCAGCACGCGGCCGGCGACGATTACCGATTGCGGCGAATTGGGCCGGTCGATCACGACGATGCGGGGGGCGGGCGCGGGGATCGCTGCGCTGAGTGGCTTGACCGGCTGGGGCGTTGTCGGAACGGCCCAATTGCCGAAGGCCGTTTCGAGCAGCGGCCGCAGCTGGTCCATCGTGATGTTGCCGACCACCGTGATCCGCGCCAGATCGGGGCGCAGCCATTTGTCGTGCGCAGCGCGCAGCGCCCCGGGGGTCAGCGCGCCGAGCGATTTGGCATTGCCCAGCCCGTCGCCAGGGAGGCCGTAAGGATGGCCCGCGCCGAACAGCAGCGGCCCGAGCGAGCGGGTCGCCAGCGCGCGGGGCGAGGCAAGCGTTTGCGCGAGTGTCGCAAGCTGCTGGTCCTTGACCCGCGCGACCTCCCCCGGGGCGAACGCGGGGTTGCGCGTCACATCGGCCATCAGCGCCAGCGAAGGCGCGAGATTGGCGGTGAGCGCGCTGAGCGTGACGCTGCTCGAATCGAGCCCCGCGCCGGTCGAGATCGTCGCGCCCAGCCGTTCCTGCTCCTCGGCGATGGCAATCGCGTCGCGGGTCGTCGTGCCTTCGTCGAGCAGCGCGAGCATCAGCGCTTGGGTGCCCGGAGTGTCGAGCACATCGGCGGAGGAACCTGCGTCGAAATTGATGCTGACCAGCAGCTTGGGAATGGTGGTGCGGCGCGCCAGCGCGACGGGCACGCCATTGGACAGCGTCGCGCGTTCGATCGCCGGGAAGGCGAGGTCGCCGACCGGGGCGATCGGTGGCGCAGGGCGCGCGGGGCCGGTCGCCAGCTTCGGTGCGGGGCGCTTGGCATCGGGCGCGGGTTTGGTTGAAGTCGCCTCATCGCCCCACCCGCCCAGCGCCGCGCCATCCTCGGTTCGCGCACCGGGGACTATGGCCAATGCGAAAACGGGGCGCGTCAGCCACTTCTGCATCGCGGCGCGAACTTCGGGTGGGGTGAGCGCGGCGGTGCGCGCGAGATCGGCCTTGAACTTGTCCGGATCGCCCGAATAGAGCAGCCCTTCGGCGAGCTGCGCGCCCTTGCCCGAGAAACCGCCGACCTGCTCCAGAGCGCCGATCTGCGCCGATACCGCGCTGGTCGCGGCGCGGCGAACTTCGTCCTCGCTCGGTCCTTCAGCGACATATTTGGCGATGATTTGATCGAAGCGGCGTTCGGCCACCGCGCGGTCGATGCCCGGCTTGATGTCCATCGTCGCCTGCAGAACGCTGATTTGTTCATAGGTCTGCGCGCTGGCGCTGACCGCGACCGCCAATTGCTCGCCGCGCACCAGTGCATTGTCGAGCCGCGAACTGGACAGCCCGCCCAGCACACGCATCGCTACATCGAGCGCGGGCGCATCGGCATCGTTGATCCCCGGCGCGCTCCAGTTGCGGGTGATCCGCGTGACCGGGACCTGGTCCTTCATCTCGCGCGAAACCGGCGCGGCGAGCGCTACCGGCTCGGCCATGACCTTGCGCACTGCGGGGCCGCGCGGAATATCGCCGAACCATTTTTCGACCAGCGGCCGGGCTGTCGCCGCATCGATATCGCCCGCCAGCGCGAGCACGACATTGTTAGGGCCGTAATTGTCGGTGAACCATTTGCGCACATCGGGGACGCTTGCGGCGTCGAGATCGGCCATCGAACCGATGGTCGAGTGGCGATAGGGATGGCCGACCGGGAACAGCCCGTCGCCGATCGCATATTCGGTCAGCCCATAGGGCTCGTTGTCGCCCTGGCGCTTCTCGTTCTGGACCACGGCGCGCTGCTTATCGAGCTTGTCCTGGCTGACCGCGCCGAGCAGATGCCCCATCCGGTCGCTTTCCATGAACAGCGCAAGATCGAGCGCGCCGGTCGGCAGTGTCTCGACGTAATTGGTCCGATCGTACCAGGTCGAACCATTGGTGCTGGTCGAGCCTGCGGCTTCCAAGGGGATGTCGAAATTTTCGACGTTTTCGCTGCCGCCGAACATCAGATGCTCGAACAAATGGGCGAACCCGGTGCGGCCCCTGGGCTCGGACTTGGAGCCGACGCGGTAATAGAGCGTGACCCCGACAATCGGGGCCTTGCGATCGGTGTGGACGATGGTGGTCAGCCCGTTGGGCAGCGTGAAGGTCTCGTAGGGGATATCCACCGCCCTGACGAGTTCGCTCAGCGGCGCGGGCTGGGCTGCGGCGGGCTCGGGCGCAGGTACGCTGGCGAGCGGGGCAGGGGGCTGCGCGGCGCAGGCGGTGAGCGAAAGGGCGAGTCCTAATCCGAAGAGAGAGCGCATCGTTATTCCAATCAGCTGCAGCCACTTGTACGCTAGCAGCGACGATGCCTTATGCTACCGCAGATCAGAGAATTTCCACGGATGTATGATGGGCGTCGATGAAGGGTCCATATCTATGTGCGGCAGGTGGCAATCGTCCGCGGACACGGCGCATACATCACGCCAATCGCATCCAAGTTTTCGCCGGCTCGCCCAAAAAAAGCGACGATCATCTGTCCTTTTGGGGCGGTGTAACCGAATGTACGATTTCCACCCGAACCGCCGAACCAATCCGAACTTCGCTTGTTCGTGTACACGCGGAGAGCATCGATATGATCGCCGTAGCGGCCTTCAATTCCGATGATGTACTCATCGCGGTCAAGGTCGACCCCTTTCCAGCCATTGAAATCCAATTCTGAAGGCCCTCGATTACAAAAACCGTTTGCAAATCGAGTCAGTCGACCCGGGTTGGTTGGGGTTTCGCGATAAAAAATCGAAAGGCAACGGATTGAACTGTCCTGCAAGACACCAAAGCTTGCGATTTTTGTTGCTCCACCGCTGGCAGCCCATTGATCGAACTTTTGACCGCCAGATCCGCCCGATGGGCCTTGGTACCATTGCGCCACGGAAGCCGTAGGTTGCATTGCGACAACCGTAGCAATGCACGCTCCGATAAAGCGGACCTTCATAACTATTTCCCCGCACCAGTCAGGAAGCGTAGGGTCGCACAAATGAGTTTAAATGGCAACAGTCTATTAAAGTTACTTTCAGTTCTAGGTGAATGCATTGAGAGAATTGAATTTGTTTAATCAAGCAAGTTCGATCACCGGTTGGTCACCACACTTCGACGAACGGCATGCGCCAGCACATCGGCGCGGGTGAAATGGACCGGCTTGAGGCCGTGGCGGACGAAGATCGGAGCTTGATCGGCGTAGTGCTGGCTCTGGGGCCGGGTGGTCGCCGCGCCGAACGGCTGGATCGATTGCGAGGTCACCGGGCCATCCTTGGGCCACTCGATGAACATCAGGAAGCTGTCGCCGTGCTTGATCAGCAGACGGCCGTCGCCCGGATCGATATTCCACGTCGTCGCCGCGCGCAGCGTATCGCCGCCGCCGTCCATCGGCAGGTCGACTTTACCTTGCCGCAGCCGGATCACATCGCCCAGCGGCGGATCGATCCGGCCGAAATATTTGGTCAGATGCGCGACGGTATCGGCGAGGTTCTTGTGCGGATCGATTGGTGCGCGATGGTTGTAGCTCGCCCCCATCGCGTCCTTGAGCACCATCACCGCCAACGCATCGGCGGGGCCGCGGCCATCGGCGGTCATGTCCCACTGGGCGAGCAAGGCTTGCGCGCGGGCCAGTTCGGGTTCCTTCCGCAGATCGAGCTTGGCAATCGCATCCAGTTCCCACGCGACATAGCCCGCGCGCTCGTAGCCGGTGTCATATTTGATCCGCTCCAGCATCGCGCGGTCGAGCACCGGGGCGGCGCTCATCAGCCTTACCGCGCGGCGCGCGCGATTGGTCATGTCAAGCTCGACCCCGAGCTGCGGCGAGGTTTCGGCCGGATCGAGCTCGCTGCCCTGACCGGCGGCGACAAACGGTGTGTTGTTCGAGTTAAACAAGAACCCTGAAGCTGGGTTGATGTTTTTGGGCACCAGCGCCCAGTCGGCGGTCGTCTGCCAGATCAAATCGCTGCGATCGCCCGGCAGCACATGCCGCCAGTCGGGCCCGGCCTGCCGCTCGGGAAAGCGCGCGTTGTAGACCATCGCGATATTCCCCGCCTTGTCGGCGTAGATGAAATTGGTCGCCGGGACCCCAGCCATCGCCAGCGCGGATTGCCATTCGGCAAAGTTGGTCGCCTTGCTCAGCCGGTAGTATTCGGTGAGGCTGTCTAGCGTATCGATCCCAGCGTAGCGGATGGCAAACGCGCCGCGCGCATTTTCGATCACCGGGCCGTGCGCGGAGAAGGCGACCATGCGCGGGATCGGCAGCACCAGTGGGCCGATCCGCACTGGCAGCCAGACGCGCTTGCGGGTCAGCGGCAGCCATTTCCCGTCGAGCCGGTAGTGCGATCCATCGGCGTCGAGCACGAGTTTGTAGACATCCGCGAGGTCGGGCCGGTTGACCGTATTGGTCCAGCCAAGGGTCTCGTTATGGCCTAGGAAGGGGTAGGGCGAGCCGGGGAAAGTCGCGCCCGCGAAGTGCCAACCGCTGTCGCTCGAAATCTCGAGCTCGTACCACGCCACCCCGCCGCGCCACGGTTGGTGGCTGTTGGAGATCAGCCGCGTCGTGCCATCGCCAGAGCGCCTGGGGGCCACCGCGAAGGCGTTGGAGCCTGCCATGGCCCCATCCTCACCCATCGGCAGCGGCAGGGGCTTGCTGGGCTCATCGAAGCTGTCCCCGCCGCCCTTTGCATAGTCGGGCAGCTTGCTGCCATCGAGCGCTGGTCCGAAGTCCGCGCCCGGATCCTTGCCGTCGACCAGCAGCTTGAGCGTGCGGTCGATCCCGGCGAAGAACGGCAGGCGCAGTGCGAAGCCGGTGGCGATATCCGCGCCATTGACCGGGAAGAGGTTGCCCAGCTTGATTTCGCCCGGATGCCGCGTGGCATAAAGGTTCATGCCGCTGGCGTAGGCATCGAGCAGCGCGCGGGTATCGGCGGGCAACGCGGGATACATCTTGGCGACGCGCTCACGCGGGGTGAACAGCTGATAGACATAATCGACCGCCGCTCCGTCCTCCCCGGCAATCGCGCCAAAGCGCCCACGGGTCATCGCCAGCACGTCCTGCAGCGTCGAAAAATCGTCCTCGGCATGCGCCCAGGCGACCCCGAAGGCGACGTCGGGATCGGTTTTGCCATGAATATGCGGCACGCCCCATTCGTCACGGATAACCTCGACTGAATAGACGCGCTGCGGCGGCGGCGCGCCCGGCCCCAATGCGCCGAACGGCTCCCAGGTGAGGAGGAACAGCAACACCAGCAGCAGCACCGCTAGCAGGCCCAACGCAGCGCGTCTGAGGAACGTCCGTCTTGTCAGCTTTCCCATCGGGGTGTGTGTTAACGGCCCCGCCGCCGCTGTCAAAGGCGCACCGATTTTTGTATCGTAAACACAAATTTATCTTGTTGCGAACGCGAGGTTAAGACAGTCTCCCTCCCACGACGAGCGGGTAAACCGAACAATCGGGCGTCCAGCAATATTGTAATCAACACTTGCTGTCTTTGGCGAAGATTTGTTCGTCGAGACCGAGGGAGGAATGCATAATGGCTATTTTGAAATCGAAACTTCGTCGCCGACTCGCTTTGGGTGCGGTGCTGGCGATTCCTGCCGCCATGCTTGCAGCGCCGGTTCTGGCGACGCATTCATGGGGCGGCTATCACTGGGCGCGCACGACCAGCGCCCAGCTGGCGGTGCCGGTCTATGACAATGTCAACTCGGTCTGGCAGAGCGCCTTCGACACCGCCGTTTCCGATTGGAACGCATCGGCCGTGATCCAGTCGCCGATCGCGGCGGGAACTCTCAATCCCAAAACCTGCAGAGCGCAAGCCGGGACAATTCAGGTTTGCAACTCGACCTATGGCCGGACCGGCTGGCTCGGCATCGCCAGTATTTCGCTGTCGGGTGGGCACATCTCGCAAGGCACGACCAAGCTCAACGACACCTATTTCAACAGCCCGCCCTATAATACCCCGGCGTGGCGCGCGGTGGTGACTTGCCAGGAAATCGGTCACGACTACGGCCTCGACCATCAGGATGAGAATTTCGACAACGCCGACCTGGGTACCTGCATGGATTACAGCAACAATCCGTTGCCCAACCAGCATCCCAATGCGCACGACTATTCGATGCTGCAAGACATCTACAATCATCTCGACGCCGCCGCTGCGGTGCCGAGCGGTCCGGGTAATTCGGGCAGTGCTGCGGACGTGGGCGATACCCCGGGATCATGGGGCCGCGCGATCCACTTCCTCGCCGATGGCCGACCGGACGTGTTCGAGCGGCAGGACGGACCTGGTCGCAAGACCATCACCCACGTCTTCTGGGCGTTCGGTGAAGGCCCCGGCTCAAGCCAGTAACGGCCAGTCAGAGTCGAATGAAATGAACGGGGTCCGGGCAACCGGGCCCCGTTCGTTCATGTTTGGTCTGAGCGCGAACTCGCTGTGTCCCCTTGTCCGGACACGGGGCAACACTATCTCCCGGTGTGACAGGAGTCTGATACACCGATGAACCTCGAGAAATTCACCGATCGCGCCAAGGGCTTCCTGCAGAGCGCGCAGACCGTGGCGATCCGCATGAGTCACCAGCGGATCGGGCCGGAGCATGTGCTCAAGGCGCTGCTCGAAGACAATGAGGGCATGGCGGCCGGGCTGATCCAGCGCGCGGGCGGGAACGTGGCGGCGGCGCAGGCGGCGGTCGATGCCGCGCTGGCCAGGATTGCGGCGGTGTCGGGCGGCGGTGCGCAGGCGACGCCGGGGCTCGATAACGATGCGGTGCGGATCCTCGACCAGGCCGAGCAGATCGCCGCCAAATCGGGCGACAGCTATGTCACGGTCGAGCGGATGCTGGTCGCGCTGGCGCTGGCCACCACCACGGCGGCGGGCCAGGCCCTCAAGGCGGCCAACGTCAATGCCAAGGCGCTCGAAACCGGGATCACCGAGCTGCGCGGCGGGCGCACGGCGGACAATGCCTCGGCCGAAAACGCCTATGAGGCGATGAAGAAATACGCCCGCGACCTGACGCAAGCCGCGCGCGACGGCAAGCTCGATCCGGTGATCGGCCGCGACGAGGAAATCCGCCGCACCATCCAGATCCTTGCGCGCCGCACCAAGAACAACCCCGCGCTGATCGGTGAGCCCGGCGTGGGCAAGACCGCGATTGCCGAAGGCCTCGCGCTGCGCATCGCCAATGGCGATGTGCCCGACAGCCTCAAGGATCGCCGCCTGATGTCGCTCGACATGGGCAGCCTGATCGCGGGGGCCAAATATCGCGGCGAATTCGAGGAGCGGCTCAAGGCGGTGCTCGACGAAGTCAAGGGCGCCGAGGGCGAGATCATCCTGTTCATCGACGAGATGCACACGCTGATCGGCGCGGGCAAGGGCGAGGGGGCAATGGACGCCTCCAATTTGCTCAAGCCCGCGCTCTCGCGCGGCGAGCTGCATTGCATCGGCGCGACCACGCTCGACGAATACCAGAAATATGTCGAAAAGGATCCCGCGTTGCAGCGGCGCTTCCAGCCGGTATTCGTGGGCGAGCCGACCGTCGAGGATACAATCTCGATCCTGCGCGGGCTCAAGGATCGGTACGAGCTACACCACGGCGTGCGGATTACCGACGGTGCGATCGTCGCCGCCGCGACGCTGAGCAATCGCTACATCGCCGACCGCTTCCTGCCCGACAAGGCGATCGACTTGATGGACGAGGCCGCCAGCCGCATCCGCATGGAAGTCGAGAGCAAGCCCGAAGCAATCGAGGTGCTCGACCGCCGGATTATCCAGCTCAAGATCGAGGAAATGGCGCTCGCCAAGGAGACCGACAAGGCGAGCAAGGACCGGCTCGCCGCGTTGCGCGCCGAGCTGGCCGGGCTGGAGGAACAATCCGCCGCGCTCACCACCCGCTGGCAGAACGAGCGCGACAAGATCGCCGCCGAGGGCAAGATCAAGGAAGCGCTCGACGCCGCGCGGCTCGAGCTCGAACAAGCGCAGCGCGCGGGCGACCTCGCCAAGGCGGGCGAGCTGTCATACGGGCGGATCCCCGAGCTCGAAAAGCAACTCGCCGAGGCCGAGGGCCAGGCCGAGAACGCGCTGCTGCGCGAAGAAGTCACCAGCGAGGACATTGCCGCGGTCGTCAGCAAATGGACCGGCATCCCGATCGACCGGATGATGGAAGGCGAGCGCGAGAAGCTGCTCAACATGGAAAAAGTGATCGGCCAGCGCGTGATCGGCCAGAGCGATGCGGTGATCGCCGTGTCCAAGGCGGTTCGCCGTGCCCGCGCGGGCTTGCAGGATCCCCACCGGCCGCTGGGCAGCTTCCTGTTCCTCGGCCCCACCGGGGTCGGCAAGACCGAGCTGACCAAGGCGCTCGCCGGGTTCCTGTTCGACGATGACAGCGCGATGGTGCGGATCGACATGTCGGAATTCATGGAAAAGCACTCGGTGAGCCGGCTAATCGGAGCGCCTCCGGGCTATGTCGGGTATGATGAAGGCGGCGTCCTGACCGAGGCGGTTCGCCGCCGGCCCTATCAGGTGGTACTGTTCGACGAGGTCGAGAAGGCGCACGCCGACGTCTTCAACGTGCTGCTGCAAGTGCTCGACGATGGCCGCCTGACCGACGGGCAGGGCCGCGTGGTCGATTTTACCAACACGCTGATCATCCTCACGTCGAACCTCGGCAGCCAATACCTCGCCAATCTCGAGGAAGGGCAAGACGTCGAGAGCGTCGAGCCGCAAGTGATGGAAATGGTCCGCGCGCATTTCCGCCCCGAATTCCTCAATCGCCTCGACGAGATCATCCTGTTCCACCGCCTCGGCGTCGAGCACATGGCCCCGATCGTCGAAATCCAGGTCGCGCGCGTCGCGCAGCTGCTCAAGGACCGCAAGATCAGGCTCGAGCTGACCGATGCCGCCAAGCGCTGGCTCGGCCGGGTCGGCTACGACCCGGTCTACGGCGCGCGGCCCCTGAAGCGCGCGGTGCAGCGCTATTTGCAGGACCCGCTCGCCGAAAAGCTGCTCGGCGGCGAGATCCCCGATGGTTCAACGGTCAAGATCGGCGAAGGCGACGGCGCACTGGCCATTGCGGTTAGCTAAAACGGACGCCGCGGCGGTCCCGACAGGTCGAGCGGATTTTCGCGAAGCCACTTTGACAGCAGGAACTTGCGACCTTGGCGAACCGGCAATCCGGCGTGCCACGCGGCTAGATCGGGCCTGCCGGCATTGTCGACGTTGCGGAAATGCAGCGCGTCGCCCGTTTGCCCGCGCAGTGCCAGCCCGGCGTGGGGAAACTCGGTCTCACCGCCGCTGAAATCGGCGTTGAGCGCGACCAGGAATGTGGCGACGCGCTGGTTGCTTCCGGGCGGGAGCGCATCGCTATGCAGCTTGTATTCCTGTCCCGGGACGTAGCTCAACACCTGCAGCGGCTCGCCCTGTTCATAGGTGGTGCCGGTGGCGGCGGCGATGCGCCGGTTGATCGCGTGGAGTACCGGATCTTCCATCACGAAGGGAAACGCCGCCGAATGCGCGGTGCGGATCGGATCGCGGATGGGCTGGCCGGTCTGCGGGTGGATCACCACGGCCTCCTGCAGCAGCGGGGTGGCGAGCGCGATCAGGTACTCGCACTCATCCGCGCTAAGGAAGCCTGGACGACGTTCGATGAATGGTGTCGTGCTGACCGCCTCCTGCTCGGGCAGAGCAATCGGATCGCCGGTCCCGGTCAGCGCCATATTGGCCAGCAAATCGCACTGGCGGCGGGCCTGGGGATCGCGCGCTGCGCGCTCGCTCAGCCGGGCAAGCGCGCCCGGCCAGTCCCGGCCATTCCCGCCCGCTCCATTGGCGAGCAAGGCGATGTAAATCGGCTCCGCGTCATCGAGGCCGAGCGCGGCGGCGCGACCGTATAGTTCGCGCGCCTGAGCCAGATCGCGTCGGATACGCTGGCCGGTCAGCCGCCATTCGGCCAGCGTCACGGCCGCCATCGCGTCTCCACTCGACGACGCCCGATCGAGCAGCCGGTACGCTTCCGCAATAGCGCCGCAATTGGCGAGGTCTTCGGCTTGCGCCGCAGCGCTTCGGTTCAGCGGAGAGGCCATGTTTGCCGCCTAGCAACAAAAAGGGGGCCGGAACAGCGTTCCGGCCCCCCATCTTGCGTTGGCGCTACGCTCAGAAGCGAGCGCGGACGCCGGTGTAGAACTTCCGTCCGAACGCGTCGTAGATCGCGCCGGTGCCACCCCCACGGTCGGCGGTGAGCGAGCCGGTGCCGGTCACGCCGAAAGGTGCGTGAGTGTCGAGAACATTGTCGACGCCGACATAGAACTGGAACTTGTCGTCGTCGAGGTTAACTTCGAACCGCAGATCGTGATAGAACACCGCCGGAAGTTTCTGGATTTCGATGGCGTCCAGATTGAGAGGCGGCAATTGGGCAGCCGTGCAAGGCGTCAACTGCGGGCAAGCGGTCGGTAGCGCATTGAAATTCTCGTATGTGCTGGTGAACATCGGCCCGATATAGCGCATCTTGTAGCCGAGCGTGAAGTTGTTGACGGTCAGATCGACATCCCAGCGGAATTCGTCCTTGGGATCGCCCAGCTCGCTGAGAATCCGGTTCTCAAACGCAGGAATCGCCGGATTCTCGAAGTTGCTGATCTGGAAGTTGTGCGTGTAGATCAGGTTGGTGTTGAGCTTGACGCTGTCGCTGAGATTAGTGCGATAGGCCAGGTTGACGTCCAGGCCGCGGCGTTTACGCGCTGCGAAGTTGACGCCCGCCTGGAGCAGCGTGTTGCCTTGGACCTGACCGGTGATTTCACCGAGCGGGCCCGGCCCTGCTCCCAGATAGCGCCGGAACAGCCCACAGAAGACGTTGTTGAGCGAGGCCTGATCGACGCAGTTGTTGACGATGGCCTGAGCGCCCAGCGTCACAATTACGTTGTCCACCTTGATGTCGTAGTAATCGACGCTCAACGCTAAGCCCGGAATGAGCTGCGGCTGGATTACCGCACCGACCGTCCACGAGGTTGACTTTTCTGCGGTGAGATTCGGATTGCTCCCGGTGATGACCGGCAGCGACTGGGTCACATTGGGAATGCCGGCGAGGATCGCAGCATTGTTGCCAACCGCCGCGAGGCAGTTCGCGGGACGGTTGGGACCGTTAGCAAGCGCGTTGGGTGAACACGGATCGACAAATCCAGGCGCGAAGTTCGCCACCGGCGGGAAATACAGTTCCGAAAGGTTCGGAGCCCGGACCGCCCGGCTGTAGTTGCCGCGGAACCGGATATCGCGGATTGGTGCCCAATCGACCCCGGCGTTGTAGGCCCAGACCGTTCCAGTTGCGCCGTTGTAGTCGGCAACGCGGCCAGCGCCGCTAAGGGTGAGTTCGTGGAAAAATGGCACATCCTTTAGAAGCGGAATCTGAATTTCGCCGAAGGCTTCCTTGACCTTAAACGCCGGCGGATCGAAATTGCCGATCACGACGGAATTCGTGTTGTTCTGGGTGGAAACCGGCAACGAGGGATTTCCTTCCAAAAGGAAAGGATCGTCGAAATAGGTGCCGTCCTCCTCCCGGTATTCGGCGCCGAGTACAATGCTTACCGGACCGCCTGGCAGGTTGAAGAACCCGCTGGTGTCGCCCGAAACGAATCCGTTGGCAACGAATTGCTGAAGCGAGGCGTCGGTGTGGGCGTGGCGGGTGAAGTAGGCCACCGATGAGGTATTGTTGCCGCTACCGAACGCATTGTAAGGCACGCAGGCAGCGATGTCGGCGGCGAGTCTGGCCTGCTGGCCGGCGTTTGCACGCGAACCGGTTGTTCCCGTCTGGAAGGCCCCGGTATCGTAAGCAACCGCAGCCGTCGGGTCGAACTGGGAACGGCACTGGATTTGTCCGGTTGCCGGGTTACGTCCGGCGTCGAGCGCGAGCATGAAACGCTGACGGTCGAGGAATCCGTTGGTGTCTACCGTCTGCTTGAACTTGCCGTAATTGAGCGAAAGTTCGTATTTCCAGTCGTCATTGAAAGTGCCGCGGAAGCCGCCGACGATACGATAGGTATCGCGGCGGAACACTTCGTCGCGAATGCCGACATCCGCCAGCGTGCGGGCCGTGACGAAGCGATAAGTCCCAGCATTGATCGCCGCAATGTCGGCGGCGTTGAGCGGACCGCCGGTTCCCTGGCCGGACGTCGTCGACCGCGTCGTGCTCGTACCGTTGGGATTGACGCAAGCGGCGGTCAGGCTGGTGTTGCAGCCCGAGGTCAGGATCAGGTTGGCTAGTTGATTTCGCTGTGCCGTCGTCAGGAAAGGATTGTCGAGCCGAGCGCGCTCGCGGAAATCGAATTGACCGAAGGTGCCTTGAATAGCGCTTGGGCTGGCGTTGTTTCCGAGCGCATCCACACGGGTCCACTTGGCTTCCACGAAGGCCTCGATGGCATCGCTGAATTCGTAGTGGGCAAGCAGGTTCAAGTTGTAGCGTCGAACCTGAGGCTGGATCGAGAGCAGTTTGCCTTCGCGTCCTGTTTGGCCATTGCCCCCGGCGATGCCGCCAATGATGCCCGCGCCATAACGCCCCCCGGTCTGTGCATTGAAGCCGTTCTGGTCGTCGAACAGATAAGTACAGTTGTAGGGAACGCCGCTGTTCGTCGGCAACGTGCCGGTCGAAGAGGGACCGCCATTGGTTTGACCGACACCTATCCCGCACAGTGCACCCGCGCCACCCGGCTGGGTAATCGGAATCAGCCCGAATCGGTTGATTGAGGCGCTGCGGATGTCGCGAATGAACACCGCATCGGGAAAGCCGTCGCTAGCGTTGGGCAAGCCGGACGGATCGACATCGACCACTCCAAAAGTGTTCACCGACCGGAGCCACGGGAGCTCTGAACCGAAAATGCGTTCCTGGTTTGCAAATTCGCCATGCAGAATGATATTGCCGCGGCCGTCGGCGAAGTTCTTGCCGAACATTGCCGAGACATACTGATTGCCGCCGAAGCCGTGCGGCGAAATACCTGCCGAACCACGAATCTGCGCACCGTCGAAGCTGCGCTTCAGCACGAAGTTGACGACGCCGGCAATTGCGTCCGAACCGTAAACCGCCGAATTGCCGCCGGTGACGATATCGACGCGCTCGATGAGATCGTTGGGGATCGAGTTGACGTCGGGCGAGACGGCGTTGTTCAGAATGTCCGCAGCGACGTGACGGCGGCCGTTGACCAGCACCAAGGTGCGGGAGGTGCCGAGGCCGCGCAGATCGAGCAGATTGAGTCCGGCGATGCCGATGCCGAGACCGGGGTTCTGCTGCGAGAACGTGCTGCGCAGTTGCGGCAGGTCGTTCAGCGTCTCACCAATGTTGGTGTCGCCTTGCTTGAAGAACTGCTCACCGGCGATCGAGGAGATCGGCACGGTCGATTCAAGATTCGGTCGCGCGATGCGCGAACCGGTGACGACGATCGCGGTGCCGGTGCTCTCTTCCGAATCGCACACTCCGTTGACGTTGGCATCGTCGCAAGCCGCTGGCGCGACCGGGGTATCCTGCGCAAGCGCCGGGCTGGCACCGGCGAGGCCGGCGAGCGCGATCGCGATGCCCGCGGCGTGCAGGCGAAGTGATGATTTGGTTACGAAGTTCACGTGTCTGTCCCCTTGACCCTGCTCGTCTACACGCGAGCGAGTGACGCGGTTCGAAGGGTTAAGGCGGCACGATGAATCGAACGCCGGCCGGTCCCCTCGGCCGCAGATGCGAATTCACTGTCGCAAGAACTCGCGCGCTTCAAATGGAAATCAGGGCTTTACGATAGTTTCGTGCGCGCTGTGGCAATTCCACAACAGGCCGCCGAAACGGCTGGCGATTGGTATAGGAGTCTTCACGGCCTTTCCGAGCCGTGCTTGACGCTGCGGCGGGTGCGCTTTAATCGAGCGATTAAATACTCATCGCGGAGATTTGATTCATGCCGGCAGCCTATATCGTTGACGCAGTGCGCACCGCCGGGGGACGGCGCGGTGGACGGCTGGCCGGGGTGCACCCGGTCGATCTGGCCGCAGCGGCGCTCGATGCCATCGTTGCGCGGACCGGGATCGATCCCGGAGCGATCGAGGACGTCATCGTGGGCTGCGTCGGTCAGGGCGGGCAGCAAGCGATGCAGGTCGGCCGCAACGCGGTGCTCGCCTCGAAGCTGCTGCCGCAATCGACGCCTGCGGTGACCATCGACCGCCAGTGCGGTTCCTCGCAGCAGGCGATCCAGTTTGCCGCGCAGGCGGTGATGTCGGGGACGCAGGATGTGGTGATCGCCGCGGGGATCGAGAGCATGACCCGCGTGCCGATGGGCTCGACCGCCGCGTTCCACATGAAAGAGGGGCTGGGCAACTACAAGTCGCCGGGGCTCGAGGCAAAATATCCCGGCGTGATGTGGTCGCAGTTCATGGGCGCGGAAATGATCGTCAAGAAGCATGGGCTGACCAAGGACGACCTCGACCGTTTCGCCTTCGCCAGCCACCAGAAAGCGATTGCCGCGACCAATGCGGGCGCGTTCAGGGACGAGATCGTGGCAATTGAGATCGAGACCGCCGAGGGCATGGCATGGCACAGCATCGACGAAGGCATCCGCTTCGACGCGACGCTCGACAGCATCGCCGGGGTCAAGCTGCTACAGGAAGGCGGGACGCTGACCGCCGCGACTTCCAGCCAGATCTGCGACGGGTCGAGCGCGGCGCTGGTGGTCTCCGAAGCGGCGCTCAAGCGCTACAATTTGACCCCGCTGGCGCGAATCCATAACCTCACCGTGACCGCGGGCGATCCGGTGATCATGCTCGAAGAGCCGCTGTTCGCGACCGACCGCGCGCTCGGACGCGCAGGCATGAAGATTTCCGACATCGACCTTTACGAAGTCAACGAAGCCTTTGCCTCGGTCCCGCTGGCGTGGCTCAAGCATACCGGGGCCGATCCGGACCGGCTCAACGTCAACGGCGGGGCGATTGCGCTGGGCCATCCGCTCGGCGCTTCGGGGACCAAGCTGATGGCGACGCTGCTGCACGCGCTCAAGGCGCGGGGTAAGAAATACGGTTTGCAGACGATGTGCGAAGGCGGCGGGGTCGCCAACGTCACGATTGTCGAGATGGTCTGAGCAAGCTCAACCCGGCTGTCGAAATGATTTGAGATTCCGCCACAAAGGGAATTGTTATGAAGCTTGATAATACTGTCGCCGCCGTCGTTACCGGGGGTGCCTCGGGGCTCGGCGCCGCCACCGCGCGGGCGCTCGCCGCCAGGGGCGTGAAGGTCGCGCTGTTCGATCTGCAGAAAGACAAGGGCGAAGCGATCGCCGCCGAAATCGGCGGAATCTTCTGCGAAGTGAACGTCACTTCGGACGAAAGCGTCGCCGCCGGTTTTGCCAAGGCGCGCGAAGCGCACGGCCAAGAACGCATCCTCGTCAACTGCGCGGGCACCGGCGCGGCGATGAAGACCGCGAGCCGCTCGAAGGAAGACGGCTCGATCAAGTTCTACCCCCCTTCGGCGTTCGACTGGCTGATCCAGATCAATTTGGTGGGCACCTTCCGTTGCATCGCGATGTCGGCGGCGGGGATGCTGACGCTCGAGCCCTGCACCGAAGATGGCGAGCGCGGCGCGATCGTCAACACCGCCAGCGTCGCGGGCGAAGACGGTCAGATGGGCCAGGTCGCCTATTCGGCGTCGAAGGCCGGGGTGATCGGCATGACCTTGCCGATCGCGCGCGACCTGATGAGCGAGGGGATCCGCGTCAACACCATCCTGCCGGGCATTTTCGAAACTCCCCTGATGCTGGGCGCGCCGCCAGCCGTGAAAGACGCGCTGGCGGCATCGGTGCCGTTCCCCAAGCGGCTCGGCAAGCCCGAGGAATACGCCGGGCTCGCGCTGACGATGATCGAGAATGGCTATTTCAACGGCGAAGACGTCCGCCTCGACGGTGCGATCCGCATGGCCCCGCGCTAGGCCGATGGGCTATTCGCAAATCAGCTACGAAGTGAACGATCGCATCGCGACGATCACGCTCAACCGCCCCGAAAAGCTCAACGCCTATACCCGCGTCATGGGCGAGGAGATCATCGACGCGATTGATCGCGCCGACGGCGACGACGGGGTGCGCGCGGTGATCTTCACCGGCGCGGGCGCGCGCGCGTTTTGCGCCGGTGCCGATCTGACGCCCGACAATGGCGCTACGCCTTTTGCCAACAACGAGGCGGTCGATGACTTGTCCGATCCGCGCGTCCGCGATGGGGGCGGGCTGCTCACGCTGCGATTGTTCCAGTCGGCCAAGCCGCTGATTTCGGCGTGCAACGGCGTTGCGGTCGGCGTCGGGGCGACGATGCAGCTGGCGATGGACATGCGGCTGGCGTCGGACGCAGCGCGCTATGGCTTCGTGTTCGCCAAACGCGGGATCGTGCCCGAGGCGGCCTCCAGCTGGTTCCTGCCCAAGATCGTCGGCATTAGCCAGGCGCTCGAATGGTGCATGACCGGCCGGCTGTTCGATGCGCAGGAAGCACTGCGCGGCGGGCTGGTCCGCTCGACCCACGCGCCGGGCGAGCTGCTCGCGGCGGCGCATGCGCTAGCCAGCGAGATCGCGGAAAATACCTCGGCCGTCTCGGTCGCGATGACCCGCGCGATGCTGTGGCGGCTCTCCGCCACTGAGCACCCGATGATGGCACACCGGATCGACAGCCGGGCGATCTATCGCCTGTCCAAAGGGGCCGACGCCAAAGAAGGTGTGCAAAGCTTCCTCGAGAAACGGCCGCCTGCCTTCCCGGCGAAGGTGTCGGGCGATATGCCCGATTTCTACCCATGGTGGGAGGAGCCGCAGTTCCAATGAGCGATCCGCTGAAGCAGGCCCCCGATGATCCGCCGCCGGGCGCGCGCGAGCAGCTGCTCGAAACCGCGTCGGCAATCATGCGCGAGGGCGATATCGTCGATATCTCGCTGTCCGAACTGTCGCTGCGCTCGGGGCTCAATTCGGCACTGGTCAAATATTATTTCGGCAACAAGGCGGGGCTTCTCAAGGCGCTGCTTGACCGCGACATGCAGGACATCGTCACCTCGGTCGGTGCACTGATGGCCAAGGACTGGGATCCCGAGACACGCCTCAGGCACCACATCGGGGCGGTGGTCGATACCTATTTCAACACCCCTTATCTCAACCGCCTGTTGATGCGCCTGGTGCGCGAAAGCGATCCCGAAGAAGCCCAGCGGATTGCCGATTCCTACCTGCTGCCGCTCCACCGCGCTTATGACCGGCTGATCAAGGACGGGGTCGAGCAGGGGGTGTTCCGCGATATCGACCCGCAGCTGTTCTATTTCACGCTCACCGGGGCCGCGGACCGGTTCTTCTCCGCCCGGCTGGTGCTGCGCCACTGCTTCGACCGCGACACGCTGACCGAAGAACTGCGCGACAGCTACCGCGCGCATACCATCGATTTCGTGATGGCCGGGATCCTCGCCCCGCAATGAGCGAGGTGGTGCTTCATGACTACTGGCGCTCGTCGGCCGCCTATCGGGTGCGGATCGTGCTCAATCTCAAGGGTGTGGCCTATCGTTCGGAGCCGGTCGATCTGGTCGCGGGCGAACAACGCGGGGCTGCTTACCGCGCGCTCAATCCGCTCGGGCTGGTCCCGCTGCTCGAGATCGACGGCCACCGGCTGGCGCAGTCGCTGGCGATTATCGATTACCTCGATGCGCGCTTCGAACAGCCCAGGATGGTATCGTCCGACCCGGCTCAGCGCGCGGTTACTTTGGCGCAGGCGCTGACCATCGCGTCCGAAGTCCATCCGCTGCAAAATTTGCGGGTGGTGACCTATTTGCGGCAGGAAATGGGGCAGGGTGAACCGGCGGTAGTCGCCTGGCTGCACCGCTGGATGGGCGAGGGGCTGGCGGCGCTGGAGGCGCAGGCTCCGAACGCCGGGCTGTTCGGCGGCGATGCGCCCAATCTCGCCGACGTTTGCTTGGTCCCCCAGCTCTACAGCGCGCGCCGGTTCGGGTTGCCGCTCGAACCCTATCCCCGCCTTGTGCGCATCGATGCGGCCCTATGCGCGATTCCGGCGGTCGCCGCGGCCGCGCCCGAAGGTGTTAAGCCCGGATAGAGTGCTTGGCGTTCCAAACCGGTTGCATTAGGAACCGGTTGCAGATGCCCGAAACTTCGCCCCGCCTTGCCGACTTCCTGCCCTATCTGCTGTCGGTTACGTCGAATGCGGTGAGCAACCGGATTGCCGATGAATATCGCGCCCGGTTCGGCCTCAAGATCCCCGAATGGCGGGTCATGGCGATCCTTGGCGATGGCGGACCGCGCACCCAGCGCGAGCTGGTCGGGCAGACCCGGATGGACAAGGTCGCGGTCAACCGCGCCTGCAAGGAGCTGGAGGAACGCGGGCTCGCCGCGCGCAGCCCCAATGCGGCGGACGGCCGCTCGCATCACCTTGGGCTGACCGCTGACGGTACGGCGATGCACGCCCAAATCATGCCGCTGGCGCTGGAGATGGAGCGGCAGGTGTTCGCCACGCTCGATTTGGCCGAGCAGGACCAATTCAAGGCGCTGCTGGAGCGCATTTCAGACCGGGTCCGCGCGCTCGATGGCGACCGGATCGACAATTACGAGGGACTGACCGCATGAAACTCGCCTCCTTGCCGCAGCGGCGCGACGGGCGGCTCGTCGTCGTCTCCGACGATCTCGCGTGGTATGCGGATACGGACCACATCGTGGCCACGCTGCAAGGCGCGCTCGATGGCTGGGAGCGGCACGCCCCGGCGCTCGACGCGCTGGCGACCGAACTTGGGCACGGGGCGATCCCGCGCAAGCGCTTCCATGAACGCGAAGCCGCCGCACCCTTGCCGCGCGCCTATCAGTGGGCGGACGGCAGCGCTTACGTCAACCACGTCGAACTGGTCCGCAAGGCGCGCGGTGCCGAACTGCCCGACAGCTTCTGGCACGATCCGCTGATGTACCAGGGCGGCAGCGACGATTTGCGCGGCGGGCGCGAGCCGATTGCCCTGGCCGACGAAGCCTGGGGCTGCGACATGGAGGCCGAGATCTGCGTGGTGACCGGCGACGTGCCGCAGGGCGTCTCGCCCGAGGCGGCGCTCGGCCACGTCCGGCTGGTCGGGCTGGTCAACGATGTATCGCTGCGCAATTTGATCCCGGGCGAGCTCGCCAAGGGGTTCGGCTTCGTCCAGTCCAAGCCTGCCACGCATTTCTCGCCGGTGTTCGTCACCCCCGACAGCCTGGGCGATGCCTGGGTTGGCGGCCGGCTCAACCTGCCGCTGCAGGTCGATCTCAATGGCAAGCCGTTCGGCCGGGCCGAGGCGGGCGAGGAATGCACTTTCGATTTCGGCACACTGATTGCGCACCTTGCCAAGACGCGCAGGCTCGGCGCGGGTTCGATTATCGGGTCGGGCACCGTATCAAACCGCGATCCCGATGGTTCACCGGGGCGTCCGGTGAGCGAGGGCGGGCGCGGCTACAGCTGCATTGCCGAACTGCGGATGGTCGAGACAATTGCCAAGGGCGCGCCGACGACCGAGTTCCTGCGCTATGGCGACGTGGTCCGCATCGAAATGCGCGACGCGAAGAACCATAGCATTTTCGGTGCGATCGAACAGGACGTCGTGCGGGGCTAGCCTCCAAGATCCTCCCCATTTGCGCCATTCGGCGAAAATGGAGAGGATCGAACCGCTACAACTTCTTGTTTACTGACCCGGCTTGGCCGCGAAGGCGTCGGCGATCGAGCAGGCCGCCGGGCCAAGGATGGCGATGAACAGCACCGGCAGGATGAACAGGATCAGCGGGATGGTCATGATCGCGGGCAGTCGCGCGGCTTTTTCTTCGGCGCGCATCATGCGCTCGTTGCGGAATTCGGCCGAAAGCACGCGCAGCGCAGAAGCCAGCGGCGTGCCATAGCGTTCGGTCTGGACCATGGTGGTGGTCACCCCCTTCACCGCATCGAGATTGACGCGGTAGGCGAGATTTTCGAATGCTTGGCGCCGTTCCGTGAGGAACGAGAGCTCGATCGCGGTGAGCGCGAATTCGTCGCCCAGTTCGGGATAGGCCCGGCCCAGTTCGCGCGCCACCCGGTTGAACGCGGCATCGACGGTAAGACCGGCTTCGGCGCAGATCACGAGCAAGTCGAGCGCATCGGGCAAACCCTTGCGGACCGCGTCGGTACGCTTCTTGATCAAATTGGCGAGATAGATGTCAGGACCCTTGTAGCCCGCACCAACCATCGCCGCGAAGCCGAACAAGCGCTTCAATCCGCCCCATTCGGGGAAGAAGTTGATCCAGTAGATGACCGTTGCGGCGATCGAGCCAAGCACGATCGGCAGGACCATGCGCGCGAAGATGATCGCGACGGCCCATTCCTTCTTGCGGATCCCGGCCTGCGCCAGCTTCTGCTGGACGGTCTTGACCTGGCTGTCCTGGAGCACCTTGAGCGACGAAAGCGTGTCGCGCATCTTGTCGGTCGTATCGTTCTTGCGAATGAGACTGGCGCGCTTCCGCGCGTTGGTGCTGACAATCCCGGCCTTGAGCTGCTCGCGCCGCTCGTTGAGCGCCTTGACACGCTTGGCCATCGGATCGCGGATGGTGACCGCGGTGTAGATCGCGAACATCACCGCCATCGATGCCATGGCCGCCAGCAGGGTGCCGACCCAGATGACGTCGAAGCCGAGGAGCGTAGGTCCGGGCGGGGTATTGAGCATGTTCGTCTATCCCTCGCTCAGATTTCGAAGCTGACCATCTTGGCCATGATGAATGCACCCATCGCCATCCACACCAGCCCGCCAAGGCCCGTGACGATCAGGCGTTCGTCGGTGAAGAAGCCGGCCAGATACTTGGGATTGATCCACCAGATCATCCCGAAAACCAGAAACGGCAACGACCCGACGATGTAGGCCGAGGCCTTGGATTCCGAGCTCATCGCCCGGATCTTGAGCTTCATCTGCGCGCGCATGCGCAGCACATTGGCCAGGTTCGACAGGGTTTCGGCCAGATTGCCGCCCGTCTCGCGCTGGATTGCGAGCGTGATGACGAAGAAGCTGAACTCGGCCGTGTTGAGCCGGTCGGCGGTCTCCTGGAGCGCTTCCTCCATCGTCCGGCCGATGCGAATCCGTTCAGTCACCATCTTGAATTCTTCGCCGACCGGACCGGGAACTTCGCTCGCCACGACGCCGAGGGTTTCGGTCACCGGCAGGCCCGAACGCAAACCGCGCACAAGCAGCTCGATCGCGTCGGGGAATTTGGAGGTGAAAGCACCGCTGCGCTTTTTGATGAAGAAGTTCACGACCATGTGCGGAATGCCCGCGCCGAACAGCGCGCCGATACCCAGCGAGAGCAGCACCGCGCCGGTCTTGAGATACAGCAGCACGGTGATGAACAGCATGATCCCGAGCGATGCATAAAGGTACTGGGTCAGCGTCCAGCTCTTGCCGCTGCGATGCAGCCGCAGAGCGAGCGCGGCAACGCGCGATTCCGAGCCGGCAATGTGGTGGAACTTGGGCTTGCGCGCGGCAACCGCCTTGCGCAGTTGCGCTTCGACTTTGTCGGTGGTGCTTTCGGAATGGCGGTAACGCAGGGCCTGGAGCCTGCGCGCGCCTTCCTTGGCCGCAGACGGGCCGGACATGGCGGCATAGCCCATGACCATCAGGGTCATCAGGCCCGCAGCCAGTAGCAGGAGCTGTACATAGCTCATCGGCGCACCATGCCTTCCTCTTCAGTTCCGCGCGGGACCCCGCAGGGTCCTGTCCGGTTCCAACCGTTCGTGGTCCTCAGCCTGCCTGCGCGGCGGCCGGGGCCTTGACTTTCTTGGCGAGCATCGACTTGAAATCGAGCTTGCCGAGCAGCGATTTCTTGCTGGCCTCGCCGAGCCCGGCGACTTCGCCTTCGCTCACCCCCATCACCGCCTTGGCAATGTCGCGCATCACGGTCCCGGCTTTCGACGAGCGGTTCGCATCGGCAAAAGTCTGGCCCAGCTTGGCGGCGTTGGCCGCGGCCTTGATGTCGTAAGGAATGGTGAAATTGATCTTGCGCTCGATCGACGCCTCGAAATCGGGGCGGCTGATCTCGCCGACGCTGGTTTGCACCTTGTTGGCGATAACGATCGGCTGGATGTGACCGGCGTTGCCCTTGAGCCACGACAGGATGCGGATCGCGTCGCGGGCCGAGGCCAGCGTCATCTCGCTGACAATCAGCACTACGTTCACTTCCGCCAGCAGATGCGGGAAGTTGATCAGCATGTTGCGCGGCAGATCGATCATGGTCATCTCGAACGCCTGGCGGAATTCCTCCTCCAGTTGCACGAAGGCCGAACCATCGGTCATCAGCGGCGAATTGATCGGCGCTTCGGCCGAAAGGATCGCCAGATTGTCGTTCGCGCGGATCATCGCGCGTTCGATGAACAGCCCGTCGATCCGGCTCGGGTTCTCGATCGCGTCGGTCAGCCCGCGGCCCGGTTCGAGATCGAGGCTGAGCGCCCCGGTGCCGAAGTGGACGTCGAGATCGAGCAGCGCGGTCGGCAGCTTGTGATCGGCGCTGAACAACCAGGCGAGCGAAGTCGCCAGGGTCGATGCACCAACCCCGCCGCGCGTGCCGATCACCGCGGTCGAGATGTGCTTCTTGACCGCACTGGCGTCATGGCTCTTGGGCGAAGCGAAGATCGCCTGCGCATTGACCAGCGCATCGCGGATCTGGCCCGGCGAGAGCGGCTTGAGCAGATAATCGTTGATCCCGCTGGAGAGCAGGTCGCGGTACAGGCGCACGTCGTTGACCTGGCCGATGGCGATCACCACCGTCCCGGGTTCGCAGACTTCGGCCAGCGCGTTGATGTCGTTGATGGGATCGCCGCTTTCCGACAGATCGACCATCAGGATGTTGGGGCTGGCGGTGATCGAGAGCGACTGCACCGCGTTGCGCAGCCCGCCCTTGTTGCACTTTTCAGGTTGCCAGCCCATTTCGATCACCACCGGACGCAGCACGTCGAGCGCGGCATCGTCGCAGATGAAGGCGGCGAACGGGTCGCGGGTGCCTGATGCAGCGGGTTTCCAAGGAGCGTTCATGGTTTACTTCCCGGTTTCGGTCGAGATGGACTTAAGACCCTTTTCGCCGGTTGGCGGCGCGGTGCGATAGCTGTCGATTGCCTTGGTCGCACTGACCACCACCGTTTCGCCGGTCCCGCTGGCACCCTTGATCAGGTGTTCGGGGTTGGCGACCATCGCGGCCAAATTGCCGTTGACGCCGCAACCGTAGTTGGGGCTGGTGGCGTTGCGCAAATTGGCATCGGACTTGGCCGACCAGTCGGGGCAGCCGGGGACCGTTGCGGTTGAGCGGCTGACCACCACGCGGGCAGTGCCGGCGTTGACATAGCCCGGGGTGACCGGCGCATCGTCGCTGACCAGCAGGCCATAGCGCGAGGCGACTGCCTCGACCGCGGCATGGGTCGCGCCGCTGCTCAGCGGGTCGTCGACCGCGATGCGATCACCGTACTTCAGGCCAAGGGTTTCGAACCAGCCCGCGAGACGGCGCTGCTCGGGAACCGAGAGGCCGCCGGGACCGGTCGTCACGTCGAGCGTATAGTTGGTGCGCGACACCACCGGCTGGTGGACGCTTTCGAGGCTGGCGTTGGTCGCCATCCCGCCACAGCCAGCCAAGGCCAGGCCAAGCGACAGGGCGAGAGCGGTCGGGACCGTCTTGATGCGAAGTTTGAACATGGTCATCCCCTCTCTCAGTTCAGGTTGAAGCCGGGCGCGGGCACGACGGCCGCAGCGCGTTGATTACGACCGGTCGGCTTGGGAGCAGCTACAGGCGCGGCTTCCTCGTCCAGTCCGACTTTGGGCAGCGGGGCCGCTGCGGGCGAAGCCGAAGGCTTGGGCCGGTCGCCGCCGGTCCTGCCGTTGCTTTCCATGTTGCCGAAGATGCGCTGGGCATCGTTGGGCGACTGGAAGCCATCGGTTGGCAGTTTGATGTCGTTGGCATCGACCGGCTGGACCAGATAAGGCGTCACGATGATGACCAGCTCGGTCTCGCCGCGGCGGTAGTTGGTCGAACGGAACAGCGCGCCAAGGATCGGGATATCGCCCGCGCCGGGCAGCTTCTGTACGGTATTCTGCGAATTGTTGCTCAGCAGCCCGGCGATCATAAAACTCTGCCCCGAACCCAGCTCAACCGTCGTTTCCGCGCGGCGGATCGTGAGCGCCGGAACGACAAAGCCATTGAGCGTGACCGACCCCTGGCTCGACAGCTCCGAAACCTCGGGGCGGACGCGGATCGAAATCCGGCCATTGGCGAGCACCGTTGGCGTATAGGCCAGGCTGACACCGTATTTCTTGTATTCGATCGAGGTGCTGCCAAGACCCTGGCTGATCGGGATCGGATATTCGCCGCCCGCGAGGAAGTCGGCGGTTTCTCCCGACAGTGCGGTCAGGTTGGGCGAGGCCAGCGTGGTAACGAGGCCAGCGGTCTCGCCCGCATCGATTGCCCCCAGCAGGTCGAGGCCCAGGAACCGGCCGTTGCCGGCAATCGTCGTTCCGTTGGCAGTCGGTGTGATCACCGTGGTGCCATCAGGCCCCTTGGTGCCGATACCGAGTGCGCCGCCCGGATTATACTGCGGCGTGAAGCCGCTGCGACCCTGACCGATGGCAAATTTGAAGCCGCTGGTTGGATCGACCGAGGCCAGGTTCACACCAAACGTCTTGACCAGCGAACGGCTGACCTCGGCGATCCGGACCTGCAGATTGACCTGCAGCGGCGTCGCCATTTTCAGGCGGGTGATGACATTGGCGTCCTTGCCGACGAAGGCGGCGACGAGGCGCTGCGCCTCGGCGGCGTCTTCGGGGGCGGCAACGGTGCCGGTCAGCAGGAAGGTGCCGGTGCCCATCGTCGAGACCGCGATCTTGGCATCGGGCATCGCCAGATGGAGCATCTGGTCGACGCTCTCAAGGTTCGAACCGACGCGGATGTTGGCCGACCACACCACATCGCCGGCCGCGTTGCTGGCGTAGACCGTGGTCTCGCCGCCGGCCTTGCCGAACACGTAGAGCTGGCGGGCCGACTTGACCTGGACATCGGCGACGCTGTCGTTGGCGACGAACACGTCGGCCATGTTGCCCCCGACGGTGACCAGCTGGCCGCGGCCGATCGACAGGACAATGTCATTGGCCGGACGCGCGACCGACTGGGCCTGCACCGGACCGGCACCCACCAGGGCGAGCGGCGCGATTGCGCAGGCCGCGGTCAACAGAGTGGTTGCAAGACGGCGATTCATCGCGGTGCCTTTCTGAGCGGCGCCGATCACGCCCTTGATCCCGATACGCATCTCAGTTTCCCTCCACCGGCACTTCGACCGTCGACTTGCCGCGGGTGACGCGAACGATGGGGCCCTTGCGCTCGACCACCGTGGTGCGACCGCCGGGCGAATAGCCCATCGTCGGCGGCGCGTAGGTCGGTACTGCGGCGCGGGCTTGCGGCATCGAACTGCGCTGGAAGCGCGACACGTCGCCGCCGGTGACGAAGGTGCTCTTGCCGTCCTGCGGGCGGTTCATCGCCTGGTTGAGGAGCTTGTCTTCCTCTTCCTTCGATGCGCCGACCGGGACTTTGACTTCGCCGCTGGCAATCGCGTGATCGAGCTCGGACTGGTTGTCCGCGAGGCTGCGCAGCGCGAGGCTGAGCGTGCCGATGGTCTGCGCGACGGCGACCTTCTCGGCGATCCGCGGGGTCACTTCGAGCGTGACGGTGCGGAACGCGCGAACCACGGTCTTGCCTTCGACGGTCTCGCTTTCGGTCGATTGGTCGGTGGCGAGCACGCGCAGATTGCGCAGCACGGTTTCCGAAGCCTTGAGCGCCTGGCCTTCTTCGGCCTTAACCGATTGCGTCAGCACCAAATCGACATGGTCACCCGGGAAGACGAAGCCACCAACACCGGTCTTGGCCGAAACTGGGATCGTTACGGCGCGCATGCCGGGGCCAAGCGCCGCGGCGAGGAAGCCGCGATCGCCGGGGCTGACCAGCGAACCTTGGGTAAGCGGCTGGCCGGCCGTGACCGGGAAGCGCACGACGGTGCCAAGCAGCTTGGTCATGTCGGCTTCGCCATCGATGAAGTAGGCGTCCTGGACCATTTCTTTGGGCCACTGCTGGAACGAGAGCGAATCCGCGGTGATGATGGTGCCGACCGGCAGCGCGCGCTGCGCGACCAGTACCTTGGGTCCCTTGGGGACTTGCGCGGCTTCTGCCTGCGGTGAGGAAGCGCCGGTAAACACGCTTCGAGCGGCCATCGCCGTGCCGATCGCAACGACCAGCGCGCCCAGCAGCAGCATCAGCTTCTTCTTGTCCATGGCTAAGCAAGCCCCCTGATAATCCCCAAGTTCAATGTGATACTTGGGGCTAAGTGGTTAAAATCCGGTTCACCCAACGCCGCCGCCTGCGGGAAGCGTGGGAAGGTATTGGCTGGCGAGCACCCACAGGCCGGCGGTGGCGATGGCCACGCCATAGGGCACCGCAAGGCGATCGCGCTGGCGCCGGGCGATGTGCCAGGCCCCGAAAACCACGGTCAGCAAGCCGCCGACCAGCGCCATCATGATAAGCAGTTTCAGGAACCACGCGGGCTGGATCCACAGCGCCAGCGCGGTGAGCAGCTTGACGTCACCCCCGCCCATGGCGCGGATCGCGAACAGTCCGGCAAGGACGATGAACGAGGTAATGGCGATGCCGAGCTGCCAGGCCACTCCGGGCCACAGCGTCAACCCACTGGCGTACCAGAACAGCGGCGCGCCCAGCGCGATCCCGGCGTTCAGCCAATTGTCGATCTGGCGGCGGCGCAAGTCGGTGAACCCGGCGAACAGCAGCGCGATTGCCAATGCCCCCAGCAATCCGTAGGAAAAATATCCGCCTTGCATCGATAGCCCCCTGATCCAGGGGACATGTCTAGAGACCATGGCTTACCAAAAAGTAACCAACCGCAAGAGGCTGGAATTATCCCTAATATCGCGACCGAATTGTCCCGCCCCGGTGCCACCGCGTTCGACCGGCGTGCGATCCCGGCCGAAGCGGTTGAATCGCACTGGATTGCCGCCGATGGTCTTGCAATACGGCGGATCGACTGGCCTGCACCGGCCCAGGCACCGCGCGGTTCGCTGCTGTTCATGGGTGGACGCGGCGATAGCTATGAGAAATATCTCGAGACGCTCGACTACTGGCATCGCCAGGGTTGGGCGGTAACCGCAGCCGATTGGCGCGGGCAGGGTGCTTCGGGCCGGCTCGGGCTCGATGGGCATACCGGCCATATCGACGATTTCGCCATTTGGGTGGCCGATCTGGCGGGATTCTGGAGCGATTGGCAAGCCGCTACTCCGGGGCCGCATGGGGTTGTCGCGCACTCGATGGGCGCTCATCTGGTGCTGCGTGCGCTGGCCGAGCGGCGGATCGATCCGGCCGCTGCGGTGCTGTGCGCGCCGATGCTGGGGCTTGCGGCGGGCGGCTTGCCGGCGGGCGTCATGCACCTGATTGCGCGGATCATGTGCCGGTTCGGCGACCCGCGGCGCGCGGCGTGGAAGTGGAGCGACAAACCGGGGCAGCCGCCTGCGGAACGCGGCGCTTTGCTGACGCATGACGCCACCCGCTATGCCGACGAGCTGTGGTGGCGCGAGAAGCGGCCCGAAATTTCGCTTGGCCCGGGCAGCTGGGGCTGGCTGGAACGCTCCTACGCCTCGATGCGCAGACTGCAAGCGCCCGGCGTGCTGGAGAAAATCGCGACACCAATCCTCATTATTGCGACGGCGAACGACAGGCTGGTCGGCTTCAAGGCCATCGCGCGCGCGGCGCAGCGGTTGCCGAATGGCGAACTGCTGCGGCTGGACGACGCGCGCCACGAAATCTTGCGCGAAGCCGATTCCTTGCGCGACAGGGCGCTTGTGGCGATTGACGGTTTCTTCGCAGTGAAACAGGGTCTCTGATGCGCTGCGATATCGCCGTTGTCGGTGCCGGGATGGCCGGCGCCTCGCTCGCGGCCGAGCTGGCGCCGCATGCGTCGGTGGTGGTGCTCGAAGCCGAAGCGCAGCCGGGCTACCATGCCACCGGCCGTTCCGCGGCGTTCTGGACCGAGAGCTACGGCGGTCCGCAAATCCAGCCGCTGACCACGGCTTCGGGGCCGTTCCTGCGCGAGCATCGCCTCGTCTCGCCGCGCGGCGCGCTGACGATTGCCCGCTCGGCCCAGCGGCTGGCGCTTGAGAAGTTCGCGACCGGCTTGCGCGATGCGGAGGTACGGGTCGAGGACCTCGACCGTGCGACGCTGCTCGGGCGCATCCCGGGTTTGCGCGAGGACTGGACCGCGGGTGCGCTCGAACCCGATTGCAGCGATATCGACGTCGCCGGGCTCCACGCGCTCTATCTGAAGACCGCGCGCGATCATCACGCGCAGGTGCTGTGCAGCGCCGAGCTGCTGGGCGCGGAGCGCAGCGCGCTTGGCTGGAAGTTGCACCTTGCGGGCGGGCGGGAACTCTTATGCGATGTGCTGGTCGATGCCGCAGGTGCCTGGGCCGACCGGGTTGCCGAGCTTGCCGGGGTGCGCCCGCTGGGGATCGTGCCGCTGCGCCGCACCGTCGTCCAGCTGCGCACCGCGCCCGCCCCGCCGGCCGATCTCCCGCTCGTGCTCGATCTGGGCGAGGCGTTCTATTTCAAGCCCGAAGCCGGCAAGCTGTGGCTCAGCCCGCACGACGAGACGCCCAGCGCGCCGTGCGATGCAGCCCCCGAAGAGCTCGACGTGGCGCTCGCGATCGATCGGTTCGGGGATGTGGTAGATTGGCGGGTCGAGCGGGTCGAACACCGCTGGGCGGGCTTGCGCAGCTTCGCGTCCGATCGGCTGCCCGTCTATGGCTTTGCAGCGGATTGTCCGGGGTTCTTCTGGTTCGCCGGGCAGGGCGGATTCGGCATCCAGACCGCGCCCGCTGCCGCCCAGCTTGCGGCCGGGCTGCTCACGGGAAAGTCCGCTGGGGCAATCGATCCATCGCCGTATCTGGCCGCGCGGTTCGGCCCGAAGCGTTAGTTAGACCGCGCGCAACGCCGCGTTGCTGGCGAGCTTGTCCGCCCGTTCGTTTTCCGGGTGGCCGGCGTGGCCCTTGACCCAGACCCAGCTGACCTTGTGGCGCAGTTCGGCGGCGATCAGATCGTGCCACAGATCGGCATTGCGGACGGGCTTCTTGCTCGCGTTCTGCCAGCCATTGCGCTTCCACCCGGCGACCCATTTGGTGATCCCGTCGATCACATATTTGCTGTCGGTGTGCAGCGCGACTTCACACGGTTCGATCAGCGCTTCCAATGCGCGGATCGTCGCGGTCATTTCCATGCGGTTGTTGGTGGTCATCGGTTCGGAGCCGGACAGTTCCTTCTCGTGCTTGCCCATCCGCAGGATTGCGCCCCAGCCGCCGGGGCCGGGGTTGCCCTTGCAGGCACCGTCGGTGAAAATATCGACCTTTTTCACGCAAACACTCCGGCATTGGCCGGATCCGCGTAGAACTGCAGTCGCCGCGCGAAGGCTAGCGGATCCTTGCGCGTGACCAAGGCACCCGCCGGAGTGTTCATCCAGTCATAGGCGCGCGTGAGCAGAAATCGCAGCGCCGCGCCGCGCGCGAGGATCGGCAGGGCGGCACGTTCGGCTGCGCTCAGCGCCCCGTAACCTGTGAGCAGCGCTTGCGACAGCGCCGGATCGAAATGCGCCCCGCTGGCATCGAAGCACCACGCGGCGTGGGTTATCGCGACATCGTAAGCGGTCAGATCGGTGCAGGCGAAGTAGAAGTCTATCAATCCGGTAACCCGCTCGCCGAGCATCAGCACATTGTCGGGGAACAAGTCCGAATGGATCACCGAGCGCGGCAAGTCCTGCGGCCATTGTGCGGTCACCGCGACAAGCTCGCGCTCGACCAGCGCGGCCAGCCCGGGTTCGATTTCGTCGAGACCCGCCGGGGTGCAAGCATCGGCCAGTCGGTGCCATTCGGCCGGACCGAGTGCGTTGCCGCGCGCCTGCCCGAAGTCCTGCGCCGCGCGATGCATCTGCGCGAGCGCACTCCCCACCGCGTGCACCTGCGTCGGGGTGGGCTGAGACACCGAAACCCCGGGCAAAAATTCGATCAGTGCGATGGCCTTGCCACCCAGCATCCGGAACTTCGCATCGCTGGCATCGTGGATCGTGCGCGGCACCGCGCAGCCGCGCGCCGCAAGGTGATCGAGCAGCCCAAGGAAGAACGGCAGCTCACCAATATCCAGCCGCATTTCATACATCGTCAGAATGAAGCGCGCGCCATTGCCATCGGCCCCGGTTGTCTCGACCAGCCAGTTGGAATTGGACACCCCCTCGGCAATGCCCTTGGCCGAGCGCAATTCGCCGACGTCGAACTCAGCGATCAGCTGCGCCAGCACCTCGGCCCCGAGTTGGGTATAGACTGCCATGCGTCGGTCTCAGTCGACCAGCTGGCGCGGCAGCTTGAACACCATTTTTTCTTCGGCGGTGACCAGTTCCTCGGCGGAAACATCGCGGAACTCGGCGATCCGCGCGATCACTTCGCGGACGAGCTCCTCGGGCGCGGAGGCCCCGGCGGTCAGGCCCAGCGTGGTCACGCCGTCGAGCCAGTCGCCCTGAATTTCTGCGCCGCGCTGGATCAGCCGGGCCTGCGCGCCCGAGCGTTCGGCCACTTCGACCAGCCGCAGGGAATTCGAGCTGTTGGGCGCGCCGATCACCAGCACCAGCTCGCATTGCGGGGCGATCGCCTTGACTGCGGCCTGACGGTTGGAGGTGGCGTAGCAAATGTCCTCGGCCTTGGGGCCGGCAATCTCTGGAAAGCGTGCCCGCAAGGCGGCGACGACTTGGGCGGTGTCGTCGACCGAGAGCGTGGTCTGGGTCAGGAACGCGAGGCTGGCATCGGCGGCAAACGGCAGGCCCGCGACATCTTCGACGGTTTCGACCAGCGTGATCGTGCCCACCGGGACCTGGCCCATCGTCCCGATTACCTCGGGGTGGCCGCGGTGGCCGATGAACAGGATGTGGCGCCCTGCGGCCAGCTGGCGCTCGGCCTGGCGGTGGACCTTGCTGACCAGCGGGCAGGTCGCATCGAGCCAGCCCAGCCCGCGCGCATCGGCATCGGCCGGAACCGATTTGGGCACGCCGTGCGCGCTGAACACCACCGGCGCGCCGTCGGGCACTTCGTCGAGCTCTTCGACAAACACCGCGCCTTTGGCCTTGAGCGCATCGACCACGAAGCGGTTGTGGACGATCTCGTGCCGCACGAACACCGGCGCACCGAACCGCTCGAGCGCGCGCTCGACAATCTCGATTGCGCGGTCGACCCCGGCGCAGAACCCGCGCGGCGCGGCGATCAGCAGGCGCAGCGGGGGCTTGGCAGATATCGGAAAGGGCGCGTTCATCTTCGCGCCTCTAGCGCTTTGCTGTTCCCGCCGCTAGGGACAGCGCGAGCACTGCCAAGGATTCCTAGATGACTGCTACCAAACGCCTGCTTGCTGCCTCGTTCATCGTGCTGGCGCTCGCCGGATGCCGGACCAAGGGCGATCTGGTGGTCGATGAAGGCGTCGGCATTACCGCGGTGCGCAGCGCCTGCCCGGCGATCGGCATTCCCGACTATACCGGCGATGTCACGCTGTTCAGCACGCCCGGCAGCACCGATGCCCGCGCGCTCGATGTGGTCGCGAGCATGACCAATGTCCGCAGCACCTGCAACGAAGGCGCCGACAAAATCTATGCCGCGACAAGTTTCGACGTACTTGCCCGCCGCACCGATGTGCGCGGGAGCCGCCAGGTCCAACTGCCCTATTTCGTCACCATCCTGCGCGGCGGCAACGCAGTGATCGCCAAGCGCGTCGGCAGTGTCACGATCAACTTCGCCGACGGGCAGGAACGCGCGCAGGCCAGCGCGCAGGGCGGGGCCTATATCGACCGCGCCGAAGCCACGCTGCCCGCCGACATCCGCGCCCGCATCACCCGCAAGCGTCGCGCGGGCGATACCGATGCGGCGATCGATCCGCTGACCGAACCCGAAGTGCGCGCCGCGGTTGCCCGCGCCACTTTCGAAGTGCTGCTTGGCTTCCAGCTCGATGAAAAGCAGCTGACCTACAACGCGACGCGCTAAGCCAGCGCGTCAGCGCCAAGGGTTGCTTTGCCGCCCAAACCGGCTAACCGCGCCGCATGTCTGAAACTCGTACGATCCACGCGGCCTTCGCGGGGCATATCGCCGCTGCGCTCGATGCGCTCGAGGCCGTCGGCACGCTGCCGGCCGGGCTCAATCGCGCCAATGTGACGGTCGAGCCGCCGCGCGATTCCACGCACGGCGATCTGTCCACCAACGCCGCGATGGTGCTGGCCAAGCCTGCGGGCATGAACCCGCGCGCGCTGGCCGAGGCGCTGGTGACGGAGCTGACCAAGCTGCCACAGGTCACTGCGGCGGAGATCGCCGGGCCCGGCTTTATCAACCTCCGCCTCGATGCCGCGACCTGGCTCACCGAGCTGCGCGCGATTGCCACGCTGGGTGACGATTACGGCCGCTCGACGATCGGCGGCGGCAGCACGGTCAACATCGAATATGTCTCGGCCAACCCGACCGGGCCGATGCATATGGGCCATTGCCGCGGCGCGGTGGTGGGGGATGCGCTGGCCGCCCTGCTCGAACATGTCGGCCACAAGGTGATCCGCGAATATTACGTCAATGATGCGGGCGCGCAGGTCGATACGCTCGCGCGGTCGGTGCATCTGCGCTACCGCGAAGCGTTGGGCGAAGCAGTCGGCGCAATTCCCGAGGGATTCTATCCCGGCGACTATCTGATCCCGGTGGCTGCGGAACTCGCTGCGGAATTCGGCGACAAATACAGCGCCTCACCCGAAAGCGAATGGCTCGTGCTGTTTCGCACCCGCGCGGTCGCGGCGATGCTGGTGATGATCCGCGCCGACCTTGCGCTGCTCGGCATCAAGCACGACGTCTTCTCCTCCGAAGCCGAACTTCAGGCGGCGGGCAAGCCCGCGGAGGCCGAAGCCTGGCTGCGCGCGCACGATCTGGTCTACGATGGCGTGCTCGAAGCGCCCAAAGGCAAGCTGCTCGACGATTGGGAAGAGGTGGAACTGCCGCTGTTTCGCTCGACCAGATACGGCGACGATCAGGACCGCCCGATTAGGAAAAGCGACGGCAGCTGGACCTATTTCGGCGCCGATCTCGCCTATCACTTCCAGAAGGCCGCCAGCGCCGATGCGTTGATCGATATCTGGGGTGCGGATCATGCGGGCACCGTCAAGCGCATCCGCGCGGCGGTCGCCGCGCTCACGGAAGGGGCTGGAAAAGCCAAGCCGTTCGACGTCAAGCTGGTCCAGATGGTCCAGCTGCTGCGCGATGGCGAGCCGGTCAAGATGTCCAAGCGCTCGGGCAATTTCGTCACGCTGGCCGAAGTAGTGAACGAAGTGGGCAAAGACGTGGTCCGCTTCACCATGCTGACCCGCAAGCCCGAAGCGCAGATGGATTTCGACTTCGCCAAGGTGGTCGAAGCCTCGAAGGACAATCCGGTGTTCTATGTGCAATATGCGCATGCCCGGATCCGCTCGACGCTGCGCAAGGCCGCAGCGGAGGGATTTGCACCGTCTCCAGACCACCTCGAACTTCTGGGCGAGGAGGAGCTGGCGCTGGTCAGGCTGGCGGCGCAGTTTCCGCGGGCAGTCGAAGCTGCGGCTGCGGCGCGCGAGCCGCACCGCGTTGCTTTTTATCTCTACGAGCTGGCCGGGGCGCTTCATGCCTACTGGAATCTGGGCAATGAGCGCCCGGAAAAGCGCTTCATCGTGGCACATGATGCCGAGCTGAGCGGAGCAAGGCTTTATCTCGCCACGCAAATCGGGCAATTAGTCCGCAATGGCCTTGCCCTGCTGGGCGTTCAGGCGGTGGAGGAAATGTGACATGATCGGCACCGATGGCATTCGCGACGACGATGAACCGGTAGCGGGCACCCCGACGACCGAATGGGACAACACTGCCGACGAGCCGCTGGAGACCGAACAGCTCGCGCTTACCGACGAGGAGGAGCGGCTTCCCTGGCTGGAGTCCTCGGACGACGAATTTGCCGACGAGGGGGTCGATAGCGGCCGGATCATTGGCTTTTTCGTGCTCGGCGTGATGGCGCTCGGCTTGATCGTCTGGGCGATCTGGTGGTTCTCGCATCGCAGCCCCGATCCTGCATTGATGGCCGATGGCAGCACGATCGAAGCGCCAGCCACGCCCTACAAGGAAGCGCCCAAGGACGCGGGCGGCAAGAAGTTCGACGGCACCGGCGATTCGAGCTTCGCGGTCTCCGAAGGCCAGACCCGCCCCGCGCAGCTTGGCGGGGCCAAGCCGGCGGTCGATCTTGCTCCCAAGCCCGGCGCGTCCGTCGCAGCCGCCAAAAGCGGCGGCGTGGGGGTGCAGGTTGCAGCGTTTTCGTCGCAGGCGTTGGCCGAAGCGGGGTGGGGCAAGCTGGTCCAGCAATACAGCGCGCTGTCGGGCGTGCCGCACCGCGTGGTGGCGGGCAAGGCCGATATCGGCACGGTCTATCGCCTCCAGGCGGTGGCCAGCGATGGCGCGGCGGCGAACGCGCTGTGCGGGCGGCTCAAGTCCGCCGGACTGTCCTGCCAGGTCAAATGACCGCATAATCCACACCGAAGTGGCGCGCGCGCTTGCGCTGGGCGCGCGCCGGTGCGACTTTTGCGGGCATGACCCCCGCGATCTTCGGTCTCTCCGGCTTAAAGCTATCCGCCGACGAGCGCGCGTTCTTCCGCGATTCCGATCCGGCGGGCTACATCGTGTTCGGGCGCAACGTGGAGAGCCGCGACCAGCTGCGCGCTTTGACCGATGGCTTGCGCGAAATCCACGGGCGCGAACATCTGCTTATCAGCATCGACCAGGAAGGCGGAAGGGTCGCGCGGATGAAGCCGCCCGAATGGCTGGCGTTCCCCTCGGGCGAGGCGTTCGACCGGCTCTACGATCTCGCCCCGGCCAGCGCGATCGAAGCCGCGCGCGCCAATGCCGAGGCGCTCGGCTGGGATCTCGCCGAAGTCGGCATCACGGTCGATCATGCGCCGCTGCTCGATGTGCGCCAACCGCAAGCCAACAATGTCATCGGCGATCGGGCGCTGGGCAGCGAACCCATGCGCGTCGCCGCGCTGGGCCGCGCAATCCTCGACGGGCTGGCGGCGGCGGGCGTCGCGGGCACGATCAAGCACATGCCCGGGCATGGCCGCACAACCACCGATACGCATAAGGCGCTCCCCACCGTCACCGCCAGCGAGGTGGAACTGCAAAGCGATCTGGAGCCGTTCAAGACGCTCTCAAACGCACCGATCGGGATGACCGGGCATTTGTTGTTCACCGCGTGGGATGCGACGCATCCCGCCACCCAGTCGCCCTATGTGATCGAACACGTGATCCGCGGCGAGATCGGCTTCGACGGATTGCTGCTGACCGACGATCTCGACATGGAAGCGCTGACGGGCACGATTCCCGAACGCGCCGCACGCTCGATTGCGGCGGGCTGCGATGTCGCCTTGAATTGCTGGGCGCGGATGGACGACATGACGGGCATCGCCAAGGCGCTTCCGGCGATGTCCGAACCTGCCACGGCGCGATTGACGCGGGCGCTGGCGGGCACGCGGATTGCAACGCCCGACATGGCGCGGCAGGCCGAGCTTATCGCCAAGCGCGACACCCTGCTGGGATTGGCGGCGGCATGAGCGACCTCATCCTTGAGCCCGCGCTGCCGCTGATCGGCGAGGAGTGGGACGGCCCGGCCTCGGTCCCGAGTGACGATGCCGCGCTCTATCTCGAACTCGATGGCTGGGAAGGCCCGCTTGATCTGCTGCTCGATCTGGCGCGGCGGCAGAAGGTCGATCTGCGCACGATTTCGATCCTCGCGCTGGTCGATCAGTATTTGACCTATATCGAGCGGGCCGAGGCGCTGCGGCTGGAACTCGCCGCCGATTACCTCGTGATGGCGGCGTGGCTGGCTTACCTCAAATCCGCGCTGCTGCTCCCGCGCGAGGAGCAGGAGGATCCGAGTCCGGAGGAACTGGCATTGCGCCTCCAGCTGCGGCTCCAGCGGCTGGGCGCGATGCGCGAGGCCGCAGCGCGGGTCATGGCGCGCGACCGGCTGGGCCGCGACGTATTCGCGCGCGTCGCGCCCGAGGGGCTGCGGATCGATCGCAAAAACCTGTGGCAGTGCGACTGGTTCGCGCTGGTTCAGGCTTACGGCCAGGTCAAGGCGCGCACCGTGCCGGTGGTCCACATGGTCCGCGACCGGATGGTGATGACGCTCGACAGTGCGCTGGCGCGGGTCTCGGCGATGCTTGGCGTTTCGCTCAACTGGATGGATTTGCAGGACTTCCTGCCGCCCCACGCCGATCCCAGACTGCGTCGCTCGGCACTCGCCTCCAGCTTTGTCGCCGCGCTTGAACTGGCCCGGCTGGGCAAGGCCGAGATCGCGCAGGAGCACGCATTCGGTCCGCTGCGGCTGCGCGGGGTGCGGGCATGACCCTTCGGCAAGCCCAGGATGAGATGGACGAGCTAACCCGCGCGGTCGAAGCGACGCTATTTGCCGCGGAAGAACCGATGAGTGCCGAGGCGATTTCGGCGCATCTGGGCGGCGCGGACGTAAAGCCAGCTCTCCAGACACTCTCCGAGCATTATGCGGGACGCGGGATCGAACTGGTCGAACGCGGGAAGCGCTGGCATTTCCAGACCGCCGCCGATCTGGCGCATTTGCTGCGCCGCGAACGCGAGGAGGTGCGCCGCCTTTCGCGCGCGGCGACCGAAGTGCTGGCGATCGTCGCCTACCATGAGCCGGTCAGCCGCGCGGAAATCGAATCGATTCGCGGCGTGCAAACCGCCAGGGGCACCCTCGACCATTTGCTCGAGGCGGGCTGGGTGCGGGTGGTCGGACGCCGCGAAGTGCCGGGGCGGCCGGTGATCTATGCGACCACGCAAGACTTCCTCACCCATTTCGGCCTCGAATCGCGCCGCGACTTGCCCGGGATCGACGAATTGCGCGCTGCCGGGCTGCTCGATCCGGTCGAGGACGCGGTGGCGGCGGCGATGGAGGTTCGCGAACCTGAGTCCGAGACGGAGCCGTCGGAAGAATCGGCGGACTGACTGGCAACTTGCCGCAACATGTCCTAAATGTGCGAATGACATCGCGGCGCGGCGGAAATTCCGTCACGCGTCAGCCGATCACAGGAGTCTTTCGATGGGTCTGTCTCTCCCGCATCTGATCATCCTCGCGCTGGTGATCCTGGTGCTGTTCGGCCGCGGCCGTATCTCCGAAATGATGGGCGACTTCGGCAAGGGCATCAAAAGCTTCAAGCAGGGGATCAACGAGGAAACCGATCGTCCCGCCACGCCGCCGCCCGCCCAGATTTCTCCGCCCGCTGCCGTGACTCCCGCCCCCCCGGCCCAGCCGACGCTCAACGGCGATACGGCGATCGATTCGGCCAAGCCCGGCGCGCAGTAAACCAGGCCACAAGGCCAACCACCATGTTCGATGTAGGCGCAAGCGAGCTGCTGCTGACGATAATCGTCGCAATCGTGGTGATTGGGCCGAAGGACCTGCCGCTCGCGCTGCGCACCGCTGGCCGCTGGATCGGCAAGATCAGGCGCATTTCCGGCCACTTTCGCAGCGGGGTCGAGGCGATGATTCGCGAGGCCGAGCTCGAGGAAATGGAGCAGAAATGGCGCGACCAGAACGCCGCTATCATGACCGCGCATCCCGAGGCTTCGGCCGAAGCGGGAGCGCTGGTCGGTCAAGACCCCGGAACCACGCCAAGCGCGCCGACTGCTCCGGCCGATCCGCAACTCCCGCTGCCGCCACCCTGACATGCCCATGAAGCTGCGTGACATCGACGAAACGCAGGCCCCGCTGCTCGAGCATCTGATCGAGCTGCGCAGCCGCTTGCTGCGCTCGATCCTCGCGCTGGGCATCGCGTTTTCGGTGTGTCTCTATTTCGCCGACGACATCTTCGGCTTCCTCGTCCGCCCGTTGACCGCGGCGTTTCCCGCGGGGCAAGGCAAGCTGATCTACACCAAGCTCTACGAGGCTTTCTTTGTCGAACTGAAGGTCGCGCTGTTCGCAGCCTTCTTCGTCAGCTTCCCGGTTATCGCCAACCAGCTCTGGGCGTTCGTCGCGCCGGGGCTCTACGCCAAGGAAAAAAAGGCATTCCTGCCGTTCCTGATTGCCACGCCGATATTGTTCATCAGTGGTGCGGCGCTGGCCTATTATGTGGTCATGCCCACCGCCTTCCGCTGGTTCCTCGACTTCGAGGGCGAGAAAGGCGGGCTCAAGCTTGAGGCATTGCCCGGGACCGGCGATTATTTGTCGCTGGTCATGCAGTTCATCCTCGCCTTCGGGATCAGCTTCCTGCTGCCGGTGCTGCTGCTGCTGCTCAATCGCGCGGGGATCGTCAGCCGCAAGCAGCTCAGCGGCGCGCGGCGCTATGTCATCGTGGGGATCGTCGCGCTGGCGGCGGTGATCACGCCGCCCGATGTGGTTTCGCAGCTGATGCTCGCGGTGCCGATGCTGTTCCTGTTCGAAGGATCGCTGCTGGTGATGTGGTTCGGCGAGCGGCGCGGGGCCAAAGCGGCGTTACAAGCGACTCCCGAGTCGACCATCGCCGAACCGGCACCGCGCAAAGAGCTCTGACTCCTTCCTCACTACGGCGGCGTGGAGAAAGTCTGCCCCAGACCCGCTTACCCTGAGCTTGTCGAAGGGCTGTCCTTTTCTCCGTGCCCCACGTCCAGCCTCAAGAAGAAGTGCAGCCCTTCGACAAGCTCAGGGCGGATGGGGATACTGGAGTGCGTGATTCAATATTGAAGTGAGCAGGTCCAGCGGATAGCCAGCGGGGCGGCGCGTCGATCAATCGTCAAACTTCAGAACCAAAAAAAGGCGGGGCCAAAACCCCGCCTTTCAAATTCGTTGTCGACCGCGCTTACGGGCTGGTCGGGATATCGCTGTTGTTGTTGGCAAGCACGAAAATGCCGGCACCGATCAGAACGATCGCGAGGATGAGGAGGAAGGTGGAATCGCCACCAAACTGGCTTTCTTCCGAAACCGGCGCGGCAGCGCGGCTCACGTCGGCGGCCAGAACCGGGGTGGTCGTCAGGGTGAGCGCTGCGGCAGCAGCGACCAGGTTACGGAATTTCATCGAGTTTTCTCCTTTGGACTCAATCACCGTTGCATTTAACGTAAACTCAGAAGGCGCACAAGCCAATATCTGGCCCGTAGAAACTCCCTACAAAACAACCGTGTCCGATATGTGACACAGCACGATTGGAACCCGGTTGCTCGTCCATAGACTACCAAAGGGGCCGACTCGTTCCACCAAAATAAAAATAAATCCCGGTGAAGCGTTCAACGTCCGCGCCTAACGGTTGGTCCTTTACACCGGGTTAACGGCAGAACTCGTCCGCAGTTCCAATTCCCTCGCCAAAAATCGCTATCGCCCGTCGCCAGGCTGCTCGGCAGCGCGCGCGGAATAGACCAGCTGGCCCCCCAACCAGGTCTGCATGACGCGGGTCGCGCGCAATTCCGCGGGACTCGCCAGCAAGGGGTCGCGATCGATCAGCACGAAGTCGGCGCGTTCGCCCTTGGCGATTCGGCCGAAGCGTCCCTCGGCAAACCCCGCCCAGGCCGCCCCGGTGGTGTAGGCTGCCAGCGCCGCTTCGCGCGTTATGCGTTGCTGCGGCTGCCAGCCGCCGAATGGTTGCCCGTCGGCCCCCTGACGGGTCGCGGCGGTGGCAATCCCCGCAAAGGGGTCGGGCACCTCGACCGGCGCGTCGGAGCCGAACGCCAGCCGCGCACCCGTCGCGGCGATCGAATTCCATGCATAGGCCCCCGCCAGCCGCGCCGGTCCGAGTCGCGCCTCGGCCATGGTCCGGTCCGAAGTCTGGTGGACCGGCTGCATCGAGGCGACAATGCCGTGCTTGCCAAAGCGCGGGATATCGGCGGGATCGACGATCTGGGCGTGCTCGATGCGCCAGCGCCGGTCGCCGGAGTAAGTCGCTGCCAGCTCGTCGATGGCATTGAGCACCGCAGCGTTTCCGGCATCGCCGATGGCATGGACCGCGACCTGGAAATGATCGAGCGCGGCGCGGCTCATCAAATTCTTGAGCTGGGTGTCGGTCAAAAGGCGCAGCCCGGTACTGCCCGGACTATCGGCGTAAGGGGCTTTGAGCGCCGCGCCGCGCGAGCCCAGCGCGCCATCGACATAGAGCTTGACCCCGTTCAATCGCAGCCGGTCGTCGTAGAGCCAAGGCGTCGGGCCCGGCCCGCCGATCAGCTCCATCGCCTCGACCCCCTCGGCATAGACCATGATCCGCAGGCGCAAGGTTCCGTTGTCGCCCGCGCGACGATAGGTCTGCCAATGCTCGATCGACGAGCCCATCACCGCGACTGCGGTAATCCCGTGCGACAGCATGACTTGCTGCGCGGCATTGAGCGCGACGTCGAGATCCTCCGGGCGGGGCGGGGGGATGACCCGGTCGACCAGCGCCTTTGCGCCGTCGACCAGCACGCCGGCCGGCTTGGCGGAGCCCGCCGCCCGCTCGATATGTCCCCCTACAGGATCCTTGGTCGCGGCGGTGACCTGCGCTGCGCTCAGCGCCGCCGAATTGGCCCAACCGGCATGGCCATCGACCCTCCCTAGCCACACCGGCCGGTCGGGAACCGCCGCATCGAGTTCGGCAGCGGTCGGGAACCGGCCGAGTCCCCAGATTTCCTGGTTCCACCCGCGCCCGATGATCCACGGATGGTCGGGGTGCGCGGCGGCGTAAGCGCGAATCTTTGCTTGCGCCTCGGCCAGCGATTTGGTCTCGGAAAGGTCGAGCGTCAGCGTCCCGAAGCCGACGCTCATCAAATGGGCATGCGCATCGATCAGCCCCGGAATCATGACCTGGCCTTTGCCGTCGACCGCGTAATCGACCTTGCCCGGCCGTTTGTCGCCGCGGCGCAGCACCTGTTCGATGCGCCCGTCGTCGCCTATCAGGATACCGGTGAAGCGCTCGACCTGACCCTTGTCGTCGATGGTCATGCCATCGACGTGATCGACCAGCGTGTCGGCGGGGACCGGTGAGGCGGTGCACAGCAGTGCGGCAAATATCAGTCGGCGCATTACTTTTCACCCCGTTTCGGCAAGCGCCGGATCAGCGCGCTGGTATCCTGGCGTCCGCCGCCCATTGCCTGGACGTCGGCGAAGAACTGGTCGATCAGCGCGGTGGTCGGCAGCGATGTCCCGATTGCGCGGCCTTCCTCGAGCGTCAGGCCCAAGTCCTTGCGCATCCAGTCGACCGCGAGGCCGAAATCGAAGCTATCCTCGGCCATCGTATGCCAGTGGTTGTCCATCTGCCAGCTTTGCGCCGCGCCGCCCGAGATCGCCTCGTAAACCTTGTGGAGATCGAGATGCGAGGCCTGCGCGAAGCGGATCGCTTCGCTTAAGGACGCGATGATGCCCGAAAAACAGATCTGGTTGACCATCTTGGTCGATTGGCCGGCTCCGGCCTTGCCGACATGGACGATCCGGCTTGAATAGGCTTCCATGATCGGGCGGGCTGCGGCGATCGCATCGGCGCGGCCGCCGCACATGATCGACAGCGTGCCCTTTTGCGCGCCGACCTGGCCCCCGGTGACGGGCGCATCGACGCAGTGCACTTCCTTGTCGCGTGCTTCGACCGCGATCTGCCGGGCGATGCGCGCCGACACCGTGGTGTGATCGATGAACACCGCACCGCGTCCCAGCGTCGAGAATACGCCGCCGGGGGCCAGCACGACATCGGCAAGGTCGTCGTCATTGCCCACGCAGGTCAGCACAACATCGGCCCCGTCGGCGGCGTCGGCCGGGCCGGCGGCGACCCGTGTGGCCAGCCCCGGGTTGTCGGCCTGCCAGCGTTCGATGCGCGCCGGGGTGCGGTTGTAGAGGGTCAGCCGGTGTCCGGCCCGGCCGAGGTGACCGGCAATCGCGCCGCCCATCACCCCCAGCCCCAGGAAGGATATGTTCTTGCTCTCGGTCATCGCTTGCTCTCGTTCATGGACCGGGTGTTTAGATGCTTTGCGGATGACTGCCAGCCCCGTTTGCATGTTCCTGTCCGGTTTGCATGGTGGCGCGCTTCGGCTATCGCTCCGGTCGATGACCTTCCTGCATAATCCGCGCATTGTCGCGCTTGCCAAGCTCGCCTTTTGGCTGGCGCTGGTTTTCGCGGTGACGATGGCGGTGGTGCCCAAGCCGCCGCACCTGCCGATCGACCGGTTCGGCGACAAGTTCGCGCATATGCTGGCGTTCGCGACGCTGGCGGCGCTGGCGATGATCGGCTTCGGATCCGGGCGGCGCTGGCGGATCGTCGAACGGCTCTCCTTCCTCGGCGCGGCAATCGAGGTCGTGCAAAGCATCCCCGCGCTCCACCGCGATTGCGACGTTCGCGACTGGGTGGCCGATACGCTTACGGTGTTGGTGGTCGTCGTGATCATGAGCCTGGTCATCCCGCGCGTGCAAGCCGGACCCGCTTAGCGGTTCCCTTGCCGGGCGCTTTGGGTTAGGCGCGGCGCCATGCACCAGCCCCTTTCCCCACCAGTTTCCGCTGAAACTTCTTCGCTTTTGTCGATCGCCGATGTCCGCAGCGCGGCGGCGCGAATTGCCGGTGCGGTGGTGCGCACCCCGACGCTCCATAGCCAGACGCTCAGCGCCATCACCGGAGCGCAGGTCTGGCTCAAGTTCGAGAATCTCCAGTTCACTGCGGCCTACAAGGAACGCGGCGCGCTCAACGCGCTACTGCTGCTCAGCGATGCCGCGCGCGCGGGCGGCGTGATCGCGGCGTCGGCGGGCAATCATGCGCAAGGCCTCTCGTACCACGGCACCCGGCTGGGCGTGCCGGTGACCATCGTCATGCCCAAGACCACCCCGACCGTGAAAATCATGCAGACCGAAGCAGTCGGCGGGAAAGTCGTGCTCTACGGCGAGACTTTCGACGATGCCTATGCCCGCGCCCGCGAGCTTGAGGTCGAGCGCGGGCTGACATTTGTCCACCCGTTCGACGATCCGCACGTCGCGGCCGGCGCGGGCACCGTCGCGCTCGAAATGCTGGCGGATGCGCCCGAACTCGACATGCTGGTGATCCCGGTGGGCGGCGGAGGCCTCGCTTCGGGGGTGGGCACCGCGGCGCGCGCGCTCAGGCCCGATATCGGCCTGATCGGGGTCGAGGCCGAGCTGTTCCCCTCGATGTACAACCGGCTCAAGGGCACCGACCTGCCGTGCGGCGGCGATACGCTGGCCGAAGGCATCGCGGTCAAGGAGCCGGGCGAGTTCACCGGCGCGGTGCTGGCGGGGCTGCTCGACGATCTGGTGCTGGTCAGCGAGGCGGCGCTCGAAAGCGCGGTGGCGCTGCTGCTGCAGATCGAGAAGACCGTGGTCGAAGGCGCAGGCGCGGCGGGGCTTGCCGCGATGCTCGAACATCCTGCACTCTTCGCGGGGCGCAAGGTCGGCGTGGTGCTGTGCGGCGGCAACATCGACACCCGCCTGCTCGCCAATGTGCTGCTGCGCGATCTCGCTCGCTCGGGCCGCCTCGCGCGGCTGCGGCTGACGCTGCAGGACCGCCCCGGCGCGCTGTTCAAGGTGATGCGCGAGTTCGATGCGCACCAGGTCAACATCATCGAGATCTACCACCAGCGGATCTTCACCACGCTGCCCGCCAAAGGGCTGATCACCGACATCGAATGCGAAGCGCGCGACAAAGCCCAACTCGACGCGCTGGTCGAAGCACTGCGCGGCGAGGGTTACGATGTCAGCCAGGTTGAGCTGAACTAGATTTACGCGCGCCGTCGCTTACCAAATCTCAACTGTGCAAAATAACCAGTCGTTAACCGCGTTTCGTGGTTAAAAGGCTTTCACCAATCCAAGGGTAGGGGCATAGTCGGCCTTCGCTGCACGCAATCGCGTGGGCGTTGGCCAAGGATCCTGCTCACTCGTGACGGCACCCGTTCGCTTTCCCCGGTTTTTCGTGACGAGCCCCGCGCCGTGTCCATACCTGCCGGGACGGAGCGAGCGGAAGGTCTTTACCGAGCTCAAGGGCCCGCACGCCGATGCGCTCAACGATGCGCTGGGGCGGATCGGGTTCCGCCGCAGCCAGACGGTGGCCTACCGCCCGTCATGCCTCGATTGCAACGCCTGCGTCTCGGTCCGGGTCGCGGCTGACGAGTTCCGCGCCTCGACCACGCAGAAGCGCAATTACAAGCGCAATTCGGACCTCGTCGTCACCGAGTGCCGGCCATGGTCGACGGCGGAACAATTCGAGCTGCTGCAGCGTTACCTTGGGGTCCGCCATCCCGGCGGGGGCATGGCGACGATGGATGAGGTCGATTTCGCCGATATGGTGGAACACACGCCCGTCAGCAGCTATGTGGTTGAATATCGGGAACCCGGCGACGGGCCAGACGGAGAGAATTTGCCGGGTCGGCTCGTCGGTGCCTGCCTGACCGACCGTCAGGCCGACGGGCTGTCGATGATCTACAGTTTTTACGACCCGGAACATCAAACGCGCACGGGGCTTGGCAATTTCATCATTCTCGATCACATCCGCCGCGCCACCGAAGCCGGGCTGCCCTATGTCTATCTCGGCTATTGGGTGCAGGGATCGGCGCGGATGCAATACAAGGTCCGCTATCGTCCCCTCGAACGGCTTGGCCGCGATGGCTGGGAACGGATTTCCGCTGGTGAACAGGACAACCTTATCTCCTCGGCCGCCGCCGCGCTGCGCCGTGACGCGGTTCCGCTGGATGGTAGCTGCAAGGACGGTGTTCCGGGCGGACAGGATCAGTACCGGCTCGTCGACTGAAGCGCTGCCGCTGCGGCGCATGGCGAGTCGGCTGGTCAGCCGGTTGGCAATCGCCGCGCTGCTGCTCGCTGCGCAACCGGCGCTCGCGCAAGACCGGACCGCCGATCCCGATCTCGAAGCGCTGATCCCCGACGCTGCGCTGGCCAATCCCGAGGCCTGGGCCAAGGGTGAGCCGCGGCCGCTTGAGCCAATCCCGGAAATCGATCCGTCCTCGCCGCTGGCCGAAATTCCCGGCTTCACGCTGCCCTGGCCCGACGACGCGGAGGATTTGCCCCAGCTTGCCCCGCTCGAGCCCGATCCCGATGTGCAGCTGGCGCTCCAGCCGCGGGACGAACCTGCTGCGTCGCTCCAGCCGGGCGGCGAAGTGATCAATCTTACTGGCCAGCTCGCGCTGGTCTTCCCGGCCGGCGACGACAGTTTTCCCGAGCGTGGCGAATTCGCGATCCGCTTCCGCAATTTGTCGACGCTGGTGCGCCTGTCGGGCAGCGACGACGACAATATCGCGCAGGTCGCGGTGCGCGCGCGCAGCGACCGCGACCTGCTCCAGCGCCTGCTGCGCGTCTATGGCTATTACGACGCGCAAGTCGTGCAGACCGTCGGCGGGATCGAGCCGCGGCAGGACGTCGCGGTCACGGCGGCGACCGTGCGGTTCGATGTGCTGCCCGGAACACGCTACCGCTTTGGCGCGATCGAGCTGGCCGCGCTGCCCGCGACCGGCGAGGACTTCACGCTGCTGCGGAGCAGTTACAAAATCCAGCCCGGCGATCCGCTGTCGAGCGATGCCATCGTTGGCGAGCGGTTCAACCTCGACACCGCACTGGGCGAGAACGGCTATGCCTTCGCTTCGACCGGGGAGCCCGATCTGCTGGTCGATCACGCCCGCGAGGAAGGCGATTTGACCCAGCCGGTCACCCCGGGCGGCAAATATCGCTTCGGCGCGGTGGTGAGCGAGTTGCCGGACTTCTTGTCGAGCCATCACCTTGAGGAAATCGCCCGGTTCAAGCGCGGCGAGGTGTTCAAGCGCAGCCTGTCGGACGATTTGCGCCGCGCGGTTCTGGCGACGGGGCTGGTTTCAAGCGTCACCGTCACCCCGCGCGAGACGGCACCACCTGCGGGCGGCCAGCCGGGCGAAGTCGCGCTCGATATCGGCATGACCAAGGCGCCGCTGCGCACGATCGCGGGGGCGATTGGTTATGATTCGGGCGACGGGTTCCGGGTCGAGGCCAGCTGGGAGCACCGCAATTTGTTCCCGCCCGAAGGCATGTTGCGGGTGCGCGGCGTGGCGGGCACCAAGGAACAGCTGGCTGGAGTCACCTTCCGCCGCAACAATTTCAAGGGTCGCGATCAGGTCCTCACCCTCGATCTCTATGCCGACAACGTCAACCGCGATGCCTATGCCGCGCGGACCGTGGCGTTCAGCGCCAGTTTCGAAAAGCTCACCACGCTGATCTTCCAGAAGCCGTGGGTGTGGTCGGGCGGGCTCGAAGTGCTGCTGACCGACGAGCGCGAGTCGACCGTTGCGGGAGCACCAGTGTCGCGCAAGACCTACAAGGTTGCGGCACTGCCCTTGCGCGCGGCCTATGACGGCAGCGACAGCCTGCTCGATCCGACCAGGGGCTTCCGCGCCGCGCTGCGTGTCTCACCCGAAGTTTCGTTCCAGAGCGGCACCGCGATGTACACGCGCATCCAGGCCGATGCGAGTTTCTATCAGCGGTTCGGTGACAAGATCGTGCTGGCGGCGCGCGCGCGGCTGGGCACCATTCCGGGTGCAGCGCTGACCACCATTGCACCGTCGCGGCGGTTCTATGCGGGCGGCGGCGGATCGGTGCGCGGCTATGGCTATCAGGCGATCGGCCCGCGTGACGTGCTCGGCGATCCCAGTGGCGGCCGTGCGCTGAGCGAGTTCAGCCTTGAAGCCCGGGTCAAGACCGGGCTGCTGGGCGGAGCGGTATCGCTGGTGCCGTTCATCGATGCGGGCGCGGTGGATGAAACCGTGCTGCCGCGGCTCAGGGACATCCGCTACGGCGCGGGGATCGGGCTGCGCTACCAGACCGGGTTCGGGCCGATCCGCATCGATGTCGGCACCCCGCTCAATCCGCGTCCGGGCGACAGCCGCATCGCGGTGTACGTCGCGCTGGGGCAGGCGTTTTAATGGCCCAGGCGGCGGCACGTCGGACGCTGCGTTGGCGAAAATGGGCGGTGGCCGCAGCGCTTGGGTTCCTCGCGCTGCTCGCGATCGCCTTCGCGGTGCTCAACAGCCCGATCGGCCACCGCTTCATTGTCGATCGGATCGCACGCTACGCACCCGCCTCGGGCTTGCGGGTCGAGATCGGGCGGATCGAGGGCACGCTGTACGGCGCAGCCGTGTTGCGCGATGTCACGCTGGCCGATCCCAAGGGCGTTTTCCTGCGCGTCCCCGAGGTCGAGCTCGACTGGCGGCCGTTCAGCTGGTTTTCAAGTGGCCTCGATGTCCGCAAGCTCGTGGCGCATCGCGGCACTCTTCTGCGCGTGCCCAAACTCAATCCGGGCGATCCGGAGGCACCGATCCTGCCCAACTTCGATATCCGGATCGACCGGCTGGAGATCGAAGATCTCAAACTCGCCAAGGGGATTGTCGGTGACGAACGGCGCGTCGATCTCACTGCCAAGGTCGATATCCGCAAGGGCCGCGCCTTCATCCGCACCGATGCCCGGCTTGGCGGCAGCGACCGGCTGTTTGCGTTGCTCGATGCAGAGCCTGCGCGCAACAAATTCGACTTTAAGTTCGATTACGCCGCGCCGAAAGATGGCGTACTCGCGGGGCTTGCTGGAGCCACACAGGATTTGCGCGCGCGGGTGGTCGGCGCCGGAACCTGGCGCGACTGGCGCGGGGCGCTGCTGGCAGAACAGGGCGGCAAGCACCTCGCCGCGCTCCAGCTCACCAATCGCGCGGGCCTCTATGGGATGCACGGGCAAATTGCACCGAGCGGGTTCCTCAGTGGCCTTCCGGCGCGAGCGGCCGGCCAAATCGTCGGGGTTAGCGGACACGGAACCCTGCAGAACAGCGTCCTGCGCGGCACGCTGGAACTGGCAGGGCAGGGGTTGCGCGCCAGCGGCGGCGGGACCGTCGACCTCGCCAATAACAATTTCCAATCGCTGCGCATCCAGGCGCAGACGGTCGGGACCGGGTTGCTGGGTCCGGGCGCGCAACTGGACAATGCCCAGCTCACCGCCACGCTCGACGGACCATTCCGCGACATCTCCGCGCAGCATGTCCTCACCGCCCGTGTGTTGGCGTTCGGCACCACGCGGCTGGAAGGATTGAGCCAGACGGGCGTGGCCCGCTACGATGGCGCACGCTGGTCGCTGCCGCTCGCGCTTGCCGCCAGACGCATCGTCACCGGCAATGCGACCATCGATCCGCGCCTGGTCAATGCGCGGGCGAGCGGCACGCTGGCGCTGATCGGATCGCGGCTGCTGTCCGACGATCTGACGATCGCGGTGCCGGGGCTGGGCGCGCGGCTGGCGCTGCGCGGCGATCTCAAGGCGGGCGGCTATGCGCTCGCGGGTCCGGTCGCGGCGCGCGGTTTCCATCTGCCCAACCTGGGCCTTGCCGATGCCAACGCCGACATCGTGTTCAAAACCGGAAACGCCACGCCGTGGCAGCTCAGCGCCAAGCTCGCAGGACGGATGACGCGGGTCGATAACCCCACGCTGACCAGCTTGGCCGGGACCGGGCTGCGCTTCGGCGGTAACGTCAGCCTCGGACAAAACCAGCCGCTGCTGTTTGAGCGCGCGACGCTGTCGGGCAGCAAACTCTCGCTCGGGATCGCCGGACGCCGCCTGCCCGATGGCCGCACGACGATGGTGGGGCGCGGGCGGCATGCCGATTACGGGCCGTTCACGCTCAACGCCAGCGTCGCGGGTGACGGACCCCGCGCGGTGCTAGTGTTTGCCGATCCCTATCCCGCGGCGGGTCTCAAAGACGTGCGCGTTGCGCTCGCCCCGATCAAGGACGGCTTCCGGATCGAGACTGCGGGCGATTCGCGGCTCGGGCCGTTCACCGGCACGCTTGGTCTGTTCGCGCAGCCGGGCGGCCCGACTCGCCTCGCGATCGAGCGGCTCGAAGTATGGAAGACGGCGGTAACCGGCTCACTGCTGCTCGGGCGTAGCGCGGTGACGGGAAGTCTCGCGTTGACCGGCGGCGGGGTGGACGGCGCGATCCGCCTTGCGCCGCGCGGCGGCGGGCAGGGCTTCGTGGTGGACCTGACCGCCAAAAACGCACAATTCGGCGGGGCCAATCCGCTCAGCATCGCCAGCGCGCGGATCGACGCCGAAGGTCAGCTCGTTAACGGCCACAGCACGATCACCGGCAATCTGTTTGGCGAAGGGATCGGGCAAGGCCGGCTGTTCATCGGGCGGCTCGCGGCCAAGGCGCGGCTGGTCGATGGGCGCGGGCAAGTCACCGCCGTGCTCGCCGGACGGCGCGGCAGCCGGTTCAATCTGCAAATCCAGAGCGATGTCGCGCCCGAACGGATCGCGGTCTTCGCCGCAGGAGACTTCGCCGGCCGCAAGATCACGATGCCGCGCCGCGCGGTGCTGACACCCGAGCAAGGCGGCTGGCGGCTCGCTCCGACGCAGCTCAATTTCGGCGGCGGTCGCGCGATCGCGTCGGGCAAGTTCGGCGGCGGCGGCAGCGATTTGAACTTCGCGCTGGCCGACATGCCGCTGTCGCTCGGCGATGTGCTCTACGCCGATCTTGGCTTGGGCGGCACCGCCTCGGGGCTGGTCGAATATCGCGCCGCGCAAGGCAGCGTTCCGACCGGATCGGCGCGGCTCCAGATCAAGGGCCTGACCCGTTCGGGGCTCGTCCTCACCTCGCGTGCCGTCGATCTCGCGCTGGTTGCCGACCTGTCCGCCACCCAGCTCGAGACCCGCGCGGTGGTGCGCGAGGGCGGCGAGGTACGCGGGCGGGTGCAGGGCCGGATCGGCGGGCTACCTGCGCGCGGTACGCTGGGTCAGCGGATCAACGCTGGCAGCCTGTTCGCACAATTGCGCTATTCTGGCCCGGCCGACGCTCTGTGGCGGCTGGTTGCGCTCGAAGCCTTCGACCTGACTGGGCCGGTCTCGGTAGCCGCCGATGCCAGTGGGACGGTCGCCAATCCGCAAATTCGCGGCTCGCTCGCCAGCGACAATCTGCGGCTGCAAAGCGCGCTGGTTGGCAGCGATATTTCCGGGATCGCGGTGCGCGGAAGGTTCGCGGGCTCGCGGCTCGACCTGTCGAACTTCGCCGGCAAGGCGGCAGGCGGCGGCACGGTTTCGGGCAGCGGCAGTATCGATCTCTCGGGGCTCGGCACGCGCGGCCCCGCCATCGACTTGCGGATCGCGGCCCGCAATGCTGCGATCCTCGCGCGCGACGATATGGCGGCGACAGTCACCGGGCCGCTGCGGATCGTCTCGGACGGCGTCAATGGCACCATTGCCGGGCGGCTGGCGATCGATCGCGCGCGCTGGCAGCTGGGCCGCGCCACCGCCGCAGCGGCGCTGCCCACCGTGCGCACCCGCGAGATCAATCTGCGCGGCGATATTGCCCCGCCGCGCGCTGCGCTGGCACCGTGGCGCTTCCTGATCGATGCTTCGGGACCGGGCCGGGTCGATGTGCGCGGGCTGGGGATCGACAGCGAATGGGGCGCGGACATCCGGATTCGCGGCAATACTGCAGCGCCGCAAATTTACGGCGAAGCCAATCTGGTGCGCGGTGGTTATGAATTCGCGGGCAAGCGCTTCGAGATGACCAAGGGGCGGATCGCGTTCGATGGCGGCTCGCCGCCCAACCCCCGGCTCGACATCGCCGCCGAAGCCGACGTCACCGGGCTTAACGCGCGGGTGACCGTCACCGGCACTTCGCTGGTGCCGGTAATCGCCTTCACCTCGGTTCCTGCCCTGCCCGAAGAGGAACTGCTCGCGCGGCTGCTGTTCGGCGACTCGATCACCGATATTTCCGCCCCCGAAGCGCTCCAGCTTGGCGTGGCGCTGGCAAGCCTGCGCGGCGGCGGCGGGATCGATCCGATCAACAAGCTGCGCTCCGCCATCGGGCTCGACCGGCTGCGGATCGTCAGCGCCGATGCGGCAATCGGACGCGGCACCGGCGTGGCGGCGGGCAAATACCTCGGCCGCCGGTTCTATGCCGAGATCATCACCGACGGGCGCGGCTACAGCGCGACCCAGCTCGAATTCCGCGTCACCAACTGGCTCTCGCTGCTCGCCAGCGTCTCGACCATCGGCCGCGAAAGCGTCAACGTGCGGGTCAGCAAGGACTACTGAGCGATTTGATGTCAGGTTTGGGGTGGAAAGCGGGCATTAGCGGCAGGTGACGCTCCCGTCCGCAAAACGGGTATCCTAAACTCTCTCCTCGCAAAAATTCCACCGGCTAGGGAAAGTTGAGCTTTCTGACGACTGCGGCAAAACGCGGGTCGCTTTTCAGCGGATCGAGGAACGGATCGACCTGAGTAATTACCAGACCAGGATCGCGCGTCACCCATGCCTGGTCGAGGGCGGCAAAGGCCTGGTCGATTTCGTTTCGCTGGGCGCGAATCTGCGCGAACTGGTAGCCAAATACTCCATTGTTGATCGCCGCAAATTTAGCCAGCGCCCTGTCGGCGGCTGCGCGGTCACCCATCCGCGCCCTGACGATCGCAGTCGCCGATAGACGTCGCCAATCGTTCGCCGGCAATTTGTTCAATGTGGCCAGGCTTTCCCGCGCCCGTCCGAGGAGGATGAGAGAAGATGCCAAAAACGGAAGGCCATTCGTGCGATCCGGCGCCATCACCAGCGCGCGTTGGTAAAGGTCGGCCGCGGCGGCATAGCGGCGGGCATAGAACAGGTCATTGGCTTTGGTCAAAAGGGAGGTCGGATTGAGCGGATCGAGCACCTCGGCTCGGTCCGCCAACGACAGCGCATGCTCCGCTTTGCTCGCCCAACTCAGCGCTGACGCAAAAGCAAACAGGACATCGACGTCTCCCGGAGCAAGCCGATATGCGTTGCGAAGCTGATCGAACGCGCCAGCGAAATTGAGCTGATGGAACAGGGCGTTTCCGAGCGCGGAATAGCCTGGCGCAAATTCGGGTGCGAGGGCGACGGCAAGCTTCGCCGCTGCAACCGCTTGCTCAAAACCGATATTCATTTGCTCCGGACTCGTTGCATATTGGGCCGCAAGTGCTCTCAGTTCCAATGACCGGCGAGCGTGGGCGGCGGCATAACCGGGATCGAGGAGGATGGCCGAGTCGAATAGCGCCAGCGAACGGCGCATGACAGCTTCCGCGTCGTCCGATTGTCGGAGCGCCACCGCCTTGAGATAAAGGTCACGCGCGCCGGCACTGGCGGTGCCGCCGAGGGTCAGCGCCGCCTTTTCGGCGCGGCCGAGCTGGATGCTGAGCGTTCCGGCGACATTTTCCGCGATGCTGGTTTGGATCTGCAGCGCGTCGCCCGGCGCGCGGTCGTAATTTTGCGACCAGCGCTCGATTCCGGTCGTGCCGTTGACGAGCTGCGCGCTGATCCGGATTGTCGCCGGCGATCGACGCACACTGCCGGTGAGGATGTTGGCGACGCCGAGCTTCTCAGCGGCAATGGTTGCATCTGCGTCGCGCACCACCTCCGAAGAGGTGCGGCCGACAACCTTGAACCGAGTTATGCGGGCAAGGGCGCTCCTCAATTCCTCGGCGATGCCGTCTGAGAAATAGGCCTGAGCGGGATCGCCGCTCAAATTGGCGAAGGGGAGCACGGCAATGCTGTCCGAAGCGGCAGCACTATTGGCATTGAAGAAGTACCAGCCACCGACGCCAACAGCGGTTGCCGCTGCGGCACTTCCCGCGATCAGCACGCGGCGGCTAACTCGGCCATCGTTGGCAGCAGATGTGCGCGCCACGCGCGGTCTGCCCTCGATAATTGCCCGCGCTGCAGTCAGGACCGCCTGGAAGCGGGGGTCGGCGAGATCGCCTTTCCAGCCGATCAGCGGCAGCGCCTGGGTCTCGCCGAAGCCGAGCGGGGGATCGACCTTGTCGATCCTGACCGGGAGATAGACGTGGCGGCGAAGCGCGCGGGTGGCCTCGTCGCGAACGAAGCGGCCCTCGACGTCGGTCGAGCGCTTGGACCAGGCGACGATTACGCAGCGCGCCTCGTCGAGCTGGCAGGCGATGGTTTCGCGCCAGTCGTCGCCGCCGCCAATGTGGGCGTCCCACCACACCGACAGGCCGTCCGCCTCAAGAGCCTCGACCAGCGGCCGGACCCGCGCCCGGTCCTCGGCTTTGTACGACACAAAGACATCCGACATCCGGCGGCTCCCTGAAGGCAGTCTACGGATGAATGGCGTAGTTGCAACGCAAACCGCCCAGCCCGAAGCCGCGACGCCGCCGTCAAGCCCCAAGCAAAAGCACGAACGCGCTTGGCAAATTAACCCCCGCCTGCTCCGTGAAAGGTGGCAAGGTCATGCTGCCGGTGGGCTGTGCACGACTTAGTCTAATGTCCGCAATGGGGTCGAAAGCGGACAAACCTTAGCTCTCATAAATCAAGCAACACAAGACTGGCGGCATCTTGAGTGCCGCCAGTCTTGCCTCATCCCGATCTTGGGTCGATCTAAATCAAGCAGGCAGCCCGCTGATCGATTTGACTTCCATGAAGTCCTTGAGCCCGAACAGCCCGCCTTCGCGGCCGTTGCCCGATTGCTTGTAGCCGCCGAACGGTGCGCCGGGGGCTGGGCCCCAAGTGTTGATCGCGACCATGCCCGCGCGCAGCCTGGGCGCGATAGCGGCAGCCGAAGCTGGATCTCCCGAGATCACCGCGGAGAGGCCGTATTCGGTATCGTTGGCAATCGCGATGCCTTCTTCCAGGCTGTCGTAGGGCATGATCGTCGCGACCGGGCCGAAGGTTTCTTCGCGCGCGATGCGCATGTCGGGCGTGACGCCCGAGAACACCGTCGGCTTGATGAAATAGCCACGGTTAAGATCGGCCGGACGGTCGGTCCCGCCAGTCTCCAGCACCGCGCCTTCGTCGATCGCCGACTGGATCAGCCCCTGGATCTTGTCGAACTGGGTCTTGTTGACCACCGGGCCGATGTGCATGCCTTCGGCCAGCGGATCGCCCACCGGGGTCGCCTCGAACATCGCCTTGGCAAAGGCTGCTGCCTCGCCCTGGCGTTCGCGCGGGACCAGCACCCGGGTCGGCGCGATGCAGCTCTGGCCGGTGTTGACCAGCACGCCTTGCAGCGTGCCCGGCAGCACCGCGGCAAAATCGGCGTCGGGCAGCACGAGGTTAGGCGATTTGCCGCCCAGTTCCTGGTGGACCCGCTTGACCGTGGGTGCGGCAGCCTGCGCCACCAGAACGCCCGCGCGGGTCGATCCGGTGAAGCTGACCATATCGACATCGGGGTGTGAGGAGATCGCGTTGCCCACCGTCGGCCCATCGCCCTGGACCAAATTGAACACGCCGGGGGGAACTCCGGCGGCGTCGAGGATTTCGGCGAAGATCGCGGCGTTGGTCGGGCATTCCTCGCTCGGCTTGAGCACCATGGTGTTGCCCGCGGCGAGCGCGGGGGCGACCTTGAGCGCGATCTGGTTGAGCGGCCAATTCCACGGGGTGATCATGCCGACCACGCCGATCGGCTCATAGACGATCAAATTGCCGCCCTGCTGCTCGGAAAAGGTGAAGTCCTGCAGCGCGGCAATCGTGCCGAGGAACCCGCCGATGCCCGCACCCACTTGCGCGGTGCCCGCGAAGCTGACCGGCGCGCCCATTTCCTCGGCCATCGCCACGGCGAGGTCGGGAGTGCGCTTCTTGTATTCCTCGACGATGCGATTCAGCAGCGCAAGACGTTCTTCGCGGGTGGTCTGGCTGAAGCTCGTGAAGGCGCGGCGCGCGGCGGCGACTGCCTTGTCGACATCGGCGCGGGTGCCCAGCGTGATCGCGGTGACGGCTTCTTCGGTGCCCGGGCTGATCACTTCGTGGCGAGTGCCGCCTTCGCTGTCGATCCACTTGCCGTCGATGTAATTTTGCAGCTGCTCGCGCATGGCGAATCTCCCGTTAATGGATCGATTAAATCGCATTCCATTTCGGCGGCGGCGGGACGGATTGCAAGATGCAATCGATCAGGCGCCATTCGCCAGCGGTCGGGCGGCGGTCAGCCCGACGCGTAGAGCGTCGCTTCCTCGGCGCGCCGCTTGACCAGCCCGCGCATCACCCGCCCGCCGGCGTGGACCCATTTGCCGAATTCGGCCTGCGCGCCCGCAAAATCGCCTGCCTTGTGGCGGCGGGTGAGTGTGGCCTTGGCGATCGCCCCGGTGTTGTAGTGAAAGCTGACCAGCGCATCGAACTGGTTGGCCGTGGTCGGTGCATCGCCAATCGCGCGCGCAACCTCGGCAACGAACCGCCGAAGGTCCGCAGCCAGCCGCACGTCGCACTGCGCCTGGGTCCAGACCAGTCCGGGGGTGATGTCTGCGCCGGTGGTGCCCCAGCCGATCGTCCACGGCGGGCCGCCGGTGCCGGGATCGGGATAGGCTTGGATCATGCTGTCTGCCCGACGCCGCGCGCAGCCTTCCCAGTGCTTGATCAGCGCGAGACCCGCTTCGCCCAATCCGCGTGTCGGTAGGGTTTCCGAACAAGCCAGATCGATCGCGCGGTCGAGCGCAGCAACCTCGTCATGCCCAAAGCCGCGACCGAGCAGCTTGCGTACGGCATCGAAGATTGGCTTGCGCTTCATCGGGATCGGTCCTGCTGCATAGGGAAGGGCCGCAAGGACTAGGCAAGAAGCGCACCTGTAGGAAAATGGTTTGTGTTGCCTGATGCGGCATACGCGAACGGTTGGAAGGCAGGCCTTAGCGCGACCGCGCGGGCGCCAGTCGCCGGTCGAGCCAAACCATCGCATAGCCGACGATCAGGAAGGCGAGCGCCATCGCCGCCGCATTGACCAAGGTTCGCCTCCAACCGAGCTGCGCAACATCCATGAACGGATAGGGATATTTCCCCTCGGTGGAGCCCCGGACCAAGGCGTATGCGAAGTAGACAACCGGAAGCAGCGCCCATTGCGGCGGGGCGTTCCAGCGCAAGCCGCCCTTCTTCGCAATCAGTAGCCAAAATAGCGTGACCGCCGCGGGCGTGATGCTGTGATTGATCAGGTCGGCCCATATCGCGCCGCCGCTCAGCTCAACCAGACCGTTGAGGAGCAAATTGTAGACAACACCCACCAACAGGATCGCGATGGTGACTGCCGCCAGCCGGAAAGGCGTTGCAAGACGCGCGTATCCCAAGGCCGTCGCCGAAAAGAAAATCGCCACCAGCAGGTTCACGATCACCGTGAAATACAGCAGCATCACCCAAAGCGTCGCAGCCACGGTATGGTAATGGGTGAAGCTTGCCTGGAACTGGATCGCCAGCCCGGTCCACGCGAGTAGCGCGATAATGGCGGCAAGCAGGCGGGCGATTTTTGGTTGGAGCACCGTAGCTAGTCCGGCTGCTCCACCAGATCCTGCAACCGCTTCGTTAGTCTGCCGATCCGCTCGGCGGCTTCGGTGAAGGTCTTGACGTCTGCGCGGTTGTTGTTGCCGCGCGCTTCGCCGGCGGCTTCGACATAGCCATCGAGATCGGCCTCGAGCGCGTCGATCAGGATTTCGACCTCCTCAGCCGTAAAAGTGAGGTCAAAGTTCGGGGACATGGTTGCTCTCGTCTCACGCGTTACGGAAAATCTGCCCTAGGGGGACGAGCACGGGCCATGCAACCCGAAAAAGCGCGAGTCAGATTTTCTTGAGCACGCCGTCCGCCGGGATCGCCACCGAGCCCTTGGACCTGACTTCCGGCCCAATGAGCATCGCGGTGGTGCCGTCGCTGGCGGCGACCTGGATGCCCCTGCCCGATTTGCTGAAGGTGAGATCGCCCGCGCCCATCGTGCGCATCTTGACGCGCTTGTCGTCCGACGCGTCGATCGCCCGGCCAATGTCGGCGGCGGTCAGTTCACCCGGGACGATGTGATCGCGCAGCACCGCGGCGAGCGCGCTGCGCTGTTCGGGTTCCATCAGCCCCGCGCCGGCCTCGCCCAGCTTGGCGAAGGCCGCATCGTTGGGCGCGATCACGGTGTACGAACCCTTGCCGTCGAAGATCGCGGCAAGCCCGGTCGCGGTCAGCGCCGTGCCGATGGTTTTCATGCCTCCGGCCTGGTCGAGCGCAGCCGTCAGGCTTCCGCTCGACCCTTCTGCCGTGGCGGTCCCGGCGGGCGCATCGTTGGGCTTGGAACAGGCACCCAAGGCCAGCGCGAGCGAGGCGGCGAGCGAGATGGCGAGCATAGACTGGCGCATGGGGATTGCCCTTTGCTTGGCGGGATGAGGAAGCGAGGCGGGTTCAGGTCAACAGTTGGATGACCGCCTGGACCAGCTTCGTCGTTGGATCGACCTGATAGACATAGCCGTCGCTGTAGCGGTACATCGAGTCCGACCCGTCGACGTAGCGATCGCGATAATCGTAGGGCACGTTGTACACGTCGTAGCCCGACGGCAGTCGCTGCCCCACGCCGAACTGGTCGCCGGTCAGCAGCGCGGCAATCGACGAAATCGCCGAGGTTTGCGGATCGACCCGGTAAATGGTGTCGCCGTAATAGCGATAGCCGTTCGGATCGCCGAGGCCGTAATAGTCCCGGTAATAGTCGGGCAGCGCGACCGAGTTCAGCCCGGTCGGCCAGCGATTGCCCTGGGCCAGCGCCCCGCCGAGCAGCGGCACATAGCCCAGCACGCCGCCGGCCCCCATGTGCAGCAGATAGCCGTCGTAATAGCGGTAATCGCCGTTCTCGAGCCCGCGCGTGCGATACCAGTCGCTGTTGGCATAGGGGTTGGTATTGCGCGCCAGCCCCGGCGGCAGGCAGCCGTTGTTCTTCTTGGCGAGCCCCGGCGGGCACCCGCCGATCAGTCCGGGACCGCGGTTCCAGCGGGTCTCGACGCGGGGGCGATTGTCGACAGTCTGATTGATGGCCCGGATCGCGCGACCATTGTCCCAATTGGGACCGCGAGCGTCATTGCCGCGGTTGCCCCGGTCATTGCCCTTGCCGCTGTTGCCGCGCGCTTCGCCACGCATGTCGACCATCGCGGGACCGCCCACGCTGCGCTCGGCACCGCGCCGATCGACCTTGGCATTGCCGTTGCCTCTGGCCGCGCCCGGGCCACGATCAGCGTTGTCACTCGCGGAATTGCCGCCGCCTTTGCCTTGGCCTCCGCCTTTGCCGCCGCCCGGGTCTGCTTGTGCGGATACCGAAACGAGAGCGAGCACTGCGGCGCTGGCGAGAAATCTACGCATGATTGTGTTCCTTCGGCTCAGGTAACGATTGGGCCGGGGGAGAGTTCCTGCTTGGATCGGGGCGAGCGGTCTCAGCGGCCAATAAAAAAAGGGGCGCCCGGATCGCTCCGGACGCCCCTTTGGGTGATCGCTGAAAGACGCGGTTCAGGCGCTGTAGTACATGTCGAATTCAACCGCCGAGGGGGTGGTTTCCCAGCGCAGCTGTTCGGCCCATTTGAGTTCGGCATAGGCATCGATCTGCTCCTTGGAGAAGACGCCGCCCTGCAGCAGATAGTCGTGATCGGCTTCGAGGCTTTCGAGTGCTTCGCGCAAGCTGCCGCAGACGGTCGGTACTTGGGCGAGTTCGGCCGGAGGCAGGTCGTAGAGGTTCTTGTCCATCGCTTCGCCGGGGTGGAGCTTGTTCTTAATCCCGTCGAGCCCCGCCATCAGCAGCGCGGCGTAGCACAGATAGGGATTGGCCATCGCGTCTGGGAAGCGGAATTCGACGCGCTTGGCCTTGTCGCCCGCGCCGTAGGGGATGCGGCACGAGGCCGAGCGGTTGCGCGCCGAATAGGCCAGCAGCACCGGTGCTTCGTAACCCGGGACCAGCCGCTTGTAACTGTTGGTGGTCGGATTGGTGAAGGCGTTCAAGGACTTGGCGTGCTTGATCACCCCGCCGATGAAATAGAGGCACATGTCGGACAGGCCAGCATAGCCATTGCCCGCGAACAGCGGCTTGCTGCCTTCCCAGATCGAGATGTGGGTGTGCATGCCGCTGCCGTTGTCACCCTTGATCGGCTTGGGCATGAAGGTCGCGGTCTTGCCGTAAGCATGGGCGACCTGCTGCACGACGTATTTGTAAACCTGCATCCGGTCGGCGGTTTGCACCAGCGTGCCGAAGGTCAGCCCCAGTTCGTGCTGCGCGGCGGCAACCTCGTGGTGGTGCTTGTCGCAGGGCAGGCCCATCTCGATCATGGTCGCAACCATCTCGCCGCGAATGTCGACGCAGCTGTCAATCGGCGCGACCGGGAAATAGCCGCCCTTAACCCCGGGACGGTGGCCCAGATTGCCGCCTTCGTAGTCCTTGTTGGTGTTGGTCGGCAGCTCGATATCGTCGATGCGGAAGCCCGAGCCATCGTAGCCGTCGTAATATTTCACGTCGTCGAACAGGAAGAACTCGGCTTCCGGGCCGACATAGACGGTGTCGCCCACGCCTGACGATTTGACGAAAGCTTCGGCACGCTTGGCGGTCGAGCGCGGATCGCGGCTGTAGAGCTCGCCGGTCGAAGGCTCGACGATGTCGCACACCAGGATCATCATCGGGGTCGCGCTGAACGGGTCGATATAGACCGCGTCGAGATCGGGCTTGAGGATCATGTCGCTCTCGTTGATCGCCTTCCAGCCCTCGATCGAGGAGCCGTCGAACATCAGCCCGTCTTCCAGCTCGTCCTCGCCGAGCACGCTGGCGACCATGGTGAGGTGCTGCCATTTGCCCTTGGGATCGGTGAAGCGCAAATCGACCCATTCGATCTCCTCATCCTTGATGCGCTTGAGGATGTCCTTTGCCTTAGCCATGTTGGGTCCTTCTGAATTCCGGTTGGGTGTGACGCCCGCGCGCGCGGGCGGAGGAAACTAAATCGCGTCGTCGTCGCGCTCGCCGGTGCGGATGCGCAGCGCGCTTTCGATCGCGGTGACGAAGATCTTGCCATCGCCGATCCGGCCGGTCTGCGCGGCGGCGGCGATTGCCTCGACCACACGCTCGGCCAGGCTGTCGGCCACGACGACTTCGAGCTTAACCTTGGGCAGGAAATCGACCACATATTCGGCGCCGCGATAGAGCTCGGTGTGGCCCTTCTGGCGGCCGAAGCCCTTGGCCTCGGTGACGGTGATGCCCGAAACGCCGACTTCGTGGAGCGCTTCCTTGACCTCGTCGAGCTTGAACGGCTTGATGATCGCTTCGATCTTTTTCACGTGAGCCTGACCCCTGCGCATTAAGCCCGAACTGCAAGCGAGCAGCCGGGGTGTCCAATTACCATGGCACCGTTCAATCCAAGAATCGTGCCAAAGCCGAAACCCAAGCCCTAGGCCAAGCGCGCACTTGCGAAAAGGGTGGAATCGCAAGATTTGAATCGATGCGGAGGGGTCCACGCAACTTTCGTTGCGTGGGTTGCAGCGGGGCTTGCCTGAATTTCCGGCAGCGATGCCTAAAATCTGTGCATCACGCGAGAGCCTAAAGGCAAAGCCCCGCCGTCTCCGGCAATCCGGCCATCAGATTGAGGCTCTGCACCGCCGCGCCGCTGGCACCCTTGCCGAGGTTGTCGAGCCGCGCCACCAGCCGCGCCTGGGTTCCATCGCGCGCGCCGAACACCCACAGTTCGAGCTTGTCGGACGGGGCCATCGAGGCGCGCAGCAGCAGCTCGTCGGGGCTGTCGGCGTAAACCTTGACCACCTCGCTCTGGCCGTAAAAATCGGTCAGGCAATCGCGCAACCCATCGACCGGCGCGGCGCGGTGCATCTGCGCGAGGTGCAGCGGCACTTCAACCACCATCCCGCGATGCGCCGGGATGACGGCAGGGGCGAAGACCGGCGGATGCGCCAGCCCCGCATATTCCTGCATCTCGGGCACATGCTTGTGGCCCAGCGTCAGGCCGTAGTCGCGAAAGGCAATGTCGGGATCGTCCTCGAACCGCGCGATCAGCGCTTTGCCGCCGCCCGAATAGCCCGAGACTGCGTGGCACACGTATGGCCAGTCCGACGGCAACAGTGCATTGCGCACCAGCGGGGCGAGCAGCGCGAGGAACCCGGTAGAGTAGCAGCCCGGATTGCTGACCCGGTCGGCCTCGGCGATCTTGCTCCGCCCGACTAGCTCGGGGAAGCCATAGGTCCAGCCGTCTGCCACGCGGTGCGCGCTGGAGGCGTCGATGATCCGCACCTTCGCCCCCCCGGCCAGCGCCACCGCTTCGCGCGCGGCATCGTCGGGCAGGCACAGCACCGCGAAATCGGCGGCGTGATAGGCATCGCGGCGGGCAGCGGCATCCTTGCGCTGCGCTTCGTCGAGCAGGATCAGTTCGAACTCGCTGCGCGCCGCCAGCCGCTCGACAATTTCGAGCCCGGTGGTGCCGACGGCACCGTCGATGAAGACCGTGTGGGTCATGATCGGATCTTTCGTTCGGGCATCGCGCCCGTGAATTCAAATAGCGGAACGGGGGGTGGCGATCAGTCTCGTCGCTCGACCAGCACATCCAGCGGCAAATAGCCGACCAGCCCGCCATCGCCAACCTGCCCCCACGCCCAGCCGCCCGACATGTCGAGCACGTTGAACAGCGTATCGGCGCGCAACTGGTCGATCGCGTTACCATCGCTCAGCTCGGCACCGCGCAGCGTGGCAGCGGCCTTGAGCAGATGCGGCATCGGCACCGCGTAATGCGGCACGAAGCACCGCCCCGCCAGCCCGATATGCGCCAGATCGCCGCGCACAGGCAGCCGCGCCCGGTCGAGGCAATCGCTCGGACCCGACAGCGTGAGCTGGCCGCTGGGGATGATGCTGGCAGTCAATTCTGGCCCCGCAAAGGTGAAGAGCGGGCGATTACTCGCGCTGGGCGCAGAGGGCAAGTTGTCCATGGCCGGTGTCCGACATCGTCTTAACGAAGGAGGCGCTCAATTCTCGCCAGAATAAGCCACTTTCGAGTGTTGTCGATTAACAAACCCGACGATCCAATAAATCGTGACAGGGGGCGATTTGTCTGAAAGGATGTGGGCAGAAAATTCAGAATGCTGCGATGGGGAGGGAGCGGCCATGCTTACGAGACAGCGGAATAGAATTGAGAAATATTATCGAAAATCAATATTGCCGTCTCTCGAAGTATTCGAAAATTTTGTAGAATTCATAGTATTTATGTGGCGATGGATTTTAGCTCCAAGCTACATTGCTCTTGGATTTTGCTTACTATTACTGACAATTAAAACAGTTCAAGACGCTTGGAGTCTAAGAAAGGGTTTCGCGAATCTTGGCGATTCAATGGCTATAGTCAAAATTCTTGGCATTGTCGACATAATTCTGGTTTCGAATCTCATTATTATGGTCTTGTTTGTCGGGTATGTGAATTTTGTTTCAAAAATAAAACTTGATGGAGAGGACGATAGACCGAGCTGGATGGATAGCTTGGATTATAGCGGTTTAAAAATTCAACTACTTGGCTCAATTGTTGCGATTTCCTCGGTTCAACTACTTCGACAATACATGGATATGAGCGAAAGTGCGAATTTTGATTCGACAAAACTAACTTGGATGATTGCGGTTCATTTGACTTTCGTGATATCCATTTTGTTGTTTGCCATAGTCAATCGCCTCCATGACCCTGCTTCCGATGCCGATGAACAGGCGATTATGCACTTGACGACACCACTCGGCGCGCCTATCAGGATGCATGCCTAGCGAAGACCTAACTCTGCTTTCGATCATGCGCCGCTTCTCGACGGAGGAGGCCGCGCGCACCTATTTCGAGAAGATGCGCTGGCCGAACGGGCCGGTCTGCCCCCATTGTGGAAGCCAAAAGGCCTACGCCCGCACGCCCAATGCGAAGGCTCGCACCCGCCCCGGCCTCTACAAGTGTGGCGAGTGCAAAGACACGTTCTCCGTCACGGTCGGGACCGTTATGGAAGCGAGCAAAATCCCGCTGAACAAGTGGCTGATCGCGTTCTACATGATGTGCGCTAGCAAGACGCAGGTTTCCGCTCTCCAGCTACAACGCCAGCTTGAACTGGGCTCGTATCACACGGCGCTTTTCCTCTGCCATCGCATCCGCTTCGCGCTCAAGGATATCAGTCCTGCTGGCCAGCTTAGCGGCGAGGTCGAAGCCGACGAAACTTACATCGGCGGCAAGGCTCGTGGCCGTGGTCGTGGCTACACCGGCAACAAGATCGCGGTTGTCTCGCTTGTCCAGCGTGGCGGCGACGTTCGCTCTACTGTTGCCGAGCGCGTCACTGGCAAGAGCATCACCACGCTGCTCAAGCGCCACGTTGCGGCGGAAGCGCATCTGAACACTGACGAAAGCCCGCTCTACAAGAAGGCGGGCAAGGATTTCGCCTCGCACGCGACGGTCAATCACTCCGTCGAAGAATACGGCTACTACGACTATCGCACGAAGCGCACTGTAACCACCAACACGGTGGAGGGCTTCTTCGGGAACGCCAAGCGCAGCCTTGATGGCACGCACCACCAAATCAGCCGTCAGCACCTGCACCTCTACACCGCCGAAGTGGATTTCAAATACAACACGCGGAAGTCGTCGGACGGTGAGCGCACCGCCGAAGGCATCCGGCGCATCGAGGGGAAGCGCCTGATGTATAAACCGAAGGCTTCGGGCTGATGGCCCGCCCTCGCGTTTCCGAGGTCCGTGCCGAGCTACTCCTAACCGAATTGCTCCATGTGCAAGGTTGGGACTGTCGGCGTCCGCCTAACGGCGAGATGCTGCGACAACACGAATACAAGGACCATTCGCATTTGCGGGACACGTTCCTGCACAAGAGCAAGGTGACGATGATCGGGCACGGGTTGCCCGAGGCAGTCCTTGTCGATCGCCAAACTTTGCAGCCGCTGTTGGTAATCGAGGCGAAGGCGTCCGCCGTCGATCTCGATAAGGCGGTAAGGGAGTCCACGCTCGTCTACGGCGCGGCGTGCATAGAAGCGGGCTTTTCGCCGCTGGCGGTAGCGGTCGCTGGCACCGCCGAAGAAGATTACCTGGTCCGCGTTCACAAGTGGAACGGCTCGGCTTGGCAGCCGATCACCTATGAGGGGAACCCGATAAGCTGGATTCCGCATCGTAAAGACGCCGACCGGTTGCGCGTTCCGTCGTCATCCCCGGAATTGCGCCCGACCATTCCCAGCCCGGAAGTGCTCGCAACCTTTGCCGATGAAATCAATCGGCTGCTCCGAGAGTCCAACGTGAACGACCGCTTGAGGCCGGCTGTAGTCGGCGCAAGCATGCTCGCGCTGTGGCACTCGCCGAACCTTCGAAAAGACCCCGAAAACATTCTTGCTGACATCAACCGCGCTTGCGAGCAGGCGTTCTGGCGAGCCGGTAAGCGGGAGATCGCAAAGAGCCTGCACGTCGATGAAGCCAACGAGAAGCTGGCCATCAAGGCGCGGCGCATCATCAACATTTTGGAGCGGCTGAACGTCCCCGCTCTGAACGCCGAACATGACTACCTCGGCCAGCTTTATGAGACGTTTTTCCGCTACGCTGGCGGGAACACTATCGGTCAGTATTTTACGCCGCGTCACGTCGCGAACTTCTGCGCTGACCTGCTAGGCGTTTCGATCGATGATGTTGTCCTAGACCCGACATGCGGAACGGGCGGGTTCCTGATCGCCGCGATGGAGCGCGTGGCGCGGGAGCATCAGATTTCGCGATCCGAGATGGTCAAACTGGTCAGCACACGGCTGATCGGTTTCGACGATGAGCCAATCACCGCCGCGCTTTGCGTGGCGAATATGATCTTGCGCGGGGATGGTTCGTCGAGCGTCCATCGAGGCGACGCTTTCAATGCTCCGGAATTTCCCCTGGGCACCGCGAGCGTGGTTCTCATGAACCCGCCCTACCCTCACAAAAAAACCGATTCCCCGAGCGAGGCCTTTGTAGAGCGCGCAATGGACGGGCTTGGGCAGGGTGGCCGTCTCGCCGCGGTCATTCCGCAATCGCTGCTTGTGAAAAGCTCCAAGGCGGCGTGGCGGAAAGCGTTGCTCGCCAAGCATACCCTGGAAGCAGTCATTCAGATGCCAGGCGAGCTGTTTGAGCCTTACGCAAGTGCGACAACGGCGGTGATCTATGTCCGCAAGGGCGTGCCGCATCCAAAGGGCAAGCGGGTGTATTTCGCTCGCGTCGCCAATGACGGTTTACGCCTCAAAAAAGGGGTGCGCGTCGCGATCGAGGGCACCGAATTACCGAAAGCACTGGACCATTTTCTTGCTCACTCATCCGAGTCGGGTTTTTCGGGTTGGGCAGAACTGGACGAAGAGACCAGCTTCGCGCCGGGCGCTTACATTCCAGCGCGCGAGATGTCGGAAGAGGAAACTGACAGTGCCGTGCGGGAGGTCATACGCGCTCGCTCCGCGTTCGTTGCCTACCATGCGTCCGATCTTGTGACGCTCAACACAGAGCATCCCTTGCCGCCCCGCCAGCTTCGCAAGGTGCGCTCGATGCGCGCCACGAAGGCCGGGACCGTCGGCGAGTATTTCGATGTGATCTACGGTCAAAAGGCGCTGCACAGCAAAGAGGGGCTTTCACCCGGTCAGTCGCTAGTGATCTCGTCCAGTGGCATGGACAACGGCTGCTACGGCTTCTTCGATTTCGAGGCGATCATGGAGCCCGGCTTTGTGACCGTCCCCAGCACTGGCTCGATCGCAATCGCGCACGTTCAAGAATGGCCCTGCGGCGTCACCGACGATTGCCTTCTTCTGTTGCCGAAGACGGGTGTTCGCCACGCGATGCTCTATGTAGCGGCCGCAGTTATCAGGAGCGAAAGCTGGCGGTTTAGCTACGGGCGGAAGGCCACTCCTGAACGGGTCGCCTATTTCCCACTCCCACACACAGCGGAATTGCTCGACCGGATCGACGACTACCTTGTGCGCGCTACCCGCGCCGAAGTCCTGATGCTCGATGATGCCGAGGATGCGCTAGACAGCCACGTTGCGCGGGTCAGGCTCGCGGAGATGGCGGCGGGCACGCTCAAACTGGTTTCCGGTGCCGATCTGGACGCGCGCTTAGCCGCAATGATGGACGACTGACGAGTGCCCTTTGTAGGCTTCGCCTTTACCGAAACCGCCCTCGATTTTCTGGATTCACTCCCGCCAAAAATTAGGCGGCAGGTCATCCGGAAGGCCAAAGCGCTGCACGCTAATCCGCATCCGCCGGGCTCCAAAAAGCTCAAGGATGTAGAGACAGCCGACGGTGAAGCGGTGTATCGGGAAAGAGCGGGTGACTACCGCATTCTCTACGTTGTGCGGGACAAGCCCGCCGAGGTGATCATCACCGACATTGACCACCGCAAGGAGGTGTATCGCATGCCAAATACCAAGACTAAGCCCGCCGACGAAATGCGGATGAGCGAGTCCGATTTCGACACCATCATGAGTAAGGCACTTGGCGTTCCCGCTCCGCTCGGTGACGCAGCCAATGATAAGCCTAAGCGGCTAAGCGCATATCCAAAGAAGCCGAAGGCCGAAGGCTAGGCGGCGAACCGCCCTTCAAGCGGCGAGGGGTGTCGCGACCATTGGTGTCGCAAAGTGCATAATCGCCGATGAACAGGCTGAGAGCGAATCGGATGGCGATGGCGATGATGAGGACGAGGAAGACAGCGATCTCCCCATTCTGGTTGCAGCCGTCAACAAGGGCGAGAATGTTCAACTTATTCTCAATCGCGGGCGGCTAAACATGCAGAGGACCGACGATCTTCACGTCGGCCAGGAAATGCAACTGAGCAGCACTGGCGAAAACATTAATGATCCCACCACTGGGGATGTGATCGGTTGGCAAGAAGAACTCATCGGCGTCGTCAAGATCGTTAAGGTGCTTGAGCGCACGTCGATTGCTGTTCCAATTGGTACCTTAAAACTTAAGGCGACTGTGGGCGACGCCGTACGACCGGCCTGATTGCGCCGAGGAAAGGAAAATCCAATGCGCGCGATATCGGGCTTCTTGCTCGGGCCGGACAGCGGCAGCTGGCGGGCGGGATGATGCTGGAAGTCAATTCTGGCCCCTGAATCCGGAAGGCGGGCGATTATCCACGCTTGGGTTATAGGGCAAGTTGTGCATGGCCGCTGTCATCCCCTGCGTCCTGTTCCTGCACGAACCGAGTCAGTTACCAGTGCTCGCGGACAAACCATTTTCCTACACCGCCCACACTTGCCACACTGCGCGCGGTCGTGGTTCGAGCAGGTTCTTTCTCAGTGTCGATCCAGCATTCGCGGGCAGGGCCTTGGCTGCCTTTGTCGCATATTTGCGTTTTCGTGCAGTAGCTTAGACAGGGTGGCAGAGGGGTGACTTTGGTGTCACCTTTTGTAACCTTTCACCCATACCGCGCCTTGAGCATGTGGAAGGCCGCGCGCAGCCCCAGGGCGTCGCCGCCTTTGGGGCGGCCGGGCTTGGCCACCGGGCGCCAGGCGAAAGTGTCGAAGTGGGCCCAGTCGGTCCCGGCTGGCACGAAGCGGTCGAGGAACAGCCCGGCGACCGAGGCGCCGGCGTAGCCGTTGCTCGAGGCATTATTGAGGTCGGCGATGTCGGACTTGAGGTACTCGCGATAGCTCTCGGGCAGGGGGAGCCGCCAGCAGGGATCGTCATGGGCGAGGCCCGCGGCGAGCAGCGCCTCGGCGGTCGCATCCTGCCGCGCCATCAGCGCGGGGAGGTCTGGGCCTAGCGCTACCCGCGCTGCGCCGGTCAGCGTGGCGAAGTCGATGATCAGTTCGGGGCCTTCCTCACCCGCCCGGGTCAGCGCATCGCCCAGCACCAGCCGCCCTTCGGCGTCGGTGTTGCCGATCTCGACGCTGATCCCGCCCCGGCTACGCAGCACGTCGCCGGGGCGGAAAGCGTTGCCCGAAATCGCGTTCTCGACCGCGGGGATCAGCACATGCAGCCTGACTTTCAGATGTGCACCCATCACCAGCCGTGCCAGCGCCAGCGCATGTGCCGCGCCGCCCATGTCCTTCTTCATCAACGCCATGCCCGACGCGCCCTTGATGTCGAGCCCACCCGAATCGAAGCACACGCCTTTGCCGACAATCGCGATTTTCGGATGCTTGGGATCGCCCCAATGCAGCTCGATCAGGCGCGGGGCATGGCTGCGGCCCGCCGCGCGGCCGACCGCGTGGATCATCGGGTAGCCGGTGTGCAGCGCATCGCCCGAAGTGACCTTGAGCTCGGCTTTGAACGTCTTGGCCAGCGCGGCGGCTTCATGCTCGAGCTGCGCCGGGCCCATGTCCTCGGCGGGAGTGTTGACCAGGTCGCGGACCAGCGCGGTCGCCGCCGCTTCGGCCAGCGCGGAGTCGATTCCCGTGGCCTCCTTGGTCAGCAGGATGCGTGGGCCTTCCTGCGAAGGCTCGGCGCGGTAGCGGTCGAAGCGGTATTGCCCGGTGACCCAGCCGAAGAGCGCCTTGCCGGGTTCGCCTTGGGTCAGGCGATAGGTGCCCGCAGGCAAAGTTTCCGCCAGCTTGGCAAGACACCAGCTCGACAGGCTGGCGGTGTTCGCCACGCCCGAGACGACGAACCAGCCGTCTCCGTCGGGCAGGATCGCGCTGTCGAACCCTGCGGCCTCGAACTTCTGCGCGGCCAGTGCGGCGCGTTGCGGCGGGGTGAGCGACTTGGTCCAGCCTTCCAGTCCGGCCTTGTCGACCAAATGGATCGGGATGGCAGTTTGGCCCCTATCTGGTCTGACGAGGGGGTCGGGCTGGATCAAGGCGTGTTTGTCGGTCATGGTGCCGACCCTAGCCAAAGCCGCGCCCCAAGCGCGAGAGGAAATTGTCCGATGCGTTTGGTCCGTCCTGCCTTGGCCGCCCTGTTCCTGCTGGCCGGATGCAAAAACGAAAAGCCCGCTGTGCCCGCGCCTGAAGCCAGCGCGACTGCGCAGGCGGTTGCATCGGCCAGTCCGTCTGCCAGTGCCAGCCCTACCGCCCAAGCCCGCTCGGTCAGCGTGCACGACGCGCTTTACGAGTTCGACTATGCCTATCCGGTCCAGGCGGCGGTGATCGCGGACTTGCGCAAGCTGCTCGACGACGATCTTGCGGCGCAGCGCAGCGAACTGGCCAAGGAAGCACGCGACGAGCGTGCGGCGGCGAAGTCGGGCGGGTTCGAATACCGCCCCAACGGCCGCAGCTACGAATGGAAAGTGGTGACCGACCTGCCGGCGTGGCTCAGCATGTCCACCATCGCCGGCAGCTACACCGGCGGAGCGCATCCCAATTACTATTTCGACACGCTGCTGTGGGACAAGCGCGCCGGGCAGCGCCGCGATCCGCGCGATCTGTTCACCTCCAAGGAAGCGCTGTCGCGCGCGATCCGCAATGACTTCTGCGCCGCGCTGAACCGCGAACGGGTCAAGCGCCGGGGCGAGCAGCGCGAGCCGGGCGGGATGTTCTGGGACTGCATCGATCCGGTCGGCGAAACGATGATTCTCGGATCGTCCAACGGCAAGGCCTTCAACCGCATCGGCATCCTGATCGCGCCCTATGAAGCGGGCCCCTATGCCGAGGGGAGCTACGAGATGACCCTGCCAGTCACCCCGGCGGTGATGGCGCTGGTCAAGCCCGAATATCGCGCGAGTTTCGCGGCTCGGTGACGCTCTCGCAATTTCGCGCAAGTGAAGCTATATCGCCGCGATGACCCACTACCAGACCGTCGCCGAGGGCGAGACCGTCCTGCGCGACGGCACGATCAAGCTCCACGGGCCCGAGGGCTTCGAAGGGATGCGCCGCGCGGGGCAACTGGCGGCGAGCATCCTCGATGCGATGGTGCCGCTGGTCCAGCCGGGGGTCACCACCGGCGAGCTTGACGATGTCGTGCGGCAGATGACGCTGGATGGCGGCGCGGTGCCCGCGACGCTGGGCTATCGCGGCTATACGCATAGCTGCTGCATCTCGATCAACCATGTGGTGTGCCACGGCATCCCCTCGGATAAACAGCTCAAGGACGGGGACATCGTCAATATCGACGTAACCCCGCTGCTGGATGGCTGGCACGGCGATACCAGCCGGATGTTCCTCGTCGGCGACGTCCCTTTGAAAGCCCGCCGCCTCGTCGAGGTGACCTATGAGTGCCTGATGATCGGGATCGACAAGGCCAGGCCCGGCGCGCGACTGGGTGATGTCGGCGCGGCGATCCAGCGCGATGCGGAAAGCAACCGTTATGGGGTGGTCCGCGAATTCTGCGGGCATGGGTTGGGCCGGTTGTTCCACGATGCGCCCGAGGTGGTCCACGCGGCGCGCGCCGGGACCGGACCGGAGCTGCGCCCCGGGATGTTCTTCACGATCGAGCCGATGATCAACCTCGGCAAGCCGTCGGTGAAGCTGCTCGAAGACGGCTGGACGGCAGTAACGCGCGACCGCTCGCTCTCGGCGCAGTTCGAGCATTCGATCGGCATCACCGAAACCGGCTGCGAGATTTTCACCGCGAGCGCGAAGGGTTTGGACAAGCCGCCGTATTGACGCTGGTGGTGCGCGCGTGCTTCGACAGGCTCAGCATGAGCGGATGTTGTATGTTAAATCAAAAAGTCCGCTCAGCCTGAGCCTGTCGAAGGCCGCGCGCTCCGCTAACCCCGCGCGCTTCGCACCGCCGCAGCCCCCGCAAAGGGTGCGAGCGCCAGCAGCAGCAGGCTGACCGCGCCGGTCAGCGCGAGGCCGCTTTCCCCGCTCGGCGCGAGGCTGCCCGCGCCGAAGATCAGCAGCGGCACCGCCAGCGGGATCACCAGCAGCCCGGCCAATGCCGCACCGCCGCGCAGGCCTGCGGTGAGCGCCGCGACGATCACGCCGAGCGCCGCCAGTCCCGGGGTCCCGGCCAGCAGCCCCAGTTCGACGATGCGCAAGGTCGCGCCATTGAGCCCGAGCAAGGCGGCGGCGGGGACGGCGGCGAGCATCAGCGGCGGACCGAAGCTCAGCCAATGCGCCAGCACGCGCACCGCGATGATCGCTTCTTCGCTGATCCCCCGCAGCGTCCATTGATCGAACATGCCGAGCTCGAGATCGGGTTCGACCAGCCGGTCGAGCGGAAGGATCGCGGCGAGCAGCGCGGCGACCCAGATCACCCCGCCGCCGGTCCGCGCCAGCAAGGGCGCGTCGGGACCCACCGCAAAGGGAAACAGCATCGCCACCGCGAGAAAGAACAGCAGCGGCAGGATCGTCCCGCCGCGCCGCCCGCCGAGCAGGAGCAGGCCAAGGTCGCGGCGCAGGAGAAGGAACAACCGCGCGCTCATGCCGGATGATCCGCCAGATCGAGCATCTGCAGGCCCGCCAGCGCGAACGGCTGGTGCGAAGCAACCACGCAAATTCCGCCAGCCGAACAATGCTCCGTGGTGAGTTCCTCGACCAGCCCCACGGCCTCGCGGTCCAGCCCGTTGAGCGGTTCGTCGAGCAGCCAGATCGCCGCGCCGTGGCCGATCAGCCGGGCGAAGGCGGCGCGCTTGCGCTGCCCAGTCGAGAGATAGCGCACCGGCACGTCGAGCAAATCGCCCAGACCGAGGCGGTCGGCAATGCTCTCTCGCGCCAGGAACCCGACGCCGTCGAATTCCGCCCAGAACGCCAGCGCCGCGCCCAGCGCGCGATGCGGATCGAGCGCGGGATGTTCATCCAGCAGGCCGATGGCGCCCGTGCTCGAAACCTGTCCGGCAAGCGGTCGCAGCAATCCCGCGACTATCCGCAGCAGGCTGGTCTTGCCCGCGCCATTGACGCCGCGAATTTGCAATGCCTCGCTTGGGCCAAGCGCCAGCGAAAGCCCCCGGAACAATACCCGGTCGCCGCGGCGGCAGGCGAGATCGGTGGCGGTCATGCGGCACGCTTGCATGGGGCGGCGCGATAGGGGAAAGCGGGACCACTGCCAAGGAGAGCGACATGGCCCTAGCCCGCCTGACCGATGCGATGCGTGCTGCGCTGCTTGCCGAATGTCCGCAATGGGGGCTGCGCGCCGACGGTCTGGCGATCGAGCGCGCGTTCAAATTCGCCGACTTCAACGAGGCCTTCGGCTTTATGACTCGCGTCGCGCTCCATGCCGACAAGGCCGATCACCACCCCGAATGGTCGAACGTCTACAACCGGGTGAATATCACACTTACCACGCATGACGCGGGCGGGCTGAGTCAGCGCGACGCCGAAATGGCACGATGGGTTGACGGGATCGCCTAACCCAGCGCGCGGCTGAGCGACTTGGCGCGTTTGCGCAAGCGCCCGGGCATCCAGCGTGCGGCAAAGGCGAGTTGCTTGGCGGTCTTGCCGACAACCTTATGCAGGCCATTGCTGTGCACCACGTCCCACGCCGCCTGAGCGACATCTCCGGCCGAGGTCAGCTCGAGCCCGGCGTCCTTGACCCGGTCGCGGATTGCTTCGTTGCTCCCCTGGTTGGGCGCATGGTCGAGCAGCGGAGTGTCGATGAAGCTGGGCATTAGCGAGCGGACCTTGATCCCGTCGTCCGACCATTCGGCATCGAGCGATTCGGTCACCGCGCGCACCCCGAACTTGGTGGCCGAATAGATCGAAGCGCCGCCGGTGCCCCAGATTCCTGCTGCGCTGGCGGTGTTGAGCAGGCAGCTGCCCGGGCCGGCCTTTTTCAGATGCGGATAGGCGGCCTGCGCGCCGAAGATCACGCCCTTGAGGTTGATATCGAGGCAGCGTTCGATCTCCTCGGTCGAATTGTCGATGATCAGCCCGCCCAGCGGGATCCCGGCATTGTTGAACACCACGTCGATCAGCCCGCCCGCCGCAGTCGAAAAGGCCGCCAGCGCCGCGTCCCACGCCGCGCGATCGCGCACGTCGAGCGGGTGCGACGAGCTCTGCCCGGCGGTAAGCAGCGCGGCGGTTTGGGCCATGCCGTGTTCGCTGATATCCGCCAGCCCGATGAACCAGCCCTGCGCTGCAAAATGTTGCGCCACCGCGCGGCCGATGCCCGAGCCTCCCCCGGTGATGAAGATTGCCTTGCGCGCCGTCATGCCAAATCTCCCGAATCTTGCTTACATGTATGTCAGCAATCCTTACAGCGCCGGATTGTTATAGCAATGCCAGGTGAAGATCGCCGTCGCGCCGCGCCAGGGGCGCCAGGCTTCGGCCATTTCGCGCGCCTGCTTTTCGCTCGGCCGTTCGGGCAGGTCGAGCAGCTTGTGGAGGCCGGCTTGCACCGCCAAGTCTCCCGCGGGCCAGATATCGGAGCGGCCTTCGGCGAACAGCAAATAGATTTCCGCCGACCAGCGGCCGATACCCTTGATCTTGGTCAACTCGGCGATGGCTTCCTCGTCGTCGGCGGGCAAGGCGTCGAAATCGAGTTCGCCGCCGACCACAAGTTCGCACAGCGAGCGGACATAGCCCTGCTTTTGCCGTGACAGCCCGCAGGCGCGCAGCTCGTCGAAGCTCGATTCGAGCACCCGGTCGAGCGCGAGGTCTTCCCCGATATGCGCTTCCAGCTTGCGCCACATCGAAGCGGCCGCAGCGACGCTGACCTGCTGGCCGACTATCGTGCGCAGCAGTGTGCCATATCCGGTCGGGCGCAGTCGGGGCTCGGGATAGCCCGCCTGTTTGAGTGCGCGGGCGAAGCGGGGCTCGCGCTCGGCGACGGCATCGAGGCCCTGTTTGATTGCCGCTGCGCTCAGCCCCATTTTACCCGCCTTGCCAAAGTTGAGGGCAGCCATTAGCAGCGCCGCAGCCGAGCGAACAGGGCGCGGCGCAAAAGGATTAGCGAAATGCCGAAGCTGGTGGTGGTCAATCGCGCGGGCGCGGAAACGAGCGTCGAAGTGGCCGATGGCCTCTCGGTGATGGAAGGCATTCGCGACAATGGTTTCGACGAGCTGCTCGCGCTGTGCGGCGGCTGCTGCAGTTGCGCGACCTGCCACGTCCACGTCGATCCGGCCTTTGCCGACAAGCTCCCGGCGATGAGCGAGGACGAGAACGATTTGCTCGAAAGCTCGGACTTCCGCACCGAACATTCGCGCCTGTCGTGCCAGATTCCCTTCACCGCCGCGCTCGACGGGCTGCGGGTGACGATTGCACCGGAGGATTGAGGGCAGCTTCTTGGGCATAAAGCGCAATTCGTTTGCGCGCGCTTCTTGGCGATCCTAACTCTCGGCCATGTCCGGTCTCGTCACCAAGTCCTCCACGCTCGATCTGATCGGCAACACGCCGCTCGTCCTCTTGAAGGGGCCGAGCGCGGCGGCGGGCTGCGAGATCTGGGGCAAGTGCGAATTCGCCAACCCGGGTGCTTCGGTCAAGGACCGCGCGGCACTGTGGATCGTGCGCGATGCAGAGGCGCGCGGGACGCTTCTGCCAGGCGGCACGATTGTCGAAGGCACGGCGGGTAACACCGGGATCGGGCTGGCGCTCGTCGCCAATGCGCTGGGCTACAAGACCGTAATCGTCATGCCCGAGACCCAGAGCCGCGAAAAGATGGACACGCTGCGCGCATTGGGCGCCGAACTGGTGCTGGTCCCCGCCGCGCCGTTCTCCAACCCTGGGCACTTCATCCACACCTCGCGGCGGCTGGCCGAGGAAACCGAAGGCGCGATCTGGGCCAACCAGTTCGACAATATCGCCAACCGAAAGGCGCATATCGAAAGCACCGCACCGGAAATCTGGGCGCAGATGGAAGGCCGGATCGACGGTTTTACCTGCTCCGCCGGCACGGGCGGGACAATCGCCGGAGTGGGCCTCGGCCTCAAGCAATTTGACGAGAACGTTACCATCGCATTGACCGACCCGCACGGAGCGGCGCTCTACAGCTACTATGCCGAGGGCGAGCTGCGGGCGGAAGGCACCTCGGTGGCAGAAGGCATCGGGCAAGGCCGGATCACCGCCAACCTCGAGGGCGCGCCGATCGATACGCAGTTCCGCATCTCGGATGTGGAAGGCCTCGAATGGGTCGCCCGGCTGCTGCAGGAGGAGGGGCTGTGCCTTGGCCTGTCGAGCGGGATCAACGTTGCGGGAGCGGTGGCATTGGGCAAGCAATTGGGTGCCGGTTCACGCGTCGCCACGATCCTGTGCGATACCGGCTTTCGCTACCTCTCCTCGCTGTTCAATGCCGAGTGGTTGCGCGGCAAAGGCCTGCCGGTCTTTCCTTGGCTCGCCTGATCCGCTATCAGCGGGGGCAATGGCAACAAAGCCGCTAACCCAGGTCGCGCAACCTCTCGTTGCACCCACCCATTTCGTGCACCCGACGGCGCGCGAATTGCGTGCGCAAGCCGTGCACCGGCTGCAAGTCGGACTATTCGGGCTGGCGGCGATGTTGCTGCTCGTCGGGCTTGCCAACATCATCATGGACCGGGCGCGACTGGCGGATGAAGCCTTCGGCCTGCCGCGCGCCAGCGGGACCATCGCGACGCCGGCCGCCAACACCGATCCGCTCGCCGACATCGGGGTGGTCCCCGCTGCCGATCCGAGCGCCAGCGCGGTTCCCAGCGCGCCGCCGGTCAATGCTCCACCGCGCCGCTAGGCGGTATCGTCCCGCGCTGCTGATCGTTGCGGTCCTCGCACTGCTGGCCGGGATTGCGGTCGCCGTGCGCGGGACCGAGCCGAACCACCGGCTGGGATTATTCACGACGCTGCCGATCCTGTGGAGTGAGGCACCCGATGTCGCGGACTTGCTAAATTCATCCGACGCACCGCATTGGGTGCGGGCCGAACTGGCGCGCTACGGGACGATCGAACCGCTCGACACGCTCTCGGGGCTGGACCGCGTCGACCGGCTGGTCATGGCGCAGCCGCGTCCGCTCAGCCCGGACGAGAATGTCGCGCTCGACAATTGGGTGCGCGCCGGGGGTCACTTGGTGCTATTCGCCGACCCGCTGCTGACCGAGGAATCGGCCTACGCGCTGGGCGATCGGCGGCGGCCGCAGGACGTGGTCATGCTCTCGCCCATCCTGCGCCGCTGGGGGCTTGAATTGCTGTTCGACGAGGTCCAGCCCGCTGGTGAGCGATTGATCGAGGGTCTCCCTGTAAATCTTGCGGGGCGCTTAGCGCCGGTGCCTGCAGCTGCTTGCCGAAGCCGGGCCGAGGGCATCGTGGTGAGTTGCATGGTGGAGAAGGGGCGTGTGACAGTGCTGGCCGACGCGGCGGTGCTTGAGCGCGACGATGCCAATGGCGCGCGGCAAAAGGCGCTCGTAGCGCTGCTGGACGACGCTTTTCCCGACCATCAGCAGCGCTGATCGGGGAAATCGCGGGACGACTCCCGTCGATTCTCGGAGTCGCGCGTTAAGTCGCTGAATTCGGTAAAGAACAAATGTAAAACATCACTGGCGATATGGTTGATAGCGCGTGATTGAAATTACGGTAAATCAACTATTTACCGTCTTATCCCGTGAAATCCCGCAATTTTCCCTTCCATCCCCCTCGGAGCAGGGTTAAGGACAGCGTTCATCGGCAACGATTTTCCATGCTGCATTCCGCGAGGAATGGGCTGGCCGCGAGGGTGCGCGGCCAGACGGGGGAGTTCTGTGCCGGATCGATTTTCCCTTGGGTGGGGTGTGGGGCACAGTGGAGGCGAGGCAGCCAGTCAGCTACAGCGGTCAGGGCGTTTCGCTGCGCGGCGAAAAGGGCCGCTTCGTGCTGCCGCCGCAGTTCCGCAAGACGGTCCGCGATTCGAGCGACGGTGCGCGCACCCTATGTCTCGCCAAGCATGAACGCTGGAACTGCCTGACCGGCTTCGGCCTTTCGCGGCGCGACGATTTCGCCGCGCAGATCGACCGCGAAGAACGCAACGCAATCGACACCGGCCGCGAGTTCGACCGCGATCTGCGGGCGATGCAGCTTCACGGCTTCTCCGAGGTGCCGTTTGACGACAGCGGGCGGTTCGTTATGCCCGACCATCTGATCGATCTCGGCAGCGTTGCCGACCGGCTCTATTTCCAGGGTGCGGGCGCGTTCTTCACGCTGTGGAACCCTGAGGAACTGGCGCGGATGGGTGCGGGCTGGGAAGGCGCACAGGCCGCCTGTGCCAATTTGTCCGCCGATGCCGAGGCCCGCAAGTGAGCGCGCCCCACATCCCCGTGTTGCTCGACGAAGTGGTCGCCGCGCTCGCCCCCGCGCCGGGCACCGTCATCGTCGATGCGACCTTCGGCGCCGGGGGCTACACCCGCCGCCTGCTCGATGCCGGCGCGACGGTCCACGCCTTCGACCGCGATCCCGATGCCATCGCCGCCGGAGCGCACTGGGCCGAGACGCAGGAAAGCCCGCCCCGGCTGGTCCTGCATCCGCGCCGCTTCTCCGAAATGGTCGCCGCGCTGGCCGAAGCCGGTGTCGCCCGCGTCGATGGCATCGCGATGGATATCGGCGTTTCCTCGATGCAACTCGATCAGCCGCAGCGCGGCTTCGCCTTCGCCGCCGCCGGTCCGCTTGACATGCGCATGAGTCAGGACGGGCCGACGGCGGCGGACTTCGTCAACACTGCGGACGAGGTGCAGATCGCCGATGTGCTGTTCCACTATGGCGAAGAACGCCAGTCGCGCCGCGTTGCCCGCGCGATCGTCGCGGCGCGCCCGCTTGAGACCACGGGCGATCTGGCTGCCGTGGTGCGCAAGGCGCTCGGCCATCGCCAGGGCGCGCCCAAAGACCCCGCGACGCGCAGCTTCCAGGCGATCCGTATCCATGTGAATGCCGAGCTCGAAGAGCTCGAAACCGGGCTTGCGGCCGCTGAGCAGCTGCTTGGCCTTGGCGGAAAGCTCGCGGTGGTCTGCTTCCACAGCCTTGAGGACAGGATCGTCAAACAGTTCCTGCGCGAAGCGAGCGGCGCGACCGCTGCCGGGTCGCGCCATTTGCCGCAGCTCGCCCGCGGCCCGGCACCGACTTTTGCGCAAGTGAGCAAGGGCATCCGCCCGCCTGCTGCCGAAATCGCACGCAACCCGCGCGCGCGCTCCGCCACGCTTCGTTCCGCTACTCGAACCGACGCGCTGCCGCGTCATCGGAGGGCTGCATGAACCTCACTCGCAATCGCCTGCGCTCGATCGGCTGGGCCGTCGTCCTGGCGGTCTGCGCGGCGCTAACCCTTGCGCTGATCTTCCGCGTCAATGCGGTGAAGAGCGAGGTGCGTCTGACCGAGCGCAAGATCGTGGCGATCAAGCAGGACCGGCTGTTCCTGGAAACCGAATTCCAGACCCGCGCCAACCAGCAGCAGCTCAAGAGCCTCAACGACGTCGAGTTCGGCTATGAGGCACCCTCCGCTGCGCAATACCTCGAAGGCGAACGCCAGCTGGCCTCGCTCGGCAAGCCGCGCGGCCCCAGCGCGCCCTCGCCGATCCGCGTCGCCATAGCTGCGCTGCCGGGCTCTAGCGACAGCGGCTTCCCCGCAATGGTCTCGCCGCTCAGCGGCAAGGCGATGGCCGCCGAAGTCCCGCGCGAGGGTGTCCGCAAGCCGATCGATGCTGCGGGCCTTGGCGCGCGCCTTTCGCAAGTCAGCCATACCGATCGCGAGGCTGTCCGCGAATGACCGCCATCACGGTTTCCACCGCGATTTCATCGGGCCGGGTCGAGCTGGTCAATGTGCGCCAGCGCTCGCTGCTCCTCGCCAAGTGGCGCGTGCTGTGGGTGTTGCTGGGCTTCGGCCTGCTGGCGCTGGTCGCGCTGCTGCGGATCGGCCTGCTCGGCCTGTTCGAGCAGGCACCCGCGCGGCTGACGATGGCCGAGGCGCTGCTGCCCGAGCGCGGCGATATCGTCGACCGCAATGGCGTGCCGCTGGCGCGCGCGTTCCCGGCCTATGCGTTGTGGTTCAATCCGCAAGCGATGGGCGGCGGCTCCCCGCTGGTCCACACCCCGCGCGAAGTTGCCGCAGCGTTGGTCCGCATTTTCCCCGATGAAGACTTGGCCGAGCTGACCGCGCGGCTGACGGCGGGCCAGCCCGGCTATCTGCGCCGCCGCCTGCTGCCCGAGGACGCCAACCGCATCAAGGATCTGGGCGAGCCCGCGCTCGAATTCCCGCGCGAGAACGAGCGTTACTATCCGCAAGGCTCAATGGCCGCGCACGTGCTCGGCTTTGTCGGTGCCGACGGGCAGGGCCATGTCGGGATGGAGCAGGTCTTCAACCAGCGGCTGACCGATCCCGCCACGCGCGGCACCCCGGCAGTGCTCTCGCTCGACACCCGCGTGCAGGGTGCGCTCGAGGACGAACTGGGCCGCGGTATGCTCGAATCTAACGCCAAAGGTGCGGCCGGGATCGTACTCGACGTCGATACGGGCGAAGTGCTCGCGCTGGCTTCGCTGCCGGCATTCAATCCAAACCTGATCGACAGCAACGGCGCGGCCAACATCTTCAACCGCGTGACCAACCAGGTCTATGAGCTGGGTTCAACCTTCAAGCCGATCACGATCGCGGCGGCTATCGACGATGGGGTGGTGACCGATCTCGCCAAGCGCTACCAATCGGGTCGCCCGCTGGAAATCGGGGGCTTCCAGATTCGCGACAGCCACAGCTTCGGCGCTTCGCTCAACGTGCCCGAGGCGCTGATCCATTCGTCCAACATCGTCACGGCGCAAGTCGCCGACCAGCTTGGCGGTGCGCGGCTCAACGCGACGATGCGTTCGCTTGGCATGAACGAGCGTCCGTTCATCGAACTTCCCGCCAAGGGCTTCCCGATCTGGCCCAAGGGCAACTGGTCGCGGATCACGACGATGACCGTGTCCTACGGCCACGGCATCGCGGTGACGCCGCTGCACTTGGCTTCCGCATATGCGGCGCTGGTCAATGGCGGCATCTGGCGGCCCGCGACGCTCCAGCGCGTCGAACCGGGCCACGAAGTTGCTGGACGCCGCGTGTTCAAGGCGTCGACCAGCGCGCGGATGCGCCAGCTGCTGCGGATGATTGTTGACCTTGGCACCGGCCGAAAGGCGAATGCCCCGGGCTTCCGCGTTGGCGGCAAGACCGGGTCGGCCGAAAAGCCCGGTGCGGGCGGCTATCGCCGCAGCTCGCTGGTCGCAACCTTTGCCGCCGCCTTCCCGATGGACCATCCGCGCTATGTGATCATCGCAATGCTCGACGAGCCGCAGGGCACCGCCGCAACCTCGGGCCAGCGCACTGCCGCGTGGAACGCCGCGCCGGTAGTGGCGCGGGTCGTTCCCCGGATCGGGCCGCTCCTGGGAATCATGCCCGATGCCACCCGCGATGTGGACATTTCCGACCTTGCACCGCTGGTCGGCAACGGGGAAGGCGAATGAAGCTTGCTGCACTCGCTGCGGGGGCAGGCATCGCCTTGCCCGGCAGCGGCGATACCCAAGTGACCGGCTTCGCGATCGACAATCGCAAGGTCGCGCCCGGCACCGTGTTTGGTGCGTTCCAGGGCAGCAAGGTCAATGGCGAGGATTTCATTCCTGCTGCGGTAACTGCGGGGGCGGTGGCTATCGTGGCGCGGCTCGAGGCCAAAGTTAGCGGCGCGGCTCACATCGCCAGCACCGAACCGCGCCGGACTTTCGCGCAGCTCGCGGCGCAGTTCTTTACTCCAGTGCCCGAGACCATCGTTGCGGTCACCGGAACCAATGGCAAAACCTCGACCGTCGAGATGACCCGCCAGCTGTGGCGCATGGCCGGTCAACGTGCGGCGTCAATCGGCACGCTGGGTGTCACCACCCCCGATGAGTCGGTCTCGACCGGGCTGACTACGCCGGACATCGTCACTTTCCTTGCCAATATGAGCGGTCTCGCGCGCGAAGGCGTCAGCCATGTCGCCTACGAAGCATCGAGCCACGGGCTGTCGCAGTTCCGCAACGAGGGACTGCGGGTCGCGGCCGCAGCCTTCACCAATCTCAGCCGCGATCACCTCGATTACCACGCCGACATGGAGGACTATTTCGCCGCCAAGATGCGGCTGTTCGACGAGGTTGTCGCACCCGGCGGGACCGCGGTGATCTGGTCGGACGATTCGTGGTCGGCAAGAGCTAATGAGCACGCGCGTCGGCGGGGTCTGCGCGTGTTCGGTGTGGGCGAGGGGGGGGATACCATCCGCCTCCTCGCCCGTACGCCGACCCAGCTCGGCCAGACGCTCGAGCTGGAGCACGAGGGCAACCGCACCAAGGTCCAGCTGCCGCTAATCGGGGCTTATCAGGCCGCTAATGCCCTCGTTTCGGCCGGGCTGGTGATTGCGACCGGTGGCGATCCGGCCATGACTTTCGACACGCTAGCTCGCCTGCAACCCGTGCGCGGACGGCTGGAGCGCGCCGCGATCACCCGCGTCGGTGCCCCGATCTATGTCGATTACGCGCATACACCCGACGCTCTCGAAGCCGCGATTGCCGCATTGCGTCCGCACCTTGCAGGTCGGCTGATCGTGGTTTTCGGCGCGGGCGGGGACCGCGACCAGGGCAAGCGGCCCGAGATGGGGCGGGTGGCGGCGGAACAGGCCGATCTCGCCATCGTTACCGACGATAACCCGCGCGGCGAGGATCCCGCCGCTATCCGTGCCATGATACTGGCGGGCGGTCCCGGCTTGCGCGAACTGGGGGACCGCCGGGGCGCGATTTGCGCCGCTATTGCGGAGGCGGGCAGCAATGACATCGTGCTGATCGCGGGCAAGGGCCATGAACAGGGCCAGATCGTCGGCGCGGGCGAGGCGATGCGGATTTTGCCGTTCGATGATGTTACGGTGGCCAGGGAGTGCGCTGCATGAATGCGATCGCGAAAGTGCTGCAATGGCCCGCGGACGATACCGACATGCTCCCGCTCGCGCTGTGGGATGCACCCGGCCTTGCCGCCGCGATGGGGGGCGTTGCGAGCGCCGACTTCCAGGTCTCGGGAGTAGAAATAGATTCGCGCGACGTGATCGAAGGCGACCTGTTTTTCGCGCTCAAGGGTGAGGCGATGGACGGTCACCGCTTCGTCGAAAGCGCCTTCGCCAAGGGTGCGACCGCCGCCGTGGTCGACCGGCCGATTGACGGTCCGCACATCCTCGTCGCGGACACCTCAAGCGCGCTTGAACTTCTTGCAAAAGCAGCTCGAACGCGCTCGGCGGCGACCATTATCGGGGTGACCGGGTCGGTCGGCAAGACCGGGGTGAAGGAAGCGTTGTTTGCTGCGCTTGAGCGGTCGTCGCGCGGCGCAGCGCACCGCTCGATCAAGAGTTACAACAACCATGTCGGCGTTCCGCTCAGCCTGTCGCGCATGTCGGCGCGCGCCAAGTTCGGCGTATTCGAGATGGGCATGAACCATGCCGGCGAAATCGCCGCGCTCACCCGCCAGGCCCGTCCGCATATCGCGGTGATCACAACGATCGCGCCGGCGCATATCGAGAATTTGGGCAGCGAGAAGGCAATCGCTGCGGCCAAGGCGGAAATATTCGAGGGGCTGGAGCCCGGCGGTGTCGCAATCATTCCAGCTGACAGCCCCCACTTTGCCCGGCTGAAGGAGGCGGCAGAACAACGCGGCGTCGCCGTCGTCTCCTTCGGCTGGGCAGCCCACGCCGATGTTCGCCTGCTCGATGCGGTTGCCGCGCCAGGCGGCGGCTCGCTGGTCACCGCCGATCTGGGCGACCGACGGCTGTGCTATACCGTGGCTGCACCCGGCGATCACTGGATCGTCAACTCGCTGGCGGTGATGGCCGCGGTCCGCGCCGCTGGTGGCGACCTTGGCGCCGCCGGGTTGGCGCTGGCCGAGCTGGGCGGGCTCAAAGGGCGCGGCGAGCGCTCTGAAATTGCCCTGCTCGGCGGCGGGACCGCGCTGCTGATCGACGAAAGCTACAACGCCAACCCCGCCTCGATGCGCGCCACGCTCGCGCAATTGGGTGCGACCCCGGCCAAGCGGCGCATCGCGGTGCTAGGCGCGATGAAGGAGCTGGGCGAGTTCGGTCCGGCGTTCCACGCCGCGCTCGCCGAACCGCTCCTTTTGGCCGCTGTCGATTTCACGGTGCTGGTGGGCGACGAGATGCGCGCACTCGCCGACGAACTGGGGAAATCCGGGGCCGCAAAGCTTGGCAAGACCATCCCCTTCGCGCATTGCGCTAACCCAGTCGCAGCGCGTGAAGCGCTTGAAAAATTCGGCGTGGAGAGCGGGGACGCGATCCTCGTCAAAGGATCGAATTCGGTGGGTCTGGGCGCGTTGGTCGCGGCGCTCGCCGGCAAGGAAGACTAATGCTCTACCTGATTGCCGATTATTTCCATTTCTCGGGCCTCGCGAACCTCATCCGCTACCAGACTTTCCGCGCGGGCGCCGCGCTCATGACCGCGCTAGTCATCGGGCTGGTCATCGGCCCCAAGTTCATCTCGATGCTTCGGGTCCGTCAGGGCAAGGGCCAGCCGATCCGCGAGGACGGCCCGCAGACGCACCTGGCCAAGCGCGGAACGCCGACCATGGGCGGGCTGATGATCCTGATCTCGCTGGTCGTCTCGATGCTGGTATGGATGGATTTGACCAGCCCGTTCGTCTGGGCCTGCTTGCTGGTCACGGTCGGATTCGGGATAATTGGCTTCCTCGACGATTACGACAAAGTCACCAAGCGCAGCCACAAGGGCATCTCGGCGCGGTCGCGGCTGCTGGCTGAATTCGTTGTAGCGGGCATCGCCGCCTATTTCATCGTCAGCCAGATCAGCACCAACCTTTATGTGCCATTCCTGTCGGGTCGCTACATCCCGCTCGGGCCGCTCTACTATGTGTTCGCGGCGGTGGTGATCGTCGGCGCGGGCAACGCGGTCAACCTCACCGATGGGCTGGACGGCCTCGCGACCATGCCGGTGATCATCGCCGCAGGCGCGTTTGCAATCATCGCTTATTTGGCCGGTCGCGTCGACTTCGCAACCTATCTCGGCATCCCGCATGTCCCGCGCGCCGGTGAGCTGGCGATCCTGTGCGCGGGGATCATGGGGGCGGGGCTCGCCTTCCTGTGGTTCAACGCGCCGCCCGCAGCAGTGTTCATGGGCGATACCGGCAGCCTTGCGCTGGGCGGGGCGCTTGGCGCAATCGCGGTTGCCGCGCATCACGAGATCGTGCTCGCCATCGTCGGCGGGCTATTCGTGCTCGAGGCGGTTTCGGTGATCATCCAGGTCGCGGTTTACAAGCGCACCGGCAAGCGGGTGTTCCGCATGGCACCGATCCACCACCATTTCGAACAGCTCGGCTGGTCGGAAGCGACCGTGGTGATCCGCTTCTGGATTGTCTCGATCATCCTCGCGCTGCTTGGCCTCGCCACGCTGAAGGTCCGGTGATTGTCTCGCCTGCCTTCGCCGGAAAACGCTATGCGGTCCTCGGGCTTGCCCGCTCGGGGCTGACCGCAGTCGAGACGCTGCTGGCCAGCGGCGCGCATGTGACCGCCTGGGATAACCGTGAGGAGCCGCGCCGACTGCTCGAGGGACGCGTCGACCTCGCCGATCCGCTGACCATCGATCTCGCCGGGTTGGACGGTATTGTCGTGTCGCCCGGCGTCCCGCTCAACACGCATCCTATTGCCGAAGCCGCCGCCAGCGTGGGGGTGCCGGTCATTGGCGACATCGAGCTTTTCGCAATGGCCCGCGATGCCTTGCCGGCGCACCGGGTGGTGGGCATCACCGGGACCAACGGCAAATCGACCACCACCGCTCTGGTCCACCATCTGCTCAAAAGCGCGGCGCTGCCGGTGCGGATGGGCGGCAACATCGGACTTCCCGTGCTGGGTCAGGATCCGCTGGCGGCGGGCGGGGTGTATATCCTCGAATTGTCGAGCTATCAGCTCGATCTGTGTTTTAGTCTCGATTGCGATGTCGCGGCGCTGCTCAACATCACCCCCGATCACCTCGATCGCTACGACGGCTTTGCCGCCTATGCTTCCTCCAAGGCCCGGTTGTTCGAGATGCAGGGCGGCGATCACATGGCGGTGTTCGGCACCGGCGATGCGGAAACCCATGCAATTGCCCAAACGGCCCGCGCCCGCCATGCGACCGAAAAAATGTCCGAAGTCGATGGGGAGGAATTGATCGCGTTGCAGGCCGACTGGCCGACCTTGCAGGGCCCCCACAACCTCCAGAACGCCGCGGTGGCGGTTGCGATTGTCGAGGCGCTCGGGCTCTCTTCGGCACAGTGGCGCGCGGCGATGCCGACCTTTCGCGGGCTACCCCACCGGATGGAGCGCGTCGGGGAGGCGGGCGGGGTGCTGTTCATCAACGACAGCAAGGCAACCAACCCGGCCTCGGCCGCACCAGCACTCGCAGCGTTTCCGCCCAAAACCGGCAAGCGCATCCACTGGATCTTGGGCGGCCTGCCAAAGGGTGACAATTTGGACGAATGCGTCCCCTATTTCGGCAATGTTGCCGCCGCTTACACGATCGGCGACGCGGGTCCGTTGTTCGCCGAGCTGCTGGCCCCCTACATGCCCGTCAATCGCAGCGAGATGATGTGCGAGGCAATCCGCGAGGCGATTGCCGCAGCGCATCCGGGCGATGTGGTGATGCTCTCACCCGCCTGCGCGAGCTTCGACCAGTTCCGCGATTACGAGGCGCGGGGTGATTCTTTCCGCCAGATTGTCGAAGCGCTCACCGCCGACCAAGCGTTGGGGAGTGCTGCCTGATGGCCACGCATCCGCCCTACGTTCCCACCGCGGGCCGACTTGCCGGCACCGGTCCGGGGCCGCGCATGCGCCGCAGCCGCCGCAGCGACCTTGCGATTTGGTGGCGCGAGATCGACCGGGTGCTGCTCGGCCTGCTGCTCGCGCTCATGGCAATCGGGACGCTGGCGGTTGCGGCAGCCTCCCCCGCCAGCGCGCTGCGGCTTTCGACCGCGGCGACGCGGCTCGACGATCTGCACTTCTTCTATTTGCATCTGCGCTTCCAGTTCCTGGGTCTGGTCGCGCTGTTCGCGACCTCATTGCTGCCCAAGGAAGCGGCGCGCCGACTTGGCATCCTGCTGGGCTTCGCGATGCTGGTAGCGTTGATGCTGGTGCCGTTGATCGGCTTCGATGTGAACGGCGCGCGGCGCTGGCTCAACCTCGGCATGTCGCTCCAGCCGTCAGAATTCCTCAAACCCGCTTTCGCCATCGGCCTTGCCTGGGTGCTGAGCTGGCGGGTGCGCGATCCCAATTTGCCGGTGGTCCCGATCGCTTGCGGGATTATGGGGCTGGTCGGCGCGCTGCTGATGATGCAGCCCGATTTCGGATCGGCGATCCTGTTTGGCGGGGTGTGGTTCGTGCTGCTGCTGCTCTCGGGCCTGTCGGTCAAGCGCATTGGCTTTGCGGTGGGCGCAGGCGTCACGGCGGTGATTGCGGCCTATATGTTCTATGACAATGCCCGCCACCGGATCGATGCATTTCTTGGCGGCGGCGATGCATACGACCAGGTCGCGCTGGCCGAACGGACGCTGCTCGCGGGCGGCTGGACCGGCAGCGGCTTGTGGCTCGGCACGCGCAAAATGTCGCTGCCCGAGGCGCATACCGACTATATCTTCTCGGTGATCGGCGAAGAATTCGGCCTGATCGTTTGCGCGGTGATCGTCATGCTCTATTTCGCCATCGTGTTTCGCGTGCTGTTGCGGCTGGTGGAAGAGGAGGACCTCTTCACCGTGCTGGCGGCGGCGGGGCTGACCGCGCAGCTGGGCGGGCAGGCGTTCATCAACATCCTGGTCAATCTGCAACTGTTTCCGTCCAAGGGGATGACTCTGCCGCTGATCAGCTATGGCGGCTCGTCGACCATCGCCTTGTGCCTGGGCGCGGGGTTCCTGCTGGCAATCACCCGCCGCAACCCCTTCCTGGGGCGCGAGAAGTTCAGTATTCGTGAAGCCGGAGGGCTCAAATGAGCGTGGTCAGCCGTCACTATGTCCTGGCTGCCGGAGGTACCGGCGGGCATTTGATCCCGGCCTTCGCGCTAGGAATCGAGCTCGAAAGGCGCGGACACCACGTCGCGCTGATCACCGATGCGCGCGGTGCGAAAATCCCGGGCAAGCCCGCATCGCTGACCGCGCATGTCCTGCCTGCGGGGCGGCTGACCGGCAATCCGCTCGGCTGGTTCAAGGGCGTGGCGGGCATCCTCGAAGGCCGCCGCATGGCGCTGCGCCTGTTCGACAGTTTCGGACCCGCCGCGGTGGTCGGCTTCGGCGGCTATCCCGCGCTGCCCGCGCTGCTCGCCGCGACCTCGGCGAAAATCCCGAGCGTGGTGCACGAACAGAACGCGGTGCTGGGCCGGGTCAACCGCTTCCTCGCCAAGCAGGTCGATGCGATTGCCACCGCCTACACGCAAGTCGATCGGCTGCCGGACAAGCTTGCCTCAAAGGTCCACCTCGTCGGCAATCCGATCCGCGAGGAAGTGCTTGAGCTTCGCGACCAGCCCTTCCCGCCGTTTACTCCTGAAGGCTTGCTGCGCGTGCTGGTCACCGGCGGCAGCCAGGGGGCGACCGTGCTGTCCGAAGTGGTACCCGATGGGCTGGCGATGCTCCAACCCGCGCTGCGCAACCGGCTGCAGGTCACCCAGCAGTGCCGGCCCGAGGACATCGAAGCGGTCCGCGCGCGCTATGCCAGCCACGACATCCCGGCCGAGCTTGGCACCTATTTCGAGGATATGGCGACGCGGCTGGCCGATGCGCATCTGTTCATCGGCCGGGCGGGGGCTTCGACGGTAGCGGAACTGACCGCTGTGGGGCGTCCCGCGATCCTGATCCCGCTGCCCATCGCCACCGACGATCACCAGGCCGCCAACACCCGCGAAATGGTTGCGGCGGGCGGAGCGCGGATGATCCGGCAGGACAAGTTCAGCGCGGTCGAATTGGCCAAGCAGATCCAGGCAATGGCGCAGCGTCCCGAAACGCTTGCCACCGCCGCGCACGCGGCGTGGAATTGCGGCTATCCGGGCTCCACCGCCGATCTCGCCGATCTGGTCGAAGGCTTCGGCGGCGCGCCGCTGATGGATGTGATCCGCGTGGCGCAAGGCGTGTCGGCAGCGCAGAGCGGTCAGGAACAGCCCGCGTGAAAGGCGTCGCTCTCGACATCGGCACAATCCACTTCGTCGGCATTGGCGGGATTGGCATGTCGGGCATTGCCGAGGTGATGAACAACCTCGGCTACACCGTGCAGGGCTCGGATATCGCCGAGGGCTACGTGGTCGAGGGGCTGCGCAAGCGCGGGATCAGGGTCATGATCGGCCATAGCGCCGACAATCTGGGCGATGCGGCGGTCGTCGTGACCTCCACCGCAGTGAGGCGCAGCAACCCCGAAGTCGCCGCCGCGCTCGAGAACCGCATCCCCGTGGTCCGCCGCGCCGAGATGCTGGCCGAGCTGATGCGGCTCAAGCGTACGGTCGCGATTGCGGGCACGCATGGCAAAACCACCACCACCAGCATGGTCGCGGCCTTGCTCGACGCGGGCGGGATCGACCCCACGGTGATCAACGGCGGGATCATCAATTCCTACGGCTCGAACGCGCGGCTGGGCACGAGCGAGTGGATGGTGGTCGAGGCCGATGAGAGCGACGGCAGCTTCCTCCGGCTCGACGGGACCATCGCGGTGGTCACCAACATCGATCCCGAACACCTCGACCACTACGGCAGCTTCGATGCGATCAAGCAGGCTTTCGTCGAATTTATCGAGAATGTGCCGTTCTATGGTGCGGCGGTGCTGTGCATCGATCATCCCGAAGTCCAGGCGGTGATCCCCAAGATCCGCGACCGCCGGGTGATTACCTACGGCTTTTCGGCGCAGGCCGATGTGCGCGGCGAGAATGTCACGCCGTTCCCCGGCGGCAACCGTTTCGACGTGGCGATCCGCGAGCGCGACGGTCAGGTCCGGCGGATCGAAGGGATCGAACTGCCGATGCCCGGGCGCCACAACGTCCAGAACGCGCTGGCAGCAGTGGCGGTTGCGGTCGAGATGGCCTGCGCCGACGAGGTGATCCAGACCGGGTTTTCCAAGTTCCACGGGGTCAAGCGGCGCTTCACCAAGGTCGGCGAAGTCGCCGTGGATGGTGGGGTCATTTCGGTGATCGACGATTACGGCCACCACCCGGTCGAAATCCGCGCTGTGCTCTCCGCCGCGCGCGAGGGCATCGAGGGCCGGGTAATCGCAGTGGTCCAGCCGCACCGCTTCACCCGGCTGCGGGATCACATGGAAGAGTTCCAGAGCGCGTTCAACGATGCCGATATCGTCTATGCCGCCCCGGTCTATGCCGCAGGCGAGCAGCCGATCGAAGGGGTGGATTCGGACGCAATGGTCGCCGGTATCAAGGCGCGCGGCCACCGCTCTGCGCAAGTCATCGCCGGGCCGGAGGCATTGGCCGAAACGCTCGCCGAAGTGGCGCAACCAGGGGACATGATCGTCTGCCTCGGCGCGGGGGACATTACCAAGTGGGCGGCGGGACTGGCTGATGCGATTGCAGCGCGGAAAGCGGCATGATGGCCGATACGCTCCCAGCAGTCAGGGGCAAACTCACCGCCGACGCCCCGCTCGCGCCGTTGGTATGGTTCAAGGCGGGCGGCGCGGCGGAATGGCTGTTCGAGCCCAAGGACCTCGCCGATCTGCAAGCCTTTCTCGCCGATCTCGATCCCGCCACCCCGGTTATGGCGTTGGGTCTCGGTTCCAATTTGATCGTCCGCGATGGCGGGGTGCCGGGCGTGGTGGTGCGGTTGGGCAAGGCCTTCGCAAAGGTTACAAAAGGTGACTCCAACGTGCTCGACTGCGGGGGCGGTGCTTCAGGCATCCTCGTCTCGTCGAGCGCGCGCGATCAAGGCATCGCGGGGCTGGAGTTCCTCCGTTCGATCCCCGGCACAGTCGGCGGCTTCGTGCGGATGAACGGCGGGGCTTATGGCAGTGAAGTTGTTGATATTATTGTAGATTGCGACGTGGTGCGACGTGATGGGGCGCTCCGCACGCTCTCCGTCGCGGAACTGCGCTACAGCTATCGGCACTCGGAGCTGCCAGCGGACGCGATCGTCGTCGCCGCGCGATTCCGCGGGCGGCCCGCCGAACCCGCCGCGATTCAGGCCGAGATGGACCGCATCTCCGCCAGCCGCGAAGCCTCGCAGCCGCTGCGTTCCAAGACCGGCGGTTCGACTTTCAAGAACCCCGACGGTCACAAAGCCTGGCAACTGGTCGATGCCGCCGACTGCCGCGGCCTGACATTGGGCGGGGCGCAGGTTAGCGAAAAGCACGCCAATTTCCTCATCAACACCGGCGCTGCGAGTAGCGCGGACATCGAAGGACTGGGCGACGAAGTGCGGAGGCGAGTGAAGGTATCGCAAGGGATCGAGCTTGAGTGGGAAATCCAGCGGGTAGGTCGGCCATGACGCTCTCCAAACTCCACATCGTCGTCCTGATGGGCGGCTGGTCGTCCGAGCGGCCGGTGTCGCTGATGAGCGGCGCGGGGGTCGCCGATGCGCTTGAGGCGCGCGGCCACAAGGTCACGCGGATCGATATGGACCGCGACGTTGCGGCGCGGCTGGCCGAGGCCAGGCCCGACGTAGTGTTCAATGCGCTGCACGGCACGCCGGGCGAGGATGGCACGGTGCAGGGTATGATGGATTTGATGGGCCTGACCTACACCCACTCGGGCCTCGCCACATCGGTTATCGCGATCGACAAGGAACTGACCAAGCACGCGCTGGTACCGCATGGCATCCCGATGCCCGGCGGGCGGATTGTCGAGAGCGCGGAGATTTTCGAGCGCGATCCGCTGGCGCGGCCCTATGTGCTGAAGCCGGTCAACGAAGGGTCCTCGGTCGGGGTGGCAATCGTCACCGAGACCAGCAATTACGGCAATCCGATCAGCCGCGACGTCGCCGGGCCGTGGCAACAGTTCGCGCGGTTGCTGGCCGAGCCCTTCATTCGCGGCAAGGAGCTGACCACCGCCGTCATCGCTGATCGCGCGCTGATGGTCACCGAACTCAAGCCCAAGACCGGGTTCTACGATTTCGATGCGAAATATACCGACGGGCTGACCGAACACGTCTGCCCGGCCGAGATCCCCGAAGAGATCGCCGAAGCCTGCAAGGACTATGCGCTGCGCGCGCACCGGCTGCTCGGCTGCCGGGGCACCAGTCGCTCGGACTTCCGCTGGGACGACGAGCGCGGGCTCGACGGGCTGTTCCTGCTCGAGATCAACACCCAGCCGGGGATGACGCCGCTCAGCCTCGTGCCCGAGCAGGCGAAGCATCTCGGGATGGATTACGGCGATCTGGTCGAAGCAATCGTCGCAGACGCGCTTGCACATAAGCAGGGGGGCAAATGAGCCACAAGATCGTCCGCAAGGCGACCAGCGCGCGCAAGGCCGCCGCAGTGCGAGGGACCGAACGTAAGGTGCGCGTCGCGCGGGCGCGGACCGGCTCGGCGTTCGATCGCGCGATGTCATGGCAGCCGTTCAGCGAGGCGCAGCTGCACCGAATTTTCCTCGCGATGATCCTCGGCGGTGCGGTCGCGCTGGCGTGGATTGTGGCGAGCATGGCGGGGCTGCCGACGATGGCAGGGCACCAGCTGGCAACAGTCGCCGGCGATGCCGGGTTTGTTGCCAACAAGGTCGAGCTGCGCGGGGTCAAGCGCCTCAACGAACTCAAGGTCTATGCGATTGCCTATGGCCAGCAGGGCCGGGCGATGCCGCTCGTCGATGTCGAGGCGCTGCGCGGTGAATTGCTCGGCCTGTCATGGGTTCAGGACGCGCGCGTCTCGCGCCAATTGCCCGACCGGCTGGTGATCGACATCGTCGAGCGCACGCCTCATGCGGTGCTGCGCAAGCCAGGGCGGTTCGTGCTGATCGACGCCACCGGGCATGAGCTTGAGCCGGTCACGCAGGCGCGCGCGCGGCGGATGCTGGTGCTCTCGGGCCCCGGGGTGGGCAGACAGGTGGTTGCGCTCGGCACCTTGCTCGAAGCGGCACCCGCACTGAAGCCGCAAGTGCGCGAGGCCGAATGGGTCGGCAACCGCCGCTGGAACCTGACCTTCAAGACCGGGCAGGTGCTCGCGTTGCCCGAGGGCGATCCGGCTTCGGCCAAGGCGCTGATGAGTTTCGCGCGGCTCGACGGGATCAATCGCCTGCTCGGTGGCCGCGCACTGGCCTTTGACATGCGCGCGCCCGACCGGATTTATTTCCGCGTGCCCAACCGGGCGAGCGAAGCTGCTGCCACTCCAGCTGTGAAGCCTACCCAAAAACCCGCGCCGAAGCCTGAGAAAGAGGAAGAAAATTGATGGCTGCCCCTCGCATCAGCCGCGTGTTTGGCGCGGTCAACATCGGCTCGTTCCGCATTTCGGCGATGATCGCAGGGATGACCGAGACCGGCGAAATGGTCATACTCGGTTCGGGCCACCGCGCCGCGCAGGGGATCAAGCGCGGCTATGTCACCGACATGCAGGCCGCCACCTATGCGGTGCGCGACGCGGTCGAACGCGCCGAGAGGATGGCGAATACCAGCGTTTCCAGCGTGTGGATTGGCACCTCGGGCGCGGGTCTCGCCAGCCAGATTGCGCAAGTCGAGGTCGAGATCGGCGGGCGGCGGATCGAGCAGGACGATATCGAGCACTTGCTCGTCGCCGGTCGCGATGTGATCCAGCCCGACGGGCGGATGGTGCTCCATGCCCAGCCCGCGCATTACACGCTCGACGGCGCGCACGGGGTGCCCAATCCCAAGGGCCTGCATGCCGAGCGGCTGGGGGTCGACATCCACGTCATGCTGGCGGACGGCGCGCCGATCCGCAACATCACCGAAGCGGTGCAGAACGCGCATCTGGAGGTCGAGGCGGTGGTCGCTTCGCCGATCGCGGCTGGGCACGCCTGCCTGACGCCCGAAGAGCGCGAGCTGGGTGTCGCGTTGGTGGAATTCGGCGGCGAGGTGACTAATGTTTCGGTATATGCTGCGGGAATGCTGCTGGGGCTGGTCGCGATCCCGTTCGGGTCGGGCGACGTGACCGACGCGATCGCCTCGGCCTTCGGGATTCGCCGCTTTCAGGCCGAGCGGCTCAAATGCGTCCACGGCTCGGCCATCGCCAGCCCGTCCGACCACCGCGAGATGATCCCGGTCAATGCCCCGGGCGATGAGGCCATCGGCCCGCTGGCACGACACGCCGACGACAAGAACCGCATCCCGCGCGCCGAACTGGTCTCGGTCATCACCACGCAGCTCGGGCGGCTCACCGAAGAGATCGCCAAGGCGCTCAAAACGATGGGCTTTACCGGACAGCGCGGCAGCCAAGTGGTGATTACCGGCGGCGGCGCGGAGCTGGCGGGTCTGGCCGATTATGCGCAATCCGCGCTGGGCAAGCCGGTCCGGGTGGGCAAGCCGCCGCAGCTGACCGGGCTCGCCGAAGCGCATGCTACCCCCGGTTTCTCGACGCTCGCAGGGCTTGTCCTTTACGCTTCGGCGGACCCGGTGGACATCCGCGCGATCGGCCCCAGCTACCAGCCGACCATGCGCTATTCGGGGTTTGGCCTCGTCAATCGCGTGTTCCGCGCGGTCAAAGAATACTTTTGAGGGGCTACGGGTTTCCCCACATCCGCGCAGGCGGCTGTGGACAACGGTTAATCCGGCTTTGATTCGCCGATTCGAACGGTGCAAACACCGCTGTAAGTAGATTTTTTCCATTCGCGTGCCTGACAGGAGAGCGCAATGAGCATCAATATCGGTCCGCCGGCAGTCGAAGAGCTCCGCCCGCGGATTACCGTGATCGGCGTCGGTGGGGCGGGCGGCAACGCGATCGCCAACATGATCAAAGCGCAGATCGAGGGAGTCGACTTCATCGTCGCCAATACCGATGCGCAAGCGCTCAACAATTCGGTCTCCGAACACCGCATCCAGCTCGGGCCCGACATCACACAGGGCCTTGGCGCGGGATCGCGCCCCGAAGTCGGCCGCGCTGCCGCGGAAGAAACGCTGGGCGAGCTCGAGCGTGCGCTCGACGGGGTGCACATGTGCTTCATCGCCGCGGGGATGGGCGGGGGTACCGGCACCGGTGCCGCGCCGGTCATCGCCAAGGCCGCGCGCGACAAGGGCGTGCTGACCGTCGGTGTGGTCACCAAGCCGTTCCTGTTCGAAGGCACGCGCCGGATGCGCGCCGCCGATGCTGGCATCGAAGAACTGCAGAAGCACGTCGATACGCTGATCGTCATTCCCAACCAGAATTTATTCCTGGTCGCAAAGGCGGAGACGACCTTCAAGGAAGCCTTCCAGCTGGCCGACGAAGTGCTCCAGCAGGGCGTCCGCTCGATTACCGACCTCATGGTCATGCCGGGCCTCATCAATCTCGATTTCGCCGACGTCCGTTCGGTGATGGGCGAGATGGGCAAGGCGATGATGGGCACGGGAGAGGGCAGCGGCGAAAACCGCGCACTCGAGGCGGCCGAACGCGCGATCGCCAATCCGCTGCTCGATGGTGTCTCGATGCAGGGCGCCAAGGGCGTGATCATCTCGATCATCGGCGGCGACGACATGAAGCTGCTCGAAGTCGATGAAGCCGCGAACCACATTCGCGAGCTGGTCGATCCCAACGCCAACATCATCTGGGGCAGCGCCTTCAATCCCGATTTGCAGGGCAAGATCCGGGTCTCGGTGGTCGCTACCGGGATCGAGCAGACCTCCGAAATGGCCGAGGAAGCCTCGCGGCCGTTCAACCTCAATGCCTCGCGCGGTCCAGCGCGTCCGTCGATGGCCCCGCCCGTGCCCGTCGAAACGCTGTTCGAGCCTATCGCGTTCGATGGCGAGCCCGGCATCGCTGCCGAAGAACCGACAGAAATCGTCGATCCTGCCGATGACAGCGCGCATGTCACTGCCGGCAGCACTGGCGGGTTCGGCAGCGAAGCGGGCGACGACGATTGGGACGAAGGCGGGGAAGAGGCTGAGGGCGAACCGCTCGAACTTTCTCTCGAAGCCGATGATGAGGCGGAAGACGAGCCTGAAACTGTGGATGAAGAGGTGGCCAGTGGCGACGAACTCCTGCTCGATGCCTCGCGGCTGGCGGATGACGATGCACCTGTCTCCTCGCCGCTGATGAGCCGTCGGCGCGGGCTGGTGTCCAGCGATAGCGATGTGCTGGCGGAGAAGTCGCCGCGGTTGCCCGCTGCGGGCAATACCTTGTTCGAGCGGATGGCCAATCTGTCGCGCGGCGGCAAGACCTCGGAAGCCGACGGTGAAGATGGCGACGGCGACGATGATAGCCCGTCGATCAGCATCCCGCGTTTCCTTGGTCGCCAGAACAACCAATAGGCCTTCGCCCGCGCGCCTGTTCCGCCACGGTTAAGGCGGGCGGACGCATGGGCGACCGATTCTTCCAGCGATCGGGTTCCGGATGCCAGCAGTGAAGTCGACCAACGCCTCTCGCGGCCTGCGCGCGCTATCGCGCGGCGTCGCGCTGCTGCTTGCCGGCGCGAGCGCGGCCGCGCTGGCGCAGCAGGACGATATCGAGGAATCGGTCTCGCGCCCGGTGGTCCAGACGATTCCGGCGGCGGACAGCCTCTCGCTCAACGCCGCACTCGCGCGGCTGGGCCGCAATCCGCGGGATGTCGAAGCGCTGATCGATGCCGGCAAGGCCGCGTCGAACATGGGCGACGTCGATGCGGCGGTCGGCTTCTTCCAGCGCGCCGATCAGCTGTCCCCCGGCAATGCCCGGGTCAAGGCTGGGCTCGCCGGAGCGCTGGTCCGCAGCGAGAATCCGTTCGACGCAATTCCGTTGTTCGTCGAAGCCGAACGCGCCGGCGCAATCGATGCCACATTCGCCGGGGATCGCGGGCTCGCCTACGATCTGGTGGGCGATAGTGCGACCGCGCAGGGTTATTACCGGCAGGCGCTAACCAAAGGCGCGAGCGACGAAGTGATCAGGCGCTATGCGTTGAGCCTTGCGATAGCGGGCGACAAGCGGACGATGGAAACCACCCTGTCGCCGCTGCTGTTGCGCCAGGACAAGGCCGCCTGGCGGACCCGCGCATTTGGCCTCGCGATCCTCGGCAGCGCGGACGAGGCGGAATCGATCGCCTATGCGACCATGCCGAGGGACCTTGCGGCGGGCATCTCGCCCTATCTGCGCTACATGCCGCGCCTGACGCCGGCGCAGCAGGCTGCGGCGGCCAATTTCGGGCACTTCCCGCGCCCAGCCGACATCGGCCGCGACGACCCGCGCGTCGCCCAATACGCCACGACCAGGCCGCGCGCGGTGCTCGCCACGGCGGACACTCCGCTGGTCCCATCGGGCAAGCCGCTCGGCCGTAACAGCCGCTCACGCCGCGATTCGCGCGGCCAGCAAGCGGTGACTCCAACTCCCGCGCCAATCGCCGTGGCTATTGCGCCGCCGCCTGTCCCGCAGCCGACCCGTGAGATCACCACAACCCCGCCGCGCCTTGCAATCGCGACGCCGACCCCGGTCCGGGTCCGTATTGCCCCTACTCCGGCACCGCCCCAGCAGTTGCCCGCAGCGGCGCCCGCCAAGCCAGTGCAGACGGCCAATGCCGAGCGGGTCATCGCGGTCGCGCCGCAACGCTCGCCCTCGCCGCCGCCTACCGTTGCGAAAACAGCGGTTCAGGCGGCGATTCCGGGATTCACCGTGCTCGACAAGCCAGCGCCCCAGGGCAGCGTTGCCGGGTTCAATCTTGCGCAATCGCCAGCGGCGGCCTCCGCAACGGCACCAACCCCGCCACCCGCCGCGCCGCCCAAGCGGCCGAGCCTTGCCGATGCGTTCGGCGATCTTACTCCGCCCAGCCGTGACATTGCTCCCGCCGCGGGAGCGGTGGATTTGCGGCGCATTCGCCCGACTCGCCCCACGCCCGATCCCAAGACCGTCAAACCCGCGCCGCCGCCCAGCCATCCCAGCCGCATCTGGGTGCAGGTCGCCACTGGCCGCGACAGATCGGCACTGGCGTTCGACTGGCGCCGAATCGCGCGCGAAGCGCCCGAGGCGACGCGCGGCAAGCAGGCCTTCACCAGCAATTGGGGCCAGACCAACCGGCTGCTCACCGGACCCTTTGAAAGCCAGGCCGCCGCCAATGCCTTTCTGGCCCAGTTGCGCCGCGCTGATGTCAGCGGCGCGTTCCTTTGGACCAGTCCGGCGGGGCAGGTGGTCGACACGCTGGGCGGCAAATAGCGCGGGATGACACTCGTCCCCCGCTTTTCCACACCTTGTGAACAGGGTTGTCGAGTTTTGCGCAACCGTGCGTTAACTCTCCATTGTGGCAGGGCCCGCTGCCGACGCATTCCCCTGCCAGGGCGCAACGAGGCGATTTGAGTTCGATGATGAGTGGAAGTCACAATATCGAACGGGACGACGATGCCGCCCCCGTAGACATGCTCGCCTCGCTGTTCGAAGCGCGCGGCTGGCCATGCGAATATGTCGGCGACGACGAGATTTCGGGCGAAATCCAGGGCAGCTGGGCCAGCTACACGATCCGCGGCATCTGGCGGCACGAGGATCACGTGCTCCAGCTGCTGTGCCTGCCCGACATTCGTGTGCCCGACGACAAGCGCCAAGCGATGTTCGAGCTGCTCGCGCTGGTCAACGAACAGCTCTGGATCGGCCATTTCGACGTGTGGTCGAACGGCAGCGTGCTGCTCTATCGCCACGGGTTGATGCTAGGCGACGACGGCCTGCTCAGCCTCGCGCAGGCGCAAACCGCGGTCGAGGCCGCGATCGACGAATGTGACCGCTTTTACCCCGCGTTCCAGTTCGTGCTGTGGGGCGACAAGGCCCCTGCCGAAGCCCTCGCCAGCGCCATGGTCGACGCCGTGGGCGAAGCGTGACGCGATGACGCTGGCCTGGCCCCGGTCGCTGCTGATCGTCGGCTGCGGCAATATGGGCGGGGCGATGCTGGCCGGCTGGCTGGCGGGCGGACTCGATCCGGCGCGCGTTACGATCTTCGATCCCAACCTTGCCGCTGCCCCGACCGGAACGACCCTGCTGCGCGAATTGGCCGGCGGCCGGTTCGATATGGTGCTGCTGGGCGTGAAGCCCCAGCTACTGGGTGAAGTCGCCCCGGCGCTGGTCGCGCCGGAGACCATTCTCATCTCGATACTTGCGGGGGTCGAGCTGGCGAGCCTGGCCGAACGATTCCCTGCGGCCAAGGCGATCGTCCGGGTCATGCCTAGCCTCGCCGCCGCGATCGGCAAGTCGCCCGTCGCGCTGGCGGCGCGGGGGCTGGACGAGGCCGGGCGCACGGCGGTGACCGCGCTGATGGAACCGCTGGGCATGCCGCAGTGGCTCGACGAAGCGCAGTTCGACCTGATCACCGCGCTGGTCGGGTCGGGCCCGGCGTTCGTCTACCGCTTCATCGATGCGCTGGCGGCGGGCGCGACCACGCTGGGGCTCGAGGCTGGACCGGCACAGCAATTTGCGCTGGCCATGGTCGAAGGCGCGGCCATTCTTGCAGCGACCTCCGACCATACGCCGGATGAGCTCGCCGCACGCGTTGCCAGCCCCGGCGGCACTACCCGTGCTGGGCTCGATGTGCTCGACGCGGATGGCGCTTTGGCGCGGCTGGTGGAGCAAACCCTGCGCCGCGCGCGTGACCGCGGGACCGAACTGGCTGAAGCGGCGCGAACCGGGGGCTGAGCGCCATTACAATTTGCGACAGTCGCCTGTCCGGTTTCGCTTGAATCCCCGGCCCATTGCTCCGATATTCGCTGGTATCGCGTCCCGCACCTTCGCGGGGCCGCACAGGAGTTTGACCAACCATGGCTAACTGGAACGACCCCCAGCCCAGGCAAGACCTTGGGACTGGCTTCGGCGCGTCTCCGAGCCTGAACGGCGAAGTCATCGGCGCTGCCGGCACCATCGATCAGGGCCTGCGCAAGCACATGCTCTCGATTTACAACTACATGGCCTCGGGCGTGCTGCTCTCGGGCGTCATCGCGCTGCTGTTCCGTGGGCCGGTCGAACAGATGATGGTCGATCGCAGCCCGCTGCTGTGGGTGATCATGCTGGCCCCGCTGGGGTTTGTTTTGGCGATCAGCTTTGGCGCGAACCGAATGCAGACCACCACTCTGCAGGTGCTGTTCTGGGGCTTTGCCACGGTGATGGGCCTGTCGCTCTCGACGATCTTCGTCGTCTATACCGGCGGTTCGATCGCGGCGACGTTCTTCGCCTCGGCCGCAGCCTTCGCCGGGCTCAGCCTGGTGGGTTACACCACCAAGAAGGACCTGACCGGGATGGGCAGCTTCCTGATCATGGGCTTGGTGGGCATCATCGTGGCCTCGGTGATCAACATCTTTCTTAAGTCGCCGGGACTTTATTGGGCTATCAGCTTCCTCGGCGTGCTGATTTTCGCCGGGCTGACCGCCTACGATACGCAGAAGCTCAAGCAGCAGTACGAACAGGTTCGCGGCTCGGATTTTGCGGGCAAGGCCGTGGTGCTCGGCGCCCTGACGCTTTATCTCGACTTCATCAACATGTTCATGTTCCTGCTGCGCTTCATGGGCGATCGCCGCTAAAGCCAGCATCCAACAGGGACTTTTACCGTGCCCGGCGGGCTTTCCAGCGCGCCGGGCATTTTCTTTGTCGGTGGAAGTGGTTAGGGCGAGCCATTCAGCTCCGGACAAGGGTGCGGTGGGCACAGACTGTCCCGTACCAAGGGGCACAGAGAGGAATGCGATGATCCGGATCACCCTGAATTCTGCGCTCGGAGCTGCCGCGCTTGCACTTCTGTTTGCCGCCAGCGCAGCCGATGCAAAAAGGCGACCGCCCCCCCCGCCGCCGCCGCCGCCGCCGCCCGTGACGAAGTGGGTGCTTGTGCCGTGGAAGCCGACCCCGCCCGATCATTCCCCAGCCACGCTGGTTCCGCCGCCACTGGGCCCCGACGGGCTGCGGGTCAGCGTCAACCGCAACATCTCTCCGACGCAGATCACTTGGAACCTGCGATCGGGCTACAATGTCGCGGCGCTCAACTGCAGCGATCCCAAGCACGCCCAGATCGTGGTCAATTATCGCGCCTTCCTGAAGACTCACGTCCGGGCCTTGCGCGCCGCAAACACCGCCGTCGACCGGGAATGGCGCGCCACCTATGGGGCTTCGTTCATCCGGCAGCGCGAGAAGTTCATGACCGAGGTGTACAACCACTTTGCCCTCCCGCCGACGCTGCCGGCTTTCTGCGACGCGGCGCTGGCGATGAGCAACGATGCCAAGCTGGTAAAGGTTGGCGCGCTCCAAAACTTCGCGGCGGTAAGTCTGCCCAATCTCGAGATCGTTTTCGACGATTTTTTCCGGCGCTACGATCAGTACAAGGCAGACCTGGCGGCCTGGGATGCCAAGTGGACCACCAATACGCCGGGGGTCTATATCCTTGTGCCGGTAACCAGTCCGCTGGCAGCGATCGATGCGCCGACCCCGGCTCCGACCGCGCTGGTTGTGCCTGCGCCGACACTGACCGTGCCGGTGCTGCCGCCCGTCGGCGGAACGGTCGTGCCCGGTCCGACCATCACCTTGCCGCCCATCGGTTCGACCCCCGTACCCACCGCAACATACGGCCCGCCGACCACTCCGGGTCGGTAATTAATCGCTTCCAAGCGACTGGCCTCTTCGCTAAGGGGGCCGCTCGCGCGGGCGGGCCGGGTTTCGGACTGACCGCACTCGCACTGGAACGGGGCCGTAGCTCAGCTGGGAGAGCGCGTCGTTCGCAATGACGAGGTCAGGGGTTCGATCCCCCTCGGCTCCACCAGTGTACTGATAATTGCTCCATCTTGGCCTGCGAATGGCAACTTTCTGCGCTTCCGGTGCTCACGACCTGAATGGTCGCTGCGCGCCGGTTCTCGAAATCCACCATTCTCGGCTCAAGCTGAAGCAATTCTCAACACACTGGCCGCGCCACAAACCCCGTTCGTGCTGAGCTTGTCGAAGCACGCGCGCGACAATCGCCCATTTACCCGGTAATCCTTCCCCATGCATTTTCTCGACCAAGCCAAAATCTTCATCCGTGCCGGTGCAGGCGGAGCGGGGGCGGTCGCGTTCCGCCGCGAGATGTATGTCGAATATGGCGGCCCCGATGGCGGCAACGGCGGCAAGGGCGGCGATATCATTTTCGAGGCGGTCGCGGGTCTAAATACCCTGATCGACTTCCGCTATACCCAGCATTTCAAGGCCCAGCGCGGCACGGGTGGATCGGGCCAGAACCGCACCGGCGCGGGTGGCGATGACCTGGTCATCAAGGTCCCCGTGGGCACGCAGGTGCTCGACGACGAGCGCGAGAATGTGCTGCTCGATCTGGCCGAAGCGGGCCAGCGCGAGATCCTGCTGCGCGGCGGTGACGGCGGGCGCGGCAATGCTTCGTACAAAAGCTCGACCAACCGTGCCCCGCGCCAGCATGGCCCGGGGTGGCCGTCGCAGGAGATGTATGTCTGGTTGCGGCTCAAGCTGCTCGCCGATGCGGGGCTGGTCGGACTGCCCAACGCCGGCAAATCGACCTTCATCAACGCGATGGCCAACACCAAGGCCAAGGTCGCGGATTACCCGTTCACCACGCTGCGTCCGCAATTGGGCGTGGTGCGCCACAGGAACCGCGAATTCGTGCTGGCCGACATTCCCGGACTGATCGCCGGGGCTGCCGACGGCGCGGGGATCGGCGACCGCTTCCTCGGCCATATCGAGCGCTGCCGCGTGCTGATCCATTTGATCGACATCACCGGCACCGATCCCGCCGAAGCGCTGCAGATCGTCGAGGACGAGCTGGAGGCCTATGGCGAGGGGCTGGAGGAAAAGCCTCGGCTGATCGCGCTCAACAAGATCGATCTCGCCGACGCGGAACTGGTCAAGGCCTTCACCAAGGAACTCAAGGCGGCGGGCGCGACCCGCGTCTTTCCGATCTCTGGCGCGACCGGCAAGGGCTTGGACAAATTGCTCGATGCGGTGATCGAGCATCTTCCATCCGCCACGGTTACCGAACGTCCCGCCGGTGAACGCGAAGATGCCGACGACCAGCCGTGGTCGCCGCTCTAACCGGCCTGTTTGCAAGCCGAAGAGTTTGCCCTAAGCCCCGCCGCGATGCTTATCGCGGGGCTTCCTGACCTTATCGACGCCCAGACCTGTCCACGCCTAGTGGTCAAGGTCGGTTCGGCGTTGCTGGTTGGGCCCGAAGGTGTGCGGCGGGCCTGGCTTGACACGCTGGTGGCGGAGATCGCGGCGGCGCGGGCGCGGGGTCAGGACGTCATTGTCGTGTCGTCGGGGGCGATTGCGCTGGGCGCGGCGCGGCTCGGACTCGACAAGGGCGGACGCGGCAGCCTGGCCGATGCGCAGGCGGCGGCGGCGGTCGGCCAGATCGCGCTGTCGGGGCTGTGGGCAGAACTGCTCGGTGCGCATGGGCTGACGGCGGCACAGATCCTGTTGACGCTCGACGATCTCGAGGATCGGCGGCGCTACCTCAACGCGACCGCCACGCTGACCCGTTTGCTCGATGCGGGCGCGGTGCCGGTGATCAACGAGAACGACAGCGTCGCGACGCAGGAAATCCGCTTCGGCGACAACGACCGGCTGGCCGCGCGCGTCGCGCAGGCGGCGCGGGCCAGCGCGGTGCTGCTGCTCTCGGACGTCGATGGTCTTTACGACCGCAACCCTGCCGATCCCGCCGCGCAGCTGCTGCCCGAAGTGCGCGGCGTCACCGCCGAAATCCATGCAATGGCCAGCACGATCTCGGCCTCGGGCATGGGCTCGGGGGGCATGACCTCCAAGCTGCAAGCCGCTGAGATCGCCGAGATTGCCGGAGTGGCGCTGGCGATCATCAACGGCACCCACGATGCGCCGATTGCGCGCGCGATTGCCCAGCAGCGCGGCACCTTGTTCCTGCCCCGGCGCAAGGCCGCGGCGCGCAAGGCGTGGCTGGGCGGGCGGCTGCGGCTCAAGGGCGCCCTGGTGGTCGACGCCGGGGCGGCGCGCGCGCTGGCCAAGGGCAGCAGCCTGCTTGCGGCGGGAGTGGTGCGGGTCGAAGGCGAGTTCGAACGCGGCGATGCGATCGCGATCCAGAGCGAGGCGGGCATGGTGCTGGGGCATGGCCTGTCCGAATACGAAGCGCTCGAATGCGCGCAGCTGATGGGGCACCAGTCCGCCGAACACGCCGCGCTGCTCGGCTATGCGCCGCGTTCGGCGGTGGTCCACCGCGACCAGCTGGTCCTGCTGTGATTGCCGTTACCCCATGATAGCCGTAACTGGGGCGACCGGTTTCGTCGGGCAAGCGCTGCTCGAACGCGCCAAAGGCGAGCTGCGGGCGCTGGCTCGCCAGCCCCAACCGCCCCGCGATGGGGTCGAATGGGTCGCGGGCGACCTGGCCGACAAGCGCGCGCTCACCCAGCTGCTCAAAGGCACCGAAGCGGTGCTCCACGTCGCAGGCGTGGTCAACGCGCCCGACCAGGCCGGGTTCGAGGCGGGCAACGTCACCGGCACGATGAATGTGATCGAGGTGGCGAAGCAGGCGGGCGTTCCCCGGCTGATATTCGTCTCCTCGCTCTCGGCGCGCGAACCCGCGCTGTCGCTCTATGGCGCGTCCAAGGCGCGGGCGGAACGGCTGGTGATGGCGAGCGGGCTCGACTGGACCATCGTCCGTCCGCCCGCGATTTTTGGTCCGCGCGACCGCGAGATGTTCGAGCTGTTCCGCATCGCCAAATGGGGCGTGATGCCGATGCCGCCCAAGGGCGGGCGTGCCTCGCTGATCCATGTCGACGATCTCGCGCGGCTGCTGCTGGCGCTGGTGCCAAGCGGCGAGGCGGTCTCGCACAAGATTTTCGAACCCGACGACGGCAAGCCCGGCGGCTGGAGCCATTACGAGATGGCGCGCGCGCTCGGCTGGGCGATGGGGCGGCGGCCCTGGGTGCTGCATCTTTCGCGGCGGTCGCTCGACCGTGCTGCGCGGGCGGACCGCTTCGTGCGGCGGGCCAAGGCCAAGCTGACCCCTGATCGTGTCGGCTACATGGCGCACCCGGACTGGGCGGTCAGCGCCGGTGCCGGAGTGCCGCGCGAATTGTGGCACCCGCTGATCGGCACGCGCGAGGGGCTGAAGGCCACCGCGCAATGGTACCGGGAGCAGGGGTGGGTCTGATTGCCTAATTGGCAGGTCCGAAATGCGCTCGTAGTGTTCGGACGGGGTCGCGAGTCGCACTGGCGGGAAACGCCGCCGTTCTGCTCGTTAAAGGGGATAATCACATGAAGAGAATTGCTCTGCTTGCCGCGCTGGCGGTCGTCTCCGCCTGTTCGAAGCCCGCGCCTGCGCCCGAAACCGATGCCTCGGCCGCAGCAGAGGCGAGCGCCCCGGTTGCCGAAAACATCGCCGCCGACGGTAAATCCTCGGTCGGCCAATTCAAGGTGACGGCGTCTGACGGGAAGGTCTTCATCGAAGACGACAAGGCCGACGGGACCTACGTCGAGACGAGCGATGGCAAGGTCCTGGAAACCGGCAAGTGGGTGCAAAGAGCGCCCGGCACGTTCTGCTACACCAAGGACGAGCCCGACGCGAAGGAGATCTGCAACGAGGAGAAGGTCGAGAATGGCGTCTGGACCAGCAAGAACCCGAAAGGCAAGGTCGCGACGATCGAACGCGTCGGAGGCTGATCCGGATCGAACAAATTACGGCGTCGTCGCCGCATGATCGAGGATGACGCCGTAGGCAGCTTTACAGGAAGGGCTCGAAGCCCGGCGGCAGTTCGGTCGAAGTCACTTCCCCGTGGATCCCGCATTCGGTCTTGTCCCAGCCGACCCACCGGCCCGAGCGCGCATCTTCGCCCGGCGCGACCTTGCTGGTGCAAGGCGAGCAGCCGATCGAGGGATAGCCTTCGGCGACCAACGGGTGCTGGGGCAGGCCGGTGGCGGTGAAATAGGCCTCGATCTGGTCCGAGGTCCAATCGGCCAGCGGATTGACCTTGAGCCGGCCCGCCGCATCACTCGGGTCGATCTCGAAGGTCTGCAAATCCGCGCGGATCGCGCTCTGGAAGCCCTTGCGGCCGGTGAAGCTCGCGTCGAAATCCGCCAGCGCCCTAGCGAGCGGCTGCACCTTGCGAATCTCGCAGCAGCCGTCGGGATCGTAGGACCAGCGCAGCCCATTTTCGTCGCGCTTGGCCAGCAGCGCCGTGTCGGGGGTTAGGTTGATCAAATTGGTCAGGCCGAGGCGCGCGGCCAGTTCGTCGCGATAGGCCAGCGTTTCGGGGAAATGCTTGCCGGTTTCGAGGAACAGCACCGGCACCGAGGGATCGACGCTGGCGATCAAATGGAGCAGCACCGCGCTTTCCGCGCCGAAGCTGGAAACCACCGCGATCCGCCCGGCTAGCCCTTCGCTCAGCACCGCCGCCAGCATCTCGCGCGTTGCGACCCCGGCAAAGCGCGCGTTGAGCGCCGCCGCTTGCCCCGCAGTGAAGCGCGGTGCGGTGTCGATCACATCGATGCGGCGCGCCGCTTCAGCCATGCCTTTTGGCCCAGATCGGCACGCGACCATCGGCGGTCGGCTGGTAGACCTCGGGCCAGCGGTTGAACGCCGCTTCGGCATCGGCGGCATTGAGCGGCACTTGCGGGGCAAAGCTGTCAAACCCGCAGCGGCGCATCGCCGCGACCTGATCGACCAGCACATCGCCCACCGCGCGGAGTTCGCCCGCATAGCCTGCTTCGCGCAGGATCCGCGCGGCGGAATAGCCGCGCCCGTCGCCGAACCCGGGAAAATTGATTTCGACCAGCTTGAGCCGTTCGAGATAGGGCAACAGATCGCGCGCATCGTCGCCCGGCTCGAGCCGGACCGCGGCGGCGTTGGTCTGCACGCCGAAGCTGTCGACCGTCACCGCCGGATCGTCGCCCGGCTCGTCGGTGCGGAAGCGCAATGCGTCATCCATAAATCGCCTCCTTGAACTTCTCCATGCCGATCCGGCGATAGGTATCGAGGAAGCGTTCGCCGCCCTGCTTGTGGGCGAGGTAGACATCGGTGGCCTTTTCGACCGCGTCGACGACCCCGTCCTCGTCGAACCCGGGTCCGGTGATCTTGCCGAGCGAAGTATCCGCGCCTTCCGATCCGCCGAGCAGCAGCTGGTAATTTTCCACGCCCTTCCTGTCGACGCCAAGGATGCCGATGTGGCCCGCATGGTGATGCCCGCAGGCGTTGATGCAGCCCGAAATCTTGAGCTTGAGCTCGCCGATCTCGGCGCGCCTGGGGGCAAAGCGTTCGGACAGCTTCTGCGAGACCGGGATCGAGCGGGCGTTGGCGAGGCTGCAGTAATCGAGCCCGGGGCAGGCAATGATATCGTCGACCAGGTCGAGATTTGGGGTCGAGAGCCCCGCCGCATCGAGCGCCTGCCACACCGTGTAAAGGTCGGCCTGCCGAACATGCGGCAGCACGATGTTCTGCGCGTGGGTGACGCGCAGTTCGTCGTAGCTGTATTGCAGCGCAAGGTCGGCCATCAGGCGGATCTGGTCGGCGCTGGCATCGCCGGGGATGCCGCCGACCGGCTTGAGGCTGATGTTGACGATTGCATAGCCGGGTTGCTTGTGCGCCACGGTGTTGCGATCCAGCCAAAGTGCGAAGTCGGGGTCCGAGCGGTCCACTTGGCCCGGTGCCCCGACTTCGAACGGGGGATTGGTGAAATATTCGCTGATGCGCGCCAGCTCGGCCAGCGGCGGTTCGATGCCCTGCTTGAGCAGCTGCGCGAATTCTTCCTCGACCTGGCGGGTGTATTCGTCCTTGCCGATCTCGTGGACGAGGATCTTGATCCGCGCCTTGAACTTGTTGTCGCGGCGACCATAGCGGTTGTAGACGCGCAGGCAGGCCTCCGAAAAAGTGATCAACTGGTCGAGCGGGACGAACGGATTGACCAGCGGCGCGATCATCGGGGTGCGACCCATCCCGCCGCCAACGTAGAAGGCGCAACCCAGCTCGCCCACGTCGTTCTTGACGATCTGGATGCCGATATCGTGCAGCCGCATCGCCGCGCGATCGGTGTCGCTGGCGATCACCGCGATCTTGAACTTGCGCGGCAGGAAGCTGAATTCGGGGTGGAAGCTCGACCATTGGCGCAGCAGCTCGGCATAGGGACGCGGATCGACCAGCTCATCCGCCGCAGCGCCCGCGAACTGGTCGGAGCTGATGTTGCGGATGCAATTGCCGCTGGTCTGGATCGCATGCATCTCGACTTTGGCGAGATCGGCGAGGATGTCGGGCGCGTCTTCCAGCTTGATCCAGTTATACTGGATGTTCTGGCGGGTGGTGAAATGGCCATAGCCGCGGTCATATTTGTCCGCGATATCGCCCAGCACGCGCATCTGCGCCGAGCTTAGCGTGCCATAAGGCACCGCGACGCGCAGCATATAGGCGTGGAGCTGGAGATAGAGCCCGTTCATCAGCCGCAGCGGCTTGAACTGTTCCTCGGTGATGTGGCCCGCGATCCGGCGGCGAACCTGGTCGCGGAATTCCTCGACCCGGGTGTCGACCATCGCCTGGTCGTAATTGTCGTATTTATACATCAGATCACCCAGTTGCCGGCTTCGGGATCGGCCGGCTTCAGCGTCAAATCGGGGCGGACGGTGGGGCCGAGCGCGCGGACGCGGTCCTTGATGTGCGCGGGGCGGATACCGGTTTCGTCGCGGGTTGCTTCGATCGCATAGGCGGCGTTGACGCGGCGCGCGGCTTCTTCGCGGGCGAGGATGCTATCGGCATGCTCGCCGACGTCGACCGCGTCCGCGACGTGGAGCGACCATTGCACCCCGTCCCACCAGGTGACCGCGCCGGTTTTGAGATCGTTGCCGGTCAGGATTTTCACGAGCTCGTCTCCAGCGCCAGTTCGCGCAAGGCCGCATCGGCCGCCGCGGTGACTTCGCCGATCACTATAACCGCCGGACTCTTGACCTTCTCGCGCGCAACCAGTTCGGGCAGGCCGGCGAGCGGCCCCCTCAGCACGCGCATCGCGCGCCGAGTCGCATTCTCGATCACCGCGACGGGAACATCGGGGGCCAGGCCATCTGCCATAAGCTTTTCGGCAATCGCTTCGGCGGTGGCGACCCCCATATAGATCACCAGCGTGCGGCCCTTGCCCGCAAGGCCCGCCCAGTCCCGCTCGGTCAGGCCCTTGCATTGCCCTGCCACGAAGCTGACGATGCTGGCGCTGTTGCGGTGGGTGAGCGGGATTTGCGCGGCGGCGGCAGCACCGATCCCGGCGCTGATCCCGGGAACCACTTCGACCGGGACGCCTGCGGCCTTGCAAGCCTCGGTTTCTTCGCCGCCGCGCCCGAAAATGAACGGATCGCCGCCCTTGAGCCTCACAACATCGCGCCCTGCCAGCGCCTCGCGCACCAGCAGCGCGTTGATTTCGCTTTGCGGCATGGTGTGGCGCGCGCGCCGTTTTGCGACCGAGACGAGCCTTGCGACGGGGCTGGCGAGCGCGAGAATTGCCGGATCGACCAGCCCGTCGTGCACGATCAGCCGCGCCTGCATGATGAGGCGCGCGGCGCGCAGCGTCAGCAGGTCGGGATCGCCGGGTCCGGCGCCGACCAGATAGACGCGTCCAACAGTGGGGGCAGCTGTGCTCATGGTGGAGATTTGGGCGCTTGCCCTGCGTATCGCCAGCGAGAATGCATTGGGACCGGGCTAGGCCAGCTTTACTGCTCGGTAAGCGGTTTCTCCGCGTCGAACATGCGGACATCGCGCTGCGCGGGGTTGGGCAATTCGACGCCGTTTTCCTTGAACAGCTTCCACACGCGCTTGAGCACGTCGGACCGCACGCTGCCCAGCCCTTCTTCGGGATCGTTGATCCAGACGCGCATTTCGAAGGCAATGCCCGCTTCCGCGAACTCCATCAGCCAGACCGCCGGAGCGGGCGAATTGAGGATGCGCGGCGAGGCATGGCTGGCCTCCAGCATCAGGCGTTCGGCAAGATCGAGGTCGGAGGTCGGCGCGACGATCACCGGCACGCGGATCCGCACTTCCTTGCTGCTGTACGACCAGTTTTCGACCTGGTTGATCATCAAATTCTCGTTGGGGATCAAATATTCCTTCTTGTCGCGCGTCGTCACAGAGACCGCGCGGATGCCGATCTTCTTGACCTGCCCGACGGTGTTGGAGACCCCATCGTTCACCGCGATCACGTCGCCCGGCTTGATCGAGCGATCCATCAGCAGGATGATCCCGGCGATGAGGTTGCCGAAGGTCTTCTGCAGCCCGAACCCGACCGCGAGGCCGAACGCGCCGGAAAACACCGTCAGCGCGGTCAGGTCGATGCCAACCATGTCGATCCCGATCAGAATCGCGATGACCCACACCCCGATCGAAACCAGCTTTTCCCCGAGCAGCTGCTGCGTCGGATCGAGGCGGGTGATCCGTTTGAACACCCGCTTGACCAGCCTGCTGGCGAGCCGCGCAAGCACCAACACCGCGACGATGACGACGAGCGTCTTGAGCCCGGAATAAAGCGAAATGCGGTACGCCCCTGCGTCGAAGCCGATCGCATCGAGCTGTTTCAGCAGCGGCTCGATGGTTTGCCGGAAATTCATCCCGCCAGCGCCGCGAAGCCGCGCTCAAGGTCGCGGATCAAATCACTCACGTCCTCCAGCCCGATCGACAGGCGCAGGCCGAGCCGGTCGGCAGGGTCCATGCCGGGCAGCGGCCAGGCGCTGGCGCTGCGCAGCGGGGCCGGGTCGGCAGTGGTGACGAGGCTTTCGAACCCGCCCCAACTGTAGCCGATGCCGAACAAAGTCAGCGCGTCGATGAACCGACCGCGCGCCGCCTCGTCACCGCCTTTGAACACGAAGCTGATCAGCCCGCAGCCGCCGGTGAAATCGCGCCGCCATAATTCGTGTCCCGGCGAACCCGGCAGCATCGGGCAGAGCACGCGCGCGACTTCGGGTCGCGTCTCGAGCCACTGCGCGATGGCCAGCGCGCTTTGCGTGCAGCGGTCGAGCCGCACCGCCATCGTCCGCAATCCGCGCGTGGCGAGCGCGGCATCGTCGGGCGAGACCACTTGGCCCAGCCCCTGCGCGCAGTGGCGCAGCTTGCCGTACCATTTCTTCCCGGCGGTCGCGCTGCCCATCATCAAATCGGAATGCCCGCCGACATGCTTGGTCAGGCTCATCACGCTGATATCCGCGCCATGCGCCAGCGCGGTGAAGCCGAGCGGGCTGGCCCAGGTGTTGTCGAACACCACGGTCACGCCATGCTGGTGCGCGATGTCCGACAGCGCCGGGACGTCCTGTACCTCCAAGGTCAGGCTACCGGGAGATTCGAGCAGAACCGCCTTGGTCCGCTCGCAGATCGCCGCCTCGAACGCGGAAATGTCCTGCGGATCGAACCAGCGCGTTTCGATCCCGAAATCCTTGAGCAATCCGCGCGCCATGAACCGGGTCGGCTCATAGGCATTGTCGGTCATCGCCAGCACATCGCCGGGCCGCAGCACCGTCAGCAGCGCGCCCGCGATCGCCGCGACGCCCGAGGGGTAAAGCATCGTCCCCGCCGCGCCGGGCTCCAGCTCGGTCAGCGCTTCGGCCAGAGCCCATTGGGTCGGCGCGCCGCGGCGGCCGTAGAAGAACTTGCCGTCCTCGTTGCTCTTCTGCCCGGCTTTGAGCGCCGCGGTGTCGGGATAGAGATGCGTGCTCGCTCGCCACACCGGCGGGTTGACCACCGCGCCGGTCCATTCGGGCCGCCGCCCGCCGGTGACGACCTTGGTAGCCGGTGCGAGATTATCGTCCCCGGCCTTGGCCATGTTCAGGCGGCTCCGGTCGCCTTGGGGGTGTCGGGATCGGCGCCCCATTCGCTCCAGCTGCCGTCATAGAGCGCGGTGTCGTCCTTGCCGAGCAGGTCCATTGCGAACAGCACCACGCTGGCGGTGACGCCGGTGCCGCAGGTGGTCACCACCGGCTTGGCGAGATCGACCCCGGCATCGGCGAACACCGCCATGAGCGCCTTCTTGTCCTTGAAGGTGCCATCGGCGTTGAACAGTGCGGTATAGGGGACGTTGCGCGAGCCGGGGATGTGGCCGGCGGCCATGTTGGGGCGGGGATCGGCGTCCTCGCCGCTAAAGCGGGCCGCGCCGCGCGCGTCGACGACCTGCTCGCGCTTCGAATGGAGGTTGGCGAGCATGTCGGCCTTGGAGCGCACGTTCTTGTCGTCTGACCAGGCGGTGAAATGGCGGTGACGCAGCACTTCCTTGCCTTGCTTGAGCGCGCGGCCCTCGGCCTTCCATTTGGCGATGCCGCCATCGAGCAGCGCCACATCATGCGCGCCGAACATCTTGAGCATGAACCACGCCCGCGCCGAGGTCTTTACCGCGCTGTCGTCGTAAATCACGATTCGGCTGCCGTCGCCCAAGCCGAGGCTCTGCATCCGGCTGGCGAATTTCTCCGCCGGGGGCAGGGTGTTTTCGACCGCGGCATTGCTGTCGACCAGATCGGCAAGGTCCATGAAGACCGCGCCGGGGATATGGCCCGCTTCGTATTCGGCCTGCGCGTCGCGGCCGGTCCCGGGAAGGTGGCGCGTCGCGTCGACGATCCTGAGGTCGCTCGCTCCCATCTCGTTGGCGAGCCATTCGGTCGAAACTAGAGAGTCCATGATCTGCGCGTCCTCCTCACGAACAGCGTCCTCCCCGCTGCACTTGCGAAATGGCTTAGCCAGTCGATGTTTCCCCGTCGAGGGGGGAATCAGGCGGGAAGCGCGAGTTCGCGCTGCCCGATCCGCGAATAGACGCGCGGTCCGAGGTCGAGCCGGAACGGGCGCAGCGCTGCGTCGGCGACTTCGGGTGCCTCACCGACCACGAAATTATGAACCACGGCCAGCCCCGGCGCCTCGGCCCGAAACCGCGCCAGCGGGATGAACAGCGCCGCACCGCCGGCCCGGATCGGCGTGATCGCCGCCAGCGGCAGGCGGATTTCACCGCTGAGTGTGACGCTTTCGCCCGGTGCGAGCACGGGCGTCTCATGCCGCCGTTCGAGCGTCAGGCCGCTCAGTCCCAATTGCTGCTCGACCGGCAGCGTGGCGTGCGCCGCGACCATGTCGCCCGAAACCGTGATTGGACCAAGCGGCGCGGCGGTGTGGTTGGTCAGTCGCAAGCGATACTGCAGCGTGGTGTTGAGCAGCGTCGCGCTGAGTCGCGTCGCCTCGAGCGCCATGGCGAGCACGGTATCGGCAGGAGTGGGGGCTCGCTGCGGTGCAAGCAATGGCGGACCTACGGTCGCAACTGCCGGTTCTGACGCTTCCGGCTCGGGCCGGGCGACCACGGGCGGCTCGAAATCGATCTCGGGTTCGCGCTCGGCAGCGCGCCGTCGCCACCAGACAAGTCCGCCCAGCGCCGCGAGCAGCAAGGCACCGCCGCCCAGCAGCGGCAGCATCGCGCCGCTTCCTTCGCGCGCGGCGGGCGCGGTGGATTGCGGCAACGGGGCGACGCTTGAACTGGTCGGGAATGTCAGCGGAGCAGGCGTGATCGCCGCGTCGGCGGTTGGCAAAGCCGGCGTCGCCGCGACATCCGACGCGGGTGTGGTGCCGCGCGGCGCTGCGGAGGGGCGGGCCGTGGGGGTACGAGTCAGTGTTGGCTGCGCGCTGGCTGCGGGAGCGGGCGTGGGGTTCTGCGTGACCGTCGGCGCGGGCGCAGGGGTCGGGGTCGGGCGCGGCGCGGTGACCACCGGATTGTCCGAATCGACCGGGCCGGGCGCGCGCGGGGTGGGCGTCGGGCTGGCCGGGGGCAGGCGGAAATCGCTGACCGACTGGGCCAGCAGCGGCGCGGCGGGCAGCGCGCAGGCCAGCGCCAGCGCCGAAATCGCCGCCGTCCTCATCCTGCCCCGCATTACATTCATTTTTTCGACCATCGGATTGTCGCGCGCGGTTAGCGTGCCGGGGCGTGAATAGGGAGTGAACCCGCCGCGTCCAACGCCGACTTGTGCCGCCGCTGCGATAGAGGCATGGCGTGTGCCATGTCGGACACACCTCCATTCAGGCATCTCGGCCATCCCAGCGCGATGCCCGCTTCGCCGCAGGCTGCGGTGCTCGATTACGTAGCCAATCCGCGCGCCGGTTCGCTCTATCTGGTGCGCTTCGCCGTGCCCGAGTTCACCTCGCTCTGCCCGGTCACCGGCCAGCCCGATTTCGCGCATCTGGTGATCGATTACGCGCCGGGTGAAACCATCGTCGAATCCAAGAGCCTCAAGCTGTTCCTCGGGAGTTTCCGCAACCACGCCGGGTTTCACGAGGACGTAACGGTCGGCATCGGCCAGCGCCTGTTTGCCGAAATGAAGCCGCAGTGGCTGCGGATCGGCGGCTATTGGTACCCGCGCGGCGGCATCCCGATCGACGTATTCTGGCAGTCGGGGTCCGCGCCTGAGAGTCTTTGGGTGCCGGAACAGGGTGTCAGCGGGTATCGCGGGCGGGGCTAGCGCTAAGCCTGCAAATCGGCGAGCACCGCCACCAGCCGATTGACATCCTCCGCGTCGTGGTAAATCCCAAAACCGATGCGCAGCACATCGCCGCGCACGTCGGTGATCACGTCGCGCGCATCGAGTGCGGCTTGCAGCACGGCGGCACCAGCGCCGTTGAAGGCCAGAAATCTTGCCTGCTTGCCGCTGATCAGCGTGAAGCTCGGCAGCGGATCGGCGGCGAGAAAGCGGGCTTGCAAGCTCGCGACATGCGCTGAGATGATCGCCGTCGACAAGCCTTCGCTCGCCAGCATCCGCTGCACCGCGTTGAAGCGGTAGAGCCCGCTGGGATCGAACGTGCTGCCGATGAAGCGCCGACCGTCGGGCGCGTAGCCGACCCCGCCCTGCGCGACGGCCAGATCGTCGAAGGCGGCGTACCAGCCGGTCACGACCGGTCGCGGCGCGAAACCGGGCGGGGTGTGGAGGAAGCATGCGCCTTCGCCCGCCATCGCATATTTGTAGCCGCCGGCGAGGTAGAATATCCGGTCCGCCACGCCCGAGAGATCGGTCGGGGTCGCCATAAAGCCATGATAGCCGTCGACCACTACCCACGGGCCGTCCGGACGGGCCAGCGCGGCAAGCGGCGCGAGATCGCCAATTGTCTGTCCGGAATTGAACAGCACCTGGCTGGCGTAGATCAGGTCGAACGTGCCGCTCTGAGCGGTTCGCAGCAAGTCTCCGGCGGGCACGGTGGTAAGCTCGATCTCACCTGCTTCATGCCAGCGCAGCGCTTGGCGCCGGAACGAATGGAATTCGCCGTCGGTGGCCAGCACGCGCGGGCGGCTGGCAGGCAGCGCGGAGACGATCCGCACGAGGAAGTCATGCGTGTTGGGCGCGAAAGCAATTGTCGCGGGATCGGGCAGCGCGAGTTCGGCGGCGATATGGCGCTGCGCCTCGCTCCACACCGGCCCCATGACCTTGTCCCACTTGCGGTCGGCCAGCGCGGCGGCATCCTCCCATGCCTCGACCTGCCCGGCAAAGCTGGCGTCGGGCCAGAGGTGATGGCTGTGCGCGGCGAAATGCAGCCGTCCGGGTGCCGCGTCGAGCGACCGGGAAAAGAGACGTTTCCAGCTCACAGGGCTGTCCGCAATGTCCACAATTCGGGGAACGCGCGCTTGGCGACGGTCGACTGGAGATAGGGCACTCCCGCCGTCCCGCCAGTACCGCGCTTGCCCCCGATCACGCGCTCGACCGTCAGGACATGCTTGTGCCGCCAGCTGGCCATCGCATCGTCGAGATCGACCAGCTTTTCGGCGAGCTGGTAGAGGTCCCAGTAGCGCTCGGTATCGCGATAGACCGTGAGGAACGCAGCCTCGACCCCCTCATTGGCTTCATATTTGGCGCCGTAATCGCGGTGCAGCACGGCACCGGGAATCGGCAGCCCGGCGCGTGCGGCGGCGGCGATGGCATCGTCCCACAGGCTCGGTTCGGCTAGCGCTTCGGCCAGCGCAGCCTGCGCCTCGGGGCGGTCGGCCTGATAGTCGAGGAATTTCGCGTCCTTGAGCCCGAGCAGATACTCCACCGTGCGGAACTGGTCCGACTGGAAGCCCGAACTCGGCCCCAGCACGTCGCGGAAGCGGGTATAGTCACTGGGCGTCATGGTCGCCAGCACGTCCCAAGACAGCGTCATCACCGCCTGAATCCGGCTGACCCGCGCCAGAGCCTTGTAAGCGGGGACCAACGCGCCGCTTTGCACCTGGCGCTTGGCCAGCCGCAGCTCGCGGATCATTTGCTTGAGCCACAGCTCCTTGGTCTGGTGGATGACGATGAACAGCATCTCGTCATCGCAATCGGAGCGTGGGCGCTGCGCGTCGAGCAGCTCGTCGAGCGCGAGGTAGCGCGCGTAAGTCATTGGGGCAGAGGTTTGGGTCGGAACATCGGTCATGTTCCGACCATCATCGCGAGTGGTTGCAAATGCAAGTATCTGCGTCTTAGAACACCGCCTTGGGCGCATCCTCCTGCATCATCGCCTGGCGCACGAGCGGGATCGGCGGGCCGCCATAGTTGAGGAAGGCGTCGTGAAATGCCTTCCACCCCTCGCGCCCGCCGCGGCTGGCGGTCCAGTCGTCGCGCAGCTTGCGGATCATCAGCTTGCCGAGCGTGTAATTAAGGTAAGCCGGATCGTAGGTGCCGCGGGCGGCCTGCTGCTCGGCGGTGCCTTCGACCTGATAGCATTCGTCGATGAACAGCTGTTTGGATTGCGCCTGCGTCATCGTTCCCGAATGCATGCCGATCGCCGAAAGATAGCGGCAGTCGCGCAGCAGGGCATTGGACAGTTGCCCGATCTTCACTTCAGGATCGCCTTCGCCCAGCCCGGCCTCGAGCATCATTTCCTCGCCGTAGTGTGCCCACCCCTCGGCGAAAGCATAGCCGACGAACAGCCGCCCGAACATCGACGGGCTGCGGTTGGCGTGGAGGAACTGGAGAAAATGCCCGGGCATGATCTCGTGCACCGTGGTTCCCAGAAGATCCGCCTTGCCCGGAATGAAGTCCATCCGCTTCTTCGCGTCCCACGCCGGATCGGGCGGGGAGATGTAGTAGATCGAGGGGATGCCTTTCTCGAACGGCCCGGGAGGATCGATGTAGGCGCTGTTCTGGCGGTTGTACGGCGGACTCTCGCGGACCAGCGCGGTTTCGGTGCCGGGGATCGTGACGAGATCCTTTTCGCGCACAAACGCGGTCAGGCCCGGGATCTGCCGGGTCGCCTCGGCTACCGGTCCGTCGGCCGCCTTGTTGGCGTTCATCTTGTCCATGCAGGCGATCAGCGTCGCGCCGGGGGCATATTGCGCGCAGGCATCCTTGAGCCCGGCCTGGTTGCGCGCGAGGTCCGCTTTGCCCGCGCGCTCGAGTTCGGCCAGCGGGGCGTCCACCCCTTCGGTCGCCAGCACCATCCGGCTGAACTTCTCGGCCCCCAGCGCGAAGTTCTGCGTTGCGCTGCCTTCCTGACTCGTCAACCAGTCGCGCAGTTCGGCCATTGCCGCCGCCGCCTTGGCCGAAGAGTCCTTGAGGCGCTGCTGGAGCGCCGCATCGCCGACACCCTCAAATGCCCTGGGCGCGTCGGCTGCGTAGAAATCGGCGAACCCGCCAAACGCCGAAACGCCGTATTTGACGAAGCTGGCGGGCAGCGGGGCCTTGAGATTGGCGCGGATTTGCGCAGCGTTGGCCGGCACCGCTTCGAAGAACGCAACCAGCGCTTTGGCCCGGGTGGGCTTGTCGGCATATTCGCGGGCAAGATAGACGTTGGGATCGAACGCCCCGACGTACCATGCCGGATTGGTGTGGGGCTGGTCGGCCTCCTCGAGCCAGAACAGCTGGCCTTCGGCGACCTGGACCATGTAGTCGCGCTCGAATTTCTGCGCGCCGCTGAGATCACCGTAACCCTTGGCGTCGGCAATCACCTTGCGCAGAAAATCGCCACGCGCCTTCAGCCCCGCATCGCTCCAGTCTGCCAGCTTGCCATCGTATTGGTGCGCGCCTTGGTAAACCGCGAAACTGGGGTCGATCTTAAGCCAGCCGTCGATGGTTTGCTGGGTGAACGCCGGCCAGTCGAGCGCGGGCTTGGCACCACCGGCATAATTGCACGAGGCGAGCGCCCCTGCGAGCAGCAGGGCGGTGAACGAACGGCGAAAGTGCATGGAGTTTCTCCGGAATCCTCTGCCCGCAGCTTGGGCGATAGTTTCCGGCGAAACAAGTGTCACTCGTCGATGGGATTCTTGGTCTACCGCGATTTCCGAGCCGTGAATGTTCCGTTTCACTCGAAATCGCTCTTAGCGGGTCCCCAGGCCGCGCGCGATGATCCCGCGCAAGATTTCGCGCGTGCCGCCGCGCAGCGACCAGCTGGGCGCGTTGAGCACGATATTACCCAGCACCGCCGCATAGGCCGAAGCCGCGCGCGGATCGGGCTCGCAATCGATCAGTTCGCGCGCGATATCGGGAAGGCCCTGCTCGAACAACGCGCCGACATCCTTGACGATCGCCGCCTGCAGTCCGGCGTCCTGCTTTTCCTGCAGCATCGCGGTGACCGAGCGCGACAGGCGGCGCAGCACCGCAAGGCGCGCGGTGAGGCGACCGAGGGTGATCAGCGCCGCGTCGCCAGTCCGGCCCTGCAGCACATCGATCAGCTGGAGCAGCAGCTCGATCGAGGAGAGGAACCGTTCAGGGCCGGAGCGCTCGAACGCCAGTTCGCTCATCACCTGTTCCCAGCCCTGGCCCTCGGTGCCCAGCAGCATGTCGGCGGGGACGATCGCATCCTCGAAATGCATCTCGTTGAAGTGATGCTGACCGGCCAGATCGATGATCGGCTTGATGGTGAGGCCAGGGGTGTTGTTGAGATCGACCAGCAGCTGGCTGGTGCCCGCGTGGCGCTCGGCCGGGCCGCCGCTGCCGGTGCGGCAGAACAGGATCACCCAGTCCGCCTCATGCGCGAAGCTGGTCCAGACCTTGGTGCCGGTGACGCGATAGACGTCACCATCACGCACTGCACGGCAGCGGGTTGCGGCGAGGTCGGAGCCGGAATCGGGCTCGCTCATCCCGATGCAGAACGCCAGCTCGCCAGCGGCGATGCCCGGGAGCAGGCGCTGCTTCTGCGCTTCGGTGCCGTATTTGAGGATGCCCGGCCCGCTCTGGCGGTCGGCGATCCAGTGCGCGCCGACCGGCGCTCCGGCGGCGAGCGTTTCCTCGACGATCACATAGCGCTCGAACGCCGAGCGCTCGTGTCCGCCGTATTGCTTGGGCCACGTCATTCCGAGATAACCGGCCTGTCCCATCGCTTTCGAAAAAGCGCGGTCGAAGCCGTACCAATTGTCCGAACGTGCACGCGGCGAACGATCCTTGAGCTGCGCGGCCAGGAATGCGCGGAATTCGGTGCGTAGAGCGAGCACTTGGGCGCTGTCGGCGGGGGGTGAGGGGAAGGGGATCATAGCCCAGAATTTCTCATAATGACGTCACCATCGGCCAGTAGCCCTCCGCCCCGGCATCGAGCGCGGCTTTTCCGAGCGATTTGGCCCAGTGGACCTGCCCGCCGAATTCGTCGCGCCAGCTCCACAATGCGGTGGTGTAGAGGTGCAGCCGGTGTTCGCGGGTGAAGCCGATCGCGCCGTGCATTTGCGTCGCGATCGCCGCGCCATTGCCCGCCGCTTCGCGTGCGCGCAGGCTGCCTGCAGCGACCCCGGCGATGTCGCCGCGAGCGAGCGCTTCGGCGGCAAGGTCGGCAGCGGCAGTGGCGCAGGCCAGCTCGCCCGCCAACTTGGCCAGCTCGTGCTGCACCGCCTGGAATTTGGAGAGCGGCTTGCCGAACTGGACTCGCGTGCCGGTGTGTTCGAGTGTCAGGTCGAGCGCGGCCTCGAGTGCGCCGGCGATCTGGAACGCGCGGACGGTCGCGCCTTCGGCCAGCGCGTCGTGGGGCAGGGCGGCGCTGTCGGTTATCGGCCAGTCAATCGCAATCGTGTCGCGCGGGTGCCCGGTCAGCGCGTGGCCAGTCCCGGCAATCGCCCACCCGCTGCGCGGGACGCGGTAGAGCGTGTCGCCCACCGCCAGCGCGAGGCAGTCGAGCTTACCGGCCCACGCCACGCGCGCAACGCTTCCGGTCAGGCGACCATCCTTCAGCGTCACATCGCAGCCGACTGCCAGTCCCGCCGCGCCCTCGGCCAGCGGCAGCCCGGCGCCGGCGAGCAGGCGATTGGCCGCCATCGTCTCGGCCACCGGCAGCGGCACTGCGAAGCTGCCCAGCATCCGCAGCGCTTCGCCCGCTTCCGCCGGGGACAGCCCGAACCCGCCCTGCTCCTCGCTCAGCAGCGCGAGCGGCAGGCCCATTTCGGCAATCTCGGCCCATAGTTCGGGCAGCCATTCACCCGCGCGCGCGCGCGCCTGTGCGGCAACGTCGAGGTTCCGTTCGAACAGCCGCTGCAGCATGTCGGTCAGCATGTGGTGGGTTTGCTCCCTGCGGATAATGGTGCCGGCTAGAGGATTCGAACCCCTGACCCCCTGATTACAAATACCGGAAACCCACGGTTTTCTGCGGATTTCTGATGCCAAATCGTTCAAACAATATCGTTTTAGGTCTGTTTGTTGGAAGGGCAGATACCCCTCTTATGGCGTGCAACAGCACGACACAAGAATCTCGAAGGAACGTCTACTTTGGGGTGGAAAGCCGACGTTAGGGTGCGAGCCGCTGAATGGCGGTTCGCACTTCCGCCACCGTTGGGACAACGCTGTCATCCTCGACGAAGTAGATTGCCTCATTCACCGCGTCGTCTGCGAACTCGAAGTCATCACTCATGATGATGCAGTCCGCCGCGTAGTTCGCCACCTCGAAAGTCAGTCGCTGATCCGCTACAGCTTCCAAGAGACGTTTTGCATGGTCGCGGTTGACGATGGTGCGGGGGCCATCGGTGACGGCGATGTAACCGATCCCGCCCGAGCGGAACGCCTCGTTGCAAGCGCTCACTTCCTCGCCGACTTCAGCGCTAAGCTGTTCGGGTGGGAGTGTGCCTTCCAAGAAAGCGACGAGCGACGCGTGTTCCATTCCGGTCACGATAGCGGCGGCTCGAATGTCCGCAACCGGGTCGATAGCGGACATGTGCCTTGTCCTGCCTTCTAAGCAGGGGCGGCGTTGGAGCGCAGATAGCAAACTCAATGACTTACGTGTGACTAAATCAAAATCCAGTCAAATCCGGCCTTCCAACAAAAATGTTGGAAGACTTTGTTGGACGGTTAGAGCGCAACCTCCCCTAAGTTATTGATTTATGGTGCCGGCTAGAGGATTCGAACCCCTGACCCCCTGATTACAAATCAGGTGCTCTACCAACTGAGCTAAGCCGGCCCAAAGAACCTAAGTCGATGGTTCCTTTGCGTCAGGGGACGCCGAAGGTCCAGCTCTCTGTGCGGGCGACTTCGGCGGTCATGGCCTCGGGTGCCCACAGCTCGGCGCTGTGGGCGACATGGCGCAGCCAGGCAGCTGCGAGCAGCGCGTCGCTAGCGTGATCGTCGATTGGACCCTCTCCGGGAACGGGCGCGCTGGCGACGCGGTGAAGCGCGGCGTTGAGTTCGGCGTAGCTGCGCATCTTGGAGCGCGAGGCGCTGCGGCCTGCCGCCAGCGCGGCGACGGTGGTGTAGATCTCGACCACCACCGAGCCTGCATCCGGCAGTGGATCGATCGGCCACAGCGGCAAGTGCTCCGACAACCGATGCAGCACCCGCATGCCAGTGAGGCTCGCCTTGCCGACCTGTGCGGCGCCGACGAGATTGAAATTGCTGTAGGGCTTGCAGCCGAGCGCCTTCTGATGCGCTTCGGTTACGCGCAGCCGACCCTGACCTCCGCCGAAACTTGCTCCCTCGCGCCCGCCGTGGCGGCGAAAATGCGGGGCGAATTCGGGATCATCGACGAAGCTGGCCGCGCCCAAATGCGGCTCATCGGCACAGACTTCCTCGACCAGCGCCCACAGCGCGCGGGCATCGGCGGGGCTGTGGTCGATGCCGGGAAGGAATGCGCCACAATCGGCAAAGGCCAGCGCGGTGCTGAGATCGAGCCCGACCAGCGTATCGCGCGGCAGCTCGTCGCGCAGCCATTCGAACACTTCCTGCCGCGACCAACGATGAGTGGCGCGGACCAGCTGCGGCGCGGCGCTTCCGGCAGAGCATAGCGCGACAGCAATCCCGCGATGACGCTCGCCCACCGCCCCCGACCAGTCGATTCCAGAAAAATGGCGGAAGCGCTTGGGGTTCATTCCCCCTGCCGTTCGCGACGCTTCTTCCGCCAATATTCCAGTCGCTCGATCACCTCACGCTCGAAGCCGCGCGCTACCGGGCGGTAATAGGTCTGCGGCTCCATCCCCTCGGGCCAGTAATCCGCACCCGAGAAGCCGTCCTTCGCCTCATGGTCATAGGCATAGCCCGCGCCATAGCCGATGTCCTTCATCAGCTTGGTCGGGGCGTTGAGGATATGCAGCGGAGGGGCAAGGCTGCCGGTCTCCTTCGCGCTCGCCCACGCTTCCTTCTGCGCGGTATAGGCGGCGTTCGATTTGGGGGCGGTGGCGAGATAGAGACAGGCCTGGACGATGGCGAGTTCGCCCTCGGGGCTGCCGAGGAACTGGTAGGCGTCCTTGGCGGCGAGGCATTGGACCAGCGCCTGCGGATCGGCCAGGCCGATATCCTCGCTGGCGAAGCGCACCAGCCGCCGCAGCACGTAAAGTGGCTCCTCGCCCGCGGTCAGCATCCGCGCCATGTAATAGAGGCTGGCCTGCGGGTCCGAGCCGCGCAGCGCCTTGTGGAGCGCGGAAATCAGATTGTAGTGTCCGTCGCGGTCCTTGTCATAGACCGCGACCCGGCGCTGGAGAAACTTGCCGAGCGCGGCGGGATCGAGCGGCGCGGGAATGGCGGCGGCGTAAAGCGTCTCGGCCTGGTTGAGCACGAACCGACCGTCGCCATCGGCTGAAGCGACCAGTGCTTCGCGCGCTTCCGGAGTGAGGGGCAGGGGTCCCTCAAGCGCTTCCGCCCGTGCCAGCAATTCGGACAGTGCCTCGGCTCCCAGCCGGTGGAGGATCAGCACCTGCGCGCGGCTGAGCAGCGCGGCGTTGAGCGCGAAGCTGGGGTTCTCGGTCGTCGCGCCGACCAGCGTCACCGTGCCGCGCTCGACAAACGGCAGAAAGCCGTCCTGCTGCGCGCGGTTGAAGCGGTGGATTTCGTCCACGAACAACAAAGTGCGCTGGCCTGCTTTCGCGGCTAGCTCGGCCTCGGCAAAGGCCTTCTTGAGATCGGCCACACCCGAGAACACCGCGCTGATCGCCACGAAGCGCATCCCCACCGCATCGGCCAACAGCCGCGCGATGCTGGTCTTGCCGGTCCCGGGTGGGCCCCACAGCACCATCGAGGAAAGTTTGCCCGCCGCGACCATTCGCCCAATCGCACCCTGCGGCCCGGTCAGATGCTCCTGCCCGACGACTTCGCCCAGCGAGGTGGGCCGCAGCCGATCGGCCAGCGGCGCATCCGCGCGGGGGGCATGGCGGGCGGGTGGGGGCAGGTCGTCGGCGAAGAGGTCGGCCATCGCGGGGCACAATAGGCGGTTCGTGGAAATTTTGCATGGGCTCTTGCACTTCCCATCCTAAGATATATCTTAGTTCTATCTGAGATAGAGGAGAAGCGCGATGCGCATCAATGGTTGCAACACGCGACGCGGCGGCTGGCCGATGGCGGCGATGATGATGATGAACGGGCGTCATGGCGGTTGGAGCGGCCGGTGGTCGTGGGACGACGGCGAGCACTCGCGCAAGCACCATCGCGGCCCACGCGGGCGCATGTTCGCCGGCGGCGAGCTGCGGCTGGTGCTGCTCAAGTTGATCGGCGACGAGACCCGCCACGGTTACCAGCTGATCAAGGTCATCGAGGAGCTGACCGGCGGAAATTACGCGCCGAGCCCCGGAGTGGTGTACCCCACGCTCAGCCTGTTGCTCGACGAAGGCATGATTGAGGAACGCGCCGACGAAACCCCGCGCAAGGCCTTTGCGATCACCGCCGAGGGCGAAGTCGAGCTGTCCGAATGCTCCAAGGAGGCCGACGCCCTGATCGCCCGACTGATCGCACTCAATGAGGAGGACGACGAGGCGCGCCGCGCCCCGCCGATCGCCCGCGCGGTGGGCAACCTGTTCTCCGCGCTGCGCCACCGCGCGCAAAGTGGCGAATTCGATCGCGAAACAATGCACCAGATCGCCGAAATCCTCGACGAAGCGGCGCGCAAAATCGAACGCCTCTGAACCGGCAGGCGGCGCGGATTGTTCCGCGCCGCCCGCAGTGTTAGCTTGCCCTCAGGATCGCAAATGGAGGGAGAGCCATGACCGATATTGTAATGGATGGCGGCGCAACCAAGGCACCGACGAGCTTCTGGATCGTGTCCGTGTTGAGCCTGGCGTGGAACGCCTTTGGCTGCACCGACTACACAATGATGAAAATGCACAATGCCGCTTGGCTGACAATGGGCGGGGTGAGTTCCGACATGGTCGCCGCGATCGACGCCGGTCCGCTGTGGGGAACCGCGGGATGGGCCTTCGGGGTGTGGGGATCGTTGGCCGGATCGCTTCTGCTGCTGGCGCGTTCGCGCCATGCGGTAACAGCCTTCCTGGTCTCTATCGTCGGCGCGGTCATCGGCTTTGCCTGGCAGGTGCCAGCGGGGCTGGCTTTGCTGGTGTGGCTGCCGGTAGTGATCGTCGCCGCAGTGGCGCTGCAGTGGTGGTTCGCGCGGCGGTCACAGGCCAAGGGTATCTTGCGCTAACGCCGCGACTTGGCTTTCTGCCGGACCAGCCGGAGGTAGGTGTCCGCCACCACCGAATTGATCTGGTCCCATGAAAAATCGAGGCTGCGCGCTTCGCCTGCCGCACCGTGGCGGGTGCGCAGCTGCGGATCGGCGGAATAGGCGCGCATCGCCGCGGCGAAGCTGTGCACCGCGCCCGGCTGGATCAACCGGCCCGAGACGCCGTCTTCGACCAGATTGGTGCTCCCAGTCGCCACCGCCGCGACCACCGGCAAGCCGCAGGCCATCGCTTCGAGCGTGACATTGCCGAAAGCTTCGGTGACCGAAGGGTTGAACAGCACATCCATCGAGGCGATGGCGCGGGCGAGATCATCGCCCGCCTGGAAGCCGGTGAATGCCGCTTGCGGCAGCCGGTCCTCGAACCACTCGCGCGCCGGGCCTTCGCCGACCACCAGCACCCGGTGCGGCACCTTGCGGCGGCGCAATTCGTCGATCGTGTCCGAAAACACGTCGAGGCCCTTTTCCATCACAATCCGGCCGAGAAAGCCGATGGCGAATTCATCGTCGCCGATGCCGAGTTCGCGCCGCCACGCGAGATCGCGCCGCTGCGGATTGAACAACTCGCGATCCACCCCGCGCGACCACAGATCGATGTCGTAGTTCATCCGCTGGTCGCGCAGCACCTGCGCAAAGCTCTCCGATGGCGCGACCAGCGCATCGCAGCGCCGGTAATAGCGTCGCAGCATCGCCAGCATCACCGGCTCGAGCGCGGCGAGGTTGTAATAGCGCAAATAGGTTTCGAACCGCGTGTGGACCGAGGCGAGCACCGGCAGCTTGCGATGCCGCGCCCAGCTCACCGCGCGGTGGCCGATGATGTCGGGGGCCGAGGCGTGGACCAAATTGGGCTTGAACGCGGCAAGGTCGCGCCGGACGCTTGGCGAGAGGCCCAGCCCGACGCGGTATTCCTTGCGGCCCGGGATCGCGAGTGAGGGAATGCTGACCAGATCGCCGGTCGGCGCGAAGTCCGGCTCGGCCACGGTCGGCGAATAGACCCGCACCTGCGCGCCTTGCCCCAGCATATAGCCGACCAGCCGGTTGAGCGCCTGGTTGGCCCCGTCGCGGACGTAATTGTAGTTCCCGCTGAACAAGGCGATGCGAAGGTCGGCGATATCCATGCGGGGCATTTAGCCGCTCCCCGGCGCGGTGGCCAGCGCGCCAAACGCCGTTTCGTTCATCCTCGCGCAAGATTGTGTTGCATTGCAGCAACGACTTCGCAGGTTCCGGCACGAGTTGCCGAAAAAGCGCGGGCCACCTGCGTCCTTTTCGCGGCCCGAACGTATCTGCCCCCGACGGCGCAACGCCATCGCTCACGAAATTGCCAGGAAACTATTTTATGCAGAAATTTCAATATCTCATCGGGGCCGCAGCGACTCTGGCGGCGCTTTCCTCGCCCGCCTTTGCCCAGGACCGCGACAAGTCGGGCGACTTCGACGGCGTCTATGTCTCCGGCGCGGTCGGGCTGGCCACCCGCGACAGCGACGGCACCGACCGGGTGATCTTCGATACCCAGCGCGATGCCGGAACCGATAACACGGTCACCACCAGCACCGGTGCCAACGCCTTTTCGCCGGGGTTCTGCAACGGCAGCTCGACTGCCAACTCGAACGCCACCACCGCCTGCACCGGCGATGACGACGCGCTCGAATATGCGGTTCGGATCGGCTACGACAAGCGCTTCGGCAATGTCGTCGGCGGCGTGCTGATCGAAGGCAGCAAGACCGACGCGAGCGATTCAACCACCGCGTTTAGCTCGACCCCGGCCGGCTACAGCTTCACCCGCGGGATCGATTATGCGCTCTCGGCGCGCGCGCGCCTTGGCATCACGCCTGGCGGTGGCGGCGGCTTGTTCTATGTGACCGGCGGCGGCAGCTATGCGCGGATCGACCACGACTTCAGCACCACCAACACCGCCAACAGCTTCACCGCCAACAATGACGATGACATGGTCTGGGGCTGGCAGGCTGGTGGCGGAGCGGAAGTGATGCTGGGCAGCAACCTCTCGCTTGGGCTCGAATACCTCTACAACCGCTACGACGACGACAAATACTTCGTCGGCATCGGTACCGGCACCGCCGGCGCGACCAATCCGTTCGTGCTGGCTGGCGGAGTCAACGCCCGTCCGTCGGACACCAGCTACGACTTCCACACCTTCCGCGCGACGCTCGGCTTCCAGTTCTAAGCCGCATCCGCACACGAACGAGAAAGGGCGGCTCCTCGCGGGGCCGCCCTTTTTGTTACGCCGCCTTCTTGCGCCCCGCCTTCTTGCGCTCGTTGGGATCGAGCAGCGCTTTACGCAGGCGGATGCTCTTGGGGGTGACTTCGACCATCTCGTCGTCGTCGATATAGGCGATGGCCTGCTCGAGCGTCATGATCCGCGGCGGGGTGAGGCGGATCGCGTCGTCCTTGCCGGTCGAGCGGAAGTTGGTCAGTTGCTTCGACTTCATCGGATTGACTTCGAGATCGTCGGGCTTGGCGTTCTCGCCAATCAGCATGCCTTCGTAGATCTTGTCCTGCGGGCGCACGAACAGCACGCCGCGCTCCTCGAGCATGTTGAGCGCGTAGCCGACCGCTTCGCCGGTGCCGTTGGAGATCAGCACACCCACCGGGCGGCCCTCGATATTGCCCTTGTAGGGACCGTATTTCTCGAACAATCGGTTCATGATCCCGGTGCCGCGCGTGTCGGAGAGGAATTCGCCGTGGTAGCCGATCAGCCCCCGGCTCGGCGCGGAGAAAGTGATCCGGGTCTTGCCGCCGCCGCTGGGGCGCATGTCGGTCATCTCGCCCTTGCGGATCGCCATCTTCTCGACCACCGTGCCGGCGTATTCGTCGTCGACGTCGATCACGGTGACCTCATAGGGTTCGGTGCGCTTGCCGTGCTCGTCGGTGTCGTAGAGCACGCGCGGGCGGCTGATGCCGAGCTCGAAGCCTTCGCGGCGCATCGTTTCGATCAGCACCCCGAGCTGCAATTCGCCGCGGCCCGCGACTTCGAAGCTGTCGCGGTCGGCGCTTTCGGTGACACGGATCGCGACGTTGGATTCGGCCTCGCGCTCAAGCCGGTCGCGGATCATACGACTGGTCACCTTGGTGCCTTCGCGTCCCGCGAACGGACTGTCGTTGACCGCAAAACGCATCGACAGCGTCGGCGGATCGATCGGCTGGGCGTGGAGCGGTTCGCTCACCGACGGATCGCAGATCGTGTTGGCCACGGTCGCCGCGGTCAGCCCGGCGATCGAGATGATATCGCCGGCCTTGGCTTCTTCCACCGGCACGCGTTCGAGCCCGCGGAATGCCATCAGCTTGGAGGCGCGCCCGGTCTCGACGATCTTGCCATCGTTGTCGAGCGCGTGGATCGGCGAATTGACCCGAACCGTGCCGCTCTGGACCTTGCCGGTCAGGATGCGGCCAAGGAAGTTGTCGCGATCGAGCAGCGTGACGAGGAACTTGAACGGCCCGTCGACATCGGCTTCCGGAGCGGGGACGTGTTCGACGATCTTGGCGAACAGCGGGGTCAGGTCTCCTTCGCGGGCGTGCATGTCATCGCTGGCATAGCCGTTGCGGCCCGAAGCATAGAGCACCGGAAAATCGAGTTGCTCGTCATTGGCGTCGAGGCTGACGAACAGGTCGAACACTTCGTCGAGCACTTCCTGCGCGCGACCGTCCTGGCGGTCGATCTTGTTGACCACGACGATCGGCTTGAGGCCGAGCGCGAGCGCCTTGCCGGTGACGAATTTGGTCTGCGGCATCGCGCCTTCGGAGCTGTCGACCAGTAGGATCACCCCGTCGACCATGCTGAGGATGCGCTCCACCTCGCCGCCGAAATCGGCGTGACCGGGAGTGTCGACGATATTGATATGCGTGGTGGTGCCGTGATGATCGTCCCATTCGACCGAGGTGCATTTGGCCAGGATCGTAATCCCGCGCTCTTTTTCGAGGTCGTTCGAATCCATCGCGCGCTCTTCGACGCGCTGATTGTCGCGGAAGGTGCCGGACTGGCGGAACAGCTGGTCGACCAGCGTGGTCTTGCCGTGATCGACGTGGGCGATAATCGCGATATTGCGCAACGGCGCAGATTGGGGGGCGGACATAGGAGCCTTCAGTGCAAGGGGGGACGGGCGCGTGTTGCGCCGCAACATTGGCGCGCCCGTAGCCGAACATGGCGCAAACGGCAAGCTGTGCGAGGCCTCGCGGCGACCAATGTGACGGCAGCGCCACATCGTGCCAAGCCAAAGCGGGGGTTGAAAATTTTGCATTTGTCGGAATCGGGCAGGATTCCTATGGGCTCCAAATCAACCGGGCTGGCGCTGCCCAACCGTCCGAGCAACAGAGGTGTCTTCCAAATGAAATCGCTTTTCGCTGGCGCTGCCGGTTTTCGCCGTGCCGCCCTGTTCGGCAGCGCCGCCATGATCGCGCTGGCCACTCCGGGTGTCGCGCTGGCCCAGGTCGCCGAGGAAGAGGCCCAACCCGCCACCGACCCGCCCGCCGAGGACCAGACCGCCGACGAGGGCAACGAGATCATCGTCACCGCGACCAAGCGCGAGCGGACGCTGCAGGACGTGCCGGTCGCCGTCTCGGTCACCACCGCCGAACAGATCGAACGCGCGCAGATCCGCGACATCAAGGATCTGCAATCGCTGGTCCCTTCGCTGCGCGTCAGCACCAGCCAGAGCGCTTTTGCCACGACCTATTCGATCCGCGGTTTTGGCACGAGCGGCAACAACATCGGTCTCGAGCCGTCGGTCGCGGTGTTCGTCGACGGGGTCTATCGCAGCCGCGCGATCGCCCAGATCGGCGATTTGCCCGATATCCAGCGAGTCGAAGTGCTGCGCGGGCCGCAATCGACGCTGTTCGGCAAGAATGCCAGCGCGGGCGTGATCTCGATCGTCAGCAAGAAGCCCAGCTTCCAGTTCGGCGGCAGTGTCGAGGCGAGCTACGGCAATTATGACGCCGTGGTGATCAAGGGCGTAGTCACCGGCCCGATCACCGATGGCATCGCCGCGAGCCTGGCCGCAGGCTACAACCGCCGTGACGGCTATGTCACCAACCTCGCCAACAGCGACGATCTGGCCAACCGCAACCGCTGGTTCGTGCGCGGGCAGATGCTGTTCGAGCCGAGCGATGCGCTGACCATCCGCCTGACCGGCGATTACGACGAGCTCGACGAAAATTGCTGCGCGGTGTTAAATTTGCGCCGCTCGGCGGCGAGCGGCGCGGTTCTGGCAGTGGGCGGCCAGCTCAACAATCCCGCCACGCCTTTCGCTGACGAGGTCTACAGCGATGTCGTCCCGTTCAGCAAAGTGCGCAACTGGGGCATTTCGGGCCAGCTCGATTACGAACTGGGACCGCTCACGCTGACCTCGATCACCGCCTGGCGCGATACCAGGCTCGATGCCAACCAGGACGTCGATTTCAGCAGCGCGCGGCTGGCGACCGGAGCCAACATCGGCCAATCCGATCTCAAGACCTTCACGCAAGAACTGCGACTCGCGACCAATCTCGACGGGCCGTTCAATGCGCTGATCGGCGGCTACTACTTCAACGAGACCGCCAAGGGCTCGGACCGGATCGTCTATGGCGCGGACTTCCGCAATTACGTCGATCTGCTGATCCGCGGGCTGACCGGCAACGCGCTTAATGCGGGCACTCTTGAGGCCTCCCTCGGCGCTCCGCCCAACACTTTCTGGCAGGCGGGCCAGGGCTTCTTTAACCGCTTCACCCAAAAGGATGAATCATACTCGATTTTCGGCAATGTCGATTTCGAAGTCTCCGACCGCCTGACCGTGACGCTCGGCGCGAACTACACCCACGATGCCAAGGACGTGACCGGCACCTCGGTCAGCACCGACCGCTTCTCCGCCGTCGTGCTGCCCGCCCCGCTCGCCGGGTTCAAGGCGCTGCAGTTTCTGCCGCCGTTCCTCAACATCCCCAACGCGGTGGAAAGCGGCAAGACCCGCGACAGCGACTGGTCGTGGACCGCGCGGCTCGCCTATGAGGTTAGCGACACGCTGAACACTTACGTCAGCTATTCGACCGGGTTCAAGGCGAGCTCGTTCAACCTGTCGCGCGACAGCCGTCCGACTCCGGCCGATCTGGCAACGATTGTCTCACGCGGCCTTGGAGTGCCCAATCTGGTCTCGGGCACCCGCTTCGCTGAGCCGGAGGATTCGAGCGTTTACGAGCTGGGGATCAAGGGCAACTGGGGCATCGCCTCGGCCAATCTGACCTTCTTCAAGCAGACGATCCGCAATTTCCAGGCCAACACTTTCACCGGGACCGGCTACATCCTGGGCAATGCCGACAAGCAATCGACCTTCGGGATCGAGTTCGACGGGCAGGTCAAGCCGACCCCCGAACTCACCCTGACGATGGCGATGACCTACCTCGATCCCAAATACGACAAATACGTCAACTCGCCGTTCGGCGACGTATCGGGGCAGCGGGTGATCAATATCTCGCGGCTCGGCGCGACCTGGGGCTTCCAGTACGATCAGCCACTCGCCAACGACGATCACTTCATCCTGCGCGGCGATTTTCACTACGAGGCACCGGTCCAGGTCGAACCGGGACTGCTCAACTACATCACCAGAAACCCCAACGGCACGGTTGCCGGCTACCAGACCGGGATCGACGCGGCGCGTCCGTTCCGGCGCGAAGTCAGCGACATGAACGCCTCGCTGACCTATGCGATGGCGAACGGGCTGGAGCTGACGGTATGGGGCCGCAATTTGCTCGACAACCGCTATCTCACCGGGATTTTCGATTCGGTGGCGCAGAACCAGTCGGTCTCGGGCTACACCAGCCAGCCGCGCACTTACGGGGTCGCTGCCCGCTTCAAGTGGTAGGCGGCTGACCATCGCCAAGGAAGGGGGCCATCGCGGCCCCCTTTTTTGTTTGCCACGCCGGGGATTCTATGATGCCTTCGCACTCCCACACTAGATGGGACACGGAAGGGGGCTTCTCATGGAATGGATGCTGATGCCGTATCGGCGTTACGCCGATTTTTCGGGCCGTTCGCGGCGCAAGGAATACTGGATGTTCTACCTGCTTGTCGTGATCGTTTACGCCGTCCTTTGGGCGATAATGGGGATGGGCGCGCCAACGGTCGATCCGATGACTGGCCAAGTCTCGGGCGGTGGGATGATGATGACCGTGGGCGGCGGCTTGCTTCTGTTATTCTGGCTCGGGACAATCCTTCCGGCGATCGCCGTAGCGATCAGGCGCATGCATGATCAAGACCGGTCGGGCTGGTGGATCCTCTGCCCGATTATGAACATCGTGTTCCTGTTCATCGAGGGCACCAAGGGAGACAACCGCTTCGGTCCCGATCCCAAGGCGGGCGAAGCCTGAATTCGCAAGCATCCCGCACTAGTCTGCGCAAGTGCAGGCAGGTGCGGGATCGCGCAATCGTACCCGTCGCCGCGAACCATCCGGCTGTGGAAGTGATACCGCAGCTGCAAGGTAGAGAATGATATGCAACCATACGGTGGGTTTTGGATCCGCTTCGTCGCATACATCATCGACGCTATCATTTTGCAGATCGTAGCTACAGTCCTTGGACTGTTCGTCGGCGTTGGTATCGGTGCCGCCGGTGCAGGCGAAGACGCGGTCGCTGCCAGCACGTTGATTGCGGTCGGCCTTAGCCTTGTGATCAACTGGCTCTATTATGCCATCTTGGAAAGCTCGGAGTGGCAAGGGACTGTGGGCAAGAAGGCGCTCAGCCTTGTCGTCACCGACGAATCCGGTGAGCGGCTCGGATTTGGCCGTGCCACCGGACGCTATTTCGCCAAGTTCCTCTCATCGTTCATCCTGGCGTTCGGTTTTTTTATGATCGGCTGGACCCAGCGCAAGCAGGGTCTGCACGACATGATTGCCGGAACCCTGGTCCACAAGACCAACTCGCCCGATCTCATCCGCTCGAGCGCGGCCGTGTTTGAATAGGAGCGCATGGATGGAATGGATGATCCTCCCGTTGAAGCGCTACGCCGATTTCTCCGGGCGATCGCAGCGGATGGAATACTGGCTGTACCAGCTCATGTGGGTCCTGGTCATGGGGGTCTGCCTGATTGTGATGTTCGCCGGGCTGCCGTGGACCGAGATGGAAAAGCCCGACGCCGACCCGGGACCGTTATTCTGGGTGGGAGTGGCGCTGGCGGTGCTGTGGTATCTGGTCACCTTCATCCCGGATATCGCGGTCACGGTCCGGCGCTTCCATGATCAGGACCAGTCGGGCTGGATGTATCTGCTCAAATTCATCCCTTACCTCGGCTGGATCGTCATCTTTGTTTTCATGTGCCTCGAAGGCACGAAAGGACCGAATCGCTTCGGGACGGATCCCACGGACCCGACCAGCGCGGAAGTGTTCGCGTAAATTTGACGGAATGCCTGTGCCGACCGTACCCGTGGCAAACGCGTGCGGTTGGCCAGCGCTGGCATTTCGCCCAGCGCCCCGGCTAAACCAACCCCAGCTTCGCCAGCTCGCCCGCCAGCCGCCCGGGCATCGCTGTGCTGGCATCCTCGCCCGGCGCAAGGTCGCGCGGGGCGTTTTCGTCGGCAAGGTAGCGCCAACCCTGGTGCGCACGGCGGGGAATGGGGTAGACGTCGATCAGCCGGGTCGAGATCAAGATATGGGTCTTGCCGCCATCGGCCTCCTCGAAGCCGAGGATCGGCGAGCGGGCGACTAGCTGGCTTTTGTAAATCCAGAACAGCGAACCGCCGACCAGCTCGGTGTAGCGCTTGGGCAGATAGCGGGTGGTCAGCGGCGCGATGTCGCCGCGCGTGGCGAACCAGCCGTGCATCTCTTCGAGCGATTGCGCTTGGTAGGCGACCTTGGTGAGATGCAGCGGCATCAGCTGACCAGTCCGCTTGCCACCGCCAGCCCGAGAAAGACGAAGAAGCCCATCGAATCGGTAATCATGGTGACGAACACCGACGAGGCGACCGCCGGGTCCTGATCGAGCCGGTCGAACACCACCGGCACCACCACCCCGGCCAGTCCCGCGGTGATGATGTTGATGATCACCGCCGAGGCGATCACCAGCCCAAGCAGCGGATTCTGGAAGAACAGCGCGGTGCCGATCCCGATCAGCAACGCCACGGTCGTGCCGTTGAGCAAGGCAACGCGCAGTTCGCGCCACAGGATGCGGCCCGTGTTGGAGCGGGTCAGCTGGTTGGTAGCGAGCGCGCGAACCGTCACCGCCATGGTCTGCGTGCCGGCATTGCCGCCGATCGAAGCGACCATCGGCGAGAGCGCTGCCAGCGCCACCAGCTGTTCGATCGCCCCGCCGAAGCTGGCAATGATGCTGGTGCCGACCAGCGCGGTGAGCAAATTGGCGATCAGCCAGCGCACCCGGCTGACATAGGTGTCGCGGATCGGCTCGTTGATGTCCCCATCGCCCGCGCCCGAGAGCAGCAACACGTCTTCGCCCGCTTCTTCCTGGATGATGTGGACCACGTCATCGACGGTAATCTGGCCGACCAGCCGCCCGCCATTGTCGACCACCGCGGCGGATATCAGCGCGTATTTCTGGAAGCGCAGCGCGACTTCTTCCTGGTCCATCATGACCGGGATCAGCGTCTGGTCGCGCTTCATCACATCGGCCAGCGCAATATGGCGGGGGGTGCGCAGGATCCATGAGAGCTGGCAGGTGCCGACCGGGCGATGCTGCGGATCGACGATGAACACTTCCCAGAACTCGGTCGCCAGTTCGCCGTTTTCGCGCAGATAATCGATCAGATTGCCGACGCTCATGTGCTCGGGCACCGCAACCAGATCGCGGCTCATCAGCCGCCCGGCGCTTTCTTCAGGGTAAGACAGCGCGCTTTCGATCGCGGCGCGGTCTTCGGGCTCCATCTCGGCGAGCACGGCCTGCTGGTCGTCTTCGTCGAGGTCCTCGAGCATCGCCACCGCGTCGTCGGTGTCGAGCTGTTCGGCGATGTCGGCGACCAATTCGGCCGGGAGCGATTCGACCAGCAGCTCGCGGACGTGGTCGTTGAGTTCGGCGAAGACTTCACCGCCCATCAAATCGCTGATCGCCTTGGCCAGCGCGAGGCGGTCGTCGGCGTCGATCAGCTCGAACAGATCGGCGATGTCGGCCGGGTGAAGCGGTTCGACCAGCGCATAGACCGCGTCGGTCTCGCGCCGGTCGAGCGCATCGCGGACGCGGCGGACGAAGGCGGGCTGGAGCCGATTTTCATCGTCGTGAACGTCGTTCTCACGCGCGTCGAGGGCCGCAGATGCGGTTTGCCCAAGCGGCGCTTCTTCGAGTTCCTCGGCGGCCATGCGCGGAGGTCTAGGCTGCAACCCCATAATTGCAACCGGGGACCGCCGCAGGGCGTGACTTTGTCTGGGGCCTCCCTATATCAGCGCGCAAACTTCCAGGAGATTGACCCCATGTCCGACCAGAAACTCACGCTCAGCCTCGATAGCGGCGATGTCGTCATCAAGCTGCGACCCGATCTTGCCCCCGGCCACGTCGCGCGGATTACCGAGCTGGTCGGCGAAGGCTTCTATGACGGAGTGAAGTTCCATCGCGTGATCCCCGGCTTCATGGCGCAGGGCGGTTGCCCCGACGGGACGGGCATGGGGGGTTCGTCCAAGCCCGACCTCCAGGCCGAATTCAACGCCGAGCCGCATGTGCGCGGCACTTGCTCCATGGCGCGCACCAGCGCGCCGCATTCGGCCAACAGCCAGTTCTTCATCTGCCTCGACGATGCGGGCTTCCTCGATCGCCAATACACCGTGTGGGGCGAAGTCGAGAGCGGGATGGAGCACGTCGATGCGCTGCCCAAGGGCGAACCCCCGCGCGAACCGGGCACGATCAAGAAGGCGACGGTCAGTTGACTAATTCGGGACTAATTCGGTAATTCGGGGACTATACTAATTAGCTTATTATAGGACCTCGCAATTTCACGTACAAGTACCGCTAATTAGTATAGTGTCCCCGAATTAGGGGACCCGCCGCACCGTCAGGACGCGTATTGGCGGCTCGAGCATCTGCCCCTTGAGCATGCCTTCGCCCTTGGTGGGCGAGAGCGGCGAGTCCCAGATCCGGCGCGCTACATCCATCCCCGTCACCACGCGGCCGAAGGCGGCATAGCCCGCCAGCGCCTCGGAGTCGGTGGCTTTGGGATCGGCATCGAGCGAGGGCAGGTCCGAGAGCAGGATCGAGAAATCCGCAGCCGCGGTGCCCGGAGCATAGCGCGCCATCGAGATTGCGCCGGCCTTGTGCAGGATGCCGGTGGCACTCGTGGGCTCATGCGCGATAGGCTTCAGGACTTTCAAGGGATTGCCCTGCAGCCCGGCCTGGATCAGCCCGTTGGGCTGTTCGCCCCACGCCAGCCGCATCGAGCGGTAGAACACGATCCCGTCGAACCGGCGCAAATCGACGTAACGGACGAAATTCTCGACGGTCACGGGCGCATGCCGGTGATCGAGCTCAAGTCCGATCGTCCCAAGCGTCGTGACCATCGCCACCCGGACGGTATCGGGCAGCGGTCCCGCCGGGACCGGGCGCGGCGCGACGCGACCGCGCGGCTTGGGCGCAGCGGCAGCCAGCGCAAACATCAGCGGGATGGCGATCAGGGCGAATCGGCGGTTCATGCGGCGCTACAACCCTGCCTTGACCAGCCAGTCGTGGAAAATCCGCACCGCGCGGATTTCCAGCGCGCGGGGGCGGCAGATGAACCAGTAGCTGTAGGGGCTCTCAACCTCGATATCGAACAGCCGCGCCAGCCGCGTGTCGTGGGCGCGGGCAAAGTGATCGTCGTGCATGATCGCGATGCCCAAGCCATTGGCGGCGGCTTCGAGGATCAGCTGGCCCGAATCGTAGTGGTCGATCGCGGCGGGTTCGAGCCCGCCCAGCTGCATCGCATCCTTCCATGCTACAAAGCTGTCGGGCATTTCGTTGTGGATCAGGAAGGTATGGCGCGAGAGCTTGGCGATATCGGGAACCTCGCCGATTTCCGCCGCCATGGCCTTCGAGGTGATCGCGTAGACGTGGTTGTGGTCGAGCCGCACCGCATGGAACGACGGATCGGGCTGCGCCGAGAGCACGATCGCGCAATCGAGCGTATCGCCGACCCGCGCATCGAGGTGCGGGCTGGTGTCGATATCGATGTGCAGACGGGGGTGCATCTTGCGCAGTTCGGGCAGCCGCGGGAACAGCCGCTGGCTGCCGAACAGCGGCAGCACGCCCAGATGCAGGCGCAGCACGCGGCTGTCCTCGACCTGGCCCTCTACCGCCGCCGCCAGCTCGTCGAATTTGGGGCTGACGGCGTCGTAAAAGGCCTGACCTTCGTCGGTCAGCCGCATCGCCTGGTGCTGGCGGCTGAACAGCCGCTTGCCGATGAACTCCTCAAGCGCGGTGACCCGGCGCGACAGCGCAGAGGGTGAGAGGCCAAGCTCGTCCGCTGCGGCACGCGCGGAACCGAACCGGACGATGCGGACGAACGCTTCGATGGCGCGCAAGGGCGGCAGGCGGCGGATGGCCAAGGGTCAGTCTTCCGGAGATTCGAGCGGTGCGGGCGGATGGAGCCGCAGGCGCGTGACGTGGCGTTCGTTGCCTGCGGTAACCTCGATCTTCCAGCCGCTGCTGTGCTCGAGGATCGCGCCGACCGGCGGAACCTGCTCGGCCAGCAGGAAGGCGAGGCCGCCCAGCGTATCGACCGATTCCTCGACCTCGGCCAGCCGGGGGTCGACTTTTTCGCCGACCTCTTCAAGCTCGACTCGCGCATCGGCGTCCCACATCCCGTCGCCCAGCGGCACGATCAGCTCGGTCGGCGCGTCGTCGTGCTCGTCCTCGATCTCGCCGATGATCTCCTCGACCAGATCCTCGATGGTGATGATCCCGTCGGTGCCCGAATATTCGTCGACCACCACTGCCAGATGGATGCGGCTGGCGCGCATGTCGGCCAGCACGTCGAGCGCGCCGCGCGCTTGCGGCACGAACAGCGGCTGGCGCATCAAGCTGGTCCAGTCGCTCGGCGGCGGCTTGGCGCTGGCGAGGAAGGGGAAAATGTCCTTCATCAGCACCATCCCGATCACTTCGTCGAGCGTCTCGCGATAGACCGGCAGGCGGCTGTGGCCGTGCTCGGCAAAGGCGGCGACCAGCTCATCCCAGCTTGCGCTGGCAGCAATCGCGATAATTTCCCCGCGCGGAATGGCGACATCGTCGGCATCGTGCTCGCTGAAGTGTAGGAGATTACGCAGCATCTCGCGCTCGGTCGGCGAGAGATCGCCGTTGGCACTGGATGCAGCCTCACCGCCTTCTTCGTGCTCGTCGATGGCTTCTTCGATCTGCGCGCGAAGCGACTGATCGCCTTCGCCGCCATCGAAAAACCTGCGGATCGTGCGCCACAAGCTGCGCCTACTGTCCGCTTCCCCTGTTATCGCTTCGGGCATCGCCCTGAACCAGTCCCTTACGCTAAATCCGCGTCGCCATATGGGTCGGCGATGCCCATGAGGGCAAGTGCCTTTATTTCGAGCGCTTCCATCGCTTCGGCGTCCTCAGCCGAGGTCTCATGGTCGTGACCGGCGAGATGGAGCAGGCCATGCACGATCAGATGCGCGGCGTGGTCGGCGAGCGCGATGCCTTTCCCGGCTGCCTCGCGGGTGCAGGTTTCGAGCGCCAACGCGAGGTCGCCGAGCATCTCCTCGGGGCCGTCGATGGACAGCGTCAGCAGCGTCGCGCGGTGGAGCATGGGGAAGGACAGCACGTTGGTTGGTTTGTCCTTGGCCCGCCACTGCCGATTAAGCGCCCGCACTTCGGCGTCGTCGGCCAGCAACAAATCGGCTGAAAGACGCTGATGGGCGAGTTCGGGCGCTACCGTTGCCGCAACATCGGCGCAGCGAAAAGCGAGCTCGGCCCAGTCACAGGCCGGCGGCCAGGGCGCCGCGATGTCGATTGCGAGGTCCACGGCGTCTAGGCGTCCTTGCCCTCATAGGCTTCGACAATCCGCCCGACGATCGGGTGGCGCACCACATCGGCGACAGTGAAGCGCGTGATCGCGATGCCTTCGACGCCTTCCAGCCGTTCGACTGCGTCCTTGAGCCCGCTCATCGCATCGCCGCCCGGAATATCGACCTGTCGCGGGTCGCCGCAGATGACCATCCGGCTGTTCTGGCCGAAGCGGGTGAGGAACATCTTCATCTGCGCGGGCGTGGTGTTCTGCGCTTCGTCGAGGATCACGAAAGCGTCGGCCAGTGTGCGGCCGCGCATGAAAGCGATCGGGGCGATCTCGATCTCCCCGCTGGCGATGCGACGTTCGACCTGCTCGGGCGGCATGCAGTCATACAGCGCGTCGTAGAGCGGGCGGAGATAGGGATCGACCTTCTCCTTCATGTCTCCGGGCAGGAAACCGAGCCGCTCGCCCGCTTCGACCGCCGGGCGCGAGAGGATCAGCCGCTGGACGCTGCCGGTGATCAGCTGGCTGACCGCTTGCGCCACCGCGACATAAGTCTTGCCGGTGCCCGCCGGGCCAAGCGCAAAGATCATGTCCTCGCTGGCCAGCGCGCGCATGTATTCGATCTGCATCGCCGAGCGCGGCACGATCGTTTTCTTGCGGGTGCGGATCATGATCGGCGGCGCTTCGGCGGTGCCGCTGATGATTCCTTCCAGCGTCGGTTCGTTCGACATCGCGATTAGCGATTCGACCGCCCCGGCATCGAGTTCCTGCCCATTGAGCAGCCGCTGGTGCATGCCCTTGAGCACATCGCGGGCACGCGCCACCGCGTCTTCGGGACCTTCGATCTGCGCACGATTGCCGCGTGCCGAAATGAACACACCCAGCCGGTTCTCGATCTGGACAAGATTGGCGTCAAACTGCCCGAACAGCGCACCGAGGATGGTTGCTTCCTCGAATTCAAGCTCCGCGCGGCCACGGCGGGAAGCTTCGGGACGGAATTGCACCGGATGCTCGGCGCGAGCAGGTTTGCGGGACATGCGCTCCTTTCGTTCGGTCGCAATCGGACCGATTCGAAAGATAGGCGCGGGTGCGGCGCGCGCAAGCGGCGTGACCATTCGCGGTAGTGGATAAGCCTCAGGCGCGGGCCGGTTGCAACAGTCGGCCGCTGAGCGAATTCGCGCCCGCTTCGGTCAGCTCGACTTCGACCAGCGCCCCGATTTCAGCCTCGCCGAAGAAATGCACCGATTGCAGCCAGGGAGACTTGCCCAGCAACTGCCCGGGCAGCTTGCCGCGCCGCTCGACCAGCACGCTGCAGCGCTGCCCGACACTGGCGGCGTTGAACACGATTTGGCCCCGGTTGATTGCGGTCTGCAGGCGCTGGAGGCGGTCATCCATCACTTGCGACGCAATCTGTCCGGCCATGGTCGCGGCCGGGGTGCCGGGGCGGGGGCTGTATTTGAAGCTGAATGCCTGCGCGTAGCCCACCGCACCGACCAGATCGAGCGTCTGCCTGAACTCTGCGTCGGTTTCGCCGGGGAAACCGACGATGAAATCGCCCGACAGCGCGATGTCGGGCCGCGCCGTCCGCACGCGCTCGAGCAGCGCGCGATAGCTCGCGACACTATGGCTGCGGTTCATAGCGCGGAGCACCCGGTCGCTGCCCGATTGCACCGGCAGATGCAGGAACGGCATCAGCTTGGGATTGTCGGCGTGCGCGGCAATCAGCCCCTCGGTCATGTCGCCCGGATGGCTGGTGGTGTAGCGAATCCGCGCCAGTTCGGGGATAGCGGCGAGTTCATGGGCAAGCCCTTCAAGGCCCACAGCGCGCCCTTTGGGATCCTCACCGTTCCACGCGTTGACGTTCTGGCCCAGCAGCGTGATCTCGCGGGCACCGGCCTCGACCAGTCGCTTGGCCTCGTCCACGAGGTCATTGAATGGACGCGAAATTTCTGCGCCACGGGTGTAGGGCACCACGCAATAGGTGCAGAACTTGTCGCATCCTTCCTGCACAGTCAGGAAAGCACTCGGACCGACCTTGCGGCGGGCAGGAAGCGCATTGAACTTGGTCGCGGCGGGCATGTCGGTGTCCAGTGCGCGACGTCCGGTGCTGGCTTCAGCAATCAGCTGCGGCAGCCGGTGATAGGCTTGGGGGCCGACCACGATCCGCACGCGCTTGTCGCGGCGCATGATCTCCTCGCCCTCGGCCTGCGCCACGCAGCCCGCAACCGCGATCAGCGGGATGGAGCCGTCCTCGCGCCGCAAGCGGCCGATGTCGGAAAACACTTTCTCGGTCGCGCGCTCACGGATGTGGCAGGTGTTGAGTACGACCAGATCGGCGTCGGCACCCTCGGCGGCGGGCGCAATCCCCTGCGCGTCGAGCAGCTCGGCCATCCGTTCGCCGTCATAGACGTTCATCTGGCAGCCGAAGCTTTTGACCCGGTAGGTCTGGGGGGGCGGGGTCGCGGCCGGCATGCGCTGCGCCGATAGGGCAAGAAGCCCTAGTCTTGCAACTCTCGCAGCATCGCATCCCTTGCCGCCGCCGCCATCGTCTTGCGGTCGGTCAGGGCACCATTCGTAAGAGGCTCAAGGAAATGCAGCGTCAGCCGCACCGGCCGCCCGCGCGCGAGGATGCGCTTGAAATTGTCGAGACCATGCTCTTCGCCGATCCACGAAATCTCCGCGGCTTCGTCGCCATAATCGAGCAGCACCGGTCGGACCGCGATTCCCGGCGGAACCGGATCCAGCGCGGAGAGCAGCGAGCTCTTGAACGGCAGCAGCCCGGTGCCGTCGCTGGTCGTGCCTTCGGGAAAGATCGCCAAAGCGCCGGAGTCCTTGATCGCGGCGCGGACTTGCGCGACCTGCTCGGCAACACTCGCGCGATCGTAGCGGGCGACGAATACCGTGTCGTTCATGGCGCACAACCAGCGCAATATCGGCATCGAGGCGAGGCCATCGTGGCCAACAAAGGCCGCCCCGGTCACGCCGGCGAGCGCGGGCACGTCGATCCAGCTGACATGGTTGGCGAGCAGGAACACGCCGCGTTTCGGCCGGGTTCCGGCGACTTTCACTTCAACCCCGGCGATCCACGCCACCCCGCCCAAGAAGAAGCGCGGCACCGGGTTGCGCTGGCCGGTCAGGCGGAAGAGGTAGTAAAGCGGGATGCATGCGACCAGCAGCGCGATCATCGACAACAGGCGAATGACGATCCGCACCCAGCCCAGCGCCGGTATGGTTTGCGGCAAGGCAATCGCCACAGCCACCTAACGATCGCGTTCGAGCCGCACGCCGTAGAGCTCCATGCGGTGATCGACCAGCCGGTAGCCGAGCTTCTCGGCAATCTGGCGTTGCAGCGCTTCGAGCTCGGGATCGACAAATTCGACCACCTTGCCGCTCTCGATATCGATCAGATGATCGTGATGCGCTTCGGGCGCGGCTTCATAGCGGGCGCGGCCATCGCCGAAATCATGCTTGTCGAGGATACCCGCCTCTTCGAACAGCCGGACTGTGCGATAGACGGTGGCAATCGAGATCCGCGGATCCTGCGCGGCGGCACGTTCGTGGACTTTTTCGACATCGGGATGATCGTCGCTGTCGGACAGCACCCGCGCGATTACCCGCCGCTGGTCGGTGATGCGCAGCCCGCGCTCGGCGCAGAGGGCTTCGATGTCGATGGGCTGGTGCACTGAGGCCCTCAAATCCAAAAAAGAGAAACGCCGCGCCAAGTATGTGCTTGGCGCGGCGATTCTACAACCATAACGGCTGTGGGTATCAGGCAGCTTTGGGCTTGCGGCCCCGTTTCACGCCAGGCTTGCGGCCGAGGCCGATTTTCTTGGCGAGTTCGCGGCGCTTTTCCGCATAGTTGGGCGCGACCATCGGATAATCCGAGGGCAGATTCCACCGCGTCCGGTACTGGTCGGGCGTCATGTTGTAATGCGTCATCAGATGCCGCTTGAGCATCTTCAGCTTCTTGCCGTCCTCAAGGCAGACAACGTAGTCCGGCTTGATCGATGCGCGGATCGATACTGCCGGTTCGGGCCGCACTTCCGGTGCAACCACTGCCTGGCCCAATCCGGCGAGCGCACCATAGATATTGGTGATCAGCGTCGGGATATCGTCAACATTGACACTATTGTTGCTCACATGAGCGGCAACAATGTCAGACGTCAGTGTGATGAGCGTTTCGCCCATATCGCTTTGTAGCGAATCCATGTCGAGGGTTCCTTCTAGTCAGATAGCGACCTTGGTCTTGCTCTTGTTCGGATGGCGGCATTGCGCTCTTCCATCGCAAGGAGTGCAATAACCATGTTAAACCGGGATTCAAGGGCTATCGCCGGGTATTCCCGAACAAGCAGGTTAACTTTGGATGTTATTGACGCGAGCGGAGTGGCTACTGAAGCTCTAACGCGAAAGTAATCGCATCATTTCTTTGACCATTTCCGGATCGGTAGTAGTCGGGCCGCAGGCCAACGGGGACGAAGCCGAACCGCCGGTAGAGGCGTTCCGCGGGGTTGCTGCTGCGCATCTCGAGCAGCAGGCGCTTGGCACCGCGGGCACCCGCACTGCGCGCGAATTCGTCGAGCAGGGATTGTCCGATCCCGGCCCTGCGGTAGCGGGGATCGACCGCGAGGAGCAGGAGCTCTTCCTCCTCGAAAGTGAAGCGCGAAAGATAGAAACCCGCCGCGGGTGCCCCGTCGGCGAGTACGCGCGCCTGGGCATCGACCAGCCGGTAGTGGCAAGTGCCAAGCACCAGGGCATCGCTGAGCTGGCGGCGGTTCCATGCTTCGCCGAATGCCGGATCGAAGGCGACTGCCATGACCGCCATGATCCGGTCGATATCGTCATCCGGGCCGATCATGCCGCCGCGCCCGGCAGTCGCGCATCGGGCGTGCGGCCGTACAGCGGGTGGACCGCAGTGGTGCAGGCGTATGCCGGCAGCAGCCCGAACTCGCGCGCATCGGGCCACAGCGGCAGCGCCTCGCCCGACCCGCGCAAGGCGACGAGCGCTTCGGCCTGACTGCCCGCAACCAGAGCCGAGGCGGCGCTCGCCGCTGCGTCAGCCGGTGCGCGCGAAACAAGGAGGTCAGGCGCTATGCCATCTGCCGTGAAGTCCTGCACGAACCATTCGCCGTGCCCACCCGTCATCGCCACGGTCACGCCGCAGCCCTCACGTCGTGCCATCGCCGCGACCAGCGCGAGCGTCGGATAGCCGACCAGCTCCGCTCCCCAGGCAAAGGCCAGCGCGCGCGCGGCGGCGAGCCCGACCCGCAGTCCGGTAAAGCTGCCTGGACCCAGTGCAACCGCGATCCGGTCGGCGCGGCCCTTGCCGGGCAGCGCGGCGATCATCGGCACGAGCTGTTCAGCATGGCCGCGGCCCAGCTTGCGCCAGTCGCCCGCGAGCAGGACGCCGTCCGCGAACAGCGCCACCGAACAGGCCTCCGTCGCGCTATCGATTACCAGGGTGCGCATTGCGCCGCAGCGTAGCGCGTCACACCACCGTATTGAAAGTGCCGAAATCGGGGCGCGGGCTGCGCTCGAAGATCGTTGCGGGATCGCCATAGCCGAGCGTCGAGATGAAATTCGATTTCACGTTGGGCGTGTCGGCAAAGAACGCGGCATCGACCGCCTCATTGCTGAAGCCCGACATCGGTCCGGTATCCAGCCCCAGTGCACGCGCGGCAAGGATGAAATAGGCCCCCTGCAGGGAGGAATTGCGCAACGCATGCGTCGCGCGCGCCGCGGCGTCGGGGAACCAGTGCTGCGCCGACTGATCGTGCGGAAACAGCCACGCCAGCTGCTTGTGGAAATCGAGATCCATGCCGATCACCACGCTGACCGGCGCGGCGAGGATTTTTTCGCCGTTCTTGGGCATCGTACAGGCGGCGAGCTTCGCCTTGGCTTCGTCGCTGACGCACCACACCAACCGCGCGGGCAGCATGTTGGCCGAAGTCGGGCCCATCTTCATGAGCTCCCAGATCGCGTGCAACTGCTCGGTGCCGACGGGCTGGTCGAGATAGCCGTTATAGGTTCGCCCAGCGCGAAATAGCTGGTCGAGTGACGCGTCAGGGAGCGGCAGGGACATGAATTCTCCGGGAAACTGTATGAAAAATCAGGCGGCGCGGACTTCGGTGACCTCCGGCACATAGTGCTTGAGCAGCCCTTCGATCCCGTTCTTGAGCGTCGCGGTGGAGGATGGGCAGCCCGAGCAGGCACCCTGCATGGTGAGGTAGACCACGCCTTCGCGGAAGCCGCGGTAGATAATGTCGCCGCCATCGTTGGCGACCGCGGGGCGCACGCGGGTTTCGATCAGTTCGCGAATTTGGGCGATAATATCGGCGTGTTCGGGATCGTCGGAAAACTCATCGTCCTCCGCCGGGACCACGATGCCGCTGGCGTCGGGGCCACTGAACAAGGGCGCATGGCTGACGAAATGGTCGAGCAGCATCGCCACAACTTGCGGCTTGAGCTCGCTCCAGTTCACTCCCGGGGCAGCGGTCACCGAAATGAAGTCGCGGCCGTAGAATACCCCGGTGACCGAGCCGAGATCGAACAGCGCCTCGGCCAGCGGGGACGCGGCGGCGGCTTCGGGCGAGGTGAACTCGCGCGTGCCGCTGGCCATCACGGTCTCGCCGGGCAGGAACTTGAGCGCCGCGGGGTTGGGCGTGGTTTCGGTTTCGATGAACATGGTGCTGCGCATGTAGGCCTTGGCGGCGCGCGATCAAGTGCTCAATCCCGCCCGCAGCTAGCGTTCAAGCGAGCCAAGCCATTTCGGCAGGCCCGGAAGCTCCGTCGCAAGCGGATGGCCAAATTCCGATTCGCTGCGAGAATGCCGAAAACCTAGAGCGTGGTGTCGGCCAGGTTCGACCTGTATTTGGTGTTCGTCTGGCGGTCGTTAATCTCGATATAGATCCAGCTTGGCGGAATTGTGCCTTCCTCGGTCGAAAACCAGATCGAGCCGAGATCTTGCGGGCTGCCAAGCACACAGAAGCCATAGAGACGCTTGCCGTTCTGATCGAAGAAATCGACCCAGCTGCGCGCCGAGTTGGCGTTGGAACCGCATGGCGGCAGGCCGGGCGCGGAAACGAACATTGCGGCCGGATACTGATCCTTGTTGAACACATCGTAGCGGTGGCGCACCCAGTTCTTGCCCCCGGCGGTGTAATATTCGTCGCCGGTCAGATAGAGGATCGGGTTGGGCGGAGCGGCGTGAGCCGGACTTGCTGCGGCAAGCAGCGCGGTGATCAGCCAAGCCAAGTTTGCGCGAGCCGCGCTTCCCTCCCCCGGTAGTGTTGGGCGCCGTTTCAGAGCGCAGGCGAGGCTAACACCAGAGAGAAGCAAGAGCAATCGCCCGAGGTAAATGCGAATTGGTAAGGTATTCGACAGCCGTGTGGCGAAAACGTATAAAGCCAGCAGAGAGACGCGAGCATGAACCGAGCCCTGTCGATCGTTAAGGAAATCGCGCTGGCATTGGCCGTCCTTGTGGGCGGGATCGTCCTGGGCCAGATCTTCTATATGGCAGCCGGCGATCTGCGCCGGCCTGCGGGCATGGACCGCTCGCAAGATGCGGCAAACGGGGCTGGCGTGGTCATCGGCCTAGCGCTGTTGCTGGTTCACATCGTGCGACGGGTTCGCAGAAGGCGCAAATCGACCTCGACCTGAGCGCCACTGCGCCTATTCACTGGCCCTTCATCCTCGCCTCCCTTATACGCGGGCCATGCCCCTTTCGTCCCGTGCCGCCCGGCATTTCGCTCTTGTCCTGCCGATCCTGCTGCTCGCCGCACCGCCGGTGCCGGCCCAGACGGTTGCGGCCCCAACCCGCACGAGTAACACCGCCGCCGCGCCCAAGGGCTGGCTTTACAAGAACAGCGATGTTCCGCCCGATCGCGAATGGGTGTTCGGCGAGCTACCCAACGGCCTGCGCTATGCGGTGCGCAAAAACGGCGTGCCGCCGGGGCAAGTCTCGATCCGTATCCGGGTCGATGCAGGATCGCTCTACGAGACCGAGCAGGAGCGCGGCTTCGCCCATTTGCTTGAGCACCTCGTGTTCCGCCAGTCCAAATATCTGGGCGAGGCGCAGGCGATCCCGACCTGGCAGCGGCTCGGTGCAACGTTTGGCAGCGATACCAATGCCGAGACCACACCAACGCAGACGGTGTTCAAGCTCGATCTGCCCGATGCGACTCCCGCCTCGCTCGATGAAAGCTTCAAGCTGCTCTCGGGCATGATCGCCGCGCCGACGCTGAGCGAAGCCAATATCCGCACCGAGGTACCGATCGTACTATCCGAAAAGCGCGAGCGCGGCGGCGCGGGCGAACGGGTCCAGGATGCCACACGTCAGGCGATCTATTCCGGGCAGCTCTTGGCCAATCGCACGCCGATCGGCACGATCGAAACACTCGAAGGCGCGCACCAGGACGCAGTCCGCGCGTTCCATTCGCGCTGGTACCGCCCGCAGAATGTGGTGGTGATCGTCGCCGGCGATGCCGATCCCGCTCAGCTCAGCGCGCTCGTCGCCAAATGGTTTGCCGATTGGAAAGTGCCCGGCAGATTAGTGCCCGCGCCCAGCTTCGGCGATCCGGTCGCCCCGGCGGGAGCCAGGGGTCTCAATCCGGTCGGCGAAGCGCGCGTGCTGGTCGAGCCCGACCTGCCGCGCAATCTCAACTATGCAATCCTGCGCCCGTGGCGGCAGGTCAATGACAACATTGCTTATAACCAGGGGCTGATGATCGACGCACTGGCGCAGCAGATCATCAATCGCCGACTGGAACAGCGCGCGCGCGGCGGCGGCAGCTATCTGCTCGCGCAGGTGTCGCAGGACGATGTCAGCCGCTCGGTCGATGGAACTTTCGTCTCGGTCACCCCGCTGGGTGAGGACTGGAAAGCCGCACTGCGCGATGTGCGCGGGGTGATTGCCGACGCGCTGGCGACCCCGCCGACGCAGGACGAAATCGACCGCGAGGTGGCGGAGATGAACGTCGCGTTCGAAAGCTCGGTCGAGCAGCGCCGCCTGCTGCCCGGCGCGAAGTTGGCGGACGATCTGGTGACCGCGCTCGACATCCGCGAGACGGTCGCCGCACCCGAGGCGGTGCTCGACATTTTCGTCCACTCGAAGCCGCTATTCACTCCGCAGGCGGTGCTCGATCACACTCGCACGCTGTTCCGCGGCACGGTTGAGCGCGCGGTTTATCTCACTCCCAAGGCGGGCGAGGCGGAAAGCGGCGCGCTGCGCAGCGCGCTGCTTGAGCCTGTCACCGCCGATCCCAAGGCGCGGCTGGAATCGAAGCCGATTTCCTTCGCCGGACTGCCGCCGATTGGCGCGCCGGGCAAGTTCGTCGCGATCACCCCCACCGGGCTCCCCGGGATCGAGCAGATCGAGTTCGTCAATGGCGTCAAGGTCATGTTCTGGCCGTCGCAGGACGAGCCGGGGCGGGTGACGCTCAAGGTTCGCTTCGGCGCCGGCTACCGCGCATTCGGGCCGGGCGACGCCGCCTATATCACGCTGGGCGATATGGCGCTGGTCGGCTCGGGCGTGGGCTCGCTCGGGCAGGAAGAGCTCGACCGGATTTCGACCGGGCGCAAGATGGGCTTCAACTTCGCGATCGACGATGCCAATTTCCAGTTCTCGGCCGATACCCGGACTGCGGACCTCGCCGACCAGCTCTATCTGTTCGCGGCCAAGCTGGCGACGCCGCGCTGGGATGTGAACCCGCTGATCCGGGCGCAGGCGGCGGCGCGCTTGCAGTACGAAAGCTATGCCACCTCGCCGCAGGGGGTGCTCGAACGCGATCTCAAATTCCTGCAGCGCAACCGGGATCCCAAATTCCACACGCCCACTCCGGCGGAAATCGATGCCGCCACCCCGCAGGGCTTCCGCCAGGTGTGGGAACCGATCCTCGAAAGCGGACCGATCGAAGTCCAGCTGTTCGGCGATTTCGACCGGGCCGCGGCGCTGGCCGCGCTGCAAAAGACTTTCGGCGCGCTGCCCAAACGGGTACCCTTGCCGGCTTCGACCGGGCCCGCCAGCGCGCAGTCGCTCGCCCCGTCGGCCCAGCCGGTGGTGCTGCGCCATCGCGGCGATGCCAACCAGGCCGCCGCGATCGTCAGCTGGCCGACCGGCGGCGGCATGGCGGGGGTGCGCGAATCGCGCCAGCTGGAAATACTCTCGCAGCTCTTCACGATCCGTCTGATGGACGCGATGCGCGAAAAACTGGGCGCGAGCTATGCGCCGCAGGTCGTGGCCAACTGGCCGCTCGATCTCGACGGCGGCGGCTCACTGATGGCGATGGCGCAGCTCCAGCCCTCGGCCGTGCCGACCTTCTTCGCCACCGCCGAGGCAATCGCTGTCGATCTGACCACCCGCCCGGCCACACCCGACGAAATCGCTCGCGTGACCGAACCGCTCCGCCAGCAGCTGACCCGCGCTTCGTCGAGCAGTGCCTTTTTCATGTACCAGATCGAAGGCGCGACCGAGGATCCTTCGCGCATCGCGGCGCTGCGGACCTTGCTGGGCGACTATACGCGGATCACCCCCGCAGAGCTCGAGGCTTTGGCAAAGAAGTATCTCGGCACCGGACGCAGCGCCAAGATCGCGGTGATCCCCGAAGGCCAGACGCTCGCTACTGCAGCGCCGGGTGCGGCGGTTGGGGCGAGCAGCCACTAAGCGCTTTTGCAAACGCAGCATGACCCGGCTATGGGCGCGCTCGCAAGGAGCATGATTGTGGCGAGCAACTGGACCCCCGAAGGCTGGAAAACCAAGGAAGCGCGGCATTTGCCGAGCTATCCCGATGCGCTGGCTTTGGCCCGCGTCGAGGAAACCATGGGCAATTTCCCGCCGCTGGTGTTTGCCGGTGAGGCCCGGGCGCTCAAGGCGGACCTGGCCAATGTCGCGGCAGGCAAGGGCTTCCTGTTGCAGGGCGGCGACTGCGCCGAAAGCTTCGCCGAGCTGCATCCCAACAACATCCGCGACACCTTCCGCGTGCTGCTGCAGATGGCGGTGGTGCTGACCTATGCCGGCAAGCTGCCGGTGATCAAGGTCGGGCGCATGGCCGGCCAGTTCGCCAAGCCGCGCTCCGCGTCGACCGAAGTGCAGGGCGGAGTCGAGCTGCCCAGCTACCTCGGCGATATCATCAACGGGATCGAGTTCGATCCGGCGCAACGCAACCCCGACCCGGACCGGATGCTGCGCGCCTACAGCCAGTCGGCCGCAACGCTCAATCTGCTGCGCGCGTTCTCGACCGGCGGCTACGCCAATTTGCGCCAGGTGCATCAGTGGACGCTCGATCATATTGGCCGCAGCCCGTGGGCCGCGAAATTCGCCGAGACCGCCGACCGGATCGGCGAGGCGCTCGATTTCATGCAGGCTTGCGGGGTCGATCCACAGACCGTGCCGCAGCTCCAGGGCACCAGCTTCTACACCAGCCACGAAGCGCTGCTGCTGCAGTACGAACAGGCGCTGACCCGGCAGGATTCGCTGACCGGCGACTGGTACGATTGCTCGGCGCATATGCTGTGGATCGGCGACCGGACGCGCTTCGAGGGCTCGGCGCATGTCGAGTATCTGCGCGGCGTGGGCAATCCTTTGGGCATGAAGTGCGGGCCTTCGCTGGCACCGGACCAGCTGCTGCGGCTGCTCGATACGCTTAACCCCGGGCGCGAACCCGGTCGGATGACACTGATCAGTCGCTTCGGCGACGACAAGGTCGAAGCCGGGCTGCCCCCGCTGGTTCGCGCCGTCGCGCGCGAAGGCCATCCGGTGGTGTGGTCGTGCGATCCGATGCACGGCAATGTCATCAAGTCCAACAGCGGCTACAAAACCCGGCCGTTCGACCGGATTCTCAATGAAGTGCGCGGGTTCTTCGCGGTCCACCGCGCCGAAGGCACGCATGCTGGCGGCATCCATATCGAGATGACCGGACAGGACGTGACCGAATGCGTCGGCGGCGCGGTAGCGATCAGCCACGAGGCGCTGGGCGACCGCTATCACACCCACTGCGACCCGCGGCTCAACGCCGCGCAATCGATCGAGCTGGCGTTTCTGCTGGCCGAGATGCTCAACCTCGAAGCTGTCGATCGCGCGGCGCGGGCGGCTTAGAGTTCACGCAAGGCCTGCGCCGGCCGCGCTCGCAGCAGCGGGAGCGAGCCGGCTAGGGCAAAGCCGAGCACCAGCGCCAGCCCGCCGCCCAGCACGCCCAGCACGCGCGGCCAATCGGGCAACCAGTCGAATTCGAACAGCTCGACGATCACCAGCCAGCCGATCGCGCTGCCCAGCACCAGCGCCACCGCCGCCAGCAACGCTGCAAGCACGCCATATTCGGCCATCTGCAGCATGAGCAGCTGGCGGCGGCTCGCGCCCAGCACGCGCAGGATGACATTGTCGTAGGTCCGGCTGGCGCGCGCTGCGGCAATCGCGCCGAGCAGCACCGCGATCCCCGCGAGCACCGCGACCGACGCGGCGGCGAGAATGGCCGTGCCCATCTGGGTGAGCAAGGCGCGGGCATCGCGCAGCACCCCGCCCACCTCGATCACCGACGAGGCCGGGAAAGCACGCACCAGCGCGCGCAGCACCCCGCCCTTGGGCGCGCCCGGAGCCAAATCGATGGTCGCGGCGAGATTGTGCGGCGCATCGGCAATCGCGTTGGGCGAGAACACCAGCACATAGTTGAAGCCCATCGAGTCCCAGTCGATCCGCCGGAACGAGGCGATGGTCGCGGTCCGCTCGATCCCGAGCAGTCCAATGGTCAGCCGGTCGTCGAGTTTGAGGCCCAGCGCTTCGGCCAAATCGGCATCGACCGAGACCTGCGGTTCGCCGCTGTAGCCCTTGGGCCACCACTTGCCCGCGGTGACGACGTTGCCTTCGGGCACACTGTCGGCATAGGTCAGCCCGCGCTCGCCGCGCAGCGGCCAGGCGTCGTCGGGAATTTCGGGCAGGTCTGCCACGCGGGTCATCGCGCCCGCCGGGCCATAGGCGAGGATCGCGCCGCGCAGCGCGGGGACAGTGCGCACCGTGGCGCTGGGCGCGACGCTGCGGACCGCGGCGGCGAACTCGCCCGCCCGGTTGCGCGGTACGTCGAGCACGAAATAATCGGGCGCGCGCTGCGGCACGCGCGCGTCGATATTGGCATCGAGGCTGGTCTGGACCACCGCGAGCAGCACGAAGGTGGCAAGCCCGAAGCCGAGCGCGGTGACCAGCGCGCCGGTCTGCGCTCCGGGGCGGTGGAGGTTGGCGAGCGCGGCGCGCAGCATCGGCTCGCGCGGACGCGGTAGCCGCGCCGCGAGGTGGCGGATCGCCCAGCCAAGCCCGCCGAGGAGCGCCAGCAATACCGCCGCACCGCCAAGGAACCAACCCGTCACCAGCGGCTGCGCGGCGGTCGCCAGCGCCAGCGCGGCAATCGCGGCGAGGCCGATCCCGACCGGCAGCAGCGTCTCCCGCCAGCGACTTGTCAGCGGTGATACCCGCGCGCGCATCAGTGCCATCGCCGGGAACTGGCGCGCGGCCATGAGAGGGGGCGCGGCGAATACGAAGGCGACCAGCAGGCCGTAGGTCGCGGCGCGGGCCAGCGCAGCGGCGTCGAACACGAAGCCGGGCCGAACCGGCAGCAGCGCGCCCAGCGCCTGGCCCAGCAGCGGCGTCACCAGCACGCCGGCCGCGAGACCCGCGACACTCCCCGCCAGCGCCGCCGCGCCAATCTGCAGCAGGTATATTCGTGCGATATTGCCGCTCGACGCGCCCAGCACCTTGAGCGTCGCAATGCTGCCGCGCCGGGCTTCGAGATAAGACGAGACACCTCCACCAATGCCGATCCCGGCAATCACCAGCGCGGCAAGGCCGACCAGCACGAGAAACTCGCCCATCCGCTCGACAAACCGCTCCGCGCCAGGCGATGCCTTGTCGCGGGTGCGCACTTCGAAGCCCGATGAGGGGAATTGCGCCTTGAGGGCCTCGGCCACCTGCGCTGGATTGCGCCCCGCATTGAGGGCGATCCGGTACTTGCTGCGATACATCGCCCCGGGCGCGGTCAGCCCGGCGGCGGCGGGAACATCCGCGCCGAGGATCACCACCGGGCCAAGGGTGAAACCTTCGCCCAGCCGGTCGGGCTCGTCGGCGATGATCCCGCCGACCCTCAGCGCGACACTGCCGATGGTCAGCCGACCGCCCTTGGCTAATTCGAGCCGCTCCGCCGCGCCCTCGGCCAGCCATGCTTGACCCGACGGCGGTGCGCCGACGCTCCGCCCATCGGCGAGGCGCAGCGTGCCGACCAGTGGCCAGCGCGCATCGACCGATTTGAGTTCGACCGGCACCGCAAGCTCTCCGGCGCTGGCCATCGCCTGCATCCGCGTGCCGCCCGAAACTGTGCCGAGGCTCGCAAAAGCCGCAGCTTCCGGCGCGCTCGCGGCGCGTTGCCAGACGCCAACTTCGACATCGCCGCCGAGGATCGCGCGGCCGCGCGTCGCCAGTTCGCGCTCGATCGCGCCGGTTAGCGTGCCGATCGCCGCCAGCGCCCCGACCCCGAGGAACAGGCACACCAGCAGCAACCTGAGGCCCCGGAACCGCGCGCTCAAATCGCGCCGCGCGATCCGCCAGGCGATGCTCCAGCTCATGCCGCAGCAGTGTCGCTGGCGATGCGTCCGTCGGCGAGTGTGATGACGCGCTCGCAGCGCGCCGCGAGCGCGGGATCGTGGGTGATAATCACCAGCGTCGCCCCGGCCTCGACGCGACGCGCGAAGAGCAATTCGATGATGTCCTCGCCGGTCGCATGATCGAGGTTGCCGGTCGGCTCGTCTGCAAAGATCAGCGCGGGGCGCGGCGCGGTGGCGCGCGCGATGGCGACGCGCTGCTGCTCGCCGCCCGACAGCTGCGCCGGGTAATGCGACAGCCGGTGGCCGAGCCCGACCGCCGCGAGTTCGGCACCGGCGCGCTCCCACGCATCGGCGATCCCGGCGAGTTCCATCGGGGTGGCGACGTTTTCCTGCGCGGTCATGGTCGGCAGAAGATGGAAGGCCTGGAGCACGATCCCGATGCGTCCGCGCCGGGCAAGCGCCAGCCCGTCTTCATCGAGCGTGGCGAAATTGGCGTCCGCGACATCGAGCCTGCCCGAACTGGCGCGCTCCAGCCCCGAGAGCACGGCCATCAGCGAGCTCTTGCCCGAGCCCGAGGGGCCGAGCAGCGCAAGCGTCTCGCCCGTGGCCACGTCGAGGTCGATCCCGCGCAGAATTTCGACCGCGCCGTCGCCGCTGCCGAGGGTGAGGGTAAGGGTTCGGGCGGAAATCGCCAGCTCGGGACTTGTCACCGCGCGGCGATGGCATAGCTTGGGGGAGTCCCGCAAGGAGGTTGCAGAATGAAATTGAAATTGGCGCTCATGGTTGGGGCGCTTGCGCTGGCCGGCTGCAACTCCGAAACGCCCGCGACCAAAGGCGCGGCGCGCCAATCGGGCGGACCGGCGATAGCGGTGCAGGGCGACGAGCAGCGCATCCTCGCGATCGGCGACAGCCTGTTCGCGGGTTACGGGCTCAAGCCAGGCGAAAGTTATCCGGCCCGGCTCGAGGCGGCCTTGCGAGCCACGGGGGTCAATGCGCGGATCACCAACGCCGGGGTTTCGGGCGATACCAGCGCCGATATCCGCCAGCGGCTGGCCTTCACGCTCGACAACCAACCCAGCCCGCCCGCGCTGGTGATTGTCGAGCTGGGCGGCAACGATTTGCTCCGCGCGCTGCCGCCCGAGCAGCTGCGCGCCAATCTCGATGCGGTCCTGACCGAACTCAAGCGACGCGACTTGCCGGTGCTGGTGATGGGGATGCTGGCCCCGCCCAATCTGGGCAAGGCTTACGGCGACAAGTTCAACCCGATCTACACCGAACTCGCCAAGCAGCATGACGCGATGCTCGTGCCGTTCTTCCTCCAGGCGGTAATCGGCAAGCCCGAACTGGTCCAGGCCGACCATCTCCATCCGACCGCACCGGGCGTCGAGGCGATCGTCCAGTCGACGCTGTCCGCGGTGAGCAAGATCCTGCCGCAGCCGGATCGCCCACCGTCGCCCTGACTAGAGACGCTCGACCACGCCCTCGCTGACGCGCCAGATTGCTGCCTCGCTGGCGATGGCGGCGAAGGGCGCGAGCTCGGTGCCGGTCAGCCACACTTGCGCGGCTCCCTCGCGGAGCCGTTCGAACAGTGCCTCACGCCGCAGCGGATCGAGATGCGCGGCGACCTCATCGAGCAGCAGCAGCCGCGGGCGATCCCGATTGAGCAGCCCGGCATGCGCCAGCGTGATCGCGATCAGCATCGCCTTCTGCTCGCCGGTCGAACATTCGGCGGCAAGTTGGTCCTTGCCCGCCATCGTCACGCCCAGCTCGTCGCGATGCGGCCCCACCAGCGTGCGCTGCGCCGCGCGGTCGCGGCGACGTCCGGCGGCCAACGCCGTGGCGAGCGCCACAGCATCGAGCGGCCCCCCTGCGACGTAGGTCAGCGCAGGCCGCGCAAACGGCGCGTCGGGGAGGCGGGCCAGTGCCGCATCGAGCCGCAGCACCATCTCGCTGCGACCCTGCGCCACGGCGGCCCCCGCCTCGGCCAGCTGCGCCTCGATCGCGTCGAGCCAAGCCGGATCGGGCTCGCCGTCCTCGCCGAGCAGCCGGTTGCGTTCGCGTAAAGCCGCTTCGTAGCGCGCGGCATGGCGGGCATGCGCGGGGTCGAGCGCGAGCACCAGCCGGTCGAGGAAGCGGCGGCGCGCGCCTGCGCTTTCGGCAAACAGCCGGTCCATCGCCGGGGTCAGCCAGCCGACGCTAAGCCACTCGCCCAGCGTCAGCGCGGTGCTATCGGCTTCGTTGATCGAAACCACCCGGCGGCCCGGCCGTTCGGCGCGGATCCCGGTGCCAAGCCGCACCGTGCCGCCAAGTTCGGCGCTTACCGCGAAGCCGCCGTCGCCCTCGTGCGCGGGAATCTCGGCCAGCGCCGCGCGGCGCAGCCCGCGTCCGGGCGCGAGCAAGGAAAGCGCCTCGAGCACATTGGTCTTGCCCGCGCCATTGTCGCCGACCAACAGGTTGAAGCGCGTGGTTTCGCCGATCTGCGTGGCGCGGTGGTTGCGGAAATGGGTCAGCAGGATGCGGTCGAGCGCCATGCCAAGCGCGATAGGGCGAAGACCGCGCCGATGTCATCAAAAAGGCGCTTGCCGAATGTTGGTGAATATTCCCATTCATTCGTATTCATCGCAGCGAAAGAAATTGGCCCACGAACACGAACCGCAGATTTGCGTCGATTTCCCAGTTTGGCACGCCTCCTGCAATACGCTTTGCATCGCGGATCAACCCGCATCACTCTTTAGGATGGAGACTGAAAATGCAGACTGTTTCAAATCTTGGTAGCCGCTTCGCCGCCGCCGCCTCCGCGCTCGCGCTGTCGTTCGTGATCATCACCGGCACCGTCGCCACCCCGTCGAACGCCCAGGCTTCGACCGCCTATGTCGGCGTCGTCGCGTGAACGCGCTCGATCGCCAGCGCGGCGACAATGCGCCAACCACCGGCTTCCGCCTCAACAAGGTCCAGGGCAAGTTCATGGGCGTGAGCGCCGGGATTGCCGATTATTTCAATGTCGATGTCACGCTGGTTCGCGCCGGCTGGGTGGTCGGCACGCTGCTGGGCTTCGGCTCGCTGATTATTGTCTACCTCGCGATCGGCCTCATTGCAGATTAATTGGGCCGACCGATGTTTGCGCTGAGGCCCCGCCCTTCATACGGGTGGGGCCCAAAGCGTCCTAAAGCGCCTTCGTCTTAGCGAACGGCGAGAAATCGGTGCCCTGGTCGTAGACATCGACCCCCTCGCGCGCCTTGACCCAGCCGACCACCGCATAGGTTACCGGGGTCAGCAGCGCCTCCCACAGCACCTTCAGGAACCAGTTGACCACCATCACGCTCACCACCTGCTCGGTGGTCCACGTCCCGAGGAAAGCGACCGGGTAAAAGATTGCGCTGTCGACCGCTTGGCCAAACACGGTCGAGCCGATCGTGCGGGTCCACAGCTTCTTTCCCCCGGTCCACACCTTCATCCGCGCCAGCACGTAGCTGTTGACGAATTCGCCCGCCCAAAACGCCAACACCGAGGCCGCGACTATCCGCCAGGTGTTGCCAAACACGCTTTCGTAAGCGGCTTGGCCGCCCCACCCGGCTGCCGGCGGCATCGCCACCACCACCCAGCTCATGAACGCCATGAACAGCAGCGCGATGAACCCGGTCCACACGCAGCGCCGCGCGTTGGCGTAGCCGTAGACCTCGGTCAGCAAATCGCCGATCACGTAGGACAGCGGGAAGAACAGGATCCCCGCGCCGAAGACCAGCTTGCCGTCGTCGAGCAGCCAGTCCCAGGGCAGCCAGGCGGTGGGCTCGGACAGCCACGACACGTCCACTACCGATAGCTTGCTCGCGCCGATCAAGTTCGACAGCAGCAGGATCGCAACAAAAGCCGCCATCACATAGTCGAAATAGCGGAAGTGGCGGCGCGCGCCGGTGGTGCCGTCGATGCGGAAGAGGTCGCTGCTCATGGCGCGCTTGCTAACCCGGTTTGCGCGCACCGCAAAGGCCGCTTATGGCACCCCGGCGCGCGCCCGTAGTTCAACTGGATAGAGCACGAGCCTTCTAAGCTTGGAGTTGCAGGTTCGAGTCCTGCCGGGCGCGCCAATATCTTTCCGGCCGGGCTTCAGCCCTTGGCACCTGCCATGTTCAGCGCCGCCGCTGCGCGGATAAGCGCGGTCAATGCCGCCTCGTCGATCTCCTCGTTCTCGTGGATGTCGATTGCCCGCCTTGTGTTCCCCTCGAGGCTTGAATTGAACAGGCTGGAGGGGTCGTCAAGCATCGCGCCTTTGGCAAAGGTCAGCTTCACCTTGTCCTTGTAGGTCTCGCCGGTGCAGATCATCCCGCCGTGATACCACACCGGAACCCCGCGCCACTTCCACTCCTCGACCACTTCGGGGACGGCGCGCTTGATCACCGCGCGCAGCCGGGCGAGCTGCTCTCCGCGCCAGTCGCCCAGCTCGGCGATCCGCTCGTCGATCATCCGGGACGGAGATTTTTCGGTTTGAGGGCCGTTCTTGCTCATGCTGTTACCTGCTTTTCGTTCCGCTTGTTTCGCCCGCCGCGCCACTTGACGGCATAGGGCAACGCGAACAGGTACAGACCGCTGAGCAGGAGCAAAGCGAGCGGAAGCAGCGGCAAGTAGTACACCCAGTAGGCGGGTTCCTTGCCTATTCCCAAGATGCTGAAGATGGCGATGACGATTGCCGTAAAGCTAATCGACAGCCAGCGATGGCCCTGCCGGATCCAGATGTTCCAGTTCAATATGACCTCCTTTGTGAATGGACCCCGGCTGGCCTCAGTCGATCCGCGCCAATAGCTGCTCGAGGGCAGCAAAGAACCGCGGCCATCCGGCCTTGGCACCGTGATAGGCCTGCAGCTGATCCGGCTGGAAGCCAGACTGCTCCATGCGCAGGTGGGTTCCTGTGCCCGAAGGGGTGAGTGTCCAGGTGACGATACTCTCGAGACCATGGGCCTCCCACGTATAAGCCAGCGTTTTGTTCGGCTCGACCGCCAGGACCTGGCAGTCGACGGTGCCCCAGTCTGCGCCAAGATCGAACCGGCCGCCCACGACAGGCTTGAAATCGTTCTTCAGGAGCCATTCCTCGATCAAATGCGGCAGCGTCAACGCGCGCCAGATCTTTTCCGGCGGATGGGCTATTTCGCGTTCGACGACGACGGAGCGCGTCTGGGTCGCAGTATTGGTCATTGGTCCATTCTTTTTAGCAGGTCTTCAAGGTCGTCGAACCGGCTCTCCCAGAACCCGGCCATCTGGCTTGTCCACTCGATCAGCGGGGCCAAGGCGCCAAGTTGCGCGCCATAATGCGTCTGGCGACCTTCGGGGCGGTCGCGCACCAGCCCGGCCCGCTTCAGGACTCCAAGATGCTTTGAAACGGCCGGCTGCGAGACCCCGGCCCGAACCGTCAGAGCCCCGACTGTCTGCTCTCCATCGCGGCACAACCGTTCGAAGATGGCGCGCCGGGTTGGATCGGCGAGCGTTTTGAAAAGCAGGTCGTGAGGGTTCGGCATCAGGACGTATAACTCGTTGGCTATTGATTGGTTCAATAACCGACGAGTTATACGTGAGTCAATCCCTCAAAAAGGAGGGGATGGGTGGTTCAATGTAAAGTCATCCCGCTCCTGCGGGCCAAGCCTCCAGAAAATTACCGGCAGCGTGATGGCCGTCACGGGCATGACCCGCGAATCTGCCTAAAGCGGCCTTGCGACCCGCCGACAGTTTTGCTGTCGGAACTGAACCCCCGTGCTTCCGGCGCGGGGGTTCCTTTTGTCCGGCGCCTAGCCGCGCGACACTCGGGTCAGCGGTTCGCCATCGTAAGGATAGCCTGCTTCGGACGGAATGGTCAGCCATGGCTGCCCGTCGCGCTGCTCGATCTGCGGGGTGATGGTGATCACCGGGGTTGCCTCGGCGTGCGCGCGCGCGGCGGCAAAGCCGTCGAACAACGCCAGCCGCTCGAGGTTGCGGCGGGTCGGGAAAATTATCTGGATCTGCCCTTGGTCCGCCAACCGCAGCGCTTCGGCGGCGCTCGCCCAGAACAAGTGATGGTTCTCGGTCGCATCGACTTCGATCTCGACTGCGCCGGTGCCAAGGTCGGCGAGGTAGAAATGCGTATCGAAAATTCGCATGTGGCGATGCTTGGGCAGCCAGCGCGCCCACGGGGTGAGGCGATCGAGCGCGAGCGACCACCCGAATTCGCGCAGCACATCGGCCAGCGCGCCGGTCTTGAGCAATAACGCACGCGCCGCGGCGGCATCTGCCCCGCTGACGGGCTCGTTGACGGCGATTGCCAGCCCCGTTTCCTCCAGCGTCTCGCGCACCGCCGCGATCCGGGCGGCGGCATCGATCGGGTCGAGACCCGTGACGAGCGCTTCGGCCAGCGCGTGGTCGGCCGGATCGATCCGCCCGCCGGGGAATACCGCCGCGCCGCCCGCGAAGCTCATGCTCGCCGAACGCTCGACCATCAGGATTTGCGCAGGCCCGCCTGCGGGATCGTGGCGAAAGATGACGGCCGTGGCGGCGGGGATGGCGGGGGGCGCGTCGTCATGCGCGCCAAGGTCGTCAAGCGATGGTTCCATGGCCGCAGCCATGCGCGGTCCAGCCTCGCTTGCCAAGCCCCCCTGGGAATGTGGAGGGGTGTCGGAAAGCTTTACAGACAAACGGCCGAGTTTGAACGGAGTGTTCAGAAATTACTTGTCAAATCAACAGAAAATTCAGTTTGGCACGAGGACTGCATGACAAGCCATACCCCCCAAGTAGTCTCGATAGAGGCGGGGCCGCAACCTGGTCTCCGCGGCCCCGCTTCCCCGAGAATTTGGTCCCCGAAATTGCCGGTAATCAGTCCGCAGGCGCGACTTTCGCTTCGGTCATCAGCGTGTGCAGCTCGCCCGCTTCGTACATTTCGCTCATGATGTCGCTGCCGCCGACGAACTCGCCCTTGACGTAGAGCTGCGGGATCGTCGGCCAGTCCGAAAAAGCCTTGATGCCCTGGCGTACTTCCATGTCCTGCAGCACATCCACGCTGTCATAGGCGACGCCGAGGTGCTCGAGGATCGCGATTGCTCGGCTCGAAAATCCGCATTGCGGGAAAAGCGGGGTGCCCTTCATGAACAGCACGACGTCGCTCGAGCGGACGATATCGGCGATGCGGGCATTTGCGTCGGACATGATGACTTGACCTTACGGGCGAAGGGGCTGGGCTTCAGGTGGGAAGCGCGGTGGTGAGTTGCAAGGCGTGGAGCTCGCCGCCCATCCGCCGGCCCAGCGCTGCATAGACCAGCTTGTGCTGGGCAATCCGCGGCTTGCCGACGAACGCGGCTGACACGACATGCGCAGCCCAGTGATCCCCATCGCCAACCAGATCGGTCATCGTCACTTCCGCATCCGGCAGCGCTGCCGTGATCAGCCGCTCAATTTCAACGGCCGCCATGGGCATGTCAGACTTCGCCCATCAGCTGGCGACGCGCCTCGACCTGCTTGGTTTGGAGCGCGCTGCGGATTTCGGCATCGTCGGTTTCGACCCCGGCGGAGATCAGGTCGCCGATCAGCTTGCGCACCACATCCTCGTCGCCACCTTCCTCGAAGTCGGTCTGCACCACGCTTTTGGCATAGGCTTCGGTCTCGACCGCGCTCAGCCCCATGCGACCGGCCGCCCATTCGCCGAGCAGGCGGTTGCGGCGCGCGTGGACACGGAACACCATTTCCTCGTCATGCGCATATTTGGCTTCTTCGGCGCGTTCGCGGTCGTTGAAAGTCGTCATCGGCAAGTCCCTGGCGAATCGAGAGGCTGCACCTAGCCCGCGGGGCGGGGCGGCGGCGGCAGCTGAAAAGTGTCGTGGCACGCCTTACACGTGCCCGCGGTAGTCGCAAGAGCGGCCGCGAAGGCAACCTTGTCATCGGCTTGCGCGGCACTGACCAGGCTATTGGCAGCGGCGGCGAAGGCGGCCGCCTTGGCGGTGAAGTCCGGCTTGCTCAGCCATACTTCGGGCTTGGCACGATTGCCGGCCAGGTTCCGCGTGCTGTTGGGGAATAGCGTGGGCAGCGCGCCCGCCCATTTGGCGAGGCCACGCGCGGCAAAGGTTTGGGTCTTCACCGCATCGCCGCGCTCGAGCGTCCCCTTCATCGCGCCGAGAACGATCACCGACATGTCCATCCCGGACTGGCGCGCGCCGATCAATTCCGGCGGCGTGGTGGTGGCGATAGGGGGAGCGGCCTGCGCGGCCCAAGCGGCGACCAGCAATGCTGCCCCGCCGATCAGTCTAGCCTTGTTCATGCCATCCATTCCCGTTGGTTCAACCGTTCATCGTGACCACGACTTTGCCGATAGCCTTGCGGTCCTGCAACAGCGCAATCGCTTCGCCGCCGCGTTCGAGCGGGAGCATCGCGGAAACGCGCGGGTTGATCTTGCCCGCCTTGAGCAGCTCGAACAGCTCGGCGACATGCGCGGCATTGGCCTTGGGATCGCGCGCCGCAAAGGCTCCCCAGAACACCCCGCAGACGTCGCAGCTCTTGAGCAGCGTCAAATTGAGCGGTAGCCTGGCGATGCCGGCGGGAAAACCAACCACCAGGAAGCGGCCTTCCCAGGCAATCGAGCGGATCGCGGGCTCGGAATAATCGCCCCCGACGATATCGTAGACCACATTGGCGCCGTTCGGACCGCAGGCGGCCTTGAATTGCTCGGCCAGCGCCTTCGATTGGTCCTTGTCGAACGGCGGGCGGCCATAGATGACCACTTCGTCCGCGCCGGCTTCGCGCGCGACGACTGCCTTATCCTCGCTGGAAACCGCAGCGACGACACGCGCGCCGTAAGCCTTGCCAAGTTCGACGCCCGAGAGACCGACCCCGCCTGCAGCACCCAGCACCAGCAAGGTGTCGCCCGCCTTGAGGCGACCGCGGTCCTTGAGCCCGTGGATCGTGGTGCCGTAGGTCATCAGGATCGAGGCGGCGGTCTCGAAGCTGACCCCGTCGGGCACGCGAAACAGCCGTCCGGAATCGACCGCGACCTTCTCGGCAAGCCCGCCATTGCCGATCCCCGCGAGCACTTTGTCGCCCACCGCCCAGCCACTGACGCCTTCGCCCAGCGCTTCGATCGTGCCGGAAATTTCCCCGCCCGGCGCGTAGGGCCGCTGCGGCTTGAACTGGTAGAGATCGCGGATCATCAGCGTGTCGGGAAAGTTGATCGCGCAAGCCTTGATCGCGACCAGCACCTGACCCGGGCCGGGGGTTGGTGCCTCGATCTCGTCGAGCGTCAGGCTTTCCGGCCCGCCGACCGCGTGGCTTCTAAGTGCTTTCATGCCGCTATTCCCGTTCCTTTGGCAAGCCACGGCAAATCCGCGCGGCTCCTGCTTTCATAGCTCGATATTGCCGCGTCGCGCGCCAGTGTCAGCCCCACCTCGTCGAGTCCGCCGAGCAGGCAGTGCTTGCGGAACGGGTCGATAGCGAAGCTGAAGCGGTCCTGGAACGGCGTCGTAACCGTCTGATGTTCAAGGTCGATGTCGATCGGATCGGTCCGCGCCACTTCGAGCAGGCGATCGACCTGCGTCTGTGACAGCACCACGGTGAGAATACCGTTCTTGAACGCGTTGCTCGAAAAGATGTCGGAGAAACTCGGCGCAATGACCGCCGTGATACCCAGATCGAGCAAGGCCCAAGCGGCATGCTCGCGGCTCGATCCGCAACCGAAATTATCGCCTGCGATCAAGATTGGCGCACCGGCAAACTCGGGCGAATCGAACAGATTGTCGGGATCCTTACGGACGGTTTCGAACGCGCCCTTGCCCAGCCCTTCGCGGCTGATGGTCTTGAGCCAATGCGCCGGGATGATCACGTCGGTATCGACATTCTTGCGGCCGAACGGGATCGCGCGGCCGTGCAACTCCCGGAAGGGCTCCATCAATCGGTCTCCGGCGCGTCGTCGGGCGAAGGCTTGCGCTTGGCCGCCTCGGCGCGCTCCTTGCTCCGCGAAGCATAAAGCAGCGCGGCAGCCAGCGCGGCCGAGCCGATTGCCGCACCCGCCATCGCGGCCGCACTCGTCCATCTTGGGCCGGTCCAGCTGGATTTTTCAGGTTTGTCGGTCATGCATGTCCTATGTCCATAGCGGCGCAAGGGTTCAAGTGTCAGACGAGGAATTCTTTAAGCGCCGACCAGCGACGGCGTTTCTCGGCGAAGGGCATCGCGGCGTAGGCCGGGCTGCTTGAGGGCAAGTCGATCAGAGCCAGCGTGGTTCCTGCCAGCGTCCCGCGTCCGACCGCTGCCGCCTTCGCGCCGTTGAACGCCACTGCGCGCAGTTCGGGCAAGCGCGCTACGAGTTCCAGCAACGCCGCCAGCTGCGCGGCGCGGATCGCCGTATCGAGACTGCCGTGCCGTTCGGCGCTGGCGATCGCATCCCACAGTCCGATCCGCGCTGCGGCCAGCGCACTCAATCGCTCGTCGTAAGTCAGCAGTTGCAACTCCGCCCGCCCGATCGCGGGGCCAAGCAGCGTCCAGAACAGGTTGCGCGGATGCGCGTAATAGCGACCGGCCGCAAGCGATGCCACGCCCGGAAGGCTGCCAAGGATGAGCAGGCGCGTTTCCGGTGGGCAGATCGGCGCGAAGGCTTGGCTGCGAGTCATCTAGTCAGGTTAGGGGTGTACGGGCAGCTTGCAACACGGTTCGGAGCGGATAGTCTGCCACAGAAAGGGGGCCGGAATGGTGACGCGCCGCGAAGTTCTGGCCAGCACCGCCGCTGCGGCGAGCCTCGCCGCACCCGTCCGGGCAAAGCCTGCCCAAGCACGGAGTCCGCGCGTCGCCGTGATAGGCGCGGGGGTATTCGGCGCGTGGAGCGCGTGGCAATTGGTCCGCCGCGGCTGCAAGGTGCTGCTGGTCGATGCCTATGGCGCGGGCCATGCGCGCGCCTCCTCGGGCGGCGAAAGCCGGGTGATCCGGCTCTCCTATGGCGGCGATCCGCTCTATTCGGGGATGGCGCGCGAATCGCTGGCAGAGTGGGCGGAACTCTCGCGCCGCCAGAGCCAGCCGCTGCTGCACCGCACCGGGGTGCTGTGGTTCTCCCCGGCGGGGGACGGTTACATGGCGCAGAGCCTCGACTGGCTGCGCCAAAACAGTCTTGCCCATGAGTTCGGTGATCGTGGCTGGCTCGCCCAGCGCTATCCGCAAATCGCCTTTCGCGAGAGCGAAAGCGGCTTCCTTGAATCCGACAGCGGCGGGCTGATCGCCGGGCGCGGAGTGCAGGCAGTGGTCGCGGACGCGGGGCTCACGGCCCTTCGCCACCGCGCCGCGCCGCCTGAGCGGCTCGGCAACGGGCGCTACCGGATTGCCGGGGAAGAAGTCGATGCGCTGGTCTATGCCTGCGGACCGTGGCTGCCCGCGCTGTTTCCCGAATTGCTCGGCGAGCGGATCGCGGCGACCCGGCAGGAAGTCTATCATTTCGGCGCGCCGCCCGGGGATAGCCGCTTCGCGCCGCCGACGATGCCGGTGTGGGCCGATTTCAACGCGGGCGATATCGTTTACGGGCTGCCCGACCTCGAAGGGCAGGGCTTCAAGCTCGCGTTCGATGCCCACGGCGCGCGGGTCGATCCCGATACGCAGGACCGGCGGGTTTCGGCCGAGGGCGTCGCAGCGGCGCGCGCCTATCTGGCGGAACGCTTCCCCGCGCTGGCGCGCGCGCCGCTGATCCACAGCCGGGTGTGCCAATATGAAAACAGCTCGAACGGCGATTTCCTGCTCGACCGGCTGCCGGGACACGAGCGGGTCTGGCTGGTCGGCGCGGGATCGGGCCACGGCTTCAAGCATGGTCCCGCCGTGGGCCGCCGGGTAGCCGAGCACGTCCTCGATCCCGCGCTGGCAGTCGAGCCGCGCTTCAGCCTCACGAGCAAGGATACGGTGGTCGCGCGGGCGGTATATTAAACGGCAGGGGCCATTGCGGCCTTCCCGGCTCAGCCGGGTTTTTCGGTCATGGAGGGTTCGATGTCGGTGGGCGGTGTCAGTTTCAAGGGCGAGGGGCCGATTTTTGCCGATGGCGCGAAAGGTTACAAAAGGTGACTCTCAGGAACCCCGGCTCCAATCGGCAACAAGTCCTATTAAGTGACTGATTTAGAACGAAATAGTTACATGTCCCTCGTTTCTTGCGGCAGGCCGCACTCTCCGGGCTTGGGAGGGGTGAGTCACTCATCAGGCGTTTCGCGCCTTGGCCTCTTCTTTGAATCACCGACTGGCGTGACGATAAGCGATTGCCCGGATTTCCGGAATCGCACCTTCTTGACCGTGTCCGGAAACTCGATCTCCGCCGGGATTTCTACGGCCTGCTGACCTCTGGATTTGAAAAGAGTGGCCAGGAAAATCATATACAGTAATTTGCAACGGTAGCTTTGATCGGTCAATGGATTGGGTCCGAATTGGCGTTTGATCTTGCTTATTGGATGTGGCTCGCCAGTCGACTGGCCGCCGCGAATGATACGGTTCTGCTTGAGGTGACCTGAATAGGTGTATCTTTGTGACTGACGCCCCAAAATTGAATGCGAATGGCTATGAAATTTTGCACCATGTCCAGGCAGGGGTGGGTTCACACAAAATCGTGCTCGGTCGACGCGGTAGCTGCCGATTTTGTGGGGAGGGCGACTCTAAGCATTTCCGACACCGTTCGCATACAATTCCGGAAGGTCTGGGTAATCATTGGATTTTATCCGCCGACGAATGCGACCGCTGTAACAAACTGTTCTCAAAATATGATGATGCCCTGTGCAAAAGCGTAGGCACGATACTTACGGTTGGAGGCACTGAGGGGAAAGGCGGTAAGGTCCGGCAGACAGGCCGATCCAAAGGCAGCAATAACATACGTCACAGCCGGCCAGGTGGGCAGCGCAGAATCTCGTACCAAGTGCTTAGCGAAGCCGACGGCATTTCCGCGGCACTGGGCACTGCAGTCGAGTTTTCAGCAGATGGCAAAATCAAGCTTACGATGCCCATGCCAAGCGAAGTCTTTGTCCCTAGGTCTGCTTACAAAGCGCTGGTCAAGGTCGGTCTGGCACTGCTTCCCGACACCGAGCTTCCGAACTTTCAGAGGCTATTGCAGTGGCTGACGGACGAGAGCGAGTCTGAGGAATTTTCGTTCCTCGATGTGGGCATTAGCTGTGGCTCTCTGGGAAACGCCCCACCGATTGTTTCCGCGACGATATTGAGGCGCAAATCGATCGAAGATCGGATTCCTTATGTTCTGCTCATGGTAACGGCGGGTTCGATCTGCTGGCAAATTGACTTGATGCCGGACGTTCTGGACAATGAGATTGGGCTTGCGGGCTTTGGCTGCATAAACCTGAGGTGGAATACCATCCTCGGCCCACGTGACGGAGATCAGATCAAAATTGCATATTCTGAGCCAAGGCATTTCGATTGGTCGTCCAATCTTCCCGCTCCAAGCCCAATAAACGCCCTCCGCCAACATTTTGATCAAAACACTCTTGAAGGGCAAATCGAGCTCGAATGGCGAGACATGCCGCCCAGTTGACTACCCCACCAACTCCCGCACGTCCGTCAGTCTGCCAGTCACCGCCGCTGCCGCAGCCATCGCTGGCGAGACCAGATGCGTCCGTGCTCCCGGGCCCTGCCGCCCGACAAAGTTACGGTTGCTGGTGCTCGCACAGCGTTCGCCGGGGGGGACCTTGTCGGGGTTCATGCCGAGGCAGGCCGAGCAACCCGGTTCGCGCCATTCGAGGCCCGCATCGGTGAAGATTTTGTCGAGCCCCTCGGCCTCGGCCTGGCGCTTTACCAGCCCCGAGCCGGGGACGACGATTGCCCATTTGACGTTGGCGGCCTTGTGGCGGCCGCGCAGCACCGCGGCGGCGGCGCGCAAATCTTCGATCCTGCTGTTGGTGCAGCTGCCGATGAAGATGTTCTGCACTTCGATCTCGACCATGCGCTGGCCGGGTTCGAGCCCCATATAGGCGAGGCTGGCGCGCGCGGCGTCTTGCTTGGAGGGGTCGACGAAGCTTTCGGGGGCGGGAACGACGCCGCCAATCGCGACGACATCCTCGGGGCTGGTGCCCCAGGTGACGGTCGGCTCGATATCGGCGGCGTTGATCGTCACACTCTTGTCGAATGCCGCGCCGGGATCGGTCGCAAGGCTAGTCCACCACGCCACCGCGCGGTCCCAGTCGTCGCCGGTCGGCGCATAGGGCCGGCCCTTGAGGAAGGCAAAAGTCGTTTCATCGGGCGCGACCAGACCGGCGCGCGCACCGCCTTCGATGCTCATGTTGCAGACGGTGAGGCGGCCCTCGATGCTCATCTCCTCGAACACGCGCCCACGATATTCGATGACATGGCCGTTGCCGCCCGCAGTGCCGATCACCCCGATGATGTGGAGGATCAAATCTTTGGGGGTGATGCCGGGCAGCAAATCGCCCTCGACCCGCACTTCCATCGTCTTCGACTGGGCGAGCAGCAGCGTCTGGGTGGCGAGCACATGCTCGACCTCCGACGTGCCGATGCCGAACGCCAGCGCGCCCAGCCCGCCGTGGCAGGCGGTGTGGCTATCGCCGCAGACGATGGTCGCGCCGGGCAGCGAGAAGCCCTGTTCGGGGCCGACGACGTGAACAATGCCCTGTTCGGCATCGGTCGCGCCGATGTAGCGGATGGCGAATTCGGGTGCATTTCGGGTCAGCGCGGCGAGCTGCGCGGCGCTTTCGGGATCGGCGATGGGGATGGGGTTGCCTGCAGCATCGAGCCGCGGGGTGGTCGGCAAATTGTGATCGGGGACGGCGAGCGTCAGGTCGGGGCGACGCACTTTGCGGCCCGAGGTGCGCAGCGCCTCGAAGGCCTGCGGGCTGGTCACTTCGTGGACCAAATGGCGGTCGATGTAGATCAGCGACGTGCCATCGTCGCGCCGCTCGACGACATGCGCGTTCCAGATTTTCTCGTAAAGCGTGCGGGGTCGGCTGGCCATGATGGCTTTCGCCTTACGCCGCAGCGCACCATTTGCAAGCTGCTGCGCCCAATTCGTCGCGCTGTCATGGTAATGTAAGCAGTTTACACCTATGTCAGCAGGCATGACCTCACCCGCGCATTACTTCCCGATCAAGATACTCCCCGCGGACATCGATTTCATGGGGCACGTAAACAATGCGCGCTATTTGTCGTGGGTGCAGGATGCGGTGCTGTCGCACTGGAACAAGCTGGCCCCGCCCGACGCGGTCGCGGAACGCGCGTGGGTCGCGCTCAAGCACGAGATTACCTATCGCAAGCCCGCGTTCCTCGAGGATGACGTAATCGCCACGGTTGTGCTCGAGAGCATCAAGGGCGCGCGTGCGTTCTACGAAACCATCGTCAAGCGCGGCGAGGAAGTGCTGGCCGAGGTCAAATCGAGCTGGTGCTGCATCGATGCCTCGACACTGCGCCCCGCGCGAATCGGCGAGGAAATCGCCACGTTCTTCTTCCCGCGCACCGCTGAAGCCTGAACGGGCATCCGGCTTGCGTCGGATACCCGCCCAATCTTAGTCAGTTAGCCGCGGCGACCGTCATAGTCGCGGCGCTCCATCTGTAGGCGCGTGCGCACGCGGTTGATCCGCGATTCGAGCGCCGCCACTTCGTTGCGGGTCAGCCCGCCCCGCGAATAGGACGAGTAGAGCGACTGGATGTTGCGCACTTCCATGCGCAGCCCGCTCCATTCACGCTCCGAGATGCGGTTGCGGCGATCGTTGCGGTTCACCGCCTGACGCAAATCGTTGATGTCGCGGCGAAGCATCCCGTTGGCTGCCGGACCTGGGTGCCAGTTGCGCTCGTAAGTGTTGTTCTGGCGATAGTTTTGCGCGCTGGCTGGGAGGGCAGCGCCGCCGATGGCGAGCGCCAGCGCGAGCGGGGCGGCGAGGTATTTGAGCTTGGTCATCGATATTCTCCAATTGTCTTGTGACCACTAGACGCCCGAGACCGCGTTTTGGCTTGCCGCAAAGTGTCGTAGTTGGTCGCAAATCCGCTAGCCTTTGCCCCGCGCGGTGAGAGCGCCTATATTGCCTGCATGTCGCCCATCGCCGCCTTGCTGATTGTCCTGGCCACCATCGTGGCGATGGAGGGCGTGGCGTGGGGCAGCCACCGCTACATCATGCACGGCTTCGGCTGGGGCTGGCATCGTGACCACCACGAACCGCATGACAATATGCTGGAAAAGAACGATCTTTTCGGCATCGTCGGTGCGGCAATGAGCATTGCGATGTTCGCTATCGGCAGCAAGTGGGTAGCGGGGGAGGCGGCCTGGACGCCCGGCACATGGATCGGGCTGGGCATCCTTGGCTACGGGGTCATCTACACGCTGGTCCACGACGGGTTGGTCCACCAGCGCTATTTCCGCTGGGTGCCCAAGCGCGGCTACGCCAAACGGCTGGTCCAGGCACACAAACTCCACCATGCGACCATCGGCAAGCACGGCGGGGTGAGCTTTGGCTTCGTCTTGGCGCGCGATCCGGCAAAGTTGAAGCGCGAACTTGCGGCGCAGGTGAATGCGGGCGCTGCCGAAGTGCGGGAGCCGACTGCAGGTTAGGCCAGCCGCTCGGCAGTCTGCCTGATCAGCGCGATCATGTTGGGGATGCCTTGGGTGCGGTTCGAGCTGAGCTGGCTCTTCAGGTCGAACGGCGCGAGCGCGGCGGCCACATCCATTCCCGCGACCTCGCTGGCGGGCTTGTCCTGCACCGCCGAGAGCACCAGTGCGACGATGCCTTTGGTGATCGCGGCGTTGCTGTCGGCGAGGAAGTGCAGCGCGCCATCGTCGCGGGGCACGGGATAGACCCACACGCTGGCGGAGCAACCCCTGACCAGCGTGGCGTCGGTCTTGAGCGCATCGGGCATCGGCTCAAGCTCGCGGCCCAGTTCGATCAGCAGGCGATAGCGCTCGTCGCCTTCGAGGAAGAGATATTCGTCGCGGATATCGGAGAGGCTGCGCATGAGCGGGCGATGTAGAGGCTGGGGTTAAGGGCGCAAGTCCCCTCTCCAACTCCGGCTAGATCGCTGCGCTTTCGAGCCTTCGTATCCTCTCCCGCAAGGGGAGAGGAGTGGCGCAATCCGGCTCCTCTCCCCTTGCGGGAGAGGACAGCGCAGCTTGCTGCGAATGCAGCTAGCGAAGCTTGGAGGGGGCTTAGCCCCCCAGTCCGCTCGGACGGGTCAACGCGAAATAGATTACATAGAACCACGACAGCAGCCCGTGAATCGCGGCCCAAACGATCGACTTGTGCAGGCTCCACGAGATCGCGACCGCGATCGCGCTGCCCAGGCCGATACCCGCTTTGGCGGCTCCGGTGGTGCCGTTGGTCACAGATCGACCCCCGCCGCAATCGCCTCAAGTTTGCGGATGCGTTCCTTGAGGTCGGCAATCTCGATCCGCGCGGTCATTCCGGATTGCGCGGTCGGCACATCGTGGTCGGCGCTGCGTTGCAGGTCGAGTTCGCGCTGCTTGAGCGTCAGCCAGCCCTGCCAGCCGCTCAGCATGGTCGCGGCGATCACACACAGGCCGACGAGCGCGGCGCTGGCGATGATCAGATATTCACTCCCCATGGCACTTGCTCCTGGTTGGCGCCCCTCAGCGGTCGCGCAGGCTTTCGATTTCGGCGGCGATGGATTTCGACTGGCGATGTTCGAGGCTGTTGGCCTCGGTCGCGATGCGTTCGAGCACCTTGATGCGTTCGCGCAGCGTTTCGACCTCGCGCTGGAGTTCGCTGTCGGTTGGGCGCGCGATCGCCTGAATCTCGCCGTGCCGGTTCTCGATATAACCGCTCTGCGACGTATATTTGGCGCGCAGCACCCGGGCGATCTGGGTCATTGCGACAATTCCCAGTACCATGATCGCGGTCCACATGCTCATGTTCCTTGCTCCGTGTAGTTCAATTGACCGCAGGCTCGCGCAGGTCTTCGATCTGCGCGGCCAGGTCGGTGGATTTGGCGGTGGCGATGCGCTCGAGCACACGCAGGCGTTGTTCGAGGCGATCCACATCGACCGTGGGCACGTCAGCCTTTGGCGACTGAAGTTCGAGCTGGCGCTCCTTGACGCGCAGCCTGTGACGATAGCCTGTAAGCACGACCATACTGATCACGATGATGCTGCTGAGGAGCGCGACGAACGCGAGGAAGTCTCCGGGTCCCATCAACGAGTCTCCTTCCGGTTGTCGGCCAGCGCAGCGATCTGCGAGGTGAGCGCCAAGCTAGGGTCAGTCACGATCTGTTCGACGGTCGCGAGCCGCGATTTGAGCGCGCCGAGTTCGTCGCGCAGCAGGGTGTTTTCCTGCGCGAGAAGCGCGATCTGTTCCCGGTCCTCGCTCGTGGTCTTGGGGTAGACGCTCTGGCCCCATGCACCGGTCAGCGGATAACCATGCTTGATCTTGAAGCGTGTCGTGTGGATCCAGCCCAGCGTGCCGACCAAGCCGACCGCGGTCGCGCCGCCGATTATCAGGGGGATGAATTCGATCAATTCGGGGCTCACGACTGCTTCCCCAGTTTGGGTCCGGACGCGCGGTCATCGCGCAGCGCTTCGATCCGCGTGGCGACGTCGTATCCCTTGTCGGTCACGATGGTTTCCAGCGTGTGGACCCGCTCGACGAAGCTCGTCAGTTGGGCGCGCAGTTCTGCATTCTCATCACGCAAAGCGGCGACCTGCTGTTCCTCTGCACGATCGGTCTTGCCGCCCCATTCGTCTTCGAGAGCATAGCCGTGCCGCGCACGGATCCAGTTGTTGATCACCCAGCCGGCGGTGGAGATCGCGATGATCGCCAGGACGAATTCGGGTCCGCCCCAGTTCATGGCTGTGTCTCGCGCTGATCGAGCAGTGCATCGATTTTGCGGGCATCGCGCAGCGCTTCGATCTGGGTGGCGACGTCATAGCCTTTGTCGGTGACGATCCGTTCAAGCACGCGGACCCGGTCTTCGAGCTGGGCGCTGTGCGCGGCATATTGCGCGGCCTTTTCGGCGGTGACGTCGGCGGTCGAGCGGATTTGCATTTCCGCGATCTTTCGCTGGTGCTTGGTCCAGATCGCGATGATCGGGATCGACAGCGCAAAGATCGGGATCAGCAGCGCGAATATTCCTTCCATTGGTATTCCCCCCTTCGGAATTGAGCTTGTCAGCGCAGCCGTTCGATTTCGTCGGACAGGCGCGGATTGGCACTGACGTAGTAGAGTTCAACGTCGGCCAGGCGGCGGTCGATGTCGCGGAAGCTGGCGCGGACATCGCGGGCGGTGCGGGTGGGCGACTGGCGCACGCGCTGCCAGAACTTCTGCTCCTGCTGATCGACATAGAGGTGCGCGGGCTTCTTGTTGGCGAGGAACCCAGCGATGAAATAGAACGGCAGGATCGAAAATCCGGTCATGAACAGCAAGGCGATGAAGCCCAGCCGGACCCAGATCGCGTTGACCCCGGTGTAGTCGGCGATCCCGGCGCAGACGCCCATCAGCTTGGCGTTCTGCTTGTCGCGGTAAAAGGTGGTGCGCAGGCTGTTCATCTTACTTTCTCCCCCGGGCGGACTGGCTGAGCATGCGGTCGATTTCGCGCAGCGGCTGGTTGTCGATTTCACGGTCATGCATCAGGCGGGCCGGGTTGAAGTCCGGATTGTCGCTGGCGACCAGCCGTTCGACCGTGTCCATCCGTTCGTCGAGGCGGCGGGCGAGCGAATAGAGCTCTTCGAGCATCGTTTCGTCGTCGGTGGTCAGCGTCGCGGCGGTTTTCCAGCGCGTCACATAGTGGAGGATGATCCACGGCAGTGCGATGAACAGCACCGGGACGACAATAAACGTTGAATCCACGGTTCAGTCTCCCTTGTCTGCGCCGCCGGACAGCGCACGTTTCATTTCTTCGAGTTCGGCATCGATCTTGTCGGCGCCCGCCAATGCGGCGATCTCGTCTGCCAGCCCGGGCTTTTGTGAGCCATCGGCGAGGCTCAGCGCATCGGCGCGGCCTTCGGCGTAATCGACCCGGCGCTCAAGCTGGTCGAAGCGCGACATCGCCTCGTCGACCCGTTCGCTGGCCAGCAGCGTGCGCAGCTTGACGCGGTTCTCGGCGCTTTCGAGCCGTGCGGCGATCGCGGTCTGGCGGCTGCGGGCTTCGCGCAGACGGGTCTGCAGCTTCTCGATATCGAGCTCATAGGCGCGCAGCGCATCGTCGAGCACGGTGATCTCGGTCTTGAGCTGGTCGGCCATGTCGCTGGCCTTCTTCTTCTCGACCAAGGCGGCACGGGCAAGGTCCTCGCGGTCCTTGGAGAGCGCCAGCTGCGCCTTGTCGCCCCAATCGGCCTGGAGCCGGTCGAGCTTGACGGTGTGACGATGCATTTCCTTCTGGTCGGCAATCGTGCGCGCCGCGCTGGCGCGGACTTCGACCAGCGTTTCCTCCATCTCGAAGATGATCATCCGGATCATCTTCTGGGGATCGTCCGCCTTGTCGAGCAGCTCGGTGAAATTGGCGGCGATGATGTCACGAGTGCGCGTGAATATGCTCATCAAGGGAGCTCCATAGGTCGGAGTGGGGGAACGGCGAAGGCGCTCGACTTCGCTGTCGAACCGCGAGGGGGTCTGGGCCGAAGCGCTCCGGTGGCGGGGGGACTGGGTTCCGCCGGCGGGGGACTGGGGGCGCTCCGACCCAAGCGGGGTGAAGGGATCTTCGGTCATGTGGATCACGCCTGCTGTGCCGCGACCGCGCCATTGGCGGCAGCGAGCACCGGAACCGGCTGGAGCTGCTGGGCGAGCACGAAGATCGTCATCGCCGCGACGCTGGCGATTACCGCCTTGTCGAGCTTGCTCTTGGGCTTGGCGAAAGAGTTGGTGGTGGTCGTCATGGTCTGGGCCTTCGGGTGGATTGGTTTGTTCACCTCTCAGCAAGGCGCGTGCCAAACCGGCTGAATGGCGCAAATCCGCCACACGCTCCACAATTCGACGAACGTCATTTGGTTTGGATTGCGATGGATTGGGAATTTTTGCTATAGATTGGGAATGGAACGCGAAACGCAATTCATCGGCCAGTCCGGGGCCTTCCTTGACGCGGTCGAACGCACCAGCCGCGCCGCGCCGATGCGCCGCCCGGTGCTGGTGGTGGGTGAGCGTGGGACGGGCAAGGAACTGATCGCCGAGCGCCTGCATCAGCTGAGCAAGCGCTGGCAGGAGCCGCTCATCACGCTCAATTGCGCGGCGTTGCCGGAGACTTTGATCGAGGCGGAGCTGTTCGGTCATGAGCAAGGGGCTTTCACCGGCGCTACCAGAGCGCGCGCGGGAAGGTTCGAGGAAGCCGACAAAGGGACGCTTTTTCTCGACGAACTGGCGACACTGTCGATGGCCGCGCAGGAACGCCTGCTTCGCGCGGTCGAATATGGCGAGGTCACGCGGATCGGCTCGTCGCGTCCGATCCAGGTCGATGTGCGAATCGTCGCGGCGACCAATGAAGACTTGCCCAAGCTGGCCGACGAGGGCCGGTTCCGGGCCGATTTGCTGGACCGGCTGAGTTTCGAGGTCATCACCCTGCCGCCGCTGCGCGTGCGCGAAGGCGATATCTATGTGCTCGCCGATTATTTCGGGCGGCGCATGGCGACCGAGCTCGATTGGGAGCGCTGGCCCGGCTTCAGCGAAGGCGCGATGCGCGCGCTAGAGGAGCATCAGTGGCCCGGCAATGTCCGCGAGTTGCGCAACGTGATCGAACGCGCGATCTATCGCTGGGACAATTGGGAAGCGCCGGTCGCGCATATCGTGTTCGATCCGTTCGACAGCGCGTGGAAGCCGGTCGGTTCCCCACAAGTCCAGACCGATGAGGTCCGGCCGCTCGCCTCGGCGCAGGCCACGGCGGGCAATCACGACACGATCAGCGACCTGCGCGGCGCGGTCGATGCGCACGAGCGCGGCATCCTCGAACACCACCTCGGCAAGCACCGCTACAACCAGCGCCAGACCGCCAAGGCGCTGGGGCTAAGCTACGACCAGCTAAGGCATTGCATGAAGAAGCATGGACTGAGCGAGAGGGGTGTGGCTTAACCGCCCAATCCCAGAAAGATCATGATCGCCCGGTCGACAAGGACCATTTCGACGTTGGTGAGCGCGCCGATCCGCTTGCCGATCTTGGCGCGTGGGACAGTAGTGATCTTGTCGGTCATGATCTGGGATGCTGCATTAAGACCATTGGCGGCGTTTGGCTCGAGCGCAATTCGGACCGCAGGAGACTCGATGAATTCGCTGGTCAACAGGCAGATGGTGACCGAGGGGGTTACATCGAACACGTCGTCCTGCACGATGAGCGCGGGTCGGGGCTTTCCGGCATAGTCTGGGCCTCCCGCAATCGTCCAAAGCTCGCCCCGATTCACGGTGGCGGCATGCCTTCCCAATCGGTGATGCTGTCAATGAAGGCTTGATCATCCGCTTCGCCCGGACTGTTGGCGATTGCGAGCGCCTGTCTCCGCATTTCCTCGCGCCAAGCCGGGTCCTTGGCGTCCGGTAGCCAGAATTGCCGTGGACGAAGACCCTGTGCACGTAGCGCGGCGCGCCGCTTGGCGACGCGCTCGGCATTGGGGATCGGTTCGTGCTTGCCCATGTGCATCTCCGTTACATGTAACGTAATAGTGATCGGGTTTTGTGGCAAGGCATGACCGCCCTTGCTTTTCCCGCTAACTCCCGCTACCTGCGCCTCATACCCGACATTGTTAGCAACGTCCGGGCTGGCGCCGAAAGGGGCCGGCGCGAAACTCCGTTGTCGCAATCAGGGGCTAACGGAGTTTTCATGGCGGATATCGCGCGCATTACCGAGATTGTCGAGCCCGAGGCACAGGCCTTGGGCTTCGATCTCGTGCGCGTGATCGTGTTCGGCAAGAGCGAGGTTGGCGACGAGGAGCACACGCTCCAGATCATGGCCGAGCGGCCCGACACCGGCCAGCTGGTGATCGAGGATTGCGCAGCGCTGTCGCGCCGCGTGTCTGATGCGATCGACGCGCTGGAGGAAGCGGGCGAGGAACTGGTCGAGGGCACCTATCGCCTCGAAGTCAGCTCGCCCGGCATCGACCGCCCCCTGACCCGCGCCAAGGACTTTGCGCAATGGGCCGGGCACGAAGTGCGCTTGTTGCTGGTGAACCCGGTGGAGGGCAACCGCAAGTCGCTCCAGGGCGAACTGATCGGGATCGAGGATGAGACCATCACGCTCGACGACAAGAAATCCGGCCGGGTCGGCTTCACGCTGGCCGACATCCAATCCGCCAAGCTGGTCCTGACCGACCGCTTGATCGCCGCAACCCGCCCGCTGGATGCGAGCGGGGCGGATGAAATCCTGGAAGTAGAGGAAGACTAAGCATGGCCAGCCCGATTTCTGCCAATCGCGCCGAACTGCTCGCGATCGCGACCGCGGTGGCGACCGAGAAGATGATCGACAAGTCGATCGTCATCGAGGCGATGGAAGAAGCGATCCAGAAGTCGGCGCGCAACCGCTATGGCGCCGAGAACGACATCCGCGCCAAGCTCGATCCGCGCACCGGCGATTTGCGCCTGTGGCGCGTGGTCGAAGTGGTCGAAGAGGTCGAGGATTACTTCAAGCAGGTCGATCTGACCGCCGCCAAGAAGCTCGATGCCGAGGCCAAGCTGGGCGATTTCATCGTCGATCCGCTGCCCCCGGTCGATCTCGGCCGAATCGATGCGCAGGCGGCCAAGCAGGTGATCTTCCAGAAGGTCCGCGATGCCGAGCGCGAGCGCCAGTTCGAGGAATTCAAGGATCGCGGCGGGGAGCTGATCACCGGGGTGATCAAGTCGGTCGAATTCGGCCACGTCATTGTCAACCTTGGCCGCGCCGAGGGCGTGATCCGCCGCGACCAGCAGATCCCACGCGAAGCCGCGCGCATCGGCGAGCGCGTCCGCGCGCTGGTGCTCAAGGTCGAGCGCCAGAACCGTGGGCCCCAGATCTTCCTCAGCCGCTCGCATCCCGAGTTTATGAAGAAGCTGTTCGCGCAGGAAGTGCCCGAAATCTACGACGGTATCATCACCATCATGGCCGCCGCGCGTGACCCGGGTTCGCGCGCCAAGATCGGCGTGATCAGCCGCGACAGCAGCATCGACCCGGTCGGCGCCTGCGTCGGCATGAAGGGCAGCCGCGTCCAGGCGGTGGTGCAGGAGTTGCAGGGCGAGAAGATCGACATCATCCCGTGGAGCGAAGACACCGCGACTTTCGTGGTCAACGCGCTCCAGCCTGCTACCGTCAGCCGCGTGGTGATCGACGAGGAAGAAAGCCGCATCGAAGTGGTGGTGCCCGACGATCAGCTGAGCCTCGCGATTGGCCGCCGCGGCCAGAACGTGCGCCTAGCCAGCCAGCTCACCAGCTCGGCAATCGACATCCTGACCGAGGCCGAATCGAGCGAGAAACGCCAGCGCGAATTCGCCGAGCGCTCGAAGATGTTCGAGGAAGAGCTCGACGTCGACGAGACGCTGTCGCAGCTGCTGGTGGCCGAAGGGTTCACCGAGCTGGAAGAAGTCGCCTATATCGACCTCTCCGAAATCGCCGCGATCGAAGGCTTCGACGAGGAGCTCGGCGAAGAGCTGCAGAGCCGCGCAAAGGAAGCGCTCGAGCGGCGCGAGGAAGCGAGCCGTGAGGCCCGCCGCGCTCTCGGTGTCGAGGATGCGCTGGCCGAACTGCCGCATTTGACCGAAGCGATGCTGGTCACGCTGGGCAAGGCGAAGATACTTAGCCTCGACGACCTCGCCGATCTCGCCACCGACGAACTCATCGCCAAGAAGCGCGTTGAACAGCGCCGCCGCGATACGTCGGTCGCGCCGCGCCGCGATGCCCGTCCCGAAGACAAGGGCGGCGTGCTCGGCGACTACAATTTGAGCGAAGAGCAGGGCAACGAGATCATCATGGCCGCGCGCGCGCACTGGTTCGACGACGAGCCAAAATCAGAGGAGGCCGCCAATGCGGATTCCTCACAATGAACCGCTAGGTTCCGGCGTCTCCGAAGCGCATTCGGCGGGACCTGCCCTGCCGGAGCGACGCTGCATCCTCACCGCGAGCAATGGCTCGCGGGATGAGCTGATTCGGCTCGCCATTTCGCCAGATGGTGACGTGCTGCCCGACGTTCTGGCGCGCGCGCCGGGGCGGGGGGCCTGGATCGGCGTTTCGCGCGCCGACCTCGAAGCCGCGCTCGGCACCGGCAAGGGTGGGGGCAAGCTCAAGGGCGCACTGGCACGGGCCTTCAAGGGCGCGGCGCTGGCTATCCCCGAGGATTTGCCGACCCGCATCGAAGCCGCGCTGACCCGCGCGTTTACCGACCGGATCGGGCTGGAAATGCGCAGCGGCAAGCTGCTGGTCGGCTCGGATCGGATCGCCGAGAAGGCGCGGATGGGCAAAGTCGCGTGGCTGGCCCATGCTGCCGATGCGGGCGACGACGGTTCGCGCAAGCTCGATCAGGCGTGGCGCGTGGGCGAAGACGCTGAAGGCTCCGGCAAGCAAGGCACCACCTTGCCACTGGACCGCGCGGCGCTGTCTGTGGCATTGGGCCGCGACAACGTCGTCCATCTGGCGCTGACCGACCGCGTGGCTGCGACACGGGTGGCCCTGCCGCTCCGGCGCTTGCTGCATTTCCTCGGCCAGACCGAAGTGACCGGTGAAGATTTGAGCGATCGGACGGCGGATGATGCCGCGCCGGTCGCTGCGACGACGAATTGATTTGAAGGGTACGAAGACGATCATGAGCGATACCGACAACAAACCGACTCTGGGCCGCAAGCCGTTGGGGCTCAAGCGCTCGGTCGAAGCGGGCGAGGTCAAGCAGACCTTCAGCCACGGCCGCACCAACAAGGTGGTGGTCGAGGTCAAGCGCCGCAAGCTGCTCGGCAAGCCTGGCGAAGCTGTGGCCGCTCCGGTGGAAGTGGTAGCGCCGCCGCCCGCACCCGTCGTTGCCGCGCCCAAGCCCGCGCCGCGCCCGGCGCCCAGCGCCGAGACGCGCCAGGAAACGCAGGCCCGCCTGCTGCGCGAAGCCGAAGAAGCGCGGATGGCCGCGCTCGAGGCGGCCGGTCGCCGTGAAGAGAAAGAACGCAGCCGCACGCAGGACGACGAACGCCGCCGCACCGACGACAAGCTCAACGGCGTCACGACTGCGCCCGCAGCCGCGCCCGTTGCCGAAGTTGCTTCGGTGGCAGAAGCCCAAGCGGAAGTGGAAGCGCCTGCCGAAGCTGCTGTGGCTGACGAGGAGACTGTCTCGGCAAATGGAACAGCGGCAACGCCCGCCGCGCGCCGCTTTACCCCCGTGGCCCAGCCCAAGCGTCCCGAGCCCGCCAAAAAGGCGGCGCACCCGCGCGACAAGACCCCGACCGACCGCCGCCAGTCGGGCAAGCTGACTGTCAGCCGCGCGCTCAACGAGGACGAAGGCGCTCGCGCGCGCAGCCTTGCCGCGCTCAAGCGGGCGCGTGAGAAGGAAAAGCGCGCGCATTTCGCCGGCCAGTCGCAACCGCGCGAAAAGCAGGTGCGCGATGTCGTCGTGCCCGAAGCGATCACCATCCAGGAACTCGCCAACCGCATGGCTGAAAAGGGTTCGGATCTGGTCAAAGTTCTGTTCAAGATGGGGGTGATTGTCACGCTCAACGAGACCATCGACCAGGACACCGCCGAACTGCTGGTGACCGATTTCGGCCACACCGTGGTTCGCGTGTCGGAAAGCGATGTCGATATCGATACTTCGTCGGATGTCGATGCGGACGAAACCTTGCAGTCCCGCCCGCCGGTCGTGACCATCATGGGCCACGTCGATCACGGCAAGACCTCGCTGCTCGATGCCCTGCGCGGTACCGATGTGGTGCGCGGCGAAGCCGGCGGGATCACCCAGCATATCGGCGCCTATCAGATCAAGACCAAGGGCGGCGAGCTGGTCACTTTCCTCGATACGCCGGGCCACGAAGCCTTCACCGAGATGCGCCAGCGCGGCGCCAATGTGACCGATATCGTCGTGCTGGTGGTTGCCGCCGACGACGGGCTGATGCCGCAGACGATCGAGGCGATCAACCACACCAAGGCGGCGGGCGTGCCGATGATCGTCGCGATCAACAAGATCGACAGGCCCGAAGCCAATGCCCAGAAAGTGCGCGAGCGGCTGCTTGAGCACGAGATCGTGGTCGAGGCGATGTCGGGCGATGTCCAGGACGTCGAAGTCTCCGCCAAAACCGGGCAGGGCATGGACCAGCTGATCGAAAAGATCCTGCTCCAGGCCGAACTGCTCGAACTCAAGGCCAACCCCGATCGCGCCGCCGAAGGCACCGTGATCGAGGCCAAACTCGACAAGGGCAAGGGCCCGCTGGCGACCGTGCTGATTTCGCGCGGCACGCTCAAGACCGGCGATATCCTCGTGGTCGGCACGCACTCGGGGCGGGTCCGCGCGATGCTCGACGACAAGGGCCGCCAGATCAAGGAGGCACCGCCCGCGCTCCCGGTCGAAGTGCTGGGGCTCAGCGGCGTGCCGATGTCGGGCGATACGCTCTCGGTGGTCGAGAGCGAGGCGCGCGCGCGCGAAGTCGCGGCGTTCCGCCACGAACAGGCCACCGCCAAGCGCACTACTTCGGCTCCCGCCAGCCTGGAAAACATGTTCTCCGCGCTCAAGGACAAGGAAGCAGTCATCGAATACGCGGTGGTCGTCAAATCGGACGTCCAGGGCTCGACCGAGGCGATCGTCAACGCACTCAACAAGATCTCGAACGACGAGATCAAGGTGCGCATCCTGTCCTCGGGCGTCGGGGCGATTACCGAAAGCGACGTGCAACTGGCCGCCGCATCGGGCGCGCCGATCGTCGGCTTCAACGTGCGTCCCAACGCCAAGGCGCGCGAGATGATCGCGCGCCACAAGGTGCGGATGAAGTATTTCGACGTGATCTATCATCTGACCGATGATATCCGCCAGGAAATGGCTGGTCAGTGGGGCCCCGAACGGATCGAAACCGTGGTCGGCCGCGCCGAGATCAAGGAAGTCTTCCCCGCGGGCAAGCACGACAAGGCCGCCGGCCTGCTGGTCACCGATGGTTATATCCGCAAGGGTATCCACGCCCGCATCACCCGCGACGACGTCATCATCACCAAGACCACGGTCGCCTCGCTGCGCCGGTTCAAGGACGATGTCGCGGAAGTCCGCGCGGGCCTAGAATGCGGTGTGGTGCTGGCCGACACGAACGACATCAAGCCCGGCGACGTGCTTGAGACCTTCGATGTCGAGATGCGCGATCGGGTGCTTTGACCAATCCCCCTCCCGCTTGCGGGAGGGGCCACGGGAGGGCCCGTTCTTGCCCCGTTACGTCGCCTTCTTCGGTTCGATCAATGTCGGCGGTAACCGGCTGACGATGGCGGAACTGCGCGCGGCGTTCGCGGCGGAGGGGTTCGAAAACGTCGAAACGGTGGTCGCCAGCGGCAATGTGCTGTTCGATTTCCCCGAGCGGCCGACGGCGGGGCTGGAGGAAAAGCTCGGGCTGATGATGGCCGAGCGGTTCCAGATGCGCAGCGTGGTTGCGGTGCGCGACCGCGCCGAAGTGGCCGCAGCGATTGCCGACAATCCCTTCGCCGGGACCAACGCGGACAAGGCCGTCCACACGCTGTTCCTCGAACGCCAGGCCGACCCCGACCAGTTCAACGTGCTGGTGGCCGACCAGGCGGACCGCGGGGACGAGAAGCTCGCGCTGGGCGACCGCTCGATCTATATCGATTTCGGAGACGGCGTGGCGGACAGCAAGCTGACCGGGCCGTTCCTCGAAAAGCGGCTGGGCTGCAAAAGCACCGCGCGCAATGTCCGCTCGCTCGCGCGCATCCTCGCCAAGATGGACGAAAGTACCCGCTGATGGCCCGCCAACCCGCCACTCCCGAAACCCGCAGCGTCCGCGTGCTCAAAGTGGGCGAGCAGGTGCGGCATATCATGTCCGAGCTGCTACTGCGCGGCGAGGTGCATGACGATGTGTTGACCGCGCATAGCGTCAGCATCACCGAGGCGCGGATGACACCCGATCTGCGTCAGGCGATGATTTTCGTGAAACCGCTGCTGGGCAAGGACGAGGCGGTTGTGCTCAAGGCGCTGCGGACCAACACGGCGTTCTTCCAGCGCGAAGTCGCCGCGCGGCTCAAGCTCAAATTCGCGCCCAAGCTCAAGTTCCTGCCCGACGAAAGCTTCGACGAGGCCGCACGGATCGAGTCATTGCTGCGCAACCCGAAGGTCGCGCGGGACATTTCAAGCGACGACTAACCCGGTACCATCCGCGCATCGATCGTCAGGTGGACTTGGTTGCCGATTATCAGCGGGAAGGCCGACATGCCGAACTGGCGTCGATCGATCGTGCCGGAGCCGACCACCGAAATGGGATCGCTGGTGTCTGCATCGGCGGGCGGACTGGAAAAAACGATCTTGAGGCTGATCGGCCGGGTGATGCCCTTGGCGGTGACCATCCCGGCGACGTCGGCGGTGCGCTCGCCGGTCAGCTCCATTCGCGTGCCTACGAAGTGCACCGTGGGATAGTGCGCAACATCGAAGAACTGGCGGCCGCGCAGCCGTCTGGTCTCTGAATCGCCCGTGGTCAGGGTACGTGCATCGATATCGACTACCATGTTGAGTGCACCGAAATCCGAGAGCGAAAGGTTCATCGAACCGCTCATGTCCGGAAAATGCGCGGTCTTGGAGGCGAAGGCGAAGAACGCCACCCGGGCATCGACTGCACTGTTTGCGGGATCGACGACATAGTGGCGGGTGTCGCCTTGGGCAGCCACATGCGGAATGCCGCAAAGTACAACAACAGCGAACCAGGCAATCAGGCGCATGGGACCCTCAAAAATTGGGATGATCGCTCCTGCTGGGTGGACTAACTCCTCCGTGGTCGCGATGTCAATCGCACTGGTCTTTGGCGGCGGAGCCACTATCTCCTGCGCGCATGGCCAAGCTCTATTTCTACTACGCCAGCATGAACGCGGGCAAATCGACCACGCTGCTGCAGGCCGATTTCAATTATCGCGAACGCGGCATGGCGACGATGCTGTGGACTGCGGCGCTCGATCATCGCTCGGATGAGCAAGCGATCGAGAGCCGGATCGGGCTGGGCGCGGACGCGCATCGCTACGCGGCGGATACCGACTTGTGGGCTCGGGTCACCGCCGCGCATGCAGCACAGCCGCTCGCCTGCGTCATGGTCGACGAAGCCCAGTTCCTCTCCAAGGAGCAGGTCTGGCAACTCGCCCGGCTGGCCGACGAGGCCGCGATTCCGGTGATCTGCTATGGGTTGCGCACCGATTTTCAGGGTGAGCTGTTCCCCGGCTCGGCCGCGCTGCTGGGCATTGCCGATGCGCTGGTCGAGCTCAAGGGCGTGTGCCACTGCGGCCGCAAGGCGACCATGAATTTGCGCGTCGATGCGCGCGGCGCGGCGGTCACCGCCGGGGCGCAGACCGAGATCGGTGGCAACGACCGCTATCTCGCGCTGTGCCGCAAGCACTTCAGCGAAGCCCTCGCCGGATGAGCCACCCCGACCCGTTGGGATTGCAGGCCGAGCTTGCCGATGACCGCGTGCGGCTGGAGCCGCTGACCGAAGCGCACCGCGATACCTTGCGCGCGCTGTGCGCCCAGGATCTTGCGGTGTGGGAGATCTATGCGCTTTCCTATGCTCCCGAGCAGTTCGACGCGAGCTTCGACAGGCTGCTGGGTAACCCCGCGCGGCTGGCTTTGGCGCTGCTGGTCGATGGCGAGCTGGCCGGGATGACCGCGTGGATCGACGCCGATCCCCAGCGGCTCAGCGCCGAAATCGGCAACACTTTCATCGCCCCCGCGCATCGCGGCGGCGAGGTCAACGCAGTGATGAAGCACCTGCTCTTGGCGCACGGCTTCGCCTGCGGGCTCAAGCGTATCCAGCTCTGCGTCGATAGCCGCAATGCGCGCTCGCAGGCTGCTTGCCGCAAAGTCGGCGCAACCTTCGAGGGTGTGCTGCGCAACCACATGATTACCTGGACCGGTTACGAGCGCGATACCGCCGTATTTTCGATAGTGACGCGCGACCGCGAAAGGCTCGGACTTTGAACGATACCATCTATCAGGCCGCCGCGCTGATCATCCCGCTGGTGTTCGCCATCGTGTTCCACGAAGTGGCGCATGGCTATGTCGCCAAGCTGCTCGGCGATCCCACGGCCCATGAGCTGGGGCGGCTCAGCCTCAACCCGCTGCGCCATGTCGATCCGATCGGCACCGTTCTGGTGCCGGGCGCGCTCAAACTGATAGGGCTGCCGGTATTCGGCTGGGCAAAACCTGTGCCGGTGGTCGCGCAGCGCCTGCGCAACCCGCGCACGGGCATGATGCTGGTCGCGGCGGCGGGGCCGGCGAGCAATTTGGTGCAAGCCTTTGTCGCGGCGCTCCTCCTGCGGCTGCTGTTGCTGCCCTATGGCCAGGTGCAGGAGCCTTCGGGTGTGGCCGGTTTTGTCATGCTTAACCTGATCTACTATGTGCAGATCAACGTCTTCCTCGCCCTGTTCAACCTCTTGCCAATCCCGCCATTCGACGGCTCGCACATTGTCGAAGGCCTGCTCCCACGCGCCCTGGTGCCCGCCTATGATAGCTTGCGCCGATACGGTTTCATGCTGGTGTTGGTCTTGATCGTGGTGTTGCCTCGCTTGATTCCCGGCTTCGATCCGGTGGGCAAGCTGGTGTTTCCGCCGGTCAACTGGCTGAACGAGCACTATTTCGCGCTGGCCGGATTTGCCGCCGACCTGCGCTGACATGCCCCACGGCTGGATCATCCTCGATAAACCCTTAGGGCTGGGCTCTACGCAGGCGGTGGCGGCGGTGAAGCGCAATCTGCGCGAGGCGGGCTATAGCAAGGTGAAAGTCGGCCACGGCGGCACGCTCGATCCGCTGGCCACCGGCGTACTGCCGATCGCGCTGGGCGAGGCGACTAAGCTCGCGGGGCGAATGCTCGATGCCAGCAAGGTCTATGTCTTCACCGTCGCCTTCGGGGCGGAGACCGACACGCTCGACCTGGAAGGCAAGGTGGTGGCGGAGAGCGCGGCGCGGCCGACCCTGACCGAGATCGCGGCGGTCCTGCCGCGCTTCACCGGGCCGATCGAACAGGTGCCTCCGGCCTACTCCGCGTTGAAGGTCGATGGCGAACGCGCCTACGATCGCGCGCGAGCGGGGGAGGACTTGGAACTCAAAGCGCGGCAGGTCACCGTCTTCGAGCTCAAGTTGTCGTGGTTCACGGGGAATGCCGCCCCCGATTTCGCGGCTTCGCGCGGGGAAATATCTCGGGGTGAGCCGGAGGACGAGGCGATGTTCCTCGCCCACGTCTCCAAAGGGACCTACATCCGCTCCCTCGCCCGCGACATTGCGCATGCCCTCGGCACGGTCGGCCACGTCACCATGCTGCGCCGCCTGCGGGCCGGGCCGTTCACCCTCGATTCAGCGATTTCGCTGGACAAGTTGAACGAAGTCGGTAAGGGCGCGGCGCTTGAGAACGTACTCTTGCCGCTGGAGGCAGGGCTGGTCGACATCCCGGCTCTTGACCTCGGTCCGGTACAGGCAAGGGCGGTCCGCGAGGGCCGCGTTCTGACCGGGCTGACCTTTCAGGACGGGGTCTATTGGGCGCGATTGGGGAGCAATCCCCTTGCGCTCATGGAGCTTTCGGGCGGCGACGCCCGGGTCCTTCGGGGTTTCAATCTTTCCGATGTCGCGGAGTAAAATATATGTCGGTAAGTCCCGAAAAGAAGCAGGAAATCATCAGCGAAAACGCCCGCGCGAAGGGCGATACCGGTTCGCCGGAAGTGCAGGTCGCGATCCTCACCTCGCGGATCGTAACGCTGACCGATCACTTCAAGGCGCACCACAAAGACAACCACTCGCGCCGCGGTCTGCTGATGATGGTCAACAAGCGCCGTTCGCTGCTCGACTATCTGAAGAAAAAGGATGTCGATCGCTACAATGCGCTGATCGGCAAGCTCGGCCTGCGCAAGTAGGACTTAGCGGAGCGGCCCCATCTGCGGGCCGCTCTTTGCATCTGGCCCCGGCGCGCAATGAGGCCGCCGGACCAGCGAGGGGGGCGCAACAACGCGCTCCGACCGGGCCGGGACGGCATCTCCGGCAACAGAGGCCCCGCACCGCAATATGGCGCTGCGGGTTCACAAGGAAAACTACATGTTCGACGTTAAAACCGTATCGCTGGAGTGGGGCGGCAAGACCCTCACTCTGGAAACCGGCCGCATTGCCCGTCAAGCCGACGGCGCTGTGCTGGCTACCTATGGCGAAACCGTGGTGCTCTGCGCCGTGACCGCCGCCAAGGGTGTAAAGGAAGGCCAGGATTTCTTCCCGCTGACTGTCCACTACCAGGAAAAGTTCTCCGCCGCCGGGCGCATCCCGGGCGGCTTCTTCAAGCGTGAGCGCGGCGCGACCGAAAAGGAAACGCTGACCAGCCGCCTGATCGATCGGCCGGTGAGGCCGTTGTTTCCGGAGGGGTTTTATAACGAGATCAATGTTATTGCGCAGGTCTTGAGCTATGATGGCGAGACCGAGCCCGATGTCCTCGCGATGATCGCCGCGTCCGCTGCCCTGACCATCTCGGGCGTGCCGTTCATGGGCCCGATCGGTGCCGCGCGCGTCGGCTATGTCGATGGCGAATATACCCTCAACCCGAGCCAGCCCGAAGCCGCCGCAGGCGACCTCGACCTGATCGTCGCCGCCACCGGCAACGCAGTGATGATGGTCGAATCGCAGGCGCGCGAGCTTTCGGAAGAGATCATGCTCGGCGCGGTGGTTTTCGCGCATGACGAGATCAAGAAGGTCGTGAATGCGATCATCGATCTGGCCGAACAGGCCGCCAAGGAGCCGTGGGAAGTCGCCACGTCTGACACTTCGGCGATCAAGGACAAGCTCAAGAAAGTGGTCGGCGGCGATATCGCTGCGGCTTACAAGCTGACCGACAAGTCGCAGCGCTCCAACGCGCTCAACGCGGTCCGCGCCAAGGCCAAGGAAGCCTTCGCCAGCGAAGATGGCCAGACCCAGATGGCAGCCGGCAAGGCGGTCAAAAAGCTCGAAGCCGAAATCGTTCGCGGTGCCATCCTCAAGGACGGCACTCGCATCGATGGCCGCTCGACCACGCAGGTCCGCCCGATCGAGGCGATCGTCGGCTTCCTGCCGCGCACCCACGGTTCGGCGCTGTTCACCCGCGGTGAAACGCAGTCGATCTGCACCACCACGCTGGGCACCCGCGAAAGCGAGCAGATGATCGACGGGCTCGAAGGCCTGACCTATTCGAACTTCATGCTCCACTACAACTTCCCGCCCTATTCGGTCGGCGAAGTCGGGCGCTTCGGTGCTCCCAGCCGCCGCGACATCGGCCACGGCAAGCTTGCCTGGCGGGCGCTGCAGGCGGTGCTGCCGAGCAAGGAAGAGTTCCCCTATACGATCCGCGTGCTGTCAGACATCACCGAGTCCAACGGCTCGTCCTCGATGGCGACGATCTGCGGGGGCTGCCTCTCGATGATGGACGCCGGCGTGCCGGTAACCCGTCCGGTTTCGGGCATCGCGATGGGGCTGATCCTCGAAGGCAAGAAGTTCACCGTGCTCAGCGACATCCTCGGCGACGAGGATCACCTCGGCGACATGGACTTCAAGGTGGCGGGCACCTCCGAGGGCATCACCACGATGCAGATGGACATCAAGGTGGCGGGCATCACCCGCGAAATCTTCGAGGCCGCGCTGCATCAGGCCAAGGAAGGCCGCGCGCATATCCTGGGTGAGATGACCAAGGCGCTGGGCACTTCGCGCACCGAGCTTTCGGCGCACGCCCCGCGGATCGAGACCATGCAGATCGACAAATCGAAGATCCGCGAAGTCATCGGCACCGGCGGCAAGGTGATCCGCGAGATCGTCGCCGAAACCGGCGCCAAGGTCGATATCGACGATGAAGGGCTGATCAAGCTGTCGTCATCGGACCCGGCGCAGATCGAAGCCGCGCGCGCGTGGATCCTTGGCATCACCGAGGAAGCCGAAGTGGGCAAAATCTACAACGGCAAGGTCGTCAACATCGTCGACTTCGGCGCGTTCGTGAACTTCATGGGCGGCAAGGACGGCCTGGTCCACGTCTCCGAGATGCGCAGCGAGCGGGTCGAACGCCCGGGCGACGTCGTCTCCGAAGGCCAGGAAGTGAAAGTCAAGGTGCTCGAGATCGACCCGCGCGGCAAGGTTCGCCTGTCGATGCGGGTAGTCGATCAGGAAACCGGCGAAGAGCTCGAAGACACCCGCCCCCCCCGCGAAGCCCGCGAACCGCGCGGCGATCGTCCCGGCGGCGACCGCGGCCCGCGCCGTGATGGCGGCGGCGGTCGTGACCGTGGCCCGCGCCGTGAAGGTGGCGATCGCGATCGCGGTCCCCGCCGTGAAGGCGGCGGCGATCGTGGTCCGCGCGAGGGTGGCAACCCGGAACACATCCCGGCGTTCCTTAAGCAGGACGACTGAGCGACCTACTACCGACAATACCGAAAGGGCCGCGAGCAATCGCGGCCCTTTCTATTTGATCCTCGTCGCTGGCGCAGCCGGCCTAAGCGGCGGCGCAGGCCACGGCACGCAATCAGTCGACCGGCAACACCAGCACCGGGGCATAGCGCGTCTCGTTGGTTCCATCGCCCAGTTCGCCCGACTGGTTCTTGCCCCATGCCCACAACGACCCGTCCTCGCGCGTGACCAGGAAGGTTCCCGCAAAGCCGCCGGCGAGCAGCGTGAAGCCGGTGCCGACTTGGCGCGGGGTTGGCCGATAGTTCCCGTCGTCGGTTCCGTCCGCCAACGAGCCGGCGTTGTTGAGGCCCCATGTCCATATGCTTTTGTCGGCTTTGAGCGCCGCTGTGGATATGGCACTTGGCGCGACCGCTGCGGAGAATCCGGTGGCGATGGCCTGCGGGGTTCGCGAACCAGCTCCGATCGTTCCGTTGCCCAGTTCTCCATTGGGATTAAGCCCCCAGCTCATCAGCGTTCCGTCTTGCTTGACTGCGAAGAACTGGTTGCCGTTGGCATGGACCGAGCGGTAGCCGCTGCCGATCTGGACCGGCGAGAAGCGCGGCGCGACCGACCCGTCGCCCACCCCACCGACCTGGTTGAAGCCCCAGCTCCACAGGGTTCCGTCGTTGCGGACGGCCAGGCTGTTTGCCCCGCCCGCCGCGGCCATCGAAAAACCGGTGCCGATCTGCACCGGCCGCGATTGATTGACCTGCCCGCCGTTGCCGACTTGGCCGTGGAGGTTTCGTCCCCAACCCCACAAGGTGCCGCCGATCTTGATCGCGATGACGTGATCGGACCCGGCGGCGACACTGTAGAAGCCGTCACCGATCTTGACTGGCCGTGGGCGCTGCACTGTGGTGCCATCGCCGAGTTGGCCCCAATCATTACGGCCCCACGCCCACAGAGAATTATCCTTCTTGATGCCAAAGACCGATTGTTCGCCAACTTCGACCGAGACGAAGTCCGTGCCGACAAGAACCGGGACGAACGAGCTGGTGGTGTGTCCCATTCCGAACTGTCCGGCAGAATTGTCTCCCCAGGCCCACAGGCTGCCGTCGTTGCGCACTGCAAAGCTGGTCCCGTCCGAGCTGATCATGATGGTCTGCCGGCCGATGAACCGCGCGGTCGTGGCCCGCGTTTCGTTGATGGCCAGGCGGCAGGTCGCCGGCTGGCCCTCGCACGCCCCGGCCCAGCCAGCCCATTGTGAGCCGGGATCGCCGACGGCCTGGAGGACCACAAGGCTGCCCGCAGGGTAGCGTGCGGCGCACGTGTTGCCGCAGGCCAGGCCGCCGGGCCCGGTGACCACCCCGGTCCCGCGCCCGCTCTTCGACACGCGCAAGGTAAAACGCGGATCGGGTGAACTGAATTCTGCCGTGACGGTACGCGACTGGGCGAGCGAGATCGTGCAGGGACCCGTGCCATGGCAATCGCCCTGCCACCCGGTAAAGGTCGATCCAGCCTCGGGCGTGGCCGTGAGCGTAACCCCGCTGCCGGAGATTCCAGCGACCGCGCAAATCGTGCCGCAAGCGATCCCGCCGCCCGCTACGGTTCCTTCGCCCGCGCCCGAAGTCAGGACGCTGAGCGTGTTCCACTTCGGCCCCGACCACGACGCCACCTTGAACCGTACGTCGTTGAAGCGCCTGGCGTTGTCAGCGGCGTTGGGTCCTTGTGCGACCCCGCAGGGCAGGTCGCCGCATGGCTTGGTCAGCAGGGGAGCGGAAAACACTTTGGCCTCCGGCGCGCCCTTGTAAGCCGGATATCCCATGATGGTATGGAACGTCCGGGTGCCGGTGACGATACGGTGCCCGAAGCTTTCGTTGAATGCGCCACGTCTTAATCGATTGGGTTCGAGGTCGTGCGTTTCGTGGTCGTGCATTGAGCCGAGGTTATGGCCCACCTCATGCGCCAAGGTGTATTCGCTGCAGAAATTGTCGTCGGAAAGCTTGCCGTCGGACACCACCGCATAGCCGGTGTCACGATAGGCCGCGAGATCGAGTAGCGGATCGTTGGCGGTTTCGCGCTGCCCGTTGACCGGAGCGACGCCGCAATTGTCGTGGTGGGAAGCGACGTATTTGCGCAAATAAACCACGATGTCGGCCTGTTTTTGCGTGCGCAGTGTGTTGAAATATTGGCTCGCCGGACTGCCGTTGGCGTAGATCGGGATAATCTGGTTGAGCGCATCGTCTCCGCTTATGCCGTTCGGCGTTCCAGCCCACGAACCGATACCGATTAGACGAAGAGTGATCGCAATGCCGCTGTTCCGGTACGCCTGGTTGGCGCGATCGACCAGCACAGAGATGCGGCCAGGGGCACCCGTCTGGCTGTTGGCCTGATCGAATTCGGGCGTAGTCACCACCACCAAGTCAATCGTCGCCATCCCCGACGGAGCGGGAACGTCTTCGGCCAGGATGCGCACTTCCGCCGGTGGGCGGGGGAAGAACATGTCGCCCGACCGCGCGACAGGCTGGCCCAGGGCCGGCGCAATTCCGCCGAACAGCACCACCGCCAGCGCAGCCACTCGCAAACTCTTTGCGATCATCGCGTTTCCCCCCGAACCCGAAGGGCAGACTAGCCGCGTTTGCAATCAGCGCAAGCGCGTGTCCCGGCGGCTACCTAGCCGTCGGCAATATGGCCGAACTGCTCGGGAACAGCGACAAAATTGCTTGCTTTGAGCTATATCGTCGGAACGTGCGATCGCTGGAAATTATCACGTTTGATGAACTCTTCCATCGCGCCCGATGCATCGTCGAGACCATCTGTGGTGAACGTAACCGGGAGGCGCAGCAGCCGGATCCGGGAGTCCCACCGTTCGCCTACGACGACGATGACGAAGACGATATCCCGTTTTGATATGGGGATACTTGAGGGGTGTAGTCGATTTTCGCCTTTAAGATGTCCATCGCGCTTCCGCAGGGCCGAATTGAGGATGTATAGCTTCCAACCAAAAATCCCTTTCCTACAGCCCTGCACCTCACATAGCTGAGTCCGCCTCCATCATTCGACAGACTCTGGACGAGCGGGCGTAAATGTCATGACCAAGAAATTCAGCCAGGCTAGGCGCGACGCCTTCCTCACCGCGCTCGCGCAGACCGGCAACCAGACGCTCTCCGCCGAGCGGGCCAAGGTTTCTCGGGGCTGGGTGACCTTGCATCGCTCGACCGATGCGGGGTTTGATGCGGCGTGCCGGGATGCGATTGCGGAAGCCAGAGCGGCCTTGCGAGACGCGCCTTCGGCCCTTCGACGGGCTCAGGGCTCAGTCGCTCCTCAGGGTGAGCGGAACTCGATGAAGCCGCCAACCGGGTGGGGCTACCTCGATGGGGCGGAGCTGGTGGTCAAGGGGACGGGCGGGTCCTCCTTCCCCGATGCTCCCACGCAGGGCCGCCGCGTGCAGATCGCGCGGGCGCGGGTGCGGCAGTGGTCGCCGCGGGTGGAGGAGCGGTTCCTCGCCGCGCTGACCGCGACTTGCAACGTCAAGGCGGCCTGCGCCGAGGTCGGGCTGACACCCGCTTCGGCTTACAATCACCGGCTGCGCTGGGACGGATTCGCGCGGCGCTGGACGCGGCGATTGAGGTGGGCTACATCCAGCTCGAGTGCGGGCTGATCGAGGCGGGGGCGAATTTGTTTTCGGGGACGGAGCTGGCGGAGGTGGCTCCGCTGCGCGAAATGACCGTGGGCCACGCGATCCATTTGCTCCACATGCACAAGCACGCGGTGCGCGGGCTGGGCAAGCGGCCCGGCTTGCCGCCGCGCGAGCCCGACATTGAGGAGGTCCGCGCCGAAATCGTGCGCCGGATCGCGGTGCTGGAGCGGCAGGTGCCGTCGCGGCCCGTTCCCCGGCGCGCGCGTTAGCGTTGTTCTGATTTAGACGGCACCAGCCCGCTCCCCCGCCCGACCACCCATATTATACAATGGCTTGGGTGGCCGGGCGGGGGAGCGGGCTGGTGCTGAACCGACGTAAGTCGGAAAAATCTAGCGGACTCTGGGCCCGCCGAACGGGAGCGGGGGAGGGGGGCGGCGCGCGCCGCGCGGCAGCTGGGCCTGATAGGCCCGGCCGCAATGCTCGACGCAATAGGGGAAGCCGGGGTTCACCTTGACCCCGCAGAAATGGAAGTCGGCCTCGCCCGGGTGGCCCATCGGCCAGCGACAGATGCGCTCGTTGAGTTCGAGCAGGCTGGTCTTGTCGGCAATCTCGGCGCTCGGCTTGGCGGGGACGAGGCGGCGCGGCGGGGCGGGCGGGATCGGGGCTTGCTGATCGCCCGGGCCCTGGCGCAGGAAGCCGCCGGGGCCGACCGAGACCACCCGCGGCTGCGGCGCGCGGCCCGGCGCAACGCCGATCGGAACAGCGCCGGGAGCAGTGGGCGCGGCGGCGCGCGCGGCCGGTGCGGCAGCGCGCGGCGGCGCGGCGCGCGGTGCGCTTTCGACGGGCTTGGCCGCTTTGGGCGCAGGCGCTGCCGGTTCGGGCTTTTCGTTGGGCTTGACCGGCGAGGGGCGCGCTTTGAGGCCAAGCCGGTGAGCCTTGCCGATCACCGCATTGCGGCTGACCCCGCCCAGCTCCTCGGCGATCTGGCTGGCGGTCGAGCCGCCTTCCCACATCTTGGTCAGTCGTTCGATGCGTTCGTCGGTCCAGCTCATGCCTAATCCATTTCTCGCGGGGGCCGGGAGGTTTGCGCCCATCCGGCTTGCCATAAGGCCAGCCTGCCGATAGTCGCCACCCGATGGCCGATCAACTCTCTTCTCCCGCTCCTGACGCTGCAAGCCGGGGTCCCAAAGGGGACACGGGGCGACGCAGCTTTCCGGCGCAGGGAGTGCCCGTGATCCACCAGGTCAACTGGCTCGGGCTGTGGACTCTCTATATGAAGGAAGTCCGCCGTTTTTTCAAGGTCCAGACCCAGACGATCTGGGCCCCGGCGATAACCACGCTGATGTTCCTGGTGATCTTCACCGTAGCGATGGGGCGCACGGGCCGCGAAGTGCTCGGCGTGCCGTTCGCGACGTTCGTCGCGCCGGGGCTGATCGTCATGGGAATGATGCAGAACGCCTTTGCCAATTCGAGCTTTTCGTTCCTCGCGGGCAAGATCCAGGGGACGATCATCGACTATCTGATGCCGCCGCTGAGCGAAGGCGAGCTGATGCTCGCGCTGGTCGCCGCCGCGGTGACCCGCTCGGTGCTGGTCGGCCTCGCGATTTCGCTGGCGATGGCGTTCTGGCCCGGGGTCCACCTCGCCGCGCCGCATCCCTGGGCGATCGTGTGGTTCGCGCTGATGGGCTCGATCATGCTCGCGCTGGTGGGACTGCTGACCTCGCAATGGGCCGAGAAGTTCGACCACCTTGCGGCGGTGACCAACTTCGTCATCGCCCCGCTCTCGCTGCTGTCGGGCACCTTCTATGTGATCGATAATCTCGCGCCCGCGTTCCAGGCGGTGAGCCGGGTCAACCCGTTCTTCTACGTCATCTCGGGCTTCCGCTTCGGCTTTTTGGGCCAGAGCGACATCGGCAGCACCAACACCGCGGTGCTCCACGGCGCGCTGGGTCTGGGGCTGCTCAATCTGGTGTTGGGCACCGCGCTCTACGCGCTGCTGCGGAGCGGCTGGAAGCTCAAGAGCTAGGCGTTTTTTCCGGCTCACGGCGGATACGGCACCAGCCCGCTCCCCCACCCGGCCACCCAGAACCTAGGGTCACCCTATGGGTGGCCGGGTGGGGGAGCGGGCCGGTGCCGCTTCCACGGCAGTGGAAAATTCAGTGCGTCATGCTCCGGCGCAGCTTGTATTTGCCACCCTTGAAATCGTCGAACAGCTCGTCGAGCGAGGGATGGTCGACCGGGCCGCTCTCGCCGTCGGTAATCAAATTCTGCTGGCTGACATAGGCGACATAGCTGCCCTCGCCATTCTCGGCGAGGAGGTGGTAGAACGGCTGGTCGCGGTGCGGGCGGACTTCGGCGGGGATCGCCTCGTACCATTCCTCGCTGTTGGCGAAGACCGGATCGATATCGAACACCACCCCGCGAAAATCGAACATCCGGTGGCGCACCACGTCGCCGATCCCGAAGCGCGCCTTGGCGTGCAAGGGTGCATCGACCCGCTTGCCGGCCTGGGGAGAAAAGAAACTCGCGCGGTCCATGCCCCCGAATATAGGTTTTTGCAGCTGCGAAACAAGCGAGGTCGCCCCGCGATCCCCGCTTTTCGCCGCGAGTGTGGCATCGGGGGCTTGGCAAGCCGCGCCGCATCGGCTAACCGCCCGCTCCTCGACCGGACCGGCTTTTCAGGCAGTCCCCATGCGCATCACGGAGAGGTGGCAGAGTGGTCGAATGCACCGCACTCGAAATGCGGCATACCCGCGAGGGTATCCAGGGTTCGAATCCCTGCCTCTCCGCCACCTAGTCTCAACTTATTCATATAACAGAGAATTGTCCGGATTTCTGGCGCGAATTGGCGCGGTTTCCGGTTGCTTCGGTACCCGAGAGAGTCAGATGCAAGCAGGGAATACCGCAATTCTCGGCAGGTTCCTCCGCCCCACCTTTGGTCAGTACCGAATTCAAAATGATGCCGTCGGCACCCATGTTTCGAGACAAACGCCGGGCGCGACCAAATAATTGCTATTACAGCGTTTCTAAATACGCGCCTCGATCCTAAGGACATTTCTCTAGGGCCAATCGCCTCCTGAAAGCCATCTTTCGCTGCTTACAGAGGTGCAGGTGGGAATTTCGGTGATCGAAGGCACGGCATTTAACAGCAGTCAGGTTAGTAACAACTGCTCTGCATACCCATCCAGCTCATGCTTCCATGCCTGCCAGCCAGGGCAATACCGGTCCATAAGTGCGTAAAAGCGCTTGCTGTGGTTATGCTCAACCAGGTGGCAGAGCTCGTGCAAAAGCACATATTCGATGCAGTGAACCGGCGCTTTGATCAGCGCTGGGTTGAGGCTCAAGCGACCGGCGGGAGAGCAGCTGCCCCACTGCTTTTCCATGGCCAAAAGCTGGAAATCAGGAACCGTCCCGACTCCGTCGAACCGTTCCACCAGATCGGCAAGCTTTCTCGAAAAATGCGCCAGCGCCTTTTCACGGTACCAAGTTGTTAGGCGACGGCGCACCGCTGCCGGGTCCGTTACCGGCAAAGCAACCTCGATCCGCCCTCGCCAAAGCCTGACGTTCGAGAAGCCGCGTTCAGCTTGCACCACGATCAGCTTGAATCGCCGACCGAGGTAGAAGTGCGATTCACCACTGACGTAGGTCCGAGGCAATGCGTGCTTCTTGGCCCCTATGGCCGCTTCAACATGCCGGACTATCCATCGGGCGCGCTTTTGTACCGCGTCCTGGACCTGATCCACCCCCAGACCTTGGGGCGCTTCCACTTCGACATCCCCATCAGGACCGACATGGATACGCACTCGGGTTGCCAGCCGCTCATTCTCGACAATCCGGTATGCAATCTGGTCGGACCCATAGTGCAGTCTGCCCTGCATCACAGGTTGCCGCGAGACAGGCCAATGCGGACAATCTCAACGACCTGGTCAGCCATGACTTTCGCGTGGTCCAGACTGACGTGACCCCCGTTTCTTCATCCACTTGGAACTAGAGACCGGCCCCTCGAAGGGACGGACAGATGAAGCGGAAGCAGTTTTCGGAAGAGCAGATCATCGGCATCCTGAAGGAGGCCGAGGCGGGCGCAGTTGTGACGG